>NZ_JBAKAN010000001.1:0-1922512 GCF_038154905.1 Algibacter sp. TI.3.09 | reverse complement strand
ATCGCCGAAAACTTGGAAGCGTATTTTCTAAATAATACACTTTTTTAACTGCCTTTTTTTATTCCTTTTGCGTAAACAATATTTATATTGAAAGTTATCTAACGATAGCCACGCTATTGCTTACAACAATTGTATATAGTTAGTACTAACTATATATCTATTATATGCGCACTAAGATAGTAAATCTTTAATTTCTGTAAAGGAACTCGTAGCAACATGTGTGTAAATTTCTGTTGTTTTGGTCGAATTATGACCTAGTAGCAGTTGGATGTAGCGAATATCAGTACCACTTTCTAATAAATGAGTAGCAAAACTATGTCTTAACATATGCGGAGTAACTCTTTGTTTAATACCAGCATTCTTGGCAGATTTTACAACAATTTGGAGTACGCTAGAGCTACTATATTTATTACCCGAAATAGGGCTTTCAAATAAATATGTTTCAGGTTTGTAAATTTTAAAATACTTTCTCAAATCTTCTAGAACACTTTTGTTCAGTACAGTATATCGGTCTTTATTTCCCTTAGCTTGTTCAACTCTAATAACCATTCGTTTACTATCAATGTCTTTTATTTTTAATTCTAATAGTTCATTTCTGCGCAAACCAGAAGAGTACAATAAGCTTATAATACATTTATGCTTTATGTTATTGGTTAAGTTAATTATTGTAATTATTTCTTCCTTTGATAGTACTTTTGGCAACTTAGACTCTTTTCTAGGTCTTTCAATGGAGTAAAATCGATTCGGCATTCCTAAAACCATTTCATAATAGAATTTAATAGCGTTAATAGACATATTTATATATGAATTTGATCTGTCTTCGTGAACTAACTTTTTAAGATAGATTCGAATATCATTTTCGTTTATGCTAAATAATTCTCTTTCCTTATAGTAGTTGATAAATTTCTCAAAGCTATGAACGTAGTTTTTTACCGTGCTATTAGAATATTTTTTCAACTCTAATTTCTGTAAAAATTCCTCAGGACATACTCTAAAGTTTTTTTTAATAGGTCGATTTCTAAACCAAGATACATCTGTGTTTTTGTTATCACTATTTAGTTTTTTGTCTTTAAAAAAATAGTTGCAGTTAACCCAAGCAACACCTTCAAATTTCTCAAAAATTAAATTGATATTAGATTTGTTATTTATAATATATACCATATTAAACTCTTTACTCCATTTTGGGTTAGGTAACTCTTTAATTAGAGCTTGAATAACTTTATCTGCATTGAATTGTAAGCCAATACATTGTTTTTCTTTTATAAAAAGATGTTTTAATGTTATATGTTTATTTAGCATATCAGTAATTTTAAAACAAGATATTTATATAAAATAATTTAGTCGTATCTTAAACGAATAGTATTCGTGTAATCTTCGTTTAAGTTAATATGAAATTAAAAAAGAATGAGTGTTTATCCTGCGGAAAAGAGCTGATAGGACGGTCTGATAAAATTTATTGCGATTTACATTGCAAAAGCTCATATCACTACCGGAAATCTTTAGATGAAGCTCCAAGATTCTATAATAAAGTAGATAACCAGTTGAAGCTTAATAGAAAAATTCTTAAAAACTTTAATAAATCGGGTAAAGCAACTGTGCGAGCAAAAGTTGTTCTCGAATTAGGATTTAATCCAAAATATTTTACCCATTACTGGAAAAACAAAAAAGATGATATTTACCTATTTGTTTATGAATTTGGTTTTCTAAAAAAGAAAGAAAGTAATGTAGAAAAATATATTTTAATAAAATGGCAAGAGTATATGGAGTAGTTCTTTTTCTATAGCAGGTTAATGAAATTTATATAAAAACAACAAAGCCCTGGATTATCCAAGGCTTTATTATTACTGAATTTAATGGGTTTTAATTAAAAGAAACCCATAGGTTTTTTGTCGTAAGATATTAACATGTTTTTTACAACACGGTAATGATCTAAAGCCATTTTATGGTTTTCACGACCAAATCCAGATTCTTTAACACCACCAAAAGGAGCATGTGCAGGATAAGTATGGTATTGGTTTACCCAAACTCTACCAGCTTGTATAGCACGAGGTACTTGGTATAATTCGTGTGCATCTCTAGACCAAACACCAGCACCTAAACCGTAAGGCGTATCGTTTGCAATAGCAATAGCTTCTTCCGTAGAGCTAAATGTTGTTAAGGCTACAACCGGACCAAAAATTTCTTCTTGGAAAATACGCATCTTATTATTTCCTTTTAAAACTGTAGGTTGAATGTAGTATCCTTCAGAAAGTTCGCCTTCATAATTACCAGCATCACCACCAGCAACAACTTCTGCACCTTCATCTTTTCCTATTTTAATATAGTCAAGAATTTTGTCGTATTGTGGCTTAGAAACTTGAGAACCAATCATAGTCTCTGGATCTAACGGGTTTCCTGTTTTAATTGCTTTTAAACGCACTTTCATTTTTTCGATAAAAAGGTCTGCAATATCCTCATGCACTAAAATACGTGAAGGAGCAGTACAAATTTCACCTTGGTTTAAAGAGAACATTAGTGCACCTTCAATAGCTTTACTAAAAAAATCGTCGTCATGATCGGCTACAGATGGAAAAAATACGTTTGGAGATTTACCACCTAATTCCATAGTTACAGGAATAATGTTTTCGGCAGCATTGTGTAAAACTTTACGCCCAGTTTCCGTAGAACCTGTAAAAGATAGTTTTGCAATACGCTTAGATGTTGCTAAAGCTGCACCAGCTTCTGCGCCAAAACCAGTTACAATGTTTAATACACCTGCTGGTAAAATATCACCAATAAGTTCCATTAATGCAATAACACTAGTAGGTGTTTGCTCTGCTGGTTTTACAACAGCTGTACAACCTGCGGCTAAAGCTGGAGCAATTTTCCATGCTAACATTAACATTGGAAAATTCCAAGGAATAATTTCTCCAACAACACCAACAGGTTCGTGCAATACAATGCTTACTGTATTTTTGTCGTGTTCTGAAATACTACCTTCGTCTGCACGAATTACACCTGCGAAATAGCGGAAGTGATCGATACAATAAGGAATATCTGCTGCACGAGATTCTCGAATTGGTTTTCCGTTATCTATAGTTTCTAAAGTTGCTAAGTACTCGAAGTTATCTTCCATTACTTGTGCAATTTTTAATAACGCATTACTACGTTCTGTTGCTGAAGATGTACTCCAAGAAGGAAACGCTTCGTGTGCTGCATCTAGCGCTAAATCTATATCTTCTTGTGTTGAGCGTGCTGCTTGCGTAAATACTTTACCATCTACTGGAGAAACGTTATCGAAATATTGACCTTTTACAGGATCCACGAATTTACCGCCAATAAAGTTACCGTATCTTTCTTTAAATACTGGTTTTGTTACATTTGCCATAATTATAATTTTTAATTATTAAATAGTGCTTGCAAAAACAAGCGTTGTTTAATTATGGTACAAATGTATGTTGGGTTATTACCTTTCTATTTATTGAAACGGCTCAATAACTTATGAAAAAAGGTCAATGTTGTTTATTATCAAAAAAAAAATAGTTTGATGTGTTTTTAGAAATTTGTAAATCAGTGGTTTAGATATTGTTTATCTAGTTTGAAATATCTGTTGGGCTAATTCCGAACTTGTTTTTAAAGGCTACACTAAAGTTAGACAGGTTGTTATAGCCAATTTCTAAGTAAATATCAGATGCTTTTAATTCTCCGCCTTGTAACAATTCTTTAGCCTTTTGTAGGCGCTTATCTTGCAACCATTTTCCTGGTGCTTGGTTGTATTCGTTTGTAAAATGACGTTTAAAAGTAGATAAACTCATATTGCAGAGAAAGGCAATTTCTTCTAACTTTAAATTAGAATGCACATTGTTTTCTACTATGTTTTTAAATGGTGAAACATCTTTAGAAATTAGAGAATGTAAGTAATACTCAAAGGTATTACCATATTTATTTAATAAGTACAATAAAATTTCTTCAAACTTTAAAGCCAATAATGCATCGCTAAAATTTTGGTTTTCAAATGTATGTGATGCTAACGAGCTAATAAAAGAAGCAATATATGTATCGTTTTCAATTACAAAATAGGGTACATCTTCTTTATACGGTTTAACGTCGTTGGTGTATTTACTTAAAAAATCGGTTAGTTTCTCTTCAGAAAAGAAAAAGAGTTTACAGTAATAAATAGCTTCTGTGTCTAATAATTCTGTCCAAAGCCAATTTCCTTTTTTCAGTAATAATGATTGGTCTTTATTTACTGCAACCGATGTTCCTGCAAAATGCACTTGTTTTTTCCCTACTTGAAGAAAACTAAACATATTCATGCCTAAATTCACCTTACTTTTAACAACATCTGTGGTCATTTTAAAGTCGTAAACAAAATAAATCAGGACTTTCTGTTTTGTCCTTAATGTAGAGTTCGGGTATGTTTTCTATTGGCATCTAGATTGTTTTTTGGCTAGCAGATAATGTTCTTTTTTTTTGTTTGTAGGGTAGAAGGTAAGCGCAGCCTTTTAAATTCTTACTTGGCCAAATTTACATGTTTTGCTTTTAAATTAAGCCTAAGTGGCGCTATGGATTTGCACGTTGTTAATTTCTGTGGTTTTTTATATACTCAGTAGGGTCTAAATACCCTTCAGTATCAAAAGAATATCCGCCACCTATTGGAAGTCCAACTTGGCTTCTTAATTCTAAATGTAAGTGAGCAAGATATTGCCCATTATTATTTCCTATTGTTCCAATTTTTTGCCCTTTTTCTATGTAATCTCCTTTTTTAATAATTATTTCATCACAATGTGCATATAGAGATTCAATTTGATTTTCATTATCAATATAATGTACTATTCTAATAACGTTTCCCCAACCTCCATAAACATTTTCAACATAAGAGACATATCCATTTGCTATAGAATAAATCGGATCGCCTAAATCGGTGTTTCCTCCTCCAACTCCATTCCAATCATCTCCTAAATGTTCGTTTTCTCCAAATTTTTGAGCATTATAATATTTTTTTGCATCTGGTTTTCCTACAGGAAAATCAAATCCATTTGTGAATTTTATCGTGTCAGCTTTTATAATCTTTATATTATTTTGAGCTGTATAACTAATGTTTTTTTTGGTGTCAGGTTTACAACTAAAAAATCCAATTAATAATATTAAAATTAAGTTTTTCATAATGTTTTGTTCTGAAAATATGTCTACAGGTTAAAATTAATTTTACGCTGTTTCTATCTCTGTTATTCGTTTATAAATATTTCGTTCTTTTTAGGCGGAAAAATTATTACATGAGAATTATAGTCACGGTAATCGGTGAATTTAGTTTTTAAAAATAGAGGCGTGCTCTTGCTTAAGTTGTGTTTTTCAGAAGGAGCTCCAAGCCAATTACATTCTTTTAAATAGTTAAACCGGGTTATCCAAGTGTGCCATCCCTGATTGCTAAAACCCCAGCCAAACTCATTTAGATTTAGAAGATTATTAATGTCGTCTTTATCATCATCAACATCAAAAATACCCGTTAAAGGAATGTTGGGTTGTTTCCAAACATGGTATTTTTTATCCTTTTTGTAATTCTTTAAACAGGCATCATATTCATTAGAGTTTTTTGAGATAAAAAGGTAGGCTTTCCAGTTGTAGAATTTAGTTAAAATATATCCTAAGCTCCAGCCAGCATGTTCGCGGTTAGCCCATATTTTGGTATGATGTTTTTCAACAGTTTCAAATTCCTTTCCAAACCCAGCTTCTAAAGCTTTTACAGCAAATATAGTGCAGTGCATACTATCTAGCTTAATATCATTTTTTTCTATAGCATATTTTTGAAAAACATTTATAGAGTCTAGTAAATCCTTGCTTAAACCTACTGAGTAATACCATTGTGTGCCATAGTATTTACTTGAGTTTAATCTATAGTCATTAAAATATTCGTTTTCTATGTCTGCTATTCGATTTATAGCTTCTGGAGAATTAAAATTAAGATATTCATTTTCAAGTTCACTTTTTGGTGTGTAAACTATAGCGCTATCTATGACTTTCTTTTTTATATAAGTGCTTTTCTTTGTTTTTTCCTTACAGGAATAAAACAAAGATGAAATTGTTAGTAGAAAACAAATTACTTTTTTCATGATTTTTGCTAAGGTTTTAGCAATGTAATATTCAAATTTAAAAAATTAGCACTTAATAAGTAAGAAAAAACATCTTAATTTGTGGATGGGTTTCTAAAGAGAATTTAAATCCTCTTTTACGTTTTAGAACTATCTTTTACACGAAAGCAAACTTCAAGCATTTGATACAAGTCTGGATGTTTTTTCTTCATTTTTTCAGGTTGTTCAAAAAAATATTCCGAAGCTACAGCTAAAAATTCGGCTTCATTAGTACCTCCGTAATTTCTAATATCAGATTTATTGTTATTTATATCCTCCATTTCTTTATGGATAATTTTTAACCAAGGTATAACGTAGGGTTGCTGTATTAATGTTTCTGGTACGCCATCTGTTAAGCCATCTAGTTTGTCTATTAAATGTACAAACTCATGAATACCTGTATTGTGAATATGAGATTTTTTTTGAAAGCCACCATGCAGTGCTTTTCGTGATAAAATCATTTGATGTTCAAATTGTCCCGTACCAACCATACCTGCAATTTGTCGGTTTTCATCGGTTTGAGCAAAACCTAAATTTTCATTAAAATGATCTGGATAAACTAAAACCGTACTTAAATTTTTGTAATGCCATTCCTCGAAATTAAAAACAGGAATAACAGCGCTACATGCAATTAATATTTTATCGAGATCTTCAAGTTTGAAACCTACACTTTCAATATTTACTTCACTTAAAAATACCATAATCCGCTGCTGGAATCGTTTTTGTTCAGTGGTAGATAAACCTTTATAAAAATTAACATGCCGCATGATTTTGTTATGCCAATTAGCGGGAAATTTTTCAGCCTTTTTCTTTTTGGTGGCATAAAGAGTATAGAGAGCGAAAGCCACTAATAGTATAAAAGCAATAGTAAATGCCATAAAATGATGATTTAGTTTTTTGTAAAAGTATTCTATTTTTTAAAGAAAAGGAATTGCTGTATATGTTGCAATGCCTTTTACTAATATTAGTTCTTATTTGTAAAGAAACCATATTCAATTAAGTAGCTGTTTATTTTTGCTTGAGTATAAATCAAAAAAGCCGAATTTCAATATATTTTGAAATTCGGCTTTGAAAATTATAATGATGATAAATTAGCGCTTTACTTTTAAGTTTGGATAAAGTGCAATTATTTTAGTATAAAACTCATCTCCAACAACTTTGTTTTTAGTTAAGGTTTTAGAATAGCTACTGCCAAACATTGAAGAAACATCAGCATTAAAAGTTAATGTGTTATGAACTTCTATAGCGCTTACTTGGCCGTCTATATTAAAGGTGAAAAGGTATTTGTTAGCAACGATTTCTTTGGTTTTAGTAGAATCGAAAGTAACGGTTGCATTGCTTAAGCGCTCTGAATTAAAAATTAAATGCTCTTTTAAATCGCCATCTACATCTGTACTAAAATAATGCATTTTCCCTTCGCTTAAAATCACAAAAGAAGGAGTTTCGACAGTGGTATACTTTACGGTTCCTAAAGTCATTGCAGATTTTAATATGTCTTTACCTATATCTTTAGCTTTGTCTGCACCTGTATATGGTATAGAGGCTGAGGTAAAAGCATCAATAGGGGCGTTTTTCATCCATTTTTTGATAAAAGAATAGTCCTTGTCTAGAAGTTCTTTTTTGTACTGGTCAACATTTTGTTTTTCTTTATCAAAATCTTCATTGCTAACATGCTTTTTGTTTCTTTTCATCATGTAAAACATCATAAGGAAACCAAAAGAAAGTACTATTGCCGGAAGTAAATATGGACTCATAATTAAACTTCTTGAGGTGTTACATTATCTTCTTTTTTACCCATATAACTCCAGATGATTCCTGCTACTATTAATAGAAATAGAACTTTACCACCATATTTATTGTAAAAAGGAACTTTTAAAACATCGGCTTTATTAATGTTGTTTTCCTCTAATATGACGGCTATTTGCTCTTCTGAAACGTCATAATATGTTTCTGATTTTACATCATATAAAACAAGCTTCGCATCTTTGGTAATCCATAATGGTAAAATCCAAGCCACATTAAATTCTTCGTGTATTGTTGCTAAATCAAGATAAACTTTACTGTTTTCACTAGTTTCATACATTTCGTTATCTGGTAATTCAGAGACAACAGTAATCACTTCTTTTTTCCCAAGCGGGATTTTTCCTTTTGCAAAAGAACTAGTAATACCAAAAATTAAGAATGTAAATAGAACTGCTTTTTTGATGTTTTTCATATTAAGATTTTTTACGGTTAGGTGTAAATATATGTTAAAAAAATTAACAGAAGTGTATGGTAAATAAAAAACAGGAGCTGACATTTAATGCTTTATTACTTACTTTTTTAGTAATCAACGCCTTACATTTTTTAAGTAAATGTATTTAATTATTGTAGCATCGTAATATGAGAGTGATTTTTTTACATAACAACATATTTTTGTGTAATCACTTCTTCCCTAAAAAAGAAAAACCACCAAACAAAAACATAACAATTGCCATTAGCAATAATCCGTAAGCTTCTCGCGCTTCTTCTACATTTTTTATATCTCCTTTACCTATTTCAAAACCTTCAAAAGTTTCTGGGTAGGCTGAGAAAAAACCGATTAGGAATAAAGTGCCAAGAACAAGTAGAACCATTTTAGGTGTTTTGTTAGCGGCATAACCAAAACTAGCAATAGAAGCAATGGTATAAATAATAATCCACAATATAGGGTCGGGGTCGTTGTATTGCACAATAGCTCCAAAAATGAATAAAACACCAAATATAATACCGAGTACTTTTAATACTATTTTCATAATACGTGTAATGTCGTTTTTGCTTATTCTAAAATAGACCCATAGGTTAAAGAAGGCTAAGTTACTATATTTTTAAACTTTCCATTTGATTAAAAAAGGCTTAGTTGAATCGTTTCGGGTTAATTTAAAGATTAAACGTAGTAACATATTGATGGATTAAGCCGTTTATTTGTGGCTAGATATAAATTATGACTTTTTTAACCTGCTTACTTTTTGGATTTCTTATTGCTGCTTCCGGTAGTATTGTACCTAGTTTTTTAAATCTTACAGTTGTTAAGTTTAGTTTGAAAAGTGGACGGAAATCTGCTTTTTATCTCATTGGTGGTTTTGCTACGGTATTGTTTTTTCAAGCTAATATAGGCGCATATCTTTCAAGCGTTTTAATGGAGAATTCAGAATATATAACCCTGATACAAAAAGTTGGTACAGGTATTCTTTTCTTACTATCGGCAAATTTTTTCAGGTTATATTTTACTTCAAAAAAGCAAATTAAAAAACAAGAAATCGATAAGTCTAAAGCTTACTTACACGGTATTGGTATGTCTTTATTAAATACTTTTGCCATTCCGTTTTACTTCACGTCTATTTCTTTGCTAATAGGTTTAGAGTATTTCGAATACTCACTTCTCAATAGTTTATATTTTTCTATTGGTTCTACGGCGGGCTCATTTACATTATACGCCGTGTATGCCACAGTAGCGAGCAGAATTGAACACAAACTTACTTTTATAGCAACTAGAATGGATTTTATTTTAGGCTGTTTAACAGGAGTTGTTGGAGTTGGAAACCTAATTTATTTACTGTAATATTTTAAAAATGATATTGCTATTTCAATCTTAAGTTGGAGAGACTATTATTTTTCATTTTGTAAAGTCTTTATATCATTTATGAGCGCTTCCATATCCAAAGCTACGGTGCCATTATAAACACCACGAATCCTTTTAGTTTGGTCTACTAAAATTAAATGTTCTGTATGTAGAAACTCTGTACTATCTCTGCTGAAACCAATATCTTCTTCGGCGTAATAAGATTGCCTGGCTAATTTATAGATGTCACTTTTTGAACCCGTTAGAAATTGCCAATTCTCGTTTGTAATATCATGGTTTTTCTTGTAAGCCTTTAATTTACTAGGCGTATCTATCCAAGGTGTAACAGAATACGATAGAAAAACAAGATCTTGATTATTTTGCAAGCTATCACTTACTATTTTTAAATGATCTGTCATTACCGGGCAAATACTGCCACAAGTGGTGAAAATAAAATTAGCAACGTGTATTTTGTTTTGAATTATACTTTGATTCACTAAAATACTATCCTGATTTAAGAATTCAAAATCATCAATAATATGCGTGATTTCTTTTTGAACTCTAGATTTATCCTTTATAAATACCGGTGTAAAAGTCGGGTCGTTATAGTAAGGTAAAGCTGTGATCTCTTCCGTATTCTGACGCTTCTTTTTACTTCCGTTGCAACCAATTAATAAAACACTACTTATTAATAAAAATACTATCCGATACATTTACACAATTTTTAGTTCCTAATAATCCATACCTCTTACCACTAATGATAACGTAGTTTGCTCTAATTTTCCCATTATCATACCATAGTTTTTGAGAGCCTTCTTCTTGTCCGTTGGAATAATGAGCCAAATGAAATAAAAACCCATCGCTATTCCATTCTTTTAATTCGCCTTCATAGGCATCCTTTTTAGCGGTATATTCAAATCTTTTATTTCCGTTTTTCCAAAATGCAATTTGCTTTCCGTTTTTTTGTCCAAAGGAATAATGACGTAATTCCTTTAACTTATTGTTGGTATACCATTTTTTTGATGCACCTTCTTTTAAGCCGTTGTAATAACCTTCTAACAAAAGAGTATCCGCAGTTTCTGGGTTTAGTTCGTAAACAAAACCTGAATAGATTCTACCTTCAGCATAAAGTAAACTTGCTTTTGTTACGGTCGTTGATTTTAAAACAAATGAAGCTGGAATGTTTTTAATAATACTAGTTTCATTTGTTTTGTTTTTACAAGAACACACACAAAAAATCAAGAAAAATAAATAGGCGTATTTCATTACTGCGTTACAGTTCCAGGTGTTCCGTAATATCCGTTTCCGTTTATGTAAGGATCTGTATTGGTAATATGATAATGGTAAATTCCATCAGGATAATCTTCGGTAGCGTGACTATGGCCATGGTAGGCGTCTAATCCGGTAACGTCAGATCCGTTTTCTTCAGGACCATAAACAGGAAAACCATCTAATAGAAAACCAAGTAATGAGGACTTTGTAGCTGTTACCGTTGTTAAATATAGTGGTTCAATATGATAGTGAAATGTTCCATTTCCTGTTGGATGTCCCCAGTATTTATCAAAACTTTGAAACTCATCGGTAAGTGGTTGGTTAGGTCCTGCATATTGATTAAAAAGAGGCACACCGTTTAAAGAAACTCCTATAGCACCAAGTGGTGTAGCGGCATGGTTAGTCGCTACTGTTGGGTTTAAAGGTATTTTAAAAGTATAATCGAATGAAGCGATGGTATTTGGGTTTTTTACAAAATCGTAGCCTTCAAAAGTAGTACCACTAAAATCTTCGTATAATTCACTTGAAGTTGGGTAATACACACTTTTATGGTCTGGCATACCATTCGTATTTATTGTAATATAAGTACCATCACTTGTAATACTTGTTGCGCCGTAAATTTTAAAATACACATCGGGAACTTCTATAGTTTCGTTGGTTGTTACCTTATCGTCTTCACTACAACTAACTTGGCCTAAAAATATCATTATTATGGCTGCGATTTTAATATGTTTTGCTTTCATATACATTTTATTTTATTCGTTTATTTTGTTTGGGGTATATTAATATTATTTTAAATATATGGTTTTTATTCTATTGTTCTTACACATCGTACAAAATTGTAGACATAACGAACATCACCTTGTGGACCAAAAAACTGAGGAAAATTATTTTTATTTCCACTTTTAGGGTCGCTTCTTTGGCAGCCTGCACCATGCACATCCATTAGAGTTCCTCTCATTTCTCCTTGTCCTTCGCCAAAAGCAATATAAACAGCACTAGCAGATGGGTTTCTACCATCTAAATGTGTTGTACTGGTCCAGAAATAAGGGTATTGGCCAGATTTTCCTTTTGGATCATTTATTTCTGTTGTGTCGAATATCGGGTTTATAGCCGGAGAATTCGTTGTTTGAGGAGATCTTGAGTAATCTACAATACTTTGTAACGCTTTGGCGTTGGGTAAACGCCAATCGTTATAGTTTGCGAGTTCTAGGTTTTCGGCATAGTTTAAAGATGTTTCCCAATCTCGTTCTTTTCCATCATCTGCTTTTTGCCACATTAATCCGGTGGCATAATCGCTTATTGTACCATCTCCATTATCTATAAAATTGTTTTTTCCATATGCTGTGTTTCCTCTAACCATGCGAAAATACATAGTGTTTTTATCTCCGGTTCTGGGTTTGTATTTAGGATATCCTTTAATTCTTCCATCCACAAAATTAACACCAAAAACGGTGGCGTCTTTTCTCATGGTTTTGCCTACGTATTCTGTTGCCGACCAAGTTTGCGCATCAATTTCACGTTCACCAATACTTGTGTTTCCAAGTGGTTGATTAAAATATTCAGTATCAATAAACATATCTATGGCAGTAGCTCCTTTTATTTTTCCTGTAAATAAAATAAGTGAGTACAATTCTTTTATTGTTGGAACACGCCAATCTGTATGTTCTCCAAGATTTGAATTTTTTGCTTTTACAAAGGCTTCTTCAAAAGTGATTTTTGTACCCATATTTTTTTCCCATACCAAGCCTGTAACATGGTCTGTAATCGTGCCGTCATTATTATCGGTGTAAGAAGGTTGATTACCAGTGTATGTAGCATCTTGCCCGTAAAAAGGTTGGGCTTTGGTTGGTGCTGTTATTATGGCTGTATCACTATAAAATGCGTTTACGCCTGTATCTACAATAGGGTAGGTGGCTTGAGCTTTTACCACAGAAATAACCGAAACAAATAGGCCTAGTGCCGTAAACAGTTTTTTGCTATAATGTATCATCTCTTTGTGTTTAGTCTTAACTTACTACAAAGAACTTAAAGTGACGAGTGAAAAAAAAGTAATATCAACGGAAGGCGGTATTTAATCAATGGAATTTTAACTAAAAAAATTATTGCTAATAAATTCCTTAAATTGATCTATGTAAGTGTCGCTAACTACAATACATCTTTTGTCGCTGTAAATAATTCGGTTGCGTTCTACGGTAACAATATGGTTGAGGTTTACAATGAAGGAACGATGAATACGCATAAAATTTCCCTGTGGTAATACTTCTTCAATATTTTTAAGACGGATTAATGTTTTTACCGGAGCGCTATTTATCAAATGGATACAGACGTATTCTTTTTGAGATTCTAGATATTCTATATCGTTAAAATTAATTCGGATGTGTTTTTGCCCAGATTTAATGAACAGGTAATCGCCCGTCTTTTTAATTTCAGTTTTAACTAGCTTATCTTTTTTTATAAAATCTTCAGCTTTGGTAGATGCAGATAAGAAATCGTTATATTCAATTGGCTTTAGTAAATAATCTACGGCATTTACTTTATAGCCTTCTATGGCGTAATCGCTATAAGCTGTAGTGAAAATTATTTTAGGCGGATTTTTAAGTGATTTAGCCAATTCCATGCCACTGATATCTGGCATATTAATATCCAAAAACATTAAATCTACAGTATTAGTTTCTAAGTATTCCGTTACTAATGATGCATTCGTGAATTTTGCTGAAAGTTGCAAAAATGGCGTTTGCTCAATGTAAGAAACAATTTGTCTCAATGCCAAAGGTTCATCGTCTACTGCTATACAGGTTATCATATAGGTATTTTAATGGTTGAATTAAATATCTTGTCGTATTCTGTATGGGTAAATGTATAATTATTTTTGAAAAGTAATTTAAGTCGCTTTTCAGTGTTTTCTATACCTATCCCAGATTGTTCTGTAATTTTTTTCTTTTTATGTAAACTGTTGCATATATTAAATTCAAGCTCGTTTTTATGAATATATAAATTAATATGAACGAATGATTTTTCATCATAGCTTATGCCGTATTTAAAAGCATTTTCGAGAATATTTGTGAAAAGAAATGAAGGAATAGTGATATCGGGTAATTGTTCTGGTAAGTTGAATTGTATATCGATTTCTTCACTAAACCGCAGTTTCATGAGTTCAATATAGCTATTAATGAAATTTATTTCTTTTGTTAAAGTGGTTGGTGTTGCGTCCGATTCGTATAACAGATGGCGCATTAACACCGAAAGTTTAGCAATAGAACTTTTGGCTTCTTTTGTATCGAAATCAACCAGGGAATGAATATTATTAAGCGTATTCATTAAAAAATGTGGACTAATTTGATTGCGTAAAAAAGCTAATTCATTTTTAATATTTTCTTTTTCTATCTCTGCTTTTTGCTGCAGTCCTTGTGCCCATTTTACAGAAAGATTCATTCCGGTATCAAAACCAACCAATAAAATGGATAATAATATAAGGTTTATATAAGGTGGAGTTGAAGACATTGGTGCTTCGTGGTTTCCTGTTTTTCTCTCTTTAAGTTCTTTATTAGAGTCAGGCAGTTGTAGTAAATTTTGCCCGTGTAATGGTGGTGCTTGTTGCGGGTTTTCCAGTTGTCGTATTGTTATAGAACCAATTACGGTTAGCGCTATTAATAGCGTTACAGAAATTATATATAAGGAAATTCGAGATTTAAATAGAAACTGAGGAATTAAAATAATTCTGTTGATGCAAAATATAATGAGTAGCGGTAAGTAATCGAACCAGACATTAAAAATGATGTTCCAGTTTATTTTATCTACGTTAATCCATTGAAAGAATAGTGGTGCCGTAAATAATAACAACCAAAAGGCTGAAATAAAACTGAACTCAAAAATCTTGGAATTACGTTTGTTTAAGAACTCTAGATTCATAATACTTTTTTAGGTTCTATTAAGATACGGTAAAACTGCAATTTTTATGTTTAGAATTCAAATGTTTTCAATGGAAAGGCTGTTTGAGTCAATGGAAATTAGTTGTTGAGGTTGGAGGTGTTTTATGAAGATTAAAAGTGCATTAATAATCTCAATGAGAGGTGGTTTTTTTGCTTTTTAAAGTTTTTTATTTACATCTTGTCTTCCAACAATTGCCATAATTTACATCTTTTGATGTAAAAATACACCAGAATCGAATTATTCGTAAAACAAAAAGGTTCACTCCATTCAAAAATTTTCAAATAAAGTAAACCTTTTGTATAAATAAAATTTTATTTCTTAACCAATCTACGCATAGCAACCCATTGTTTTAGCATATCTCGAGCGTCTTGCGCAGGATAACCTAAAACGGTTTGTCCGGCTTTTACATCGTTCATTACACCAGATCCAGCACCTACGGTTGCTCCCGAATCAATGTTGGTATGGTCTTTAATAGAAGCGCTTCCTCCAATAATAACACCATCTCCAAGTGTAACCGAACCAGCGAGTCCGCTATGTCCAGCCATAATACAAGATCGTCCCATAACACTATTGTGAGCCACCTGTACTAGATTATCAATTTTACAACCGTCGCCAATAATAGTAGAGCTGAATTTGGCTCTATCTACACATGAATTTGCTCCAATTTCAACAAAATGACCAATAATTACATTCCCTATTTGTGGTATTTTAACTAAGCCTCTACCATCGTCACTTGGTCTGTATCCAAAACCATCGGCACCAATACTTACATTAGTATGGAAAATACAGTTACTACCAATAATACAGCGTTCGCGAATTACGGTACCCGACCAAACTATGGTTTTATCACCTATAATGGTTTCATCAAAAACACAAACATTAGGGTATAGTATAACTTCGTTACCCAATTCTACATCTTTACCAACGTAGCAATTGGCTCCAATTTTACATCCGTTACCAATTTTTGCAGTTTCGTGTATAACGGCTGTTGGGTGAATATCAGTATCGAATACGGGAGCTGGTTGATTAAAAAGTTCCAGTATTTTAGCCATCGCTAAATCGGCATTTTTCACTTTAATAATAGCGCGATTATCTCCGGCTTCAATTTTTAAATTATCATTTACAACAGCAGCACATGCTTTAGAGTCGGCCCAAAATTTCACGTATTTAACACTTCCAACGAAAGTGATATGATTATTATTCGCGTTTTGTAATTGTTCTGGTCCGTTAATTTCTTGTGTAGTATGGCCAATTAATTCGCCTTGTAATACGTCGTTAATTTCCTCAATTGTATATGATGTCTTCAAATTTTATATGATTAGAATGTTAGTATTCGTAAATCTAACTGAAAAAAATAAAATAGTTCTAAAAGAATAGATTTTTTTTCTGTGATAGACCACGGAGTTCGGCTAAAACTAATGTTTAGCCAATGTGATTTCAATATATTATAAACGATGAAAAGTGGAATCTATTATTTCTTTATTCTATTTTCATCGAAAGCAGAAGGTAATAATTTTGGAATAAATTTAATAACCAAAGGCAATAAAATGGCACCGCCTGGTAATAGAAAAATCGCTAAACTAGGTATGGATTTAAAAATATCTAATAGTTGGTCGGTTACTTTTTTCTGCTCCTCTTTAGTTAAATCTCTAACGGTAGACTGGGTAAGTAGAACCATAAGTTCCTTACTATCCTTTAGTTCTTGGTACAAGCGTTTACTATTTCTAGTAATAAGTTTGTATACCATTTTACTAGAATTATCGTAAAAACTGTGTACAATATTTTTAGAGCTTAAAAGCGCAATATTGCCTTTGTTGGCAGTGTAAAAGGTGTTTACACTTTGGATGGATTGCTGAATGCGTTCACTATTCAATCTTAAATCTTGACCTAGTTTTACTAAAAATTGATATTCTTTCTCGTCTATAATAGCATCACTCCAAGAGGCCATGCAAGCAATGTCTAAAATATAGTAGGCTTCCTTAGAAGTTTTTACCATAGCAACGGCTGCTTTATAATCTATATGCGTGTCGTTTTGGTAGCGTAAAGACGATTCAAACAATTTAATTAAACTTTCGTCATATTTATTTTTAGAGGCTTTGGCATTCAAAACTTCTAAAGAAATAGAGGTAATGGCAGCTTCTAAATTTTTTAAATATTCAATCGAAATGGTTTCGTTTTTCAAATAACCTTGGTACGCCAACACATCTATATATAGTAGCGCGTTAATAACAAAGTAGTTAAAGTTTTTTGTTAAAACATTAGCGTCTATTTGAACGCGTTTGTGTATTATTTTTTCGAGTTGCTCGTTCGATTTTTTACCACCTAATAAATCCTGAAAAAAAGAATTTTTAGATTCCTTAATGGTAGAGTAAAAGCCAATAACACTATCTACAAACTCGGCTTTAGAGTTCGATGTTTTGTGCGTGTATAAAAATGCTAAGCATAAATTGGTTTTACAAAGTTCTTCTTCTGTAAGGTCTTTGTTTTCAAAAGTATGTTCTACAACTTCTAAATTGCTTCCGTAGATAAATCCAGAATCGCGCAATGCTTCATAAAAAGATTCTTTGTCTATATTAAATAGCGCATCCTTTTTACTAACATCTGTAAGCAATTTATTTATCCAACCAGAAGCCGATGGGTTCATTCTACTATCATTTTTAATAAGAGACAAAGATAAATTTTATATCCAATATTTAGGCGGTTTTTCGCTTTAACATAATTTTAACAAAACCGCTCTTGTTGTTTCTTCGTAGGTATGCGTGAATTCAAAAATTAACAGATTAACAAAAATTCAAAATCATGAAAAACTTAAAAAGAGTATTAGGAATTGGAGTAGTAGCTGCGGCTAGTGTCTTCATTTTAGCGGCAGATCATATCGATGCACCTGCTGTAAAAGGAGGAACAAGTGATATCACAGATTTTTATGCCTTTCAAGCTGAAAACACAAATAACTTAGTGTTTGTAGCAAACGTACAAGGTTTAATTAGCCCAAGCGCAACTGCCGATGCTGCATTTGATGAAAGTGTTTTAGTTGAAATTAATATTGATACCGATGGTGACAATATTGAAGACATGGTAATTCAAGCCATTCCGAGAGACGGAAAAATGTACTTTTTTGGACCAGTTGCACCATCGCAAACAGGACTTAATAGTACCATCGCAACTACAGCAACTAATACAGGTTGGGTAGATATTACAACGTATGGTGAAGCTGCTGTAACAGAAACTAATGCAATGGGTATGACGTTTTTTGCTGGCCCACGTGACGATCCGTTTTTTATGGATTTTGCACAATACTCTGCAATTATTGCTGGTACTGCTGATGGTTTTAACGATCCAGGAGCAGATACGTTTGCAGGTAGTAATGTAATGTCTATAGTAGTAGAAGTACCAAAAAGTATGATTGGTGGTTCGGGAACTATTAACACTTGGGTAGAATCTAAAAAGAAATAAAAAATAACTAATTAAAATTATTAAGTATGAAAACTATAAAAAATATAAGTGTCGCATTTGCATTATCATTTTTAGCATTTAATTGCTCATCGGACGATGATAACAATATTGTAGAAAATATGGAGCCTGATTTTTCAGGAACATTTATGCAACAAGATCAAATGGGAAGACCTGCAGTAAATACTGTATTTGTTTCTGGATCTAGTAAAGATGATTTCAATGTTACTATTCCTTCAGAGCAAAATGCTGCATTCCAAAGTATGTTTCAAGCAAATTTAGAAGGTTTAAGTCCTGCTTTTGCTAACGCTGGCGATAAAAATGCATTACAACAAGATGCTGCAACCTTTACAGGTTTACTTGCAACCGATGTTTTAAATGTATCCTTAGACGGAACAACAACTTTTTACGATGGTACTAATGTTTTAACAGGTCGTAATTTAACTGATGATGTTATTACTGTAGAGTTATTATTAATTTTTGGTGGTGAAGATTTTACTGAAAACCCTCAATTTTCTAATGATAATGTAAGTGCTAACGATAAAGACTTTTTGCCTTCATTTCCTTACCTAGCTTCTCCTTGGTAGAAGCCTATTTAGAGGTTGTTTAATTATTTTTTTAAACAGCCTCTTTATTTTTTCAACCTAAAAACGAATCACAAAAAAATCACACTAAAAATCTAAAATCATGAAAATCATTCACCAACTGGCGTTTGTGTTATTAGCAGCTTGTTTTGCAAGTTGTAATAATGCCGATAATAAAATTACCAACTCTAAAGATTATAATGTTTTTTTAGAAAACACAACCAACAAAGCATTAGCATTGGCTCAGGCAGATTTAAATTTTTGGAAACAAAAACTAGAAAAACAACCTAATCAATTTCCTTATTTATCAAAGGTATCTGCTTCACAATCTCAAATATTTGGAGTTACGGGTAATATTGAATCTCTTTTAGAGGCCGAAGAAAGTTTAATAAAAGCAAACGAGGCTGTAAACTATACTAGCACAGGCTATTTACGTGCTTTAGCAAGAAATTATATTTCGCAACACCGTTTTAAAGAAGCTTTAGGTTTACTTAAAAAAGCAGAAATTAATGGGGAACATTTAGAAAGTACTCAAAAAATGCTCTTCGATGTTAACCTAGAATTAGGAGATTTTGAAGCTGCGAAAAGTTATTTAGAAACTTTTAAAGATTTTGAAGATTTCGATTATATCATTCGTTTATCAAAATGGTCGGATGTTCGTGGCGATTTAGATGCTGCCATAAAATATATGGAACGTGCTAAAACCATGGCGGAATATACCAATATGCCATCTACAAAAAAATGGGTGTATACTAATTTAGCCGATTATTACGGGCACGCCGGAAAAATAGAAGCTGCTTATAAGCACTATTTAATGGCTTTAGAAATTGATCCGCAAGATGCTTATTCTAAAAAAGGAATTGCATGGATTGTGTATTCTCACGAGAAAAACCCAAAGGAAGCGTTGCGCATTTTAGATTATGCTACCAGAACTCATTTATCTCCAGATTACTATTTATTGAAGGCAGATATTGCTGAATATCTAGAAGATGCTGAGTTGCAAAAAGAACAGTTAGAATTATACAAAAAAGCAGTAAGCAATACGCAATATGGCGATATGTATAATAAGTATAACGCACTTTTATTTGCTGAAGATATTAATATGAAAAACAAAGCTTTAGAAATAGCGTTAACCGAAATTGAAAATCGCCCAACACCACAATCTTACGATTTGTTAGCTTGGTCTTATTTTAATTTAGGAGATACTAAAAAAGCATTAACAGTTATGGAGAATTTTGTTATAGGGAAAACATCGGAGCCTGATGTATTATACCATTTAGCGTGCATTTATAAGGTTAATGGAAAGTTAAAAAAAGCCGAGGAATTAAAAAAAGAATTGAATAATAGTATTTTTGAACTTGGTCCTTTAATGGCCAATGAAATTCGTAATATTTAAATGTTTTATATGAATTATAGAAAATATCTTTCTACAGTTTTAGTCTTGTTTTTAGTTAATTTAGGGTTTTCACAACGTTTAAAAGGTGTGATTATAGATGAAAATAATCAGCCTTTAGAAGCGGCTTATGTTTATAACTTAAATTCTGAAACGCATGCGCACTCTTCGGCAAACGGTATGTTTGTTTTAGATGAAAATAAAATAGGAGATTCACTTAAAGTTGGACTTCTAGGTTATAAAAATCAGGTTTTGGTTTTAGAAGAAAACACTCTAAATTCAGGAATAACGATTACTTTACAAGAGAAAACATTTCAGTTAGAAGAGCTACACCTAAATGAGCAATTAAATGCGTTGAGCACAATTTCTCGATTAGATTTAAGTATCGATCCCGTAAACTCTTCTCAAGAAGTATTACGAAAAGTACCTGGTTTAATTATTGGTCAACACGCTGGTGGTGGAAAAGCAGAACAGCTTTTTTTAAGAGGTTTTGATATCGATCACGGAACCGATGTTGCCATTTCGGTAGATGGTATGCCAGTAAATATGGTGTCTCATGCACACGGGCAAGGTTACAGTGATTTACACTTTTTAATAGCCGAAACGGTTAACAAAATAGATTTTGGTAAAGGAAGTTATTATGCCAATAAAGGTGATTTTAACACGGCAGGTTATGTAGATTTTTCTACCAAAGATTATATAAAAGATAGTCAGGTTTCATTGTCTATTGGCCAATTTAACTCTTTAAGAACTCTTGGGATGTTTGATTTGTTGGGCGATTCTAAAAATGAAAACGCTTATATGGCCATTGAGTATTTAGAAAATGATGGCCCGTTTGAGTCTCCTCAAAATTTTAATAGACTTAATCTATTTGGAAAGTACACCGTTATTTCTCCAGAAAATAATAAATTAAGCTTAACACTGTCTCACTTTAAAAGTCGTTGGGATGCTTCTGGGCAAATACCACAACGCGAAGTTGATAATGGAAATATTTCTAGATTTGGAGCTATCGATGATACCGAAGGTGGTAACACGCAACGTACCAATTTAAACATAGAATATAGTAAGTATATAAATGATGATACAAGGTTAAAAACCAATATGTTTTATACACATTCGGCATTCGAACTGTATTCTAATTTTACATTCTTTTTAGAAGATCCTGTAAATGGCGATCAAATAAAACAAATTGAAAATCGTGATATTTTTGGATTTAATAGTCGTTTAATTCATGATACTTATTTAGGGAAAACACCTGTAGTTTTAAGTGCAGGCGTAAGTTTAAGAAATGATGTGGCAAACGATACCGAGTTATCTAAAACTTTAAATAGAAGTACAACATTAGAGCAAGTGCAGTTGGGTGATATAAACCAAACTAACGCAAGTATGTTTGTTAATGCAGAATTCGAGTTTGGAAAACTTATTGTTGCTCCAGCTTTACGTTTAGAGCATTTTAAATTTATGTATAATGATAAACTACAAACAAACTACACGTCTTTAGATGAAACCAAAACAGCGTTGTTGCCTAAGTTGAATTTCTTTTATAATGCGAAAGATAACTTGCAACTATACTTAAAATCGGGTATTGGTTTTCACTCTAATGATACACGAGTTGTTGTAACCAATGCTAGTGAAAATATTTTACCAAAAGCCTATGGCGTTGATCTTGGTAATATTTGGAAACTAACACCAAAATTAGTGGTTAATTCTGCTTTATGGTATTTGTTTTTAGAGCAAGAGTTTGTTTATGTTGGCGATGCTGGTATTGTTGAACCTAGCGGAAGAACAAGACGTTATGGTGCAGATTTAGGTTTAAGATATCAATTAAACAATTGGTTGTTTTTAAATACCGATGCTACACTTACAAAAGCGCGTAGTATAGATGAAGCTTCTGGTGAAGATTATATTCCGTTGGCTCCAGATTTCACTTTAACAGGTGGACTTACAGTTAACGATTTAGATGGGTTTTCTGGAGGATTAAATTTCAGGTATATTGATGATAGACCAGCAAACGAAGATAATAGTATTGTTGCCGAAGGTTATTTTGTGAGCGATTTTAACGTGAATTATACCATCAATAATTTAACGTTTGGTTTCGCGATAGAGAATCTTTTTGATACCGAATGGAACGAAACACAATTTGCTACAACCTCACGCTTACAGAATGAAACCGCACCTGTAGAAGAAATTCATTTTACACCAGGTACACCGTTTTCTAGTAAGTTTACTGTGAGTTATAGGTTTTAATTAAAGTACATTTATAGAAGTGTAGTGATTTGAAAATATAAAGATTAAGCCAAGAATTTTGTGATTGATTTTGTTGGTTTTTTAGGTGAAAGCACTTGATTATAGAAATATAGTCAAGTGTTTTTTTTATGCTTAATAATTAGGTTTTGGGAAACTATTTAACGGTAGACAGGAGTGAGGTGAATAATAAATAAGCTAAACCGCAATAGACGTAAAGAATAGATCATTTCTGTGCCTTTTCCTAGTCATAGGAAACATAAATAAGAAGATAAAACGTTTTTAAAATGAATTAACTAGCCGCAACACCAAGTGTGTATAAAAACTCCATAGTTGGGGTGTCGCTTCCGCCAGCAGGCTCTAAAGTTATACCAAAAGCTTCACTTTGATTTGCATTTGCAATCTCGAATATTTTGTTGGTATCCGTAGCAAAATCGTCAATAGTACCTAAGCTTGTAGGTGTTAAAGGGCTAAGTTTTAAAGACCAAACTTGATATACTTTACCTTCTGGAGGTTCTGGTAATCCTTGCGCATCTAGAAAAATACGTTGTTCTTTTTTATCCCAATATACCTTCGCGTAAGTGCTAGCAAAATTTCCTTGACCAGCAAGAGGTATTTTAGTAATGGCATCGTCTCGTAAAACGGAAACCAGAGTTTGTGCTTCTTCTAAACTGTTTTTAGAATTTGCAATTTGAGTTTCTAATAAGGCCTGTTTTACGTTGGCAACTTCTATATTAGATTGTAAAGTAGTGTTTTGGTTTACGGTCCATAATAGGCCGGCAGCCAAAACAACAGATGCGGCCCAACCGGTATAAGTAATCCAGTTGTATTTAGTGATCGATATAACTTTAGTATCGCTATTGCCTTTAAAACCTAAAGTCTTTTTGATACTCGTTAATATATAGTTTTTGTTTTTTGGAGCTGTAGCAGCAGTAAGTTTAATAACGGCGGCTTCAATATTTAAAACTTCTTGTAAAATTTCAGGATTTTTTTGCATAAGCGCATAGACCTCTTCGTTTTCTTTATCAGAAAGCGAACCAGCTACGTATAGCTCTAAAATTCCGGACTCTATGTATGCGTTAATATCCATTTTAATTTTAAATAATGTTCAAAATATAGACTTAAAAGGTTTTAATTTAAAACCATGTTTCTAAGCTCTTTTATACAGTTTCTATTTCTTGTTTTAATCGTGCCAATAGGCATGTTCAATGTTTCGGAAGCTTCGGTTTGTGTGTAACCTTTAAAATAAAGAAGTTCTATAACTTCAATACATTTTTTAGCGAGTTTACCCACATAGTTTTTTATACCTATAGCATCCGTGGTATTATCTAGATTATCACTAGTTTCAAGTATATCTACGAAAAAAGAGGCATCAAGGTTTTGTTTTGTGTTTTTAAAACTTTTAGAGCGCGTTTTATCTATAGCCGCGTTTCTGGCAATGTTCAAAATCCAGGTGAAGAAACGACCTTTTTTACTCGAGTATGTGTCCGATTTATGCCAAGCTTTTACAAAAACATCTTGCATTATTTCTTCGGCAATATCGTTATTTCTAACAATGTTAAAAATAACGCCATGCATGCTTTCGCTATACATGGCGTATAAACTTTCAAAAGCCTTTTCGTCTTTTTGTTTAAATTTTTCGACTAGAATATCTAAATCCATATATGGTTTTAAAAGTTGAGTGGTGTTTTGGGTAATGTTTAGTTTTCGCGTAAAAAAGTATTCACTTCAATAGCGACATCGTCCCAAGTTTTGCTAACACCATCTGGGCCTTTATGTAAATCGAAACATACTTTGTTTAACGATTCTAAAGCTCCTAATGCGTCCCATTCTTTTAAATCCATAACACCTGTCATTACTACACGACGTTCTTCTGTGATTTTAACCTCTAAAGGTAAATCGCTAGTAACACCATTCATGGTAATCGCTGCAGAATAAGCACCATCTACATATTTAATTTTACCAGTTAATAACTCGGTGTCTAACATAGCTCCAAAAAATGAAGTTTTAATTTTAGCATCACGTGTGTTTGTTGCATCGTTAGTAAATACACTGCTTACTGGGATAGAAAAGCTTAAGTTGTTTAAGGCTTCTTCTGGAGTTGCTCCAGCTTTTTCATCAAATCTTAAAACTTTAAATTCTCCACCAACAGGTTTTTTCTCTGTGGTTTTGTAAGCGGTCCATTTTACCGAAGTCGCTTCTGGCTTTACTACGTATTGTACAGCCGTTTCAGTTGCTACTGTTTCGGTTGTTGTGTTGTCTTTTTTTTCATTTTTACAAGAGGCTAAACTTACAGCCATTGCTAAGAAAAGGATACTTATTTTTTTCATTTTGTTATGCTTTTTTTATTTAGTCGAAAGTTAAGCCAATAATAAATGACATGCAAGATTTGGTATGATATATATCATATTTTTAGAACGGGAATTCTGCTAATTTTGAACTATAATTATTAGGTATGAATACATCATTAGTAGATAAATATAATATTTCTGGACCTCGATACACGAGCTATCCAACTGTTCCGTATTGGAATAATGAAACATTTTCGTTAAATAAATGGAAAGAATCATTAGTACAATCTTTTAAAGAAAGTAACTCTAAAGAAGGAATTAGTCTATATATACATCTACCTTTTTGCGAAAGTTTATGCACCTTTTGTGGTTGTAATAAGCGTATTACAAAACAACACAGTGTAGAGTCGCCATATATAAATGCGGTTTTAAAAGAGTGGGATTTGTATTTAGAATTGTTTGATGAAAAACCGATAATTAAGGAATTGCATTTAGGCGGCGGAACACCAACTTTTTTTAGTCCGGAGCATTTAAAAATATTAATAAATGGTATTTTAAATAGATCGGTTTTAGCCGATAATTATGAGTTTAGTTTTGAAGGTCACCCAAATAATACAACACGCGAGCATTTGCAAGCACTTTTTGATGTGGGATTTAGACGCGTAAGTTATGGAGTGCAGGATTATAATGAAACGGTACAAAAAGCCATTCATCGTATTCAGCCCTTTGAAAATGTTAAGCGTGCTACCGAAATGGCTAGAGAAGTGGGTTACACCTCGGTTGGTCACGATATTATTTTTGGTTTACCTTTTCAAACCATAGACCATGTAAAATCTACCATATTAAAAACAAAAGCATTATTGCCAGATCGATTGGCATTTTATAGCTACGCACATGTGCCATGGATAAAAGGAAATGGACAACGTGGTTTTAACGATAACGATTTACCAACACCAGAACTAAAAAGAAAACAATACGAGTTAGGTAAACAATTATTAGCAGAAGTAGGGTATCACGAAATTGGGATGGATCATTTTGCATTAAAAACCGATAGCCTTTTTAAGTCTATGGAAAATGGAGATTTACACCGTAATTTTATGGGCTACACAGCCTCTAAAACACAAGCCATGATAGGTTTAGGTGTATCATCTATTAGTGATAGTTGGTACGGTTTTGCTCAAAACGTAAAAGGCCTAGAAAGCTATTACAATTTGTTGGAAGATAATATAATACCTGTTTATAGAGGTCATATTTTAAATGAAGAAGATTTGGTAATTAGGCAACACATTCTTAATTTAATGTGTCGTTTTAAAACCAGTTGGACCAATGATGCCCTTCGTTTTCCAGAATTGCCCGATGCTTTAATTAGGCTAAAAGAAATGGAGCAAGATGGCTTATTGAAAATAGAAACAGATAGTATTGCCGTTACCGATAAAGGACAACCATTTGTACGCAATATTTGTATGGCTTTCGATTTACTATTGCAACGTAAACAGCCCGATACACAACTGTTTTCTATGACGGTTTAAAAAACCGCTACCAAATTAATTTAATATTTAGTAAGCTGTAATGGCTCTGAGATTTATAACAACTTAAAACCCAAGTAACATGAAAAAAATTATTGTACCCGTCGATTTTTCAGAACATTCAGAATATGCTTTAAAAACAGCAGCAAAATTAGCAAAAAAACATGATGCTGAGGTGCTTGCATTGCATATGCTAGAAATGTCTACTGAAGCCCTTTCTGTCTCAGATGAACTTCTAGGACAAAAAGCAGTATTTTTTATGAAATTAGCTGAAAAGAAGTTTAACGATTTCTTAGATAAAGACTATTTAGAAGGTGTTAAAATCACTCCAATTATTAAGCATTTAAAAGTGTTTAGCGAGGTTAACGATGTTGCTAAGCAACACGATGCAGATATTATAATTATGGGCTCTCATGGCGCCAATGGCTTCGAAGAGATGTTTATAGGTTCTAATACAGAACGCGTTGTACGTAGTTCAGAAATACCTGTGCTTGTTGTTAAAAGCAATGTAGCTAATATTAATTTTGATGTGGTTGCATTGGCTTGCGATTTCTCGGAAGAGTCTATAGAATCATATCACCATACCATGGAAATGTTCCAGGATATTGCCTCTAAAATTTATTTAGTGCATGTTAATTTACCAAACGAAAAGTTTAGTAGCACAGCACAATTAGAGAAAATGGCCGTTAACTTTTTTACAAAAGCAGATAAGCATTTAAGAAGTTTAGAGAACGTTCGTTATGTAAGTGACTATACCGTAGATGATGGTATTGTAAATTTCTCTAATAAACACAATGTAGATTTAATTGTAATGCCAACCCATGGCAGAAAAGGTTTAGCGCGCTTTTTTAAAGGCAGCGTAGGGGAGGAAGTTGTAAACCATTCACCTATACCAGTATTAACATTAAAGATTTAATAGTATTTTTTTTATTGTAATGGGGGTAATTTCGTCATTCTGGTTAAACTCAGGGTGGCGAAATTATATTTTATAGCTATACCTAAAAGAGAAAATAAAATAGCTTAAAGCTGGCAATCCATACTAGCCGAAACTGCATCCAAAACCGGAGCAGGAGAGAGGTAAGGGATCCCTAAGCCTAAACCACGAATAATAAATAGCACACCAATAATAACTACAAAAACAGGAATTACTTTCTGTATTTTTTGGCGAGCGGCACCTTTTAAAAACTGCGAAAAATAAATAGCCGTTGTCATCAATGGTATGGTGCCCAAACCAAAAACAGCCATGTATAGTGCGCCATTTAGCGCATTGCCGCTAGCAATAGCTGCAAAAACAGCCATGTAAACTAAGCCACAAGGTAAAAAGCCATTTAAAAAACCAATGGTTAAAAAAGTATCCATTGTTTTTTTCTTCATAGCAGATCCTAAAGTCGATTTAACTTTAGAAATTGCCTTGTAAACCGGTTTAGAAAAGTTGTATTTGTTAAATGTTTTCTGCGGAATTAAAACCACTAGAATCATTAAAATTCCAATAAAAATAGAGAGTTGTTGCTGGAAACCAAATAAGTATAAGCTTTTGCCAATTAAGCCAAAAACGAGGCCAATAACGCTGTAAGCTAGTAGTTTTCCGAGGTGATAAACACCAATTTGTAATGCTTTTTTTAACGCGTTATTTCGATCTACAGGCAGCATAAATGCAATGGGACCACACATGCCCACACAATGAAAACTACCTAAAAGGCCTAGTATAAATGCTGAGAAAAGCATGTTAATAAATTATAGATTCCTTAAATAAATAAGAATTTCCCTTATATTGCCAGTCAATTTTAATGTTCCAACGACCATCTACCAAACGTTTGTCAGGTATGAGCAAAGTAGAATCAGACAGTGAAACAATAGAAGTCTCAAAGTCTAGTTGTTTGTTAGATGGTCTATATAGGAACACTTTTCCTGTAATTTCTTTATAATCAAAACCCTTTGGGAATACCACTTTTAAGCCATCATTAGTGCGCAAGTAATTTACGTTTACCGTTAATTCTTTCGATTTTTCAAGCTTATTAATATCCTTTTGATACAATAATTCTGCACCATAATAATCTTCAGTAACCAATTCGTTTTTAAACCTATTGTCCGCAAACATGGTTACAACAAAGTACATTATAAAAGCTATAAAGCCTATAAATGCAAGTACTACTCCAGTTCCCCAATTAAATTTCATCTCAATTATATTTTTTTTATTTCCGCGAAAGCAAAAAATGTAACGTTATTAATTTTCTATTTAGGGCATTACCCTACGGGTCGGGCTATCACTACTCGCTCCCTTCCTTTGGTCGGGGAGCTCAAACATGCCGTTCTATCCCTAATGCAACTACGTGCTAAATTCCTTTTTAGTTTTTAGCAATAGGTTTACTTAAAACTACGCGGCCCTAAAAAGTTGGCTGTAGTGGTTTCTATTAACTTATCACCAGAGTAAACTCCAATTTTAATTTTATTTCTATCGCCACTTAAAGCCGAATTATTTATTTCAACAAACAAAGTACCTTTCGATATTTCTTGCTTTGGCACTACAAAATGATCGTTTGTAGCAACCAATTTTAATTCCCCTTTATGCGACAGTAATTTAAAGCTTACGTTCTCAATATCTTTAGATGTTTTGTTTACCAGCTTATAGGTAAACACATTACTAATAATGTTGTTTTCCTTGTGTTCGTAAAGTTGACCTGGTAATCTTAAAATTGTCGCTTCTACATCGTTTCGTAAAAAAAGCATACCAACAAGCAAGCCGGTTAAAATGGCTAATACTGCTATGTAACCTTTAATTCTTGGTGTTAATTTAAAAGGTGTTTTCTTCTCTATATTTTCTTCGCTGGTATATCTAATTAAACCTTTTGGAAGATTAATGCTTTCCATAATATGATCGCACTCATCAATACAAGCTGTACAGTTCACGCACTCTAATTGTGTACCGTTTCTTATGTCTATACCTGTTGGGCAAACATTAACACATTGCATACAATCTATACAGTCACCATGGCCTAAAGCTTCGCGATCTTCAGTTTTTCTGAATTTTTTTCTACCATTTTCTGCCTCACCACGTTTATGGTCGTAGGCCACAACAATAGACTTGGTGTCTAAAAGTACACCTTGCAATCTACCGTAAGGGCAAGCAATAATACAAACTTGTTCTCTAAACCAAGCAAAAACAAAATAGAATACAGCTGTAAATATGGTAAGAGATATAAGGGTGCTTAAATGCTCTGTCGGACCATCAATGATGTAAGATATTAACTTGTCGCTTCCTATTAAATAAGCCAAAAATACATTGGCGATTATAAAAGAAATTAACACAAAAATTACTGTTTTTAATGTTTTCTTTCTAATTTTTTCGGCATTCCAAGGTTGTTTAGCTAAACGCATTTGTTTACCACGATCGCCTTCAATCCAATATTCAATACGTCTAAAAACCATTTCCATAAAAATGGTTTGCGGACAAATCCATCCGCAGAAAATACGTCCGAATGCTACCGTAAATAGGGCAACAAACACAACACCAATAATCATCGATATTACAAATAGATGAAAATCTTGTGGCCAAAACGGGAAGCCAAAAATGTTAAAACGCCTCTCCAAAATGTTAAACATTAAAAACTGGTTGCCATTAATTTTAATAAATGGCGCCAATAATAAAAATGCTAATAGAGCGTAGCTTATATATTTACGGTATTTGTAAAACTTGCCACTAGGTTTTTTAGGGAATACCCAAGCGCGTTTACCGTCTTCGGTAACCGTACCAATGGAATCTCTAAATGTTTCGTTGTCTGGCGTTTCCACAATGTTTGGTGTTAAATAGACCTGCTAGTTAGTTTTACTACCAGGTCTTGGATATATTAAGTTAGTTGTGTGCTTAGTTTACTTCTGCAGCAGCATCACCTTCTGGAGTCCAAATATCGCCTTGTGGCTCTTTTGGGTTTGCTGGTGTTGTACCTTGAAGACTTAAAACGTAACTAGAAACCTGTGCAATTTGCGCTGGTTTAAGTTGTGCTTTCCAGGCAATCATACCTTTTCCAGAACGTCCACCTTCAGAAACTGTTTTAAATACGTGTTTAATATCGCCACCTAAAATCCAGTTTTTATCGGTTAAGTTTGGTCCAATTCCACCACCACCGTCAGCCATATGGCAAGCCACACAGTTGCTTTCGAAAATGGTTTTTCCTGCCTTTAGATCCGATGCTTCAGTTAATAGAGTTACCGTATTAAAATCGACTAAATCTTTTGCTGTTTTTTTGTATTCTTCAATAGCTATTCTTGCTTCTGCTAATTCAGTTTCTAATTCATCAATTTGATTATCTCCATTAAAAACTTCGTATTTCAACATGTAACCAATAGCAAAAATGATTGAAATATAAAAGGCGTATACCCACCATGGTGGTAAATTATTATCTAGTTCTTTTATACCATCGTAATTATGATCTAAAACAATTTCAGCTTCTTGTTCAATTGGTTTCTGACCTAATAATTTAGTGTAGGTTTCTTTGATCCAAGTGAATTTATAGCCCAATTCTTTTTCTTCTAAAAAACGAGCTTTAGCTTCTGTATCTAATTTATGAAGCATAACATTTTCCAATGCTCCAATAACACCTTCAATAGCAATTAAAATTAGCAATACTAAAATTAAAAACAATTGAACCGCAGTGTATTCTATAAAAGCGGGCTTTCCGCCAGAATCTACAAAGTATTCTGTTGCTGCGAAAATTATTAAAAAGGCTACGGGAATTCGTATCCAAGATGGAATTAGTTTTCTCATAATGTATCGTCGTTTTGAGTTTCTAAAGGCAGGTTGCTAACGTTTTGTATATAGTCTTTTTTCGCAGTAATTACCCACCAAAAAAGAAGTACAAAAAAAGTAAAGAATATCACTAACGACATTATTGGATAAATCTCGATGCCGTCAATACTCTCCATGTGGTATTTTACAAATTTCAACATGATTTTATATTGTTTTGGTGGTTATTATTTTTGTTCTGGTTTCACATGGATATCGGTACCTAATCGCTGTAAATAAGCAATAAGTGCAACAATTTCTCTGTTTTTCATTTCTATAAATGGTTCTCCGTTTTCGGCTGCATATTTTTTATCAGCTTCATAGGTTTTTGCGAAATCTGGATCTTGATATAGGTTTTGTTCAATTTGCCCACCTTGCGTCAACATATCTTGTTGTGCATTATCAATTTCTTCTTGCGTGTATGGTACGCCTAGAGTTACCATAGCTTCCATTTTTGTTTCGGTTAACGATTTATCTAACTCACTACCTTCCCCTGTAATTAACCAAGGATATCTTGGCATAATAGATCCCGATGAGGTACTTTGTGGGTCGTACATGTGGTTAAAGTGCCAGTTATCTGAATATTTAGCACCAATTCTATGTAAATCTGGTCCGGTACGTTTAGATCCCCAAAGGAATGGATGATCGTAAACAAATTCTCCCGCTTTAGAGTATTCGCCGTAACGTTCAACTTCGTGTCTAAACGGACGAATCATTTGTGTGTGGCAGCCTACACAACCTTCACGTATATAAATATCTCGACCTTCTAACTCCAGTGGTGTATATGGTTTTACTGTAGAAATAGTTGGTATATTAGATTTTACCATAATGGTTGGTACAATTTGAATAATACCTCCAATTAATATGGCAATAGTTGCTAAAATGGTTAGTTGTATTGGTTTACGTTCTAACCAAGTGTGCCATCCTTCATTTGCAGTACGTTTTTTAGAAACGCGCTCTAAAGCTGGTGCTTCGGCCAATTCATCTTGAACTGTGCTACCTTGTCTAATCGTCATGATTACGTTGTAAACTAAGATAAACATACCAATAATATATAAACTACCTCCAATAGCACGCATCATGTACATTGGCATAATTTCAGTCACAGTTTCTAAGAAGTTACCATAAACTAAAGTACCATCTGGATTAAATTGTTGCCACATAGAATACTGAGTGAAACCAGCAACATATAATGGTAAAGCATACATAATGATACCTAAAGTACCTACCCAAAAGTGTAAGTTGGTTAAGCCTGTAGAGTACATTTTTGTTTTAAATAATTTTGGTATTAAATAGTAGATGATACCAAAGGCCATAAACCCGTTCCATGCTAATGCACCAACGTGTACGTGGGCAATAATCCAATCGGTAAAATGCGCTACAGCATTTACACTTTTAAGTGAAAGTAATGGGCCTTCAAACGTTGCCATACCATAACCAGTAATAGCAACAACCATGAATTTTAAAACAGGATCGGTACGTACTTTATCCCAAGCACCACGAAGTGTTAATAATCCATTAATCATACCACCCCAAGACGGCATTAATAACATTACAGAGAATGCAACACCTAAATTTTGTGCCCATTCTGGTAAAGCGGTGTAAAGTAAGTGGTGAGGTCCTGCCCAGATATAAATAAATATAAGAGACCAAAAGTGAACAATAGATAATCTATATGAGTACACAGGTCTGTTGGCTGCTTTAGGAACAAAATAATACATAAGTCCTAAAAACGGTGTCGTTAAAAAGAAAGCAACCGCATTATGGCCGTACCACCATTGTACTAAGGCATCTTGAACACCCGCGTAAACAGAGTAACTTTTCATTCCACTTACAGGAAGTTCTAAACTATTAAAAATATGTAGCACCGCAACAGTTACAAACGTGGCTAAGTAGAACCAAATGGCTACGTATAAGTGACGTTGTCTACGTTTTAAAATAGTCCAAATCATGTTAATACCAAAAACAACCCAAATTACTGCAATAGCAATATCTATAGGCCATTCTAATTCGGCATACTCTTTAGAAGATGTATAACCCAATGGTAATGAAATGGCTGCTGCAACAATAATAAGTTGCCAACCCCAAAAGTTAATGTTACTTAACGGGTCGCTTGCCATTCTTGCTTTTAATAAACGCTGTAGCGAGTAATAAATACCAGCAAACATGGCGTTACCAACAAAAGCAAAAATTACAGCATTGGTGTGTAATGGTCTTAAGCGTCCAAAACTTAACCATGCAATTCCATCGGTTAAGTTGGGGAACAAAAACATAAAAGCAAGTAGTAAACCTACCGACATACCTACAACACCAAAAACGATGGTGGCGTAAATAAATTTTGTAACGATTTTATTATCGTACTTAAACTGTTGCATTTCCATAAATTAAAATGTTAATCGTTTTTAGTTAAAATTGTTTTTTCGGGTTTTTCTTTAACCAGTTCATCTTCAAAAAGCATACGAACAGACGGCGTATAGCTATCATCAAACTGCCCATTACGAACAGCAATAATAAACGCCACAAAAAAGCCAATAGCAACAATAATGCTAATAGTTAGTAAAATATATATAACACTCATACCTAATTGAAGTTATGGATCAAAAGTACTTTGATAGTGATCGTTAAAACATGACATTTGTCATGTTTCTTGGATTTTGATCCTATTTTGATTCAATAAAAATAAACTTTTTTCTAATTGTTTTATACTCTTACAATTAGTTTTTTTTCTTTTGCAATTTTCGACCTAAAAAATTTGTGCTAACAGTTGTAAATATCACAATGCTAATAGAACTTAAAGGCATTAATATGGCAGCTATAACGGGGGCTAATTGACCTGTAACGGCAAAATATAACCCAATACTGTTATAGAAAAAAGACAACATAAAACTCCATTTTATAATTTTGATAGCCGATTTTGAAGCTTTAATAAAATCATGCAATTGATTAAATTTTGAAGCATCGAGAATAGCATCACATGCTGGAGAAAAAATGTTTACATTTTCTGAAATGGCAATACCAACATTACTTTGTGCTAATGCGCCAGCATCATTTAATCCATCACCTATCATTAAAACCTTTGCTCCAGATTTTTGATGATGTTTAATGTACTCTAGTTTATCTTCTGGTTTCTGATTAAAAAATAGTTTCGTTTTTGCAGGCAATAGTTTAGTTAAGTTTTCTTGTTCGCCAGCATTATCTCCCGAAAGTATTACTAAATCGTAATGCTTTTTTAATTTATTAAATAGTTTAGAAAGTCCTTTTCTGTATTTGTTGTAGAAAGTAAATCGTCCTTTATACTCGCTATTGGTGCTTACGTAAACAGCAGTGTTTAAAGTAGCTGTTTCTGTGGTGTAACCCACAAAAGGTGCAGAACCAATTTTAATGGTATCTTGGTTGTGTTTTGCTTCTATACCTTTACCAATATGTTCCTCGTAAGTATCTAAAGTTACAATATTGTGTTGATCTAAAAGCGAGTATAGCGATCTGCTTAATGGGTGATTGGAGTTTCTTAAAGTGCTTCTAAGTAAAGATTCTTCATCGTTAGAGAGGTTAGAGCCTTCGTACATTACAGAAGTTTCTTTATTCGCAGTAATGGTTCCGGTTTTATCGAAAATGATGGTGTTAATAGCTGCTAATTGTTCGATAACGGAAGCGTTTTTTGCATAGAACTTCAGTTTTCCGAAAATACGAAGTAAATTTCCGAAGGTAAAAGGAGCAGCCAATGCAATCGCACATGGACAAGCGATTATTAAAACAGCCGTAAAAACATTTAATGCTTTAGATGAATCTACAAAAAGCCAATATCCCGTAGCGGTAAATGCGATGCTTAAAACAGCAATTGTGAATTTTTTACTAATAGCATTGGTTAGTGTGGTAAAACCATCTTCTTTGTTTTTATTAAAAACATCGTTACTCCAAAGCTGAGTTAAATAACTTTGCTCTACGGTTTTTAATACATCTACTTCAATGCTGCCGTTTAGTTGTTTTCCTCCCGCAAATAATTTATCACCCGATTGCTTAGAAACAGCTTCAGATTCGCCTGTTACAAAACTATAATCAATACGTGCTTTTCCGTTAATTAATATACAGTCTACTGGAATTAATTCTTCATTCCTAATTAGTAATCTATCACCCTTTACAATATCGTAAACCTGAACAGATTCTTCTTTACCATCATTATACAATTTAGTGATTCCGATAGGGAAATACGATTTGTAATCTCTTTCAAAAGATAAGAAGTTGTATGTTTTCTGCTGAAAAAATTTACCGAGTAGTAAGAAAAATATAAGGCCAGTTAAACTATCGAAAAAACCTGTGCCTAAATCCAGGATAATTTCCGCAGTGCTTCTTACAAACAAAACCACAACACCTAAAGAAATAGGAACATCTATATTCAAAATTTTAGAACGTAAACCTTTATATGCTGAAATAAAATAATCTTGAGCTGAGTAAAAAACAACAGGAAGTGAGAATGAAAACATAAGCCACCTAAACACGGGAGCGTAGGTTTCAATCCAAAACCCAGTAACCTGAAAATATTCGGGAAAGGATAAAAACATCACGTTTCCGAAGGCAAAACCAGCAACACCTAGTTTATAAATAAGCGATCGATCTACGTTTTTTTTACCAACACTATAATCGTCTAAACTAATAAAAGGCTCGTAACCAATACTGCCTAAAAGTTTAACCAATTGCTTTATGGTAATGTTGTTACAATTGTAAGTTACACGTACTGTTTTTTTACCAAAATTAACAATTGATGCACTTATAGCAGGGTTTAGTTTATTTAAGTTTTCTAAAATCCAAATACAAGAACTACAGTGAATGTGAGGTATATATAAGGTTGCTATTTGTGTTGTATCGTCGTTAAAATCTAATATGCTTTCAACAATTTTAGCATTGTCTAGAAAGTTGTATTTGCCTTCAATATCGCTAGGTTTGGCACCAGCAGATGCTTGTAAATCGTAATAACACGTTAAATCGTTTACAGAGAAAATCTCGTATACGGTTTTACAGCCGTTACAACAAAACGGTTTATCATCAAATGTAATTTCAGCCGCAGACGCGTCTAAACCACAGTGAAAACATGGAGTTTTACTCATTTCTATTTGCTCATTTATACCTATTGCAAAATTCAGAAATCAACCGTATTTTAAATATGATATTAATCATGTTTTTGCTATTTTTACAAAGTACAAAATTTTACTACAAGGAAATTCTGATAGTATGAAATTAAGATAATTAGCTTAATTCCGTCATTACTACTATTTATGTTTTCGTGTATTATGTAAAGTTTCAAAATCAATTTTAGTAATGTTTCAAAATAGTGATCGAGTTTTTAATGTACTTTTTGAAGCCGTTTCAGAAGGTGTTATTGTTGTCGATAAAAATCAAAAAATTGTTGCTACCAACAAGTCTTCTGAGAGTATGTTTGGTTATACCAAAGAAGAATTATTAAATCAAGACTTAAATATTCTAATCCCTAAAACCTATCATGCCAATCATGGTGCTCATTTTGATGGCTTTATGAAGAACAAGGAAAGCCGTAAAATGGGACGCGGTAGAGATTTGTATGGCGCACATAGAGATGGCTCTACATTCCCGGTAGAAGCTGGTTTGAATCCTTTAGAAATTGAAGGAGAAACGTTTATAATGACATTGGTTATCGATATTTCTATACGTAAACAACAAGAACTTGAGTTACTAGAATTAAATAACGAGTTAGAGAAAAAAGTTAACGAGCGTACCACAGAATTGAGTAATACGGTTGAAAAACTAAAAGTTGTAAATGTTGAGCGCGACGAAGAAATAAAAAAACGTATTGATGCTCAAAATAAAATAAGCAACGCGCTTAAAAAAGAAAAAGAGCTTAATGAGTTGAAAACTAAATTTTTATCATTAGTTTCTCACGAGTTTAAAACACCTTTAAGTGGTATTTTAACGTCTTCTATGTTGTTGAGCAAGTATAAGTTAACAGAACAGCAGGAAAGACGCGATAAGCATATAAAGACCATTTCCGATAAGGTGCATTACCTAAATAATATATTAAACGATTTTCTGTCTATTGAAAAATTAGAGACCGGAAAAATGAATTATAAATTAACTACTTTTAAATTGAGTAAAGTGGTTAACGAGGTGGTTTACAATGCAAATATGCTTTTAAAAGATGGGCAAAAAATTAATTACCCTGAGAATATTGATGATTACTCCATGCATCAGGATGAGAAAATTTTAGAATTAGCGATGTCTAACTTAGTGCATAACGCTATTAAGTATTCTTCGGAAAATACTATTGTCGATATCATGATTAAGCAAGATGATACGTATACTACATTCGATATAAAAGATAACGGTATTGGAATTCCGGAAAAAGATCAAAAAAGTATATTTAATCGCTATTTTAGAGCTGAAAACGCCTTGCTTGAACAAGGAACTGGTATTGGATTAAATATCGTGAAAAGCCATTTAGAAAACTTAGGCGGTACTATAAGTTTTAAAAGTGAAGAAAATAAAGGAAGTATATTTACAATTATAATAAAAAATAAAGCAGAATAATGAATAAAGTATTATTGATAGAAGATGATGTTGTTTTAAGAGAAAACACAGCAGAATTATTAGAACTGTCTAACTATAATATGATGACTGCTCGAAACGGGAAATTAGGAGTAGAATTGGCTATTGCAAATTTACCGGATATAATTGTATGCGATATCATGATGCCAGAACTCGATGGTTATGGTGTTTTAGAAGCGCTATCTAAAAATGAAACGACTAAGCATATTCCTTTTATATTTTTATCTGCAAAAACAGAGCGTAGAGATGTGCGAAAAGGGATGGATTTGGGTGCCGACGATTATATCACTAAACCCTTTGAAGAAGATGAACTTATTAGTGCCATAGAAAGTAGATTGGCTAAAGCGGCTATTCTTAAAGATATAAACGATAAGAAGGAAGAAGCAGAGACCGATGAATCTGATATTAGAACGCTTAATGATTTAAAAAACTTTTTTGATGATAATGGTGAAATAACAAAGTACGGAAAAGGTGATATTATTTATGAAGAAGGACAACACTCAAACTATATTTATTTAATAGCTAAAGGTTTAGTGAAGTCTCATAAATTTGATGAAAAAGGGAAAGATTTAACAACTGCGCTCTATAAAGAAGACGATTTGTTTGGTTACACATCTTTTGTGCAAAACACAACTTACGAGGAGTCTACAACTGCTATAAAAGAAACCACCTTAATAGGTGTTACAAAAAGCGCTTTAAAAGAGGTGCTTAATAACAACCACCAAGTCACCTTAGAATTAATACAATTACTAACAGAAAATCTAACCGATGTAAAAGATCATTTACTGCAAATGGCATACAGTTCGGTTAAAAAAAGAACAGCAAATACCATCTTACAATTTGCTGAAAAATTAAATAGAAACCCACAAGACACTATTAGAATTTCGCGTAACGATTTGGCCAGTGTTGCTGGTATTGCGACCGAAAGTTTAATTAGAACCTTATCTAGTTTTAAAGACAGCGGTATTATTGAAATTGAAGGTAGAAATATCAAAATTTTAGATTTAGATAAACTGCAACAAGTACGTTAAAATATCTTAAATATGGCGTGTTCATGATATTGGTCATATTTCCTTAAACATCCTGCCTTTATTTTTGTTCTCTAGAAGAAGATAGGCATGAAGAATATTTTAATACCCACAGATTTTTCTGAAAACGCTTGGAATGCCATAGAGTATGCGTTGCGTTTTTTTAGTAAGTCGTCGTGTAATTTTTACATATTACACGTAAACACTTCCGAGATTTCCAGATTTCAGGAACAGGTATCAACAAATGATGATACCATAGTTTCTAGTGTCGTAAAAAGTCCGTCAAAAAAACTGCTACAACAAACCATAAAACGTATTATAAAAAGTCCTTATTTAAGTGATAAACACCGTTTTTATCCGGTTATGGATAATAACTATATTCTTAATTCTATTAGAAATCAGGTTGCAGAAAAAAAGATTGATTTTATAGTCATGGGTACACGTGGCGAGTCTGGTTTAAATAATTTAGCTGTTGGCAGTAATACTGGGAATGTTATTACAAAAGTAAAATGTACCACATTGGTTGTGCCCGAAAACGCAAAGTACGTTAGTCCAAAAGAAATTGCCTTTCCTACCGATTTTTCATTTTTCTATCATGTAGAAACCTTGCAACCAATGGCCGATATTATTGAGGCAAACCAGGCCGCAGTAAGAGCGCTTCATATCAATAAAAAAAGTACCGATCTAAATGAAGATCAACAGAAAAACAAAGAATTTTTAGACGATTATTTTAATAGTCACGAGCATACGTTTCATTTTTTAACAGACAATCATATAGAAGATGCTGTTCAGAATTTTGTTGAGCATAAGCACATTAATTTAATTGCCATGATGGCTAAGAATTTAAATTATTTTCAAAAAATTCTATTTCATCCCACGACACCCAAAAAGCGCTATTATACCGATGTCCCTTTTTTAGTTTTACATTAAAATGGGGTTTTCATTCAAAATTATTTTAAAAGTAAAAACATCAAGATAGGTATGGGGAAGTGTGAACAATGTATAATAAAACAATTTAATTCAATGAAGTCTTTAACTAAAGATGAATTAATTCGTATTTCGGGATGTAAAACTTCTAGAATCATTAAAAAGGGAGAAGTTATTTTCGAAGAAGGAGAAAATATTAACGGAGTCTATTGCATTAAAGATGGTATTTGTAAATTATCTAAACTAAGTGAAAACGGAAAAGATCAAATAGTGAAAATGGTTGTAAAAGGCCAGTTGTTAGGGCAGCGCTCACTAATAACTGAGGAAGTTTCTAATCTACAAGCTGTAGCGCTAAACGATATGGAAGTGTGTTTTATTCCTCGTGGAGAGATTATGGCAGATTTTCAAAACAATCTTAAATTCTCTTTTGATGTGCTTAAAGTTATGGCTAGAGATTTGCGAGAGTCCGATGATATTATTGTCAACATGGCTCAAAAAACAGTGCGTAAAAGACTGGCAGATGTTCTAATTTATCTACATAGTAATTTTGGTGAAAACACAGATGGTACTTTAAGTATTTTGTTATCGCGAGAAGATTACGCTAATATTGTGGGCACTGCCACAGAGTCTGCTATTCGTATTATTTCTCAACTAAAAAAAGAAAACCTTATTTCTACTAAAGGCAAGTATATTAAAATCGAAGATTTGGCGGGTTTAAAACGTGTAGAATAACACAGTATAACCGAACTCATTCTGCCCATAGATAATTCCGATTATCACATGCTACTTTTTTGATTTTAAATTGAGTATTTTTATAGTATTATGAATAGAAATACATCAAGAAAAGGTTTTGTTTTTAAAACTTACGAAGCACCTTATCAATCTCCTTTCGATAAGTTGTTCGATATTTTTAAAGAACTAATTACACATACTTCTGGCGATTTTGATGAGGCCATAGATTGGTTGCGCGAACTCGATAAAGAATACACTTTAACCACTGCAGAATATACTATAGACGATTTTATTGAAGACCTTAAAAAGAAGGGCTACATAAAAGAAGAAATAGACCCAGATGGTAATGGCGGCATAGCGATTACCGCCAAAACCGAACGCGCAATTAGGCAGCAAGCCTTAGATCAGATTTTTGGTAATATAAAACGTAGCGGACAAGGGAATCATAAAAGTAAAGGACAGGGTATAGGCGATGAGCATACTGGCGATTTTAGAAACTATCAATTTGGAGATGCTTTAGATAAAGTATCGATGACGGAGAGTTTAAAGAATGCGCAAATTAATCATGGGATTTCTAATTTTACCTTATCGGAAGATGATTTGGTTGTTGAAGAAACCTTGCATAAAGCGCAAATGAGTACCGTGTTAATGATTGATATTAGCCACAGTATGATTTTGTATGGTGAGGATAGAATAACACCAGCCAAGAAAGTAGCTATGGCTTTAGCCGAATTAATTACTACGCGCTACCCAAAAGATACACTCGATATTTTGGTATTTGGTAACGATGCGTGGCAAATAGAAATTAAAGATTTGCCGTATTTAAAAGTTGGTCCATACCACACAAATACCGTTGCTGGTTTGCAATTGGCTATGGATTTACTCCGAAGAAAACGAAATACCAACAAGCAAATTTTTATGATAACCGACGGAAAACCAAGTTGCTTACGCCTTCCGGATGGTCAATATTATAAAAACAGTAATGGTCTAGATACCCATATTGTAAATAAATGTTATGCCATGGCGCAACAAGCGAGGCGCTTACATATTCCTATTACCACCTTTATGATTGCGCAGGATAACTACTTAATGCAGTTTGTTCGCGAGTTTACAAAGGCCAACCAAGGGAAAGCATTTTATACAGGTTTAAAAGGTTTAGGTGAAATGATTTTCGAAGATTACGAAACAAATAGAAAAAAACGAATTAAAGGATAAAAAATAAGTAAAGAGTTCAGAAAAAAAGATGAGTGCGAGTACTATTTTTTTTCTAGAATCTCTTTTTAAATATAAGATATGAAAATAGAAAATATAAAAACACTAGGCGAACTTAAAAAGTCAGGATATAGCAGTAAATCTATAAAAGATGAATTGCGAGATAATTTAATCGTAAAAATTAAAAATAAAGAAACCACTTTCGAAGGGGTTCATGGTTATGAAAATACTGTGATTCCTGAATTAGAGCGTGCAATTCTATCAAGGCATAACATTAATTTATTAGGATTACGCGGACAAGCAAAAACACGTTTAGCGCGTTTAATGCTTAATCTTTTAGATGAATACATTCCGTTTGTATCTGGTTCGGAAATTAATGACGATCCGTTACAACCTATTTCAAGATTTGCCGTAGAATTAATAAAAGAACAAGGCGATAATACACCAATTTCTTGGTTACATAGAAGTGACAGATTTGCTGAAAAATTAGCAACGCCAGATGTTACGGTTGCCGATATTATTGGAGATGTAGATCCTATAAAGGCTGCAAATTTAAAGTTAAGTTATGCCGATGATCGAGTAATTCATTATGGTATGATTCCGAGAGCAAATCGTTGTATTTTCGTAATTAACGAACTTCCCGATTTACAAGCTAGAATACAAGTGGCCTTGTTTAATATTTTACAAGAAGGTGATATTCAAATTAGAGGTTTTAAGCTGAGGTTGCCCTTAGATATTCAGTTTTTATTTACGGCAAACCCAGAAGATTATACCAATAGAGGGAGTATTGTAACGCCTTTAAAGGATAGAATTGGGTCGCAAATATTAACGCATTACCCTGAAGATATTGAAACGGCTAGACGTATTACGGAGCAAGAATCTAATTTAGTTGAAGGACAAAAAAGCACCGTAAAGGTTCCTGATTTTGCTAAAGATCTTTTAGAACAAATTGTTTTTGAAGCTAGAGAAAGTGAATATATAGATGCAAAAAGTGGTGTAAGTGCTAGACTGAGTATTACGGCATTCGAAAACTTGTTAAGCACAGCAGAAAGACGTACTTTAATTTGTGGTGACGATAGTACTATGGTTCGTTTAAGCGATTTTTCTGGTATTATTCCAGCAATAACCGGTAAGGTAGAGTTGGTTTATGAAGGTGAGCAAGAAGGCGCTGCTGTGGTGGCTTATAATCTAATAGGTGAAGCTGTAAAGAGTTTGTTTGAAGAGTTTTTTCCGAAGATAGGAAAACTGCAAAAGCAAGATGAAGAAGGCCCATATGATGATATTGTATCATGGTTTTTCAACGAAAAAGAAGGTTTTGAATTGTTGGACGATTTAAAAAACAAAGATTATACTAACTTGTTAGATGCAATTTCTCCTTTAGACGATTTGCTTGGCGAGTATCAACCTAACTTAAAACCTGAAGATGCTTATTTCATGAAAGAGTTTGTGCTTTGGGCATTAGTAGAATTTAAATTATTAAGTAAACAACGTTTTTCCGAAGGCACTCAATTTCAAGATCCTTACGGAAGTTTTATAAGTGGTATTTAATCACTTGATAAATAAGTTTTTAATTATTAAAGCGCTAAGAAATTAATTTTTTTAGCGCTTTTTTTGTTTCAGTAATTATCATATACTCAAAAATTATAGTGCTGTTTTTAAGATTTCGTAGTCTTTATCTTTCTATTTTCCAAATAAGGAAAACACTTTTGGTTTAATCGGTTTTCTTTGGTTTTTTGATGAAAAATGGTTAGTTTCTACTCAAAATAGAGTAAAAATTGACAATAATCGATAAATTTTAAAGATTTTATGGGAAAACCTAATAGTGAAATTCAACATGATATCAATCTATTATCTTTTGATATAGACAACACGCTTATAGATTTTAATACTCATAAAAGTAACTTTCGGAAAGTATGGAAAAAACATAAGCCAAAACAAGATGTTTTGCTGGCATACAATACGGGGCGTTTAGTTGATGATGTTATTCATTTAATAGAGAAAGGGACATTGCCAGAGCCCGATTATATTATTTCTGGTGTAGGTACTCATATTTATGATTACAATAAAAAATGTGTTGTTAAGGAATTTAATGACGTTTTAGACGATGGTTGGGATTTAAAATTGGTTGAAGATATTATACAAAATATCGATGGCCCGATAAACGAACAGCCAAGTAAATATCAGCATGATTATAAGCGTAGTTATTATTTTCACAATGCTACAGAAGCTGTTATTACCGAGATTGAAAATACTTTTGTTAGAGCCAATATGGATATTAACGTGGTGTATTCTCAAGAACAATTTCTGGATATACTTCCTAAGTGGGCCAATAAAGGAAATGCTTTGCAATGGCTTTTACGAAAGCTGAATTTAAAAGCTTCGAACGCTTTGGTTGCTGGAGATAGTGGTAATGATTCTGCTATGTTCGATATGGAAGATATTAAAGGGATTGTAGTAGCGAATGCTCACGAAGAACTTTATAAATATACCAAATACCGTCAAATTTACCACGCAGAAAAAGATTGTGGAGATGGAGTTATAGAAGGTTTAGTGTATTATGGTATTCTGCCAGAAGAGGCTATTGTATCAAGTAATACAGACCATACCGAAGATTATATTATTCAACAGGAATTAAATAGTATTGCTTCCGAAGATGATAAAGAAAAATTAGATCTTATTTTAGAAGGTTATGAGAAAGCCATTATTGCTTTAAAAAAGAATATTACGCCTCTTGGGTTTTCAGCCTGTTCAATTGAAGATAATATTACCCATGGAACCGATGAAAACTATCACAGTGTTTGGGCCAGAGATGGCGCTATTACAGTAATTGGATCATTGGCTTTAGTTGATGATGAAGAGATACATAAATGTCAGCGGCAGACTTTAGTAACACTAATAGAGAATAGTTCTAGAAACGGGCAAATCCCTTCTAATGTACGTTTAAAGGACAATCAACCCGATTATTCTGGAGTAGGTGGTATTTGCTCTATAGATAGCGGTATATGGGTTGTAATTGCATTTTACGAGTATGTAAACGTTACAAAAGATATTAAGTTTTTGCGTAAATATATTGGAGATATTAAGGAAACCATGCGCTGGCTTGGTGCACACGATAGTAATAATGATGCTTTATTAGAAATTCCTGAAGCTGGAGATTGGACGGATTTATTCGGTGGAAGTTATAATATTTTATATGATGAAATTCTCTGGTACCGTTCTAATGTGTGCTTTGGTAGAATGTTAGAAATGCTCGGCGATTATGATGAAGCCGGAGAGTACATTCGATGGTCTCAAGTTATTAAAAAGGAGATTTTACAGAATTTCTGGCCATCTACCCAACAGAAATTATTTCAAACGGTATCATTCGCAGAGCGTCAGTTTACACTAGGTGATACGCCTTATTTAATTCAGCAAACCACACCATTCGATTTTAGTTGGCGTTGCGATGTATTCGGAAACGTGCTCGCCTTTTTGTTTGGTACAGTCGATGCCGAAAAAGCACATCAAACCTTTAAATTTATGTTAGGCGTTGGTGTTAACGATCCTTTTCCGGTATCTAATGTGTATCCGGTTGTAACTCCTGGAGATCCCGATTGGAAACCCTATTACACCGTTAATTTATTGAATTTACCAAACCACTATCACAACGGCGGTATTTGGCCTTTTGTAGGTGGTTTTTGGGTGAAATTTATTGGGAAGCTTGGTTTTAGAGATATGGCTATTTCTGAGTTGCATAAGCTCGCTTTAATAAATAAGGAAGGTTTAAATGATGAGTGGGAGTTTAATGAATGGGCACACGGTATAACCGGAAAAGCGATGGGGAAAGCCTATCAAGCTTGGTCTGCTGCTCAATACATTTCAGCTTGTCACGATTTAAAAATAATTAAGAAATAATTTAACAAACTATAAAACTATGAAATCAATATTAATGATCTCTTTACATGGATATGTAGGAGCAAATCCAGAACTTGGTAAGCCTGATACAGGAGGGCAAGTAGTTTATGTTTTAGAACTTGCAGAACGTTTTAGTCGGTTAGGTAAACGAGTAGATTTGGTAACACGTCAATTCGAAGATCAGCCAGAGTACGATAATGTTCATGAAAATTATAGTGTTTGGCGAATTCCTTTTGGAGGTAAAAAATTCATTAGGAAAGAAGATATGCACGACCATCTTAAAGCTTTTGTAACAAATACTTTAGCGGCAATAAAGAAAGAGAATAAAAAATACGACGTGGTTTATTCCCATTACTGGGATGCCGGTTGGGCAGGCCAAAAAATAGCTGAAGAATTAGGCATATCTCACGTGCATACACCGCATTCTTTAGGTTGGTGGAAACAGCACAGCATGGGGAGTGATATGGAAGAAAAGGAAATGGAAAAGACCTACCGTTTTAAAGAGCGTATTAGAAAGGAATATTTTGTTTACCAAATGTGTAACTATATTGTTGCAACAACATTGCCACAAGTGGATCTATTGACTCAGCAATACGATGTGCTGTCTAAAAATTGCACTATGATTCCGCCTGGTATTGACGAAAACCGTTTTTACCCAGTGCCTTCCAAAGAAAATGATAAAATTAGGGCAAAATATGATATACAACCTACCGATATTCTGGCTTTAGGAAGAATGGCGCATAATAAAGGTTACGATTTACTGATTAGAGCACTCCCTACCGTTTTTGAACTTTGCCCAGAAGCGCGATTAGTCGCAGCCATTGGTGGTGACCAGTCTGAGCAAGATGATAAAGGCGTTGCAGGTTTAAAAAAACTAGCTAAGGAATTAGGGGTTTTAGATAGAATAACATGGAAAAACTATATCGCCGATGAAGATTTAGCAAACGTATATCGCGCAGCTAATATTTTTGTAATGCCTTCTCGATATGAACCTTTTGGTATGGTGGCTATTGAAGCTATGGCATGTGGAACACCAAGTGTAGTAACTGTACATGGTGGTTTATACGATTTAATAGATTTTGGAAATCAAGCATTATTTGCTGATCCGCATAGACCTACAGAGTTTGGAGCTATGATGGCAATGCCTTTGTTATATCCTAAAATGCGAAATGAGCTATCTGTGGAAGGTGCGCGTTTTGCTAGACGTAATTTTGGATGGACAGGTATTGCAAAGCGTATGCTGCAAGTGTTTACAAATTCTATTAGTCAAAACACCATGGAATCTAATCTCTTTTATTAACAGCGATTCTTAATTTACCAAGTATCTCTACTTTTAATATTATTAGCGCATAATCGAATAATTTCGGTTATGCGCTTTGTTTTTGTAGCCTCACGTTTAGCACTGTTTAACCAAAATAAATAATGTTTTTTATAGGAAGGTGCAAAGTTTTGGTAATTTTTAAAAGCTTCAGGGTTTTCATCAAAGGCCTTTTTTAAGGCGTCTGGTATAATGCCTTTGTCAACAGAATCTAGTGCTGTCCAGCTGCCGTTTTGTTTGCCAATATTTATAATATCTAAACCAGATTGGTGTATTAAACCTTCTGCAGTAAGCGTTTTAATATACTTTTTGTTTAAGGCGCTCCAAACACTTTTCTGGTTTCTTGGAGAGAAATATTGCCTACGTTTTCCATCGCCCAAGCTTTTTACTGTAGAATCTATCCAACCATAGCAAATGGCAACTTTTACGGCTTCTTCCCAACGCATGGAGGCTTCTTCATTTTCAACTTTATAAAAAATCAAATAAACGCCTTTAAAATCTTTATGGTTTTCATGTAGCCATTTGCGCCAAGCAGTATCTGTTTTAAAATAGAGTTCAGGAGTTTTCAAAGGCATTATATTTTCTTTGATTCAGCATAAAAATCGATATCAACATCTAAGGTTGATATTTTCGAATTAAAGTCTAATGTTTTCCATTCAGAAGTTGGTTTTAACCAAACGTTTTCATCATTTATTTTAACTTCAAGAGGCATGTCAAAATCGGTAACAATGTTTGTCCATCTGTATTTTAGTTCTTTCTTGTTAATAGAATATTCTAAAGTAGGGATTTTCACAGATCTTAAATATTGATTGAAAAACGCTGTTAAATCAATGCCTGATTCTTCAGATAAAAAATCTTCAATTTGCTTGGTAGTTACTGTTTGGTGATAGAATGTTACGTTCATTTTACGTAACATTTGTCTCCATTTTTCATCGTCTTCAATAAGTTGACGTAAGGTGTGTAGTATATTAGCACCTTTGTAATACATGTCTCCAGAGCCTTCCTTATTTACGTTGTAATTTCCAATAATTGGACGGTCGTTTCTAATGCTGTTTCGAGTTCCAACTACATATTCCGAAGAGGCTTGTTTTCCGTAGTAATAATCTAAAAATAAATTTTCCGAATACGCTGTAAAACTCTCATGGATCCACATATCGGCAATATCTTTATTCGTAATATTATTGGCAAACCATTCATGTCCCGATTCGTGAATAATGATAAAATCGAATTTTAAGCCCCAACCTGTTCCCGATAAATCACGACCTAAATATCCTGGTTTGTATTGGTTGCCATAAGTAACCGAACTTTGGTGTTCCATGCCTAAATAAGGCACTTCCACTAGTTTGTAACCGTCTACATAAAAAGGATATTGTCCAAACCAATGTTCAAACGCTTTCATCATTTTTGGAGCGTCTTTAAATTGTTCTTTGGCTTTTTCTAGGTTATCTTTTAAAACATAATAATCCATGTCTAAATTTCCACCTTGACCATCATAAACTTCAGAAAAATGAACATAATCGCCAATGTTTATATTTACGCCGTAGTTATTAATAGGGTTTTTTACAAACCAACTATATGTTTTGGTATCTCCAATACGCTCTTCAAGTCTCAACCTTCCGTTCGATACATTCATTAAATCTTTTGGCACGTTTACGCTAATAAGCATACTGTCTACTTCATCATACATATGGTCTTTACATGGCCACCAAACGCTAGCGCCTAAACCTTGGCAAGATGATGCAATAAAATCATTTCCATTCGAGTCTTTTTTCCAAGAAATACCACCATCCCAAGGTGCGTTAACGGCTTCTTTCGGGTTGCCTTCATAATATACATCTAAACTTTTTACAGTATTTAAAGCTTGGTTTTCTTGAAGTTTTATAAAGTGAGCATTGCCATCATGTTTAACATCAAGTTCAATATTATCTTGAACAACTTTAGTTATTTTTAAAGGTGATTGTAAATCAATTTGCATTACAGAATCGGCTTTCAATACTTTATATTGAATGGTGTTTTTTCCGGAGATAAATTTATGTTCCGGGTCCACTTTTATGTCTAAATGATAATAGGTTAAATCCCACCATTCGCGCTCAGGAGTAATACTTCCGCGTAGCGTATCTTGCCTTGTGAAATTATGTTTTTCTTGCATTAGTCCTTGTGAAAATAACGATATAGAAAATAGAAACATTAAGGAGCAAACGGGCCATTTAAATTTCTGAGTAAACATGCTTTTTGGGTATTTGTTAGTTAATATATTTAGCGTTTATACAATAGTATTATTTTTTACGACTCGAACCAAATATATTCTATAACTGATCAGAATAGATTAAATCTATTTGTTTCTAAAATATTTTAATTCATACTATAAAAAAACGCCTCAAAAATAAATTCGAAGCGCTGTGTTTTTAAGTTTTGAGTAACAGGTTTAGTTGGCGCACAAATCTAACTGCGTTACATAATCTGAAGCTAATTTTTTTAAGCTCGAAATATAATGCGTCTTAATAGTTTCCATGCTTTCTTGAGATACATCTGTATCTGCAGCTGTTAACGTATTACTGTTGTTACACAATTTTAAACTTTCATTATAAGTTTTAACTGTAGAGCTAATTGCTAGTTTGTATTTACCTATAAGTTGTTTCTTTTCTAAAGCCAAAGCTTCCGTTTGTTGTTCGGCTAACTTCTGCTTTATTTCTTGTTCTTTAAGTTTTAAAGCCGCTTGTTGATGCTTTAATTGCTCTTGTTCTTTTTGTAAATTGGCTAAGGCATTATTTTCAGTTGGTGTTTCTTCAACTTCAATATTATTAGCATTGTTGTAGGCACATTTGTCAATTTCAATAACGCTTTGTTTACTTAAATCTCTGGCGCGTTTTACATAAAATCGGCCATCTTCATTTGTTGTTGCAGATTCTACCTGAACTAATAAATCTGAAACCTGATTAGCTAAATCAAGGGCTTTTTTACAATTACAATCTGCTAAATTTTGCTTAGATAGTTTTATAGATTCTACCGAGCGGTTCGAATAGTATTGTAAATGGCTAATATTGTTAGAGTCGTAAGCATCCTTAACATGCGAGTAAGAATTAATTAAGTAAGCACTTGCATCTTCGCAATTTCCTTGGCCCTGCATGGCGTAGGTTAAAAATAAAATAGGTAGGAGTAAAAGGGTTTTCATAATAAGTAGGTATTTAATAGGGATTTGGATGGGCTAAAGTATTAAAAACAATTTGGTCGAGGGTGCCGTTTGTCGAAAACACAGATAATACTTGGTATTGCCCTTAAAATTCGGGGTATTCACTATTTCTAAATTCGGTTAGTAAGTGGTTTAATAAATTCTTTATTATATTTATACAAATTAATTTCCGCAACACTGTTATATGAAAAATATTGAAATAGATAAATTTAAGGTAACCTCAAATATTTCCCTAAAAAACTCCGAAACTAAATTGGTAATAGACGATGCTAAAAGTGAATTAAAAAGCATTCGTAAAAAACTGGGTGAGTGGCAAAACATAATGTATGCGCACGATAAACACGCGGTTTTGGTCTGTTTACAAGGTATGGATACCTCAGGGAAAGATAGTTTGGTGCGCGAAGTTTTTAAAGAGTTTAATGTGCGTGGTATCGAGTGCCATAGTTTTAAAGTACCAACCGATTTGGAGCGTGGTCACGATTATTTATGGCGTCATTATTTAGTACTTCCACAACGTGGTAAATTTGGTGTTTTTAACCGTACACATTACGAAAATGTATTAGTAACTCGAGTGCATCCCGAATATATTTTGGGCGAAAATATTCCTGGAATAGAAACTGTAGACGATGTAAATGAAGCCTTTTGGGATAAGCGTTTCGAGCAAATTAATAACTTCGAAAAACACCTAGCCGATAACGGTACCATAATATTTAAGTTCTTTTTAAACTTATCTAAAGAAGAGCAAAAAACCCGATTATTACGCCGTTTAGATAAGCCTGAAAAAAACTGGAAATTCTCGCCCGACGATCTTAAAGAACGTAAACTATGGGACAAATATCAAGACTGCTATCAAGATGCCATAAATAGAACCTCTAAGTCACACGCGCCTTGGTACACTATTCCTGCCGACGATAAACCAACAGCTCGATTATTAGTCGCAAAAATTTTACACGATAATTTAATTAAATACACCGATATCACAGAGCCAGAATTAAACGATAAAATTAAGGCTAATTTAGAGAGTTATAAAGCTCAATTAGCTAATGAGTAAAAGGTTTTGGGCGTTTTAAAACGCTTTCACTACTCGCTCCCTTCCGTTGGTCGGGGAGCTTAAACAGGCCGTTCAATCGTTAACGCAATTTCGGCTGGTTAATTAACAAAAAGTTATAATTTTCAATCAAGCTCGGTTTTGATGAAATATTATCTTTAGCAAAAAATAACCAATCCATATTAATAACCAAAGTATATTACTAATGATAAAATTAAAAAGAGTTTTAACAATTGCAATGGCTTTAAGTTCTGTTGTTTTAGTTGCCCAAAGTGATGAAGATGTGCTTAAAACCATCTACAAACAATCTTTAACAAACGGACAAAGTTACCAATGGTTAAATCATCTTTCAAATCAAATAGGGAGCCGTTTATCAGGGTCTTTAGGAGCAGAGAAAGCAGTGGCTTACACCAAAGAAGAACTCGATAAATTAGGATTAGATAAAGTTTGGTTACAACCCGTAATGGTACCACGTTGGGTACGTGGAGCAAAAGAATATGCATTTGTAGAAACCGAACGCGGTAAAACAAATACGGTGAACATCTGTGCCTTGGGAGGTTCAGTAGCTACACCAGGTCTAGGTTTAAAAGCTAATATCGTTGAGGTTAAAAACTTTGAAGAATTAGAAGCTTTAGGGAAGGCTGAGGTCGAAGGTAAAATAGTATTTTATAATCGCCCGATGCAGGCAGATTTAATTAGCACTTTCGAAGCTTATGGTGGTTGTGTAAATCAACGTTACAGTGGTGCTGTGGAAGCTGCAAAATATGGAGCAGTAGCAGTAATTGTGCGTTCTATGAATTTAAGACAAGACGATTTGCCACACACAGGAAGCATGACTTATGGTGATTTACCAGTCGATGAACGTATTCCTTCAGCAGCCATTAGTACTAACGATGCTAATTTATTAAGTACTATGTTACAGCTTAATAAAGACATTAAATTCTATTTTAAGCAAAGTTGTAAACAGTTAAAAGACGTACAATCTTATAACGTTATCGGGCAAATTACGGGGAGTGAATTTCCAGATGAATATATGGTCGTTGGTGGTCATTTAGATTCTTGGGATTTAGGCGATGGATCTCACGATGATGGCGCAGGCGTTGTACAATCTATGGATGTTTTAAGATTATTAAAAGAATCTGGAATAACACCAAAACGTAGCATAAGAGTGGTGCTTTTTATGAATGAAGAGAATGGCTTACGTGGCGGAAAAAAATATGCCGAAGTTGCTAAACAAAAAAATGAAAATCATGTATTTGCTTTAGAAAGTGATTCTGGTGGATTTACACCTAGAGGTTTTAATTTCGATTGTAGTGATGCTAGTTTTAGTCAAGTTTTAAGCTGGGAGCCACTATTTAAACCTTACTTAATTCATTATTTTGAAAAGGGTGGAAGTGGAGCAGATGTTGGTCCGTTAAAAACCGAAACTAATGTATTGGCAGGTTTACGTCCAGATTCTCAACGTTATTTTGATCATCATCACGCTAGTAACGATACTTTCGATGCTATTAACAAACGCGAACTAGAATTAGGAGCAGCAACTATGACATCTTTGGTTTATTTGTTCGATAAATACGGCATTAACCCAATAAATACCTCAAGGAATATTAAAAAATAAATGTGGCTACTTCTAGCAGAATTAATAGTCGATTTATTACTCTTGTTTCAAGATATTAAATTTTGGTTTAAAAAAAGAAAACGGCGCAAATTTGAAAAAGAGCATGGACTTCCTAAAAAGTTCATGCTTTATCCTTCTCAAAAAATAATGCTAATTGTTTTTCCTATTTCCTTAATATTATTCATTTCAGGGGTATTACTATTTACAGATTCTAATCAAGATTCTACACGTAGTAAAATAGTTGAATTAGCAAAAATACTAGAAATAGAAAAACAAGATATAGGTCGATATCCAGAACAAATTGGTGATGTTGTTAGGAATAATCCGTTGAGACAAAATGTAATATTCGATTCGTGGAAACAAGAGTTTCACTATGAACCTCTTAATAACGGAACCGAATTTAAACTACAATCTTTAGGAAGTGATGGTGAATTAGATACAAGTGATGATATTAAACACAATAAATAAATGATGAAGTTTACAATTCTTATTTCATTTTTAATAATCAATTTAGGAGCCATGGCGCAAGAACAGGAGTTACCATATTATGAGCTAGAAGAACCAATCGAAAATTACACAGCAGGTAGTGTAGCAGCAAGAATGATAGATGCTCTTGGATTTCGTTATTATTGGGCTAGTGAAGGTTTACGTGATGTAGATTTGGATTATAAAGCAAGTGAATTGGGACGCACTAGCGCAGAAACTATCGAGCATATATTGGGTTTATCTCATTTTATTCTAAGTTCAATTTCAGAAGAAAGTAAAAAAACGGTTGACAAAAAGATGTTATTTGAAGATCAAAGAAAGCAAACTTTATTCAATTTAAAGAAAGCCTCTAATATTTTGAGGTCGAGCAAAGATTTATCAGAATTTGATACAGCAAGACATCCTTTTTGGAACATGATAAACGGACCAATTTCCGATGCTATTTGGCATTGTGGGCAATTGGTAACACTGCGCCGGGCTTCGGGTAATTCATTAAATTCTAATATTAATTTGTTTAGTGGAAAAATTCGTGATTAGAAGGCGTTTTTTAGCGAGATTATTTAATTATTCGCTTTAAAAATGATAATAATATAGTTTTTTTTAAAAGTAAAAAAATAATCTGTAATTTCTATGAAACGCTGTTTTTCATCGATTTAGGGGAGGGCGTTTTTTGTAAGTTTGTGCTACAATTAATCCTATAAATTACAAATTACTATGAAATTAAAATTACTTTTATTACTTCTCGTTACGAGTTTGGGCTATTCCCAAAATTCGATACCTACGTTTGAGAGTGCGACAGGCTCTGAGTTTGCTGTTGTAAGCGCTCCAACAGACCAAAGTGCGGCAGGAGCAAATGCTACTTGGACTTTTAATGTTACTTATGACAATCAAAATACATCTGATGAGTATTCTACAACAGATGCAGCAATTTCTAACTATCCCGGTTCCACAGCTGTTATAAATACTAATGCTGGTACTACCCAAGTAAGTAAAATCTTTTTAGAAAAAAGTGGTGCAGTTATTTCATTTACTGGTGCTGAGAGCAACGGAGTAAATCTTGTCTATACAGATAAAGGAGAAATAGGAAGTTTTCCCTTAGCATATGCCTATAATCCTAATGCTGATGATATAGCAGGAAGTTTTTCTTTTAGCGGTAACAATGGAACATTTACAGGTACTATGAGTAGAAGTGTAGATGCTCAAGGAACATTAAATGTAAATATAAGTGGTTTAACAGGCGAAAATTTTACAGGAGGAGTTACTCGACTGAATCTTGTACAAGATTTAGAATTATATATGATTCCTGATGGGTTGCCATTCCCGATTAAGGTTGCAGATTTAGAGCAAACATCTTATTATTACTATAAGGATAATGGAGATTTAGTTTTTAGAACAACTCGTATAGATATTTCGAGTGATTTCTTTGATAATGAAACTTTTGAAACAGCTGAAAGCTTAACAACTAGTACCCTTGGTTTAAACGATCAAACTTTAAGTCAAGTAGAATTTTCTATTTTACCTAACCCTGTAAAAGAAGAGTTAAACATTAATGTTAAGGCAGAAGTAGAGTCTATTTCAATAGTAGATCTTTCTGGTCGTCAAGTTTTAAACGTAAAAACTAACCAAAGAAAGTTAGCTGTAGATCAGTTACAATCTGGTTTATATATTGCAAATATCGCTACAGATAAAGGTGTGTTCTCTCAAAAATTTGTGAAGCAATAATAAAATATTCGTATTTACATTTTATATAAAAAAACAAAACCTGAAAATTAAATTTTCAGGTTTTGTTTTTCTAATAGTTTTCTTTGTTGCTTAATGGTAAGCGAACTTCCATCATGACTCCAACCAGGAGCAGCAAATGCATACATAAATTTATGATACCAGTTACTCGACTTTTTCATATCGTTCCAGATATCTTTGTATTCGTGCGTTAAAATCACCAAAGGATTGTATGAGTTTGGTGCATGTGTAACACCGTATTTTATTTCTATATTTTCATCTAGTTCTTTCCAAGTCCCAAATATTTTATCAAAAATATTTAAGAATCCACCGTGGTTTTTATCCATGTACTCAAAGTTTTGAGCATGGTGTACTTGGTGCATGGTGTGTGTGTTCATAAATTTTTCTATAATTCCCATTTTAGGAATATAAACAGAGTGTAATTGAAACTGCCAAAGGGCTTCAATACCTAAACAAACCACGAGCATTTCTGGCGGAAAGCCAATAGCAACAATCCACATGTAGAAAAATGGTTTGTATAAAATAGTAAACCAACCGTTTCTTACGGCTGTACCTAAATTAAAATTATCTGATGAGTGGTGCACAATGTGAGCCGCCCATAAAAAACGAACATTATGGTTTTGACGGTGGAACCAATAATAACTAAAATCGTCTAATAATTGACAAATTATCCAAATATACCAAGCATAACCAAAAGATTCGTATCCCATAATATTAGTGCGCACACCATCTACTAAAGGGTTAAAAACTTCGTATACATAATTAAAAAGTACAATAGCCGCAATAGTTTTTGTAAGTGGAGCTAATACCGCAGAACCAATACCCATGGTAAGGCTGGCACCTAGATCTTTCCAGTTGTATAATTTTTGACTTCGTTCTTCTTTACGATGCTTACTGTATGAGAGTTCTAATAATATGAGTCCTAAAAAACAAGGAACTCCATATACTAAAGGGTTTGTAAAATCCATTGAAAAATATTTGTTTGTCTCCAAAAATAGCGTGATTTTGCTCGAAAACCTTAATAAAAATAGTTTTTTTGAATAAAAAAATCCGTTTCAAGATAAATTTACCTTAAAACGGATTTAAAATTTTATAAACAGTAACTTATTTAGCGGCTACAGTTTCTTTTTTTTCAGAAAAATCGACAGCTATTTGATTGTGTAAAATATCATCAAAAGTTTCTCTTTTTCTAATTAAATGTGCTTTTTCATTGTACCATAAAACTTCTGCAGGGCGTAAACGTGAGTTATAGTTACTTGCCATAGAGAAGCAATAAGCGCCTGCATTTTTAAAGGCTAAAATATCACCTTCATTTATTTCGTTTATTCTTCTGTTATTTCCAAAAGTATCGGTTTCACAAATGTAACCTACCACGGTGTAAAAACGTTCACGACCTTTTAAGTTAGAAATGTTACTAATTTCATGATGCGATCCGTAAAACATGGGGCGGATTAAGTGGTTGAATCCAGAATCTACCTGTGCAAAAACAGTTGATGTAGTTTGTTTTACCGCATTTACTTGCGCTAAAAAGTAACCCGATTCGCTTACTAAAAATTTACCTGGCTCAAAAGCTAAGGTTAATTCTTTACCGTAATCTTTACAGAAATCGTTAAATCTTTTTGAAAGTTTTTTTCCTAATTCTTCAATATTAGTTTCTATATCGCCTGGTTTGTAAGGCACTTTAAAACCAGAACCAAAATCGATAAACTCTAAATTATCAAATTGTTTTGCCGTTTCAAACAAAATTTCACTTGCATAAAGAAACACTTCAATATCTAAAATATCACTTCCGGTGTGCATATGGATACCGTTAATATTCATTTTAGTATTTTCAACAATACGTAAAATGTGCGGTATTTGATGAATTGAAATTCCGAATTTAGAATCAATATGTCCAACAGAAATATTTGCATTTCCACCAGCCATAACATGTGGGTTTATTCTAATACAAACCGGTGTGTTTGGGTGTTTTGCACCAAACTGTTCTAAAATAGAAAGGTTATCAATGTTTATTTTAACACCTAATTTAGCAGCTTCTTCAATTTCGTTTAAAGAAACTCCGTTTGGTGTAAAAATAATTTGCTCAGGCTTAAAACCAGCAGCTAAACCTAATTGCACCTCTTGTATAGAAACGGTATCAATACCAGAACCTAAACTATGTAAAAGCTTTAAAACAGAAATGTTTGATAATGCTTTTACCGCATAATTAAGTTTTAACTTCTTAACATTTTTAAAAGCACTAGTTAAGCGTTTATACTGATTCTCAATTTTATGACCATCATAAACATATACAGGGCTGCCAAATTCGTTGGCAATTTTAAGCAATTGACTCTCTTGCATGGTTTTTATAATTTTTGTCAAAGATATTTTTTTTGCTTCAATAAAAAATAAATAAAGTAAAAATTATACAAATTAAACATTTTGTTAATTATTTAACACTGAAAAATGGATAAATGATAATTTCCGCATAAAATAATTAGTGTAATTACCAACGATTATTTACATTTGTTGCACTTAAAATTATCAAGCAGATTATGAATTTACACGAATATCAAGGTAAAGAAATATTAAGCAGTTTTGGTGTACGTATCCAACGTGGTATGGTTGCTCAAAATGCACAGGAGGCAGTTGCTGCCGCAAAACAATTAACTGAGGAAACGGGAACAAGCTGGCACGTGATTAAAGCACAGGTTCATGCAGGTGGTCGTGGAAAAGGTGGCGGAGTAAAATTAGCCAAAAACCTTAAAGAAGTTGAAGAAATTGCAGGACAAATTATTGGGATGGACTTAGTAACACCTCAAACGTCTGCTGCTGGTAAAAGAGTACACCAGGTTTTAGTTGCTGAAGATGTTTACTATCCAGGTGAAACTGAAACTAGCGAATTTTATGTATCTGTTTTATTAAATAGAGGTACAGGTCGTAACATGATTATGTATTCTACTGAAGGTGGAATGGATATCGAAACTGTTGCAGAAGAAACTCCACATTTAATTTTTACTGAAGAAATAGATCCAAATACAGGTTTATTACCATTTCAAGCAAGACGCGTAGCATTTAACTTAGGGTTATCTGGTTTAGCGTTTAAAGAAATGACAAAATTTGTTACTAATCTTTATACAGCTTACGTAAAATCTGATTCTTCATTATTTGAAATTAATCCTGTTTTAAAAACAAGTGATAACTTAATAATGGCAGTTGATGCTAAAGTGACTATCGATGATAATGCACTTTACAGACATAAAGATTACTTAGCTTTACGTGATGTACGTGAAGAAAGTGCTATTGAAGTAGAAGCAGGAGAACTTGGCCTTAACTATGTAGACCTAGACGGTAACGTTGGTTGTATGGTAAATGGTGCTGGTTTAGCAATGGCAACTATGGATTTAATTAAGCAAGCAGGTGGTGAGCCAGCTAACTTTTTAGATGTTGGTGGTACTGCAGATGCTGCACGTGTTGAAGCTGCATTTAAAATTATATTAAAAGATCCAGCTGTAAAAGCTATTTTAATTAACATTTTTGGTGGTATTGTTCGTTGTGATCGTGTTGCTCAAGGTGTTATTGATGCTTATAAAAACATGGGAACTATTAACGTGCCAATTATTGTACGTTTACAAGGTACCAATGCTGATATTGCAAAAGAATTAATTGATAACTCTGGTTTAGCAGTAATGAGTGCTACAGAATTTCAAGAAGCTGCAGATAAAGTACAAGAAGTATTGGCTTAAGCTTTTACTACATTATATATTAAAAAGAGTAACGTTTAGGCGTTACTCTTTTTTTTTGTGATATATTTTGAAATAGTTGCTGTTATTATAATTTTCTTATAGTTTTATAGTTGAATGATTTTTGAAAGAAATTAAGAGCAAAAAGATATGAAAATAGTAGTTCTAGACGGTTACACATTAAACCCAGGAGATTTAAGTTGGAAAGCAGTTGAAGCCTTTGGCGATTTAGAAGTGCATGATAGAACAACTTTTGATCACGACACTATTATTAAACATATAGGTGAAGCTGAAATAGTGCTTACCAATAAAACACCTTTGCCAAAAGCGGTTTTAGAGAAAGCTCCAAACCTTGAATATATTGGTGTTTTGGCAACAGGATATAATGTTATAGATGTGGTAGCTGCTAAAGATCTAGGTATTGTGGTGTCTAATGTTCCGGTTTATGGTACACAGGCCGTAGGGCAGTTTACTATGGCACTTATTTTAGAATTGTGCCATCATGTTGGCGACCATAATAAAGCCGTTAAAAATGGCGATTGGACGAAGTCTAAAGATTTTTGTTTTTGGAATTCACCACTTATAGAACTTTCAGGTAAAACCTTAGGTATAATAGGTTTTGGAAGAATAGGGCAGGCTACAGCAAAAATGGCGCAAGCTTTTGGATTAAATATTTTGGCTTATAATCGAAGTCAAGATTTACGATTGGAATCGGAAACTTTAAAATATGTTGAATTAGATGAGCTGCTTAAGCAATCGGACTTTGTGAGTTTGCATTGCCCATTAACTGAAAATACAGAAGGATTAATAAATTCGGATTCTATTTCAAAAATGAAGGATAGCGCGTTCTTGATAAATACATCTCGAGGCGGTTTAATTGTAGAAGAAGATTTAAAAAATGCTCTTAATAACAATAAACTAGCCGGAGCGGCTGTAGATGTTGTTTCTAGCGAGCCTATAAAAGCAGATAACCCTTTGTTAAATGCTAAAAACTGTATTATTACGCCACATATTGCTTGGGCATCAAAAGAGGCTAGAGCACGATTAATGCAAACCACAGCAGATAATATTGAAGCTTTTTTAGAAGAAAAACCAACTCATGTAGTGAGTTGAATATTTAGGTAGAAATAATAATAAAGTGCGCACGAGAAGATTCGAACTTCCACATCCTAAAACGGATACTGGCCCCTCAAGCCAGCGCGTCTACCAATTCCGCCACGTGCGCATTTGAGGTTTTAAATCGGGCGTAAATATAATGATGTCTTTGTGAACTAAAAATATAAAAAGCAAATAATTACAAAGTAAGTAACCAACTGCGTTGAAGTTTTTTGAATTTCTTTAATTCGCTACGTAAAATAGGTAAAAAGTCTTTACCATTACTGTCAGATTTTTCTAAACGGTACGAGTTTTTATAAAGCATATTTGTTAATCGTCTTAAAGATGCAATATGCTTGTATTTTCTTTCAGAATAACGTTCTAACTCAGCATTTACAATCTCGGGAACAAGTGATACCGATTGCTGAATAATATCTCCAGAAAAATAAATATTTGCATCTTCTGTTCCATCGGCTTTTAAACCCGATAAATCGTGATTTAAATACATAGAAATACGTTGAGATAAAGATAAAATCTCAATGGCTTTTTTATAAACCGGTAATTCCGATAGATTTGATGGGGTATTAGATGTCATTATTTTTACCTCTAGCAATTTTATCAAATTTAGCGACAAGAAATTACATTTCTCTTTAGATTTTAAAGTAAAAACGTATATTTGCTTTAAATATTAATTTATTATAGTTAAAATTCTTTTAAATGAAGTTTGATGCACTTAATAGTAAGATTTTAAAGTGTTTACAGCAAAATGCACGCATGTCTAACGCCGAAATTGGCAGACAAGTTGGTATAACTTCGCCAGCAGTTTCCGAGCGTATTAAGAAAATGGAAGACCTTGGTGTTATAGAAGAATATAAAGCCATAGTATCTCCTTTTGAAATGGGATATCAATTAAAAGCCATCATTACGCTTCGTGCTTTTATGGGGAAATTAAAGCCTTTTTTAGAAAAGGTTAAAACGTATGATGAAGTGGTGAATTGTTACCGTATTACAGGCGACGAAAACATTGTAATGGAAGTGGTTCTAAAAAATAATAAACACTTAGAAGTCTTTATTGATCAATTGATAAGTTACGGCGAAACGAAAACACAAATTGTACTGTCTCGTGTTATTAAACAAAAAGAAATTAAGCCGATTTAAGCCTTTTAATTTACATTTAGGAAGGTATGCGCCAAGCCGGATTTTTTCTGTTTTCTCCTGCATAGAATAAAATAATATTATTGCCATCAGGATCTTTCAAATGCGCTTCGCGCCAAAGCCAAGGTTTATCATTTGGTAATTCAGTAAAAATAATACCTTTCTTAACAAGTTTTTCTACCCAATCATCTAGATTTTCATCTTCAAAATAAATAGTTATCCCGTTTCCTTTAGGTAATTTTTCTTCTTGATGTATTGAAAACGTCGCATCACCATCTGGACATTCAAAACGTACATATCTTGGAATTGAATCTACAATAAGCTTCAATCCCAAAATAATGTAAAACTCTACTGCTTTTTCAACATTAATAGAGGGTATGGTTATTTGGTTTAAATTCATGCTAGTCTTTTCTTTTTCTGTGTATTTAAATATCGACTTAAAGTGAATAATAAAAGTACGCAAAAGCCGGCTAGCATTGTAAAAATGTACCACGTATTATCGAAACCTAGATCGTCAACCATATGCATACCTGCGTTATGTGCAAAAATATGAGCAATAGAAAAAGCTATGGAATAGAGTGCCATATATTCACCTTGATTTCCTTTTTTTGCACGATCTAACGCAAAAGCATTCGAGAAAGGAAACGTAATCATTTCACCTAAACTCATAAACAACATACCAATTATCAATACACCAGTCCAAGCGGTTAGGTTTAAAACTAGGATGCTTATACCAAGCAATATGGTACCGAAAACCATGAGACCAGATTTGGTGAAATTGGTAGTTTCTAGCCATTTTATCAACGGCATTTCTAAAAGGAAAATAACAAAACCATTCATACCTAAAAGAATTCCAATATCAAACTCTGTTAAGTGATGTATATCTTTGTAGTACAAAGGCATGGTAGAAAAATACTGTAAAAATACAATGCCAAATAATACCATAGCGACTAAGAATATCAAAAATGCTTTATCGTGATATGCAGAGCTTGGGTTTTCATTTTTTACTGTATCTAATACTCTAGCTTTTTTAGGGTGTAAAACTTTAATAAGTAAACCTGTTGCTAAAATACAAGTTATGCCATCTACCCAAAATAAACCACCGTAACTTAGTGTTGTAATTATTATACCGCCAACTGCTGGACCTACCGAAAAACCAAGGTTTATAGCAAGTCTAATTAAGGTTACCGATCGTGTTTTGTTCTCAGGTTTGCTGTATGCGCTAAGTGCAACAAACATGGCCGGACGAAACATATCGGCAACGAGCATCACTAAAAATATACCAAAGCAAAAGCTTGCAAAGGTGTTTAGAAATTGAAGCGCAATAAATAAAACCCCGGTTGAAATTAAACTTCTAACCATTACTTTGTAGTAACCAATTTTATCGGTTAATTGTCCGCCAAGCCAAGATCCAACCACAGAACCAAGACCAAAGGCACTCATAATCCATCCAACATCTTTTAAAGTGAAATCTAGATTTTCGGTGAGATAAAGCGATAAAAACGGTATAACCATGGTGCCAGCTCTGTTTATTAAAGTAATAAGAGCAAGCCACCATACTTCGTGCGATAAGCCTTTAAATGTGTTGATGTAGTTGTTAAATAGTGTTTTCATTTTTATTGATTTTAATTGCTTAGTTAGAGCAACTTTTGAGAAATATATTTTTGATGGAATTTGAAATTTTGGAAAACAAAAAAGTCCGACTGCGAAGTCGGACTTTTAAAATACTGAAAATAATATATGTTTATATCATCACAACATAGAGCAAGCCCAACCTGTTCCCTTATAGCGAGAGGTCCATAACTTTCTATAAATAGTGACGTTACTTTGCATTATTGATAATTTATTTGGTCAAATGTATTTAAAATTTTCTTAAGTTGTATTTTTGAAATGAAATAATTTAAAAATGAAGAAAATATACATAGGTTTAAGTTTGTGCTTTTTACTGGTATCGTGTGGTAGTAGTTTTCAAGGGTTTTATAACAATCATAAAGCAGATATGGGAACCACATCTTTTCAAGTTCCTAATTTTATGAAAGCAGTTTTAAGTCAAATTTCACCTGAAGTAAAACATGCTATCGGTAATATATCAGACTTGAAATTTATAAAGTTTGATGCGCTTAGTAAGTTTAAACGTGAGAGTTTAATTGCTGAAATGAATGCCGTAACTAATAGTGGTTATACCGATGTTTTTAGAAAGAATGATGTAGTTAATACGCGTATAATTTCAGTAAAAGAATTAGGCGTAGTGGTAACCGATGCTATTATCTTTAATAGTACAGAAAACGAAACAACAGCTTATTATTTACAAGGGAATTTTGACCCGGAAAAAATTAAATCTCTAGCAGATGAAGATGCTTTTGGCGAATTTTCTAACAGTTTAATGCAATCTTATAATACCAATATAAACCCATCTTTTAATCCATAAAAACAATGAAGAATTTAATGTTAATGGCTGTAGTTTTAATGTCTGTTTTTAGTTGCGGGCAAAATAAACGTCCCATTTTAGGGGAAACGGAATTCCAAAAAACAATAAATGCAGAGTATAAAGATGCTTCTACATCACCACTAAAAGACAAAGACAGAAAGGTGTTTGAAAGTTTAGAGTTTTTTAAATTTGATTCTACTTATGTTGTTACAGCTCAATTTAAACGTGTTGAAAATGCCGAATGGTTTAATATGAAAACTACAACAGACCGTGTTTCTAAAGAGCGTGTTTATGGCGTTTTGACTTTTGAATTGAAAGGAGAAACGTTTAGTTTAAATGTTTATCAAGGACAGGAATTAATGAATAAAGAAGGTTTTGAAGATTATCTGTTTCTTCCTTTTTTAGATGAAACTAATGGTTTGGAAAGTTATGGTGGTGGTCGCTATCTCGATATGAAAATCCCAGAATCTAATACCGTAATTATAGATTTTAATAGCGCCTACAATCCATATTGCGCTTATAATGAGCGTTTTTCTTGCCCGGTTGTACCTCGTGTTAATTATTTAAAAACCCGAGTAGAGGCTGGTGTTAAAGCGTTTAAAAAACACTAATATTTTAATTCCCATAAGTTTGTTGAGCTTATGGGAATATATAGTTGAATGTGGTTGTTAATCGTCAAGTTTTGCTGAAAGCTCTAACCAACGTTCTTCTTTTTCTTCTATGGTATCAATAATAACTTGAAGCTTGTCGGAAAGTGCATTTATTTCGTCGGGTGTTAAATCTGGATTATTAAATTTTGCTTCTAGTTCTTTTTTATCAAACGTTAAAGATTTTATTTTACTTTCAATGTTATTTAATTCCTTTTCTTCGTTGTAAGAAAGTTTTTTTGCATCCGTTTTTTTCCAAGCATTTTTCTCTTTTTTATCCTCGGTATCAGCTGCGGAAATAACATCTTGACTGTCCTCGTAAATCCGGTAATCGGTGTAGTTACCTGGGAAATCTTCAATTTCACCTTCGCCTTTAAAAACAAATAAGTGATCGATTACTTTGTCCATAAAGTACCTGTCGTGAGTTACTACAATTACGCAACCGGGAAAATCTAAAAGGAAACTTTCTAGTACGTTTAGTGTTACAATATCTAAATCGTTGGTAGGCTCATCTAGTATTAAAAAGTTTGGGTTTTGAATTAAAATGGTGCACAAGTACAAGCGTTTACGCTCACCACCACTTAGTTTTTCAACAAAATCGTATTGTTTTTTTCTACTGAATAAAAAGCGTTCTAAAAGTTGTTGTGCAGAAATTTGCTTTCCTTTTTTTAACGGAATATAATCTCCAAACTCACGAATAACGTCTATAACCTTTTGTTCTGGTTTTATAGTAATTCCGCTTTGAGTATAATAGCCAAATTTTACAGTTTCACCTTTGGTAACTTTACCAGAGTCGGGCTGAGCAGTTTGGGTTAATATATTTAGAAATGTTGTTTTTCCTGTTCCGTTTTTTCCGATAATACCAACACGTTCTCCTTTTTGAAACATGTAGTTAAAGTTATCTAGAATTGTTTTGTCTTTAAAGCTTTTTGATACTTTATGAAATTCTAAAATTTTACTTCCCAAACGTTCCATGTTTAGTTCTAATTGAACTTCGTGATCGTTACGGCGTTGGTGCGCACGATGTTTTATATCGGCAAAATCATTAATTCTAGATTTAGATTTTGTAGTACGTGCTTTTGGTTGACGACGCATCCAAGTAAGCTCTTTTTTGAAAAGTTGCTTAGCTTTGTTGGTTTCTATGGCATCATTTTCTATACGAGCTTCTCTTTTTTCTAGGTAATATGAGTAGTTTCCTTTGTAATTAAAAATTTGACCTTCGTCTAATTCTATAATTTCATTACAAACACGTTCAAGGAAATACCTGTCGTGCGTTACCATAAAAAGTGTAATATTTTCTTTAGCAAAAAAGGATTCTAACCACTCAATCATTTCTAAATCTAAATGATTTGTTGGCTCATCTAAAATTAGTAAATCTGGTTTGTTTATTAAGGCATTTGCTAGCGCTAAACGTTTTATCTGTCCACCAGAAAGTATACTTACTTTTTGGGATAAATCTTCTAATTTAAGTTTAAAAAGGATTTGCTTGTATAGGGTTTCAAAATCCCATGCTTCATGGCGTTCCATAGCATCAAAAGCGACTTGGTAAGCGTCTGTATCGTCTGGGTTTAGAAGTGCTTTTTCATAATTCGAAATCACTTTTAAAATTGGGTTTTCACTAGCGAAAATAGTTTCTTCAATTGTTAAGTTTTTATCAAACTTAGGGTCTTGAGATAAAAAAGAAACGGCAATACCTTTTCGGAAAGTTACGCTACCAGAACCAGGTTCGTCATCTCCTGAAAGAATATTTAAAATAGAGGTTTTACCCGTGCCATTTTTAGCCACGAAAGCTATTTTTTGATCTTTGTGGACACTGAAAGAAACGTTTTCAAAAAGTGTAAGTTCTCCGTAAGATTTCGATATGTTTTCTACTGTTAAATAATTCAAGGCTATTTGTTTTTTTACAAAGAACGTCTAAAAAACCAAAAAAAAGGGTATAAGTTTTATTCTTCACGGTGAAAAGTTATATTTGTGGTTAATCTATTAGCCTATATGTTAAAACAATTTGCCTTTTTTATTCTTGTTGCAATTACGTTAGTTAATACTTCCTGTATCACAAATAAAGACGTTGTCTATTTGCAAGATAAAGGAACTGTAATTAGTGATTCTTTGCAAATACAGGCATTGGCTAAGCCTTACAGGGTACAGATTAATGATATTTTGAGTATCGACGTAAAGGCTTTAGATAAGGAATTGGTTGAAATTTTTAATCCCACAACTAATGATGTTGGTAATACGCAACAAGCGCTTTATTTTACTGGGTTTACGGTGGATTTACATGGTAATATAGAATTCCCCATTTTAGGAGAAATTAATGTGCTCGGTTTTACAGTAGAGGAAATAGAAGATAAGGTAAAACATGAGTTATTACAGCAGTATTTTAAAGAAACGGCTCAAATATTTGTTACTGTAAAACTTGCTGGTTTGAAATACACAACGGTTGGAGAGGTTGTTAGTAAAGGTGTGCAAGTAATTTACCAAGATCGCGTTAATATTATTGAAGCTATTGCAAATGCAGGAGACATTCAGCAAACAGGAGATAGAACAGATGTTTTAATTGTGAGGCAATATCCTGATGGTCAAAAAATACATCATATAGATTTGACTGATATAGCAGCAATGAAATCTGAGTTTTATTATATACAACCTAATGATATTATTATGGTAAAACCATTAAAGCGTAAATCTTTAGGGGCTGGTGAAACGGCTACGCAAACACTTACTACAATTGCTAGTTTGTTTTCAGTTGTTATTAGTACTTATTTTTTAGTAAAGAATTTGTAAGCTATGGATGATGGATTTGATTTTCAAAACGGACAGAACTTCAATTTTAAAGAGTTTGTTTTTAGGGCTATAAGCTATTGGAAATGGTTGCTACTTGGTCTTTGTATTGCTTTTTATGTCGTTTACCATCAAAATATTAGACGGGAGTTTCCTTATACTCTTGGTGCTTCTGTAACCGTGCAAGACGATAAAAACCCTTTATTTACTGCCAACACAAGTTTAGTGTTTAACTACGGAGGTATATCTGGGAAGGTGCAAGAGGTGTTATTAAATTTAACATCTAGAAAACACCATGAGAAAGTTGTAGATAGTCTAAAGCTTTATCTAACATATTTACAACAAGGACGTTTTTATAAAACGGATATTTATAAAGAAACGCCTTTTATGTTTGAAGGTAAAGGTGATAGTTATCAGATTATTGGTCACCCCTTAAAAATTACGCTACTATCAGAAAATAGGTTTCAAGTCTCATATGATTTTGGTGAATTGAATGTTGTGGCAGCTCAAAATTATCGAAATAAAAAAGTTCAATATATAAACTTTAAGGAGGGTGTCTTTTCCGAAGAATATAATTTTGGAGATTATATAGATTTGCCTTTTTTGAAAGGTCGCTTATTAAAAAGGAATGAAATGGCGTTAGTGCCTCAATCGGAATATTTTATTCAGTTTAATAATTTTGATAGCACGGTTTCTAGTTTTATGCAATCTTATGCTGTTAGAAATGAAATGAATTCACCTCTTTTAACTATAAGGTTAACTAATAAGAACAAACCTAAAATAGTTGATTATATTAATACGTCTGTTTTTATTTTGGATCGAGACCAATTACAGCGTAAAAATCAATATGCAATAAATACCATTGAATTTATTGATAAGCAATTATCTAGAGTGAAAGGGGAGCTGACAAAAAAAGCCGATTCACTTAATGATTTCATGAAGGTTAATAAAATATTTGATTTAGAAAGTGAAAGTGCCTTACTGACATCTAAAATTGAAGAATATAAGAGCCAAAAAGACGTGTTGACGGAGCAGCTATTGGCTTTGGATTTATTGAAAAATTATTTAGTTACTAATAATGACTATAGTGCTTTGCAAGTCCCGTCGACCACAGGAGTTTCAGAAGCTAATATAGGAGCGAATGTTTCTAAAATTATTTTGTTATCTGCCGAAAAATCTAAACTAGCTTATTCAGTAAGGGACAATGTGTCTGTTTTTGATGATTTAAATAGGCAAATAGGAGCATTAAAGCAGGTTGTTCTTGAGAATATTGCTTCAGAAAAATTTAATATTCAATCTCAATTAAAGTCTGTCAATTCTAAGATTTATAATTCAGAAAATGAATTTTCTACCATTCCAGAAAGTCAACAAAGACTAAGAGCTATAGAACGGGAATATTTGTTAAGTCAGAGTACATACGATTTGTATTTGGCAAAACGAGGTGAGGCCGATTTAATAAAAGCTTCTAATGTTTCTGATATTGTTTTAATAGAACCAGCAAAAGATACTGGACAAGGAAGAAACGCTGTTAATCTTAATATAAGATATGTTTTTGCTTTTTTCGGAGTGATAATTCCTCTGTTTTTAGTTGCATTTGTTGTTACCTTTTTTGATAATAAACTTCATGCTCCAGGGGATTTGGAGGATTTAAGCAGTATACCATTATTAGGTGTTATTGGTCAAAATGATACAGCTAATAATTTGGCTGTTTTCAATAAGTCACAATCTGCAATGGCTGAGGCCTTTAGGGCTATACGGTCGAGTTTGCAATTTATGTATAAAAAGCATGATTTGGAAGGGAGTAAAACTGTTTTAATTACATCTTCTATAAGTGGAGAAGGAAAGACTTTTACAGCTATTAACATAGCGTCTGTTTTCGCTTTAAGCGGAAAACGAACTGTATTGGTAGGGTTAGATTTAAGAAAGCCTAGGATTTTTGGTGATTTTGAATTGAAGAATGACATTGGTGTTGTGAATTATTTGATAGGACAAAATTCACTAGAAGATATTGTGCAACAAACAAAAGTTGAAAACTTGGATATTATTACCTCAGGTCCAATACCTCCAAACCCTTCGGAGCTTTTGATTAGTGAAATAATGGATTCGCTCATAGCTGAGTTAAAAGAAAAATATGATTATATAATTTTAGATACACCTCCTGTTGGTTTAGTAGCTGATGCTTTGGAGCTTTTAGAATATGCCGACGCGTCACTTTATGTAGTCCGTCAAGATTATACTCAAAAAGAGATGCTTACCTTGATAAATGAAAAGTATAAAAACGGTGTCGTTAAGAATATTAGTTTCATTTATAACTTTTATAATTTAAAAGGAAAATATGGTTATGGTTACGGATACGGTTATGGGGATTATGCTAACGGATATCACGATGTAGCCGAGAAAAAGTCTTTTTTTAATAAGCTACTTTCTGTTATTAAAAAATAGATTGATATTTACTTTATTATTAAGTGAGTGTGTTTAAAATTATAATTTAAACTTTTAATATATTAATTTGAACTCGACTGAAAAAAATAATAATTGGCTTTATACCATTTCTCCTAAAAGGAAGCTGATAGATCTTAATTTTAAAGAAATTTGGCGCTATCGCGACTTGTTATTTCTATTTGTAAAGCGTGATATTATTACGGTTTACAAGCAAACCATATTAGGCCCTTTATGGTTTTTTATCCAACCCTTATTTACCTCTGTAATATTTACGCTAATTTTTAATAATTTAGCAGCAATTCCTACAGGTAATGGCGTGCCTTCATTTTTGTTTAATCTAGCAGGTATTACTTCTTGGAACTATTTTAGTACTTGTTTAACTGGTACAAGTAATACGTTTAAAGCTAATCAAGGCATTTTTGGTAAAGTATATTTCCCTAGAGTTATTACGCCTTTATCAGTTGTGTTTTCAAACCTATTAAAATTCGGAATTCAATTACTGGTATTTGTACTATTTTACATCTACTATGTCTTTTTTACGGATCAGGTCGTATTAGCCAGACCACAATTGGCAATGGTATTATTACCTTGTTTAGTTCTTTTTATGGGATTATTTGGATTGGGATTTGGAATGTTGCTATCATCATTAACTACAAAATATCGCGATTTAACGTTTTTAGTAAGCTTTGGGGTGCAATTATTAATGTATGGATCAGCAGTAATGTATCCATTGTCTTATTTTAAAACCCGTGTTCCTGAATATGCTTGGCTTGTAGAGTATAATCCAATGACCACAATTATAGAATTATTTAGGTATATGACTTTAGGAATTGGACAATTTTCTTGGGCTAATTTTATATATGCAGGTGTAATCAGTGTGGTAATTTTCTTGATAGGCCTGATTATTTTTAATAAAACAGAAAAGACTTTTATAGATACGGTTTAGACTAACCATTTTAAAAATATGAACGAAAATAAAAATGTTTTAATTTGTATAGGAACCAGACCTGAAGCTATAAAAATGGCTCCAGTATATTTTCAGTTTTTGAAGTCAGATTATAATACTAAGCTTTGTGTAACTGCGCAACATAGAGGTCTTTTAGATCAGGTATTAGATTTTTTTAAAATCAAACCAGATTTTGATTTAGATTTAATGACGCCTAATCAAACACTAAATAAATTAAGTTCAAGAATTCTAGAAGGTATTGATAAAATATTTACAGAAAACAAAATAGATCTTGTTTTAGTACATGGCGACACTACAACCTCTAGTGTTATTGCTTTAGCAGCATTTAATCGAAAAATTAAAGTTGCACATGTAGAAGCAGGATTAAGAACTTATAATAAGCAATCTCCATTTCCAGAAGAAATGAATAGACAACTAACAGGTAGGTTGGCAGATTTTCATTTTACTCCAGGAGAAACTGCAAGCTTGAATCTTAAAAAGGAAGGAGTAGCATCAAATAATATTTTAGTTACAGGAAATACTGTCATAGATGCCTTGAAAACCACAAGTGCTATTTTAGATCAAGGTTTTAATAATACTGTTATTCAAGATTTAAAAGAAAAAGTAAATTTTAATAAAAAAATAATCCTTGTTACAGGACATAGAAGAGAAAATTTTGGTGAAGGTTTTGAGTCTATTTGTAATGCTTTAGTTAGAATAGCAAAAGAAAATGATGTGGAACTTGTTTTTCCTGTGCATCTCAATCCTAACGTTCAAGAAGTGGTTTATAAACGACTTTCTAATTTACCAAATGTGCATTTAATAGCGCCTTTAGATTATCCAACGTTTATTTGGATTATGAAGAAATCTCACCTTATTATTTCAGATTCTGGAGGCGTGCAAGAAGAAGCGCCAACTTTTGGAGTACCAGTTTTAGTGACAAGAACCGTTACAGAACGTCAAGAAGGTGTTACAGCAGGTTGTTCTTTTTTAGTAGGGACCAATGAGGTTTTAATAGTTGAGAAAACAAATGAGCTTTTGTCTAAGTCTAAAGCTAATAAAAGCATAAATCCATATGGAGAAGGTGATGCTTCAAGAAAGATTGTTGATTTTTTTAAGAGTAGAACATGGTAGATAGTCTAGATATAATTTTAAAGGCCCAAAACATCTCTAAGCAATACCGTTTAGGGCTAGTTGGAACAGGTACTATAAGTCATGATTTAAACCGTTGGTGGAATCGTATTAGAGGTAAAGAAGATCCGTATTTAAAAGTAGGCGAAAGTAATGATCGTAGCACTAAAGGTTCTAGTGAATATGTATGGGCGCTTAAGGATATTAATTTTGAAGTTAAACGTGGCGAAGTTTTAGGTATTATAGGTAAAAATGGAGCAGGAAAATCTACGCTTTTAAAAATACTATCTAAAGTTACTGGACCAACCACAGGAGAAATTAAAACAAGAGGACGTATTGCGTCGTTACTTGAAGTTGGTACAGGGTTTCATGGCGAAATGACTGGACGAGAAAATATCTATCTTAATGGTGCTATTTTAGGAATGACCAAAAAGGAGATTACGTCTAAAATCGACGAAATTATCGAGTTTTCCGGTTGTCAACGTTATATAGATACCCCTGTAAAACGCTACAGTTCTGGTATGACCGTACGATTAGCCTTTGCAGTAGCAGCATTTTTGGAGCCTGAAATATTGGTTATTGATGAGGTTTTAGCTGTTGGAGATGCCGAGTTTCAAAGGAAAGCAATTGGTAAAATGAAGGATATTAGCACCTCAGATGGTAGAACAGTCATTTTTGTAAGTCATGATATGACTGCTATTCGTAATCTTTGTTCTAACACTATAATGTTAAAAAACGGAACTGTTTCTATGATAGGAGAAACGGATGAAGTGATACAAGAATACTTAAAAGAGTCGATGAGAACCACAGATGATAATGTGCTTAAATCCAAATTTATACAAAAAGTAGAACTACTTAATAATCCCATTGAAATAGGAAAAGAATTTAAAATCAAAATTACATTTAAAGGAAACTATAAAGAAAAAATCAACTATTGCTTTATAGGTGTAGAGAATGAAGATCAAAGACGAGTTTTTTCAATTGGAACACATTTGGATAATAGTTTTAATAAACCTTTTAATCCTAATGATAGTTTAACCTGTGTAATTGATTCATTAAATATTACTAAAGGAAGTTACAAGGCATTAATCGCTATTGGAACAAACCTACCTAGACAAAATATGGAGGTAATATATGATGCTCTATTTTTTGATGTTATAGATAATAATTATTTTAATAATGGTTTATCATTAAATAAAAAGCAAGGTGATGTTGTTTTTAATTCTAAATGGACTTTAAATGAAGCATAAGTTAGTTGTAATACCATCAGATCCAATACAGGCTTATGAAGAAAAAGGGACTTCTTCTTGGTTAGAGGAGTATTACAACCCTAATTCTTTTTTTGATGAAGTATATGTGCTATCACCTTTAGAAAAAGAAGCAAGAGACGTTTATGGTTTAAAGATAATCCCTTGTAAAAACCCAAAGGAATATAAAAGGCATTTAAAAAGCATTAATCCTTTATGTGTAAGAGCTTATGGAGGATATTGGGCAACAACTTACGCTAACTATAATCGTGTTGCTAATATACCGGTTGTGTCTAGTGTACACGATACTAATGTAAAATTACTTCATGAAAGTTTAAAATTTTCTGATGAGGTTTTTACTATGAGTAATGTTATTAATAAGGTTTTAGATAAAGAATTAAGTATTAAGAATGCTAAAGTTTTAGGTAATAGAGTTGATACTGCTAAATTTAATAAACTAGAAGAATCAAGCAACCCGTTAGCAGAACAATTTAAGAATAAGAAAGTAATACTTCATATTGGAAGAAAATCTTTCGAAAAAAATATAGAAACCGTTGTTAAGTCATTGGTGTTTTTAGAGGATGATTACGTATTGGTTTTAATAGGAAAAGGAGATGTACAGCCTTATATAACAATAGCAAAAGAACATAAGGTTGAAGATAGATTACATGTTATAGAAAAAGTTGAAAATGAAGCGCTTGTAAAATGGTATAATATTGCCAAAGTATTGTGTGTACCAAGTAGATGGGAAGGTTTTGGGTTAGTTTTTGCAGAAGCAGCTAGCTGTAAAACAAAAATTGTAACGTCAAACATAGCGCCAATGAACACGTATTTGCTAAATGATAAGGTTATGAATATTTTGGTAGATAAATATGAAGACCCTAAGATAATTGCTCAGGCAATTCTTGAATTAGCAAATAGTAATCTTTCTAATAATAACACTAGAGATTTAATTATTAAAAATTTTGATAAAAAAATTATAGCAGAACGAGAAGTAGGTTTTTATAAAAGTGTAAGTTATCAGAAGAAGAATATAGATTATAAAATCTGGTATATTAAATATTATTATAATAAAGATTTTAAACACAAAGTAAAAAGAGTCATTAAACTGCCAAAAAGAATATGGAAAAAGCTCCTCTCGTATCTATAATCCTTCCGGTTTATAATGGCGAAAAATACTTTGGTCAATCTATAGAGAGTTGTTTAAATCAAACCTATAGCAATATTGAGCTTATTATAGTTAATGACTGTTCAACGGATACTACTTTAAAAATAGCAAACCAGTATTTAGCTATAGATAATAGAGTAAGAGTAATAAATAACGTCATAAACAAAAAATTACCTGCTAGCTTAAATATTGGACACGATCAGGCTAAGGGTGCGTATATCACTTGGACAAGTGATGATAACTATTATGATTTATCAGCAATTGAAACAATGGTAAACGTAATACTGAAAGAGAAAACAGATATTGTCTATGCTAATTATAACATGATAAGCGGAAATGAGAATACTGTTGTTAAATTATTGGATTTTTATAATTTGTTGCAATTAAACTGTATCGGAGCTTGTTTTTTGTATAACCATCAAGTTTATAAAAACTCAGAAAAGTATGATGAATCTTTATTTTTAGTTGAAGATTATGATTTTTGGTTACAGTCTCTAAAAAAATATAAATTTTATCATTTAGATAAAGTCTTATATCATTATAGAGTACATAATGGGGCATTAACCCAAAGTATTCAGGTTGATAGTGAGCGTAATCAGCTTTTTGTTAAAAATATAGAAGTTAGTTATACAAAGTTTTTCTCAAGCTTTGATTTAGATGTAAATTACTGTGCAAAACTATTCACAAAACTGCACATAGCGCCTTATTCAATAAAAAGTAGTAAAGAGATTTTTGATTTAAAAAGGGTGGTTAATGTTTGTAGTGAAAAACTAAATCTTTCAAAAAAGAATAAAAAAGCGTGGTTATTTACAATAATACAATTACAACTGCGATTATTACGATCCATAAATAAAGACGTTAATTTTTATAGTTGTTTAAGTTTTTTAAAAACAAACTATGCATTGATGACTTATAAAAACTATAAAGTTTGGATTAAATTATGTTTTAGATTAAAATAACTTAATTAAAAGTAATTTAAAGAAATAATAAAAGCTTTACATGAAATTTGATAATAAAAATGTGTTGTTAGTACTTCAAGTCGGTACATTAGGAGGTGCTGAAAGGCAAGCATTAGGACTTGGTAAGTTTTTAGTGAATAATAAGAATTGTAATGTTGATATTTTGTTTATAGCATCAAACAATAGAACAAAAGAGTTTGATGATTTTTTTAAAACAACAGGTATAAAAAATAGTTTTTATTTTGGTTTTCCTCATGTAGTTCTTCGAAAAGAGTTGTCAGTTAGGAATTTGAAACGTTTAAAATGGTCTGTACAATATTTTTTACTTTTAAAAAAAGGGCTTAAAAAAAATAACTACGACATTGTAGTTCCATTCTTAAACACGCCATCAAAAATCTCATATTATTTATATAAATTATTACCAACCGTTAAATACACTTTTTGGCATCAGTTAGGCTTAGATTTTTTAAAAAAAGATATTTATGAAAGTATTGCTGTTAATAACATGCCTTGTATTATTGGTAATGCAGATAATTGCTTTGATATTTTTAAAAATGAGTATGTAGTAAAGAATAAAGTGTTTAATTTATTGCCTCAATATTTAACGCTAAAAAAAGAAAATAGAGATTCAGACATAATAAAAGAAAAATATAATATTAGTAAAGGAGATGTTGTATTTGGCATGATTGCTCATTTTAAGTCTTTTAAATACCATGATTTAGCATTAAAAATTTTTGATAAATTAGCTAAAAACATAAAAAATATACACTTAGTCTTACTTGGGAATAAAGACAATGATGAGATTTGTTTAGAGATATATAATAATCTTAATGAAAGTATTAGCAAAATGAATCTTTCTGATAAGGTGACTTTATTAAGTAATGAGGATGTGACAGATGTCTTGAATATTTTAGATATTGGTATGCTTCTATCACTTATAGAAGGTACACCAAATGTGATTATGGAATATATGTTATACGCGCTTCCTGTTATAAGTTCAAACCATCCAGGTTGTGTTGGTTTGTTAGAAGATTCTAAGTTTTTAGTAAATAATACAGAAGAAGAGATATATCAAGCAATGTATGAATTGGCAATTAATGAAAGACTAAGAAAAGCAGAAGGCAATAGAAATGCTCAGTATATAAAAAAATACGATATTGAAACTTATGTTAAAAAGTTAGAAATCATACTAACTAATAGCTTTGAATAATTATGGGTAATAATGATTCAATGTTTATTGTTATGCTAGGATATAATGAAGGAAAGTATTTAACATTGTCTATTTAGAGTTACTTAAATCAAACTTATTCAAATGTATAAAGGATAATTGTCAAGGCTTGAAAAATTTTATTCCTTTTTTTACTAAAAAGAATAAAGAGTAATTACAGAAAGCCTTATCAAGCTTAGCGCTGTCTAAAGTGTAAATAAAAGTAAATTAAAACTAAGATTAAGTAAATTTAGCATTCAAAAGCTAGTGTATGAAGAAAATAATGAAAATAATGGATCAATATGTTTAAAGTAACTCTTTAATGGAAAGTAATAACATAATTTCAATAATTATACCTTGTTATAATGATGCCAAATTTATTGAACAAGCAATCGACTCTGTAAATAATCAAACCTATTTATATAAAGAAATCATAGTAGTAGATGATGGTTCAAATAAAGAAACTAAAGCGGTCTTAAAAAGCTTAAGGTCAAAAATAGACATACTAATTACTCAAGAAAATGCAGGACAAAGTAATGCTCGTAACAATGGCATTAGTCAAGCTAAAGGGGATCTTATTTTAACTTTAGATAGTGATGATTATTTCGAAAATACATTTTGTGAAAAGGCTATTAATTTAATCAAGACCGAGAAAGATGCAAAAATTGTAACCTGTTTTGCTAATATAATTTTTGAAATGGCAGGAAATAATTATGTTTATAAGCCACAAGGAGGAAATGTGAAAAAGTTTTTATCATCAAATAATTCTTTTGGATCAGCTATGTTTAAAAAGTCCGATTGGTTAAAATGTGGTGGGTATGATGAATCTATGACTAATGGATTTGAAGATTGGGAATTTTATATTAACCTGTTAAGAAAATCAGGTTCGGCAGAAGTTATACCTGAAGTTTTATTTAATTACAGAAGAAGAGAAGGTTCAACTACATCGAGAGCAAATAAAGTTAAATATCAGCTTATCCGATATATTTACAATAAGCATAAAGATATTGTTAATGTTAATTGTGAATTTATAATTGATAATTTGTTATTGAAATTAGAAAAGGAAGATCGCGAAAAAATAAAAATCACAAAGCGTCTAGAGTATACAATTGGAGCTTTTATATTAAAGCCATTAAGATGGATAAAGTCAAAATTTGGTTAAAATACTAAGAGGTAATAAAAAAATGGTGACTAATTATAAAAGTTAATAAGTAAAAATGGACGCATCAGAAAAGAATACAATTAAAAATGAAAAGCATTATGATAAACAATACAATAATGTTAATGTTGAATCTATTTTAAACAAAATAACTAACGTTGATAAATTTATAACTTCAGCGACACAAATCCATACAAGCTGGGTGGGTTTATATCACAATAATTTCCAAGCACAATTAAAAGGTAAAAAAGTGTTAGAATTGGGATGTGGAGATTGTACAAATGCTGCGGTTATGGCAGCCTTGGGTGCAGAGGTACATGCCAATGATATTTCTCAATATTCAGGTGATATTATTAATAAATTAAATGCTAATTTTGATTTTGAAGTCCCTCTTAAATTTATATATGGAGATTTTCTTAAATCCGAATTAGCACTTGATTATTATGATATTGTAGTAGGAAAGGCTTTTGTACATCACTTAACGCATGAGCAAGAAATAGAGTTCACAGAAAAAATAGTAAAAGTTTTAAAGCCTAATGGTATGGTAAGATATTTTGAGCCTGCTGTTAATAGTAAAGTTTTAGACGAGTTGAGGTGGCATACACCAGTTCCGGGAAGGCCCTCAAAGTTTCAAAAAGATAAATTTGCCCAATGGAAAAAAAATGATCCACATCCAGACAGGGATAATTCTTCAAAAAGCTATAAAAAAATAGGCAATACATATTTTAATGCTGTTAATATTACTCCTATTGGCACTATAGAGAGATTTCACAGGTTACTCCCAAGTAAATATAGTACAAGGTTTAGGCGTATGGCATTTAAAATTGAAAGGTATATTCCTAAAAGCCTCAATTTATTTTTAACTAGAAGCCAGTTAGTAGAATATAAAAACCCTAAGAAATAAATTTATCCTACTGATTTATCATTAACTGACAAAATTTTTGTGAGAACAAAGAATGAATAGTGTATTCTGTTTTATATATCACTAAAGATAGTAACATAAGTATTGAAATCGTTTAGAGATAAAAAAGGAAGAATAAAAAGTGTAACTATATAACAAAAAGAGAAACAACTATATATGTAGTATAGAAATATAGCAATCTTGAAAATGGATGCTTTATGAAAATCACATGTTTTTATTATGAATAAAAGATATATACTAACTGTACATAAAAACCCAAAACAATTAAAAAGGCTAATTGAGAAATTAGATGATAAGAAATCTAAATTCTACATTCATGTAGACCTAAAAGTTGATATAGCTATATTTTTGAATCAAATCCAAAATTCAAATGTTTATTTTATAGAAGAAAGGGTGAATTGTATTTGGGGCGATTTCTCGCAAGTTATTGCAACAATAAATCTATTAAAAAAAGTTGTTCTTGAAAAAAATATTATTGGAACAAAAGTGTTTTTTTTAAGTGGATAAGATTATCCTATTAAATCATTGGAAGATATTGATGCTTATTTAATAAAGAATAATAAATTCGAATTTATTAGTTTTGATCAGGTTTTATATGATAAGAGTAATAAATTATATCAGAATAGGGTTTTGCAATATGCTATAAAACCCTCTGATTTATCTAAAGGCTTCATTTATTTATCACCAATTTTGTGTTCTGGAATTAAAAATTTTAAATTATTTATAGTTTTGTCTTTAAATGGACGGATTAAGTTTAATAATTGGCCTCTTTTTTTTAGATTTCGAAGAAATTCTTTATTTAAAAAACATTACAAGGGATCTAATTGGTGGGGATTTAATTTGCAAACCACATTAAAAATTTTAAAATATATAGAATTAAATAAGAGAGCTTTATATAAGTATTATAAATACACATCTAGTGCGGACGAACAATTTTTTCATACTATTCTCAAAGAATTAATGCTTGTTGATAGCACTATAAACGTTAAACCTTCTGTGCATTTTATTGACTGGGAAAGAAAAGGTGCAGATTTACCTGTCACCTTCACAACTACAGATTTTAATTTATTATGTAGACAACCTAAGAATTTTTTATTTGCTAGAAAATTTGATTTAGAATTAGACGAGGAAGTTTTAAATTTAATTGATACGACTATTTTAGAAAGAGACAAGAATGTAACAATACATAAAGAAGTATAAAGATTTTTGTAATCTTTAAATGCGATTTTGTAATTATAGTTTGATTGATAATTTTATAATTAAGTGAAGTATTAAATAAACTATATCTTTATTTAAGATTATAACAGAGTGAACCCTTTAAAAGTAAAATGAAACCAGTAGTAACTATAGTAATGGCAACTTATAATAGAGCACAATATATTGTGGAATCTATTAAATCTATTCAAGCGCAAACATTTGAAAATTGGGAATGCCTAATTATTGATGATGGCGGAGCAGATAATACAGCAGAAGTCTTGGGGTCTATATTAAAACAAGACAAACGCTTCGCTTATTTAAAACGAACAGACTTATATACTAAGGGTTTACCAGGTTCAAGAAATTATGGTTTAGATTTGGCTGAAGGCGATTATATTATATTTTTTGATGATGATGATATTGCACATCCTCAAAATTTAGAAATTTGTGTGTCTGAGTTTTTAAAATCAGAAATTGATTTTTGTCGCTATGTTAGAACGGTATTTAGAGGAACGTTTAATTACGATTATGACCTTTCAAAAAATTATACACAGTTTAAAATAGATAAAAGTGATGTGCATAAAATACTAAAACATGAATTGCTTTTTAACTCTTGTGCAGTTATGTGGAAGAGAGAGTGTTTTATAGGTAATCACTATGTTGAGCACTTAATGTATGCTGAAGAGTGGGAATTGTATTCTAGAATAATTTCAAAAGGATTTAAAGGAATATCAATAAATAAAATTTTATTTTATGGCAGAAAACATGACGCATCAAATACAGGAGAGTTTACTAAGAAAGATCCTGTAAGGATAAAATCTAATACAGATGCAATTGTTTTGGTTTTAGAAAACCTAAAGGAGCAACAACTGCTTTCTACTGGAATAATTAGATATTTTACACAAGTTTCTCTAGATTATAAAGCATATAATTTGTTTAATAGAATGATGGAAGCACTAAAATTATCGACTGTAGAAAATATAAAGTGGAAGCTGTTTTATTTTCATTTACCAATGCGTTTATTCTTTTATAGATTATTAAAAAACAAACACTAATATTAAAAATTTTAGAATAAAAGTATGCTATTTAACTCTATTGACTTTGCTATATTCTTGCCAATTGTTTTTATTTTATATTGGTTTGTTACCAATAAAAATTTAAAGTTACAAAACGCATTAATTGTATTAGCAAGCTATACCTTTTATGGCTGGTGGGATTGGCGTTTTTTATTCTTAATATTTTTAAGTAGCGTTATTGATTATTTAGTTGGTATAAGTCTGTCAAAACAAGAAAATCTAACCAAGAGAAAAACGCTCCTTTGGATTAGCATTATAGCAAATCTTGGATTTCTATGTTTTTTTAAATATTATAATTTTTTTATAGAGAATTTTGTGTCCGCCTTTTCGTTTTTTGGAACAGAAATAAAACCAAATACTCTCAATATTATTTTACCTGTTGGTATCAGTTTTTATACATTTCAAACATTAAGTTATACCATTGATGTTTATAATAGGAAACTTGAACCAACAAAAGATTTTGTTGCATTTTTAGCCTTTGTAAGTTTCTTTCCGCAGCTAGTAGCTGGACCTATTGAGCGGGCAACTAATTTACTACCTCAGTTTTTTAGAAAAAGGACGTTTGATTATAGTAATGGAGTTGATGGTCTAAGACAAATACTTTGGGGCTTATTTAAAAAAATTGTCATAGCTGATAATTGTGCTTTACATGCTAATGAGATTTTTAATAACTCTACAGATTATAACGGTAGTACATTAATCATTGGTGCTGTCTTCTTTACATTTCAAATTTATGGTGATTTTTCAGGCTATTCTGACATAGCTATAGGTACATCACGTTTATTTGGATTCAACCTGCAACAAAATTTTGCATTCCCATATTTTTCCAGAAACATTGCTGAGTTTTGGAGGCGTTGGCATATTTCATTATCAACTTGGTTTAGAGATTATTTGTATATCCCTTTAGGAGGGAGTAGAAGGGGGACTTTGATTAGTATTAGAAATATATTTATAATTTTTATTGTAAGTGGTTTTTGGCATGGAGCTAATTGGACTTTTATTATTTGGGGTGCATTAAATGCGTTTTATTTTTTACCTGTTTATATTTTAAAAAATAACCGTAAGTATTTTGATGTTGTAGCAAAAGGAAGTTATTTACCAACAATAAAAGAAACAGTATTAATGTTATTTACTTTTGGATTAACTGTGTTTGCTTGGATATTCTTTAGGGCAGAAAACATTGAGCATGCGCTAAGTTATGTTTCTGAAATATTTTCTAAGTCACTTTTTATATATCCATCATTTCAACAAGACAGCTTAGTCAAGCCAATAGTGGTGTTGTTATTTGTTTTTATTATTATAGAGTGGTTAGGGAGAGGGCAACAACACGCATTAGCTAATTTAGGGTTAAAATGGTTTAGATCATTTAGATGGGCTTTTTATTGTGTAATTCTATTTTGTATTTTCTATTTTCATTTTAGTGGAAAACAACAAGAATTTATATATTTTCAATTTTAACTACCATGAAAAAATTTATATTCAAAACGTGTATTTTTCTATTTGCTTCTTCGTTATTCATTGTGTTAATACTTTTGATGCCTAAGAAAATTATTGAAAGCGGTGATAATTTTAAAATAAAACAAAACAGTAATCAGTTAGTTTTTGGACATTCGCATCCTGAATGCGCGTATAATGATTCCATAATTCAGAACTTTGAAAACTTTGCACAATCAGCAGAATCTTATTTTTATACATACTCCAAACTAAAAAAAATAGTAGAAGTAAATAACCAAGTGCGTACCGTTTTTTTAGAATTTACAAATTATGAGATAGATGATGATTGGGACAAACTATATACTTGGGGTGATAATATAATCTCCAGGAATTATCCAAAATATGCTCCTGTTATCGAGACCTCTGATTTATTAATGATTGCTAAAAAGAATATGAAGGAAGTTGTAAGCGCTCAATCAACGTCATTTATGAATAATGCAAATTTTATATTTAGGTCTAAAAAGAATTTCCCGAAAACTATTAATTGGGGAGGATACTATTATCTTGAAAGAGATAAAACAGACTCATTACTTACCGTTCTTTCTTCAGAAAACCTATTAAAATTTCAACAGACAGATAAGTTAGCTTCTACCAATTTAACGTATCTTTTAAAGATTATTGAGTTTTGTAAAAAGAGTAAAGTACAGTTATATTTAATACGTAGTCCTTTACATCCTAAATATCCTGGTTTGCATAACGAATCTGATTTTCTAAATATTATTGACACAAGATTATCAAATGTCGAATTTTTAGACTTTAAGAATTTTCCATTGAAAAATAGTGAATTTGGTGATTTAAACCACCTTAATCATAAAGGGGCAAAAGTATATTCAGAATGGTTTGATACTATGATAAATAAAAAAGGGTTATTAGAAAAACAGGATAAACAATTGTTTATAGATAGTGAAATAAAAGCGCGAATGATTAACGTTTTGTAAAAGTAATGGTTGTGCTAAATAAAATATCAGTAATTATAATAGGTATTGATGCTAGCACGATAAATTGTTTTATTTATCTGTAAAGAAATTCAAACAGCTAAAATATTTTTTAACCCCTCCTAAAAGAGCATATGAGTCCTTCTGCACTAGTTTCAATACTAATTCCTGTTTATAATAGAGAAGATTTAATATCAATAACTCTAGACTCTGTCATTTCTCAAACTTATCAAAATTGGGAGTGTATTATAGTGGATGATGGCAGCACAGACGCGACAGTATCCATTTTAGAAGCATTTATAATAAGAGATGCAAGAATTAAAGTGTATAGTAGGCCAGATACCTTACCTAAGGGTGGTAATAGTTGCAGAAACTATGGGTTTGAAGTCTCTAAAGGAGCGTATGTAAATTGGTTTGACAGTGACGATATTATGCATCCTGATTTTATAAAAATTAAGTTAGATGTATTTGATAATAATATTAATTGTGTAATCTCTAAAACACAGTCATTTACAGGGACAATTAAAAAAACAATTGGTAAAGAAATTAGAACTTTTAATAGCCCAAATTTATTAGAAGATTTTATAACCTTAAAGAGAAGTTGGTATGTTTGTGATCCAATGTGGAAAAAAAGTGTTTTAAAAAATAACAACCTGTTTTCTCTACAATTGTTGAAAGGCCAGGATAGAGATTTTCATATTAGAATGCTTCAAAATCCAAAAATAAATATCAAATTTGTTGACCCATATTTAACCTATTACAGACATCACAATAACACGATTACAAACACATTTTCTCAAGCTGTTGCTTTGAGTATTCATAATAATTTAATAGAGAGAATAAATTTTTTAGTAGATTATGGTGTTTCAAATAAAACACTATTGTTTATGTACGTACAATTATTTAAAAATTACAGATATTTACGATGTAAGACTTTAAATATTATGTTTTTTGTTTTAAAAAAACCACTATTAGATGTTCAATATTATAAATGGATTACTAAGTTTTTATTAGCGAGTTTAAGTTATAAAATATTAGGAAAAGGAGATGTTTTGTTAAAGTAGGTTACTTGTTTATATGTGATTTTTTAAATAAAAAATGGATAGTAAATTAAAAAAAATATTAGTTGTAGCAGAAACATTAGACGTTAACGCTTCCAGTGGCGCAAAAGCTAATTTAGGATTTATTAATTCTCTTGTAAGTTGCAATTATAGTGTTACTGTGTTGCATTATACACGAAAAAAAGTAACTGTAGATAAAACAGATTGTTTTGACATAAGAGAGAGAAAAGCAAATGTAAATTATATTTTAAGTAGATCACAACGGGTCTTTCAGCGTATAACTAAAATAAATATATCCAAACCACTAGAACGCATTTTTGGTCATTCATTTATTTTTTTAAATGATTCTAAGAGTATCTCTAAAGCAGTACTTAAAACAAATCCTTTAACTTTTGATTTAATTATTACTTTAAGTCAAGGGGCTAGTTTTAGACCGCATCATGCACTTTTAAGAACACCACAATTACACAATAAATGGTTGGCTTATGTGCATGATCCTTACCCGTTTCATTTATATCCAGACCCTTACAGTTGGGAGGAAGCAGGATATAAACAAAAAGAAAATTTTTTCAGAAAAGTTTCCGAAAGCGCAAAATACTCTGCATTTCCAAGTCAGTTATTGAAAGAATGGATGAGTCAGTTTTTTCCTGATTTTAAATCATCAGGTTTAATAATTCCTCACCAACAATTAAAAATCGATGTTTTAAAAAATTTAGAAGAATATAATGGGCTTTCCCATGATGGTAAATTTACTTTACTTCATGCTGGTTATTTAATGAAACAGCGTCCACCTTTTGATTTAGTTAATGCTTTCAGAACGTTTTTAGAGAATAATCCTAGCGCAAAAGAAAACTCGAAATTAGTATTAATCGGGTATGCAAGTTATCACCGTAAAGGTCTAGAGTTTGAGGCAAAAACGCTTCCGCAATTGCAATTACACTTAAAAAATATTCCTTTTAGAGTTGTTAATACTTTACAAAATAAAGCATCTGTTAATATAATAATAGAATCTAAAGCAGAAATCAGCCCATTTTTACCAGGAAAATTCCCCCATTGTGTCTATGCTAATAAACCAATTTTAGCATTAAGTCCGAAGAAAAGCGAGGTTAGACACTTATTAGGAGCTAGTTATCCTTATGCTTGCCAAGTTAATGATGTCGAAGAAATAGCATCAAAAATAGAATTGCTTTATTTAAATTGGTTACAAAATAAAGAAGCGAATTTAAATCGTCCAGATTTAGAGCACTATTTGAGTACAGCTTATTTTAAAACTATAATCGAAAGTGTTTAAGTTTACTTTTGTTAATATACATTGGAAGTCTTAATTTTAAAAAAAAAGAATGATATTAAAAAAAATTATTAATACTGTAAAAGATAATAAATCTAGGCACAAACGTACAGAAGCATTAACCAACGAATTAATCTGGGCAAATGTTTATCATGATACTATTAGAGGTGTCGCATGTTTAAATAACTTATCCATTAATATAGGACGTTGGGCTGGAAATTATTCTTTTTTTTATATTTTAAAACGGATTTTATTTGACCTTAAACCAGAAAGCATATTAGAGTTAGGTTTGGGAGAAAGCTCTAAATTTATATCCACACTAGTTAGCAATAATATTTTACAATCTTCTCATACAATTATTGAGCATGATCAAGAATGGATTAAAAAATTTAATAAAGAATTTGAATTGTCAGGTAGTTCTGAAATAAAACATTTTAAAGCTATAGATAAAGACGTATTAAATCAAATATATTTAGGATATCAAGGTATAGAAAAGTTGCAAAATAATTTTTCATTATATATCATAGATGGTCCTTTTGGTAGTTCTAGTTATTCAAGATATGATATTGTTGAACTTGCAAAAATGTTTAATCAGAATAAAGAGTTCATTATTATTATAGATGATTATAATAGAGCAGGAGAAAAAGAAACAGCAGAAAGTTTATTACAAGTTTTAAAAGAGAAGAGTATTGACGTAAATTATAAATGTTATTCGGGTAGTAAAAGTCAATTTGTAATTGTAACAAAGTCTTATAAAATGGCTTTGAGCTTGTAGGTTCTATTTAATTTTAAGAGTATCTAAATTAGTACCATTAACAGAGAGCGTCTTTATTAACTGTTTAATAAAAAATAAATTGATGTATAAATTTATTTTAAGCCAGTGTTTTTCAAAAGTATTTTATGCTTGGAAACAATTACCAAAGCAAATAATTAATAACTATAATAGTGTAAAAGCAAAATAGATGATTAATCCAATTATTGTTGTTGCTTATGCTGTGCATCCAGATCTAAAATCTAGTGAAGCCATTGTTAATAAAAATTGGTTAGATGTTTCTGCTACTAAAGGCAATAGGTTGCTGGTATTATCGGCTTTCCATAATTATCGTTTTAAAGGTGAAGAGATTCAACTTGTAAAAAAATTAAAAACAAGTGCTGCGTTATATAAAATTTCAAAGAAAAAGAAAGGTATAGATAAGTTTGTCTACAGTGTTGTAAATAAGATTTTTAAAATAGTATTTAGCTCTAATCAAACACTTCACAATATAGTATGGATTAAAAAACAATCTAGAATATTAGCTAAAACAATAACAAATAAAGATGTGGTTTGGTCTAGAATTTTACCAATAATGTCATTAGCACCAGTCTTAAATGTTTACGCTAAAAAGCCATTTCCATTTATTGTAAATGTTAACGATCCAATACATGTAAATAGTTTTAAAAAGAATAATTTAAACAGTGAACAAAAGCTATTTTTATCGACTAAGAATAAAGCGCAAGCTTGGACATTTCCATCGTCTAAATTAGCAGATAAAATGGCTAATAATTATAATTTAGATAGAGCACGTTGTTTTGTAATTCCGCATGCTATGCGCGAACTAGCAAACCTTTACAAAAGAGATATTAAAAAACAACACATAAATGTTTTATACACAGGTACGTTTTATAAAAGTGCATTTACTGACGAATTTAAGAAAAGTTTAATCGCTTTTAATAAGTTAGAGTGCGCAAAAGTTGTAAACTTTACATTTGTATTGTCTCAATTTGATGAAGAATCCGTTATTTGGCTAAAAGAATCAATCCCTAACGGTACCTTAAAATTTAAATTAGAGCGAGTAGAGGTGCTTGAACTCGTGAAAAAAGCAGACTGTATGTTTGTTGTAGATTCTATTTTACACAGCGAATTACTAAAAGGTAAGCTAATAGAAGCCTTGTCATTTGGCGTCCCTGTATTTGCGGTAACGTATCAAGATTCGATAATGGATAAAGTAGTTAAGGCTTACGGAAGTGTTTCTGCTTATCAAGATATAGAAGACGATATTTTAAACAAAATGAAATTATTTGTGGCAAACGTTAATAATGAAGCTTGGTTAGGTACATTTTATAATCAGCGCATAAACGCACTCGATAAAATATCTGAAGACTATATTGCAAACGCAACAAATTTAATAACAACGTTTGCTTACCAACGTTTTTATAAAGTACAACAAGAAACGATACAATCACCAATACAATTAAATTGGCCTTGATATAATAAATTAAATAATTTTAAAATTGAAAACAATTGCAGTTATTCCCGCACGCGGAGGATCAAAACGATTACCTAATAAAAACATTTTAATGTTAGGTGATTTACCTTTAATAGCACACAGTATTTTGTATGCTAAAGCAAATAATCATTTAATTGATGCCATTTATGTGACTACAGATGATGCTGCTATTAAAAAAATTGCGCTTTCCTATAACGTAAATGTTATTGATAGACCAGCAGCTATTTCTGGCGATTTTGAGCCAACAGTTTCTGCTGTTAAGCATGTTTTAGAATCTATTGTAGAAGAGGTTAAAACAGTAGTACTTCTACAACCAACAAATCCGTTAAGACCTAAAACGTTATTAGAGAGTTGTTTTAAAGTTTATAACGAAAAAAAATGTGACAGTTTATTTACAGTGTCACAAAATGAGCATAAATTAGGCAGCATACAGAAGGATGTGTTTAAGCCTTTTAATTATAAGCCAGGTCAACGAAGTCAAGATTTAGAACCATTGTATTTTGAAAATGGTTTGCTATATATTGTCAAATCAAAAAGTGTGTTAAAAGACGATATAATTACCACTAATGCATTTCCATATAAAATGAACCATCTATTTGAAAATATAGATATTGATACACAAGCAGATTTTGATTACGCCCAATATGTTTTAAATAAGACATCTAATTCTGAAAAGATATAAGGTATACTTTAAATGAGAATAGAACAACTTACATTTACTAGATTTGTTGCAGCAGTACTAATTGTTTTTCATCATTTTGGAAGTGGGAAAATGCATTTTACAAATGAGTACACAAGATTTTTGTTTAAGCAAGCAAATGTTGGGGTAAGTTACTTTTTTATCCTATCAGGATTTGTAATGATTATTGCATATCACAAAAAAATGCATGTAAATTTCATGGATTATATGCGTAATCGATTTGCTAGAATTTATCCAGTATATTTATTAGCTTTATTATCACTACTGGCTCTTTTTGTGATATCAAATCAAGTGAGTTATGTTGATTTTGTTTTAAATTTATTTATGGTTCAAACCTGGGTGCCAAGTAAAGCTTTGGTCTTTAATAATGCAGCTTGGTCACTATCAGTAGAGTTGTTTTTTTATGTTTTATTTCCGTTATTATACAATCGATTTTATACAAAAATTAATTATAAAAAATTAATTGTACCCATAGTTTTATTTTGGTTTATCAGCCAAATACTATTTCATTATTTGTTTTTTAAAGAAAGTTATCCAATTTTGTTTTATAGTACCGAAGACCTGAAGTATCATCCTGTATTTCATCTCAATGAATTTTTAATAGGGAATTTAGCAGGGCTTTATTTTATTAACAATAGCAATAAAATAAAAAACTATGATATATTTATATTCAGTCTAGTAGCTTTAGTATTATTAGCCTTAAAATTTCCAATAGGACTTAATTTTCATAATGGATTATTAGCTGTACTATTTATTCCATTAATTATATTGATTTCACTTAATAATGGATTTATTACCAAGTTATTTAATAAAAAAGCATTTATTTTTTTAGGCGAAATAAGTTTTGGATTATACATACTTCAATTTGTAGTATGGATATACATTAGCGATTATAGATTGAATAAATATTTTGGACTAGATAAAGGCGAAGATTTCTTATTTTGCTTCTTTTTGCGTTTAGCAATTCTTATTGGTCTTTCGGTATTAACTTATCTTTATATAGAAACGCCCATCAGAAACAAAATTAAAAATAGCACTAGGTATAAAAAAGAAAAAAAGTAGTAATTAAATTAATATAACGACAGAGCAGATGAAACCATACATAGAAATAGCAGGCAGGAAAATAGGACAAGACTTTCCGCCATTGGTTATTGCCGAAATTGGTATAAACCACGAAGGCTCTTTACAAGTAGCTAAAGCTATGGTAGATGCTGCTAAAAGGGCAGGTGTAGAAGTTGTAAAACATCAAACGCATATTGTTGCAGACGAAATGAGTGGTGCAGCAAAACAGGTGATTCCTGGTAATGCGGATGTTTCTATTTATGATATTATGGAACGTTGTTCGCTAAATGAGGACGATGAATTAGCACTTAAAAATTATGTAGAGTCAAAAGGGATGATTTTTATATCAACACCATTCTCTAGAGCAGCTGCAGAGCGTTTAAAGCGATTTGATATTCCGGCTTATAAAATTGGTTCAGGCGAATGTAATAACTATCCTTTATTAGAACACATTGCGCAGTTTGGAAAACCAGTGATTTTAAGTACAGGAATGAATACAGTAGAAAGTGTTAGAAAGGCAGTCGCTATTTTCGATAAATATAAAGTGCCAATCGCCTTATTACATACTACTAACTTATATCCAACACCAATACATCTAGTGCGCTTTGGTGCCATGTTGGAATTACATGAAGCATTTCCAGAAAAAGTCTTTGGTTTAAGCGATCACACATTAAACAATAATGCGTGTTTAGGTGCGGTAGCTCTTGGTGGTTCTATTTTAGAACGTCACTTTACAGATCACATGCAACGAACAGGACCAGATATTGTTTGCAGTATGGATGAGCAAGCTTGTAAAGCGCTAATTGTAAATAGTGCAGAAATGGCATTAATGCGAGGCGGAACAAAAGAACCTGCAAAAGAAGAGCAAGTAACAATAGATTTTGCATTTGCAACAGTATGTACTATAAAGTCTATAAGTAAAGGTGACATTTTTACAAAAGATAATATTTGGGTAAAGAGACCAGGAACAGGAAAAATATTAGCAGATAAGTTTGATTCTATTCTTGGCAAAAAAGCAGCAAATACTATTGATAATGACGTGCAATTAACATGGGAAAACATTGAGTAATATTAAAAAAATAGCATTTTTAACAGGAACAAGAGCAGATTTTGGTAAGATAAAAACGCTTATACAAAGTGTAGAATCTGAACTCGATTTTGAAGCTCACGTGTTCGTTACTGGTATGCATATGCTAGAAGAATATGGTTATACGCTTATTGAAGTTGAACGTTGTGGTTTTAAAAACATTTCAACATTTAATAATCATACCCATGAAGCTACAATGGATTTAACATTGGCTAAAACAATTTCAGGATTTTCAGAATTTATAAAAACAGTGAATCCAGATTTGATTGTTATCCATGGTGATCGTGTAGAGGCTTTAGCTGGCGCCATAGTTGGAAGTTTAAATAATATATTAGTTGCTCACATAGAAGGAGGAGAGTTATCTGGAACAATAGACGAGCTTATACGTCATGCGACAAGTAAAATGAGTCATATCCATTTTGTAGCAAATAAGAGAGCCAAAGAGCGTTTAGAACAAATGGGCGAATTACCAGAGTCTATTTATACTATTGGATCTCCAGATGTCGATATTATGTTTTCAGATAATTTGCCTAGTCTTGGTGTTGTAAAAGAGTATTACAATATCGATTTTGAAAATTATGCAGTTGCCATGTTTCATCCGGTAACAACAGAGCATGATCAAATGGAATTGTATGCTAAACAATTTGTTGAAGCTTTAATTACTAGCAAAAAAAACTATGTTGTTATTTTTCCTAATAACGATTTAGGGAGTAAAATAATAATTGAAGCTTATCAAAAATTAAAGCAACACTCCAATTTTAGAATTTTCCCTTCCATTAGATTTGAATATTTTTTAACCTTATTAAAGAAATCTCAGTTTATAATAGGTAATAGCAGTGCTGGTGTGCGTGAAGCACCATATTACGGTATTCCAACAATAAATATTGGAACAAGACAAGCCAATAGAGTGTCATTAGTCTCAATAATAAACACTAGTTATAATACTAAAGACATATTAAATGCTATTGACATAGAAAAGGAAACGGGCTTAGAGAAAGCAGAAGTCTTTGGTGGAGGGAATAGTGCTGAAGCTTTCCTAAAAACGTTATTAATAGATGATTTTTGGGAAACCAACTATCAAAAACAATTTATGGATATTTAACTTATGCTAACAGTTAGTAATTACCATTATATTAGAGAAGATTTTAAAACTAAATACCCAAGTATTTTTGGAGTCACACCTTTAGCCTTTAAAAAGCAGTTGCTATTGCTTCAAAATCAAGGTGAATTTATAGCTTCAAAAGATTTATTAGATAATTCTGAACAAATCCTTTCAAGTAAAGAAAATTACATTTTAATCACTTTTGACGATGGTTTAAAAGAGCAATTTGACTTTGGGTTTTCTATTTTAAATGCGCTTGATATTCCAGCAGTATTTTTTGCCAACTCAATAAACTATTTAGAGAAAAAAGTTTCAACGGTTCATAAAATACATTTATTAAGATCGATAATAGATTCCGAAATAGTATTAAAGAGCATTGAAAGTAAATATAAAAGCAAACTAAGGCATTTAGATACAGCTAAAATAAAATCCATTTACTTTTATGATGATGAAAAAAGTGCTGTTTTAAAATATATTTTAAACTTTGTATTAAATTACAAAGAGCAAGAAGTAGTGATAGAAGAGTTGTTTTCTAATTATTTTGATGAATCTGAAATACTTAATGATTTGTATATGACAAAGAATCAACTACAAGAATTAGCAAATTTAAAATATTTAGGAAGTCATACACATAGTCACTATCCATTAGGTTTATTAGAAACTGACCATATAATTGAAGAGTTAAAACTATCAAAAACCTATTTTGAAACTATTACACAATCTAAAATAGAAATCGTTGCTTATCCATACGGAACAGATGAAGCTTGCACTACTGTGGTTTCAAAACTAGCATCTGCTGCTGGGTATAAATTTGGTTTTACGACAAAGCGAGGTACAAATTCTAATATAATGGACAAGCTGCTTTTAAATAGATTTGATTGTAATGATGTTGTGGGAGGTAAAAATTATAATTTATGATAACAAGAGAAGCTACTATAGACGATTGGGATAATCTACTCGTTTTTTTTACTAAAATATATAGAGTCAATCATCCTTTACACAAAAAAGAATTTTGGGAATGGCAATATGGTAATCCTAAGTTTGGACGTTCATTTATTTGCATGAATGATAAAGAAGAAGTTGTAGGTCATGTAGGAGCAAATTTTCAAGGCGGTTTAGCTTGGATTATTAATTTGTATTTAGATGGCGAATATAGAGGTCAAGGCATTTTAGGGAAGCTTCATGCTTTAGTAAGAAGTTACTATCCATTAGCAGCAACCGCGGTAAATGAAGCAGGTTTAGGTTTGTATAGAAATATGAGATGGATTCGTTATCATGATTTGGTTCGCTACGTTAAAGTTAATCCATCATTAAAGGATAAGTCTTTCCAATCTGTTTGTCATAAAGTTGACGTTAATTATAATCATTTAATAGATACTAAATCTCATTATTTTCAACAACCAGGAGTTAATGGTCTACTGTTTAACGATGGCTCGGAGGCTGTTAGTCAAGAAGATGTAGGAGGATTAAGAGCTGTTAAAATTTTAAATCTTGCTATTTTTGAAGCAGAAGCTTGGGCATTAGGCTATAATTGGATTGATTATATTACTTCTTGGAATAACTTAGAAGTTAAAAAACTTGAAAAGAATAGTTGGACTTTAGATTTTAAAAATATAGTACCTTGGCGTCTAAATCCAATTGAAGAAAACTATTTTTGCGATATTACATTTCTTTCAGAAAAACCTTTAAATAATGAGTTTATCGTACAAAGAAATTATTCAGATCATGGCAGAATAGGTAGTCTATAAAATTATATGAAAAACAAAAAAATATTTGTTTTGTTACCTTCAGGTATTGCGCTTCGTAATTTTGCTTTTACAAGCTTTAATGATGTAGCAAAAACAAAAAATCTCGATATTACCTATTGGAATAGTACGCCATTTTCTGTTGCAGAAATGGGATATAACGAAGTAAGATTAACTAATATTAAAACACATTGGTTAACAGGTATTTTAAAGAATGCTAGAAAACAAATAGAGCTAAATTTAAATATTAAAAACACAGGAGATACAATCTATAATGCATATCGGTTTCCTGCTAAGAATAATACATTAAAGAAGTTTATAAAAAATGCAATAACCAAGACTTTTATATTATTATATTCCTCAGACAAAGGGCTTGAGAAAGTAAAAAATATAATTAATAAGAAAGAACGTACGACAGCGTATTACCAATCGTGTATTAAAACGCTACAAAAAGAAAAACCAGACTTTTTATTTTGCAGTAATCAGAGAATTGGCACTGCTATAGCGCCTTTATTAGCTGCACAATATTTTAAAATTCCGACTGCCACATTCATTTTTTCTTGGGATAATTTACCAAAAGCAACACTTGTTGTAAATACAGATTTCTATTTTGTTTGGAGTGATTTTATGAAAAAAGAATTGCATAAATATTATCCTCGAATTAAATCTGACCAGATTGTAATTACAGGAACACCGCAATTTGAATCTCATTTTAATAGTGCAATAATTAAATCTAAAGACGCATTTTATACTGAGTATAATCTAAATCCTGATAAAAATTATATTTGTTTTTCTGGTGATGATATTACAACTTCTCCGGATGATCCAAAGTATTTAGATGACTTTGCAAAAGCCATTTCTATATTAAATACAAGAGGATATAAACTTGGTATTTTACTAAGAAGAAGTCCAGTAGATTTTTCAGGAAGATATAACCCAATTATCGATAAATACAAAGATATAATTGTTGAAGTCGCACCTAAATGGCAGAATGTAAATAATATTTGGAATACGATGTTTCCTACTAAAGAGGATAATATCTTATTATCTAATACTATCGCACATACCTTGTTTGTTGTAAATTTAGGTTCCTCTATGATTTTTGATTATGCTGCTTTTAATAAAGCTTGTGGCTATTTTAATTATAATCAAGAGGAGCAGTTAGATAGTGCATGGGATATCCACGTGTGTTATAAATATATTCATTTTCGCTCAATGCCAGAAGGGGCTGTGATTTACTTAAACAGTGCTGAAGACATCGAATCGAAAATTATAAGTGTTTTACAAAATACAACTAATACTATAGAACAAGCAAACTCATGGTTTGATACCATTTGTCAATCACCACAAGAAAAATCTACAGATAGAATTTTAGAGGCCATAGCACTAATTAGTTCTAAAAATAAAAATTTGTCATGAGTCATTCAAGTTTAAAACATATTCTGGGAGAAGATTTAAAACGCTATGGTATTAATACTAAGCCTTCCTTTTTTAGAAATTTAAAACAGCTTTTATTTAATGGTGCTCCTGGTGTTAAATTTTCTATTGTTTTCAGAAATTGCCAGCACTATAGAAAAAAAAACAAACTGCTATTTTACTTCTTTTTCTTGTATTTAAGAAGGATAAAATATAAATATGGTTTTGATATATCTTATCGCACAAACATAGGTAAAGGTTTATATATTGGGCATTTTGGAGGTGTTGTAATCCATGGTGATACAATTATAGGAAGTTATTGTAATATTTCTCAAGGCATAACAATAGGTGTTTTAAATCGCGGAAAAAATAAAGGTGTGCCTAAAATTGGCAATAGTGTTTTTATAGGTCCAAATGCCGTTATTGTTGGAGGTATTGTAATTGAAAATGATGTTCTAATTGGTGCTAATAGCTTGGTTAATTTTGATGTAGAAGCTAATGCTGTAGTGGCGCCGTCACCTTCACAAATTATATCTTACAAAGGTTCAAAACACTATGTGTAATATTTTGAATTTAATAAGTGCTTAAGTATTTAATACATTAAATCTATGAAAATCGCATTTTTAACTCCGGAGTATCCTCATGAGCGTATTGGTCATTCTGGTGGTATTGGAACAAGTATTAAACACTTAGCAGTTGCTTTGCAAAGACAAGGACATGAGGTGTCATTACTTATCTATGGCCAAAAAGAAGATGCAACATTTGTATCGGACAATATTCAGTTTTTTAAAATAAAAAACGTTAAATTGAAGGGATTGTCGTGGTTTTTAACACGTAAGAAAATTCAAAAGCTAATAAATAGATTACATAAAGCGCAAAAAATAGACATAGTAGAAGCTCCAGATTGGACAGGTATAGCCTCGTTTATTAATATTAATTGCCCATTGATAATAAGGGAAAATGGGTCCGATACTTATTTCTGTCATTTAGATCACAGACCAGTAAAAGCCATTAATCGCTTTCATGAAAAGCAGGCTTTAAAATCTGTAGATGGTATTATTTCGGTAAGTCAATTTACAGGTGAGTTAACGAATAAGCTTTTCAATTTAAACAAACCATTTACCGTAATTCCAAATGCTGTTAATATTGAAGACTTTGAGCCTACAGATAGTCTTTCAGAAGAAAAAAATCAGACCATATTATACTTTGGTACACTAATAAGAAAAAAAGGACTTCTAGAGTTACCTTATATTTTTAATAAAGTTAACGAGAAGTATCCACATGCAGTACTTATCTTAGTTGGTAAAGACAGCCCAGATATTAAAACGCGAACGCAATCGACTTGGCAATTAATGCAACCGTTATTTACAGAAGCAGCGATTAAAAGAGTAAATTACGTGGGCGCAGTGCCATATTCTGAAATGAGAGCACATATAGAGAAAGCAACGTTGTGTGTTTTTCCTACTTTCGCGGAAGCATTACCAGTATCTTGGTTAGAAGCAATGGCCTTAAAAAAGCCTATAGTGGCATCAAATGTGGGTTGGGCAAAAGAAATTGTTGACGATGGCGAAGATGGCTTTTTAGTGCATCCAGAAGCACACGGAACTTACGCAAATAAAATCAATGAACTTTTAGATAATGAAACTTTAAGAAAGGAGTTTTCAATTGCAGCAAGAAAGAAGATTATATCAAAATTTAGTTCAGAAATTGTTGCAAAGCAATCTGTCGAATTTTATAAAAAAACTATAGATGCTTATTCTTTTTCATAAAAACAATACCGTTGTTGAGGTGCTCAACACTACAACTAGCGAGATTATAGTAATTGAAGAAAAAAAACCTACAAAGGGATTGTTTTTTTTAGCTTCAAAGTATAGTCATTCTATTATTGCTTGGTGTCATATTTTAAATAAAAAGAATATTAATATAGAAGCCATACAGTTTTGTTTTACTTCAAATAATGTTATGGTGTCTAATGGAAACTCTAGCTATTTAACCGATGCCATTGGTTATGTTGAAGATTCGCTGTTTATTAATGTGAATAGAGAGACAAAGTTTCCTACTTGGTTAATGTCCAGTAATTGTGGCGCAATTTATGGTGAAAAACTTTTAATGTTTAGAGAATGCATAAGTAATAGTAACAGTTTAGATTATAATATAAATAGTATAGCAAAACTTGGAATGAAGAATGGTTTGCTTTGTTATTTTTCTTCAGAAATTATAAAAGATAATAAAGAAGTCTATTTAGATGAAAAAGCAAGTGAAACAGAGTTGTTTCAGTTTGTAAAAGAACATTTTAGAGCACGTTGGACGTTGTTATTATTTTTATATTTAATGATTTTTGAAAAGAAAATTTTATTATTTCCTTTAATAAAAAGTCTATTATTTAAACAGAAGACCTTTAATAAGTTTATAACTTCAGAAGCCATTACTGAAGAGTTAAAAATAAACACATCAGTTTCGGTTTTAATACCAACATTAGGAAGAGCAAAATATTTATACGATGTGTTAAAGGATTTAGCAAAACAAACAGTAATGCCTGCTCAAATTATAATTATAGAGCAAGACGATAGCGAAATTTCAAAATCTGAACTTAATTATATAACATCTGAAGATTGGCCATTTAAAATAGAGCATAGACTTATATCTCAAACAGGAGCTTGTAATGCTAGAAATATAGGTTTGCAATTGGTGACATCAGATTATGTTTTTATGGCAGATGATGATATTCGGTTTAATAAAAACACAATAAATGAAGCCTTGGTATTTATGCAAGCACACGATTTTAATGCGATTACTCTAAGTTGTTTAAGAGAGAATGAAACCGAAAAACGTAAAATACCGATACAATGGGCGGCTTTTGGATCTGGTTGTAGTATCGTAAAAACAAGTGTTTTAAGAAATTTGAAATTCGATATAGCTTTCGAACATGGTTTTGGAGAGGATACAGATTTTGGAATGCAGCTCAGAAATAAAGGTATTGATGTTATCTATTTACCTTATGTACAATTAAAGCATCTAAAAGCACCTATTGGCGGTTTTAGAACAACATATATCCATGCTTGGGATAATGAAAAAGTAACGCCTAAACCATCACCAACGGTCATGCTTTACAATTTAAAATATAAAACCGTACAACAGTTAAATAGTTATAAATTAACATTATTTTTTAAGTTTTATAAAAAGCAAACTATAAAAAATCCATTTATATACTATCGCGTGTTTAAAAAACGTTGGGAAATAAGTCAAGATTGGGCTAATAATTTGAAAAATAAGGCTGTTTAATATGAATTTTTCTCTACTAATTTGTACTTATATGCGTCCAAAAGCAATAATTCAGCTTTTGGAATCGGTAAACGAACAAACTCTTTATCCAAATGACATCATAATTATTGATGGTTCCACAAATAGGGATACCGAAATAATTTTAAAAGACAAAGCGTTTAAAAATCTAAGTTATTATAAAGTTGAAGCAGATAATAGAGGCTTAACAAAACAACGTAATTTCGGAATTACTCATGTTGGAAATACAATAGATGTCGTTTGTTTTTTAGATGATGATGTCGTTTTAGAACCTCATTATTTTGAACAATTATTATCTACATATAAAGCGCATCCAGAAGCATTAGCAGTTGGTGGTTATATAACTAATGAGATAGATTGGCAAAAACAAACTACAGAAAACGATACAAACTATTTTTATTATGATGGTTGGCAACGCAAAGAACCTTTACGTTTTAAAATAAGGAGATTATTTGGAGTTTTACCTGATGTGCCTCCAGGGTTTATGCCTACTTTTTCAAATGGTCGGTCAGTCAGTTTTTTACCCCCTTCGGGTAAAGTGTATCCAGTAGAACAAATAATGGGAGGTGTGTCATCTTATAAAAAGGAGGTGTTTGAAACCTTAAATTTTTCAACATATTTTGAAGGGTACGGGTTGTATGAAGATGCCGATTTCTCTTTACGTATAGCTAAAAAAGGGATGTTATATATTAATACTGCAGCACAATTAGCACATCATCATGAGCCTTCAGGCAGACCTAACAAGTTTAGTTATGGGAAAATGGTTATTAGAAATGGCTGGTATGTTTGGCGCGTAAAATATTCAAATCCTAAATTTAAAGCGAGGTTTAAATGGCACGTAATTGCTATCTTGTTAACTAAGGTTAGATTGCTTAATGTTATTACAACAGCTAATAAAAAGGAAGCATTTACAGAAAGCTTAGGGCGTATAGTGGGCTGGTTTTCTTTATTTTTTAACCCTCCAAAACATAACTAATGCGTTTTTTAATAATAAGCCATGTCTTACATAAATCAAATGCCTATCAGTGGTATGCTTATGCACCTTATGTGCGTGAGATGAATTTGTGGTTAAAGCATGTGGATGAGGTTGAGATTGTGGCACCGCTAACTGAAGTCTCAATTTCTGAGATAGATATAGCCTATAGTCATGACAATATTACATTAACTCAAATACCTGCAATAGCCTTTGTTAATATTAGTCGTGGTATTAAGTCTTTGCTAGTATTACCATATATTCTTTTTAAGCTATGGAAGGCTTGTAAACGCGCAGATCATATTCATTTAAGATGTCCTGGTAATATCGGATTATTGGGGTGTTTGGTACAGTTTTTCTTTCCAAAGAAAATCAAAACTGCAAAATATGCTGGTAATTGGGATCCTAATGCCAATCAACCTAAGAGTTATCGTATTCAAAAGAACATATTAAGTAATATCAAATGGACAAAAAAGATGACTGCTCTAGTTTATGGAGATTGGCCAAATCAGACTAAAAATATTAAATCATTTTTTACTGCAACTTATAAAGATCAAGATCGAGTAATACCGGTTACTCGCGACTATACAAAAGGTTTAGAGTTTGTATTTGTCGGAAGTTTGGTAACAGGTAAACGTCCTTTATTGGCCATACAAATTGTAGAGCAATTACTAAGGAGAGGTGTTAAGTGTAATTTACAATTGTTTGGAGATGGTGTTTTGAAACAAGAGGCGCAACAGTATGTAAAAGATAAACAATTAGGTAGTGATATTGTTCTACATGGTAATAAAACTAATGAAACTGTCAAGGCCGCATTGCAGTCAGCTCATTTTACAATATTAGCCTCTAAGTCCGAAGGATGGCCTAAAGCCTTGGCAGAGGCTATGTTTTTTGGTGTCATACCAATCGCGACCGCTATATCTTGTGTTTCAAACATGTTGGATTATGGAAATCGAGGAATACTTATAGCGCCTAATGTGGATGATGCCGTTTCTAAAATACTATTAGCTTTAAAATCCAATGATGCATTAGAGACGATGTCTAAATTAGCATCGGACTGGTCTCAACAGTATACTCTAGATGTGTTTGAAAATGAAATTGAAAAACTAATAAAGGCTTAAAATGAAAGTATTACAACTTATAGACAGTCTAGAAGCAGGAGGTGCAGAGCGTGTTGCAGTTAATTATGCCAATGGGTTACTTGATAAAGTCGATGGTAGTTATTTGTGCGCTACAAGAACAGAAGGCTTGTTAAAAGCTAACTTGAAGCAAGAGGTGGGGTACTTGTTTTTAAAGAAAAAGTCCGCTTTAGATATTACGGCTATTAGAGGTTTATATTTTTTTATTAAAAAAGAGGGGATAACATTAATACATGCACACAGTTCCTCTTTTTTTTTAGCAACACTTGTTAAGTTAATACACCCAAAAATTAAATTGGTTTGGCATGATCATTATGGTAATCGCGTTAATAGTACATTTAAACACATTTTTATCTTAAAAATATGTTCGTTATTCTTTTCTAATATTTTAGTTGTTAGTACTGATTTAGAAAAATGGGCAAAAAAAAAGTTATGGACCCAAAAGATAAAATATATACAAAATTCCCCACAACTAGACTCAAGTAAAAAACAAACAGTTCTTAAAGGTGAGAAGAATAAAAGAATAGTATGTTTGGCAAACTTAAGATCAGATAAAAATCATCCATTTTTAATTAAAGCATTTCATGAAATTTTAGATGTATATCCTGATTGGACCTTACATCTAATAGGTAAGGATAATAATGATCAATACGCGCATAGCTTAAAACAATTAATAAAATCTTTGTTACTAACTGATACTGTTTTTTTGTACGGTAGTTGTCCTGATACTTCAAATATATTAAGTCAATCGCAAATAGGAGTTTTATCTTCAAAATCAGAAGGCTTACCTTTGGCATTGTTAGAATATGGTTTGGTTGGTTTAGCGACTATAACGACGGATGTAGGACAATGTGGTACAGTAATTACGAATCATGAGAATGGTATAGTGATAGCGTCTAATAATCAAGAAGAGCTTTGCAAAGCTCTAATATTTTATATAGAGAATAAAAAAATAAGACAATCCTATTCTGATCAATTAAGAAAACATATTTTGGAGGAATATTCTGAAATTTCAACGTTACAGAATATTGTAAAGATTTATAATAGATTATAATTTAAATGCAAAAAAACTATTTAAAACTATTGGGTTTACACGTGTTGATAGGCATTTTTATTTACCTATCAAAAGCTTTAGGTAATCTTTATTTTTATGGTATTGTATTTTATTTTTTAATTAAAATAATTAGCGCTAAACAACAATTAAAATCTTTAGAAGTTGTTAAAGCTTGTGCGTACATAGTCGGTGCTGAGGTTATTTTGCGCATGACTAACAGTGGGCCTTTTTATGAGGTTAGCAAATATATGGTTATAGTTTTTTCTGTTTTTGGTTTGTTTTATAATGGATTTAATAAAAAAGCGACATCTTATTTATTGTATATATGTCTTATGATTCCGAGTATTTATGTCTCTTTGTATCTCTTGGAAGTTGATCAGAACATTAGAAAGGCTATTGCGTTTAATTTAAGTGGACCAGTAACTTTAGGTGTTTCAGCCTTATTTTGTTTTGGTTTGAAAGTTACAAGGAAGCAATTGGAGTCCATAGTAAATTTTATTTTGTACCCTTTAGTAAGCACGCTTGTTTATGTTATCATGTATAATCCAGATGTATCTTCAGTATCAACGGGTACGGGCTCTAACTTTGCGACTTCTGGAGGTTTTGGGCCTAATCAAATGGCGACTGTTTTAGGTTTAGGTTTCTTCTTAATGACGGTTCGTTTTTTTTATTTTAGTAAAAATAAAATTTTTCGATATTTAGATTTGATATTTGTATTGTTATTTGCTTTTAGGGCTATTGTTACGTTTAGTCGAGGAGGTGTGTTTACTGCGATTTTTATGATTGTTGCGTTTATATTTATTCTATACAAAGTGATGGATAAAAGAAATAAAAGTAAAATGCGTCTATCTATAATGTTGTTCTTAATAATAGGCATTGTTACATGGGGTATTTCGGCTAGTCAAACAAATGGTATGATCGAAAAACGCTATGCTAATGAAAATGCAGCAGGACAAGAAAAAAGCGATGTTACTACGGGGAGAGGCACTCTCTTTTTATTAGAATTTGAAGAGTTCATAGATAATCCGTTTTTTGGTATTGGGGTTGGAAGAGCTAAAGAAATTAGATTTCAAAAAACTGGCATTCATGCGGCATCACATAACGAAGTCAGTCGTATTGTTGCAGAGCACGGTTTATTTGGAGTTTTAGCATTTTTGGTGTTGCTATTGGTACCATTATTTTTTAGAATAGGTGACCGAAGTAATGTGTTATTTTATTCTTTTTATCTATTTTGGCTACTCACTATAAATCATTCAGCTATGCGTATTGCAGCGCCTGCATTTATTTATGCTTTAAGTTTATTACATATTGTTGATGAAAAAAATCCTCTACATAGGAAACAAATTATCGAAAAAAGGTAAAACAGAATCTACAATTGATACTTTAGAAGCTGACCTAAAAAGTTTGGGTTTTCAAGTTAATTCTGTTTCAAGCTATAGGTCTATAATACTTCGTTTTCTCGATATGCTTTGGGCTGTTTTTAAACATAGGAAAACAGTCGATTATGTATTAATCGATACTTATAGTACCTTAAATTTTTACTATGCCTACTTTGTTAGCCAGCTTTGCAGAGGTTTCAAACTAAATTACATTCCCATATTGCACGGAGGCGAATTGCCTAAACGATTATTGAAATCAACTAAATTATCGAAAGCAGTATTTAAACATGCGTTTAAAAATGTGGCGCCATCATTATATTTAAAATCTAATTTTGAGTTCAATAATTTTAATAATTTGATTTACATCCCGAACTCAATAAAAATAGAAGATTATAAAATTCAAAAGAAAACCTATGAATCAATAAAACTATTATGGGTACGTTCTTTTTCAGAAATATACAATCCGTCGTTAGCGATTCATATTTTAAAAGCTCTAAAAAATGAAAATATAGACGCTGAGTTGTGTATGATTGGTCCTGAGAAAGATGGAAGTTTAGAATCGACTAAATCATTAGCTAAAAGTTTGAATGTAGAAGTTGAGTTTACAGGCTTATTGTCTAAAAATGATTGGCATAAAAAAGCTGAAGGTTTTAATATTTTTATAAACACAACCACCATTGATAATACACCGGTAAGTGTTATCGAAGCTATGGCTTTGGGCTTGCCTGTCGTTTCTACAAATGTGGGAGGCATGCCGTTTTTAATAGAGAATAATAAAGACGGGGTGCTTGTAGAATCTAATAACGTTGAGGCCTTTGTATCCGCTATAAAAGTGTTAATTTCCAACGTTAATAAAACCCAAGATATGGCAAACCAGGCAAGACAAAAAGTAGAGGGCTATGCTTGGAATAAAGTTAAACAGCAATGGCATAATCTCTTAAGTTAAATAAGGGCAGTCTTGTTAACTTTTATATCTTTACATCTCTCTAACTAGTGCAAAAAAATGTTTAAAAGTAGCATCCATTTCGATATCTCGGAGCGTAAAGTTCTTTTGCGAATCATAGACGTTTTTGCGGTGCTTGCTATTTTATATGCGGTTAGTAATTTTTTCGATTTTAATTATTTTATCATCAATAAAGAAAATTGGAAATGGGTATTTGTGCTTGTGTTATACATGTCTATATTCGGAACCATTTTTGAACTCTACGATTTACAAAAGTCTAGCAAGCTAGATAAAACATTCGCTAATATTGTTTTTACGGCATCGACTACCGTGTTGTTTTATTTTCTAACACCACTTTTTACACCAGTTTTACCAGATAATAGGTTACAGATTTTATATTTTTATTTTTCTATTGTGTCGGCCTTGTTTGTCTGGAGGTGGTTTTATGTTACTTTTATAACATCGCCTAGATTTCATAAAAAAGCTTTAGTTGTTGGCGAAATCTCAAGTATTCAATCTATAGTTGAAGCTTTTAAAAATTCAGATCCTAATTATAAAATTGTAGGCTTCATTAACTGCGAAACAAAACAAGTTGATAATATAAAATTTACAGGAGCAAGAGAATTTAGTCCAACTGAAATTCATCAGGTTATTAAGGATGAAAATATATCAGAAATTGTAATTGCTAGTTATGATTCGGATTCTATAACACCAGAAATCTATCGTGATTTAATTACCTTATTAGAACGCGGTTTTCCTATAAAAGAATATACACAAGCTTACGAGGAAATGACTCAACGTGTTCCTGTACAGTTTGTTGGTAAAGATTTTTATAAATATTTTCCATTTAGCCGAAGTAATCACAATAAGTTGTATTTGTTTTTTAGAAGAGTATTCGATATTGCAATTTCAGTAATCGGTTTGATTGTTAGTTTGGGTTTTCTTCCTTTAATTTTTATTGGGAATTTAATAGGAAATAGAGGTTCACTTTTTTATACGCAAAAACGAATTGGTAAAAATGGAGTGCCTTTTCAGATTATAAAATACAGAAGTATGGTAGAAGATGCTGAAAAGGATGGTGCAGTTTGGGCTCAAAAAAACGATACCAGAATAACACCGTTTGGTAAATTTCTAAGACATTCTAGATTAGATGAAATCCCTCAGTTTATCAATATTTTAAAAGGTGAAATGAGTTTAATTGGTCCAAGGCCAGAACGTCCACGTTTTGTATCTGAACTATCTAACTTATTACCATTTTATGAAACTCGACATATTGTAAAACCTGGGCTTACAGGTTGGGCACAAGTAAAAACGAGATATGGTAGTTCGGTAGATGATAGTTTATTAAAACTTCAATACGATCTATACTATATTAAACACCGTAGTTTTTTCTTAGATATTAATATACTAGTAAAAACAATAAGCACTATGATATTCTTTAGAGGGCAATAAGCCGATTTTAACTAGATATTCCGAATAACCTAACATTCCTTAATAAATCTTAGAACGAAGCTTTTAATTCAGCTCAAAACAACGATCTTTACTTTCTGTTAAAGTGTTGTATTAGGTATAGGTAGCGAATAAATAAGGCTACTAATAGCGGGATTAATCCAATAGCAAATACTTGCACGCCAATACACCAATGTAAGGTGAGTAGGCACAGCATAATCACTAAGAATTTTAAATATTTTGAAAACCAAACGCTTGGTGTTTTTCTAAAAAGTTGTCCGATTACAAAAATGTTTAAAACAAATGCCCAAAGAAGGTTGTAGTTTTGATGTGTTCCTGTGTGGTCGGTCGCAAACCAAAGTAGTAAAATAACGATGCCAATAACACCAGTGATAGAAAATAAACTCACATCTAACCAGTTACTACGCTTTCCATTTTTATAATCTTTATACGTGATAAAAATTATAAAACATCCAATAAGGCCAATTATAAATAACGGACTTGTTAAAAACGAAGTGGATACATATTTTTCCTTCTTATTAAATAAAATATGGTTTTGAGACACTAAAGGTTTGTCTCCATTTCCAATAGTAGCAACCTCAAAAAAGCGATAGATGTTTTCTGGTAAAAACATGTGCTCTTCAGGAGTGGCTTGTCTGTCAATTACAGAGCCTAAAGCCAAATCTATACCAAAACTTCCCCACGAGTTTTTCTTCACATTTTGGTAAATTAATGTTCTAAAAGTAGCATCTTCAAAATCTTTAGGCTTATTAAAAATTATGCTATTGTTTACCGAAGTATTTGCGACTTCTTTTATTTTGGTAGCACAATTATCAAAGAAGAATTCATAGAGATATCTACGGTTTTCTGGTTTGTAGTTATTAATTAGAAAATCGTAAAGTTTTTGCTTTTCAACTTGAGATAAATTTAAAACTTGAGCTTTTATGCTTCGATTATAGTAAATGTAAACCTGGTAAAACCTATTAAAGTCTGTTTTACTAATTAAATAATTAAGCTGACCTTGAGCAAATTTTAAATAAAAATTAGGTGAGTCAAAATCGTATTGACCATAACCATAAACCACATCTAAGTCGCGAGAAGTATCTTTTATTCTAAAGGCACTATGTCCAAAAGCATCATTTAATTCGTTTCCTGGGCCAACGGTAAGTACGCTTATTTCGGCGTTTTCAGACAGCAAATGCTCTTGAGCTTGTATAGCTTCAAACGAAAATAAAAGTATAAGTAGAAAATATATTTTTTTCATAAATAATAGAAATTATCTAAAAACGCTTAAGTCAATTTTTAACGAAAACACATTAGAGTAAAGCGCAACACTTTGGTCGCCAATATCTGTAAAAGCATAATCTACCTGAATGCCGTTGTATTTAAAACCAACACCAAAACTAGGTTGAAAGCTAAGTTGCTCCGTATTATCGAGCTGTAATTCATTCTGGAAATTCCCCATTCCGGCACGTAAATAAACCATATCGATATAGCCAAATTCAAAACCTAATGCAGGATTGATACTCGCTACGGAAGAAGAAATAATATCATTATTTTCTTCAAACCTCACATTCAGGTTTACAGCCGTTAATAAGGTGTAATCGTAATTAAAATCTACAAGTTTAGAAATTCCTATTTGTAATTTAGGAATGGTAATTTCGGTAGTTTCAGGTAACTCTTGGTTTTGTCCTTCAACAGCATCTTGCACGGTTGCAAATTCTTCTTCATCGATGGCCCAAGCATTAAACGTTGTGGTAATATCGCGAGCCATAATACCAAATTTCCAATCGTTTTCGGTTTCAAACTGAACACCTAAATCGAAACCAAAACCCCAAGAAGATGCAAAATCACCAATAACACGACGGATTACTTTAGCATTTATACCATAATTTAAGCCTTGTACAGGCAATGCTCTAGCATAAGAGAAGGTTAATCCATAATCTGCTGTAGAAAATAAGCTAATTCTGTCGTAGTTAATATTGCCTTGATCGTCAATTAATTGTGTGGTGTTCAAAATATCGTCAACAGCAAATCGTATTAACGAGATTCCAATAGCACTTCTGTCGTCTAAAGGCATAGCATAAGCCGCATAATCGTAATTCGCAATGTTTGCAAAGTAGCTCGAGTGCATCAATGAAAGCTGATTGTCTTCTAATTTTAAAAGTCCTGCCGGATTCCAATAACTAGAATTAACATCGGCAGAATGCGAAGTTACGGCGCTACTCATACCTAATGCCGCCGCATCTACACCAATATTCATAAATTCGTTTGAGTATTTTCTAACCGTTTGGCTAAATACCGAAATAGAGATTATAAAGAATAAGGTGGTCAGGTTAAGTTTCAATCGTAAATTTTTTACAAAGATGCACATAATACCTATTTAATCATAAAATTTCAAATTGAAACTTCAACTTATTTGCTGTCTAATGGCGTAATATTTAAGTCTATAAACTTGAATTTACGATAGATATTGTTTTAGACGAAATTTGTTTGCTATTTTTACAAACTTAAAAGACTAAATATGAAGAAACACATACCTAATGCTATTACGCTTTTAAATTTGTTAAGCGGATGTATTGCTGTTATTTTGGCGGTAAATGATGATTTTGTTGCAGCAGCGTTATTTGTGTTTTTAGGCATATTTTTCGATTTCTTTGATGGTCTTGCAGCAAGAAAACTAAATGTATCTAGCCCATTAGGATTACAGTTAGATTCTCTGGCAGATATGGTAACCAGTGGTTTGGTTCCTGGAATTATAATGTACAAACTATTAATGTTAGCTACTGGCGATTTTGTAGATTATTCTGAAGCTTCGCATTGGCAAGAGCATTCTAGTTGGATTGGTACTGAATTGCAAATTTTGCCACTAATGGGATTGTTGGTCACTTTAGGATCGGCATATCGATTAGCAAAATTTAATATTGATGAAGATCAACAAACCTACTTTAAAGGCTTGCCAACACCTGCAAATGCTCTTTTAATACTATCGTTACCTCTTATTATTGAATTTCAAAATAGTGATCTTATAAATTCTATTATTTTGAATAAATGGTTTTTAATAGGCCTTACGCTACTTAGTTGCTACATATTAAATGCCAATATAAAATTATTCGCCTTAAAATTTAAAAATTATGGTTTTAAGGATAATGTAATGCGCTATATTTTTCTAATTTTGTGCGTTATACTTTTAATTGTTTTACAGTTTGCAGCCATACCTTTAATAATAATTCTTTATATATTTTTATCTGTTATAGATAATTTAAACTCCAAATAATTTACCAATGTTAGAAAACATTTTCACGCTATTAATGCTAGTTCTTTTACAAGCTGTTTTAGGATTCGATAACTTATTATACATTTCATTAGAAAGTAAAAAAGCTCCGGAAAGCGAGCAAAAACGAGTGCGTAAGGTTGGTATTTTAATCGCTATTGTTTTAAGAATAGTACTTCTATTTGTTTTAGTTTCTATTATCGGATTTTTTAAAGAACCGTTTTCATTCTTAACAGGTGGTATTGGTGATATTCTCCATTTTGCCTTCAATGGGCATAGTATTATTGTTTTAGTCGGTGGCGGATTTATAATTTACACAGCTATTAAGGAAATTTGGCACATGATTTCTAATCATGATTTAGAGCATAATGTAGAAGGTGGTGATGGCAAGCGTTTAAAGTCTGCTAATGCCGTAATTACGAGTATTGTAATTATGAATTTAGTATTCTCTTTCGATTCTATTCTGGCTGCAATTGGGCTTACTAGTCATTTAGAAAATACAACTGCAGCGTTTATAATTATGGCTATTGCTATTGTTGCAAGTGGATTATTAATGTTGGTGTTAGCCGATAAAATTTCTTCATTCTTGGCTAAAAATAGAATGTATGAAGTACTTGGTTTATTCATTCTTTTTATAGTAGGTATTATGCTAGTTACCGAAGGTGGTCACTTAGCGCATATCAATATATTTGGTGAAAATATTGTGCCAATGAGTAAAACAACGTTCTATTTTGTATTAGCGGTTTTAGTTATTGTAGATGTGGTGCAAGGGCGTTACCAAAAGAAATTATTAAAAGAACAAGCTGCTAAAAATAAATAGTTTACCGATATGCAAAATATTTCATTTCCATTAAATTTTAAGTTTAACATTTCAACTTTTGCTAACGATTTCGTTGCAACCGATGCTTCTGGAGCTACCGTTGCCTACGTTAGGCAAAAAATGTTTAAGCTTAAAGAAGATATTCTTATCTATAATAATGAAAACAAGACTGAAGTAAATTATAGAATACAAGCAGATAGATGGATCGATTTTTCTGCGGCCTACAGTTTTAAAGATAAAGAAGGTAATGAGCTTGGTAAAATTGCAAGAAAGGGATGGAGATCTATTTGGAAAGCGCAATATGAACTTATTGATCAAAATCAAAAATTACAATATCATATTCGTGAAGATAATGCTTGGGTAAAAGTATTCGATTCTATGTTTGGTGAAATACCAATTCTAGGGATGTTTACAGGATATTTTTTCAATCCGAGTTATAGTGTAATCGATTTGAATAATAAAGCTGTGGTTAAGCTTAAAAAAGAAGGATCGTTTTTTGGAAGAAAGTTTAGTGTTTCTAAATTACAAGAAATTGATAATGACGATGAATACCGTATTCTTTTGGGTTTAATGATGATGGTATTGTTAGAAAGAAGAAAAGGATAATTAATTTACTATGTTGTTTATAACTTTGGAGAAGTGTTTGGCTTTTCGATTCCTTTAAGAATAACTAGAAATAATAAAAGCCGTTAGTAATAAATTTATTACTAACGGCTTTTTTATAGTGTGTGAGGTTTTTACTCTCTAATCTTTTTTCTACGCAACTCAAAGTTCTGACCTAAATATACTTTACGCACCATTTCATCACTAGCAAGTTCTTCTGGTTCACCAGCTTTTAAAATACTACCTTCAAACATTAAGTATGTTCTATCGGTAATGGCTAGTGTTTCTTGCACGTTATGATCGGTAATTAAGATACCAATATTCTTTTTAGTAAGTTGTGCTACAATACGCTGAATATCTTCTACAGCCACAGGATCTACACCTGCAAAAGGTTCATCGAGTAAAATAAAACTAGGGTCGGTTGCAAGGGCACGAGCAATTTCTGTTCTACGACGCTCACCACCAGACAATAAATCGCCACGAGATTTTCTAATATGTCCTAAACCAAACTCATCAATAAGCGATTCCATTTTATGGACTTGTTCTTTCTTGCTTAATTTGGTAAGTTGTAATACACTTAAAATATTATCTTCAATACTTAGTTTTCTAAATACCGAAGCTTCTTGCGCCAAGTAGCCAATACCGTTTTGTGCACGCTTGTACATTGGGTAATTGGTAATCTCTTTGTTATCAAGAAAGATATGGCCACCGTTAGGTTTTACTAAACCAACAATCATGTAAAAAGATGTTGTTTTTCCGGCACCATTAGGGCCTAAAAGTCCAACAATTTCACCTTGATTAACTTCAAGAGAAATATCTTTTACAACTTTTCGTCCGCTATAGGACTTCATTAAATTTTCGGCTTTTAAAATCATATCTTTATAATGAACGTTAAAAATAGTGAAATCATATACACTTCTTTAACAGTTGTTGGTTTTTTATGTTTTTATTGGGTTTTGCTATCTTCTTCCAAAGCATCCCAAAACTCATAAGCACGACGTAAATGTGGAATTACAATAGTTCCGCCTACTAAGGTTGCAATACCTAAAGCTTCTACAACTTCTTCTTTTTTTAGTCCAATTTTATAACTGGTTTCTAAGTGGTATTTTACACAATCGTCGCAGCGTAAAACAGTAGAAGCTACCAAACCAAGTAACTCTTTAGTTTTTACATCTAGAGCTCCTTCCGCGAAAGCGTTAGTATCTAAATTAAAAATACGTTTTATAATTTTATTGTTATCACCTAAAATTTTATCGTTCATTTTAGAACGGTAATCGTTGAATTCTTTAACTGACTCTGACATTTTTTTTCTCTTTTCGTTTTTGATTTCTAATCACTATTTTAGAAATAGTGATACTTACTTGGTACAAAATTATAATAGGAATTGCCACAATAACTTGACTGGCAATATCTGGTGGCGTAATAATTGCAGATAAAATTAATACAATTACCATAGCGTATTTTCGATAAGTTTTTAAGAATTCTGGAGTAACCAAACCTATTTTTGTTAGAAAATAAATAATGATTGGTAACTCGAAAATTAATCCCGAAGCTAATGCTGAAGCACGAACTAAGGCAATATAAGAGCTAATATCTATTTGGTTATCTACCATAGATGATATGCTATAGTTTGCCAAAAAATTAATAGATAATGGCGTAATAATATAGTAACCAAAAAGTACACCTATAAAGAATAGGAGTGAGCAAATAATAATAAAACCACGCGAATGCTTACGTTCTTCCTTATGTAAACCCGGACTAATAAAACTCCATAATTGGTAAATTACGTAAGGAAACGAGATAATGAAACCGCCTAAAATAGCCGTCCAGATATCGGCAGAAAATTGCCCTGCCATGGTTCGGTTTTGTAAAATTAACGGAATTTTGTCGGCACAAAACGTGGTGGTAACATCAAGAAATTGAGCCGCTTTACATAGGAAATCGTACGTTGGGAAATCCATGTGTAGTGGCGCAAAAATAATTTCGTCGAAAATAAAACGACTAAAAATATATGCTAACGTGGCCACAATCATTACGGCCGAGCAAATTCTAATTAAGTGCCAGCGTAAATCTTCGAGATGGTCTAAAAAAGACATCTCATTAATATCCTTTTTTGCCATTATATAATACCTTCTTTTATTAAATCGTGTAAGTGCACAACACCTGCATATTTGCCTTCGTGCTCAACTAAAAGTTGCGAAATATCGTTGGCTTCCATAATTTCTAAAGCCTCAATAGCCATGGCGTTTGCCTGAATACGTTTGGGGTTGGCACCCATAATATCTTTAGCAGTAAGTTTAGAAAAATCGTCTACTTTGGTAAGCATTCTACGCAAATCACCATCGGTAATTATACCTATAATTTGGTTGTTTTCTACCACGGCAGTTACACCTAGCATTTTTGCAGTAATTTCTACAATTACTTCTTTAATACTCGCGTCGCCCTTAACTGCAGGTTTTTCGTTGGTAGAAGAGATATCTTCAACTCTTAAATATAGTTTTTTGCCTAGTGCGCCACCAGGGTGGTATTTAGCAAAATCTGTACTCGAAAAACCACGTAAATTTAACAAACAAACGGCAAGTGCATCGCCAATTACTAACTGTGCAGTTGTGCTTGTTGTTGGTGCTAAATTGTTTGGGCAAGCCTCTTTCTCTACGTAAGCATTTAAAACATAATCAGCATGTTGCGCTAAAAATGAATTTGTATTTCCGGTAATGGCAATCATTTTATTGTTTGCTCGTTTTATCAACGGAATTATAACTTTTATTTCTGGAGTGTTACCGCTTTTCGATAAACAGATCACTACATCGTCGTTTAAAATTAAACCCAAATCGCCATGTATGGCATCGGCAGCATGCATAAAAATAGCAGGCGTTCCCGTAGAGTTTAAAGTAGCTACTATTTTATTACCAATAATAGCACTTTTGCCAATACCTGTAATAATAACGCGACCTTTAGAGTTATAGATAAGATTTACAGCAGCTGCAAAATCTTCTGTTACTAAGCTCGATAAGTTTAAAATGGCTTTACTTTCCATTTCAATTGTTTGCTTAGCAGTTTCAATAATAGAATTTTCTGTACTCAAAATTTATTATTTTTTATAGTTGAAGCATTAAAGATTTTATTATCTTTAAACTTGATAACCAAATTAATTTTATTTTAACTTGTTTTTTCGTTGCAAAACTAACGAAAAAAAGATTGAGACTCTCTAAATACGCAATGAAATTGAAAGCAATTAATAGGCTTTGTGTGTTTACAATTAACAAGTAAGAAATAATTTATACAATTCATGTTGACAGTTAAAAAAGAAATACACAGTGCCTTAAAAAAATATTTTGGATTCAATCAATTCAAAGGACTGCAAGAAGATGTAGTAACAAGTATTATTTCGGGCAATCACACATTCGTGATCATGCCTACAGGTGGTGGTAAATCGCTATGTTACCAGCTGCCTGCGTTAATGCAAGAAGGTACAGCAATTGTGGTATCGCCACTAATTGCTTTAATGAAAAATCAAGTTGATGCTATTCGAGGGATTTCGAATGAAGAAGGCGTTGCACATGTATTAAATTCATCTCTAAACAAAACCGAAGTTAAGCGGGTAAAGGAAGATATTGTAAATGGGGTAACCAAATTACTTTATGTGGCTCCGGAGTCGTTAACAAAAGAGGAAAATGTTGAGTTTTTGCGTACTGTAAAAATATCATTCATGGCCGTCGATGAGGCGCACTGTATTAGTGAATGGGGACACGATTTTAGACCAGAATATAGAAATTTAAGACATATTATCGGGCGTATAGGTGACAATATTCCAATCATTGGGTTAACCGCAACGGCAACACCTAAAGTACAAGAAGATATTATTAAAAACTTGGGTATTTCGGGAGCAACAACATTTAAGGCTTCTTTTAATAGACCCAATTTATATTACGAAGTACGCTCAAAAACTAAAAATGTAGATGCCGATATTATTCGCTTTGTAAAGCAAAACGATGGTAAATCGGGGATTATCTATTGTTTAAGTCGTAAGCGGGTAGAAGAGTTGGCGCAAGTTTTACAAGTAAACGGTGTAAACGCGTTGCCTTACCATGCAGGTTTAGATGCAAAAACGAGATCGAGCCATCAAGATAAATTCTTAATGGAAGATTGTGATGTTATTGTTGCAACCATAGCCTTTGGTATGGGAATCGACAAACCCGATGTACGCTTTGTAATCCATCATGACATTCCAAAAAGTATAGAAAGTTATTATCAAGAAACCGGTCGTGCAGGTCGCGATGGTGGCGAGGGGCACTGCTTAGCTTACTATGCGTATAAAGATATAGAGAAATTAGAAAAATTCATGTCTGGTAAGCCAGTGGCCGAACAAGAAATAGGGCATGCCTTACTGCAAGAAGTTGTTGCTTTCGCAGAAACTTCTATTTCCCGACGTAAATTTATTCTCCATTATTTTGGTGAGGAATTTGATACCGAAACTGGAGAAGGTGGCGATATGGACGACAACGTTAGGCATCCAAAAAAGAAAGTGGAAGCCAAAGACGAAGTTAAAATTCTATTAGACACCATTTCTAAAACCAATGAGAAGTACAAATCTAAAGATTTAGTAAACGTTATTATAGGTAAGGAAAACGCACTTATAAATTCTCATAAAACCAACGAGCAAGATTTTTTTGGAAAAGGGAAAGCACGAGATAATAAATATTGGATGGCACTTTTACGCCAAGTATTAGTATCCGGATTTCTTAAAAAAGATATCGAAACCTATGGTGTTATAAAATTAAAAGACGGAGGTCGTGATTTTATAGCAAATCCAGAATCTTTCATGATGACGGAAGATCATATTTTTGATGGTGCACAAGAAGATGGCTCTGTAGTTACAGCAGCAAAAGGCGCAGATGCTGTTGCCGATGCTACTTTAATGCGTATGCTTAAAGATTTACGTAAAAAGAATGCCAAAAAACTAGGTGTACCGCCATTTGTGGTTTTTCAAGATCCATCGCTAGAAGATATGGCGCTTAAATACCCAGTAACTATTACCGAGCTTGGTAATGTGCACGGTGTTGGCGACGGAAAAGCTAAAAAATACGGTAAAGATTTCGTGGCGCTTATAGAGCAATACGTAGCAGATAATGATATTACGCGTCCCGATGATTTGGTTGTAAAATCTACCGGAAGCAACTCCGCAAACAAGCTATACATTATTCAAAACGTAGACCGTAAACTTCCGCTAGACGATATTGCATCGTCGAAAGGGATGTCTATGAGCGATTTTATTAAAGAAATGGAAGCCATTGTGTATTCTGGTACCAAATTAAATATTACGTACTGGGTAGACGATATTCTCGATGAAGATCAACAAGAAGAAATTCACGATTATTTCATGGAGTCTAGCACCGATAGTATCTCTGATGCTATTGAAGAATTTGATGGCGATTACGACGATGAAGAACTTAGATTATACCGTATAAAATTTATTAGCGAAGTAGCCAACTAAAATATGGGCGTTACCCGAAAAGGGTCGGGCTTTCACTACTCAATCTATTTGTTTTTTTAAAGGAAAAACAAACAGGATTTCAAACATGCCGTTCAATCCCTAACGCGAGTTATTGCTAGGTTTAAGGGTGTTCGTTTATGGTTAGTTTTGTTAAGTAGGGTAATCGCGTTTCTTAGATTTGAAATTTTTTATTATACCACTTTTTATATTTTCTATTCTTTATCTGTTTTGGATTAGGGAAGTTTGTAAACGCTTTGCAAGAACCCGAATTTGGGTTAGTTTCTCCGTAGATATTGTAGGGGATAATTGTGTATATAGGTGCAACCTTTTTCTTTTGTTCGTTATATGCCCATGTATAATTCATGGTTATTACTAGCTCTTCTTTCGATTTGTATCGGTGAGCATAATTAATGTCGGGTCCCTCTTTTATATATGGAATTTCAGCCAAAACATCAACATCTGCTCTTACGCTATAGTATTCCGAGTTCCAGTCGCAACTAATAATTTCTGTAGATTTCACTTTCATTAAGTAGATTTTTGTGGCGTATTCGCCTTCATAGTCACAACAATCGCAATAATCTAAAATATATGGATCTGTATTTAAAAATTCACAGACTTGTTCAGCTTGTTGCAAGGTTAAATTATCCCATGCATCAGCCCATAAAAATATAGGGCATAAAAGTAAAAGTGTAATTATAGTATTTTTCATTTTATTCTTTTGTAGAGTGTTGTTAGGCGCTGGTTTTATTTATTCAAAATTTCATCATAATATCCAACTGTTCATCATTCCCGACTGAAAATGTGTTTATCAAATGGCACAAATTCATAACGGATAACCAAATAAATTCTACGCTTTTCTCTTTGGCTAATTTAATTGCTTTTTCGAAAAGAGCTTGTCCTACTTTTTTTTCGTGAAATTCTTTCAATACTTATATACGTTCTATTTCTAGTGCGTTTTTATTATTCAGTTCAGCCTTAATTGCCTCGTTAGAAAAGTTTTTATCTAAATATTCAGACATGTCTTCTTCGTTATTTACTGAAGCATAAATTTTTCAATAAAAGTTTGTTTGCCTATCTTTATTTAAAGTTTCAAGATCTTGAATATTTACTTTTCTGAGTTTCATCTGCTTTGGGTGATGTTTTTAAAAATATGTTTCTTCAGTAATTTCAATCAAGATTTTATTGCCATTTTTCCATTGTGTCCAACCATTATAGTTTTTCGAATCATCAAAATTATATTGCCTACCAAAATCTTTCTTTAGTTTTATCCAGTCTCCTTTTGTTTCTTCCACATAAAAAGGTAGGAAATCATTATTGTTAACCTCAAAAATTATCTTTCCATTTGGTTTGTCATAAATTTTCAATTCTCTTTTTGATATGTATTCAACTCTTTTCAAATACCTCTCCCATGTTTCAAAAACGTTCCAGTCATTATTTTGATTAGAGTTTGGGCAGTTCGCGCAACTATTTTTAAATACTTCGCTTAGTGTTGCGTAATAAGTCTTTTGAGGTTCAATCTTTATATAATATTCTTCGTTATAACTTTCGTTTGTAACAACTTTAAAATGGGTTTTAGTAGAATCTATTACTCTAAACTTTAATTCGGGCCCGAAATGTACCAATCCATTATCTATATTCCTTTTTCCTTCTTTAAATGTGTCTCCTTCTGAAATCATATATGGTTTCAGTTCCAATTTGGTTATAAACTTTATAGTTCCATTTTTTTTAACGTTAAATTTTAATATGTCAAAAGGAATGCTATCCTTTTCATTTTTGTAAAAAGGAATAGGGTAGGATTTGTTTGTTTCTAAAAATCCAATTCCAATTGGAACATCTTTATGTTTTTCTTGTCCGTAAGAACAACTTATTGAAAAACAAAGAGACAAATAGAATAATATTAATTTCATTTTTGGTTTTTTTTTTTCGCTAAAACTTGAGTCTAGTAAAATGTGCAAGTCTATTATTAATCTAAGTCTTTTTTCTAGGCTACGTTAGCATCTGTTTTTTATTTTCGGTTCGTAATTATTCGGGATAAAAACTTCATTTTCCGATTTCTCAATTAGAATTTCTAATAGCTTTTGAATATCGTCAGTTTTATATTCCGTTAGTTTTATTGATATTTCCGATTTTGATTTGAAATCAAGTTTTAAATTTTTACTAAATCTATCAAATTTAATTTGAGTGAGTTCAGTTAGATTTCTTTTTGGATTCCAGCGTCTGTTTAAAATCAGTTCATTTTCTTTAATGAAAACTGTAAATGGTTTTTTCTTTCTATAAATAAACCACAGAATAAAATCCGCTATTGGGAAAATCCAAGATACTATAATCAGAAATATTATACTTTTATAATCCTGATTTTCAAAAACTAATATTACAGACAAAGCTATGGCGTTAATAATGTCAAATATTCCGATTGTTTTTCGCTGACTTCTCATTTTAAAATCAGCTTCATAACTCTTACTAAAAAAAGAATATTCCCACAGAACAGGTGTCAATAGAATTAATATTACTAAGGTAATATTTAAAGCAAGAGGGAATTCAGTTTCCGCTACTTGTCCATAAGTCAAAATTATTATGACTAATATTAGTGTTATTAAATATTTCATCTTTTGTTAGTGGTTCAGGTAGTTGCTAATTTAAGAATAACTGACTTGTTGTAATTTATTAAAAACCTGTAGGCCTAATCTTCTTTTAAGTTTTTTTATTTATTTCAATTCATCCAGAGTGTCAAATATTTTATTTAATGGTATTTTTATTAATTTTGGGTCATCGTATTGTGTGAATTCTAAAAGGTTATCTGTTATTTTAAAAGTATCCATACCGTCTTCATCAGTCCAATTATTATGTGATGAGCTGAAAGCTAAACGGGCTACTTTTTGAGTTTCTATATTTATAATTTGAATATTATAAATATTATCGGGAGCTGTATCTTGATGAATTATTAAATAATGATCTATTAATTTAATTTGGTTTATGGAAACCCAACGATGTTTTTCTGGTGATCCTGTTACATTAGCATCTGATATAAATACCCATCTATAACTATTTCCTTTTTTTACAAAAACAGCGTGGTCTGTCTTGTAAATATCATAATCCTTATTTTGTGCAACAGGAACTAAATTGTCTAATGTTTTTATGTTATGACCTCCAGTATAATAGACTAAAAACCCTTGCCCTTTTTTAGTGATAGAGTTCCCTTTATTTAGAGGTTCTAATTTTTGCAAGGTATCTCCGTAAATATTAACATAGTATGATTTTGGAATATTTATACTAGGTTGCCAATTCGTTTTAGGTTTGGCTATAATGTTAAAGAGAGCATGAGAATCTAATTGTTTTAAATTTAATTCTGCACTTATTAACCATTTTAGAGAAGCATCCATACTATCTCTTTTTACTGGTAGTAATTTTTCTGTTATAGTATCTAAAAAAAACTTATTCGACTTTAATGTTAAGTTTTTAGGTATTCTGATTCTCTTCGTGAAAGTAGAAAAACAACCATTATTATTTAATTCAAATTTCTCTTTTGTTTTGCCATTAATAATTGAAACAGTTCGTCCGCTGCAAGAACTCCCAGATGAATAGTAGTTGATTAGAGTATCAATTACTTTGTCGTTATTAAAATCTTTAACAATTGTATCTAAAGTATATTGTTGTGCAACTAATTGTTGATTTATAAAGATTGGAATTATAAGTAAAGCGATAAGGTTTTTGATCATTTTATTTTTCATATTGTTTATAACATTACTGTCTTAAAACCTTTTATACTAACTCGCAAAATGAAGTTATTATATTTTATCAAAAACCACATGAAATTTTTATTCATTGTTGCTTATCTAAACATCAAAAATTTATGTTTAGCGAGTTATGTAGATATGCATAGGCTTTAAATTGAAGACAATCGCTAAATGTATTTATGAGTTTTCATTGTTTCTTTTTTCTATCAATTCAGTACCAAAATCTTGAATTTGATCGATTATAGGTAGAATTTTTTGTCCTTCCAAAGTCAATGAATATTCTACTTTAGGAGGGATTTCTTTGTAAGCTTTTCTATTTAAAATACCTGCTTGAGTCAAGTTTTTTAGTTCCTGAATAAGCATTTTTTCACTAATTGTAGGAATGAGTCTTTTTAGTTCTCCAAACCTTCTTTTTTCCATACCTATTTGAAAAATTATTTGTAATCTCCATTTTCCTCCAATGATACTTAGTGCTGTACTTACAGGGCAGATTTCGTCTTTTACTATATTTTTTATTTTCATTAAGTTTCTGGTTATCAGTTTTACATACTTTTTGGTTAGCACCCTACTATTTGGTAGGTACTTGTGAAAAGTAGGGTAATATACTACTTTTGTATTATAATTAATATTTAAAAATAATAGAAATGAAAGTATTTGTATTAGGAGCAGCTGGTTTTCAGGGAAGTAATATAGCACAAGAATTAATAATAAAAGGGCATGATATAGTTACATTAAAACGTTCGGAAGGCAATGTGGTTATGCCAAGCATAAATGTTGTGAAAGGAGGCTTGGAAAGTGAAGAGGCTTTAAATAAAGCGTTAACGGGTGTTGATGCAGCCGTTTATACTTTTCCTTTATTATTTGATTTAAATTTAGCAAAAGCGTATACTTCAAATTTTATTAAAGCAGCAAAAGCACAAAAGGTAGCGCACGTTGTATTTAATGTAGGGTTTGATTTGCAAGAAAAAAGTGAAGGGTTTTTAGCTCTTGATATAAAAGCACAGATTAAAAAACTATTAGATGCATCTGGACTAAATGTAACAACATTAGTGCCTGATATTTATATTGATAATATTTCTGCACCATGGTCAATTCCCGTAATTTTAAATAATAATATTGTTCCTTATCCAGTAGCATCAGGAAGTAAAGTGCCTTGGATTAGTCATTTGGATTTAGGTAAATATGTCGCGTCTGCAATTGAAAAACCAGAATTATCTGGTCGTGTTTTACCTATTGGCGGAAATTTATTTTCCGGAGAAGAAATAGCAGCTGCCATTTCAATAGAAACAGGAAAAGAACTTCATTATGTTTCAGTAACTCCAGATGAATTTGAAGAGAAACTTTCGCCAGCTTTTGGAGAAATTGCAGGAAGAGAAATATCTAATCTTTACAGGTATGTTAAAAATAATAGAGAGCAAATGATTGCTAAAGATTATAAAGGAACACAAGAACTATTGGGGGTAACTCCGCAAAGTTTATCAGATTGGGTAAAGTCTGTAAAATGGGAATTGAAAGCCTAATTTTGAGCGATTTAATACAGATTGCTTGATTAAGTAATCTGTATTAAATTATTAATATACAATGTTGAAAAACTAAAGTTTATTGAATGGATGCCGGAATTTAAGCGAAAGAGTAGAGCTCTTCTAACTAAGGACTAAACTAAGCGTATTTTTGTAAGGTGTTGTAGCAAGTTGTTTAATTGAGCTACATTCCATCTTCTCTTTCAGAAAGCCAATCTTTATATTTAATTTTTAATTTATATCTTTTTTCTTGAGAGCCAACTATTATGTCCATTCCACCATCATATGGCGCTACAATACAGTTTTTTTTCGGACAGACAAACATTGCTCTGAATTCATCATCCGCATATTTTTCAACAGTCTGTTTTGAGAATTAATTCTCCATATATCAGTTCTGAAATAAACATCATAGAAAAAATCGTCTTCATATTCTTCTGGATAAATTTTAAGAAGTTCAATTGTTCTACATTTTTGAAATTCTCCGTAACTAGATAACTCGGTTGAGATTTCGTCAGTCAATTCCATTTCATATTGACCTGTCACAATTATTATTTCAGTGTTCTCTCCAATTAGTTGAGAAATCAGTTTGTTCTGTTTACCTAGAATTATTTTATATTCATCTTCCGATTTCGCATATCGTTTAGATTTAGGTAAACTATGAATCCGTAACCATCTATTAGGATATAACCTTTTTAATTCGTGTCCAATCAGATTCGATTCAGGGTAATTTAATTCCCAATATGTATTGAATTCTATGATGTTCATCAAATGTTTGTCTAACTTAATTATAATATTACTGTATTAAAACCTTCTATACTAACACGCCAAACGAAGTTATTGATTTTATCAAAAATTAAGTGTATTTTAAGGTGGAAACCCGACAAATCTCATAATATTCAATATTTCAAAGAAGCTAAGCCTTAAAACAACAAAACATTGCGATATTGGTAAATCTTTAAAAATTCCTGTTAAAAATTTGGATATTAGCGTTTATTAATTGAATATTTGCATTCACAAAGTTCAATAAACTTACTGAAATGTTATCAAGAAAGGTGGAGGGATAGACCCGCTGAAGCCTTAGCAACCCTTTACACTTAGTAATGAAGGTGCTAAATTCTACTTAAATTACCAATTCATTTATTGGTGTTTGGATAGATAACTAACAAGAATTGCTTTCTGCAATTTTAATTTTTCTTATAACATTTTTCTATTAAGTACACTTTTTTTAAGTGAATTTGACTTTTTATTTAATCGCAAAAAGCGGCAACCAATTAACTAAAAAAAATAAGAAAAATGAGCGATCACAAATTATCAACAAATGCATTACACGCAGGACACGACGTAAAAGCAAACGGAGGAACGCAAGCCGTGCCAATTTACCAGACATCATCGTATGTTTTTAACGATTCAGATCATGCAGCAAGCCTATTTTCATTAAAAGAACTAGGTTTTATTTATACCCGTTTAAACAACCCAACCAATCAAATTTTACAAGATCGTTTAGCGGCTGTAGAAGGTGGTGTTGGAGCTGTTGTTTTCGCATCGGGAACTGCGGCTATTTCTACAGGGTTATTAACGCTTTTAAAAGCTGGCGACCATATTGTAGCGTCTAGTAGTTTATATGGTGGTACTTACAATTTGTTGAGTGTAACTTTACCTCGTTTTGGTATTACAACTACGTTTGTAGATGCTTCTAACCCAGAGAATTTTAAAGCAGCAGTGCAAAATAATACAAGAGCATTTTTTGTAGAATCTTTAGGGAACCCGAAATTAGATGTTTTAGATTTAGAAGCTATTGCAGTACATTCTAAAGCGGCAGGAGTTCCTTTTATTGTAGATAATACAGTGGCTACGCCGGTATTATTAAATCCGCTAAAACACGGAGCAGATATCGTGATCCATTCTTTAACAAAATATATTGGCGGACAAGGAACATCTTTAGGTGGTGCTATTGTTGACGGTGGAACTTTTAATTGGGCTAACGGAAAATTTCCTGAATTTACGGAGCCTTCTGCAGGTTACCATGGATTAAAATACTACGAAACTTTAGGTGCGGCTTCTTATGTGTTTAAATTAATATTAGAAGGTTTACGTGATTTTGGTGGTGCTTTAAGTCCGTTTAACGCCTTCCAAATTATTCAAGGTTTAGAGACTTTACCAGTAAGAATAAAACAACACAGCGCAAATGCATTAGAGATTGCTAAATGGTTAGAGGCTCAAGATGATATTGCATGGGTAAACTATCCTGGTTTAGAAAGTAGTAAATATAAAACTTTAGCTGATAAATATTTACCTAAAGGACAAAGTGGTTTAGTGACTTTTGGACATAAAGGTGGTTTTGAAGCGGCTAAGAAAATTGCAGATAACACCAAATTATTTTCTTTACTTGCTAATATTGGAGATACAAAATCTTTAATTATTCACCCAGCAAGTACAACGCATCAACAATTAGATGAAACAGCGCAAGAAGCTGCAGGAGTGTCTAGCGATTTAGTGCGTTTATCTATTGGTCTTGAAGATATTGAAGATTTAAAAGCAGATTTAAAAGCTGCTTTTGCAACCATTTAATAATAACGCTCGTTAACTCGGGGTTAATTATTAAATTTACTATCACTCACGAAAGTGAGATTTTAAAATTAGATATTCTAAGACCTGCTCGGTTTTTAAAATGGAGCAGGTCTAATATAAATACACAATACATTGAAGCATCCATTGCAACATATTACCATTAAAAATTATCGCACGGAAAGCGATGTGCTTAATGCGGAACTTAATTTAAGTTATCAAGTGTTTGGAAAACCACTGGGTAGCGCACCTATTGTGTTAATAAATCATGCCTTAACCGGAAACAGTGATGTTGCTGGCGAAGATGGCTGGTGGTTAGATTTAGTTGGCGATGATAAAGTAATCGACACAAAACTATACAGCGTTTTAGCTTTCAATATCCCAGGAAATAGTTATGACGGCTTTGTTGTTGAAAATTACAAGGATTTTATTGCACGCGATGTCGCAAAAATATTTTTACTAGGTTTAAAAGAATTAAAAATAGGAAAACTGTTTGCAGCCGTTGGAGGTTCTTTAGGTGGCGGAATTGCTTGGGAAATGGCGGTTTTACAACCCGATTTTACCGAAAACTTGGTGGTTATCGCAACTGATTGGAAATCTACAGATTGGCTTATAGCAAACTGCCAGATTCAAGAACAGTTTTTAATAAATTCAAAAAATCCGGTGCACGACGCACGAATGCATGCCATGCTGTGTTACCGAACTCCAGAATCTTTTAAAGAGCGTTTTCATCGTTCTAAAAATGTAGATTTAGAGATATTTAATGTAGAAAGTTGGTTGTTGCATCACGGTAAGAAGTTGCAAGAGCGTTTTCAGCTTTCAGCTTATAAGTTAATGAATCAGTTACTTAGAACAATTGATGTTACCAAAAATAGACCAGAAGACTTTAATGTCTTAGAAAATATAGAAGCGAATATCCATATTGTAGGTGTCGATTCCGATTTGTTTTTCACAGCAGAAGAGAATAGAGAAACGCACAAACAATTAGCATTAACCAACCCGAATGTAACGTACAACGAAATTCACTCGGTACACGGTCACGATGCGTTTTTAATGGAATATGAGCAGTTAGAAAAAATTATAGAAGGCATTTTTGTGCCAGATTCAAAAAAGAAAAGAATGAAAGTATTAAAGTTTGGAGGCAAATCTTTAGGCAATGGCGAAGGATTGAATAATGTAATTACCATTATTGAAAATAAAGTTAATAATGGCGATAAAATTTCGATTGTAGTATCGGCACGTGGCAATGCTACCGACGAACTAGAATTTGTTTTAAATCTTGCCGCAAAAGGCGAAGAGTATAAGTCGCAATTAGAAGCTTTTAAAAGTTACCAAAAAGAACCTTTAAAAACTATTGATTTTACTGAAGAGTTTACATTGCTTGATAAATTATTTGAAGGTGTTAGTTTACTTGGAGATTACAGCGGAAAGATTAAGGATACTATTTTAGCACAAGGCGAATTGTTGGCCATTAAAATGGTTTCAGAATTACTAAACCAGAAGCAAATAAAAGCCAATGCGGTAGATTCTAGAACGCTAATAAAAACAGATGAGAACTTCGGAAATGCAATTCCTATTGCTAAATTATCTAAAGATAATGTCACTGCTTTTTTCAAAGCACATAAAGATGCTGTAAATGTAATTACAGGTTTTATTGCTTCAAACTTAAAAGATGAAACCACGACTTTAGGTAGAAATGGAAGTAATTATACCGCAGCCTTAATTGCAAATTATTTAGATGCTGAAGAGTTACAAAATTATACACACGTAAATGGTATTTATACGGCAAACCCTGATTTGGTTGCCGATGCTCAAAAAATCAGAGAATTATCATTTAGTGAAGCAAATGAGTTGGCCAACTTTGGAACTACTATTTTACACGCAAAAACTATAATTCCTTTAGTTGAAAAAAACATCAACTTACGTATTTTAAATACCTTTAATCCAGAGGATGAAGGAACTTTAATTACAGCAAAACCAAGTGCTAAAGAAGTGACTTCGCTGTCTGTTTTAGATAACGTGGCGCTTTTAAATCTTGAAGGTCGTGGTTTGTTAGGGAAAAGTGGAGTAGATGCTCGAATTTTTAGAGCGTTAAGTATTCATGATATTAGTGTTAGTATTATTTCGCAAGGCTCGTCAGAGCGTGGTATTGGCTTAATTATTAATGCAAGCGAAGCCACACAAGCGGTTATTGCTTTAGAGCGTGAGTTTGAAAATGATTTCTATTCTCAGGATGTAAATAAAATTGATGTTGTGGACGATGTGTCTGTAATCTCAATTATTGGTATCGAGTTAAGTTCGTTCCACAAACCATTTAATGCGCTTATAAAAAACCAAATTACGCCGTTGTTATTTAACAATACCGTTACCGGAAGAAATATAAGTTTAGTGCTTAAAAAATCGCAATTACATAAAGCTATGAACGTGATTCATGGTGAGATTTTTGGAATTTCTAAAAAGATAAACATTGCCATTTTCGGACATGGAGGTGTTGGAGGTGCATTGATTAATCAAATTTTAAAATCGAGAAGCGATATTGAAAAACGTAAAGCCATTAACTTAAATGTATTTGCTATTGCGAATTCTAAAAAGCAACTTTTAAGTAAAAATGGTGTTGATGCTAATTGGGAAGATGCTATTAAAACGGTAGACACAGCAAGTTCCATTGAAGATATTATTGCTTTTGCAAAAGAAAACCATTTAGAAAATTTAATTGCTGTGGATAATACGGCAAGTCCTAATTTTTATGAAAACTACATCCCTTTAATAGAGGCTGGTTTCGATTTGGTATCTTCTAATAAAATTGCAAATACCATTTCGCATAAATTTTATAAAGATTTACGTGTTCAGTTAAAAGAAAATAACAAACAATATTTATATGAAACTACGGTTGGCGCAGGTTTGCCGTTAATTGATACTATTAAGTTATTACACGAATCGGGTGAGAATATTACTAGAATTCGTGGCGTATTTTCGGGAACGTTAAGTTATTTATTTAATAATTTTTCTGTTGAAAATAAGCCGTTTAGTGAAATTATTCAGGAAACTATCGACAAAGGCTTTACAGAACCTGATCCGAGAGAAGATTTCTCTGGAAATGATGTGGCTAGAAAGTTATTAATTTTAGCTAGAGAGTTAGATTTGTATAATGAGTTTGAAGATGTTTCGGTACAGAATTTAATTCCAGAAGCGTATCAAAATATATCGGTAGCGTCGTTTTTAGAACAGTTGGATGTTTTAAATGAACAATACCAAGCTATAAAAGATAAGCAAGAACCAGGGCATGTATTACGCTATATTGGAGATTTATCGGGAGATTTATCTCAAGATAAAGGCGTTTTAGAAGTTAAGCTCGTATCTATACCAAATGATAGTACGTTAGGACAAATAAAAGGTTCGGATGCTATTTTTGAAATATTTACTGAAAGTTATGGTGAGCAACCTATCGTGATTCAAGGTGCAGGAGCAGGAGCAGAAGTTACAGCGCGTGGTGTGTTTGGTGATATTTTGCGATTATCTAAGCATATTAATTAGGTTTGTTTTTTCATTTCTGCGAAGGCGGAAATCTCAGACCTGTCAGGTTTTAAAAACTTAATAGGTCTTTGCAAGAAAACAAAAAAAAACAACAGGTTTAAAACAAACCAAAGCAGGTAAGTGCATTAGGGATTGATGCGGCATCCTTTTTTGTTTTTCTCAAAAAAGATACAGCGGAAAGCCCGACCCGATAGGGAAATGCCCAAATAAAAATATTAAAAATAAATCTTTGAGGGTTTTTTACCTTTATTGAATAGTGAAAATAAAATGAGCGAGAATAAAAAACATTTCGAAACAGAAGCGATACGCACACAGAGTGAAAATACACAATTTTCGGAGCATTCGGTACCTTTGTACTTAACGTCCGGATTTGTGTTTGAAGACTCTGAGGAGATGCGCGCGTCTTTTGCCGAAGAGAAACAACGTGATTTATATAGTAGATATAGCAATCCTAATGTAAACGAATTTGTAGATAAGGTTTGTAAAATGGAAGGTGCAGAGGCTGGTTTTGCTTTTGCAAGTGGTATGGCTGCTGTGTTTTCTACATTTGCAACGTTGTTGGATGCTGGAGACCATGTGGTGTCTTGTAGTTCTGTTTTTGGTGCTACGCATGGTTTGTTTACTAAGTATTTTCCGAAATGGAATATTGAATGTTCGTATTTTGATATTGACAAAGTTGAAACCATAGAAAGTTTAATACAGCCAAACACGAAATTTATTTATGCTGAAACGCCTACAAACCCGGGCGTTGATGTGTTAGATTTGGAATTTTTAAGTGCTATTTGTAAAAAGCATAATTTATTGCTTGTTATAGATAACTGCTTTGCAACGCCGTATTTACAGCAACCTATAAAATTTGGTGCAGATTTAGTAATTCATTCTGCTACTAAATTAATGGATGGCCAAGGGCGTGTGTTAGGTGGCGTAACGGTTGGTAAAAAGGAATTAATTAGAGAAATTTACTTATTTTCGAGATTAACAGGGCCGTCTATGAGTCCGTTTAATGCTTGGGTATTGTCTAAATCTTTAGAAACTCTAGCGATTAGAGTTGAAAGACATTGTGAAAATGCCTTAAAATTGGCTACATTTTTAGAAGCACATCCTAAAGTGACATGGGTGAAATATCCGTTTTTAAAATCGCATCCTAAACATGACATTGCTAAAAAACAAATGAAAATGGGAGGAAGTATTGTGGCTTTTGAAGTTGAAGGCGGTATAGCAGGCGGGAAGGCCTTTTTTGATAGTATAAAAATGTGTTCGCTATCGGCTAATTTGGGAGATACCAGAACCATTGTAACACACCCAGCAAGTACAACGCATGCTAAAGTTGAAGCGTCGGTAAAGGCTGCTGCTGGTATTACAGATGGTATGGTGCGTTGTTCTTTAGGGTTAGAACATATTGATGATATTATTGCAGATATAGAGCAAGCACTTGCTTAAATTTTACATTTAGTTTACTGAATAGCTATTGTTTTTTTAGTTTCTCATGATTTAACATGCTATTTTTATAAAAATTATTTACATCATGAAATTATTAAATATTGTTTGTGCGGTTTTGTTTTTAACTGTTGGGTTTAGCTGTAATTCTAGTGATTCTGGAGAGGAAGACCAGGTTGATATCTTAGATGTATCTACAGTTTCTGAGTTTTCAGCAAGTGGGGAAACGAACTCAATAACAGTAACGGCTAATTTGTATTGGTACACAGCTAATAATAATGATTGGATTACTTTGTCTCCTACAAATGGAACTAATAATGGTACTATAAATATCTCTGTAACAGCAAACCCAAATACTACTGTGCGAACGGGTTCTGTAAATGTTATTGGTGGTGATATTTCTAAAAATATAACAATTACTCAGGCAGCAAAAGCTGAAAGTACAGGAGTTTTAGACGCTAATGTGGCACCTTCCAAAAATTTCGATTTATCGACTTGGAATTTAAGTATTCCAGAAAATAAGGGTGATGGTACAGCGGTTACGGTAACGGTTGCTCAAATAAATGCAGATTACCAAAACAGTAAATATTTTTATACTAATACCGATGGTGGTATGGTTTTTAAATGCCCTGTGGCTGGTTTTAAAACCTCTCTAAATACAAGTTATACTCGAGTAGAATTACGCGAAATGTTGCGTGGTACTAATACAAGTATTAAAACGCAAGGTGTGAATAAAAACAATTGGGTTTTTGGATCGGCACCTACCGCAGATATAAATGCAGCGGCTAGTTTCGATGGAGAAATGAGTGCCACTCTGGCTGTAAATTACGTAACTACAACTGGAGATGATAGCCAAATTGGTCGTGTTATTGTTGGGCAAATACATGCCAATGATGATGAGCCTATTCGTCTTTATTACAGAAAACTGAAAGATAATGCTTTAGGTGGTATTTATTTTGCACACGAGCCTATTGAGGGGTTTGGAAGCGAGCAATGGTACGATTTAATTGGTTCTAGAAGTAGTTCTGCTTCTAACCCAGAAGATGGTATTGCTTTAGGTGAAAAGTTTTCGTATAAAATTAAAGTGGTTGGTAATGCTTTAACGGTTACTATTTCTAGAGCAGGTAAAGCCGATATTATAAAAACTATTGATATGCTGAGCAGTGGTTACGATAAAGGCGGACAGTATATGTATTTTAAAGCTGGTGTTTACAACCAGAACAATACTGGTGATGCTGATGATTATGTTCAGGCTACTTTTTATTCACTTGAAAAAAGCCATACAAGTAATTAATTTTTAGACTTATATTTTTTTAATAAGTATACTATAGAAAGAACAAAAAGAACTCCAGCAATCCAATAATAGATGTTATTTGAATTGTTTTTAAAACTTATGGCATCTGTATTCCCTATAATATAAAAACTTCCCCAATAAAATGGGTTGGTGTAAAAGGCTTCTGTATTTGCTACATATTTTAATTTAGCTTGCTGTAGTGCTTTAGGTTTATTCATGCCTTTTTTTAGGTTTGAATAAAAACACTTCATTAATTCAGGTGTGCTTTTATCATGTACTTCCCATTTGCTCAACAGTAAACTTTTGGCTCCTGCGTATTGAAAAGCGTTTCCTAAACTCATTATACCTTCCCCATTAGCAATTTCGCCTATACCAGTATTACAAGCACTTAGTACAACAAGATCTGCGGGGATATTTAAAGCAAAAAGTTCATGATTGTATAAAATATCATCCTCTATAGTATCTTTACTTTTTGTGAAAAATAATTTAGAGTTTTCAGGGTTTTCATTATCAACATCACCATGTAATGCTAAATGTAGAATGTTGTATTTTTCTACGTTTTGTTTAAAGGTAGATTCTACGGCGTTAACTCCATAATAGTACTGACCATCTATAATTTTAGATATCAGGTCAATTTCTTTTCTCGCACCAGGTAAATCTTCTTTAATATCATTAGCAGGAGAAACGCTGTTTTTATTCGGTTTTTTAGTAGTTGGTGCGTTTGAATATGAAAAGGCGAGACACTCTTTTAAGGTTTTAGATTTTGAAGTGTTTTTTACAATAGGATTGAATAATAAATCTGCTGAATTGGAATAAGAAATAGCATACTTTTTTAATAAATAGGGAAGTTCTCTACTGTTTTTATTGTTGTTATTTGTGAGTAATAAATCAAAATTTAGATACCATAATATATCATCTGGAACAATTATTAATTCATCTCCTATCAGTTTTGTATCTAGGGGTTTAATAAGTTCTTGATATAAAACGGATGCTATTTTTTTGTAATCATTTAAATTTTCGGAAGTAATTGATGTATTAAAGCGTTCTATTTTTTTATCTAATTCAGAAATTGTTAATTCTTTTATTGAAATATCATTTTTTGAAATTGTAAAGGCATAGATTTTACTTTCAGTAGAGAAAAATTCTAATACCGTCGTTCTATTATTTATTTTATCTTGAATATCCTTAACAGAAAAGGACTCTGTTTTATGCTTTAATTGATAATATTTGGGATAGTCCTTTTTAAGTACTTTTATTAAAGAATCTTTCTTTTGATTAATAGTGAATAATTCGTTTTCAAAGCTCTTAATTTTATCTGTATCTAAAATGTTTTCAGATTGTTCTGCGACAATTTGTGATTGATAGTAGGCTATATCTGATTTAATGCTTTTTTCAAAATTCAAAAGTTCATTTGGTAGGTTTGAGAAGTTTTTAGCATTAGTATCATTGAGTAAATCTTTTAAAGTATTAGATCTGCTTTTTTCGGTAAAGTGCCATGCGTTTATTAGATGTTTTTTTTCTGTTGTATTTTTATACTGTAGTACATGTGCAGCAATAGCATCTGCATAAATTGCTTTTGCTTGTTCTGCTAAAACTAATTTATCTTGATGATTATTTATTGATTCGCGAATATAATCTATAATATAATCTGCTTGATAATATAGCTTTGCGCTCTTTTCTAGCAGCATATTATCCTTAGTTTGGATAGATTGAAGTTCTAATGTCTGTGCCTTTTTATGTATCGTTTTTAATAATAATTGGTGATCAAAATAATTATTAGGATTAAAGGCTGAGCTATTATTCGCATCTGCATTTTTAGAATTGGAAACAAGAGCGCTATCTAAATATTTTAAGGCAATTTTGTAGTTCTCTTTTTTATAATGGGTAATACCCATATTGTAGTGAAAATTTGAAGTTAATAAATGCGTAGCTCCATATATTTTTTGAGTTAATTTTAACCCTTTTTGATTATAATATAAAGCTTCATTATAAAATTCAAATTTATACTTGAGTTCTCCTAATAGCTTTAGTGAATATGCTGTTTCAAGATGATTACCTAATTTTTCTTGAATGTTTAGTCCTTTTTCAGAATATTTTAGAGCTGTATTGTATTCTCCTTTAGAAGAATATAGCGATCCAATATTGTCATATAGTTTTGCTATTTTATCATGGTTTTTATCCAAAATGGTTTTGTAATACTCTAAAGATTTGTTTAAATATATTAGAGCGTCATCATAGGCTCCCAACATGCCGTAAGTATTGCCAATATTCATGTAAATTAATGACAGTAAAGAAACATCTTCTTTAAAGTACTCAAGGGTTATGGCTAAGCTTTTTTGATAGTAATTTAAAGCTTTATTTAATTCTCCTTGAGATTTTAGTATGTTTCCTGTGTTGTTGTAAACACCTAAAAGGCCTTTGTTATAGTCGTTTTTAACAAAATAAGGTAAAGATTGTTGGTAATACATCATGGCCTTATCATCTTGCATAAGATCAAAATAAATAAGCCCGATGTTTATATAACTAAAGCCAATATTGATATGGTTTTCTTCTAGCGATTTTATATCAATATTTAAGCTTTTCTCTAGGTATTTTAATGAGGTGTGTAAGTCTCCTAAATTATAATAACAGAGTCCTATATTATTGTACCTATTTCCTATAACTTGATCGGTCTCTTTATGTGTCTTCAATGAAACCTTTAAGGCTTCTTCAAAAAAACTTAAAGCCGTTTTGTAGTTAGATTGAATAAAATTTAAACGTCCTAAACTGGAGAGCGATATCGAGATACTCTCATGGTTTGATGGTAGCTTTTCTTTTTTTAGCTTTAAACTTTTCTCGTAAAATTTTTGTGCTTTATTATAATCTAAAGATTCCTCGTAGCATTTGCCTAATTTATAATAGCAATCTGCTATTTTTTTGAAAGCACTTGTTTTTTCATATACATTAAGGGCTTCATTAAATAAAAGAACAGATGTATTAAAATCTCTTTTTTTTAAAAGTGAATCTGCAGTTTTGTAATTTATTGAAGCAGCTAAAGTGTCAGCTTTTTTTTGAGCATACAAGCTAGGTATAAAAAGAAAACTAACTAAGATCCAAAAGAAAAATAGATGTTTATTCATTATCATGAGTATTGAAAACGTTGAAAGTATTTGTTAATAGATATTATAACATTTCACTCTCTTAGTTTCAATTCTTTAGTTTTATGTTTAGGTAGTTCTATAAATTTTTCGGCAGTTTTTATATCGCCTTGTTCAAGATAAATAAGGCCTTTATACCAATTTGCTACTTTAGATTTTTTACCTGTATGGTATTTAGAAAGCGTGTCTAATGTTTTTAAAGCAGTATCAGAATCCTCTTTTTTATAGAAAGATAAGGCTCTAAGCAGTAAAACATCTTCATAATAAATAGTGTCTGCTTTATAATCACTAAGTAAGTTAATGGTAGATTGGTAATTCATGTCGCTATAAGTGCTGTACGCACTGCTAACGAGGCTTTTTAAAGAATCTTTTTTAGTACTACGAATGGTGTTAAAATCTAAACCAATTTTTTTATTCCAAGAACTAGCAATTAATTTATTTAAGTCTGGTTCTTGAAATGTGGAATTAAGTTGCCAAATAAAAAATGTTATAATAAAACCTGCTGCAATAGCACCAACCCATTTCCACGGCGTTTTTTTTGTAGCTATTGTTGTTTCCTTATCTTTAAATGAGGTCTTCCATTTTTCGGTTCTTGCCAGTTTATCTTTATCTGGATAAGTAGTGTTTACTATATCGTTGGCTGCCTTATAAGCTTCGCATCTTTCGCGAAATTTTATGTCGAGCAATATTCTTTTTTCAAATTCCTTTAATTCTTCATAAGAAAGGTCTAAGTCGAAAAAACGTGTAATTAAGTCTAAATCTTTTTCTGGAATCATTATTAAGAATTATTTTTTTTCAAGTTAATTAAAGCTTCAGTAACTTTTTTAACTAGTCTTTTTTTACAATTATATTTTGCTTGTACTAAAGCTTGGTAATTATTATACCCCATTTCTTGCTGTAAATCTTTTAATTTTATATTGTTATCTAGCTCTGCTTCAATAAGTTTTTTGCATTTATCACATAACTCATTAATGGCAATAGATAAAGCTTTGTGCTTTAGTGAAATATCGTTTTCAATATCTGTTTTTTCCTGCTCTGTTACTAATGCATCATTCTTAGTTTTATTAAGGTTGTATGCATTATTATCTACTAAAATAACAGAGTTCCATGGCTGTCTTTTTTTATGTAGCCATGCGTTTCGGCACATCATATAAATATAGGCTATACTATTAAGAGGCAGTTCTTCTTGTTTAATAACAAAGCGTTCCCAAAATTTATGCATAGATGTTATAAAAACGTCTTGCGCATCGTCTCTTGAGTTAGTGAGAGCGGTTAGTTTGGGTAATAGTTTCTTGAAAGTATCTTCAAAAAATCTATTAAAAGGAAATTCATTTCCATTAACGGCGCTATCAATTATTTTTTTGATATTAATTTCTGTCATAGGGAACCACAATGATACTAAAAATAAAGATATCTGCCTTTCTGAATTTCTTTCAGTTCTGAGGGGAAATAAAAAAAACTTGTTATTATTTTTTTAATCTACATCATATACGTGGGAAGCCATGGTAATAGCCTTTTCTTATTTTTAATAAGGGCGTTGTGTTGTAAAAATGGTTTCTCAAAAAAAGCGGTAGCCGAAAAGCTTATATGAATAGAGTAGGTGTTTAAATAAATTTTTAAAATGAAAAAATTATCAGATTTTAAAGGTAGTAAAGTAGATTTAAAAGAAATTCAAGGAGGGAAAACTGATTATCCAATAATATCAGGGTATTTTATTCCTGATTACCCACCTGATTACCCTGGTGGTCCTGGGAAAATGAATTGGGTTCGTCCAGATGTTAATTGGATTAGTGTTTAATCCAATATTTATTAATGCAAAAATAAAGCTAATTTTCATATTATGAAGAAATTATCAAATTTTAAAGACAGCAAAGTAGAGTTGAAAAATGTTAATGGTGGAACTACGTTTTCTGTTCAAGCTATAAACGCATATCCAGGCGGAGATTCTACTCCAGGGAACCACGTGTCAGCTTTTACTTCTGATATTAATGGAGTACATAGTTACACTGATCTAGAATTAAATTACACATTTAAACCGCGATGGGTTAATTAAAACTAATCAAAGGCACTCTAATCTTTAGAGATTTGGGTGTCTTTATTTAAGAAGCATAGGTCTATAAGAAATAGAGAATATATAAAGTAAAACAATTTAAGATGAAAAATTTAAATGATTACCGTGATTTTCAATTGCAAACTAAAGCAACAAAAACCGTTTTTGGAGGAACAGGAGATAACGGAATAATGAATGGGAATTGTACACCAGATCCTATAGGTGATGAAATAAGAAAGAAATTAGGACTATAATACTTAAAAGCGGTAGCCGAAAAGCTTATACAAATAGAGTAGGTATTTAAATGAAATTTTATAATGAAAAAATTATCAGATTTTCAAGAAAACAAAGTAGAGTTGGAAGAAATTCAAGGTGGTTCTTATGGTAATCCTTCTCCAAAAATATCAGGTTGGGTAATTTGGGAGATGCCTGGAGGAGCTTCTACAGCAGGGAATACTCAATCATTGGTACATGGAGATATTAGTGAGGGGTCATTTTATTAATAATTAGTTAATATTAAAAATGCTCAACCCTTAATAAGGTTGGGCATATTTCTACTTATGGTTTTACTACTAACAAATAGCCAACATGATACCACACCAGAGAAAGTAATGGATTGGTTATCATATTATAAACAGGATTTTAAAAGGCTCCATGCAGAAAATTATTCTAATTGGGATCTTAAAAATATCGAAAAAGTGAGTACAGTTTGGTTTTGGAGATGGGGTTTCGTTAAAGGGCTTCCTCAAGCCACCGTTGTTGATAATGAAAAAAATATAATTACCTTAAATGATAATATTAGAGATGAAAATAAAATGCTATCTCAATATTTTATGTACTTGCTTAAATCTAAAAATTGGCTATCTCACCCCAGTTCTATTGATGTTAATAAATTAATTGTTTTAGATGAAGCAAAAGCTGTGGGGTTTAATATTCCTGAATATAAAATTATAAATAGTAAAAAGCAACTTCAAAATTTCAAAGAAGAACACGGTAGAGTAATAACAAAAAGCTTGGGGAATACATTTCCTTTATCGAGTAGAGAGTGCTTTACTATGTTTTATACAAAAGAAGTTACTAATATAGAGGCTGTTTCTTCTACATTTCCAAGTTCATTTATTCAAAAATTCATACCTAAAACACTCGAAATTAGAACATTTTATTTCAATAAGGAAATTTTTTCTATGGCTATAATGACGCCCAATTCAGAGGTAGATCATAGAAAATATAGTAAAGATTTACGGAAGGTACCATATCAACTTACAAAGGAAGTTGAAGATAAAATTCACCTTTTAATGGAAACCTTAAATTTAGAAACGGGCTCTCTAGATTTTATGTTAGGGCAAGATAATCTTATCTATTTTCTAGAAGTTAATCCTATTGGTCAATTTTCTATGGTATCAGAACCTTGTAATTACTTTTTAGAGAAAAAGGTAGCGTTACACTTAAAAACATTACATGAAAAAAAACATTAAACAAGGGGTAGAAAATTTGCCTTTATTATATCAGCTTTCTGAAGTCGAAGAAATTGGTGGCGGTGAACCTATTCAACCAGTCGTTTCAAGGCGACCAAATCGAGTGATAAAAATGGAGGTTTACGAGTCTGTTAAAACACCTACAGGTGCTGCTCCTAAACCCATAACTAAAAGCTTTAATTTTTTTTAATGAAATATTTTTTAATTTTTTCGAACTGCACGTTAACTATAGGTGCAACTAGAACCGTGATAAGTGATTTACAAGAAAACAAACTTTTTTTCATACCCAATGAATTATATGATATTCTAATTGAGCTAAAAAACACACCTCTAATTCAGGTTAAAAATAAATTAGATCTAGAGACCCAAGAAACGCTTATGGAATACATAAACTATTTTATAGACGAGGGTATAGGTTTTTATACAAGTTCTCCTGATAGTTTTCCAGATTTTCCTTTAGAATATGATACATCAGAAGTTATTAATAATGCTATAATCGATTTAGATGAGAAATCGGATTATGGTATTAAAAAAGTAATTAATAATCTTATAGATGTTCAATGTAAATATTTAGAAGTTAGAGCTTATACTACTTTAAGCTTAGAAAAAATGGAGGACATTTTAGAGCATTGTTCTAAAGGCTATTTTAAAAATGTTGATTTTATAGCTCAGTATTCTAAGCAAGAAAACTATGTGGAACGAGTTAAAAACTTAGTATTAAAATCGCCCTTAATAGGTCGCGTTCTTTTGCATAGTGCTCCAAACGATTATGAAGACGATTTTATAAAACAAACTAAAGCGGTAATTCTAGATAATACCTGTTGTGGTTTAATTAATCAAGGTTTTTTTGTGTCTACAATAGCTGTTTTTACAGAAGCTCAAAACAATAACACCTGTCTAAATAAGAAAATTTCTATCGATGTTAACGGGAATATTAAAAACTGCCCAAGTATGTCTAAAAGTTTTGGAAATATAGAAAACACATCTTTTGAAAAAGCTTTAAAGGTTAAAGATTTTAAAAAATATTGGAATGTTTCTAAAGACGAAATAGACGTTTGTAAAGACTGCGAATTCAGATATATCTGTACAGATTGTAGAGCTTATACAGAAGACCCAGATAACGATTTCTCAAAGCCTTTAAAATGCGGTTATAGTCCGTATACAAACGAGTGGGAAGATTGGAGTACAAGCCCATTAAAAGCAAAAGCTATAAAAAGTTATGGTATGTCTCATTTAATCAATACAAATGATTAAAAAGTTTCCTTTTTATAAACAGCTCGATTTTAAAGATTGTGGTGCCACTTGTTTAAAAATAATAGCAAAGCACTATAATAAAATAATCCCTTTACAAGAGTTACGTACCTTAAGTGAAACTACGAGATCAGGAAGTAGTTTGGCAGGATTAAGTGATGCGGCAGAAAGTATTGGGTTTAGAACACTTGGTGTCAAAATTACTTCGAAGCAATTAGAAGAAGCACCGCTACCTTGTATTTTGCATTGGAATAAAAACCATTATGTTGTTTTATATGAAATAAAAAATGACATATATCATATTTCAGATCCTGCTCATGGATTGCTTAAATATAACCTACCCGATCTTTTAGAGCACTGGATTGGTAATAACGCGAGCTCAGAAACCGAAGAAGGTATTGTTTTATTATTAGAAACAACACCTAATTTAAAGGAGTATGCTACAACAACTAATGAGGCCGATAAGGATTTTAGTTTTTCGTTTATATCAAAATATGTATTAAAATATAAGCAGTTTTTATGGCAATTAGTTATCGGGCTAATTGCGGCGAGTTTACTTCAACTTGTTTTTCCGTTTCTAACGCAAAGTGTTGTGGATGTTGGTATAAAAAATCAAGATGTACACTTTATATATCTTATTTTATTTGCTCAATTAGCTTTGTTTATTGGGCGCACAGCTATTGAGGTTATTAGAAGCTGGATTCTATTACATTTAAGTGCAAGAATAAATATATCGCTGGTTTCAGATTTTTTTGTAAAACTCATGAATTTGCCAATAGCCTTTTTCGACACGAGAATGACGGGAGATATTCTACAACGTATAAACGACCATAAGCGTATAGAAAGTATTTTAACAACATCGTCGTTAAACGTGCTCTTTTCTATGGTGAATCTTGTTATTTTTAGTATTGTTTTGGCATACTATAGCTTACAGGTTTTTAGCGTGTTTCTTATAGGAAGTTTTCTTTATTTCTTATGGATTATTATTTTCTTAAAAAAGCGTAGAGATTTAGATTACAAGCGTTTTTCTCAAGTAAGTCAGGAGCAAAGTAAAGTTATTGAGCTTATAAATGGGATGCAGGAAATAAAATTACATAATGCTGAAAAACAAAAGCGATGGGGTTGGGAGTTTTTACAAGCTAAACTATTTAAAGTATCCATAGAGGGGTTAGCACTCGAACAATACCAAACTGTGGGTTCTGGTTTTATAAATGAAGTAAAAAATATTTTAATTACCGTACTCTCTGCTAAATTAGTAATTGATGGTGATATTACCTTAGGGATGATGTTGGCTATTACATATATAGTAGGGCAGTTAAACTCACCAATAGCGCAACTTATTGGCTTTATTAGAGAAGTGCAAGATGCTAAAATATCGTTAGAGCGCTTGGCCGAAATTCATAATAAAGAAGATGAAGAGCAGCAAGGTGCTAATAAAATAACAGACCTTTCTCAGGATGCAGATTTAAGTCTCGAAGAGGTTCATTTTAGTTATACTGGGTCGGATCAAATGGTTTTAAAATCCCTCGATTTAACTATTCCTTCAAATAAAATCACGGCTATCGTTGGGACTAGTGGTAGTGGTAAAACCACCTTAATGAAATTGCTCTTAAAATTTTACGAACCTAATGCTGGAACTATAAAACTTGGCAATTACGATTTACAACACGTATCTCAAAAAGCATGGAGAAACCAATGTGGTGTAGTGATGCAAGAAGGTTATATTTTTAGCGATACCATTGCTAATAATATCGCAGTTGGTGAAGATTATGTAGATAAAGATAAATTGGCACATGCAGTAGATGTTGCCAACATTAAAGGCTTTATAGAAGTTTTACCATTATCGTACAATACTAAAATAGGCATGGAAGGTGTGGGCTTAAGTACTGGGCAAAAGCAACGTCTGCTTATTGCAAGAGCGGTTTACAAAAATCCAGATTTCTTGTTTTTTGACGAAGCAACTTCTGCTTTAGATGCAAACAATGAAAAAGTGATTATGGAGAAGCTGAATACTTTTTTTGAAAATAAAACGGTAGTGGTTATTGCGCACAGGTTGAGTACTGTAAAAAATGCAGATCAAATTGTTGTCTTAGACCAAGGCAAAATTGTGGAAATTGGGAATCATGAAGCTTTAGTAAAGCAAAAAGGGAATTATTATAATTTGGTTAAAAACCAATTAGAATTAGGGAAATAGCATGTCAGACAAACTAGAAGACATAGATTTAAGGAGTGAAGAGGTACAAGAAATACTTAGCAAAGTACCACATTGGATGATACGTTGGGGGAATGTATTATTTCTTGTATTAATAATATTGCTGTTGTTTTTGTCTTGGTTAGTAAAATATCCAGATATAATTGCATCAGAAGCTTTAATAACAACTAAAATTCCGCCACAAAAAGAATATGCTAAAATTACAGGTAAGTTAGAAGCTATTTTAATAAAAGATAATCAAGAGGTTAGTAGTGGGCAGCGTTTGGCTATATTAGAAAACACGGCTAATTATAAAGATGTATTTAAGCTTAAATCGATTATAGATACTATAACTTTAAATAGACAATATTTTAAGTTTCCAATAGATAGTTTACCTCTTTTATTTTTAGGGAATATTGAATCTCAATATGCTTTATTTGAAAATAGCTATATACAGTATCAATTAAATAAAGAATTAAAACCCTATTCTAATGAGGCCGTAGCAAATATATATTCCATTTCAGAATTAAATAGAAGATTACGAAGTCTTCAGTCTCAAAAAGAAATTAATAAAACGGAATTAGACTTTAAAAAGAAGGATTTACAACGGCATGTATTATTGTTTGATAAAGGTATTATTTCTGCTCAAGACTTCGAGAATAAACAACTAGAAGCGGCTCAGGCAGAACGTAATTATAAGAATTTTGAATCTTCAATATCTCAAATTAGAGAAGGAATAAGTAACGCAAAGCAAACCTCTAAAGGCACTGAAATTAATAGGGTGAAAGAAGAAATGGTATTGCTTAAAAATGTTATTCAATCTTTTAATCAATTAAAAAAAGCAATTAGAGATTGGGAATATCAGTATGTTTTGCAATCTAATATTAATGGTAAAGTATCGTTTTTAAATTTTTGGAATTCCAATCAAAACGTTAATCAGGGCGATTTGGTTTTTACAATTATTCCTAGCGGAAATTCCTCGTTTATAGCTAAGTTAAAAGCACCCGGTCAAAATTCTGGAAAAATTAAAATTGGTCAAAAAGTGAATTTAAAAATAGAAAATTATCCTGATACAGAGTTTGGTGTGCTTAACGGAGTTGTTAAAAATGTTTCAATAGTGCCTGATGTAAATGGCTTATATGTTATAGATGTAGAATTACCTAAAGTATTAGTGACTTCTTACGGAAAAACCATTGATTTTAAACAAGAAATGCGTGGTTCTGCTGAAATTATTACTGAAGATTTACGTTTAATAGAACGTTTTTTCTATCAGTTTAAAGAGGCTTTAAGACGATAAATAATAAGGGTAGTAATTTTTGCATATATAATATTGATGCGTTTTGTTTTAGCACTTTACAAAAACAACATGCCACTAATTATAAAACTTCTTCAAAATAATTATATTAGCAAAGTGTTTTAAATAACTATATTTACCACATGCTATCTAAAAAAACTAAATACGGACTAAAAGCACTAACGTTTCTTGCTAGAGCAGAAGGCGATGCGCCAGTGCAAGTTGGTACTATTGCTAAAAGTGAAAACATTCCTCAGAAATTTTTGGAAGGAATTTTGCTAACCTTAAGAAAGTCTGGTATTCTAGGGTCTAAAAAAGGAAAGCATGGTGGTTATTATTTAAGACAAGAACCTTCGGAAATTAAAATGACGGATGTAATGCGTGTTCTCGAGGGACCAATTGCTATGGTGCCTTGTGTGAGTCTTAACTTTTATGAAAAATGTGACGATTGCCCAGATGAGCATGCATGTAGTGTGCATAAACTCATGATTATGGTACGTGATAATACACTAAAAGTGCTACGAAACAATACGCTAGCCGATTTATCAAATACTAAATCTTGATAAAATCATGAGAAATTTTCGGTTTTCTATAAATTTTCTTCAGTTTAACCCGAAAATATTTCATTATCCTAAAAAATTCATAAAACCTATTTGTTATGTATAAAAATGTATTACATTTGTAATCCCTACTAAAACGGTAGGATTAATATAAGATTAAGAAAATGATAGCGCAAATGTTATTAAAAAATAAAGAAAAGTCTACTTATCAAGAAGATGCAGTTGGAGAAAAACCAATTAGAAGTGTAGCGAAAGCTTTAAGCTGGAGACTTATTGGAACGTTAGATACTTTAATAGTTTCTTATTTTTTAACAGGTGAACTTTCGGTAGCAGCATCTATCGCATCGGTAGATTTTGTAACCAAGATGATACTGTACTTTTTTCACGAGCGTATTTGGAATTCAGTTAAATGGGGGAAATAATGATAGAACAATCAGAATTAAATACATTAAATGAAGCTTTTAAAAACGCTTCACCAGCAGAAATAATAGCTAAAGCTTTCGAGTTAAGTAACGAAGCTGTAGTAACTACAAATTTTAGACCTTATGAGGCTGCTATTTTGCATGCTGTAAATACGGTTAAAGCTAAAACGGCAGTAGTTTGGTGCGATACTGGTTACAATACACCACAAACATATAAGCATGCAGAACAGGTTATAAAAGACTTAGACTTAAATGTGTTTTTATATGTGCCAAAACAAACATCTTCACATAGAGATGTCGTTATGGGAATTCCTAGTGTAGATGCTCCGGAACATGCTTTATTTACAGAGCAAGTGAAGTTAGAGCCTTTTACAAGAGCTATGGCAGAGCATAACCCAAAAGTTTGGTTTACAAATTTACGCCAAGGACAAACGGCTTTTAGAGATAGCATCGGTATTTTTAGTGTTAGTAAAGCTGGAGTATTAAAGGTTAGTCCGTTTTACTTTTGGAGCGATGAAAAATTAGATAAATATTTGGAAGAGAATAACCTGCCAAATGAGTTTAAATATTTCGATCCAACCAAAGCATTAGAAAATAGAGAGTGTGGTTTACACGCTTAAAACAATATAAATTAGAATATTCCGCGAAAGCGAAATAACAAAAAGAGATTATGAATAAAGACACATCAAATATAAATTCGTTAGAAAACGAGGCTATATACATTATGAGAGAAGTGGCAGCGCAATTTGAAAAACCTGTGTTGTTATTTTCTGGAGGAAAAGATTCTATTACTTTGGTTAGATTGGCTGTTAAAGCTTTTTACCCAGCAAAAATACCTTTCCCTTTAATGCATATAGACACGGGACACAATTTCCCTGAAACTATTGAATTTAGAGATCGTTTATGTAAAGAATTAGGTTTAGAGCTAATTGTACGTAACGTTCAAGATTCTATTGATGAAGGTAAGGTAAAAGAAGAGTCTGGTCGTTATGCAAGTAGAAATATGTTGCAAACCACTACGCTTCTTGATGCTTTAGAGGAATTTAAGTTTGATGCGGCTATTGGTGGAGCAAGACGCGATGAAGAAAAAGCACGAGCTAAAGAGCGTATTTTTTCTGTTCGTGACGATTTTGGTCAATGGGATGAGAAAAACCAACGTCCGGAGTTATTCGATATGTTGAATGGCGATATTGAACACGGACAAAACGTACGTGTATTCCCTATTTCTAACTGGACGGAATTAGATGTTTGGTCTTATATAGAACAAGAAAACATTGAAATTCCTTCAATATATTTTGCTCACAAACGTAAAGTATTCTTGAGAGATGGCATGATTTGGTCTGCAGAAGACGATGTTGTTTACAGAGATGATAATGAAGAGGTATTAGAAAAAATGGTTCGTTTTAGAACGGTTGGAGATATGAGTTGTACTGCAGCGGTATATTCAGATGCAGTTTCAATTTCGAAAGTAGTAGAAGAAATTAGAGATTCTACTATTTCTGAACGTGGTGCTAGAATCGATGATAAGCGATCTGAAGGTGCTATGGAAAAACGTAAGCAACAAGGGTATTTCTAGAATATCAATTTTGTTATTTTCGTGAAAACGGAATCTTTTAAAATGAATACAAATTAGGCTTTTGGCCAACATTATAATTACAATGGAAGTATTAAAAATTGCAACAGCAGGAAGTGTAGACGACGGTAAAAGTACCTTAATCGGTCGCATCCTTTACGATACAAAATCATTAACTTCAGATAAGTTAAAAGCGATAGAAGACAAAAGTGAACAATTAGGGTATGATTACCTAGATTTTTCATTAGCGACAGATGGTTTAATGGCCGAGAGAGAACAAGGTATTACTATTGATGTAGCGCATATATATTTTTCAACTAAAAAGAAAAGTTATATTATTGCAGATACTCCTGGCCACGTAGAATATACACGTAACATGGTTACTGGAGCATCAACATCTCAAGCGTCTATTATATTAATCGATGCACGTAAAGGTGTTATTGAGCAAACTAATCGTCACTTTTTTATCAATAACTTACTTAGAGTTAAAGATGTAGTTGTGGCTATTAATAAAATGGATTTAGTTGATTATTCAGAAGAGACTTATAATAAAATTAAGGCCGATTTTTCTGAATTAATGAGCAAAAGAGATTATCAAGATCAAAAAATAACATTCATTCCTGTAAGTGCATTACAAGGTGATAATGTTGTAAACAAATCTGATAAAATGCCTTGGTACACAGGTGATGCTTTATTACAGCATTTAGAAGATTTAGATAAAAAAGATATCTATAATGTAGGTACACCACGTTTCCCTGTGCAGTATGTAATTCGTCCTAAAACTGAAGATTTTCACGATTTTAGAGGTTATGCAGGAAAAGTTTACGGAGGTGAATTAAGCGTTGGAGATGATATTATTGTTTTACCTTCTAAAACAAGATCTAAAATTAAAGATATTTATTTCTACGACGAGAAATACGAAACCGCTTCTAGACGTTCTTCTGTAACTATTACTTTAGAAAACGATATTAACGTATCTCGTGGAGACATGATTGTTAAAGAAAACGATTTGCCTACTATCGATAAACAATTTACAGCCAATGTATGTTGGATGGATTCTGAAAACTTAACCGTTGGTGGTAAATATATTGTTCAACATGGTGTTAATAAAGTATTAGCTAAAGTTGATAGAATTAACCACAAAATTAATCCTGATTATTCAGGAATAGATAAAGAAGCAACATCTTTAGGTGTTAATGATATTGCGTCGGTTTCATTTAAATTAAACAAACCTATCTTTTTTGATCAATTCAAAAACCATAGAACAAACGGTTCGTTTATTTTAATTGATCCACAATCAAATAACACGGTTGGAGCTGGTTTTATCCAGTAACAAATAATAAAAAATATTTTTCTAATAAGAAAAAGGTCAGGTATATCATGCAAAGTTTTGAAACAGAAATAGAAAATCCAATAGTACAAAAGGATATCATTGAATTAGCCAATAAAATTGAGCTATTTAACAATGGTAAAATTGATGAAGAAAAATTTAGAAGCCTTCGTTTGGCTCGTGGCGTTTATGGCCAACGTCAAGAAGGGGTTCAAATGATTCGTATCAAGATTCCTTTCGGAAAAATGAAAAGTAACCAATTACGAAGAATTGCTGATGTTTCAGATGAATATTCTCGTGGTCGTTTGCACATTACAACCCGTCAAGATATCCAAATTCACTATGTAGATTTACAAAGAACGCCAGAACTTTGGGCTGAGCTTGAAAAAGATGAGGTTACCGTGCGTGAGGCCTGCGGAAACGTAGTAAGAAACGTAACAGCTTCTGAAACTGCAGGAGTAGATGTTAACGAACTTTTTGATGTATCTCCTTATGCAGATGCGATTTTTAAATTCTTTTTACGTAACCCAATTTGTCAAGAAATGGGACGTAAATTTAAGGTGTCTTTCTCTAATACAGACGAAGATACGGGATTATCGTATTTACACGATATTGGTTTTATTGCGAAAGTAGAAAACGGTGTTCGTGGTTTTAAAGTGATGGTTGCTGGTGGATTAGGTTCTCAACCGCGCCATGCCGAAGAACTTTATAGCTTTTTACCTGCAGATAAAATTATTCCAGTAATGGAAGGTGTTTTAAGAGTTTTCGATCGTTACGGTGAACGTAAAAGTAGAGCTAAAGCACGTATGAAATTCCTTTTAAAGGATATTGGATTAGAGGCTTTTAAAGCTTTAATTGCTGAAGAACAAAAAGCGATTGAATTTAAAACAGTAGCTATTGATGCCGATGCTTATGTGCCATCTCAACCGGTTTCTGTTGAAGCACCGCAAGTTGAAATTAAAGACCAAGCAGCTTTTGATTTATGGAAATCGACTAACATTATTCCTCAAAAACAAGATGGATATGTTGCTATTGGTGTTAAAGTTTTATTAGGTGATTTCTATACAGATAAGGCGCGTTTATTGGCTAATTTAGTTGATAAATATGCTGCTGGTGAAATACGTTTAACATTACGTCAAAATATAGTTATTCCTTTTGTAAAGGAAGATTTAGTGCCGTTTTTCTATCAAGAACTTGAGAAATTAGGTTTTGTAGAAGCGGGTTACAATAAAGCCGTAGATATTACAGCTTGCCCTGGTACAGATACTTGTAACTTAGGTATAGCAAGTAGTACTGGTATTTCGGTAGAATTAGAACGTATGATTACGGCAGAATATCCACAGTATTTACAAAATGAAGATCTTGTAATTAAAATTAGTGGTTGTATGAATGCTTGTGGTCAACACAATATGGCAAACATTGGTTTCCAAGGGATGACGGTTAGAACGCCTGAAAAATTAGTAGCGCCTGCGTTACAAGTTTTATTAGGTGGCGGGAATTTAGGAAATGGAAACGCACTTTTTGCTGATAAAGTAGTAAAAGTACCAAGTAAAAGAGGACCGGAAGCATTACGTAGAATCTTAAATGATTTTGAAGCAAATGCTGAAGGGAAATCATTTGTAGATTATTATAAAGTAACTGGAGAACGTTATTTTTATGATTTATTAAACGATTTACAAGACGTGACTAATTTAACTCAAGAAGATTTTATCGATTGGGGAGAAGAAGAAAAATACGTTAAAGAAATTGGTATTGGAGAATGTGCTGGTGTAGTTATCGATTTAATTGCAACATTATTCTTTGAGAGTGAAGAGAAAATAGATAATGCTAAAGCTTCTTTTGAAGATGAGGTGTATTCTAGTGCTATATATTACGCTTACCAATCGCTAGTTAATTCCGCGAAAGCGTTATTATTAGCTGAAAACAAAAAGACAAATACGCATGCTGGAATTGTTTCTCAGTTTGATGAGTTTTTTATTGAAGGTGGTAAAATTGATTTAGGAACATCGTTTTCAGAATTAATTTACGAAATCAATAAAAATGCACCAACTAAAGATTTTGCAGTAAGTTATATTGCAAATGCCGATAAGTTTTTAGCAGCAGTTAGAGCTTATAGAGAAGCAGAACAAGCTAAAGCATAAGAATACTAAAAAACAACAATGAGTTTAAAAACCCCAATATTAACCATAGTAGGTGCTGGTCCAGGAGATTTAGATTTGATTACCCTTAAAGCAATTAAGGCCATCGAATCTGCAGATGTTATCCTTTACGATGCACTTATTAATGAGGCTTTACTAAAATATGCTGCGGCAGATGCCGAACTTATTTTTGTAGGTAAACGTAGAGGGTGTTATGCTTTTCAACAAGATCAAATAAACGATCTTATTGTATCTAAAGCTAAAGAGAAAGGGCATGTGGTACGCTTAAAAGGCGGCGATCCTTTTATTTTTGGTCGAGGCGCAGAAGAGATTGATTATGTGAGACAATTTGGATTAGAAACTTATGTTGTTCCTGGTATTTCATCATCCATGGCCGTGCCAGCTTATCAAGGTATTCCGTTAACAAAACGAGGATCTTCAGAGAGTTTCTGGGTCATTACCGGAACCACCAAAAAGCATCAGTTATCTGGCGATGTGGCTTTGGCTGCAAAATCGTCGGCAACAGTTGTTATTTTAATGGGCATGGGTAAATTGAGTGAAATTGTTCGCATTTTTTCAGAAGAAAATAAACAAGATGTTGCCGTAGCTATTATTCAGAACGGCACCAGAGATAATGAAAACGTAGGGATTGGTACTATAAGTTCTATTGAAAGTATAGTGGCAGAAAAACAATTAGCAAACCCTGCTATTATTGTTATTGGCGATGTGGTGAAAGAACGCGCTGTATTATCATCGGTTTTAGAAACGGTTAATAAAAATAAGTAATATGCTAGATGAAGCGGATAAAATAAAGACGTCGAGCCTAGCTGAAAAAGAAAGGAATAATTTATATCCTATTTTTTTAAAAACAAAAAGTTTAAATGTACTTATTGTTGGTGGCGGAAATGTTGCTGAAGAAAAATTAACGTTCTTATTAAAATCGAGTCCAGATGCACACGTTACAATGGTGTCGCCAATGTTTCGTGAAGGCACTATAAAACTTGCAACAACAGGTTGTGTAACATTAGTTGAAGATAGTTATAAAAAAAACTATATTATTGGCAAGCATATGGTGGTTGCTACGACAGATATACCAGAGGTAAATGTACAAGTTTGGAAAGACTGTAGGGCAGAATCTAAATTAGTTAACGTTGCCGATAATCCGCCGTATTGCGATTTTTATATGGGTGGTATTGTAACCAAAGGGAATGTGAAAGTGGCGATTTCTACTAACGGAAAATCACCAACTACAGCAAAACGTTTGCGTCAATTTTTTGAGGATGTTATTCCTGAAAACGTAGACGATTTAGTTAAAAATTTAAACGAGTTTAGAAAAACTATTAAAGGTGATTTTGAACAAAAAGTGGAAACGTTAAACGAATTCACAAAAGGACTAATAGAAAAAAAAGAGTAATTATATATAAAGCATAGTAAAATGATTAAAACAGATATACTAATAATTGGCGCGGGGCCAACAGGTTTATTTACAGTATTCGAAGCTGGATTATTAAAATTGAAATGTCATTTAATTGACGCGTTACCACAGCCTGGTGGGCAGTGTTCAGAATTGTATCCTAAAAAACCAATTTATGATATTCCTGGATTTCCAGAAATTTTAGCTGGAGATTTAACAAAAAATTTATTAGAGCAAGCAAAACAATTTGAGCCTGGTTTTACTTTAGGTGAGCGTGCAGATACTGTTGAAAAGCAGGAAGACGGTACGTTTATAGTAACTACAAATAAAGGAACAAAACACCAAGCACCAGTTGTTGCTATTGCTAGTGGTTTAGGTAGTTTTGAACCTAGAAAACCGCAACTTGAAAACCTTTCTAAGTATGAAGATAAAGGTGTTGAGTATATGATTAAAGAACCAGAAGTGTATCGTGATAAAAAAGTAATCATTGCTGGTGGTGGAGATTCTGCATTAGATTGGTCTATATTTTTAGCCGACATAGCAGAAAGTGTTACTTTAATACATAGACGTAATGAATTTAGAGGACATTTAGATTCAGTTGAAAAAGTTCAAGAGCTAAAAGATGCTGGAAAAATAAACCTTATTACACCTGCAGAAGTTACTGATATCTTAGGAGACGGTAAAGTTGAAGCGATAGAAATAACTAAAAAGGACGAAGAGCCTTTTACTTTAGAAACCGATCACTTTATTCCTTTATTTGGGCTTTCTCCTAAATTAGGACCTATTGCAAATTGGGGATTAGAGATTGAAAAAAATGCAGTAAAAGTAAATAACGCCTTAGATTATCAAACTAATGTTCCTGGTATATTTGCTATTGGAGATGGTAATTTTTACCCAGGTAAATTAAAATTAATACTTTGTGGTTTCCATGAAGCAACTATCATGTGTCAGGCGGCATATAAAATTATACATCCAGGAAAGAAAAATGTTTTAAAATATACTACAGTTTCTGGTGTAGATGGTTTTGATGGTACTCGTAAAGAAGCTCCTAAGGCCGTAGTTCAAGCTATTACCTAGTAAACGATAAATCTTTTTAGTGTTTTCATTAAAAAGATCTAAACTAAACACAAGGCATGACTATCCTGCAAGGTTTCCAAAATCTTGCAGGATTTAATGTTTAAAAAAAGAAGCTTTTTAAAAGGATTAGTTTTATTTTTATAAACTGATTAAATACACCATTAAACACAATGGTATTACACATATAGCAGCAAATGAAAAGTTATAATGTTTGTTTAAAAGACACAGTTAAAGCCTTTACCAAAAAAGTGTTTTACTCTTTGTTCGATTGTGATCACGAAGCAGAACACGCCGAATATTTAGAGAAAACATTCTTGCAAATTCTAGATAAATTAGAAATTGAAAATGGCGAAAAAATATGGGAAACCTTTAAAGCGGAACTTCCAGAAATTAGAAGGAAATTAGATTTAGATGCTATTGCTTTCGAAAATAACGATCCTGCATCGCATTGTTTAGCCGAAATTTACATGGCTTATCCTGGTTTTCATGCTATTTCAATTTATAGATTAAGTCATGCGCTTTATAAACTAGGTGTTTATATTTTACCTAGAATGATGAGTGAATATATTCACGGTATTACAGGTATCGATATTCATCCGGGTGCTACTATTGGCGAATCGTTTTATATCGATCACGGTACAGGAATTGTAATTGGTGAAACTTCCATAATTGGAGAGCAAGTGAAAATATATCAAGGAGTTACTTTAGGTGGTATTCAAGTTTCAAAGGACTTGGCTTCTACTAAAAGACACCCAACCATAGACGATAATGTTACCATTTACGCCAACGCAACTATTTTAGGAGGCGATATTGTAATTGGTAAAAACAGTGTTATCGGAGCTAATGTTTGGATTACCCAATCGGTACCCGAAGATTCATTAGTAACATATCAAACAGAAATTAAAATTAGACCGAAGAAAAATGGCATACGGTAAAACAATATTAGACGAAATAGGAAATACACCTTTAGTTGAAGCAACGCATTTAATTAATAAAAAAGGCGTGCGTTTATTTTTGAAGTTAGAAGGAAATAATCCCGGAGGAAGCGTAAAAGATCGTGCTGCTTTCAATATGATTTCTGAAGCTTTAAAACGTGGCGATATTAAAAAGGGAGGTACTTTAGTTGAAGCAACCAGTGGAAATACAGGAATTGCTTTAGCTTTTATAGCACAACTTTTAGGATTGAACATGGTATTAATTATGCCTGAAAATTCTACAGTAGAACGTGTTAAAACCATGCGGGCTTATGGTGCTGAGGTAATTTTAACGCCAGCGGATATCGGTATTGAAGGTTCTAGAGATGTTGCTTTTAAATTACGTGATGAAAAAGGGTATACCGTTTTAAATCAGTTTGAAAATGATGATAACTGGAAAGCGCATTATAAAACAACAGGTCCAGAAATTTGGAGAGATACAGAAGGTGAAATAACACATTTTGTTGCCACTATGGGAACAACAGGAACCATTATGGGAACGTCTACATTTCTTAAAGAAAAAAATCCAGCAATAACAATAGTAGGAGCACAACCGGCCGATGGTGCCAGAATACCTGGTATTAGAAAATGGTCGCCAGAGTATGTGCCTAAGTTTTTTGATCGTTCAAAAGTAGATGTTGTTATAGATGTAACCGAAGAAGATGCTAAAAATATAACACAACGTTTAGCGAAAGAAGAAGGTGTTTTTGCAGGCATGAGTAGTGGTGGTTCTGTTTTCTGTGCTTTGCAAATTGCAGAGTCTTTAGAAAGCGGTGTTGTAGTTGCTATTATTTGCGATCGTGGCGATCGTTATTTGTCGTCTAGCCTATTTGAATAGTCTAATAATTTTCGCAATATCACAAGGATAACAGCAATATAGTTGTTATTTTTGCAGGAGCAAATCCACAATGGTGGTAACAGTTCATAAATGTAATTGTGTTATCAAGAAAGGCAGAGGGAATAGACCCGTTGAAACCTTGGCAACCCTTTAAGAACCGAGATAACTATCAAGGAATTAAAGAAGGTGCTACATTCTACTTAGTAATTTTTAAAATTATTAGACAGATAACGAAAAGTGTTTCTTTAACTTTTCTTGATAAAACTTATAATAGAATACAACGTTTTAGCTAAGTGTTTCGTTCTTCAGTATTTTTAATTGCTGTAAACGAAAATAATCTAAAGCGTAAAAAGAAAAGAAAACATGTCGAATATCAGAGAAGCATTAAAAGAGCGAATTTTGGTTTTAGATGGTGCCATGGGTACGATGCTACAAGCTTATAAATTTCAAGAAGAAGATTTTAGAGGCGAACGCTTTAAAGATTATCCAACACCTTTACAGGGAAATAACGATTTACTATCGCTTACCCAGCCCGAAGCTATAAAAACCATACACGGTAAGTATTTTGCCGTAGGTGCTGATATTGTAGAAACCAATACTTTTTCGGGAACTACAATTGCTATGGCAGATTACCAAATGGAAGATTTAGTTTACGAGCTAAACTACGAGTCTGCAAGAATAGCCAAAGAAGTCGCCGACGAGTTTACTGCAAAAGAACCCCACAAACCTCGTTTTGTAGCGGGTTCAATAGGGCCAACAAACCGTACAGCAAGTATGTCTCCCGATGTTAACGATCCAGGATACAGAGCTGTTACTTTCGATGAGTTACGCATTGCATATAAACAACAAGTAGAAGCGCTTATTGATGGTGGTGTAGATTTACTTTTAGTTGAAACTGTATTTGATACCTTAAACGCCAAAGCTGCTTTATTTGCGATAGAAGAAGTAAAAGACGAACGTGGTATCGATATGCCAATTATGTTAAGTGGTACTATTACCGATGCTTCAGGACGAACATTATCAGGACAAACAGCTGAAGCTTTCTTAATTTCAGTATCTCATATTCCATTACTTTCAGTAGGGTTTAACTGTGCTTTAGGGGCTAATTTATTGCAACCTCACTTAGAAGCTATTGCTTCTAAAACAGATTTTGCTATATCAGCGCATCCTAATGCCGGATTACCAAATGCTTTTGGAGAATACGATGAAACTCCTGAAGAAATGGGAGAGCAAATAGAAGAATATTTAAAACGTAATTTAATAAATATTATAGGTGGTTGTTGTGGTACTAGTCCGAAGCATATTCGTGTTATAGCAGATCTTGCAGCCAAGTATAAGCCTAGAACCCATGGTGAATTGGTATAATTTTTAAATTATAAATTATGATTCTTGAAGTAGCCATATTGAATATTAAGAAAGGATTATCAAGTGATTTTGAAAATACATTTAAAATCGCTCAGAAAATCATTTCTTCAATGAAAGGCTATATCTCACACGATTTAAAAAAATGTGTTGAACAAGATGATAAATATATATTATTAGTGCATTGGGAAACCATTGAAGATCATGAAATTGGTTTCCGTAAATCACAAGAATATCAAGAATGGAAAACGTTGTTACATTCATTTTACGAACCTTTTCCAACAGTAGAACATTATAGATAATGAAGATAAAGCAATCAAAATACATGAAATTGTCTGGTTTAGAACCTTTAGTTCTAAGCGAAAACACCAATTTTATAAATGTAGGAGAACGTACTAATGTAGCGGGGTCTCGTAAGTTTTTACGATTAATTAATGAAGAGAAGTTCGATGAAGCTTTGGATATTGCACGTCACCAAGTAGATGGTGGAGCGCAAATTATCGACATTAATATGGACGACGGACTTATTGATGGTAAAGCATCGATGGTACGCTTTTTAAACCTTATTGCTGCCGAACCAGATATTTGCCGTGTGCCTATCATGATTGATAGTTCTAAGTGGGAAATTATCAATGCTGGTTTGCAAGTTGTGCAAGGAAAATGTGTGGTGAATTCTATTTCCTTAAAGGAAGGTGAAGAGAATTTTATTTGGCAAGCCAAGCAAATTAAACGCTATGGTGCCGCAGTTATTGTTATGGCTTTTGATGAAGTTGGGCAAGCAGATACATACCAAAGAAGAATTGAAATTGCTGAACGTTCATACCGTGTTTTAGTTGATAAAGTGGGGTTTGCTTCGGAAGATATTATTTTCGATTTAAATATATTTCCGGTAGCAACCGGAATGGACGAACACCGAAGAAATGCTATCGATTTTATCGAAGCAACACGTTGGGTGCGTCAAAATTTAGAAAATGTAAGTGTAAGTGGAGGTGTGAGTAACGTATCGTTTTCTTTTAGAGGAAACAATGGCGTTCGAGAAGCTATGCACTCAGTGTTTTTATATTATGCCATCCAGGCGGGTATGAATATGGGTATTGTAAATCCTGCGCTTTTAGAGATTTATGATGATATTCCAAAGGATTTATTAGAGCACGTTGAAGATGTTATTTTAGACAGAAGAGAAGATGCTACCGAACGTTTGTTAGACTTTGCAGAAACAGTAAAAGGTTCTAAAGTTGAAAAAGGTGTCGATTTATCTTGGCGAGAAAACCCAGTACAAGAGCGTATAACGCATGCTTTAGTAAAAGGTATTGATGCCTTTATTATTGAAGATGTTGAAATAGCAAGACAAGAAGCCGCAAAACCTATTGAAGTTATCGAAGGTCATTTAATGATCGGGATGAATGTGGTTGGAGATTTATTCGGAGCAGGTAAAATGTTTTTACCTCAGGTGGTAAAATCGGCGCGTGTAATGAAAAAAGCCGTTGGTTACTTAAACCCGTTTATTGAAGAAGAAAAGGGAGACAAACAAGAGCCTGTTGGAAAAATATTAATGGCTACCGTAAAAGGCGATGTGCACGATATTGGTAAAAACATTGTGAGCGTTGTTTTAGCTTGTAATAACTACGAAATTGTAGATTTAGGAGTTATGGTGCCGCCAGAAAAAATTATAGAAATGGCCATCAGCGAACGTGTTGACGCCATTGGTTTATCAGGGTTAATTACGCCATCATTAGACGAAATGGTATATCTAGCTAAAGAAATGCAACTTCAAAATTTTGAAGTGCCTTTACTTATTGGTGGTGCAACAACATCTAAAGCACATACAGCTGTAAAAATCGATACACAGTATAAAAACGCGGTGGTGCATGTTAATGATGCATCTCGTGCAGTTACCGTGGTTGGAGATTTATTAAATAAGAAAACTAACAATGCTTATGTCGCGAAGTTAAAAGCCGATTATGATGATTTTAGAAACAAGTTTTTAAAGCGTGGTAAAGAGAAATCTTATATTTCTATTGAAGAAGCTAGAAAAAGAAAATATAAAATAGATTGGGAAACGTCTAATATTTCTAAACCGAGAGAATTAGGTGTGCAAATATTAAAAATGCTAAGTTTAAAAGAATTGGAGCCTTTTATAGATTGGAGTCCGTTTTTTAGAAGTTGGGATTTACACGGGAAATTTCCTGATATTTTAACCGATGAGGTTGTAGGCGAGCAGGCTACTATTATGTATGCCGAAGCTCAGGAAATGATTAAGGAAATTATTGCCAAGCAACTTTTAAAACCGAAAGCTGTTTTTGGTTTGTTTGAAGCGAATACTATTAATGAAGATGATATTTCTGTTCAGAAAAATGGAAAGGAAATCGCGATTTTTAGAACGTTGCGTCAACAATTAAAAAAACGTGAAGGGATTCCAAATCATGCATTATCTGATTTTATAGCTCCTAAAGAATCTGGTAGAACGGATTATATGGGCGCATTCTGTGTTGCTATTTTTGGCGCTCAAGAATTAGCCGATAGTTATAGAGCTAAAGATGACGATTATAATGGTATTATGGCACAAGCTATTGCTGATAGATTTGCTGAAGCTTTCGCTGAATATTTACATAAAAAAATAAGATTAACACATTGGGGTTACGCTGCCGATGAAGATTTAAGTAACACCGATTTAATTAAGGAAAGTTATAAAGGTATTCGTCCGGCTCCAGGATATCCTGCATGTCCTGATCATTTAGAAAAGGAAACAATTTGGGAATTGCTAGAGGTTGAAAAACTAATTGGTGTAACCTTAACGGAAAGTTTAGCGATGTGGCCAGCTGCTGCAGTTTCGGGGTATTACTTTGGTAATCCAGAAGCGAAGTATTTTGGTTTAGGTAAAATAACTGACGATCAGTTAACTGATTATTCTGAACGTAAAGGCATCGATAAGAAAACAGCTAGAAAATGGTTGCATCCTAATTTAGCAGAAGAATAGCATGGCATTTATAGAGGTGACGTTAGGAAGCCACATGATTTCTCATGGTTATGATGCAGATAACAAAGAGGTTTTGGAACATGTTGCGGTAGATGGTTTTTCGAAGAAAGTGGTTGCCGTATCTCGAATAAAATCGTTGAGTGAAAAATATATTCTTACGGATTATTTGGATGGAAGATGGATTTATTGGGAGTACGCAGAAACTTTTGATGAGGTTAAAAATAAGCTGGTGAACCCGCGTTAGCGATTGCAACGGCATCCTTTTTTTGTTTCCGCCAAAGGCAAAAAAAGATATAGTGTAAAGCGCGACCCTTGTGGTAACGCCAAAATTAAACTAAAATATAGATAAGATTCTCGTTTTGTGAGGATGACAAAAAATAAGTAATGAAAGTAACAGACCATATTAAACAAGCCAACGGAAAAACGTTGTTTTCTTTTGAGGTAATTCCGCCAAAGAAAGGTACAAATATTCAGGATTTATATAATAATATCGATCCTTTAATGGAGTTTAATCCACCATTTATTGATGTTACCACATCTCGTGAGGAGTATGTGTATATTGATAAAGGCAATGGTTTGTTGGATAAGCGTATTACACGTATGCGCCCTGGTACGGTTGGTATTTGTGCATCTATTATGCATAAATATCAGGTAGATGCTATTCCGCATTTATTGTGTGGTGGTTTTACAAAAGAAGAAACTGAATATGTTTTGGTAGATTGCCACTATTTAGGTTTGGATAATGTAATGGCTTTGCGTGGTGATTCGATGAAAGATGAACCATATTTTAAACCTGTAGCAGGAGGAAATGCATTTGCGAGCGACTTAGTGCAACAAATTACAAACCTTAATAAAGGGCAGTATTTGCACGATGATTTTAAGGTTGAGCATAATTCGGACTTTTGTATTGGTGTGGCTGGTTACCCAGAGAAACACATGGAAGCGCCATCGCTGGTTAACGATTTACGTCGTTTAAAAGAGAAGGTAGATGCTGGTGCCGATTATGTGGTTACCCAGATGTTTTTTGATAATAATAAGTATTTTGAATTTGTAGATAAGGCTCGAGAAGCTGGAATTAATGTGCCTATTATTCCGGGAATTAAACCTATAGCTGTTAAAAGGCATTTACAAATTTTACCTCAGGTTTTTAAAATTGATTTACCTCAAAATTTAATCGATGCTGTTGAAGGTTGTAAGGATAATAAAGCGGTTAGACAAGTAGGTATTGAATTTGCTATACAGCAATCTAAAGAGTTGAAGGCGGCAGGTGTACCTGTATTGCATTATTACTCTATGGGGAAAAGTGATAACGTTAAGGCTATTGCCGAAGCTTTGTTTTAGTAAATAGTGTGGTTTGTACTTAAGTTTTAATGTTTACGTTGAAATTTAAGTACATTTGCCACACAGAAACCCGATAATGAAATTACTTTATACCTGCATATTTTGTGTCCTATTTTTTAGTGGCTTTTCACAAGATAAAACACATACATCTTACCTCGATTTAAGTTATTTTAAGGGTAATATTGCGCTTCATAATAACGATATACTTCATTTAATTAAAGGACATCCGGAAGGTTATCTTTTAAGTTGGAACAAAAAAACATACGGTTTTAACGATTGGGAACAACGTTTTAATTATCCGGATTATGGTGTTACTTATGCTTATCAAAACATGAAAAATGATGTTTTAGGTAATGTAACATCGCTTTATGCGCATTTTAATTTTTACTTTTTTAATAGAAATCTGCAATTTAGAATTGGGCAAGGTATGGGGTATACCGAAACGCCTTATGATAAGGTTGATAATTATAGAAATATTGCTTACGGTTCTAAATTAATGAGTAGCACCATGGTGATGCTTAACTATAAAAAAGAACGCATTATTGATCGCTTTGGTTTAACAGCTGGTTTTTCTTTAATACACTATTCTAATGCCAATGTTAAAGCACCTAACGCGAGTACAAATACTTTAGCGCTTAATGTTGGGTTAACCTATAATTTAGATAAAAAAGAGTTAGAGTATCAGCATACTTTAGCAGATAATGACAGACAATTTACACAAGCTATAAAATATAATTTTGTTTTTAGATCGGGTATAAACGAAAGTGATATTGTAGATAGTGGTCAGTATGCGTTTTACGTACTTTCTGCTTATGCAGATAAGCGTATTAACCGTAAAAGTGCTTTACAATTTGGTGCCGATGTTTTCTTTTCTAATTTTTTAAAGGAACTTATTTATTACCGAAGTGTTGCTTTCCCTGAGTTAGATGTATCTGGTGATGAAGATTATAAGCGTGTTGGTGTTTTTGTAGGGCACGAGTTGTTTATTAATAGAACATCGCTACTTACGCAGTTTGGTTATTATGTGTATTATCCATACGATTTTGAAGGCCAAACCTATTTAAGAATTGGTTTAAAACGTTACGTTGGTAAACAGCGAAAATGGTTTGGAGCCATGACCTTGAAGTCTCACGGAGCTAAAGCGGAAGCTGTTGAATTTGGAATTGGTGTTCGATTATGAAAAAGTTAATATATATATTCGTTTTTAGCCTTCTTTTTGCTTGTGATAGTGAAAATGCAGGCGATTGTTTTCAGAAAACAGGAGCTATAATACAGGAAGAATTTAGTGTTGATATTTTTACTGAAATATTAGTAAATCGCGATATTGAATTAATAATTACCGATGGTGCAACACAAAAGGTTACTGTTGAAACGGGTGAGAATTTAATTAATGATGTTGAAGCCATTGTAACCAATGGTAAATTAATATTAACGGATAATAACAGCTGCAATTATGTGCGTGATTATGGTATTACTAAAGTTTATGTAACGGCACCTAATATTACCGAAATTAGAAGTTCTACACAATATACCGTTAGTTCTAATGGTGTTTTAAGCTATCCAAGTTTGTCAATTTTATCTGAGGATTTTGGAGCAGAAGATTCGTTTACTAATGGTAACTTTGATTTAGAAATTGATAACACCAGTTTTTCTCTTGTTTTTAATAATCTCTCCAATTGTTTTGTTTCTGGTAAAACCGAAAATTTACGCATTATTTTTGCTGCAGGAACATCTCGTTTTGAGGGTAGAGATTTAATCGCTCAATCCGTTACTATATCAAATAGAAGTTCTAACGATATGGTTGTAAATCCACAGCAATCCCTTACGGGGAAAATTTCTGGGCCCGGAGATGTTATTTCGGTTAATACTCCAGATATTATTACTGTGGAAGAACTTTATACAGGTCGATTAATTTTCGAATAATTGAACCGATTGTTTCGCTATTTCTAACTCTTCATTGGTTGGAATAATTAATATTTTCACCTTAGATTCAATAGTGTTTACGGCTCTTAAGAGTTTCGATCTTTCTTTGTTTTTCTCTGTATCTATATTAATGCCTAGAAAATCTAAATCTTCACAAACCATTTTACGCATTAATTCTGAGTTTTCTCCTATTCCTGCGGTAAACACAATGGCGTCCAATCCGTTTAAAACAGCGGCATAGCTGCCAATGTATTTTTTAATGCGGTAGGTGTTCATTTGTAGAGCAAGCAAGCAATCTCTATTGCCTTTAGCAGCTTCTGTTTCTATTTCTCTTAGGTCGCTAAAACCAGTTAAGCCAAGCATACCACTTTTCTTTTGTAAGAGAGTGTTAATTTCATCTAAAGAGTAATTTAATTTACTTGCCAAATGAAAAATTACAGAAGGATCGATATCACCACTTCGCGTACCCATAATTAAGCCGTCTAAAGGTGTTAATCCCATAGAGTGATCTACAGCTTTTCCGTTTTTAATGGCTGTTATACTGCAACCATTACCTAAATGGATTGAAATTATTTTAGATTCTTTCTTACCTAAATAATGAATGGCTCGTTCTGATACGTATTTATGACTGGTACCATGAAAACCATACATTCTTATTTTATGTTCGGTTAAAAGGTTATTTGGTATGGCATATCTATAAGCATGCTCGGGGATAGATTGGTGGAATGCCGTATCGAAAACTGCGACTTGCTTAGCTGAAGGGAAAATAGCTTCGGCCACTTCAATACCTTCAAAATTTGCAGGATTGTGTAGAGGTGCTAAGCTAAAAAGATCTTTTATGTTGTCTTTTGCCCATTGGTTAATTTCGGTGGTTTCTTTAAATCTAGCACCACCTTGTACTACACGATGCCCAACAATATCAATATCTGAAGCCGATTTAATGATGCCGGTTTCACTATCTAAAAGTTGATGAGATAGTAGTTCTAATCCTTGTTTATGGTTGTAAATAGCAGTGACGTGCTCTATGGTATCTTTTTCAGTTTTGTAAATAAATTTCGCATCGTCCATTCCAATACGTTCAATTAAACCTGAACATAAAATAGTTTCGGCTGGCATTGAAAATAATTGAAATTTTAGAGATGAACTTCCTGAGTTTAAAACGAGTACTTGCATATTTTATAAATCTTGTGCTTGAATGGCTGTAATGATTACTGTGCTGTAAATATCGTCGGCAGTACAGCCACGACTTAAATCGTTTACAGGTTTGTTTAATCCTTGTAGAACAGGACCAATGGCTAATGCTCCGGTTTCTCTTTGTACGGCTTTGTACGTGTTGTTACCTGTATTTAAATCAGGGAAGATTAAAACACTAGCGCTACCTGCAACTTCTGAGTCTGGTAATTTACTTTTACCAATACGCATGTCTACAGCGGCATCATATTGAATTGGGCCTTCAATTTTTAAACTTGGCGCTAATTTTTTAACTATTTCGGTAGCTTCACGCACTTTTTCTACATCGGCTCCTTTTCCAGAGGCTCCAGAAGAATAAGATAACATGGCTACTTTTGGTTCAATTCCAAAGTTTTTAGCGGTTTCAGCAGATGATATAGCGATTTCGGCTAGCTGTTCTGCATTTGGGTTCGGGTTGATGGCACAATCTCCAAAAACAGAAATACGATCTTCTAAACACATAAAGAAAACAGAAGACACAATGTTAACATCTGGTTTCGTTTTTATAAACTGAAGGGCTGGTCTAAGGGTATGTTGCGTGGTGTGTACAGCTCCAGAAACCATACCATCTGCATGGCCTTTGTAAATCATCATGGTTCCAAAATACGATACATCAGAAATCATATCTCTTGCCATTTCTAAGTTTACATTTTTATGTTTTCTTAGTTCGTAAAGCGTGTTTACATAATCATCAAAATATGGCGATTTTGTTGGAGAAACAATATTTACTTTATTTGTGTCTAGGGCAATATCTAAAGTGATAAGGCGCTCTTTTATTAAGTTTTCGTCACCAATTAAGGTTAATTCTACAACCTGAGCATCTATTAACCTGGCTGCAGCTCTTAATACACGTTCATCATCACCTTCTGGTAAAACAATATGTTTTTTATTGTTTAGTGCGCGTTGCAATAAGTTATACTGAAACATGCGAGGCGTGAATATATCCGATTGAAAAGTGATTAAATCATTAGATAATTTATCGGTATCTACATGTTTTTCGAATGTTGCGATAGACATTTCAATCTTTTCAATATTATCGGCATAAATTTTAGATTTTATTTTTCCAATAGTATTTGTAACCGAAAAAGTACCAGATTTAACACTAATAATAGGTACTACGCTAGAAAGACCTTCAATTAATTTTAAAATAGATTCCTCAGGAATTAAACCTCCTGTTAAAATAATTCCTGATATTTTAGGGTAGTTTTTAGAAATATGAGCTTGTAAAGCACCAAGGATAATATCGGCGCGATCTCCGGGAGTAATAACTAATGCGTTTTCTTTTAGGTGTGTTAAGTAATTTCTTAACTGCATGGCGCCAACGCTAAAATTTTCGGCTTGGTTATTAACCATATCCTTACCAAAAAGGACATTACCATGTAGGTTTTTTACAATTTCTTTAATGGTTGGGCTTGCTAAACTTTTTATTTTCGGAATTACTGTAATATTGGTATCTGTATCCGTATTGATACGTTTCTGTAGTTTTTCCTTTAAGATAGAAATTTGATCTTCATCAACCTTGTTGGTTACAAGAGAAAGTACATCAACTTCACCTTTAAATGTATCATGAGCTAATTGTACGCTATCAACAATAGATTTTAAATCTTTTTTATCACCTTGAGAAACAATTATAACGGGAATACTCAGGTTTTTAGAAATCAAGATGTTAATGTCTAATTCTAAGCTGGAGTTTTCATGAGAAAAATCGGTGCCTTCAACTAAAACAAAATCAAAGCGGGATTCAAGGTATTTGTATTTTTTAATAATTTCGTCAATAACCTTTCCAGATTTGCCTTGGTTGTATAAATCTAAGACTTCGTTTCGGGTAAAAGCGAAAGTGTTTTTATAATTAATATCTATTTCAAAATGTGAAATTACGGTGCTAATATGGTTGTCCATTTCACCTTCATCGAGGTCTTCAATAATAGGTCTAAAATAACCAACCTTTGCTGTTTTTCCTAAAAGCATACGCATTAGGCCTAACACAATAACCGATTTTCCGCTGTTGGGCTCTATAGTAGCCACATAAATTCCTTTGCTCATCGTAATATATTTGTTACGTTATAAATATAGAGATATTACTTGTTTTTAGCTAAGTAATATTGCAAATTTATTAGGTTTGAGCGTGGGTAAAGATGATTTATATCATGCTTTTCTATTTTAAAAACGGGCTTATGCGGTTAATTCTCTAAAAAGCGATTCTAAACTTGCGTTTTTCTGATTAAGTTGAAGAATTTTTAATTGGTTATCGTGTGCAAAATCAAAAACATGAGATCGCATATCTTCGGAAGTTTTAAATGTAATTTCGTAAACAAAGCCATAGGTGTTTTTTACACTTTTCACTTTCGGTAATCTAATTAGAAAAGCATCTTCAACTCTAAAATCGAATTCTACAATTACAGTTTGTTCTTTTTCGTCTCGTAGTTCGTTAAGTTTTTTGTCGGCTACAATCTCTCCTTTGTTAATTATAATAACGCGGTCGCACATGGCTTCTACCTCTTGCATAATGTGTGTTGAAAGAAAAACGGTTTTTGTTTGGCCTATATGTTTAATTAAATTTCTTATTTCTACTAATTGGTTTGGGTCTAATCCGGTTGTAGGTTCGTCTAAAATTAAAACTTCAGGATCATGGAGTAGGGCATTGGCTAACCCAACACGTTGGCGATACCCTTTAGATAGTTGCCCTATTTTTTTATGCATTTCTGGAGTTAAGCCTGTAAGCTCTATAACTTCGTTAATACGTTTTTTATCAACCTTATATATATCGGCATTAAATTTTAAATACTCTTTTACAAACATATCTAGATACAGTGGGTTGTGCTCTGGTAAGTAGCCCACACTTTTTTGTACCTGTTGTTTAGCTTCATCTATATCATGTCCATTTACTTTGGCCGCACCTTCGGAAGGTTGAATAAATGTGGTTAAAATTTTCATCATGGTCGATTTTCCTGCACCATTAGGACCAAGAAATCCAACAATTTCAGGTTTTTTTACGGTAAACGAAATATTGTTTAAAGCTTTCTGATTTCCGTAAAGCTTTGATATTCCTGTAACTTCTATCGACATAAATTAATTGTTTGTTCAAAAATAATGAATATGAATGTAAAAATCTTGACGATTCCCTTTTTTAAGATGTTTTAGTGTATTCCGTATATAATTTAAAATTGTGCATAATAATGGTAGGTTTTATGTGGAATCTTTATTTTTTTAAATAAAATGTAAAAAAAAGTTTTATTGTATTTTGATTTCTTAATAAAATAATTACTTTAGCCACTCAATTATCACTATGACAGTATATTTTACATATTTTAACAACTGGTTTTATTTCTTTTTTAGCGAAAAGAACGAGGCGTTGTATGTATAATTTAAAACTATAAATTTAATATGAGTCTCGATGAAAATCGAGACTTTTTTTTGTTTAACAATCTATTGAACATTAATAAAAAACAATAAAAATTGATAAAAACAGTAGCTATACAAGGTATAAAAGGGTCATATCATCATATTGTGTCAAAACAATTTTTTGAAACTCCTGTGGCTACTATCGATTGTTTATCATTCGATAGAGTAGTAGATTCGTTAATTACAGAAGAATGTGATGCAGGAATTATGGCACTCGAAAATTCGATTGCGGGTTCTATTATTCCTAATTATGCATTAATCGATAAGTATAATCTTCATGTTGTTGGAGAGCATTATTTAGATATTCAGCATAGTTTAATGGCATTGCCAAACCAGAGTATTTTGGATATTGAAGAGGTGTATTCACATCCTATGGCGCTATTACAATGTAAAGAGTTTTTTAGAGATTATCCGCATATTAAATTAATTGAAGATAAAGATACGGCCGAAGTGGCAGAGCGTATTCAGAATAAAAAATTAAAAGGTGTTGCAGCCATTGCTAGTGAATTTGCAGCCGAAATTTTCGAGCTCAATATTTTAGCAAAAAGTATACAAACCATTAAAAACAACGAAACTCGTTTTGCTATTGTACAACGTACAAAAACAGATCTTTTAGAGTCGGAAATTAGTAAGGCATCTATAAAGTTTGAAGCGAACCACAAACGAGGCAGTTTAGCGACTATTTTAAATGTAATGAGCGATTGCAAGTTGAATTTAACAAAAATACAGAGCCTTCCAATTATTGAAACACCTTGGAAGTACGCCTTTTTTGTTGATGTAACCTTCGATGATTATGCTAGTTTTCAGAAAGCAAAATCATTAATAGAAATAATGGGAGACGATTTTAAAGTTTTAGGTGAATATAAAAATGCAAAATTATGATTGAAGTAGCCGATAGATTGCATAGTGTTGAAGAATACTACTTCTCAAGAAAATTGAAAGAAGTAAACGCACTAATAGCAAGTGGGAAACCTGTAATAAATTTAGGTATTGGTAGTCCAGATTTGCAACCATCGCAAAAAGTAGTAGATGCTTTAACCGAAGGATTGTTGAGTCCGAATGCACATAAATATCAAAGTTATCAGGGCTTGCCAGAGTTGCGTCAAGCTATTTCAGGATTTTATAAAACGCATTACAATGTTGATTTAAATCCAAATGCTGAAGTGCTTCCATTAATGGGAAGTAAAGAAGGTATTATGCATATTTCAATGGCATATTTAAATAAAGGTGATGCTGTTTTAATACCAAATCCAGGTTATCCAACCTATCAATCGGTAACTAAATTGTTAGAGGCAGAACCAATTTTTTATGAGTTAGACGCTGCTAATAACTGGCAACCAGATTTAGAAGCTTTAGAGCAACAAGATTTAAGTAAAGTAAAGCTAATGTGGGTAAATTATCCGCATATGCCAACAGGAACTCAACCATCTGAAACGTTGTTTGAAGATTTAGTGGCTTTTGCTAAAAAGCATGATATTTTAATAGTAAATGATAATCCGTATAGTTTCATTTTAAATGAAAATCCTACGAGTATTTTAAATGTAGAAGGCGCTAAAGATGTTTGTTTAGAACTTAACTCATTAAGTAAAACCTTCAATATGGCCGGATGGCGTGTTGGGATGGTTGTTGGTGATAATAAGTATATAAACGATATTTTAAAAGTGAAAAGCAATATGGATTCCGGAATGTTTTACGGTATTCAAAAAGGTGCAATTGAAGCTTTAAAATGTTCTAGCGAATGGTTTTCAACCTTAAATAACGTTTATAAAGAACGTCGTGATTTAGTTTGGAAATTAGCCGAAGCATTAAATTGCACGTACGATGAAAATGCAACAGGACTTTTTGTTTGGGCAAAACTGCCTGCAGATGTAAAAGCAGAAGCGTATATCGATTTAATATTGAAAGAGAAAAGTATATTCTTAACTCCAGGAACTATTTTTGGTTCTCAAGGTGAAGGTTATATTAGGTTTTCTTTATGTGCACAAACCGAAGATTTACAAGAAGCCATAGCGCGTGTAAGTTAATAGTTAATTGCCATTTAGAATTTTAGACATTATAAAAAAGTAAATAGTAATAAAGTAAAACCCGTAACAGTTCGTTCTCCAAGAGGAGAAGGTTAGGGAGCAAAATGAAAAATATATATTCAATAGGCATAGGGTTAATAGGTGGTAGTTTAGCTAAGGATATAAAAGCCCTTAGACCAGATGTTATTATCCATGGTATTAGCCGTAAAGACAGTACGCTTGAAGAAGCTTTGGCTTTAAATTTAATTGATAAAAAAGCAACGCTAGACGATTTAAAAAATGCCGATTTAGTTATTATTTCTATACCCGTAGATGCAACTGTAAAATTGTTGCCAACTATTTTAGATTTAATTCCAGAAACAGGCTTAGTAGTCGATGCGGGATCAACTAAAGTTGATATTTGTAAAGTGGTAGAAAACCACCCTAAACGCCGTAATTTTTTAGCAATGCATCCTATTGCAGGAACAGAGCATTCTGGACCGGCAGCTGCTATCAGCGGTTTGTTTCAAGGGAAAACAAATATTGTTTGTGAGGTTGAAAAAACAACGTTTAAGCTACAAGAAAAGGCTTTAAAATTGTTTAGTGATATTGGTATGAGAATTCGATATATGAATCCGGAAGCTCATGATAAGCATATTGCTTATGTATCGCACCTGTCGCATATTAGTTCTTTTATGTTAGGAAAAACGGTTATTGATAAAGAAAGAAACGAACGCGATATTTTTGATATGGCAGGCAGTGGATTTGCATCAACAGTGCGTTTAGCAAAAAGTTCGCCAGCCATGTGGACACCTATTTTTAAACAGAACAAAGCCAATGTTATTGAAACATTAGAAGAGTATATTAACAACCTGTCTCACTTTAAAGAGCTTATGAAACAAGATGATTTCGAAGCGATTTATAAAGAGATGGAAAGCACAAATTATATAAAAGATATATTAAACGGAATACATTAAACCTGAAAAAAAATTGAATATCCAATTTCGACACTACACTAAATAATAAAAAGCACGGAAATTGGAATTTCATTTTGAAATTTGATTAAGATTATGGAAAACACAAAAGAAATGAGAACCTGGTTAGATGATTTAAACTTAGATCATCCATTAGTAATTGCTGGACCTTGCAGTGCTGAAACAGAAGAACAAGTATTAAAAATAGCTCATGAGCTAAAAGATACCGATGTAAGCTATTTTAGAGCTGGTATTTGGAAACCAAGAACACGCCCAGGAATGTTTGAAGGTGTTGGTGCTTTAGGTTTAAAATGGTTACAAAAAGTAAAAGCTGAAACAGGGATGAAAGTTTGTACGGAAGTAGCAAATGCTGCTCACGTAAAATTAGCTTTAGAGCATGATATCGATTTATTATGGATTGGTGCACGTTCTACAGTATCTCCTTTTATTATGCAAGAAATTGCAGATGCTTTACAAGGTACAGATAAGCCTGTGTTAATTAAAAACCCAGTAAATCCAGATTTAGCTTTATGGTTAGGCGGTATCGAAAGAATTTACAAAGCGGGTGTTAAAAACATTGGAGCAATCCATAGAGGTTTTTCTACTTACGAAAAATCAAAATACAGAAATACTCCAGAATGGCAATTAGCTATTGAATTTCAAAACAAATATCCAGATATTCCATTAATAAACGATCCATCGCATATTACAGGAAAAAGAGATATGATTTTTGATGTATCTCAAACAGCTTTAGATTTAAACTTTGACGGATTAATGATTGAAACTCATTACGATCCAGAAAACGCATGGAGTGATGCTGCACAACAAGTAACACCATCTACTTTAGTGCAAATAATGAGAGATTTAAAAATTAGAAAAGAATCTAATACAGAAGAAGAATACAATAGTTCTTTAGATAATTTAAGAGCACAAATTGACGTTGTTGATAATCAAATTCTTGATTTATTAGGAAAGAGAATGAAAACTTCTGATAGTATCGGAGCGCTTAAAAAACAAAAGAACGTTGCCGTTTTACAATCTAAACGTTGGAATGAAATTTTAGGTAAAATGGTTTTAGAAGGTGAGCAACATGGTTTAAGTGAAGAATTTATCTTAAAAATGTTTAAAGCAGTACACCAAGAATCTATCAATCACCAAGAAAAAGTGATTAACGGATAGTAATTAAATAAAATTACTACAATTTATAAAAAATCTGACAATTAATTGTCAGATTTTTTTATTTTTGGCCGAATGAATTTTTATCGGCTCTCTTTTATTTTTTTCTTTGGTGTTATTAACACCTTGTCTTCTCAGGAGCTTTCTTACGAGTATATTCCTGGAAATATTGATTCTTTAAAGATTTATTTTAAACGGATTAATTCCAATCATATTAAAAAAATTAATGGGTCTTTTTCTTCAAAAATTAAGAAATATTATAAGAATAGAGATGAAAAATCTTTAGATGCGGTTAAAGACAGTACTTATGTTTTTAATTCTAAAATAAAAGAAAATTTGGATCCTATACTTCAACATATTTATAAATCTAACCCAGAAATTAATCCAACAGACTTTAATTTTTTTATTAAAAATTCAATAGTTCCAAATGCTGCTTGTTATGGAGATGGTATGTTTGAAATTAATTTAGGATTACTGACTAAATTAGAGTCTAATGACGAATTAGCTTTTATAATATGTCATGAAGTAGCGCATAAATTGTTAGATCATTCAATAAAAGGCACTACTAAAAGAGTTAGTTCTATTAATTCAAAAGAAATTAAAAAAAAGGTAAAGAAAATTAAGAGAAATAAATATGGACGGACAAGAGCTGCACTTTCTTTAATAGATGAATTGAGTATTGATTTATTAGATTATTCTAAGGAGGTGGAAGCGGAGGCAGATTCTTTAGGTTTTGTTCTTTTTTCTAAAACAAAGTATTCGAAATTTGCTGCATTATATGCTTTAGAAAAATTAAGAAAGGTAGATGAAATGATTTTATCTCATGATGTTAAAATAGATAGTGTATTTAATTTTAGAAGTTATCCATTTAAAGATTACTGGTTAAAAGAAAGTACATCGCTTTTTGATACAAATGAAAAAACAAATGATTTTAGTTTGGTTTCTGATACTTTGAAAACCCACCCAGAAATTGAGTTTAGGGTGAATAAATTGGTTAAAGATTTTAGTATAGTAAGAGAAGAGATTGTCGTTAGTAGGACTACTGAATATAGTTATGAAGATTTAAAACATATATCAAATATGCAAAGTATTCAGTTTGCTTTTGATTTAAAATTTCTAGATCTAGCATTATACCAATTAATAGAAAAGTATAATAGTAAACATATAACATCAGATTATTACTATTCTAAAATAGCCGAAGTGTTATATATGGCGGCACAAGCAAAAAAAAAGCATGAATTAGGGAAGTATGTGCCTCAAAAGAATAGTTTTTCGGATGAAAAACAATTAAATCTAATTAGACTTTTTTTACATAATCTAGAGCTTAGCGAAGTCAAAAAAATATGGATAGCTTTCTATGAATCAATTGAGGGTGAAAAAAATAATATTGAAAATCTCAATAAAATAATAGAATTTTTTAAATCAATTAATAAATAATCTTCAATAACAACAAAATGAAAAAACTTTTAACCTTGACTTGCCTATTTATGCTTTCTATAGTTTTAAATGCTCAGGAAAAATCTTTAAATGAGATTACTTCTTTTAAATTAAAGAATTCTGGGTCTATGATGGATAAGAATAATGATGTCGATGGATATTATTTTTATTATCAAATAGATAAACTTAAAAAAGGAATGCGAGAGTATGGAATTAAAATATTAGATAATAACTTAAATGATATTGCAACGAAATCTTATATAGATAATAAAAACACAGTTTTAGCTGATAGTAAGTTTAACAATCAGGCTTTAATGTTTGCAATGATTAACACTAAAGAAAAGAAATATAAGCTTGTTTCTTTTGATAGACAAGGAAATCAAGGAAAGGATATTGTGATTTCTGTTAATAAAAAAGAGATGAAATGGTTAGGTTATATGTTAAAAGCAGGGAATTTTAACATGCTGTTTCCAGTTGATAATAAAGGATTTATCTTTAATTATATAAGAGATAATAAGAAGCTAGGATATGGTTTGAAGTATATAGCTACTGATGGTGGTTCGTCTTGGGATTATAACTCGCCTGATGATACTAAAGAGATCATGACTATTAACCCAATAGAGGTGAATGAAGAAGTGTTAGTGGCTCTTCAAGCATCTAAAAAATCTGCATTGAGTCAGACAATAAAATTTAAAGTTCTTGTTATTGATATAAAAACAGGAAAGTTATTATTTGAAAAAGAGTTTGATAGAGAGAATAACCCTAGATTAATAACTAATGCTTTTTTAACAGATGATAAAAAGGTTGTGCTTTTAGGAGAGTATTTTGAAAAAGGAGATAATATAATCAAGTCCAAGAGTTTGGGATTGTTTTCACAAATTAATGATCTTTCAGGGAATATTGTGTCTGATAATAAAGTGAGTTGGAAAGATGAAATAAATAAAATGATGCCAGTTGAGTCAGATGGAAAAAACCCAAAAAGGGGTTATGTTTATTTTCATGATATGATAAGGACTCAGACAGGTAGTTTTTACTGTATTGGAGAGAAGTATCGAAAAACGGCAAGTCTAACAGGGATTCTTGGTTTAACGGCTAATGCAAATGGACAAAGGGCTGTAACGCAATTGACTATAACTGATGCGGCTATTTTTGAATTTGATAATAAATTTGAATTAAAAGACATTAAAGTATTCAAAAAAGGGAAGTCCAGAGCACCTAGTATAATAGATGTTGGAAGTCCTCAATTAAATGCGCATGCGCTTAAGGCTTACGGTGCTTTCGATTATGAGTTTACTCAAATAGATAAAGATAGAGATCGTTTTTATTCAAATTTTATAGATTATGAAAGATTAAAGGGTGAAAAAAATAAGTTAGCATTTAAGACTATTATGTATAATGAAGGGGAGTTTTCTGAAGACAAAATTTACCTTCAAAAAGATAGTGGTAAAATAAAATTTAGAGTTTTACCTGCTAAATTAGGACATATAATGCTTGTTGAATATAATAAAAAGGAAAAAACTATAGATTTACACATTGAGAAATTGAACTTACAGTAAGAAATTTTCATTATTATTTTAAAGGCTTGCATTAATATGTAAGCCTTTTTTGTATACTATGATATTTATTTCCATCTTTGTTGTAATGACAGGACGCGTTTATAAATCTACAGGAAGTTGGTATACCGTAAAAACCGAATTGGGTGATACTTACGAATGCCGAATAAAAGGGAAATTTAGAATTAAAGGTATTAAAAGTACCAACCCAATTGCTGTGGGCGATATTGTAGATTTCGAAATAGAAACCGATAATAATCAAGAATCGGGGATTATACATAATATACATGATAGGTTTAATTACATTGTACGTAAATCTGTAAATCTATCAAAGCAAACCCATATAATTTCGGCCAATATAGATCAGGTTTTTTTAATGATAACCATTAATAATCCGCCAACATTAACCAGTTTTATCGATAGGTTTTTGGTAACGGCAAATGCTTATTCAATTAAAACGGTTTTATTGTTCAATAAAATTGATACTTACGATCAAGAAACACTAGACGAAGTAAAATATTTGGCACATATTTATAGAAAAATAGGTTACGAGTGTATTGGGGTATCTGCCGTTACAGGTAAAAATGTAGACAAAGTAAAGGCCTTAATGCATGGTAAGGTTAGTTTGTTTTCTGGGCACTCTGGAGTTGGGAAATCTACACTTGTAAATGCTATTGAACCAGGTTTAAATATAAAAACCAAGGCAATTTCTACGCAACATATGCAAGGGCAACATACTACAACTTTTGCTGAGATGTTCGATTTAAGTTTTGGAGCTCAAATTATAGATACACCAGGAATTAAAGGTTTTGGTGTTGTTGATATGGAAAAGGAAGAAATTGGCGATTATTTTCCTGAGTTTTTCGCTTTAAAGCAAGATTGTAAATTCAATAATTGTTTACATATTAAAGAACCAAAGTGTGCTGTTAAAGATGCGTTAGATGAAGGTGATATTGAGTATTCTCGTTACCGAAGTTACATTCAACTTGTAGAGGGTGAAGATGAGCATTACAGAACCGATATTTGGGAATAGTACTAATTTTAGTCAATGAGGCATTTCCCCGTTAGGGTAATTTACTTAAACCTTAAAAATACATTTGTTAGGTTTTAAAAAAATGCAATTAAATAGATGAAAGCAGTTATACAGCGCGTTACAAAAGCTAGCGTAACTATTGAAGGTGAAAAAGTAGCCAATATAGAAAACGGATTTTTAATTCTTTTAGGAATTGTAAATGAGGATGCAGATGATGATATTGTTTGGCTTTCGAATAAAATTGTGAATCTCCGAATTTTTTCTGATGATAATGATGTGATGAATCATTCCTTAAAAGATAATTGTGGTGATGTTATTGTGGTAAGTCAATTTACACTTCAAGCTTCTACTAAAAAAGGCAATCGCCCGAGCTATATAAAAGCAGCGAGGCCTGATGTTGCTATACCATTGTATGAAGCGTTTGTAAAACAAATAGAAAAAGATTTAGGAAAAACAGTGCAAACCGGACAATTTGGAGCGGACATGAAGGTAGAGTTGCTAAACGATGGCCCAGTTACCATAATTATAGATACAAAAAATAAAGAGTAATGGCATCCATTTTTGGACATGGCATAGTTGGATATACTTTGGTGAAAGTAACGAATAAACAAAATTTAAAGTGGTTGCTATGGGCTGCGGTGTTTTCTACAATTTTACCCGATTTTGATGTTGTTGGCTTTAATTTAGGTATTGCTTATGGCGACCCGTTAGGGCATAGAGGTTTTACGCATTCTATTGTGTTTGCTTTAATTTGGGCACTGATTTTAATGTTTACTTTAGGTCGAAATAATAAAGTAATTTGGTTTTTAGTCATTTTTACTTCAACAATGTCTCATGGTCTTTTAGATGCTATGACTTCCGGAGGAAAAGGTGTAGGCTTTTTTATTCCTTTCAATAACGATCGATTTTTCTTTCCTTTTCAAGATATACGCGTTTCACCTATTGGTATAGGTAAATTTATATCCGAACGTGGAATTCAGGTAATTTTAAGCGAATTTAAATACATATTTTTACCGTGTTTTATTATATTAGCTGTCAGGTTTTTAGTTGTAAAATTTAAAAAGGGAACAAATTAGTTCGTTTTACTATAGTTTAAATAACTAGGCGCTGTAAAATAAACATAACCCCTTTTTCATGATTTTAAAGCGTATTCTCAATACTCTATTTTTATTCTCAACACTTTTTAGTTTTTCTCAACAAAATTTATACACTAGTTTTAGTATTCCCGATAATTTAAAGCAAAATGCTAATGCCGTTGTTAGAGATGATGTTACTTCTATTGTTTTAGAGTCTTCACAAAGTATGTTGGTTACCGAAAAACGAATTGTAACTGTATTAAATAAAGAAGGTAACGATGCTGTTAATGCGTATTTGCATTATGATAAAAACGTAAATATTAAAACATTAGAGGTTCTGGTTTACGATAACTTCGGTAAGGTTATTAAGAAGATTAAAGAGAAAGATTTTAGAGATGTAAGTGCTGTGGATGGCGGTACATTATATTCAGACTCTCGAGTAAAATATCTAGAATATACTCCTATAAAATATCCTTATACTATTGAGTTTAATTCGGAATACGAAACTAATAATACCGCGTTTATTAATTCGTTTTTTCCAGTAACCGAATATTTTTTAAGTGTTGAAAATAGTAGTTATACCTTAAGTTTCCCTGAAGAACTTACTATTAGAAAAAAGGAAAAGAATATTGAAGGTTATAAAATTAGTGCAGACCTTACTTCAACTAAAATAAATTATAGCATAAAAAATGTTTCTGGAATTAAGCCAGAAGACTATAGTCCTAATTTTTCTGATATTGTTCCAAAAGTGATGTTTGCATCAAAACAGTTTTCTTTAGAAGGTGTTAATTCTGAAGTAGAAAATTGGGGCGAATTTGGAACTTGGATGTATCATGATTTAATAAAAAACACTCACGATTTATCGGAAGGGACTATAACTAAAATTCAGGGATTGGTTAAAAATGAACCTGATAATATAGCAAAGGCGAAAAAAATATATCAATACGTTCAAGATAAAGTGCGTTATATAAGCGTGCAAGTTGGTATTGGAGGTTGGAAACCTTTTAATGCTTCGGAAGTAGATCGGTTGGGGTATGGAGATTGTAAAGGTTTAACAAATTACACTATGGCTTTGCTTAATGCTGTTGGTATAGAATCTAATTATTCTGTGGTTTTTGCAGGAGATTCTCAACGCAGTTTAGAAAAAGATTTTGCTGCTATGCAGGGCAATCATGTTATTCTGAATATCCCGAATAACGATGAGAATATTTGGTTAGAGTGTACAAGTCAGAAATTGCCTTTCGGTTTTATTGGTGATTTTACAGACGATAGAGATGTTTTGGTGATTACTCCAGAAGGTGGAAAAATACAACATACCAAAAAATATATTCCAGAGGAAAGTTTGCAAACCATAAAGGGAGTTTGTGATATTTCAAACGATGGTTCGATTAAGGCTGTGGTAGATGTAAATTCAAAAGGTATTCAATATGATAATAAATATTGGTTAGAAACTGAGCCAGAACGTGATTTGGATGTGTATTACAAAAGACGTTGGAAATACATAAACAACATGTCTATAAATAACATGAGTATTGAAAATAATAAAAACACCATAGAATTAATTGAAAATATAAACTTTCAAGCCATTAATTACACCAAAAAAGTAGGTGAACGTATGCTCGTTAATTTGAATGTTTTAAATAGAAATACACATATTCCGGACAGGTATAGAAGTCGAAAACTTCCGTTAAAAATAAACAGAGGCTTTAAAGATGTAGATGAGGTAGAGATTAATTTACCACCAGATTACAATATAGAATCATTACCAAAAGGGCAGTCGTTAGAAACTAATTTTGGTAGCTATACCACAGAAATTTCTGCTGTAGATAATTCTAAAATAAAATATAAAAGAATTTTTATTATAAACGATGGCGAATTCCCTAAAGAAGATTATGCTGCGTTTAGAACCTTTTATAAAGAAGTATCAAAACTCGATAACGCTAAAGTCGCATTAATTAAAAAGTAAAATTATACTATGAAACTAACCTCACTATTAGTAACTCTTTGTTTCTCATTAACTGCATTTGCTCAAGATTACCATTTTGGCAAAGTATCTAAAGAAGAATTACAAGAAAAATTTAATCCTTTAGATTCTTCTGCAAGTGCAACGTATTTATATAAAAATAGAAAATCTTTTTATGAGTATGTTGAGCCAAGTGGCTTTAGATTAGTAACCGAAGTGCATGAGCGTATTAAGATTTATAATCAAGAAGGATTCGATTATGCAACCAAAACAAATAGATTGAGTACAAGTGGAGGATCCGATGAGGAACTCCGAAATTTAAAAGCCTATACTTATCACTTAGTAAATGGTAAGGTTGAAGAAACCAAACTATCGAAAGATGGTATTTTTAAAACAGAATTATCAAAATACACCAACGAGTATAAATTTACCATGCCGAATGTAAAAGCCAGCTGTGTTGTAGAGTATAAGTACAGAATTAATTCGCCATTTATATACAATGTAGACCAATTTGTATTTCAGCATGATGTTCCAGTTAAAAAAATAGAAGCTCGATTTGAGGCTCCCGAATATTTTACTTTTAAAGAAAGTACTAGAGGGTATTTAAGTATTACACCCAAAAAGAGTAGTCAGACAGATAAAATAAAACTTACGAGTAGAACAAGTATAGGGAGATCTTATTCAGAAGATTTAGCTTTTAAAAAGAATATTACAGAGTTTGATTTGAATAATGTACCAGCGTTAAAAGATGAACCTTATGTTAATAATATTAATAATTATAAATCTTCGGTTAAATACGAATTATCTTACATTAAGTACCCGGATGCGCCTATAAAATCCTATACTACATCGTGGTCGGATGTTGTAAATACTATTTACGACAACTCAAACTTTGGCCCCGAATTAAATAGAAAAGGTTACTTTGAAGATGATATTGATGCGCTTATTGCAACAGTTTCCAATCCGCTGCAACGTACAGCTCTAATATTTAACTATGTGAAAAACAAAGTAAAATGGAATGGCTATTACGGTTATGGAACTGACGATGGAGTGAAGCATGCATATAAAGATCAAGTAGGTAATGTTGCCGAAATTAATTTAATGCTTACCGCTATGTTGCAACATGCAGGACTTAGAGCTTATCCGGTTTTGGTTAGTACTAGGCAACACGGTGTGCCATTATTTCCAACTTTAGAAGGTTATAATTATGTGGTAAGTTATGTGAAGTTAAATGAAGGTAATATTCTTTTAGATGCTACGAGCAGGTTTAGCACACCTAATGTTTTGCCTTTTAGAACATTAAATTGGCAAGGGCGCGTTATAGCAGAAGCAGGAGGTTCTACTTTAATAGACTTGTACCCACAACAAATTTCTGAAAACTCAGTTTTTTTTATGGCTAGTTTATCGGAAAATGGAGATTTATCTGGTGGATACAGGAGTATAAAAAAGAGTCATAAAGCATTGTCCTTCAGAGAACGTTATGTTGATGTGGATCATGATGATTTTATAGCGCGATTAGAAAATAATTATGGTGGGCTAGAAATTTTAGATTACGATGTTAAAAACGAATTAGATTTAGGTAAGCCTATTGTAGAGTCTTATAAATTTGTAAAAGAAAGTCAAGCAGATATTATTGGTGATAAAATGTATTTTTCGCCATTGTTTTTTTTGAAAACCACAGATAATCCTTTTAAATTAAGCAAAAGAGAATTTCCTGTAGATTTTGGGTACCCATCTAAAATGAATAGTAAAATAGTAGTAAAAATACCTGAAGGATATAAAATAGAAAGTCTGCCAGAATCTGGAGGTTTAGAATTACCCGATCATTTGGGGAAATTTATTTATCAAGTTAACGGCAACGGAAACACAATACAGGTGTCTGTTTTAAATGAGATTAATTCTGCTATTATTAATCCAGCATATTACGAAGCTTTAAAAGCTTATTTTGCACAAATGATAGAAAAAGAAAACGAACAAATAGTTTTAAGTAGAATATAATGAATATAGAAAACGCACAACAAGAAGTAGATAATTGGATAAAAGAACATGGTGTTCGTTATTTTAACGAGTTAACCAATATGGCTCAACTTACTGAAGAAGTAGGGGAGGTAGCTAGAATAATTGCCCGCAGATACGGCGAGCAAAGTGAAAAGGAAAGTGATAAAAATAAAGATTTAGGTGAAGAATTAGCCGATGTTTTATTCGTTGTACTTTGTTTAGCAAACCAAACCGGAGTCGATTTACAAAAAGCTTTCGATGAAAGAATGTATAAGAAAGGAAAACGCGACCACGATAGACACCATAATAACGAAAAATTAAAGTAAATTAGCAGGCTTTAAACGTATAGAATTTTACAATGAATATTACTCTTCATAAATCGAAACTCGAAAACCAAAAATCGGCAGTTACAATTACAGGTTCAAAAAGTGAATCTAACCGTTTGTTATTATTACAAGCGCTATATCCGGAATTTAAACTTGAAAATGTATCAAACTCCGATGATAGTAATTTAATGACGAATGCTTTAAGCTCGCAATCTAACGTGGTAGATATACACCATGCCGGAACAGCCATGCGTTTTTTAACCGCGTATTTTTCAATTCAAGAAGGAAGAGAAGTAACACTTACGGGCTCTAAAAGAATGACGGAGCGTCCAATTAAAATTTTAGTTGAAGCCCTTCAAGATCTTGGAGCCGAAATAAGTTATATCGATAACGATGGTTTTCCACCAATAAAAATTACAGGAAAAAAACTATCAAATCATAAAGTGTCTCTAAAAGCAAATGTAAGTAGTCAATACATTTCAGCTTTATTATTAATAGCTTCAAAACTAGAAAATGGTTTGGAGTTAACGTTAGAAGGCGAAATTACATCGGTACCATATATAAACATGACGTTAAGCTTACTCGACGAAATAGGCGTAGAGTCATCATTTGTAGGGAATGTTATTACCGTAAAACCAAATACAAAAGCATTAACACCAAAAACATTAGTTGTTGAGTCCGATTGGTCTTCGGCATCATACTATTTCAGTATTGCAGCCATTAGTGATATTGGTACGGAAATCACACTATCATCATACAAAGAGAATTCTTTACAAGGCGATTCTGTGTTAGTTGAGATTTACAAACACTTTGGAGTAACTAGTACATTCAATGGAAATTCTATCACCTTAAAGAAAGAAAAAGCCAGTGAATCAACATTAAGTTTAGATTTAAAGAACGCACCAGATATTGCTCAAACCATAGCAGTAACATGCTTTGCATTAGGTATGCCTTGCGATTTAATAGGTTTGCACACTCTAAAAATTAAAGAAACAGATAGATTAGTTGCTTTAAAAACCGAAATTGAAAAACTAGGTGGCGAAGTAAAAATCACAGATAAGTCTTTACACTTGGCACCATCAACTAAAATAAAGGAATTAGTACCAATAGCAACCTATAACGATCACCGTATGGCTATGGCATTCGCGCCTTTAGCCCTAAAAACATCATTAATTATAGAACATGCTGCCGTGGTATCTAAATCATATCCAACGTTTTGGGACGACTTAAAAGCTATCGGTTTTAAAATAACCGAATAATAATCACGCATTTACTTGACAACCCCTATGCTCAGATTGTATATTTGCAGCTGTTAGATTTTTTTCAGGGGAAGCTCAGAAGAGATTAAAACACATTAACTTAAAACCTTTTTGAATGAAATTATCACATTTTGGTTTCAATTTACCAGATGAATTATTAGCGGAATATCCAGCTGAAAACAGAGATGAGTCACGTTTAATGGTGCTTAACAGAAAAGAGCAGACCATTGAACACAAGATGTTTAAAGACATTATTGATTATTTTCAGGAAGACGATGTTTTAATTTTAAATGATACCAAAGTTTTTCCAGCCCGTTTATACGGAAACAAAGAAAAAACAGGTGCTAGAATCGAAGTTTTTTTATTAAGAGAATTAAACGAAGAGCAACGCCTTTGGGACGTTTTAGTAGATCCAGCACGTAAAATAAGAATAGGAAATAAATTATACTTTGGAGACGACGAAACGTTAGTAGCCGAAGTTATCGATAATACAACTTCTAGAGGGCGTACTTTACGTTTTTTATATGATGGATCGTACACCGAGTTCCGTAAAAAATTAAACGAGCTAGGCGAAACACCACTTCCAAAATACATCAAACGTGATGTAGAACCAGAAGATCAAGATCGTTACCAAACTATATACGCAAAAACAGAAGGCGCTGTAGCGGCACCAACTGCAGGACTTCACTTTTCTAGACATTTATTAAAACGTTTAGAAATTAAAGGAGTTAAATTTGCTGAGGTTACGTTACACGTAGGTTTAGGAACGTTTAATCCTGTAGAAGTAGAAGATTTGTCTAAGCATAAAATGGATAGCGAAGAGCTTAAAATTGAAGCAAAAGCAGTCGAGATTGTAAATACAGCACTTAAAGAAAAACGTCGTATTTGCGCCGTAGGAACCACAGCTATGCGTGCCATAGAAAGTGCAGTTTCAACAAGCGGAAAGCTTAACGAAATAGAAGGATGGACAAATAAATTTATTTTTCCTCCATACGAATTCAGTATCGCAAACTGCATGATCACTAACTTCCACACACCAAAATCTACATTATTAATGATGATTTCGGCATTTGCAGGTCATGATTTTGCTAAAAAAGCATACGAAGAAGCTGTAAAAGAAAAATATAAATTCTACAGTTATGGTGATGCGATGTTAATCATCTAATCCATTCAAAATAAAATTTAAGCCTCATCCATTAAAAACGATGAGGCTTTTTTTTGTTTCATATTTAATAAAAATAGTACGTTTTAAAATTTGGGCATTCCCTTTCAGGTCGGGCTTTTCGCTATATCTTTTTGCAAAACAGTCTATATTTATTTTTAATTGAGGTTTTTATGAAGTAGCAGACTTATCAAAAAAAATAATTTTTAAATTCAGCAAAAAGGATGCCGCTGCAATCCCTAATGCAGCCATGTGTTAAATTTAAGGTCTATACTAAATTTAGGACGACTTTATAAAAACAAGTGCCATAAAAGAAAAAGCTTTCACTATTTTTGCAACCAAATGAAAGATAATAAAAAAGACATACGCGCCTTAACCAAAGAACAACTTCGGGATTTCTTTGTAAAAAATGGCGATAAAGCTTTTCGAGGCAATCAAGTTTACGAATGGCTTTGGCAAAAATCGGCTTACACCTTTGAAGATATGACAAACGTATCTAAAGAAACACGCCAAATGCTCGAAGACAATTTTGTAATTAATCACATTAAAGTAGATACCATGCAACGCAGTAGCGATGGTACAGTTAAAAATGCGGTACGTTTGCACGATGGGTTAATTGTAGAGTCGGTTTTAATACCAACAAAAACAAGAACCACAGCATGTGTTTCTAGTCAAGTAGGCTGTAGTTTAGATTGTAAGTTTTGTGCAACCTCACGTTTAAAACGTATGCGAAACTTAAATCCAGACGAAATTTACGATCAAGTAGTAGCCATCGATAACGAAAGTCGTTTATATCACGATCGTCCCTTAAGTAATATTGTGTTTATGGGTATGGGCGAGCCGTTAATGAACTATAATAATGTTATTAAGGCTATCGATAAAATAACATCTACCGATGGTTTAGGCATGTCTCCAAAACGAATTACGGTTTCAACATCTGGAGTGCCAAAAATGATCAGGAAAATGGCTGATGATGACGTGAAATTCAACTTAGCCGTATCCTTACACTCAGCAATAGATGAGGTTCGAACTCGAATAATGCCTTTTAACGAAACATTTCCTTTAAAAGATTTAAAAGAATCTTTAGAATATTGGTACTTAAAAACTAGTCGTAAAATTAGTTACGAATATGTGGTTTGGAAAGGTATAAACGATAGACAAGAAGATATTGATGCCTTTGTTCAGTTTTGTAAATATGTACCATGTAAGGTTAATATTATTGAATACAACCCTATTGACGATGGTGAATTTCAACAAGCCTCAAACGAAGCTCTTGAAAATTACATTAGTGCATTAGAAAAAAACAGAATTGTAGTTAACGTACGTCGCAGTCGCGGAAAAGATATCGATGCTGCTTGTGGGCAATTGGCCAATAAAAGTTAAGCGTTTGGTATTTCGTATAAAATCATAAATCGTTTAGTATATAAATTTGTAAATCTTATATTTGATTTCTTTTAATATCTCACCTTGAAAATAGTAGAACAAATAAAGCAACCCATAGCTTACGAAATGGATCTTTTTGAACAAAAGTTCCTGCTTTCTATGTCGAGTAAAGTGGCTTTGCTAAACCGTATTACACATTATATCGTGAATCGCAAAGGGAAGCAAATGCGCCCTATGTTTGTGTTTTTAGTTTCTAAAATGGTTTCTAACGGCGAAGTTTGCGAGCGTACCTACCGTGGAGCTTCTGTTATAGAGCTTATACACACTGCAACATTAGTACATGATGATGTGGTGGATGATAGTAACAGGCGTCGTGGGTTCTTTTCTGTAAACGCACTTTGGAAAAATAAAATAGCTGTTTTAATTGGCGATTTTTTACTATCTAAAGGCTTATTATTATCGATTGACAATAATGATTTTGATTTGCTTAAAATTATTTCTGTTGCAGTTCGAGAAATGAGTGAAGGTGAGTTGCTCCAAATAGAAAAAGCCAGAAAATTAGATATTACCGAAGCGGTGTATTACGAGATTATTCGTCAGAAAACAGCAACTCTAATTGCTGCCTGTTGTAGTTTAGGTGCTGCATCTGTAAAACCACAATCGGAACATGTAGAAACCATGCGTAAATTTGGAGAGCTTATTGGTATGGCATTTCAGATTAAGGATGATTTGTTTGATTATGGCGATACGCAAATTGGAAAGCCAACAGGTATTGACATAAAAGAACAAAAAATGACTTTACCTTTAATTCATGTTCTTAATGGTGCATCTAAAAAGGATAAAAAATGGCTTATTAATTCCATTAAAAACCATAATAAAGACACTAAACGCGTAAAAGAAGTTATCGCTTTTGTGAAAAATAATGGTGGTTTGGATTATGCCATTTCTAAAATGACACAATTTCAAACGGAAGCTCTAGAATTGCTTCAAAAGTATCCAGATTCTGAATATAAGCAATCGTTAGAGCTTATGGTTAACTATGTTATCGATAGAAAAAAATAAAATTCTATTATTGTTGCTGTTGCTGTTGCTGCTGTTGTTGTCCGCCACCGTTTTCTTTTTCTTCCAAACTACGCTTGTAACTGTTTGAAGGGTATACGGTAGAAACTTCTGGATTTAGTTGCTTTGAGTTTTCATTTTTATTTGTTTTAACAGAAACAGTAACTTGCATTTCAGCTTCAACACTACCTTTAAACACACCTTTAACTGGTGCGCAATCTCCATAATCTCTTCCTATAGCTAATCTAACATGATTTTCGTTTGCTATGGCGTGATTTGTTGGGTCGAAACCTAACCATCCGTAAAACGGAATATAAGCTTCTATCCAGGCATGTGTAGCGCCTTCTCCTCGAGTTATCTCATCGTTAGGGCAAATATAGCCACTTACATATCTAGCTGGCATACCTAGCATTTTTACCATACGTAGCATAACATTAGTAAAATCTTGACAAACACCTACTTTTAGTTCCCAAGCTTCTTCTAAAGACGTTTTTACGTTAGTAACTCCTGTTTTGTATTCAAAATTATTATATACATACTCGCATATGGCAAGTACAGCCTGAAATGGCGACTTGGTTTTTAGCATTAAATCTAGAATAACATCAGTTATTTCTTTGCTGCCTTTAAAAGGTTTATGAGCTGTAAAATCTATAAAGTCTGTGGTGTTTTTTATGCGTTTAAGCTCTTCCCACTGTAAAGTTTTGTCAATAGTATCATCCGGAATTAATTTTGGAGATGTTACCACTTCAACTTCAGAAATTATATTCAATTCATCGTGTGGTTCAATCACCATAAATGTACCAACTCTATTGTTATAAAAATCGATAAAGGTTTCTATAAAAGGATTGTTTGTTATCGATATTAAATGTGAAATAACCTTTTGATTATCATCATTAATAGGGTGTAACCTCGTTAATGTCGCCCCATCGATTACGGGTGCATTGTAGTTATACTTTGTTGTATGTTTAATGAAAAATGTAGCCATGATAATTATAAATCAATTATTTAGAGTTGTAAACCGCATTAATATTTGTTGAAATATTACTGATGTCTTCCTTTATACTATGTATAAAGTTGTTTAAGCCTTGCTCATTAATGTTTTCAATGGTGGTGTATTTTATAGAGCTTTCTAATTTACCAATTAAGAATTCTAAATTCTTTTTTTCAAGTTCGTTTGTTTCAATTAAACGCGTAATATGTCTGCTTAGTTTATTTACACAATAATATACCGATCTAGGAAATAATTTATCCTGAAAAACCATAGTGATTACGTGATCTTGATTGAAAGTAGATTTATGAGTTTTAAGATAGAATTGATAACCACCTATAGAGAGAAGTAAATTTTTCCAATAGAAACTCTTCTCTAAACTATCCGATGTTTTTCCTATTTCCTGAAGCTTAAGCGATGTAAAATCGGCAATAAGATTAACACGCTCCAAGAACTTTCCAACATTCATAAAATAATACGATGTACCACGTTCTTGAGTAATATCGGATGTGCCGTTATAAATTAAATGATGCTTACGTAGATCTTCTAAAAACTGAACAGGATCTTCTTCTTTTAATCGCTTTCGTAAATTTTTATCTGTAAGGTATAAATAGTAATTATTTACACACAACCAAAGTTCTCTAGATATATGCTCTTGCACACTACGTGCATTTTCTCTCGCTTTGGTAACAATATTGAGAATTGAATTAGAGTTATTTGTGTTAAACACCATAAAATCGATACACTCCAAAGCATCTTCCGTGTAATATTCGTTATCGAATGCTGTGAAATTTTTAATAACGGGTGTCCAGGAAAATAATTCTGGCGAATCTTGATTGGCATAATAATTTACTTTTAGTAAACTAAGAATACCACTACCACGTTCCATATATCGATCTAACCAAATAAGATTATTTGCTACTCTACTTAACATACATATTTATTTTTGTGAAATTATTCTAAAATCCAAGTGTCTTTACTGCCGCCTCCTTGCGAACTGTTAACTACTAGAGATCCTTTTTTTAGTGCAACACGGGTTAATCCTCCAGGGCAAATATCAATACCATCTCGTCCAGAAAGGGCAAAAGGTCTTAAATCGATACATCTTGGAGATAATTTACCATCTATGTAACACGGTGCGGTCGATAGCCTTAAAATAGGCTGAGCAATAAAGTTTTCTGGCTTTTTGCTAACGGTATTCAAGTAATCTTTAATTTCTTCATCTGTAGCTTCATGTCCCATAAGCATACCGTAACCACCACTACCATCGGTTTTTTTAATAACCATGTCTTTAATGTTTTTGGTAACATATTCCAGCTCATCTGGTCGACCCAATTGGTAGGTTTCAATATTTTTCAGAAGAGGTTCTTCATCTAAATAATACTTTATCATGTCTGGTACATAGATGTAAATTGCTTTATCATCGGCAATTCCGGTTCCGGGAGCATTTACAATGTTTACATTCCCTTTTCTGTAGGCAGCCATAATTCCGGCAACGCCTAAGACACTCTTCTCATTAAATTCTAGTGGATCTAAATAATCGTCGTCCACACGTCTATATATAATATCAACCTGTTTTAATCCATTAGTCGTTTTCATGTAAACAAAATGGTTTTTAACAACCAAGTCGCTACCTTCTACCAATTCAATACCCATTAAACGGGCTAGTGTAGTATGCTCGTAATACGCAGAGTTGTATATGCCTGGAGTAAGTAAAACAATATTTGGTTTAGACAGGTTTGAGAGTTCTTTAAGCTTCTTATATAATAAATTTGGATAATCTGAAACTGAACGAACATTGTTTTTAGGCAAAATACCAGGAAATAAACGTTTTGATATTTCTCTGTTCTCCAGCATGTAACTCACGCCAGAAGGTGTTCTTAAATTATCTTCAAGGACGTAAAATTCGCCATCGTTATTTCTTATTAAGTCGACCCCAGAAATATGTACATAAACATCATAAGGTACCTTAACGCCTTTCATTTCTCTTAAAAAATTAGGGCAAGAGTAAATTAATTCACCAGGAATAATGCCATCTTTAATTATAAACTGTTCATTATAAATATCTTTAATGAACAAGTTTAGTGCTTTTAGACGCTGTTTAATACCTGCTTCAATTTTCTGCCATTCAGCAGCTGTTATAACTCTAGGTACAATATCGAAGGGGAATATTTTCTCGATACCTTCATTATCATTGTAGACCGTAAACGTAACCCCTTGACTCATAAATAATTGTTTTGCAAGGTCTTCTTTTTTAGAAAGCTTTTCTGTTGATGTGTTTTCTAAATATTTAATAAAACCATCATACTGCGATCTAAATTCTGCATTGTCATTATACATTTCATCCCAAGTACTAGCAAGTTTCTCGTAATTAGAGAATAGGTTGTTGTCTTTCATAAGCTACAAAGTGTTATGCTCAAATATAAGTGTTTGTTGTAAAATATTTAGTGTTTTATGATTTTAACTAAATAAAGTTTATACTTTATTAATATTTGTTAAAATAAATATAGTTTTTTAACTGTTATTGTTTTTTTAATATGATTTATTTGCGACTTAAATAATAAAAAAAATAAAAGTTATCTATTTTTGACGAGCTATTACCACAATTTACAAAAAAATAAAAAAGACTTAATATTTACGAAACCTTTAAAAAAACATACCTAAACTTTTAGACGGTTTGATATTAGATTGTTAAGTTTTATTTTTTTTCTTGTAAATATAAGTGTGTTGTTTTAACAATTATTATTTTTGTCGTAATGCAAAACCTACTAAAAAGTTATATTCCAGAACATGCTGTTAATCGAGTTTTAAAACTTTTAGAGCATGATCATTTGGTGGTGAAAATAAAAAACGAGCGTAAAACGCGCCACGGTGATTATAGACAATTGCCGCATGGTAAACATCAAATCACTATAAACTCTAATTTAAATGTATACCAGTTTTTAATAACGCTTATTCATGAAATAGCCCATTTTGAGACGTACAAAGGTTACGGAAAATTTATTAAACCGCATGGTAAAGAATGGAAATATACGTTTAAAAATTTAATGTTACCATTTTTAAATCCCGATGTTTTTCCGGATAGTTTGTTACCACTTTTAGCAGCACATTTTAAAAATCCAAAAGCATCTAGCGACACAGATACGGTATTAGCCCTAGCTTTAAAGGAATTCGACGAGCCAAACGATAAAACTTATGTTTTTGAAATACCTTTGGGACAATCGTTTGAGTTATATAATGGTCGGGTTTTTAAAATGGGACAAAAAAGGGTAAAACGATTTGAGTGTGTGGAAATTAAAACAGGAAGGTTATATTTGTTTAATCCAAATGCGGAGGTTAAACTTATTTAATTTTTGAAAATAGAAGTAAAACAAAATAATAATAAGCTAGAATATTTTACGATTTTCTAGAAAAACAAATTAAGAAATGAAGAATAATTATTATGCCATATTGATGGCAGGCGGAGTAGGATCTAGATTTTGGCCAGTAAGTACAAGTGATTTTCCAAAACAATTTCATGATATGCTTGGAACGGGCGATACGCTTATTCAGAAAACATTTCAACGTTTATCAAGGTTAATTCCAAAGGAAAATATATACATATTAACAAACGAGCGTTATAACGATTTGGTTTTAGAGCAACTTCCAGAAGTTACTCAAAAACAAGTGGTTTTAGAGCCTGCAATGAGAAATACAGCACCTTGTATTTTATATGCATCTTTAAAAATTCAGAAAGAAAACCCAGATGCTTTAATGATTGTGGCACCAAGTGATCACTGGATTGAAGATGAGCAAACTTTTTCTAAAAATGTAGAAGAAGCATTTAATTATTGCTCAGAAAATGATGCTTTAATGACGCTTGGTATTCAGCCAACATTTCCAAACACAGGTTTTGGATATATTGAGTTCGATAAAAATTCTGAAAACGTTATTAAACCTGTTAGTCAATTTAGAGAAAAACCAGATTACGAAACAGCTAAAGCCTTTATAAGTCAAGGTAATTTTCTATGGAATGCGGGTATTTTTATGTGGAGTGCAAAAAGCGTTGTAGATGCTTTTAAAAATAATCAACCGGAATTATACCAATTGTTTGAGTCTGGAATATCTGTTTATAACACCGATGGTGAAGATGATTTTATAAAAGAAAATTACTCTAAAGCCGAAAACATATCTGTAGATTACGCCATTATGGAAAAATCTAAAAATGTTTTTGTGATAGGTGCAGAGTTTGACTGGAACGATTTAGGAACTTGGGGAAGTCTTTACGATAAACTAGATAAGGATAGTAATAATAATGCTATTTTAAATGCTAATAGTTTAGTTGAGAATGCTGAAGGTAATATGATAAGAACAAAACTTGGAAAACAAGTTATTGTAGATGGTTTAAACGACTACATTATTGTTGATAATGATGAAGCTTTGCTTATTTACCCTAAGAGTAAAGAGCAAGATATCAAGCTTGTTTTAAAGCGTTTTAACGATAAATATAGCAACTAAATTTGAAGCGGTTTTGCTAATTAATATATAAATGGAAGAAAATAAATTCAATTTTTCTGAAGACGAGGTTCAGGCAAAGAAAAATCAAAATGTAGAGGAATCAAAAAAGGCCGTTAAGAAAGACGCCGAAGGATTGTTTAAAAGCATTTATGTGTTTTTTAAAGAATTATTAGATTTTAGGGATGATACCGATCGCGATGCTACTATTGAGGCTATAAAAGCAGATATTCCTTTTAAAGGAGCTACAGCATGGATTTTAATTTGTTCTATTTTTGTCGCTTCCATTGGGTTAAATGCCGATTCAACAGCTGTTGTAATTGGTGCCATGTTAATTTCTCCGCTTATGGGGCCAATATTAGGTATTGGCATGTCCATCGCTATAAACGATATTGATACACTTAGAAAATCGTTAATAAACTTAGCAACTATGCTTGTTTTGAGTTTGTTAACGGCTTTTTTATTCTTTAAATTTTTTCCTTTAGGAAATCAAGAAACCTCAGAGTTATTAGGTCGTGTAAAACCAGATATTCGAGATGTGCTTATTGCTTTCTTTGGTGGTTTGGCATTAATAATTGCACGTACTAAAAGAGGGACTATTGCATCGGTTATTTTTGGTGTGGCTATTGCTACGGCGTTAATGCCACCTTTATGTACGGCGGGTTATGGTTTAGCACACGGAAATTGGACCTACTTTTTAGGTGCCATGAACTTGTTTACCATTAATACTATTTTTATTGCGTTGGCAACATTTATAGTGCTTAAGCTTCTTAGATTTCCTATGCTTAAGTATGCTAATTCGGCTAAAAGAAGACGCACAGCGCGTTTTGCAGCGTTGGTTGCTGTGGTTGTTATGATTTATCCAACAATTACTTTCTTAAGAGTTTTAAAAAGCAGTGGTTTTGAGAATGATTACAATAATTTTATTTCAAATGAAATTAAACTAAATCAGGAGCTTTGGTTTCAAAACGGAACCTTAAATTCAGATGAGAAAAAAATCACACTTTATTTTAATGGTGAAATATCTGAAGCTACAGAATCCGATTTGTTAAACGAAATTAAAGGATACGATAAAATCAGTGATTTTAAATTAGAGATTTTTGGGAATAAAAACAGAAGTTTTGATAAAATTTCCGACGCTTATGATAGAGCTATTAGAGATTTAGATGAAAAAGATCATATTATTTCTGGTTTACGAAATGAAATTGAAGTTTTACAAGAAGAACTTCGCCTAGTGAATGGCGGAAGTAGCGTAATATCTTTCACCAATTTATCGCGTGATGCCAAAGTTAGGTTTAACGATTTAACATATTTTAGTTATGCTAAAACATTAGAGTCTAAAGATTTTATAAACACAGATACATTGCAAGTTGCCACTGTAAAATGGAACGAATCTTTAAGTGATAGTTTGATTGTGATAAAAGAAAAGCAACTTACCGATTGGTTAAAAGAAGAGCTTAAAGCCAAGCGTGTTATTTTAAAACGAAATTAATTCGATAGAATAACAACTTTAAAATAAAAATAATGGGTTACTGATTTTAGCTATTTTCTTCCAAGTACATTTTACGTACTTTTTTAAATAAGTTAGATGAATATACAAAGTCGGTAACCACTTCATTATCTGTTCTAAAAATAGTTTCCTTAGAACCTTCCCAAGCTTTTAGTCCATCTTTTAAGAACACAATTTTTTCACCAATTTCCATCACAGAATTCATATCATGAGAATTAATTACGGTTGTAATTTGATATTCTTCTGTAATCTCTTTAATTAAATTATCAATTACAATAGCTGTTTTTGGATCTAAACCAGAGTTGGGTTCATCACAAAACAAATATCTAGGTTTGTTTACAATTGCGCGAGCAATAGCAACACGTTTTTGCATACCTCCTGAAGCTTCACTTGGCATTTTGTTATGTGCATCTGGTAGATTCACTCTTTTTAAAACAAAGTCTACACGATCTTGCATTTCGCTTTTACTTTGTTTGGTAAACATTTGTAGCGGGAACATTACGTTTTCTGCAATAGTCATAGAATCAAACAAGGCACTTCCTTGAAAAACCATACCTATTTTTGCACGCATGTTTCGTTTTTCATCTTCTGTAAGTTTAGAAAATATATGCCCATCGTAAGCAATGCTTCCCTCTTCGTAATCGAATAGCCCTAATAAGCATTTTAAAAATACTGTTTTACCAGAACCACTTTGCCCAATAATTAAGTTTGTTTTTCCTTTTTCAAAAGTGGTTGTAATCCCTTTTAAAATATGTGCTTCTCCAAACGATTTCTGTAAATCTTTAACTTCTATCATGCGCTTAACAACATTTGGGTTAGTAAATAATTTAAAAGAATAATAACAACGCTAGTCCAAACAAATGCGGTTGTACTGGCTTTACCAACTTCCAAAGCGCCACCTTTCATGTAATATCCATGAAAAGATGGAATTGTTGCTAATATAAAGGCGAAAGCAAAAGTTTTTATAAAGGCGTAAGTAATATGAAACGGAATAAAATCCATTTGTATACCAACAATATAATCGTCTAATGAGCTAAAACCACCGTAAACACAGGCAGCCATGCCTCCAAGAATTCCTAAAAACATAGCGATAGAAATTACAAACGGATATAACATTAAAGAAATAAATTTTGGAAATACTAAATAGTTTAATGAGTTTATTCCCATAACTTCCAAAGCATCAATTTGTTCGGTAACTCGCATAGTACCAATACTCGATGTAATAAATGAGCCCACTTTACCAGCCATTACAATAGAAATAAAAGTGGGGGCGAATTCTAATATAATAGATTGTCTGGTAGCAAAACCAACCAAATATTTTGGAATTAAAGGATTGTCAATATTTAATGCGGTTTGTATGGTAACTACACCACCCACAAAAAAAGCAATAAAGGCAACAATGCCTAAAGATCCAATGATTAAATCGTCTATATCTTTTAATATTAGTTGCTTCATAACGCTCCATTTGGTTGGCTTGCGAAACATCTCAACAATCATTAAAAAATAAGCTCCTATATTATGTAGGTACGTCATATATAAATTTGAACTGCTAAAGTAAAAAAAGTTAGTGGGATTTAACGATTATTTTAAATTATCATGTTTTTAAAATATGTATTTTTGAAGCTTAAACCCATTATAATGAATAAAAATATTTTCTTTTTAGTTGTAGTTTTTGTGTTAAGTTTATCTTCTAAAGCACAAAATAAATCTGATGAAACTAACCCGAGATTGGTGGTTGGTATTGTTGTGGATCAAATGCGCTACGATTATTTAACAAGATTTGCAGACCGTTATGGAGAAGGCGGCTTTAAGCGTATGATGAATGAAGGTTTTAACTGTAAAAACAATCATTTTAATTATATTCCAACTTATACAGGGCCTGGTCACGCATCTATTTTTACGGGTACAAGTCCTAAATATCACGGCATTATCGCTAATAACTGGTACGATAAAGAATTAAAAACCATGGTGTATTGTGCACAAGACGATGCTGTTTCTTCTATAGGAACAAAAACAGATGCAGGAAAAATGTCTACACAACGCATGAAAACCACAACATTTGCTGATGAGAATAGGTTATTCACACAAATGCGTGGTAAAACTATAGGAATATCAGTAAAAGACCGTGGAGCTATTTTACCAGCAGGGCACACTGCAAATGCAGCATATTGGTTTCAAGGAAAAAATGAAGGAAACTTTATTTCTAGTTCTTTTTATATGAATGAATTACCTAAATGGGTAAGTAAATTTAATAAATCTGGTATTGTAAAATCATATCTTAAGCCATGGAATACATTATATAATATTGAGACATATTTAGAAAGTGGTAGTGATTTAAACGATTTTGAAGGTGGTTTTAAGGGACAAGCTACAGCAACATTTCCTTACGATTTAGATGCCTTAAAAGGAAAAAATGGTGGTTATGATATTTTAAAAGCAACGGCTTATGGTAATAGTTTAGTAGCCGATTTTGCTTTAGCAGCGTTAGTTGGTGAAGATTTAGGTAAAGATGAATTTACCGATGTTTTAACGGTTAGTTTTTCTAGTACTGATTATGTTGGTCATAATTTTGGAGTTAATTCTAAAGAAATTGAAGATACGTATTTACGTTTAGATAAAGATTTAGAACGTTTCTTTAAAGGTTTAGATGCTGAAGTTGGAAAAGGAAACTATACGGTGTTTTTAACTGCAGATCACGGTGCAATTAATGTGCCTGCTTATATGAGGTCGAAAAAAATTCCAGCAGGATATTTGAATAATAAAGCCATGAGAACAAAGTTAGAGGCATTTATGCAAACAACTTTTAAAGCAGATGATCTAATTGAAAATATAAGCAATAATCAAATATTTTTAAATCGCGAAAAGATTAAAACTTTAGGTTTAGAATTAGAAGCTGTACAAGATGCTATTGTTAACGAAATAATTAATTATACCAATGTTTACAAAGCTTACACCGCAACAACTATGGGAAAAGCTTCTTTTACAACGGGTATTGAAAAATTACTTCAAAACGGATACAACCAAAAACGCTCTGGTGATGTTTTAGTAATTCAAGATCCAGCTTACATATCTTACGGAAAAACAGGTTCTACACACGGTAGTGGTTTAAATTATGATACGCACGTGCCGCTTTTGTTCTTCGGAAAAGGAATTAAACATGGTAAAACAGTTAAGAGAACAGAAATTACAGATATTGCTCCAACAATTTCAGCGTTGTTAGATATTAATGCACCTAATTTTAAACTTGGAGAGCCTTTAGAATTCATTTTAGAATAAATGACGAAAAGAAAATTATTATCGGTTATTGCCGTCGTTATTCTGGTTGCTATTTATGGATATGAGCATTTTTTAGATGAAGAAGAAAAAAATGAAATTGTAACTGAAGGTAGAACATCTAAGAGTGATACAAACGAATACTTTTTGCCAACCAGTACAACAGGGCAAATTGTGCATCACGATGGATATTCGCTGTCTTACAGTGAGCCTTATGAACAAGCTGAATGGGTGGCTTATGAATTGAAGAAATCTCATTTATCTAAAAATGATTTTAAACGCCCGTATTTTGAAATAGATAAAGCGGTAAAAACAGGCGCAGCAGATTGGCGTAATTATAAAAAATCGGGTTACGATCGTGGGCATCTTTGTCCTGCTGGAGACCGACGTTACAGTAAAGAAGCGCACGACGAAACGTTTTTAACAAGTAATATCAGTCCGCAAAAGCATGATTTTAATGCGGGTATATGGAATACGCTAGAACAGAAAGTTAGATATTGGGCAAGTAAATATAATGGCGTTTTTGTAGTAACAGGAGGAGTGTTAAAGGGAAACATGAAAACCATTGGTGACGAGCAAGTAGCAGTGCCAAATCAATTTTATAAAGTTTTGATCGATAATAATTCGGGTAAAACTAAAATGATTGCTTTTTTAATGCCTAGCGTAGAGTCTAAACAACCCTTATATAAGTTTGTTGTATCTGTAGATAAAGTTGAAAAACTTACGGGAATCGACTTCTTTCCAGAGTTAGAAGATAGTTTAGAAAACAAATTAGAAGCTTCTAGTAGTTACAAAAACTGGAGTTTTAATTAAAGTGTTGAGTATTTGTTATAACAGAAATCTCATAAAATAAAAATCCCCTTCAAATTTAAAACTTGAAGGGGATTTTTTTGTTTTATAAGTTACTCAGCGTTTCCGTTGTCATGTCGACGAATGGAGACATCACATAAAGTTTGTCTTTAATTACTGCCTATAATAAAGTGGTAATTATGTTTATACCGTGTTGTAGTAAGTTTTTATTTAAATATTATTGGTAAATCAGAGTTCTGAATTTTTACAATATGAAAAGGTTGTGTAATAACAGTTGTGGCATTCCCTTGAGAAGCTAAACCTGTAACATTTACCATTATCTTTTCAGAATTCGATATTATGTTTAACTCCAAGTTATGACCACCGTTCCCTTTTATTTCGTCAAATACTGCAATAATGATATATTTAGAAAAATCTATATCGGTTTCTTTAAAGTTATCAGAAGTGTTATTTGCTAAATTCATTTTGTATATTAAATCATTCCAAGCGGTTTGGTTAGAAATAATTAAATTCTGTTTCGTAATTCCTTCTGCTCCATTTCCGTAAAGATTATCTTTTGCTATTAAAGAAGATTCAATATTTATTACTTCTGAATTATCATCATCAGAACTACAGCCCAAAACTAATATTGATAACAATATGATTAATACATTTTTCATAATTAATTATACTTTATTATTAGATGTGAAATTTCACGAAAGGTTGCGTCAAATTTTCTATTACACAAGATATATGTACGTTATACGATTTCTCCTAACCTCAAAATGACCAGGCTTACTTTTTTTATTACTTCTAGTCAACTAAAACACGTACACCTTCACTATGGCTACTAAATTCTGGAGCATACATGCTTTGTATCGTGGTGATGCCGTTGCTCATATTTCCGGAGTTATTTACACGTAAATCGTATTCAAAAACATAAACGCCTTTAGGTAAATAATCAAAAAAGAAGTTTGTGCTTGCATCTTTCGTACTTTCATAATAGCCTAAACCATCTTGCCACTTATAAGCAGATATTATATTCACGGGCTCAAAACCTGCTGCTCGCATATCTTTCATATGTATAAACTCCATAGCTCTGTCGCTTTTAAGTTCTATACGCACACGTACTAAGTCTCCAACATTTAAAGCGGTTTGCTCTGTTATTTCTGTTATTTTTTCACCGGTGTCCGTATTTGTTTTTAAGAATAATTTCTTTTTCAATTGTAAAGGTGTTTCTGCTGAAGTAATTTTATCTAAATCTTCAAAATACTGCCAATACAAACTACCCCAGGCAATACCTGCTCCTTTTTTAGAAATACTAACGTCTCCCATTTCTGGTTTAATTTCAGCAGTATTCCACGATGTTTTATAGTAACCTGTTCCGGCTTCAACTTTTACATCTTCAAGTTTCGATGGTTCAATCTTTTGTCCGCCTAAAACAATTTCAACAGCATCGGTTACACTTAACCAATCGCTACCTTGCAGTAATAATGCATACACGGCATCGGTTGTAGATTTTGTGGTTTTCCAACGGTTGGTTTGTTTGTTTTTAAGTAACCAGATTTTTAAATTATCAATTGTTTCTGTATCATTTTCTATTTCCGAAAAGGCTTCAATTAATAAAGCTTGAGTTTCAATTGGTGCCTGATACCAGAACCAAGAGTTGGTATTAGCTTTCCAGTACATCCCTAATTCTTCTGAAGTAATACTTGTTTCTTTCAACGATTTTAAAATTTTGGTAGCCATAATAGGCGCATCATTTCTATGTGAAATTAATGCCATTAGACCTTTTGCATAAAGCGAACGATTTAACCAATATTTCTCAATTTGTGTTTGATAATAGTTAATGATTTCTTCAACTTCTTTAGATTTTTTAATATTAGGGAAGAAGCTTCTCATGTATAAATAATGCAGTTGTGTATAGCTTAAATGGTCTAAATCTAAGTCCATATTCTTATCATACTTTCTAATGTCTTTGTATTCTTGAATAAATTCAGCATCCAAAAACTGAATGGCTTTAGAAACCATTTCAGAAGTTTTTTCATTAGCATCTGCAACAGAAAGTTGTTTTAAATGACCAAAACCAGTAATTATATGTTGTGTAATGTATCGGTTTTCGCGGCCACCTTTAAACCAAGACCAAGCACCATTCGGCATTTGGTTAGCATCTAGTTTATTAACGGCAGATTGTAATTCGCTATTCATTTTATTTAAATCGAATAATAAAGCAATACGTTTTTTTTGCTCTGTTTCGCTTTGTGCATCACGTAACCAAGGTGTTTCTTGAATTAAAATAGATTTTAAATCTTCATTTTTTTCTAAGTTAGAAAGCAACGCATCGCTATTTTTCCATTGGTTAAAAACCTCCTGAATTCTTGGGTTCGAGTTTGCAATATGGCTCGCCAAGGCATTGGCATAATAACGACTAAAAGTTTGCTCGTTACACTCGTATGGATATTCCATAAGGTATGGCAAGGCCTGAACCGCATACCAAGCAGGATTAGAAGTTACTTCTAGAGTAAGTTTATGGTTTTTTAAAGTTGAAGAGTTATTGTTTTTCAGCTTATCTAAAACAAATGTTTTAGTTTCATTGCTACGTACCCACATTGGTAAAGTTTCGGTTACCAACATGCGATTGCTTAAAACAGGTAAAGCATTTTGCTCGCCATCGCTATAATCGCCCGCTTTTGCAACAATTTTGTATTGCACAGCCTGTATGTTATCAGGAACATTTAGTTGCCATGATACTTGTGTGTTACCGGCAGCATTTACATTGAAGGTTTTATTAGCTTCAGTGATACCTAATGCTCCGTTAATTTCTTTTCCGGTTAAGGCATCGGTTAAAATTAACTTAGCCTGACCAGAAAGTGCTTGGTCTGTAAGGTTTGAAATTTTGGTGCTGATAGAAATAACATCACCTTGGCGTAAAAAACGTGGTACATTTGGCGAAACCATTAATTCCTTTTGGGTAACTGTTGTTAAGGTTCTAGAGCTACTTTCTAAGGTTTTGGTGTGCGCTAATAATTGTAATTTCCATTTTGTTAAAGCTTCTGGTGTATTGAAATTAAAGCTAATATTTCCGTCTTTATCTGTTTTTAACTGCGGAAAGAAAAAGGCTGTTTCTTGAAGGTTTTTACGAATTTGAACATCATCAAAATCCATTTCTTTAGGTTTCTCGGTAGAGACTTCAGAATTATTAACTTCCTTTTGAGTGCCGTACCCAACAACAACGGTATCATCTAAATTAGACATGTCACTTTCCTCCATCATCATTTCAGGAGCTTCAATACGATCTTCAACAATGTTAATACCAGCGGCGCGACCGCTCATTTTTTTGGAAAGCGACATGCCTCTAATGGATATATTACGGTGTTGTCTTCCAAAATTAAAGCCAAACCAATCTAATTGATCATAATATTGTACAGGATATCTAACATTGGTATAGCTGTTATAAACTCTAAATTGGCTATTACCAAAGCTTGAATTTGCTTGGCTGTAAGTTCGTGTTCGGTATGTCGAATTCTGAATTGGGCTAAAGTACCAACTGTGGTAGTTAAATTGATCTAAAGAGGCATCATACATACTTGCCAAAATTTCGGCATTCACTTTTTCGCCTTTTGGACCTTTAATTTTAAACTGCCAATTTTCTTCTAAGCCAGGTTGTAGTTTATCTCTAAACGTAATGGTTTCAATGTCTAAATTTGTTTTTGGGAATGGAACTGAAATAAATACAGAACCAGATTGGTAGCTATTATAAACCGCAAAGCTGTAGTTTACCGTAAAGCCTCCTAAATCATTTTCCGTTACCGGAATTGTGATGTTTTTTTTGTTGTTATTAAGCTGAATAATTTCAGTTTTAATAATTTTTTCATCCTTTTCAATAGAGACGGTAAGGTTGATGTTTTTAGCTGAAGAAGCAAAGGTTATCACGGCTTTGTCTCCAATGTTATATCGATTTTTATTGGCTGAAACGCTGAATAATTGATTATCGGCTAATGTTTTATCTGTATCACTAAATAAGGTTGTTCTAGCTTCATCTTTAACGGCTTGTCCAAATTTATCTTCACTTTCTAGAACGATAATATATTGACCAGATTTCCATTTTTTGATGTTTCCGAGTTCTAAAGTTTTGGTTGTTTTTGTATTGAAGTCCTTTTGAAAAACTAAATCTCCTTTTTTCCAGTTTTTAGAATCATCTTCATCTTGAAAAGCATCGTGGGGGAAAAGCGTTTTAAAAGTTTCGAAGGTAAAACTTTGATAATCTGGTGCACTCCAAGGTGCTGTTCTTAAAACAAAGTTTGGAGCATTTAATTTATAAATTTTAATAGAGCCTTTGGCGTCAACAAAGGAGCCATTTAGATTTTGTGTGTTTATAGAAATTTGGTTGTCTTTTTTAGTTTTATCTAAAACAGAATCTACCATAATATTAGCTACTAAAGCATGGTAACCAACGTTAACAATTGTTGTTGCGCTTCTTGTTTCTCCATTTAAATCGGTAACATCGGCCGTAATTTCATAATTAAAAATTGGTAAGCTAGATTTATCAATACTTTGATCTGGCTGCGCTTTAAAAGAAATTTCAAACTCACCTTTATCATTAGTTTTTGTTTCTCCATGTGTTATTTCTTGAGCTTCGCTGCTAAAATAAGGGCGGTACCAATAATACCAGCTTGGGTATCTCACTTTGCGTTTAACGGTGTAAATTACTTTGGCATCGGTAATATTACTGCCCGCATAAGCTAAGGCCTTACCTGTTATTTTAACCAAATCGTTTACTTTATAAGTATCTGTAACGGGAGTGAATTGAGTTTCAAATTTTGGACGCTTGTATTCTTCAACCGAAAAATCTACTGTGCTTCTAAAGTTGATACCGTTAGAAGCGGCATTAATTTCAATATAATAAGCACCATTTAGGCCTGAGTTAGGTAAAATAAATTCACCAGCAACCGAGCCAAAATCGTTTGTTTTTAGTTGTAATTCTTTTACTTTTTCACCATTAACGTTATAGAGATAAACCAAGACGTTTTGGTTTTCTAAAACTTCAGATTTATTGTTTTCTCTTTTTATAGCAATAGCTTTGAAGTATACGGTTTGCGATGGTCTGTAAATACTTCTGTCTGTAAATAAAAAAGATTTATAAGTTGTTTTTTCTTCGTTTTGGGTATTACTTCTATTAATATAATAATCGCCAAAGTATGCTAAATCATTATTGTTTTTAACCTTAAGTTTTACGTTTCTGTACCAATGCTCTCTTTTTTTATTAATTTTAAATTGGCCTAAACTATTTGTTTTATGTTGCTCGGTTTTTATTTTGTTTGTATAGTTTTCGGTGTATGTTAATTCTACCGAAGCATTGGCTATTGGCGCTCCATTTGTTCTATCTATACATTGAAAAATTTTAAAATCAGGCGATTCGGTTTCGATTAATGCCGTGTTTGTTATTTGAATGTTGGAAAATGAAAAATCTCTATCACTAGCGTTCTTAGGAGTCGCAACCAGAAGATATCTGCCATTATCTAATTTAGGAAGTAAAACTTCGGTGCTGTGACTTTGGTAGTCATTCTCATTTTTTAATGTGCTTTCCCAAGTTTTAGTAGATTTTAATGGCTTAATAAAATCCCATTGATCGTCACTATTATAAAGTGTCAGAAATTTTTCAAACTGGTTTTCGGTTATTTTATAGGCATTAAATTCAAGATGGTTTAAGTTTTTGTATTGCACAAAAATGCGTCCGTTTTGCTGAACCGGTAAAAACGCTTCACTAGTTAGTTGAAGTTGCGTGCGGTTAATGATAGCTTTTAAAACTTCACACTTTTCTGCCCCATTACTTTTTGGAAATTTAGCGATAACAGCATCGCAGATTTCTAAAGCTTCTTTAGCTTTCCATCTATATGTATCGCTTGTTTTTGGATGATAGGTATTACTTTGTTGGTAGTAAATTTGCGCAATTTCAAAATCATAGAGGCCAGAAACTTCGTGTTTTTTATATTCTTTCTTTTCTGCTTTTAAAGCATCGAGTAGTAAGGTTTCTTTGTTATTAAAGGAGGCATGTTCGTTTACAAATTTTAAGCGCTCAATATTAACATCGACTAAGGTAAAAGGAGATTTGTCTTTTAAATGAAAACGAGTTAAGTTTTGATAAATTTTTAAAGCTTGTAATTGTAGCGAGTTAGAATCTTTCGATGTTATTGTTAATTCAGTAAAGATTTTAGCATCACTTAGAAGTTTTTCGTTATCAACTTCAAATTTATATGAAGGTTTGGTAATTTGAGTTTCATTGGTTTTATAAAACTCTAGAGCTGTATGGTTTAAGAAATCAAACAGTGTTGGTCTGTAAGTTTTAGAATCTTTTTGTTCCGTTAAAATAGCTGCAAATTGTTTTAAATCTTCTTGCTGAAGCATTAAACCGTTTGCTAGCGAATTTTGAAAATGTAGGTGTGTTTCATCAAACAGCGTTTGTAAATCCCAAGTTCTAAAATCTGTAGCATCAACCTTTTCAGTAGTTTGTGTTCTATTATAGAATTTCCATCGGTTTTGCTTGTAATATTGCCAATATAAATTGGCTAAAACATTCTCTAGTATGTTTTTAGTAGGAAATTCACTAGTAGCTATTTTCGATTTAAAATCGTTAATAATATCTAGTTGAGCGTCTTCTTCTAACACCATAGCAAACTTGCTTTTAAAAAGCATAATTTTTATGGTTTGGGCTTGGTTTTTATCGGTTTTGGCAATTTTTTCGATGTTTTCAACCACTTTTAAAGCCGATTTAGGTAAACCTTCAGCTTCAAACTTTGCTACATCTTGCCATAATTTGTCGTAATTAGGGCTCTGAGCAGAAGAAAAGTGTGAAAATAATATAACCATTAATATAGATAGTGTGTTTTTCATTGCATTAAATTTGTCTCTAAAATATGAACAAAAGCCGTTCCAAAATATACCAATGCGTGAACGGTTTCGTTTATTGAGTGAAGTTAACCATTTTTGGAGTAAAGCAGAAAGTTTAACTTTGCATTTTGAACTAAAATCTATGAATAAATTTTTGATATTTCTGTTATTGCCAATTATGGTCTTTTCTCAATCGTCTATTGCCGATTTTGAAGAGCTCGTTAGTAAAAAGCACTATCAAAAAGCCGAGCCTTTGCTTATTCAATATTTAGAAAATACGCCTAACGATTTGCAAGCGATCGAATTATTAGGAGATGTTTATGGACATCAGAAACAATGGGATCAGGCTATTGATAACTATAAAAAACTTGTTGACAGTAAACCTAATACAGCTAATTACCATTATAAATATGGAGGTGCTTTAGGCATGAAAGCTCTATCGGTAAGTAAGTTTACCGCATTAGGATTAATAGGCGATATTAAAGGAGCATTTTTAAAGGCCGCGGAATTAGATGCAACCCATATTGACACGCGTTGGGCTTTAGTAGAACTCTACATGCAATTACCGGGAGTTTTAGGCGGAAGTAGAAGTAAGTCTTTACAATATGCTGAAGAACTCGAAGTGCTTTCTAAAGTAGACGGTTATTTGGCTAAAGGTTATATTTATGAATATGACGACGAACCTAAACTTGCCGAAAAATTTTATAAAATGGCTATAGCCGAAGGTGGATCGCTAAACTGTTTCGATAAGTTAACTGCTTTTTACGAAAATGAAAAAAGACCAGAAGAAGCCATAAAAAATATAGAACAAGCCGAAGCTAAGCATAAGCGTAATGCATTACACTACCAAATAGGAAAAGTTGCTGCAGAATATAACGTTGAATTGGAGAAAGGAGAAGCTTGTTTAAATCAATATATTCAACATTATTCGGCTAAAGATGGTGTGCCAAAAGCGTGGGCGTATTATCGATTGGCTCAAATAGAAACCCATCAAAAAAATAAAGAAAAAGCTTTAAAGTATATTGATATAGCAATTACTGAGTTGCCAGAAATTAAGGTGTTTCAAAAGCAAAAAGAAGCTGTTTTAAAGCTTTAAACTTATCTGTTTAGTCGTCTATTCTGTTAAATCTATAAATAGTTTTATTTTGTTTTATATGAAAGAATTTACAGTTAGAATAAGGCACAAATTCAAAAGTTTGATTAAAATTAAACCCTTCATTTTCAATTTTGAAAAAGGTATCTACATCTATATTTCCGTAAGGAGAAACACGCCTAAATCTATAGTTTAAAGCATTTTCCGTTTCATGAAGTTCAAACCATGCTCCAGCAGCAATGCCAGATAACCATTGTGCATTTTGATGTGTACCGTTAACTGGTTTGGGATTTAAAGTACCAATAAGGTTTACTTTGTGGTCTTTAAGTTTATCTAAAAAACAACGTAGATTTTCACTTCTTTGCGAACCTTTAAATTCTGAAATCTTACCAGTTTCCGATACTTCAAAAGCATGTGGACCTGTATTAGCGAGTAGCACATTGCCAACCGTACTTGGTGTAAACCACTTCGAGTTTTCTATGTTTTTTTGCATTTCTGGTTTTGTAACAGAAGCAATTAGGGCATCGCAAACAAAACGGGCGCAATTACTGGCATTTTTAATAAAGGCAGCATAACGAATAAAATGTTCGTTTTGCATCTTGGTAATAAAAGTTCTTGCTTTTTTGTAGTCTATAACATTACAAACCGAGGAAATCAAATTACCCTCGCCATGAGTTAATTTAGGGTGTGTGGCTAAAAACTTTAAAATTTCGTCTAAATTCAAAATTTTATCATCTTTAATTTCTGCTTTTAGCGGGAAATGTAATTCGTTATCGGTATCTCTACCTCGAACACGTCCGTTGGGTTCTGGTGTTATATAACGTCCAAAATCGTGATATTCTAAAACACCTGTTTCTTTTTCAATTAAAACTAAAGCAGCATGACCAGCACGCAAATAATTCTTTTTTCCAACCCCTACAAATCTTAAAAATGGAGAAAACCATTCATCGGAAACCATAACAATTGTGTCAGGGTAGGCGAGTGTTAAAATAATTCCGGTATTATCCATTAACTATTTGAGGTGTTTTTAATGTTTTAGAAGAAACACTTTGGTTTTGTAAACTTTCATAACGCATGTTTACGTTACTATTTGTTTTTTTAACTTGTGTAATACTTGTAGTTTTTACTTTGCCTCGGTCCATTAAAGTACCATAATCCATATTGTTTTTACCCGCCGTTTTATGAAACGTTAAAATAGATTCCGAAGTTAATACGTTTTCTTTTTTATAGTCGTTAAACCATTGTAAACGTTCGGTTTTCATGGAGGGATTGTATAAAGTGGCCGACGACCAAATTTTTGGCTCTAAAGGTAGTTGTGTAAAATGTTTAGTGTTACCATCCCAAACGAGTTCGTAAAATTTTAAATTAGAATTCCAATCGGAAATTACAATAGTAAAAGGTTCAATATCCTCGAAGTTGTAGTTTTCAATACACGTTTCAATATCATCTGCAACTAAAAAATCTTTAGTAACTATACCACGGCTTATTCTATATTTAACTTTTTTTGTATGATTTTTAAAACCACCATTCAATAGGCAAATGAGTCTGTTTTTTTCGCTGACACCAATCCATGTACCTCCCGCCAATTTATCTTTGGGAAATAAAAGCTTTGTGTTTTCAACGCTGTAAAAATCGGGTTGAAGAGAAATACGATTTGGAGTTTCATCTCTATTAGAGGTTAGAACAAAGTTGTTATTCCTTGTTGGAAAAATAGTTACTGTACACATAAATTTATAGTCTGAAAACCGGTTGGCAACTTACGAAAAAATGTTTCAAAATTTGGAATTTCGAAAGTCAAAAATCGATTTCAGGGACTAAAACAGGCATGTATCGAGCTATGTTGCTAATAATTATTTGGAGTAAGCTCCAGAAGAATAAGTTAATTCGTAACTATGTGTGTATATTTCAAAAACAATTCCGAAAGGATCTTCTACATAGCACATTTTATAAGGTTTATCATCTGGGTAATACTCACGAATAGGCATTCTTTGCTTACCGCCGTTTTTTACAATTTTATCTATTAGTGTTTCAATGTCAGGATCTTGTATGCAAAAATGAAACAATCCTGTATTGAAAGGACTAAATCCTGGAGCTTCTTTTACGCCATGCGGAAAGCAAAAAAGTTCGATGCCAATACCATCAGATGTAGATAAATGTGCGATTTCAAAGGTTTCCCAATCTTCACCAAAAACATCAATACACATTTGCCCGATGGCAGTATCGTTTTCTTTTTTTACTTCGGAAGGTTCCATGATAATGTACCAACCCATAACTTCAGAGTAGAATTGTACTGCTTTTTTTATATCAGGAACCGTGATTCCGATGTGTGAAAACGATTTTGGATAATTTTTATTTAAAGTCATAATTCAAAGTTTTATTATGCAAACTAAGGTTATATTTGCCAATCTGGCAACAACTTACTAAAAAGTAGTATAGTTACCAAAACGAGTAAAATAATGATTTACAATTTATTAAGTTTTTGAATGAATAGAAATAATTATTGTCCGCTTAACTATACCATGACTTTAATTGGTACAAAATGGAAACCATTAATATTATTTCATCTTTTAGAAGGTGCATTACGTTCGGGAATTTTACAGAAACAGATTATTGGTATTTCTAATAAAATGTTTACACAAACGGTTCGTGAATTAGAGAAAGATGGGCTCGTTATTAGAAAAGTATATCCTGTAGTGCCACCCAAAGTGGAATATGCATTAAGTGAGCGCGGAAAATCTTTAGAAAATATTTTAAGAAGTTTAGATGAATGGGGAATAAACGATTTGGATAATTAGTTAAAGCTGTCGTAGTGTTTTATTATAAATTAACGATGTTTTATGAGTCTTTGTATCTTGAAAATCATTTTAAAATTCTTAGATTTGTAGTGTATTTACTGAATATTCAATAACGAAAAATAGAAAATCATGGGAAAAGGCTTTTTTAACGTACCAGTTGCTGTTAACGAACCTGTAAAATCTTACGCACCAGGAAGTCCTGAAAGAGCGGAAGTTTTAGAGGCTTATAAAACAATGTTTAATAGTAAAGTGGACGTTCCTTTGTACATAAACGGTGAGGATGTTGAAACGGGTAACACCAGAGCAATGTCTCCTCCGCACGATCACAAACATGTGGTTGGAACTTATCACGTAGCAGAGCAAAAACATATTGATGATGCTATTGCTACAGCTTTAGAGGCTAGAAAAACATGGAGTTTACTACCTTGGGAGCAACGCGCAGGAATCTTTTTAAAGGCTGCCGAATTAATAGCAGGTCCATACCGAGCTAAAATTAATGCTGCAACCATGATTGCGCAATCTAAAAACATATACCAAGCAGAAATTGATGCAGCTTGTGAGCTTATCGACTTTTTACGTTTTAATGTACAGTTTATGTCGGATATTTACATGGAGCAACCAGAAAGCACAAGTGATGCCTGGAACCGTGTTGAGTATCGCCCACTAGAAGGTTTTACATATGCCGTAACACCGTTTAACTTTACTGCAATTGCTGGAAATTTACCAGCTTGTATGGCATTAATGGGGAACGTTGTAGTTTGGAAACCTAGTGATAGCCAAGTGTATTCTGCAAAAGTTATTATGGATGTGTTTAAAGAAGCAGGTGTTCCTGCTGGCGTTATTAACGTTGTTTTTGGAGATCCGGTAATGATTACAGATACGGTATTGGCTAGCCCAGATTTTTCTGGATTACACTTTACAGGTTCTACTTATGTATTTAAAGAACTTTGGAAACAAATAGGGAATAACATCCATACTTATAAAACGTACCCAAAAATTGTTGGAGAAACAGGAGGGAAAGATTTTATTGTAGCTCACAAATCGGCAAATGCTAAGCAAGTTGCAACGGCAATTGTTCGTGGAGCATTTGAATTTCAAGGTCAAAAATGTAGTGCGGCATCTCGTGCTTACATTCCAAAGAGCTTATGGAGTGATGTAAAGAATTTTGTGATAGAAGATGTAAACTCTTTTAAAATGGGTTCTCCAGAAGACATGAGTAACTTTATTACTGCTGTTATTCACGAGGGTTCTTTTGATAAATTAGCTAAATATATTGATCAGGCTAAAGCAGATGCTGATGCCGAAATTATTGTTGGTGGAGGTTATGATAAAAGCAAAGGTTACTTTATAGAGCCAACTGTTATACTTACAACAAACCCTAAATATACAACTATGAGTACAGAGCTATTTGGCCCTGTAATTACTATTTATGTGTATGAGGATGACGCTTACGCGGAAACATTAAAGTTAGTTGATGAAACAAGTGATTATGCATTAACGGGAGCTATTTTATCTACCGATAGATATGCAGTAACTCAGGCAACTGAAGCTTTACAAAATGCAGCCGGAAACTTCTATATTAATGATAAACCAACTGGTGCCGTTGTAGGACAGCAACCATTTGGAGGCGCAAGAGCATCTGGAACTAATGATAAAGCTGGAAGTGCACAAAACTTATTACGTTGGGTGTCACCAAGAATGATAAAAGAAACGTTTGTAACACCTAAAGATTACCGTTACCCATTTTTAGGAGAATAAATCTTAAAACATATATTTTTAAAAGACCATCTGAAATTTTTAGATGGTCTTTTTTTTGTTTTATGAAATTTTAGTGTGAATGATATAAACTTTGTTTGAAATTGATAAATAAATCAATAAAAAGCCCCGCGTTAAGGATTGAACGGCCTGTTTGAGCTCCCCGACCATAGGAGGGAGCGAGTAGTGAAAGCCTGACCCGAAGGGAAACGCCCACAAAAATGAATGCGTTTGCCGAATAGAAAATGTATAGAATTATCTAAAAAATAATTACCTTTCATAAAAAATTGCTGAAGCCATATAAATGGCATATTAATTGTTGAATTAATATAATATGAAAAAATACTTTACTTTAATTTTAGTTGTTTTGCCGATATTGATATTTGGGCAGGCAAATAAATTGTTTCGTCAAGCCTTAAAAACTGAAGATTTAAGCGAGCGCATAGAGCTTTTAACGCAGGTAATTAATTTAGAATCTGATAAGTTAGATGCTTATTTTTATCGTGCAATTGCAAAAAATGACTTGGGTGATTACTCGGGAGCTATAATCGATTATTCTAAAATAATAATTACAGAGCCTGATGCCGATAGTTATTTTAATCGTGGTAATGCTCGATACAGTTTAGAAGATTTTGAAGGTGCTAGGCAGGATTATAAAGATGCTGTAAAAATAGACCCTAATTTCTTGGATGCGCTTTACAGTTTGGCTTGTGCTAGTTTTGATTTAAGTGATTATACAGGAACTATTGAGGTGCTTAATGATTTGCTAAGTAAGGAACCATATTATCCAAAAGGATACACGTTACGTGGTTTGGTTTTTGAGAATTTAGAGAATTACAAACAAGCCTTAAAAGATTATACAGTGGCGGTACTCATGGATCCGTCGGCAGATACGTACTACAATCGTGGTGTGTTTTTGTTGAGTATTAATTACTACAAGAAAGCAAAAAATGATTTTTCTACAGTGCTAAGGTTGAATGAGAATAACGGGTTTGCTTATTTCTATAGAGGGACAACTCACTTGCTTTTAGGGAAATATAAAAATGCTGTTGCAGATTTTGAAACAGCTTTAAAATTTGATTCGCTAGATTTTGATGCTATGCTTGGACTTTCTATGACGTACTATAAGTTGAAAGATTTACCAAACACAAAATTATACTACAACAAGGCTAAAGATATTTTACAAAGAAATGGAAACACTGCTTCTGGAATTACGTTGTTTGAAAATACATACTGGCATAAAAATCAGTTTTATTTCTTTAATGAAAACGTAAAAGAGCTGGAAGAACTTTAGTTTGTAAGCTGTTTATTTCTCGTCTTTTTCAGGAACAGGATCGTATCCTGAACCTCCCCACGGATGACAGCTAAAAATACGTTTTATAGCTAACCAACCTCCTTTAAATATGCCGTGTTTTTCTAAGGCTTCTTTAGAGTATTGCGAGCAAGTAGGGTGGAACCTACAGGTTGCAGGTGTGAGTGGCGATATCAGTTTTTGATAAACCTTTATTAAGAATAGAAATGGTGCTACTAATATTTTTTTCAGCATGAGATCTAAATACGATTATAAAACCTTAAGTTATAAAGTAGCTTCCTGAATTTCTACAAAAAAGAAAGTGTTAGTTAACCGAATAGGTTGTACCGTCTTTACCATCTTTTAACAAGATACCCGCTTCGGCTAGTTCGTCACGAATTTTATCGGATAAAGCAAAATCTTTATTAGCTCGAGCTTCTTGTCTTAGTTTTATTAAAACATTTACAGCTCCAGTTAATTTATCGGTTCCAGAATCGTTTTTAACCACATTCTCTAGACCTAAAACATCAAAAACAAAGATGTTCATGGTATTTGTTAAAGTTGATAAATCTTCAGCAGAAATAGTTTCTTTGCCTTCTTTTATTTGGTTGATGTATTTTGCTGCTTCAAATAAATTAGCAATTAAGATCGGCGAGTTAAAATCGTCGTTCATAGCATCGTAGCAAGATTGTTTCCAAACATTGATATCTACAGATGACGTTTGTTGCGATACTTCTAGTTTTTCTAATAAATTAACAGCATCCATTAGTCTGTAAAAACCTTTTTCACTGGCTAATAAACCATCATTAGTTAAATCTAAAACACTTCTGTATGACGATTGTGCTATAAAAAATCTAATAACACTAGGCGCATATGCTTTACTGAAAAAATCGTTATTACCCGAAAGTAACTCGTCTGGATTTACTGTGTTTCCGGTAGATTTAGACATACGTTGTCCGTTTAATTCTAACATATTGGCGTGCATCCAATAGTTTACAGGCGATTTTCCTTTGGCTGCTTCATTTTGCGCAATTTCACATTCGTGATGTGGAAATTTTAAATCCATTCCGCCACCATGAATATCAAATTGCTCTCCTAAATACTTTGTACTCATGGCAGTACATTCTAAATGCCATCCAGGAAAACCATCGCTCCAAGGCGAAGGCCAACGCATAATGTGTTGAGGTTCTGCTCTTTTCCAAAGGGCAAAATCTTGTGGATTTCGCTTATCACTTTGTCCGTCGAGTTCTCTTGTATTGTGAATTAAATCTTCAAGCTTACGTTTACTTAATTTTCCGTATTCGTGAGTTTCATTAAATTTATGAACATCAAAATATACAGATCCGTTTACTTCGTAACCAAAACCGTTTTCGATAATGGTAGAAATTAACTCAATTTGTTCAATAATATGTCCCGTTGCCGTAGGTTCTATACTTGGCGGTAAAAAATTGAACGTGTTTAATATATTATGAAAATCTACGGTGTAGCGTTGTACTACTTCCATAGGTTCTATTTGCTCTAAGCGTGCTTTTTTAGTAATTTTATCTTCACCTGCATCTGCATCGTTTTCTAAATGCCCAGCATCGGTAATATTCCGCACGTAGCGTACTTTATAACCTAAATGTTTTAAATAACGAAACACCATATCGAAAGACATAAATGTTCTAACATTACCTAAGTGCACATTGCTGTAAACCGTAGGCCCACAAACATACATACCAACATAGCCAGTTTCAATAGGTGTAAAGGTTTCTTTTTTTCCTGAAAGAGAATTGTATATTTTGATAGGGTTATGCTCGAAAAGTTGCATGCGTTAAATGTTGTTAGGTTTAGATGTTGTTGATTTAAAATCGAGAGTAAATAAATTAAAAACTTAAAATTTAGTTTCTAATTTAATATAATCTAAAAATTCTCTTCTAGTAGATTCTTCTTTAAATTTACCACCAAATTCTGAAGTTACAGTACTGCTTTCAATATCGCGAATACCTCTAGAGTTTACGCATAAGTGCTTAGCATCGATAACACAAGCAACATCGTCTGTATTTAATACTTCTTGTAATGCTTTTACAACTTGAATTGTTAAACGCTCTTGTACTTGTGGGCGCTTTGCATAATAATCTACAACACGGTTCATTTTAGATAAACCAACTACTGTTCCGTTAGAAATGTAAGCAATGTGTGCTCTTCCTACAATTGGTAATAAATGGTGCTCGCATGTTGAATATACCGTTATATTTTTTTCAACAAGCATTTCTCCATACTTATATTTGTTGTCAAAAGTAGACGCTTTTGGTTTTTTCTTAGGATCTAAGCCACCAAAAATTTCGTTTACAAACATTTTTGCAACACGATTAGGTGTACCACTTAAACTATCGTCGGTTAAATCTAACCCTAATGTTTCCAAAATGTGACGTACATCGTCTTTAATAATGTCTATTTTCTCTGAGTCAGAAAGGGTAAAAGCATCATTCCTTAAAGGCGTATCTGCTGATGTTCCAATATGGTCTTCGCCCAAAGTATCGTGTTCTTCTATATTATTATCCATTTTCATTTGCGAAAAATATCTTATTTTTAAGTCTGCAAAGATAAGTAATTCCGTTTTGTTATGTTTTATCTTAACATATAATTGTTGTTTCTACTTGGTCTGTTTTCTCTTTTAAATATTACAATTAAAATGAAAAAAGCTCGAACATTTTAAAGTTCAAGCTTTTTAAATGTTTTAAAATCGAAATATTTACTAGATATTGAAGCTTAAAGATAGTGTAACATTAGAGTTTACTCTATCGATATCAACAGTATCAATTAGTCCAACATTGTATAATGATGTTTGATATGAACGTTTAGCCTGATCGAAGGTTAGATCTAATTTTGTGTTACCAAAATTATATCCTAAACCTAGAGAAAAGCCATTTAAATCTCCAACAGTAACACCATCGGTATATGGACTTTCTTCAAATCTATAACCACCTCTAAAACTTAATTGTTTCACTTTGTACTCACCACCAAAACGGTAAGTAGAAGCAGAGGTTAATACGTTTGTAATATCTGCGTTTAAATCTGTATAATCTACTTCTGGTTTAAATGTAGTGTTGGCATAGTTTTTATTCGAGTAATCGAAACTTATTAAACCTTGTTGTCCAAAAATATAAGCTAAACTTCCTGTAAATTTACCTGGCGTTTGTAGTTTGTATTCTGGGTAAATATTTACGATTTGTGGATCTAAAGCATCAATGTTTTGATTAACTAATTCACTAGTATCTAAAAATTGAGATGTTTCCTCCTCAATAGTGTACCAAGTTGGTGAGTCGTAGGTTAATCCTAATCTAAATTCTTGTGATAATTTAAAAATCCCTCCAATTTGAAAAGAAAAACCATTACCTGTTGTAGATAGAGCATTATCGAAATCTATAAAATCAATTACCCCTCCGTTATTATTGTCTTCTAATAAAGATGTTGAACGTTGATAGTCTATAAAATGAGAATTTAAGTTAATCCCTAAATAAACATTGTCTTGATATTGAGTAGCAAAGTTAAAACTTATTTTACCATTATATCCTGTTTCAACGTTGGTGTAGCGATGCTCAAATTCACCTGAATTTACATTGGCTGTATACGTTGTATTTCCATCATTAGTGATATCATCGGCTTCTAAAATAAAAGATTCGAAACCTAAAAAGGCTTGTTGATTTGCAAAACCGTAAGCTCTACCAATTTCAGAGTAAGCTTCTCTGATAGATTCGTTAGGGAAAGCAGATATTTCATCTAAGCGTCTACCATCGGCATAATCGTAAAAATAACTAGCAATAGAGTTGCTGAAATTACCGTCGTCATTTGTATTTACTCCGGCAGAATACCAACTATTATTATGGTCATTCGTTCTGTCGTAAGCTATCGCTAAAGTGAATTTTCTCCATGGTGAATTATTATTGTTCTTAAAAACAAAAGCGGCTCCACCTTGATTTAAATCGAATTTAGAATCGTTTGTTTTTTCGGTATTTCCAAAATAGTTTGTGGTGTTGTTTTTATCTGCACTCACTAGTGAAAACGATGCGTGACTTTGACTAAAAACAGCCGAGCCAGCAGGGTTTATGCTTACTGCACTCAAATCGCCTCCAAGAGCACCAAAGGCTCCGCTTAAGGCTCTAAATCTAGCACTTCCTTGAATTTCATCTTGAGAGTAACGTAAGGCGTCACTAATATCTTGCGCGTATATATTATACATAGAGAATACACCTATGAATAGTAAACTTAACTTTTTCATATATAAATATTTTTCTTTTTTTAGAATGAATTAACCACGTCTACCTCCGCCTGATGATCTTGAAGAGCTACCTGAACTTCGACTACTGCTACTGCTTGAAGATCTTGTTGAAGATCCACTAGAGCTAGATGAGCTTCTTGTGCTTGGCGTATAAGTAGAACTTCTTGAACTAGATGAAGATCTTGTGCTTGAAGGTGAAGAACTTCTGCTACTTGTTGATGGTGTGTATGTTGAACTACGTCTTGTTGTAGTCGATGTTGATCTCGATGTTGAATTTGTAGATGGCGTTCTAGTTACTGTAGATGTTCTTCTAGAGGTTGTTGAGCTAGGTGTTGAGCTAGGTGTTGAGCTTCTTCTAACTGTATTACCATTAATTGTAGAACTAGATGTGCTACTTCTTCTCGTTGTTGTATTGTATTTTGAAGTCGAGCTGCTACGTCCCGAAGCAGTTGATGCACTAGTACGACGACTTGTATTAGATGTAGTACCGTAATTCGTTCTTCTACTAGCGTTGTATGCTACGCGGTTATTATTGTAGTTCCTGTTATAATTTCTATTATTATAGTTGTAGTAACCACCTATGTTACCCCAATATCCGTTAAAACCATTATAGCTCCAGTTGTTGTAGTAACCCCAGCCGCCATAGCCTCCATAAAAAATATCGTTGTAGCCGCCATAGCGGTATGGGTTATATTGGCCCCAGTTGTTAAACCTGTTCCATCCCCAGTTATTATAACGATTCCATTCCCAGCTGTTGTAGCCCCAATTATTCCATCCGTAGTTATTCCATCCGTAGTTATTCCATCCGTTGTCTATATAATTAATAGTAACGTTATTGGTGGCTTGTCCCCAGCCTGCATAACCTTGGTAAGTATTATCAGTTACAATAGCTTCTTCATCAGTATAATTGTCACTTTCGTAACTATCAATATCTGTGAAAATTTCACTATTCACTATCATTTGTTCGGTTTCTAAAGCACCTGTTTTAAAATAGTTTTCGTAATATTTACTATTTGAGCTGCTTGGAGTTGCAACTTCTGTTTCTTCGTTTTGAACAACGCGAACAGTTTCCTCGCCATAAATTCCATCATTGTCAACACCTACGTATTGATATGAGCCACAAGATGACACACTAATTAGCAAAGCAAGCAGTGCTAAGTTTGGCATTTTTTGTTTTAAGTAGCTATTTAATTGCATATCTGTATAATTTTATTGTTGGACACTACAAAAATAGTTAGTTTTGCTGAACTATTTTATTATTTAACATAATCACAATTTTTGTGCCAAAACATCAATATGAGCAAAAAACTTACTAGTAGAGCAGAAGATTATTCTAAGTGGTATAACGAACTCGTTGTAAAAGCCGACCTAGCGGAGAACTCTGCTGTTAGAGGTTGCATGGTAATCAAGCCTTATGGCTATGCTATTTGGGAGAAAATGCAAGCAGAATTAGATAAAATGTTTAAAGAAACAGGACATCAAAACGCATATTTCCCTCTTTTTGTACCGAAAAGTTTATTTGAAGCTGAAGAAAAGAATGCTGAAGGTTTTGCTAAAGAATGTGCTATTGTTACACATTATAGACTACAGAACGATCCTGATAGACCAGGGAAGTTACGTGTAGATCCAGAAGCTAAGTTAGAAGAAGAGCTTATTGTTAGACCAACATCTGAAGCTATTATATGGAATACGTTTCGTGGTTGGGTACAATCTTACCGTGATTTACCTTTATTAATAAACCAATGGGCCAATGTAGTGCGTTGGGAAATGCGTACACGTTTGTTTTTACGTACCGCTGAGTTTTTATGGCAAGAAGGGCATACAGCTCATGAAACTAAAGCAGAAGCGCTAACAGAAGCAGAAACAATGAATAATGTATATGCAACATTTGCTGAAAAGTTTATGGCTATACCAGTTATTCAAGGTTTAAAAACCGAAAGTGAACGTTTTGCTGGAGCAGATGAAACCTATTGTATTGAGGCCTTAATGCAAGACGGAAAAGCATTGCAAGCCGGAACATCTCACTTTTTAGGACAAAACTTTGCAAAAGCATTTGATGTTAAGTTTGCTAATAAGGAGGGAAAGCAAGATTATGTTTGGGCAACCTCATGGGGAGTGTCAACACGATTAATGGGCGCTTTAATAATGACACATAGTGATGATCTTGGATTAGTTCTGCCTCCAAGTTTAGCGCCAAACCAAGTTGTAATTGTTCCTATATATAAAACGGAAGAAGATTTAGACGCTATTACGGAAGTCGCAAATACTATAATGAGCGATCTACGAGGTAAAAACATGACGGTTAAATTTGATAATAGAACCACGCATAGGCCAGGAGCTAAATTTGCACAACACGAATTACAAGGCGTACCTTTACGTATTGCAATTGGAGCAAGAGACCTCGCAAATGGTACTGTTGAGATTGCAAGACGTGATACTTTAACAAAACAAGTTGTTGCTTTAAGCGATTTAACAGAAATTATTGAAGGCTTATTAAAGGAAATGCAAGAAGGTTTGTTTAAAAAAGCATTAGATTTTAGAGATTCTCACATTACAGAAGTGAATTCTTTTGAAGAATTTAAAAATATTTTAGAAAATAAAACAGGATTTATTTCAGCGCATTGGGATGGTTCAATAGAGACAGAAGATAAGATAAAGGAGATCACAAAAGCCACTATTAGATGTATTCCTTTGGAATTCAAGGAAGAAGAAGGAGTGTGTGTGTATTCGGGGAAACCATCGAAAGGAAGAGTGTTATTTGCAAAGGCATATTAATTAAAAAAAAATGCAAAAAACTTTTAAAAAAACTTGCAAAACTTAAATTAAGATGTATCTTTGCACCCGCAATGGAAAACATTGTTAAGTTATTTGAAAAGAAAATATTTTATTTGAAAAAATAAATTTGCAAGTTAAAATAAAAGTTTTATATTTGCACACTCAAAAAATAATGGCCCGTTCGTCTATCGGCTAGGACGCCAGGTTTTCATCCTGGTAAGAGGGGTTCGATTCCCCTACGGGCTACAATTTTAAAAAATTAAGAAAAAAACAAAATGGCAAATCATAAGTCAGCATTAAAAAGAATTAGAAGTAACGAAGCAAAGCGTTTAACTAACAAATATCAGCATAAAACAACTCGTAATGCTATCAAGAAATTACGTGATTTAACTGATAAGAGTGAAGCTGAAACTTTATATCCTTCAGTTGTATCTATGTTAGATAGATTAGCTAAGAAGAACGTAATTCACGCTAACAAAGCTGCAAACCTTAAATCTGGTTTAGCTAAATTTGTTGCTGCACTTTAAGAGTGATTTAAAATTTATGATATTAAAAGCTTCTCAGAAATGAGAAGCTTTTTTTTTGGATTTTTTTAATGCGCTTTATAGTGCGAAAAGTAATTTAAAAATATAAATTTGCAAATAGAATAAGTTTATTAACCACATAATAATAGCACCGTTGGAAAATCAAAAAGCAAATAAATTAGTCGATAAAATTCTTAAGGATCTTGATGAGTCAGGTATTAATAAAGAAGCGCTAATTGACGATATTAAGGAATTAAGAACTTATGCTTTAGAAGAGCAAATACCTTTAGTGGTAAAAGTATTAAGACTAACTTACGAGCATTTAGAAGAGAATAGTACGTTTCTTATTCCTATACTTGATGATGAGCCTTTAGAAGATGAAGAAGAAGGCGCTGAAGGAGTAAATGATTTGGATACACCGGTAGAGAGTTTAAAATACTTGATAGCGCTAACTAAAAATCTTAGCAACAAAGGTAACATAGCCGATTTAAGAGAGTATAAAGATCTTTTTGCACGCTACTAAGCCTTACTTTATAAAACTTTTGTAATAGGTTTTAGAATAGATTAAAAAACCCCTTGACATCAAAAATGTCAAGGGTTTTTTTTATGTTATCGATTATACTCGTTTTTAAAATACAGGTGTATATATTAAATCTAGGTGAGGATGGTTTTGTTCATTTAAGATAAAAGTTTAAAAAAAGGACTTTTACTTATTTGTTGAAGGTTCTATTTAGTAAACCCATTGCAAAATATAAAACAGGAGAAATAAGCATTTCTTGAATTCCTCCAGCAAAGTGCCTTGCGTTTAATGATATTTCATGAATAAACCAATCAAAAAGTCCCATGACTCCAATTATAAATAAACCAGAGATATGAATAAAATGCCAAAGCGACGACATCCAGGTGTCTTTTAGTTTTCCTAAATGAAAAGTACCTATAAAATAAACAGCTAGAGTTGTAGCAAAGGTGATAATGTGCCTAATTTTCGATGGAATAGAGGCTGTGTTCTTGTTTTCTGCAAAATAGATGTAATACCAAGAGTAAACAATAATAATTAATATAAGCCCAACAATGAAGCGAACTTTATCTGATTTATACAGTTTCATTTTTTAAATGAATTTTACGGGCAAAGTAACCCCAAATTATTAATGTCGCCGTGTATACTACAGCTTTAAAAAGGTAATGGTGAGCAAAATCGAAGTAAACGTCGAAATATTCTTTTAAATAGATAAGACCTACGCATCTTAAAATGTTTATAATATCTAAAAGTAGAATACCAAGAATGATATATTTTGTTTTCCTCCAAAATGATGAAGGCATACAAATAATAAATCCAATATAAAGTATAAACACTTCTAAACCGTTACAGGCATTAGCAATGTATAGTGAAATGTAATCGTAGTGATAAATTGCTGATATTTCGTTAACGGTTTCTCCGCCTTCGAAAATAAAACTTGTGTTTTCCCTTTCTGTAGAGAAATCACTCATACCTCCTAAGTTATTTAAGAGATAAGTAGACGCTTTAGCAACATGTGTAGTTAATGGGTGATCTAAGTATTGAGAGTCATATAGAAAACCAGAATATATAACCTTCCATATTATAAAAAGCAATAAGGCTTTTCCGAGAAAAAGCCTTATTGGTAATGGTATGTCTTTTTGTAAAGATTTAAGATTTAGCATCTTTCTTTCCACGTAATTTTTTAACACCTAAAGCAGCTGCTCCCAACATAAGGAAACCAAGACCACCATCTAAAGGTACTGAATCTGGAGGTGTTGGAGTTGATCCACCACCACTGCAACCACCACTGTGACTGTTATGACCACATGATCCACATTTAGGAGAACCATAATGTCTAGTATAGCATCGTTTATGCCCCCAGTTACATGTTCTAGAACGACCACCACCTACAACCATAAAGTGTGTAGTTGCTAAAGTTACATTTGTAGTTGAAACAGCACTAACTGAAGTCGCGTTTGCGTTAGTAGAGAAAGTGAATGCTAATATAATAGCGAGAGCACCAATTATATTAACGAGAGATTTTTTGTTGTTGTTCATCATTTTCAGATTTGAATTAATTAATAGCTTAATAGCGTGTCAAAAATAGTAACTATTTCAATAACAAAATATGTATTATTAGTATTTTCGATAAAACATGAAATAAAGTCTACTAAATACCGCTTTACATTTGATTTAGACTGAAAATTGTTAGCTTTTGTTCTGTTTTAGTGTTAATTAGAAAGAAGAACAGACCCTAAAAGTTAATACTTTAAGTGTTTGTTGTTTTATAATAACGTAACATAATTAAGGCCTAAACTTGCGTTAGCGATTGTAGTGGTTAGCTTTTGGCGAGGCGAGCATCGAGCCAAAACTAGTAACGGAAAGCGCGACCCTTGTGGTAACGCCAAAATTATGGTGAAAAAAAAGCCTTAACTTTTACGTTAAGGCTTTGTGTATATTTTGAAGGTTTTATCCGTTCATTGAGATTAAAAACTCTTCGTTATTTCGGGTTTGTTTAAAACGCTCGTTTATAAATTCCATGGCTTCTACCGGATTCATATCTGCAAGGTATTTACGCATTACCCACATACGTTGTATGGTGTTAGCATCGAGTAAAATATCGTCGCGACGTGTGCTTGAAGAGGTAAGATCGATAGCAGGGAAAATTCTACGGTTAGATATTTTTCTATCTAATTGTAACTCCATATTACCAGTTCCTTTAAATTCCTCGAAAATTACTTCGTCCATTTTAGAACCTGTTTCTGTAAGCGCTGTAGCAATAATGGTAAGCGAACCTCCGTTTTCTATGTTACGAGCCGCTCCAAAGAAACGTTTTGGTTTGTGTAAGGCGTTAGCATCTACACCACCACTTAATATTTTACCAGAAGCGGGTTGTACACTATTGTATGCACGTGCTAAACGCGTGATAGAATCTAAAAGAATTACTACATCGTGACCACATTCGACTAAACGTTTTGCTTTCTCTAAAACAATATTTGCAATTTTTACATGCTCGTGTGCTTCTTTATCAAAGGTAGATGCGATAACTTCTCCGCGAACGTTACGTTGCATATCTGTTACCTCTTCCGGACGTTCATCAATTAATAAAATCATTTGATAAACTTCTGGATGGTTTGCTGCAATAGCATTTGCAACATCCTTAAGTAACATGGTTTTACCTGTTTTTGGTTGTGATACAATCATACCACGTTGTCCTTTACCTATAGGTGCAAATAAATCCATTATTCTAGTCGAGATTGTGCTTTGGCGCCCTGCTAAATTGAATTTTTCCTGAGGAAATAATGGTGTTAAATGCTCGAAGGCTACACGGTCTCTAACCACATTTGGATTTTGGCCGTTAATTTTACTAACCTTTATTAAAGGGAAATATTTTTCTCCTTCTTTTGGTGGGCGCACTTGTCCTAAAACGGTGTCACCAACTTTTAAACCAAATAATCTAATTTGCGATTGCGATACATATATATCATCTGGAGATGATAAGTAGTTGTAATCTGATGAGCGCAAAAATCCATACCCATCTTGCATAATATCTAAAACCCCTTCACTCTCAATAATAGCATCGAATTCAAAATCTGGCTCACGGTAGCGGTTACGGCTATCTTTATTACCATTGCTTCCAGTATGTACGTTACCGTTTTTCTGGTTTTTGTTTTGATCGCGTTTTTGTTGAGGTTTTGGCCTTGGATTTGGTTGGTTTTCGTTTTTGCGTTCCTTTTGAGGGCGTGGCCTTGGTTTAGGTTTATTTTCTACTTTAGCCTCAACTTTTTCAGGTTGTTGGGCTGGTTTATTATCCACCTTAGCGTCTTCTTGTTTAGGTTCTGCTATAGGTTTTATTTCTGATGCTTGCTCGGCAGGCGTATCAGTAGTATTTGGTGTTGGTTTTTGTAAACGTTGTCTAGGTTTTCTAGGTTTTGGTTTAGCTGCAGGTGTTTTTTCAGCTGCTGGTTTAGCAGGAGCAACTACTGCATCTACCGCTTTTGGGTCTGCGGCTTGAGTATCTAATATTTGATAAACTAAATCTAATTTTTTTAAAGAACGGTACTTAGGAACGTTCAGTTTTTTAGCAATCTCCTGTAGGTCAGTGAGTTTCTTTTCTTTTAATTGTGAAATTTCAAACATTGATATATTTTGAATATTATATATTGAATATAAAATTGAGTTTTTTGAAAAAAATGAATTTTTATTCTGAAGAATTAACCGCCTGTTATTGCGGTTGTTGAGAATTAATACTGCAATTATACAACTTTATTTTAATTTTTTAGGCTATTTTTTTAAAGAAACCGTTATTTTTGCTAACTAGTTAGTTAAAATAATATGTTACAACGCATTCAAACAGTTTATTTATTAGTAGCAGCAGGAATCTCTGCTGGGTTAATTTTTGTGTTCAATTTATGGACCACAAATACTGATGAGTTAGTGTTTGCAAAAGACGATATATTGTACTTTGGTCTCTTTTTAGGGTCGGCGGTATTATGTTTAATTTCTATATTTATGTTCAAAAATAGGCAACTCCAATTTGTTTTGGGGAGGCTTAACATCATATTAAACTTTATTTTATTAGGATTTTTTGTGTATCAATCTCTAAATTTATCTGGAGAGACGGCGGTTTCTGAGAAAGGTATTGGGATGCTTCTTCCACTTGTTTCTATCGTGTTGTTAGCTTTAGCTAATAAGGCCATCAAGAAGGATGAAGACCTCGTAAAATCTGTAGATCGATTACGATAAACCTAACATCTTAGTAGTATTAGTGCGTTAAAACTCCGAAGTGAAAGCTTCGGAGTTTTTTATTTTTATTCTGTTTTTAGTTTAAGGAATGAAACCAATTAGATTTTTGGATGCCGGTCAGGGAACTCTACAACTTCTAAATTATCAATTTTTTTGCCATCAATTGTAAAGCGTAGCATGGTTCTTACTTTATGAAAGCCATGTTTTCCAACAGCACCAGGATTCATATGTAACACATTTAATTTTTTATCGGGCATAACTTTTAAAATATGCGAATGCCCGGAAATAAAAATTTTTGGAGGATTTTTTCTAATCTCTTCAATCACTCTTAAATTATATTTAGGCGGGTAACCGCCAATATGTGTAATCCAAACATCTACACCTTCGCACATAAAACGATTGTGTTCCGGAAATTCACCACGTGCTTTGGCATCGTCAATATTACCGTAAACGCCTCTTAATGGTTTGAGTTCTTTTATGGCATCTGTTACTTTTAAATCGCCAATATCTCCGGCATGCCAAACTTCATCTGCTTGTTTTACATATTTTAAAACATCATCATCTATATAACTATGGGTGTCCGAAAGGAGTAATATCTTTTTCATTAAAATCTTTTAATATATAATTAAGATTTGAGTATTCACAAGAACCTTAAAACTGACTATATTTGTTCTTTCAACAAAAGTATTAAAACAAATTGCGATATTTTATAGAACTTTCATATAACGGTGCAGCATATCATGGTTGGCAAATACAACCCGATGCCATTTCGGTACAAGAAGTTTTAGAAAAAGCTTTATCGGTTTTATTAAATACGTCAATTTCTATAATGGGTGCAGGGCGTACTGATACAGGTGTGCATGCGAAGCAAATGTTTGCTCATTTTGATTTTGAAGGCGATATAGATAACGTCGATTTGGTTTTTAAACTCAATTCGTTTTTACCTAAAGATGTTGCTATTCACGATATATTTAAAGTGAAAAAAGATGTGCATACGCGTTTTCACGCCGTTAGCAGAACGTATTTGTATCGCGTTTCTTTACAGAAAAATGTTTTTAATGTTGATGCTGCTTACAATGTAAAGCAAAAATTAGATATTGAAAAAATGAAAGAAGCCACTAAAATATTGTTAGAATACAACGATTTTCAGTGTTTCTCTAAGAGTAAAACTAATGTAAATACCTTTTTGTGCAATATAATGAAAGCTGAATGGCAAATAGTCGGTGGCGAACTGCATTTTACTATTAAAGCCGATCGTTTTTTACGTAATATGGTACGTGCCATTGTTGGTACTTTAATCAATATTGGTTTAGGTAAAAATCCGGTAGCACATTTGCATAACATTATCGAATCTAAAAATAGGAGTGAAGCTGGATTTTCTGTTCCTGCTCACGGTCTATATTTAATTGAAGTAGAATATCCAGAAGATATAAAAATATAAATGAGTAAACCCAAAGAGAAAATATTTGACGTTAACCTTTTTAAAAGGTTATTCACTTACATAAAACCTTATAATCTGGTTTTTATTGGCTTGCTAGTTATGGTGGTTTTATCTGCTATTTTTAGTGCAGCAACGCCTTACTTAACCAAATATGCCATAGATAATAGTATTGCTGTAAAATTGAAAGAAGATTTTCTGTTTTACATTATAATTATGTTGGTGGTTTTAATTCTGCAAACGGTTATACAGCTTTGTTTTATCTATTACGCGGCATGGTTAGGGCAGAATTTAGTGAAAGATGTAAGAACTAAATTGTTCAATCATTTACTACGTTTTAAAATGAAATATTACGATAATTCATCTGTTGGAGTGATTATTACAAGGTCGGTGACCGATATGGAACGTATTGCCGATATTTTTGGTCAAGGTTTGTTCATGATTGTAAAAGATTTACTGACCATGATTGTTGTTTTCGCTGTTATGGTTTATATCAATGTAAAGCTTAGTATTATTGTATTTATCATGCTTCCTTTATTATTATACGCTACAAGAATTTTTCAGAAAGTAATGAAAAAGGCTTTTGAAGAAGTGAGAACGGAAGTATCAAACCTAAATTCTTTTGTGCAAGAACGATTAACAGGAATGAAAATTCTACAACTTTTTACAAGAGAAGATACCGAGTTTAGAAAGTTTAAAGCCATAAACGAGCGTCATAAAAAAGGATGGTTAAAAACCGTTTGGTATAACTCTATTTTCTTTCCATTGGCAGATTTATCGGGTTCTATAGCTATGGGCTTAGTGGCTTGGTATGGTGGTTTACACGTGGTTTTAGAGGCTAGTGATGTATCTCAAGGTGATTTAATTGCCTTTATCATGTTTATCCCAATGCTATTTAGGCCTCTACGACAAATTGCAGATAAATTTAATACCCTACAAATGGGAATGGTCGCTGCAAACCGCGTATTTAAAGTTCTAGATACTACTTCGCAAATTGATGATCACGGAACACATATTGCCGAAACTTTTAAAGGAGATATCGATTTTGAAAATGTGTATTTTAATTATGTTGAAGATGAAGCTGTATTGAAAGGGATTTCTTTTAATGTGAAATCTGGAGATACCGTTGCAATAGTTGGAGCTACAGGAGCAGGGAAATCTACTATTATTAATTTACTTAATCGTTTTTATGAAATTAAAGACGGAGTTATTTCAGTAGACGGAATTAATATAAAAGATGTCACCTTAGAATCTCTTAGAACTCAAATAGCTGTAGTTTTACAAGATGTATTTTTGTTTGCCGATACTATTTTAAACAATATCACTTTAAATCATCCAGAAATTACAGAAGCGCAAGTTTACCAAGCGGCAAAAGATATCGGGATTCACGATTTTATTATGTCGTTACCAAACGGATATCATTATAATGTAAAAGAACGTGGGGTGATGCTATCTTCTGGTCAGCGTCAGCTTATTTCCTTTTTACGTGCATATGTTACTAACCCTAGTATTTTGGTTTTAGATGAAGCGACTTCGTCTGTAGATTCTTATTCAGAACAACTTATTCAAAATGCCACCGATAAAATTACAAAAGGTAGAACCTCTATAGTTATTGCGCATCGTTTAGCAACCATTAAAAAGGCTGATAAAATTATTGTTATGGATTCTGGTAAAATTGTTGAGCAAGGCACGCATAATGAACTTCTTAAAAAAGAAAATGGTTATTATAGAAATTTATATGAAGTTCAGTTTTTAAAGGAAGATGTTGCCTAATCTTTATTAGTCGATATTGTTTAGCTCACTAATTTTTTAGATAAAAAGCTGCGTAAAGTATGCCGAAAATTAATACTATAAACATCGGAAAAAGGAAGCTCATTACGACGTATAAAATAGTTCTTAATATAGTCGATTTCCAGGAAAACTCATATAGCTTTTTGTAAACATGAGCCATATAAAACAAGGCTGGAATAGAAATTAATTGCGACGCGCTGTAGAAGTTTAATCCAAAAGGTAAGGTTATTAAAATCATGAAAAATGATATAATAAACCAGTGTGCCGAAGTATAGGTTATAATCACGAAATGTTCCGCAACGTTATACTTTTTCGACTTTTTAAATACAAATCTTGAGATTAGAGAATATACAGGAATAGACACCAAAGTAATAACACTTTGATATTCTGTAATGAAATCCATAACACTATTAATATCGAAACCTTCTGGTTGTTCAAGTCCTGAGCCATATTGTAATAGTTCTGGGAAGAATTTCTTCAGAATAAAAAACTGAAGTCCCATAAGAGTTATCGATAACCCTAAATAAGAAAAGACATTTACATATGTTTTTCTAAAGCCCTTGATATAACTATCAATAACCAAATCAGGCTGTGTAAATAAATCTATAAAAGTTTTTAAAAGCTTATTATCAATACTTAAAAACTGATTGATAAAATGAGCAAAAAAAGATTTCACAGTCAGGCGTTTATAAGCTGTTTTTTCGCCACATAAATTACAGAAATTACTTTTTTCAAGCAGTAAATTTTTGCAATTTTTACAGGCTAATTTCATTTAAGCTAAATCTGTTTTTATAATTTCGGTAAGAGCATTAGTATCATCAAAAACAACAAACTCACCGTCTTTAAAATAAGAAATATGTCCGGTTTCTTCACTTACAACAAGCGCTAAGGCGTCCGTTTTTTCAGTAACACCAATTGCTGCTCTGTGACGAAGTCCAAAACGTTTCGGTATGCTTCTATCGTTATTAACAGGAAGAATTACACGAGTAGCTTTAACAATATTATCGTTTATAATAATGGCGCCATCATGCAAAGGACTATTTTTAAAGAAGATACTTTCTATAATAGGTTGAGTCACTTTTATATTCATTTCGTCACCAGAGGCGGCAATAAAATCTAAGTTATTATTACGTTCAAAAACAATAAGGGCACCCGTTTTAGATATTGCCATTTTATTACAAGCCGAAACAATAACGTCAACATCGGTAGCATCGCTAGTTTCCGTTTTCAAGAATTTAAATTGTTGTAAAAATTTACGTCGTCCATTAAAGTTCGTAGAACCAACCATTAATAAAAACTTCCTGATTTCTGGTTGAAAGACAACAATTAAGGCTATAATCCCCACTTTCATGAAGCCTCCAAAAATACCGGTAAGCAATTCCATTTCTAGAAATTCGGTAAGCTTCCAAACAAAATAAATAATAATAATACCAATAAAAATATTGATGGCAACTGTGCCTTTTGTTAGTTTATAAACATAATAAAGGAGCACTGCTACCAGAATTACATCAATAATATCAACAATTTTAAAGTTTAAGAGGTCATTAAAAATTTCCAATGGTGAAAGTGTTTTTGTAAATTTAGTGAATAAAGGTTAATTAAAAATAAATTCGTTGTTTGAGATTTTACTTTCTTTTAAATCGGCTTTTTCTAATAGTGATTTATAAGTTATATAATCTTGAAAGTTTAAATCTACATTGAAATTTAAATAGATATTGTGGTTGGCACGATCTTGTTTTTTTAAATAAGCCAATAGATTGTTTTTGTCTGTTTTAGTGGAAGTTAAACTGCTGTCAACTTCTATTATCGATATGCTGTTGGTGTTATCAAATGTTATAGAAATAGCGTTTTTACTTTCATTTAAATCTGAAAGTTTTGCTAAGTATTCCCAGCTCGTTTCTTCATGATAAACAGTTTCAGTAAATTCAATAAAACCTAAGCTTTTTAAACTCGTATCATTACAAGTAAAGTAGTTTTTAATACCTTCTTTTTTATGTCCTGCGTTTTTCTTTTTATTCTGAAGAAATGTAATCTGAGGAATAGCTAACTTTAAACTTAAGCGTTTATCGACATTAACGAGCCAATTGGTTGTACTAATTAAATTTTTACGGTTTAATTCGATGCTGTCTTTTTCTGAATCGTAAAAGAGATACGCGGCCGAGATATCATCTATTTCTGATATTTTAGAATGATTAATTTCTGGTAATTCTAGTACTTTTTCATTATTACAAGATAATAAGCCGATTGTAATAAAAAGGAGAAGTAGATGTTTCATTTTAAGCATTGAGAGATTCAACAAGTTTAATAGTTTCCATAGCTTCTTTTACATCGTGCACGCGTAAAATAGATGCGTTTTTCTGTAAAGCAATCGTGTTTAGAACCGATGTGCCGTTAAGAGCTTCTTTAGCTGTGTTGTTAAGGGTTTTGTAAATCATCGATTTTCTCGATACACCAACAAGCAAAGGTTTTTCGAGTATGTTAAATAATTCTAAAGTGTTTAAAAGTTGAAAGTTTTGTTCTAAAGTTTTTGCAAAACCAAAACCAGGATCTACAATTAGGTCTATAATACCAAGTTCTTTTGCGGCCATTAAACGTTCAGAAAAATAGAATATAATATCTTTCACCAAATTGTTGTAATCGGTTTGTTGTTGCATGGTTTGCGGAGTGCCACGCATATGCATCATAATATATGGTACGTGTAAATCGGCAACCGTTTTCAGCATATTGTCATCGAGCTTTCCTGCCGAAATATCGTTTATTAGGGCAGCACCAGCTTCAATAGACTGTTTGGCGACTTCACTTCTAAATGTGTCAATAGAAACTAAGGTTTCTGGAAATGTTTTTAAAACAAGTTCTACAATAGGTAAAATGCGTTTTAACTCTTCGGCTTCGCTTACATGGTCGGCATTTGGGCGTGAACTATATGCGCCAATATCAATAAAAGTAGCACCTTCTGTTAGCATTTTTTCGGTGTGGTCCAGAATAGATTTTTCATCTTTATGCTGTCCGCCATCATAAAATGAGTCCGGTGTTAAATTTAAAATCCCCATCACTTTTGGCGACGATAAATCAATAAGTGTTCCTTTGCAATTAATGGTCATAACCTCTTAAAATGTCAATATTTTCAATATTAAATATCAAACCTAAAACTTTAAAATTGTAACGTCAAACTTCCTCTTAAAAACTTTTGAACTTTAAACAATTTAAGCGAAATTTACACAAAATATAATTGATACATGCCAGATACTTCAAAACAATACGATACGGTTGTAAATACTTGTAAAAGTTTATTTATTAAAAAAATGAGCGACTATGGAAGTGCTTGGCGAATTTTACGTTTACCATCGCTAACCGATCAGATTTTTATAAAAGCCCAACGTATTCGAGGTTTACAGCAAAACGATGTTAGAAAGGTAGATGAAGGTGAATTAAGCGAATTTATAGGTATTATAAATTACTCTATTATGGCGCTTATTCAGTTGGAATTAGGTGTTGTAGAACAGCCCGATTTATCGACAGAAGAGGCTACCGAATTGTATGAAAAACACATTTTGGTTACCAAAACCTTAATGGAAAACAAAAACCACGATTACGGAGAAGCATGGAGAGATATGCGCGTGAGTAGTTTAACCGATTTAATTTTGCAAAAATTACTTCGTGTAAAACAGATAGAAGATAATGAAGGTAAAACGTTAGTAAGCGAAGGCATTGATGCTAATTATCAAGACATGATTAATTATGCCATTTTCGCGATGATTCATTTAGGTGAAGACCATTAGTTTAGGTTAACAGTAAGCACATTTTAAAACTTAAGCTTAGGGTTTAAGTTTCATATAAAAACATATAACATGAAATTTTTAGTAGGTATAAGCCGAGTATTTGTAGGAGTTCTATTTATTATTTCCGGATTCATTAAGCTTAACGATCCGTTAGGTTTTTCATATAAATTAGCCGAATATTTTGGTCAAGATGTTTTAAACTTACCGTTTTTAGAGCCTTATTCTTTAATGATTTCGGTGCTAGTTGTTGTGTTCGAAGTTGTTTTAGGTGTATTTCTACTCATTGGTTATAAACCTAAATTTACTGTATGGAGTTTATTGTTAATGATTGTTTTCTTTACATTTTTAACCTTCTATTCAGCATATTTCGATAAAGTAAAAGATTGTGGTTGCTTTGGTGACGCCTTGAAACTAACACCATGGGAAAGCTTTACAAAAGATGTTGTGTTGCTGTTTTTTATTCTCATTTTGTTTGCGGGAGTAAAGCACATAAAACCACTTTTCGGAAAGCTAGGCACAACCGTTTTAGCCCTGCTAAGTTTTATTGCAAGTTTATGGTTTGGTTACCATGTATTAATGCATTTGCCAGCTATAGATTTTAGAGCATACCACATTGGGGCTAATATACAAGAGGGTATGACTGTGCCTGAGGATGCGGCAAAACCGGTAACAGAATATGCTTGGAAATTTAAAGTAAATGGCGAAGAAAAAATTATAACTACCAATGGTTCTTACCCATCTGTAGAGGGTGAATTTATAAGTGTTGATACTAAAGAGATTTCTGCAGGTTACGAGCCGCCAATTTATGATTTTTCGATAGAAACAGCAGATGAAAATTTAACCGATTACTTTTTAAATAGAGATAATCTAATTGTGGTTATTTCTTATAATTTAGAAAGCATGGAGCAAGGCGGCGCTTTAAAATTAAAAGCATTGCAAGATGAAGCTAGAAGAAACGGTTATGAAATTATTGGTTTATCTGCCTCTGGAGAAACTGCTAAACAGCGTATAAGAGAAGCTTACGATATTGATTTTAATTTTTATTTATGTGATGAAAAAGCACTTAAAACTATTGTACGTTCTAACCCTGGAGTTATAGAGCTAGATAAAGGAACAATTAAGCAAAAAGTACATTGGAATGATCTAGACGATCTTAAATTACCAAAAGTAGAAAGAGCTCCTGAGCCTGTTAAAGTTGAAAATATTTTATATCAAATTGATGATGTAACAGCAACGAAAGAAGAGGTTGAAGCGCTTGATGCAGATACGATAGAGTCGGTAAATGTTTTAAAAGATCAAAACGAAGAGTTAGACTCTATTAACACTGCAAACGCTAGTAATTATAAAGGGATAGTAAAAGTGATGTTGAAAAAATAAGGCATTACTCATTATTAAAACGTTATCTATATCAATAATTAATATCCAGCAATTAATTTGAATTACTTAATAAATAAAATAGCATACGCCATCCTAACATTATTTGGGGTTGTTACTGTTATTTTCTTTTTATTTAATGTGCTTCCCGGAGATCCTGCGCAAATGATGTTGGGCCAAAATGAAGATAGCGAGCAACTCGCCATAGTAAAGCAAAAATATGGTTTTGATAAGCCTTTAGGAACGCAGTATTTATATTATTTAAACGATTTGTCACCATTGTCATTTCATTCTAAAGAAAGAGATGATTATACTTTTTTGCGCGAAGGAAAATATACAGCGAGTAAATTATTTACTATAGGGAATACAACCACGGTTTTAAAATTTCCTTATTTGAGAGAATCCTTTACAAAACAAGGGAAAAAAGTAAGTCAGGTATTAGGCGAGACTTTACCAAACACCTTTGTTTTAGCAGTTTCGGCCATTGTAATAGCCATGATATTAGGTGTTATTTTGGGTATTGTATCTGCTTTGTATAAAGACCAATGGATCGATAAAACAATTCAAATATTTAGCACGCTAGGCATGAGCGTACCTTCTTTTTTTAGTGCCATACTATTTGCTTGGTTTTTTGGTTTTGTACTGCATGAATATACCAATTTAGAGATGACGGGGAGTTTGTACGAACTAGACGATTTTGGAGAGGCTATGCACATAAAATGGAAAAATTTAATACTTCCGGCAGTTGTTTTAGGTATTCGTCCGTTGGCGGTGGTTATTCAGCTTATGCGAAATTCTTTGCTAGAGGTTTTTAATCAAGATTACATTAGAACAGCACGTGCTAAAGGACTTAGTGAATTTCAAATTATAAAAAAACATGCTGTAAAAAATGCCTTAAACCCGGTAGTTACAGCAATATCAGGTTGGTTTGCATCTATGCTTGCAGGAGCCGTTTTTGTAGAATACATTTTCGGGTGGAACGGCCTTGGTAAAGAAATTGTAAATGCCTTAAACACACTAGATTTGCCAGTAATTATGGGAGCTGTATTGGTAATTGCTGTATTGTTTGTAATTATCAACATTTTTGTCGACTTAATCTACGTTTGGTTAGATCCAAAAGTTAAATTAAAATAAATATTTATTTCCGCGAAAGCGTAAACATTTCAAACACTTTTTATATGAACAAGATTAAATATATTTTCGTTTTATTGATCACTTTTTTAAGCTGTAAAGACGAGCCAAAACAATTTTCTGCCGAAGCTTTAAACGATACCTTTATTGCTCAAAATGGCGACGAGGTAACCTTCCAAAGCATATTAGATAAACACCAAGGTAAAACAATAGTTATTGATGTTTGGGCATCTTGGTGTAGCGATTGTATTAAAGGTATGCCTAAAGTTAAGGCGCTACAAGCCAACAATCCAGAAATAGCTTATGTGTTTTTATCTTTAGATAGAGAGCAAGGGGCTTGGCAACGCGGTATTGCAAAATACCAAGTAAATGGCGACCATTATTTTATGCCAAATGCTAAAGATTGTGATTTTGCAGATTTTTTAAATATCAGTTGGATTCCTAGATATTTGGTAATAAATAAAGCTGGCGAAATCGTTGTATTTAATGTTATTGAAGCTGATGACGATAAGTTAATAAAAGCTATAAAAAATTAACTATTTTAGCAGTAGAAAACAACAATTACTAACTTTTTTAAAAAAATATCCTTGTCAATTTAGGGAAGGTTAAAAGGCAACTATGAGAAAAAACATTGTAGCAGGAAACTGGAAAATGAATAACGATTTAGCGCAAACCGAAGCGTTAATTACTGCGTTAAAAAATCAAACAACAAGCTCTAATGCAGAAGTAATGGTAGCACCAACCTTTACCAATTTATTTCAGGCATACCAAGCATTAAAAACTTCTAATATCGAAGTTATAGCACAAAACATGCACTTTGCAGAAAATGGAGCCTATACAGGTGAAATTAGTGCAAGTATGTTAAAAAGCATCGGCGTTAATACTGTAATTTTAGGTCACAGTGAGCGTCGTGAATATTTCAATGAAACCGATGAGTTACTTGCTAAAAAAACCGATGCAGCTTTAGCAAAAGGTATTCGTGTAATTTTCTGTTTTGGTGAAGAATTAGCCGATAGAAAATCTGGAAACGAAGAGACTATAGTTGGTAATCAAATTAAAAATGCATTGTTTCATTTAGAAGCAGCGGCATTTCAAAACATTGTGTTAGCCTACGAGCCTGTTTGGGCCATTGGTACTGGAGAAACAGCAAGCCCAGAGCAAGCTCAAGATATGCATGCATTTATTAGAAAAACACTTGCCGATAAATACGGAAACGATGTTGCCGATGAGGTTTCAATCCTTTACGGAGGTAGCGTTAAGCCAGCAAATGCTGAAGAAATTTTCTCTAAACCAGACGTAGATGGTGGTTTAATTGGAGGAGCAGCTTTAAATGCTGAAGATTTTTTCGCAATTGTAAATGCTTTTTAAAACATACAATTAGTTAAAATAATTAGGGCGTTACCCGAAAAGGGTCGGGCTTTCCGCGGTCGCTTTTTTGTGTTGCATAGGTGCAACCACACAAAAAGAGCTCCAACAAAGCCTCAATCCCTAACGCGGGCTAACCTGCAAAATGTAGAGACAACCCTTTGGTATCTCTATTTTTGCAAAGTTCTATTTAAAATAAATTAAATACGTCAGCTTTTTTAATGATGTATTAAAAATGTAAAACACTTTATCATTCACTTGATAAGGTGTTTTTTGTTTTATAAAAACCAGGAATTATCCTTTAAATCTTTTGTCATTTCTATGCAAGGAGAAATCACACATACTTGGTTATGTAGAGAATATAAACAATTAGAATTTCTGTTTATGAAATCAAGTTAGATCCCTCCAAACATCCTAAAGACTAGAACCATAATAAAGTAGTCATTTCAAACTAATTTTTAATAAAATTTTATCACGAACTCCGTTAATAACGCTTAAATTTGCACTTTAATAAAAAAGCAAATGTCAAATATTATTTATATTGGGTACTATTTTAAAGTAGCGCCATTACAGCCAGCCGTAGAGATTTTAATAGCAGAACTTGGTTACGCTGGTTTCGAGAGTTTTGTAGAAAACGAAGATGGAGCAACGGCTTACATTCAAAAAGAAGAATGGAATGCTAATATTTTAGACGATGTTCAAATATTAAAATCTGATGAATTCGAAATCACTTACGAATTCAATGAAATAGAACAAACCAACTGGAACGAGGAATGGGAGAAAAACTTTAATCCTATTATTGTTGACGATGCTTGTTCTGTTAGAGCACCTTTTCACGAGAAACCAGATACAACTTACGATATTATTATAGAACCAAAAATGAGTTTTGGTACAGGGCATCATGAAACGACGCACATGATGATTCAGCATATTTTAAAAACAGATTTGAAAGATAAATCGGTTTTGGATATGGGCTGTGGTACTGGAGTTTTAGCGATTCTTGCAGAAATGAAAGGGGCAAAACCTCTAGATGCTGTAGATTATGATAATTGGTGTTACCTTAATAGTTTAGAGAATGTAGAGCGTAACAATGCTGAGCATATCACGGTTATAGAAGGCGATGCTTCTGCTTTGAAAGGTAAAAGTTACGATGTTATTATAGCAAATATTAACCGCAATATTCTACTTCAAGATATGGCAACTTATGCTGCTTGTTTAAATGAAAATGGTATGTTATTTTTAAGCGGATTTTATGCTGAAGACATTCCGTTAATAACAGCCGAATGTGAAAAACATTTGTTAAAATTTGAAGAAAAGTTAGAAAGAAACAATTGGGTATCGTTAAAATTTTTAAATTAGTAACATATTTAAACCGTTAACCAAGTGTTTTCCTATAAGGAGACATAAGAAAGACATAGTGTAAATTATGAGTATACAAGAAAAAACATTCGAAGAATTATTGCTAGAAGAAGAAGTTTTAACTCAAAACGAGATTGTTTTGCATAACGACGATGTAAATACTTTCGATCACGTTATTGATACATTAATTTATGCTTGCGAGCATACACCAGAACAAGCAGAACAATGCGCTATGTTAGTGCATTACAAAGGGAAATGTACGGTTAAAACAGGCTTATTAGACGATTTAAAACCACGTTGCTCTATGCTGCTAGAAGCAGGCTTAAGTGCAGAGCTCGTGTAAAACACATATATACAATAATCAAAAAAGACCTTTCGATAAAATGAGAGGTCTTTTTTTTTGCTATTAATGTAATTTTCTTTCTACTTTACTTTTTTAATCGAGTTTATTTTAAAAATGCCATAAATCGGACAAAAATTAATAAAGCTTGTTACAAGCAGAATAACAGCAACAGCCATTAATATTAAAGCAAGTGTTCCTGAGATAATATTAAAATAGTACATTAAAGCAATAGCTATTCCTGCGAGTACTCTAATAGCTTTATCGGTAGCTCCTATGTTTTTTGTCATTTCTGAAGAATTAAATATTAATATTTAAAGCGTACTTGGACACACAAAATCTGTGGTTGGTAAATTGGAGTTTTTAATAGCTCCAAATCCTCCCGCAATATCAATTAAGTTATCAAAACCTCTAGCTTTTAAAATAGAAGCCGCTATTATCGAGCGGTATCCACCAGCACAATGCACGTAGTAAGTTTGATTTTTATCAATACTATTCATATTATCGTTAATATAATCTAGCGCAAAATGCTTAACGTTGTCACCTTTTAAATGCTCCGAGTTATATTCTCCGTCTTTTCTAACATCTAAAACTTGTATGTTTTCAGAATTAAAACGTTTACAGAATTCATCTACAGATATAGAATCAATGGTTTCAATGTCTTTTCCAGCTGCTTTCCAGCTTTCTATGCCGCCTTCTAAGTAACCTAAAGTGTTATCATACCCTACACGAGATAGTCTTGTAACAGTCTCCTGTGCCTTTCCTTCAGGAACTACAAGTAGAATAGGTTGTTTTAAATCTGTTATTAAAGCGCCAACCCATGGCGCAAAACCACCTTGAATACCAATAGAAATAGAATTCGGGATATGGGCTTTTACAAAATCGTCTTGATGTCTTACGTCTAAAACTAAAGCATCTTCACTATTAGCCATCGCTTCAAAAGCTTCTGGAGAAAGTGGTGTGTCTCCTTTTTTTAGAATATTTTCAAAATTATCATAGCCCGATTTGTTCATCATGGCATTTTTTGCGAAATATTGTGGTGGTGGTGCAATACCATTTAAAACTTCTTTTATAAATTCCTCACGCGTCATGTCGGCACGTAAAGCGTAATTCGTTTTTTTCTGTTCACCTAAAACACCAACGGTTTCTTTACTTAAGTTTTTTCCGCAAGCAGAACCTGCGCCGTGTGCTGGATATACAATAACATCGTCGGCAAGTGTCATAATTTTGTTCCGAAGCGAATCGAACAACATGGCAGCTAAATCTTCTTTTGTTAAATCGGATTTAATCGCTAAATCTGGTCGGCCAACATCACCTAAAAACAGGGTGTCTCCAGAGAAAATAGCGTGGTTTTTTCCGTCTTCATCAATCAATAAATAGGTAGAAGATTCTAAAGTATGCCCAGGTGTATGCAATACTTTAATAGTGATTTCTCCAATTTTAAAGGTTTCGTTGTCTTTGGCTATGTGAGCGTTATAATCGGTTTCTGCATTTGGACCAAAAACAATAGTCGCTCCCGTTTTTTTAGCTAAATCAACATGACCAGAAACAAAATCGGCATGAAAATGCGTTTCAAAAATATATTTTATTTTAGCATTTTCTTTATTTGCTTTGTCTACATATTGTTGCGTTTCGCGCAATGGATCTATAATAGCAACTTCGCCGTTAGATTCTATGTAGTAAGCGCCTTGAGCTAAGCAACCTGTATATATTTGTTCTATTTTCATGTTTTAATTTTTTATGGTTTCTATGATTTCAATAGGAGTGAAATCGATACTTTTTTTATTTCTTGCTTCAAAATTAAGAAACTTTAATGGTTTGCTACGTTACAATTATTACATAAGCTATTTAAGCTCTTTGTACATAATATACACGGCCATTAGAAGCACAAAAAAACCGAAGCTTTTTTTGAGTTTACTACTGCTAATAAATTTAGAAAAATAGTTGCCTAGAATAATTCCGAAAATGGATATACCCGTAAATGTTAAAAGGAAGGTCCATTCGATTTCTAATGTTTGCATATCTCCTGTAAACCCGATAAGGGAATTTATAGTGACAATGATTAATGAGGTTCCTACTGCTTTTTTCATGGGGATGTTAGCCCAAAGTACTAATGCCGGAACATATAGAAATCCGCCTCCCGCACCAATCAAACCTGTTATGGTACCTATAGTTAGCCCTTGTATAAAGGTTTTGTAATAAGGTTGGCTTGTTGTTGTAACAACGTCATCCGTTTTTCCTTTTTTAATCATGGAAATGGATGCTATGAGCATAATGATAGCAAAAAACACCATGATGCTCATGTCTTTGGTTAATGTAAAATCACCAATTTTAAATAAGGTTTCTGGAATATTTGGTACTAAATAACGACGTGATAAATACACGGCAATAAAGGATGGAAATGAAAAGGCTAGTCCGGTTTTTACATCTACTAAGCCCTCTTTAAATTTCTGTAAAGTGCCAACAAGTGAAGTTGTGCCAACAACAAATAAAGAATATGCCGTTGCAACAATAGGGTTGTAGCCTAATAAGTAGACTAATAAAGGGACAGTTAATATAGAGCCACCACCACCAATGAGTCCCAAAACGAGACCAACAATAAGAGCGCCTACATAACCTATAATTTGAGAACTTTCCATTTAGTGTGGGAGTTTACTTTTTAGTATACCGTAAATAAATGTACCAACTATGGCGGCCGCAATTACAATAAGCATGCTAGAAACGCCTGTGCCTAAAAGAATATACATAGGCCCAGGACATGCACCTATAAGTGCCCAACCTAAGCCAAAAATAATTCCGCCAACAATATAGCGAGTGATGCCGTTGTCTTTTTTAGGAACAAATATATCGGCGCCTTCTATACTTTTGATGTAACCTCTTTTTGATATTTGTAGAAACAAAATACCCGATATTACAGCCGTACCAATAATGCCGTACATGTGAAAGGATTGAAAACGGAACATTTCGTAAATGCGATACCATGAAACGGCTTCGGATTTTACTAATAGAATACCGAAGACAATGCCTACTAATAAGAATTTTATAAATTTCATAGTTAAAATATTAGAGGTAAAATAAGATTAGTCATTATTAATCCACCGATAAAAAAGCCAATTACGGCTATTAGTGATGGTTTTTGCAAGCTGCTTAGCCCTGTAATGGCATGGCCTGAAGTGCAGCCACCTGCATATCTGGTTCCTAAACCTACAAGTATACCTCCAATAATTAATATGATTAAAACTTTAGGTGATTTGAGTGCTTCGATACTGAAGAGCTCGTTTGGTAAAAGTGATGCGCCTGCATTTTGAAAGCCCATATTTTGAAGCTCGACAACCGTTTCTGGGTTTAAATCGATAAGTGTATCGTTTGATAAAAAGTGTGTTGCAATAAAGCCGCCTATAATAGCGCCTAGTACTACGGTAAGATTCCATAGTTGATCTCTCCAGTTGAATTTAAAAAAATCGGCAAATTTACCAGCTCCTCCAATAGCGCAAAGTGTACGCAGGTTGGATGACATACCGAAGGTTTTGCCAAAATAGAGTAGTAGTGCCATAACGATGGCTATTAATGGGCCTGATACATACCATGGCCAAGGGTTCAAAATTATTTCCATATTCTTTTATTTGGTGCAAAGGTATGGTCTTGGTGTAGTATGTTTTGTAATAAATGTTACTTTGAATTTTGTGTGTAGTTAAGTTGTTTTAAGGGAGTAGGTTAGAAGTGCGTGCAGCGGTTGCTTTACTCGTAAGACCTAGAAAATAGGTGAGAGGTTATAGAAACAAGAAGAAATAGGAGCGTAAATAAGAGAAAATAATGTGCTTATTTGATAGAGGTTTTTGTTGGCAGGTTTGCTTGCGCTAGGGATAGTAGTGAAAAGCCCACAGTATGCGCAATGGCAATTGCGCGTACGAGGACTTGCAGCGAATAGCCCGACCCTTTTCGGGTAGCGCCCAAATGTTTTATAGAATTTCTATTTTGTTACGACTTAGTTTTATTTTGTTTTCGTTTTCTAGCTGTTTTAAGAGTCTAGAAATTACAACGCGTGAGGTGTGGAGATCTTCGGATATGTCGAGATGTTTTACAATAATGGTTTTTGAGCCGCTGAGTTCTGCTTTGTTGAGTAGGTAGTTGTAGAGGCGTTGGTCCATTTTTAAAAAAGCCAGATTGTCTATGGTTTCGAGCATTTCGGTGAAGCGTGATTGGTAGCTTTCGAGTATAAAATTACGCCAGCTGTGGTTGCTATGGAACCAAATTTGCATGTTTGCTACAGGTATAAGTACGATGCTTGAGTTGCTTTCGGCCACGGCGCGAATTTTACTTTTTGAGGTGCCCATACAACAGGTAAGCGACATGGTGCAGGTTTCGCCGGCTTCGAGAAAGTATATTAAGAGTTCGTTACCATCGTTATCTTCACGTAATATTTTTATGTTTCCGCTTAGGAGTAGTGGTATATATTCTAGATTTTGATTGATATCGATTATAATATCATCTTTTTGAAAGGTTTTAAAACGTCCGACTTCTAAGATTTCGTTTATAATATCTTGATCTAGAGCGTTGCTGAATTTTTCTTTTAAGAGGGCTTTTTCCATATTCAAAAATAATAATAAAAAAAGTTAAAAAAAATTTGGTGGGCTTTTATTAAAAGATGTATATTTGCACCCACATAAAAACGGCCTCGTGGCGCAACTGAATAGCGCACTTGATTACGGCTCAAGAGGTTACTGGTTTGAATCCAGTCGAGGTCACGAAAAAATAAGCTTCCAAGAAATTGGGAGCTTTTTTTATGCGATAAATTTAAATTAATCTAACGCATTTTTAGTGACGTAAACACGCCAACCTATTATTGCTAATTGTAGTTTACTGGCTTTTGATAAATCGAGTTGTTTTTTAGAGTAACTTGGTAAGACTGCTTTGTTCACCTTTGCTAAAATTTTGAATATTTGCTTTTGCATCTATAACCTCTTTTTTTTTGTAAAAATAGTAAAACTTATTCTAGACTAAGTTTTACATGTTTTGTGGTTAGATACTTGTAAGGATTGTGATTATTAAATCTACTACAAGTTTTGCAAGAGTCATCATAATTGTTAGTTTTAAAGGGTTAGTGTTATACTCAGTTTTTCGATTGAGTTTTCAATATATATTTTTAGAGAAGTATTCTCCAAGTGATTTTAGGTAAATCGGTGAAATTGAATACGAATTTGTAAGTATAAGAATCGTTTTTGTTTTAATATTTGAGTGACTTGCTTTGCGTGTGTTTTGAATTGTGTGTAAAATGTGTTAATATGGTTTTAAATTAAAACTTTTCAAGGGGTTTTTGAGGGTGTATTTGAGAAACCAAGGGAGATTTGGTGTAAAACAAAACGGTTTTTAATGGTTTTGTCTTTTTTAAATTTTTTTAAAACAAAAAAAGACACTCATTGCTGAGTGCCTTAATTTTGAATTTATGGGTTGGGAGTTTATTTTTTTGTGGTAATTTCTATAACGCCATTTTTACCTTTATCACCGTATTTATCAGTAGCGTTTTTATTTTTTAAAACATTCATTGATTCTATGTTTTCTGTGTCAAGATTTTTTAAGTCTTCGTAATTTACTTCTTCGTTGTCAACATACACTAAAGGTTGTTTGTCTTTCGCTATTTCTAATTTATGTTGTGTTTTTTTTGTTTGAACAGAATTTGAGTTTTTTTGATTATTGTTCTTAGTCGTAATTTCTATAGCTCCATTTTCAGCTTTTTCTCCATATTTATCAATAGCAGATTTTCCTTTAAGTACATTAATAGATTTGATGTTTTCTGGATCTATTTTTTGGAAGTCAGCTTCTTTAATTTCTACGCGATCGACAATGTATAACTTTGCTTTTACTATTTTTACAAAAGGACTATTTTGGGAATCTGCTGTTCTGGTTTTTATTATTACAACACCATTATTAGCATTTTCACCATATTTCTTTGTGGCTTGTTCTTCTTTTATGATAGATATGGAGTTGATGGTTTGTTCGTCTAGTAAAGCAAGTTCTTTTTTAGTTATTGTTTTATCATCTAATATAAAAAGCGGCTCTTTATCATAATCGTTAACTAGTTTTTGTAAAACATTTGGCTTTTCATTAACATATATCGTGTCTTTAGTGGCGTGAATAACATTTTTATTTCTTTCAGACCTAACTTTCCACTGGCTTTGTTTTTTAGTGGTTATTAACATAACACCATTGTCTCCTTTGTTGCCATAAGCTTCCGTTGCAGCATTTCCTTTAAGTATGTTTATACTTTCAACATTGGAATGGTTTAGGAGCTCGAGTTTGATTTTGCTAGATGTTTTCCCATCTATTATAATAAGCGGATTATCGTCGTCTTCCAGTTTTAAAGTAACTCCGGAATCACTTTTACCTGTAATATTCTGTTCTTTAGTTTGAGCAATAACTTCTGTATTGAAATTAAAAATGAAGGTAAAAAGTAAGGGGATAATAAGGGTGTATTTAAATAAACTGATTTTTTTCGATTTTGATTTGTGTAACATAACGATTCGTTTTTTGATTAATGATGTGTGAAAATTATTGGTTAAAGCCATTTGATGAGATGGCAAGCTTGTTTTTAGTAAAGTGATTTGATACGTTTTTTTACAATCTATTTGATGTTGAGTTTCATTATCGGCTATAAATTCTAAATTTTGCTTTAATGCTTTGTTGTAAAACCATATAAACGGATTAAACCATAGTGCAATGCAACTAAGTTGTGTGAGTAAAACATCGATGGAATGTTTTTGATTGGAATGAATTTTTTCATGAATTAGAATCTGTTCTAACTCGGTGTTGTTAAAGTTATTTGGGTTAAAAACAATCCAGTTGAAAAACGAAAAAGGCGATATGTTTTTGTCCGTTTTAATATATGTGTATTTACCGTGTTTTTCTTTTTTACTTTTAGAAATAATTAAACTTAAAGAGGTAAGTTGTATTAAAAACCGAATAGAAAAACCGATGACTCCTAGTAAATAAATTATTGGTAAATAATCTAAAATATTAAATGGTGTTTCGATATTTTCGGAAACCTCCGTAGGGATATTATTAAAATTTGGTACGTCTACAGGAGTGTATTCAATATAAATTGGAATCACTAAAAAAGGCAACACAAATGCAGTTACAATACCGAGTATTAAAAACCATCTATTCTCATTAAAAAAGGTGTCACGTTGCAAAAATACTTTATAACATACATAGAAAATAGCTAATAAAGCAGATACTTTTAATAGGTATTCCATAATTAATTGTCTTTTTCAATGAGTTTAATAATCTCTTTAAGCTCGTCTACACTAATCTTTTCTTCTTTAGCAAAAAAGGATACCATGTTTTTGTAAGAGTTATTAAAATAGTTATTAATGGCGGTGTTCATAAAGCCTTTTCTATAATCTTCCTTAGAAACAATAGGGTAGTATTGATGAGTTTTTCCGTAGGCCGTGTATGCTACATATCCTTTTTCTTCTAAATTTCTAATTATAGTAGAAAGCGTATTGTAATGCGGTTTATCGTTTTTTATTTCAGCCAAGACATCCTTTACAAAAGCTTTTTCAAGCGTCCATAAAATATGCATTATTTCTTCTTCTTTGTTAGTTAGCTTTTCCATTATAAATTAAAATGTTAATTATCAGTAGTTTTCAAATGTATAACTATTTTTATAGTTATAAAACTAAAATAGTAGTTATTTAAATATTTTTTAAGTTTTCAAAAGTATTTGCTCTTAATTTTAGCCGAGAGGTGGTCTTTAATTTATCTGCTTACCTTATTGTTTAAAAAAACTTTTCCCTTTTAGCTTTTCAATTTTCAGTTTCAATTATCTTCGCAAAAAAATATAGTTATGAGTTTACTTTGGGTTATACTTGGTTTTATTTTATTGGTTGTTGGTGGCGAATTTTTGGTTCGTGCATCTGTAGCGTTATCTTTTAAGTTTAATATCTCCAAAATGGTAATTGGAATGACAGTGGTTTCTTTCGCAACATCGGCACCAGAGTTACTCGTAAGTTTACAAGCCGCCTTGTCTGGTTCGCCTGCCATTGCTATAACTAATGTTGTAGGTTCTAATATTGCAAATATTGGCTTGGTATTAGGCATCACGGCTATGGTAAGCGTTATTGCTGTAGATAAATCATTTTATAAGCTTAATTGGCCTGTGATGATGGTGTTCTCTATAGTACTGTATTATTTTCTGAAAAACGATAACGTATTGTCGGGAATAGAAGGAGGTATTCTGTTTGCAGGACTTATCGTGTTTTTAATATATTTAATAAGAAACGCCAAAAAAGATACAGCTTCAGATGAGGTTGATGATACTTTGGCAACTGTTTCTAATTTTAAAATAGGGTTATGGCTGTTAATTGGAGCAGCAGCACTTTACTTTGGTAGTGAATGGCTAGTAGAAGGCGCTAAAGCTATAGCAGTTTCTATAGGGGTTTCCGAGGCTGTAATAGGCGTATCGCTTATCGCAATTGGTACAAGTGTACCAGAATTAGCAGCATCGGTTATTGCAGCAGCTAAACAAGAAAAAGCTATTTCTTTAGGGAATTTAATTGGCTCTAATATTTTTAATATTGCATCGGTTTTAGGTTTAACAGCTATGATAAAACCAATTCCGGTAACAGAACCCTCTATATTAAGTACAGATATTTTCTGGATGCTTGGTTTTTCTGCTATTTTAATTCCGTTAATATTTTTACCAAAACGTTTGCAGATTAGCCGATTAAAAGGCTTTGCGCTAGTTGTTGGTTATGGTGTTTTTATGTTTTTGGTATTTACCGGAAAATAGATTTTTTGTAGTATGATTAAAATAGAACAAGCAACAGTTAAAGACGCACAATTAATTGCTAAAGTTGGACGTCAAACCTTTTTAGAATCTCATGGACATAGTGCTTCGGAAAGTGATATTAAAACTTTTGTTGATAAAGCGTATCAAGAGCAAGCTATAGCTGAAGAGTTTAAAAACGAAAACGTTCAATATTATATTATTTCTTTTGAAGGTGAAATTGCTGGCTTTTCAAAAATAGAGATTAATGCAATAAGCCCTTGGGTTAATGAGTCTGCTGTTACTAAACTCGATCGACTTTATTTATTGGAGGCCTTTCATGATAAAAAGCTAGGAGTAGAGCTCTTTAATTATATCATTGAAACCTCTAAGCAGTATAATCAAAAAGGAATTTGGTTAGCTGTTTGGGTCGAAAACTTGAAAGCCATAAAATTCTACACAAAAAATGAGTTTAAAATTGTTGGCGATTACGATTTTAAACTTTCCGATACCCGTACTAACCCTAACCATATTATGTTTAAGGCGTATTAATTTTTTCTTTATTTTGAATATTTAAGCAGTAAATTATCCCGAAAAACCTGAGGTTTTCTGCTCTTTAGACATCTATAATAGTTAGATTTGTAACTTCAAAATTGATACATGGTACATTCTTTAGAAGCATTAAAATCTGGACAATTAATAGGTTCGAAAACATTAAAATTAGCTTGTGGTTTAGAAACGTTTCCGGAAGAAATTATATCGCTTTCCGAGACTTTAGAGGTTTTAGATTTATCAGATAATAAATTGACTTCTTTACCCGAAAGTATCGCTCGGCTTAAGCATTTAAGAATTATATTTTTTGCAAGAAATAACTTTACGGAATTTCCAAGCATACTTGCAAAATGCCCTAATTTGAATATGATTGGTTTTAAATCTAATCAAATTAAAACAGTGCCAGAGCAAGCATTTCCACCACTATTAAATTGGTTGATTTTAACCGATAATAAAATTGAAAAACTTCCGAAGAGTATTGGAGATTGTACGTTGCTTCAAAAATGCGCTTTAGCAGGAAATTTAATTGAAGAATTACCTATTGAGATGAAAGCTTGTATGAATCTTGAACTCATTCGGTTTTCGGCTAATAAATTAAAATCGATTCCAGATTGGTTTTTTGAGTTGCCAAAATTAAGTTGGGTAGCTTTTGGAGGTAATCCTGCTGCTGCTGCTAAAATAGAATTACAGCCCGATTTTGAGGCTTTTGATTGGAACGATTTTTCTGTTAAAGAATTATTAGGAGAAGGCGCTTCTGGATTTATTTCTAAAGCTTTTTGGAAATCGAAAAATAAAGACATCGCAATTAAAGTATTTAAAGGCGATGTTACTAGCGATGGTTTACCAGACGATGAAATGGCTATTTCTATTTCAGCTGGTGCTCATGAGAATTTAATTCCTGTTTTAGGAAAAATTAAAAATCATCCGGAAGATAAAATAGGTTTAATAATGACGTTGATCTCTCCAGATTACGTCAATTTAGGAAATCCACCAAGTTTACAAACTTGTACACGAGATGTGTTTGATGAAACTTCTGTTTTTAATGCAGATGAGTTATTGAAAATTGCAAAAAGCATGGCTTCGGTTTGCCAGCAGTTACATAAAAAAGGTATTAACCATGGTGATTTGTATGCGCATAATATATTAGTGAATGCATCGGCAGATTGCCTTTTGGGTGATTTTGGGGCAGCCTCTTTTTACGATGTTAATTCTGGGCTTGCTTATGCTGTTGAGCGTGTAGAAGTGCGCGCTTATGCTTGTTTAGTAGAAGATGTGTTAGGTCTTGTTCGTGAAAATGACATGAATACTGAACTTCTCGTAAAATGGCGAAAATTAATCGCTGATTGTACAGATGTAAATGTGAAATCTAGACCTGGGTTTTCTGAGATTTTAGAGGTTCTGAAAGTATTCTAAATTTTTTTATTTAGAATTGAAGGTTAACTCCAATTTGTCCTGGTGCAAAAGATAAATCCCAATTTACCTTTTTATTTTTGTTATTGTATTTTTGATCGTATCTAGAGTCTAAATATTTATCGATAGACTCTACAATTAAAATACTCATTACTGTACCAAGGGCGACATCGGAAAACCAATGTTTACTTATTACTATTCTTGTAAATCCAGGAATACTACCAATAGTATAAATACCTGCTTTTACCCACGGACTCTTAAATTGTTTGGCAATGGCGTAAGCGTTTGCAAAGGATAAGATGGTGTGGCCTGAGAAGAAGGAATCGTAATTATTAACTTTTTTTAATGTCAAGGGGTCAAAACCATTTGCTGATTCTCCAGTTAATGGTCTCGCTCTTCCTAGAACGCGCACGGTTACTTGCTGTAAAAATCCGCCTGTAATTGTGGAAGCTAGCATTAAAACGCCTGTTCTTCTAATTTTTTCATTTTTAATGAATAACCCTGTAAAGTATACAGCGCCACTAAGGCTATAGTTCCCCTCAGGGTTAGCTGTTTTTCCGCCAAAATGTAGCACGTTGTTAGGAATAGCACTTCGAAAACCATCAGACCAATGGTCTATTTCATCATCTGCAAGCGTTAATAGAGCTGTTCCTGCAGCTATTCCTGCAAAGTCTATCCATTGTTTACCTTTCCATTTTGTAGGTCTACTAAAAGCATAACCAACACCTTTTCCAACACTACCCATATCGTATTTAAAGGTTTGCCAGATGGTTTGCTCTCCAGATGATTCCGGTGTGGTTTGTCCGTTCATGAAGTTTGAACAGAATAATAAAAAGATAATAAGTACTTTATTCATACAATTAATGGTGTTGGTAGGTAATTGAAATTATCTACCTGAAATGGGCGTGCAAATATATATTAATATCTTATTTAGGACTAATATATGTGTCTGTATTAATGATTTCATGGCATATATATAGATATAGTCTGTTTAAATTGTTGGTTTATTATGAGCAAATAGTGTATTAAAGCAAGTACGGATAATAAATTATGGAGAAGAGTAAGGAAGCAAGAGTAGGTGGGTTTTCTCGCTAAGTTAAAGCCTTGGCGGGAATTTGCGTTAGGGATTGATGCGGCATCCTTTTTTGTGCGAGCGTTATTGTTGTAGGTAGTACCGACGTTTTGTGTTAGCCTCTAAGCTGTAAGTAGTTTTAAACCGTAGTGGCACAAATAAAGATATAGCGGAAAGCCCGAAAACTAAATAAATTATAAAATAAAAGCGCTAACAAATAAATGTTAGCGCTTATATTATGAACAAAATGTTATGCTATGTGAATTATACTTTTGCAGATTTAACTGTTTTCACAATTCTTGCTGCAATTTTGTATGGATCAGCGTTTGAAGCAGGACGTCTGTCTTCTAACCAGCCTTTCCAGCCTTTTTCTACTGCGATTAAAGGAATACGGATTGATGCACCTCTATCTGAAATTCCCCAAGAGAAATCTGTAATAGCTGCAGTTTCGTGTAAACCTGTTAAACGTTGGTCGTTAAACTCACCGTAAACAGCAATGTGTTCTTTTACTACTGGGCGGAACGCCTCGCAAATTGCTGCGTAAACTTCTTTGTCTCCACATGTTCTTAAAACATTGTTTGAGAAGTTTGCGTGCATACCAGAACCATTCCAATCCATATCTTTACCTAATGGTTTTGGGTGGTACTCGATGTAGTAACCATATTTTTCTGTTAAACGGTCTAATAAATATCTTGAAATCCAAAGTTCGTCACCAGCTAATTTAGCGCCTTTTGCGAATAATTGGTACTCCCATTGTCCTGAAGCAACCTCTTGGTTAATACCTTCGAAGTTTAAACCTGCTGCGATACATAAATCTGCATGCTCTTCAACGAAATCTCTACCGTGTGTGTTTTTACCACCAACAGAGCAGTAATACATACCTTGTGGAGCAGGATAACCACCTACAGGGAAACCTAAAGGTAATTGTGTTTTATTATCCATAATGAAATACTCTTGCTCGAAACCGAACCAGAAATCATTATCATCATCATCAATAGTAGCTCTACCATTAGATACGTGTGGCGTTCCATCAGCATTCATAACTTCAGTCATAACTAAATAACCGTTGATACGATCTGGATCTGGGTAGATTGCAACAGGAACTAATAAACAGTCTGACGATCCGCCTTCTGCTTGTCTAGTAGACGATCCATCAAAAGACCAATTTCCTATTTCTTCTAATGTACCTTTGAAGTCTTCATGCTCTTCAACTTTAGTTTTACTTCTTAAGTTTTGAGTAGGATGGTAACCATCTAACCAAAGGTATTCTAATTTAATTTTTGCCATAATGAATATTTTATAATTGAAATATTGATAATAATATCACAAATATATATTTTTAAGTTTTTACTACGAATTTATTAGGGGTGTTTTAACAAAGAGGTGACTTGTTTTTATTTATACCCTACTTTTTTGAGGATTATTTTAAAAAAAGTTGATTATTTATTGAAAATACTGAAAAAGTGTTAATAATATATTTAGGGTTTTTACGGAATTCTTGATTTTGGTGCCTATTTTTGCTCGAAAGTTTAATACTGATGTTTAGAATTAAATTTTTTATGAGTTATATTGAAGAATTATTAGAAAATATAAAACTGCTTTAGAAAATGTCTACACTTAGATTTCATGCCGTAAAAGAATCGTTGGCCTATAAACCTGTGCATATTGAGGAAAAGGAAAGACGATCGGATTTATTTGGTAAAAATGTGTTTAACGAAAACACCATGCGCCAATATTTAACCAAAGATGCTTTTAATGGCGTTATGAATGCTATCAGTCATGGTAAAAAAATAGACAGAAGTATTGCCGATCAAGTATCGTCTTCTATGAAAGATTGGGCGTTATCTAAAGGAGTTACACATTATACGCATTGGTTTCAGCCATTAACAGGAGCGACTGCCGAAAAGCACGATGCTTTTTTTGAAACTATTGGAGGTGGTATGGCTATTGAGAAATTTGGTGGCGACCAATTGGTACAGCAAGAGCCAGATGCTTCTAGTTTCCCGAATGGAGGTATTAGAAATACCTTTGAAGCTCGTGGTTATACGGCTTGGGATCCTACATCACCAGCTTTTATTTACCAAACTACACTTTGTATACCAACTATTTTTGTGGCGTATACAGGTGAAGCGCTAGATTTTAAAACACCTCTTTTACGCGCACTGAATGCAGTAGATACTGCAGCTACGGCTGTATGTCGCTATTTTGATAAAAACGTAAAAAAAGTAACCAGTTCTCTCGGTTGGGAGCAGGAGTATTTTTTAATAGATAAAATGTTGGCTGCTAGCCGTCCAGATATTACACTAACTGGGCGTACTATGCTTGGGCATTCGGCTGCAAAAGGGCAACAGTTAGACGACCACTATTTTGGATCGATACCTAACAGAGCCTTAAATTTTATGCGCGAGCTAGAAACGGAGTGTATGCTTTTGGGAATCCCGGTGAAAACAAGGCATAACGAAGTGGCGCCTAATCAATTTGAATTGGCTCCTATTTATGAAGAAGCGAATTTAGCAGTAGATCACAATTCTCTTTTAATGGATTTAATGGGGCGTGTAGCGTCTCGACATAATTTTAAAGTGCTCTTTCACGAAAAACCATTTGCGGGAATGAATGGTTCTGGAAAGCATAACAACTGGTCACTTTCTACAGATACTGGAGTGAATTTGTTGGGGCCAGGAAAAACACCAATGAGTAATTTACAGTTTCTTACCTTTTTTATAAATACTATTAAAGCGGTTTATAAACATGAAGCACTTTTGCGTGCCTCTGTGGCATCGGCAAGTAACGACCATCGTTTGGGAGCTAGTGAAGCGCCACCAGCTATTATGTCGGTGTTTATTGGTGAGCAACTTACTAAGGTTTTAGATGAACTTGAAGGGGTTACAAAAGGAAAATTATCTCCACAAGAAAAAACAGAACTTAAGCTTAATGTGATAGGTAAAATTCCTGATGTTTTACTTGATAATACGGATAGAAACAGAACATCGTCTTTTGCTTTTACAGGCAATAAGTTTGAATTTAGAGCAGTAGGATCTACCGCAAACTGTGGTAACCCGATGACGGTTTTAAACACCATTGTAGCAAAACAGTTAAAAGATTTTAAAGTTGAAGTTGATGCTTTAATCAATAAAAAAGATTTAAAAAAGGATGAAGCTGTTTTTAATGTTTTGCGAGAATATATAAAGGATACTAAAGCTATTTTATTTGAAGGAAATGGATATGGTAAGCCTTGGGAGGTTGAGGCTAAAAAACGAGGATTGAGTCATAATAAGACAACTCCGGAAGCTTTAACTGCTAAAATATCTCAACAAACCATCGATTTATTTGAAGAAATGAATGTTATGACTAAAGTGGAAACTCAAGCGCGTTACGAAATTGAGATGGAAGCTTACAGCAAGCACATACAAATAGAAGGTCGTGTTTTGGGCGATATTGCTCGAAACCATATTGTGCCAACAGCAATTAAATATCAAAATATTTTAATTAGAAACGTTCGTGGATTAAAAGAGATTTTTGAAGAAAAATATCATGATGTCTCTAAAGAGCAAGTGCTTTTAATTGAAGAAATTTCGAATCATATAGAAGGTATTAACGCAAATGTTACCAAAATGGTAGATCAGCGTCGAAAAGCAAATGCCATTGAAGATATTGAAAAACGTGCTTTAGCTTATGCGAAAAAAGTAAAACCGCTGTTTGATGATATTAGGTATCATTGTGATAAATTAGAAATGTTGGTTGATGATGAAATTTGGCCATTAACGAAGTATCGCGAATTATTATTTACACGATAATTAAAATACAATTCGTTTTTTAGTTGAAAAGAGATAAATGCAAGGTTTAAAACTTTTCTTTTATTTAGTTTTTACTAAAAAAGAATAGAGAATTGAAAATAATAAAGGGTTTAACCCATAAAATATTAAAACTTCTAAAATCCTGCTTTAAAAAAGTGGGGTTTTTTCATTCAAAAAAGTAAATTTGCAACACAATAGAATATTATGAGTCAAGAAGTTTCAAAACGATACGCACAACGAGGAGTTTCAGCATCAAAAGAAGATGTTCACAACGCTATTAAAAATATAGACAAAGGTTTGTTTCCGCAGGCCTTCTGTAAAATAGTTCCTGATTATTTAACTAATGATGAAGATTATTGCTTAGTAATGCATGCAGATGGCGCAGGTACAAAATCGTCGTTGGCTTATATGTATTGGAAAGAAACCGGAGATGTTTCGGTTTGGAAAGGTATTGCTCAAGATGCGTTAATAATGAATATTGACGATTTATTGTGTATTGGCGCTACAGATAACATTATGTTATCTTCTACTATTGGTAGAAACAAAAGCTTAATTCCAGGAGAAGTGCTTTCGGCTATTATAAATGGTACCGAAGAACTTTTGGAAGATTTAAAATCTTTTGGAGTAACCATACATTCTACAGGTGGTGAAACTGCCGATGTTGGAGATTTAGTGAGAACCATAATTGTAGATTCTACCGTAACAGCACGTATGAAACGTAGTGATGTTATAGATAATGCCAACATAAAAGCTGGAGATGTAATTGTAGGTTTAGAAAGTTTTGGACAAGCCACTTACGAGAAAAGCTATAATGGCGGTATGGGAAGTAATGGTTTAACTTCTGCAAGACACGATGTGTTTAGTAAGTATTTAGCCGAAAAATATCCTGAAAGTTTTGATGCCGCAGTACCTGAAGATCTTGTGTATTCTGGTGGTGTAAAATTAACAGATGCTGTAGAGAATTCTCCAATAGATGCTGGTAAACTTGTATTATCACCAACAAGAACTTATGCTCCAATTATAAAGAAGATTTTATCAACGTTTAAAAGTGATAAAGTACATGGTATGGTACATTGTTCTGGTGGAGCACAAACTAAAATTCTTCATTTTGTAAATCAATTTCATATTGTAAAAGATAATTTATTCCCAATTCCACCGCTTTTCAAATTGATACAAGAGCAATCTAAAACAGATTGGAAAGAAATGTACCAAGTATTTAACTGTGGTCATAGAATGGAATTGTACGTAACACCAGAAATAGCAGAAGATATTATTGCTATATCTAAATCGTTTAACGTCGATGCTAAAATTATTGGTAGAGTAGAGGCTTCTGAAACTAAAAAATTAACAATAAATAGTGAGTTTGGAGAGTTTGTATATTAATAACTAATATTTAATATTTTTTCCATGGAGTCGAAAAAAGTTATTTTCGGAGTTACAGCTTTGCTCGTTTTGGCAAATTTGCTAACCATAACTTTTTTTGATTTAGAAGGCATGCGCAACATAAGGCTTATTAGCAGTTCTTCCTTCCTTATTCTATTTGTTTTGTTGAAAGGTTATAAAAACATATTCCTATTGCTTGCGCTTATTAGTTTAGTTTTTGCCGATTTTTTTATACATTTTTTTGAAACCTTGTTTTACGCCCGTTTAACTCTTGTTTTTAGAGGGCTTGCAGCTATATGTGTTTGTCTAGATGTTTTACCTAAAATAATTCGTTTAAAATATAATGTTTCTACTACTTTGGTGTTCTTTGTTGTAGCCTTATTGCATGTGTTTTTACTTTTTAAGTTATTAAACTTAACTCAAGTCACGTCAAAAGATTCATCATTAACTGTGGTTGCGCTTTTTTATGGTGCACTTCAAATATTTTTAGCCATACTAGCATTTGCTTACAGTTATGGTTATTCAACTGTAAAAGCTAGGTATTACGTGGTTTTTGTATACGGCGTTGCCATTTCTAATGTTTTAACATCGACGGGATATTTTTTAGGTTTTGATTTTTTATTTTATGTTTCTAGACCGTTATATGTTTTAGGTTTAGGTGCTTTGCTCGTTTATAGCGTAGTCGAATTTAAAATTATTAAGCCACTTGAAATATAATTCTTAAATATTCGTTAAAATGGTACAATTATTGATGCTTTGTGTAATTTTAAAAAATACCCTAATATAATCATGAAAAATTCTTTCTTAATTATTGCTTGTCTCCTTTTTCAATGTATTCATGCTCAGCCCGATTCTTTATTCTTAAAGGTAGCTAAGCCAAAATATGATGGTCCGCAATGGCAGCAAAAAAATAAAGCAACTTTCGATTTAAGTGAAGTCGCTTTTGTTAACTGGAATTCAGGTGGTAGTAATTCAATCTCCGGTTTAGTTGGTTTTGAGACTAGTGCTAATTATAGCGATAAGTATTTTTCATGGAGAAACGATGCGCGTATGCGTTACGGTATAAACAAGCAACAATCTAGAGAGCTTAGAAAAACCGACGATTTAATCGAAATCAATTCGAGTATGGGATTTAAACCAGATTTAAAATCTAACTGGTTTTATTCAGCTCAATTAAATTTTAGAACACAGTTAACCAATGGATATAGTTACCCAAACACAGACAATCCTATATCTCGACTAATGGCGCCAGGTTATTTGTTTTTGGGTGGAGGTATGGAGTACGGTAAAAATATTGAAAAAATGTCATTTTATTTTTCACCACTTACCTTAAAAGCCACCTTTGTTTTAGATGAAGATTTAGCAAACGCAGGAGCTTTTGGTGTTACTCCGGCTGTTTACGATTCTGAAGGTTTATTAATTCGTGAAGGCGAACAAACCCGGAGAGAGGTTGGTGTTTTAATAACTAACAGTTATGAGATGGAGCTAGTCGAAAACATAACCGTTAAAAACCAATTGAGCATGTATTCTGATTACGTTAATAACTTCGGAAATGTAGACGTAGATTGGAGTGTGGATTTTGATTTTAAGGTTAACAGTTTTATTAGAGCAACTTTAGGCTCACATTTAAGGTATGATGATGATGTTAAAACATCTATTGAAACAGATGTTGAAGGCGAAACTGAAGAAGCCGGTGCAAAAGTGCAATGGAAACAGTTTTTAGGTGTTGGTTTTGCTGTAGATTTTTAAATCGAGAACTCAGACCTTTTATTAGTAAGGTGTTTTAATTGATATTTTGTTTTCAATTTACTACAAAATTACGTGTTATTTTACGAAATTGATTTTTTAACTATTGAAAATAGAAATATTTGCATAAAATAAAATTTCAGTATTCTTAACTAGCAGATTTTAAATGATATAGTTAAATTGCGTTAATTTTTACTGAAAAAGTTACGACCATTGTTGTAAACAAAATGCCCTAGAAATGTTAACGCTCAAGAATAAAATATATTTAATTACTTCTGTTCTTTTTATTTTATGTTGTTGTTGTCAATACTTTCACAAAGTAAGTGGTGTGTTTACAATTAACCTTTTAGCCGATATTATTTTCTTTAGTGTTTTTCTTAAATTCAAAAAAATAAAAGAGTGGACTATTCCTTTATTTTGGCTCTTTTTTACGTTATCGGCAACAGCTATATATTTTAATAATAATATCGCTTATGGTCCGATAACCACATTACTAAAGCTTATTGGTTATTTTATGCTACTGATTTACGTGTATCCTAAGCAGAAAAAAGTAAAGAATAACAGCATGGATGTTTGTGTTTACTCACTCGTTTTTTTGTTAAATGTATATGTGGTTTATAAAATAGTTGAGTTGGTAGCGGCTCTGGTTGAAGAACAATATATGACGGTCGTGTTTTTTGTGTATGGTATCGTTCTTATTCTGCTCAGCATAAGCTCATATAGATATCGATTGTTGCACGATTCGCGTTCTAAGTATTTCTTGTTTTTAATAACCTTTTTAATAACAGCTGAAGTCTTTGGGATTGTTGGTTTCTATTTAGATTATACCTTTATGTATTATCTAGAATATTTTTTCTTTCTATTTGGATTAAGTTTTGGAGTCATTGCTTTTATTGATGAAAACGTTAGTGACAGCGTACATAAATTAATAAAAACAGGCAGTATTTAAAATTTTCTAAAAGATAAGAGTAATCAGACGTCTATTATCTTATTTTTACCGTATATCTTTTTGATATTATGTTAAAAAGATGTTTATCTACTTACAAATATTGTATTTCTTATAATATTTTTAAATTACACGCTTAAAAAGAAATCTCTTGGTTTACCGCTACGCAAAAATATATAGAGCATGTTAAGTCTCAAAAATAGGGTGTACTTAATAACCAGCATTTTTTTTGTGTTGAGTTGTTTTGTCTTATTTTTTAGTTATAGCCTAAACGTTGTGTTGCTCACAGAACTAGTGCTTTTTGTGTTTGTTTTAAAGTATAAAATTTATTCAGAATGGAGTATAATACTTTTTTGGGTGTTCTTTATTCTATCGGAAACTTTCCTTGTTTTTTCTGAAAACCCACTCAACACCATATGGCCAACCCTTTTTAAATTATTCGGTTATGTTATGCTTTGTCTCTGTGGTTTTTTCAAACAAAAAACATTACGTATTAGTTATATTGAATATCTAATTTATGGATTGCTTATTTTTCTTAATACTTATGTCGTTCGAGCTGTTATCGCAATAATAGAACCTTTTATTATTTTAGAATATTTGGTTAATTTGTACTTTCTTTTAGGGTGTGCTCTAATTATAGTTGCGGCTTTTGCTATTCGGTATCGCTTAATAAAAGATTCTAGATCTAAATATTTTGCTTTAGTAGTCGTGTTTTTAACTTTAGCCGAAGTTACTAGCGTTATTGCTCACTATCTCCAATTAATGGCTTTATGCTATTTGGAGTATTTTTTCTTTTTATTTGGTTTAAGTTTTTGTGTTTTATTCTCTGTTTTAGAAAATAAAAACGATAAAGCATTTAAATTAGTTAAGGTTAGAAGCGTTTAAGTACGTCAAATCCTCTAATTCTTTTACATTTTCAATGCGTCTTGAATTACCGTTTTTTATAAAGTAAAGATTATCAGCAATATCAATAATTTCTTTATATAAATGATCGGTAATTATAATGGCTTTATGCTCTTTTTTAGCTGTAATCACATTTTTTATAATTTCAATATTCAAGGGAGATAGATGAGAAAAGGGTTCGTCTAATAAAACCAATTTAGTGTTGCTTTTTAAAACGATGTATGTTTCAATTAAGCGGCGTTCTCCTCCCGATAATTTTCCAATTTTAATTTTCTTATAATGTCCGAAAACTTCAAAATGATGTGTAAATGTCTTCCAAGAGATTTTAAAAAGTTTAAAAATAGTTTTTACTTTTAAATGGCTAGGAATAAAATGATGTTGAGGTAAATAGCTAACTAATTTTGTTTGGTAGAGTGGTTTTAAAATGGGCTTATTATCTACACGAATTAGTTTGTATTTAGGTTCTAAACTCCCAAATAGTATGTTTAATAAACACGTTTTTCCACAACCATTGCTTCCTAATAACCCTGTAATATTATTTGTTTCAGCTTTAAGGTAAATACCGTTTAAAATACGTTTTTCTTTAAAGGATAATTCAATATTATCGATTTCAAAAATCATATAAATTCTTTCAAAATTAAAAGAAAAGGAAGACTTAAAATTAAATCCATAATAAATAGACAACCAAAGAGTTTTAAAGTGGAAAGCCCCAAGTTTTTATAGAATATTAATTTGCGTTTTGCGTTGGTTTCATTCATTAAATACCACAAAAAAGCAATCAGAATCAATTTTATTATAAATATAGGAATTAAGCTATAACCCATGACGGCAAAAAGTATATTCACACCAAAAGACCATAACATATATGGTCGGTAAAATATAAATAAAGCAGATAATTGTTGCATAGTATGGCTTATAACGAAAAAAAATGCAAAATATTTTTAAAGTTACGTTAGTTCCGTGTCATGTAGTCATTGAAAATTCATAATTTATTGTATTTTTGATTTCCAATTAAATAAGGCAGATGTTAGAGAAGTTACAAATAGTAAAACAACGTTTTGATGAGGTTAGCGATTTAATTATCCAACCAGATATCATCACCGATCAAAAGCGTTACGTAGAACTTAATAAAGAATACAAAGATTTGCGTCTCCTCATGGATAAACGTGAGGAATATATAGAGTTTACTAATAATTTAGCTGAAGCTGAAGAAATAATTGCAGACGGTAGTGATGCCGAAATGGTAGATATGGCCAAAATGCAATTGGAAGAAGCTAAAGTTGGTATTCCTAAGTTAGAAGAAGAAATAAAAGTACTTTTAATTCCTAAAGATCCTGAAGATTCTAAAAATGCTGTAGTAGAATTACGTGCCGGAACCGGTGGTGATGAAGCAAGTATTTTTGCAGGAGATTTATTTAGAATGTACAGCAAGTATTGCGAAAGTAGAGGCTGGCGTGTAGATACGGTAGATTTTAGTGAAGGTACAAATGGTGGTTTTAAAGAGATTCAATTCGAAGTTTCGGGTGAAGATGTTTATGGAACCTTAAAGTTTGAAGCTGGAGTTCACCGTGTACAACGTGTACCGCAAACAGAAACTCAAGGACGTGTGCATACCAGTGCAGCAACGGTTATGGTGTTTCCAGAAGCGGAAGAATTTGATGTAGAGATTAACCCTAAAGAAGTTCGAATCGACTTTTTCTGTTCATCTGGACCAGGTGGGCAATCGGTAAATACAACGTATTCTGCGGTACGTTTAACTCACATACCTACAGGGTTAGTGGCGCAATGTCAAGATCAAAAATCGCAACATAAAAATAAAGAAAAAGCTTTTAAAGTATTACGTTCTCGCCTTTACGAAATGGAATTGGCTAAAAAGAACGAAGCCGATGCTGCTAAACGTGGTAGTATGGTGTCTTCGGGAGATCGATCTGCTAAAATTAGAACTTACAATTACTCGCAAGGTCGTGTAACCGATCATAGAATTGGTTTAACGCTTTACGATCTATCAAATATTGTAAACGGTGATATTCAAAAAATTCTAGACGAATTAATGTTAGCTGAAAACACAGAGAAGTTAAAAGCAAATACCGATATCATTTAGAGTATGTATTGCTATGTTAGTGTTAAAACTAACATAGAATTTATAGTGCGTTAAGTTTAATATTAAATAGTAATTTCCTTTAAAGGAATATTAAGTTAGGATGACAACAAAGCAACTTATTGAGCAAATTCAGAAGAAAAAATCTTTTTTATGTATAGGATTAGATGTGGATTTAAATAAAATACCACAGCACCTTTTAAAAGAGGAAGATCCTATTTTTGCTTTCAATAAAGCCATTATCGATGCCACACATCATTTATGCGTTGCCTATAAGCCAAACACAGCTTTTTACGAAGCTTATGGTCTTAAAGGTTGGAAATCTTTAGAGAAAACTATTAAATATTTAAACGAAAAACATCCTGAGATTTTCACTATTGCCGATGCAAAACGTGGTGATATTGGTAACACAAGTACTATGTATGCTAAAGCTTTTTTTGAAGATTTAGCATTCGATTCGGTAACTGTAGCTCCATATATGGGAAAAGATTCTGTGGAGCCATTTTTAGCTTTTAAAGATAAACACACTATAATGTTGGCCTTAACTTCTAACGCTGGAGCTTTTGATTTTCAAACCAAAACGGTTGAAGGAAAAGAGCTTTATAAACAGGTTTTGGAAACTTCTAAAACATGGACAAACGCCGAGAATTTAATGTATGTTGTTGGTGCTACCAAAGCAGAATACTTTGCCGATATTAGAAAAATTATTCCAAATAGTTTTTTACTCGTTCCTGGTGTTGGCGCTCAAGGAGGAAACTTGCAAGACGTTTGTAAATATGGTATGACGGACAATGTTGGCTTATTAATTAATTCTTCGAGAGGTATTATTTATGCATCTCAAAACGAAGATTTTGCAGAAGCCGCTGCTAAAAGTGCAGAAATACTTCAACAAGACATGAAAGCGATTTTAGAATAAAACGCATTTTATAATTTTATAAAAACAGCCATCTTTTATTTAAAAGGTGGCTGTTTTGTTTTTTAGTAATTATTGAGTGTATTGATATTTAAAAAACCTCACTTATAAAGTGCGGTTTTTTTATTGACTAAAAGCATTTTTAAATACATCTTATTACATGGGGCGAAGTATAAAATACACGACCAATAACACTAAATGGGTTATAGTTTATATGGATGAAACCATAGTTTATACTATAAAATCCTGTAAATATTATTTTCGTTAAAAATTACAACTAAACCATAGCTAAAAGTAAAACGGATGAAAATTATATTAAATACTTTTATTTTAATTTGTATCGGAATTGGAACTTGTGTTGCTCAAAATAATAATAAAAACAAACTTTGGTACAACGCTCCAGCAGCAGATTGGAACGAAGCTTTACCTTTAGGAAATGGTCGATTGGGTGCTATGGTTTTTGGGAATCCGGTAAACGAAAATATTCAACTTAACGAAAACACACTTTGGGCTGGTGGTCCGCATAGAAATGATAATGCAGCAGCTAAAACGTCTTTGTCTGAAATACGAACATTACTTTTTGAAAAAAAATATACGGAAGCGCACCGTTTGGCTGATAAAGATTTTATTTCGAAAAAATCTCATGGTATGCCTTACGAAACTGTTGGTAATTTAAGGTTGAATTTTGAAAATCATGATAATTTTTCTAATTACCACCGCGAGCTAGATATTGAAAACGCTGTTAATACAACCACCTATACTGTTGACGGTGTAAATTATAAACGTGAAATTTTCACATCGTTTACCGATCAGGTTATTGTGATAAAATTATCGGCTAGCGAAAACGGAAAGATTAGTTTTTCTGCTAGTATGGACCGACCAGAACCTGCAATTGTTTCAGTGTCTACTGAGGATAACAATATCTTAAAGATGACAGGACTTAGTAGCGACCGTATTAGCAAACATATAAAAGATGGGACACCAACAAAAGGACAAGTAGAATTTGAATCTCGTTTAAAGATTTTACAAGAAGGCGGGAAAACATCTGCGAAAGCTGAACAATTGGTAGTTTCTAGAGCGAACAGTGTAACGCTATTTATTTCAATAGCTACTAACTTTGTTAATTATCAAGATATAAGTGCAGATCCACATAAACGAGCTGCTGATTATATCGCTAAAGCGGAAAATAAAGCTTACCATCAATTACTAAAAGATCATACAGCTTTTTATCAAAAATATTTTAAAAGAGTTGAGTTAGATTTAGGTGTTACAGATTCTATAAATAACACAACAGATGTTAGAATTAAAGAATTCAGTACAGGTAACGATCCTGCATTGGCAGCTTTGTATTTTCAATTTGGACGTTATTTATTAATTTCTTCATCGCAACCAGGAGGGCAACCTGGAAATTTACAAGGCTTATGGTGTAATCAATTAACACCACCATGGAAAAGTGCTTACACGGTAAATATTAATACTCAAATGAATTATTGGCCGGCCGAGGTTACTAATTTATCTGAAATGCATGAACCGCTTATTCAAATGGTTCGTGAGCTTTCCGAAGCAGGTAAAGAAACCGCAGAAGTTATGTACGGTGCCGATGGTTGGGTAACGCACCACAATACCGATTTATGGCGTATTGCAGGGCCTGTAGATGGAGCAACTTGGGGCATGTGGCCAACAGGAGGTACGTGGTTAAGTCAGCATTTATGGGAGAAATTTATGTTTAATGGCGATTTGGAGTATTTACGTTCTGTATATCCTGCAATGAAAGGTGCTTCGGAGTTTTGCTTGAGTTTTTTAACAGAAGAGCCCGATAATGGATGGTTAATTATGTTACCAACTATTTCGCCAGAACACGGGCCAAAAGGACGTGATAAAGGCGTAAATATTGAAGCTGGTACAACCATGGATAATCAATTGGTGTACGATATTTTAACTAAAACTATTACTGCTGCAAAATTATTAGATGTCGATTCAAATTTAATTCCACAAATGGAGGCGACACTTTCTAAATTACCACCAATGCAAGTTGGTAAATACAATCAGCTTCAAGAATGGATGGAAGATTTAGACGATCCGGAAGACAAACACCGCCATGTATCACATTTATATGGGTTGTACCCTTCTAATCTAATTTCACCATATAGAAATTCAGAATTATTTGAAGGTGCTAAAAACACGCTAATTCAAAGAGGTGATCCATCAACAGGATGGTCTATGAACTGGAAAATAAATTTATGGGCACGTTTATTAGATGGCAATCATGCTTATAAACTTATGGGCGATCAAATAAAGTTAGTTGGCCGTCCAGATTCACCAAAAGGAGGAGGTACTTATGCTAATATGTTAGATGCACATCCACCGTTTCAAATTGACGGAAATTTTGGTTTTACTTCCGGTTTAACCGAAATGTTAGTACAAAGTCATGACGGCGCAATTCATTTAATTCCTGCACTTCCTGATGTTTGGAAAGATGGGCATGTAAATGGATTACGAGCACGTGGTGGTTTTGAAATTGTATCTATGGAATGGAAAAGTGGTGAGATTGTAAAAGCCGTTATCAAATCTAATTTAGGAGGTAACTTGCGTGTTCGTTCGTATAGCGACCTCACTCTAGAAAATGGTAAACTCTTGAAAAAAGGAACGGAATCAAACTCAAATGCATTTTATAGCATACCAGAAATTAAGGAGCCATTAGTTTCTAAAGAAGCTAAATTAGAGGGAGTGACTTTGAAAAAATCGTACTTGTTTGATATAGAAACAAAAGTAGGTGAGGAGATTATTTTGGTTAGAAAATAAAATGTTTAGAATTAGGTATTAAAAAGAGGTGTTGATTGTGTGAAAACAGCAGTTATTGGTCGAATTAATAATCGAAACGAGCTATAAATTTCTATGTTTGAGTACCTGAGAATCATTTAAGATCTCTTTTAAATAAATTTTATATCAATGAAAAAATTAAGTTTAAAAAATTATTTCAGTTTAACATTTTTAGTGTTGGTGAGTGTTTTTAGCACGAATGTTTTGGCTCAGAATGATGTTGCTTCACCTTTAATATTAGATATGGTTCATCATAATCCTGGTGAAGCACCTTATCAATCGGCCTATAATGATCCGGCAGTGATAAAAGAAATGGGTTATAATGGTAAGGTTTATTTTCTGTTTGAATCGCCAGCATTAGCGATAAATTGGGAATCTGTAGACCCAGATATTTTACCAAAAGGTTCAGAGGAGCGCGCATGGGTAGATGCTAAGGCTGCACAAATTAAAGAGATGCATGCGAAGAGTAAAGCACAAGATATGGCTATTTATGCTATGTCCGATTTGGTTTTATTTCCGAAGCGTTTAATAGAAAAATTTGGTATAGAAAGTACTTTTGGAGATCCAAATAATGCCTTAACGGAAAAATTTATCCGGGCTCAAATTAACGAAATGTTCGATCAGTTTCCAGATTTAGATGGTTTGGTGGTGCGTATTGGCGAAACATATTTGCATGATGCACCATATCATCAAGGTGCTATTGAAAATAAAAATAGTCCTGAAAAAACCATTATTCCTTTAATGGAAATTCTTAGGGAAGAGATTTGTGTAAAACGAAACAAGCAACTTATTTTCCGTACATGGATAGCCTTCGATAGAAATATGGGACCATACATGGAGGTTAGTAATGCTATAGAGCCGCATGATAATTTAATTATTAGTATTAAACATTGTGAAGGTGATTTTCATAGAGCTCGTACATTTAGTAAAATAATTGGTCAAGGGCGTCATCGTCAAATTATTGAAGTTCAAGCAGCTCGTGAATATGAAGGAAAGGGTGCTTACCCTAATTATGTTGCCAACGGAGTTATAGATGGTTTTGAGGAGCATGCAAGAATGCCTGAAGAGGAAATTAATAGTATTGGTGAGTTTGTTGAAAAAAGACCCGATTTGTATGCTGGTATTTGGACTTGGTCCCGAGGCGGTGGATGGGAAGGTCCTTATATTAAAAGTGAAATGTGGTGCGATTTAAACGCATGGGTTATGGCGCAATGGGGGCAGAATACAGATAAAAGTGAAGCCTTTATTTTTAATAGATATGCTACCGAACGTTTAAAGTTGGAAGGTGATGATGTTACCAAATTTAGAGAACTGTGTTTACTTTCTGCTGAAGCTGTAGTTAGAGGTAGAAATAGTACTTATGGGGATATGAATCCTTGGTGGACTAGAGATCAGGGAATTGGTTGGCCTGGTGTTGTAAAAGGAGAAGTAGAACGTAAGCGAAATTTAGAGCAAAAAGATGAATCGGTTGCCAAATGGAAAACGATTGTTAAGCTGGCAAAATCTATTAAATGGGATAGTGAAGCGACTAAAAATCATGCTATAGGTTCTTCGGAATATGGATTAAGGCTTTATAAAATATACCGAATTATTATTAACATGGCCGATGCTGAAAAACAAGGTGATACCAAAGCAGTTAAAAAATGGATTAAAGCTTATGATAAAGCTTGGAAGCATTACAATAAACTTCCGCAGCAATATCTTTCAGTAGCGACGCTTTATACTCAAAAATATGATCGCCACATTTCTAATAATGCGGATAAAAAAATTAACGAGTTGCGAACTAAATATTAATATTAGGAAGATAAATTATGCATAGTTTAAAACGAATTTCATCTATTACTTTATTGATGCTCTTGTCTTTAATAACGAATGGTCAATCAAAAAGTAATTATGAAACTGATAAAGCTTTGGAAGCTAAATCTAAGCCAAATATTATCTTTTTAATGACCGACGATCAACGTTGGGATAATATGGGAGTTTACGGAAAACCGGAATTTAATACGCCTAATATAGATAAATTGGCAGCCGAAGGTGTGGTGTTCGATCAGGCGTTTTATGCTGTGGCTATTTGTATGCCGAGTCGAGTAACTATGTTAACGGGAAGGTATAATTCAAATCATAGAGTGAGTTTTGTTGCTCCGGACGATTATACGTTATCGCAAAATGATTTTAGTAAAAGTTACCCTGCATTACTTAAAAATGCGGGTTATAGAACAGGTTTTATCGGTAAGGTAGGATTTACAGTAACAGATGAAGCCACACGACCAAGTATGCCAAAAGAGCAATTCTATAAAGAACATATGGGTGGTGTTTTTGATTTTTTTGCAGGAAGTGAAACACGCGATAGAAAAGGGCATGTTACCTGGCCAGAAGAGGATGTAGAATTGAAAAATATCTATAAAGAAGGGCGACAAAATTCAGGAAGAACTTTAAGAACTGGAGAAGCCATGATGCGTTTTATAGACACACAACCCGAAGACCAACCATTTTGTTTGTCGGTTAGCTTTTATGCAGTAAAGCACGATAACGATAAGGATGTATATATGCCGCATTTCGAGCAATTTAAAGAGGCAGAAATGGAAGCGCCAGACAATTGGGTAGAAGGCGATAATCCTGTTTTACCAACAGTGGTTAAAGAAAATGCAAGAGGTGTGTATTTGCATAAAAAACGCTCATCTACACCCGAAATGTATCAAAGGCTTGTACGTCGTTTTGCAACACAGGGTTATACTGTAGATGAACAAGTTGGCTTTTTGGTTGAAAAACTAAAAGAGAAGAACATGTTAGAAAACACCGTTATTATCTATACTAGTGATAACGGTCGTTTTCAAGGTTCTCACGGGCTTTTTGATAAATGCCTTTTGTATGATGAATCTGTTAAGGCTCCTCTTATTATTTATGACGGACGTGTACCAGAATCGAAACGTAAACACAGAGAAGCGGCACTTATTTCTTCAGTAGATATGGCACCTACAATTGTTGCCATGGCAGGTTTAGAAGTGCCAAATAGTATGCAAGGTCGAGATATTAGTAGGGTTTTAAGTAAAACTGAAGACATGTCGCAATGGCGAGATACGGTGTTTATGGAAGATTTGTTTTTGGCTGCTATGTTTCAAGAACGCTATAAAGATAATGTAGACGAATTAAATCAAAATTTAATCGAAAATAATAAATCTTATAGAAGTAGAGGCGTGCGTACAGAGCGATGGAAATATATTGTTTACTACGAACATACACCTAAAATTGAGGAACTTTATGATGTGATTACGGATCCTTCTGAACAAAATAATTTGGTTAATAATCATGAGTATACTGCTGTTTTAGAAAAATTAAGAGCAAAAACAGAGGAGATGTATCAAGTAGCTCTCAATAAAAACAACTAAAAACCATAAACTAAACTAAAGCCCATGAAACACATTCTAAGTATTATTTTTTTATTCGCTACAGTTTTAGGATTTGCTCAAAACAAGAATGAAGTGAGTATAGAATCTTTGTTAAAAGATATGGTGGATAGAGATGTTGTCGCTCGTTTTCCTTCAACTAATTTTAGATTAAAACAAGAAAGTAGTTATAATAGAGCTTCTACAATACCTCAAGATTCTGTTGGTTGGTTTAATAATCATGATTTCAACAGTAAAGATGACGATCATAATTTTATTAGAACAGAAGAAAAAAATGGTCAAAAAGAGTGGGTATTAATGGATCATGTGGGGCCTGGAGCTATTGTACGCACTTGGATGCCTTTTTTGAGTGCAAATAAACCAAACACAGACATTGAAATCAAAATTTATTTAGATGGAAGTAAAGAGCCTGCATTGCAAGGAAATATGTTAGGCTTGCTTGATGGAACAGGTTTGATTCCTTTTCCATTGGCACATCAGTCATTGCGTTCAGCAGTATCTTTTTTTCCTATTCCTTATGCTAAGAGTTGTAAAATTACTACAACACAGAGGCCTTTTTTTTATCAATTTACTTATAGAGAATATGATGATTACACACCTATAAAAACCTTTACTAAAGAGGATTTTGATAATGCAATGCCTTTAACTAAAGAGGTAGGTGAGTTATTGTTAGCTCCAAAAAATACAATGAAAGGTGAAGATGTTTCTTTTAGTGCAAAATTAAAATCTAAAAAAGAAAAATCTATAAAATTACCAGAAGGACATGCAGCTGTTAGAGAGCTTAGTATAAAATTAGATAATTACAAAAATCCTGATGTAACTCGTACTGTAATTTTAAAAATTGAATTTGATGGTGAGCCAACTGTTTGGTGTCCATTAGGTGATTTTTTTGGTAACGGAATAGGGTTACACCCATTTCAAGGCTGGTATAGAACGGTTAGTGAAGATGGAACAATGACATGTAGATGGGTAATGCCATATCAAAAAACAGGAAAAATATCGATTATTAATATAGGGGAAACTACAGTAAATGTAGATTTAAAAGCAACTGTTGGTGAATGGAATTGGGATAGTGAAAGCATGTATTTTAATGCCGCTTGGAAAGGGCAATATCCTGTAGCTACTAGACCTTTTTCTGATTGGAATTATATTACAATAAAAGGAAGAGGTGTATATGTGGGAGATGCTTTAACTGTTATGAACCCTGTTGAAAGATGGTGGGGAGAAGGCGATGAAAGAATTTATGTAGATGGTGAAGATTTTCCATCCATTTTTGGAACAGGAACCGAAGATTACTATGCTTATTCTTGGGGAGGGAAAAGTAACGAGTTTTACGAGCATCCTTTTCATGCACAACCAAGAAGTCATATATTCAATAAGTTAAATAAAAAACCTAAAGATTTTAAAGGTAAAAACACTTCTGGTTATAGCACAGAGACGAGAACTCGTGCCTTAGATGTTATGCCTTTTAATAGTTCGTTAAAATTAGACATGGAAGTTTGGAGCTGGACCGATTGTGAAATGGGATACGGGGTAGGCTTATATTGGTATGGTGATAAACAAACCACATCTAATAGAGTTCCAGATGAAAAAGAAGCGTTAAACGTACCTCCATTGCCAAAGAATTTTCCGAATGAATAATTTTTAATAAACAATACTAAAGATTATTCATTAAAAAAGTACCAACTATAAACCAAAATAATAATGACAAAAAGCATTTGTTACCTCAGTATAGCATTCCTTATACTAGTAAGCTGCAATTCAAAATACAAATATAATTTTGAGAAATCGGAACATGGTGTAACCATCCATCAGGATAGCTTAAATATTAATGTTGAAATTATTGATGATGCCATTATTCATGTCAATAAAATACTCAATACAAGTACACCGTCAACAATACCAGATTATGTTACGGTTTTAGAGCCTCAAAAAGTAGATTGGGAGTTAAAAGAAGCATCAGATAGAATAACAATTAGCACTAATTTGGTTAAAATATTTGTAAATAGTGATGGTACTATTACTTATAACACAAAGGATGGCAAAGATTTATTAGCTGAAACCAACGAGCGTACCTTTATTAATTCCGAAGAAGAAGGAAAGGAACATAATGTTTCACAAGGGTTTCAAGCGGGAGATGAAGGTTTGTACGGTTTAGGTCAGTTTCAAAGTGGTATTATGAATTGGAAAAATGTACCAATTCGTTTACAGCAATACAATCAGGAAATCGCGATTCCGTTTTTGGTTTCAACTAAAGGTTATGGTATTTATTGGCATAATTATAGTCTTACCGATTTTAATAATCCTGAAAATGAGATCGTATTTGATTCTAAAGCTGAAGTTAATAATAATAGTGAGGATGCAATAGCTCCTGTTGATGGTGAAAAGGAGAATGTAGCAGCTTATGCTGCTAAAGAGGCAGCAGAAAAAAACATACGCGAAACTACATTTACACCAACAAAAACTGGAGAATACACCTTTTTAGCTTTAAGTGATAATAACGGGCGTATGCGAGGGAATATTAATGTATCTATCGATGGCGATTCTGTTATCAACTATTCAACCATATGGATGCCTAGACGATATTCTGGTAAAAAACATTTGGAAGCAGGAAAAGCATATAAGGTAATATTCCAAAATACAGGAGCAAAAATACCAGGGAAATTATTTTATAATGAACCGGATTTTAACAAAACCGTTTTTAGCAGTACTAAAGGCAATGCCATCGATTATTATTTCGTTTATGGAGCTAATCCGGGTGAAGTGATATCAAACTATCAAGAGTTAACGGGTAAGGCGCCTATGTTTTCAAAAAAATCTTATGGTTTTTGGCAATGTAGAGAACGTTATCATAATCAAGAGGAATTGTTAGAAAATGCTCGCGAAATGAGAGATCGAAATATCCCTGTCGATAACATTGTTCAAGATTGGTTTTACTGGCCAAAAGGGACTAAAGGCCCAGAGTGGGATAGAGCTAAATATCCAGATCCAGATGCTATGGTAGATGAGCTAACCAAACTGAATTTAAATTTAATGGTTTCTGTTTGGCCAGAGGTTAAAAATAAACCTTTAGAGGAAAAGTATGGGCTTACTAAAATAGAAAGTAGTAATTATATCGATATTTATGATAAAAAAGTAAGTGAGCAATTTTATAGATCTTTAAGTGATTCTATGTTTCATAAAGGTGTGAAATCTATTTGGTTGGATGGTACAGAACCAGAAGGAGTAAGAGATACAAAAGTAAGTACTGCCGTTGGACCTTATGAAGAAGTTCAAAACGCTTATTCGTTAGAAGTAACAAGAGCCATGTATGAAGGTCGAAGAGAAGAGTTTCCTAACGAACGTGTTTTTAACTTAACAAGATCGGCTTATGCTGGGCAGCAACGTTACGGAGCAACATCTTGGTCTGGCGATGTCGCTGGAACTTGGGAGCAGTTTGCGGAACAAATTCCTGCAGGGCTTAATTTTACTATGGCTGGCGTACCTTATTGGACACATGATATTGGTGGTTTCTTTAGAGATTCTAAGTCGTTAAATCCTATTTACGATAGTCAGTATACTAATCCGGAATATATAGAATTGCTAACACGTTGGTTTCAGTTTGGGGCGTTTAGTCCTATTTTTAGAATCCATGGTTATGTTTCAGAAACTGAAATTTGGAGATATAACAAAGATTTTGAAACTACAGCTCGCAAATTTATAGATACCAGATATAAATTGATGCCATATATTTATTCTGAAGCTTGGAAAGTAACAACTCAAGGTAAATTAATGATGTCGCCGCTTGTGTATCATTATCCAAATGATAAAAATACTTGGGGTATTAAAGATCAATTCTTTTTTGGAGAATCGTTAATGATTTGTAATGTTACCGAATACCAACAACGTCAAAAAGAAATTTATTTGCCAGAAGGTATTTGGTATAATTTCTGGACAGGTAAAAAAGTAAAAGCTAAGGGGGAAATTACTGTTGAAACACCTTTAGATGAAACTCCAATTTTCGTAAAAGCAGGAAGTATTTTGCCAATAGGTCCAAAAGTTCAGTTTGCTACAGAATTTACAAAAGATCCTATTGAAATTGTGGTGTATCCTGGAGCCGATGGAGAATATGTAGTGTATTTTGATGATAACGAATCGTATAATTATGAGAATAAAACCTATTCTGAAGTGGTTTTTACTTATTCCGATGCCGATAAAACACTAAAAGTAACTAAAGGTGTCGATAATTATGTTGTGTTTGAAGATTTGCCAAAAGAGTTCCTGATACACACAGTAGATCAAGGCCGAGCAGAAAGAATTTATTTTCAAGGTGAAGAAACTACTATTCAGTTTTAGATTTTTATAGTTTGATTAATTTAAACAACATTAAAATGAATAATTTAAAACTTAGCGTTTTAGTCTTAACAATATTGATAGGAATTAACTTATCCTTCAGTCAAATAAAACTAAAAGGTCTTGAAGATTTTCGAACCCCTCAAGGTGATTGGTTTGAAGTGAAATCGGTTGAGGTTGATTCGGTTAACTACCAGTTTTTAGATTTTAAAAAAGGTGCAGGTGTTTTTGTAAATGGAGAAACAGGCAAAACGGAACATCTAGAAACACAGGAATCTTATGGCGATATGGAATTACACATTGAATTTCTATTACCAAAAGGTTCCAATTCAGGAATTTATTTTCAGAGTAGATACGAAATCCAAATTTTTGATAGTTACGGAAAAGATGATGTGGCGTATTCTGATTGTGGAGGGATTTATCAGCGTTGGGATGAAAGCAAGCCTAAAGGAGAAAGAGGCTACGAAGGCATCTCGCCAAGGGTTAATGCAACATTACCGTTAGGAGAGTGGCAGACTTACGATATTATTTTTAGAGCGCCGAAGTTTGATAAAAACGGAAATAAAATAAAAAATGCCATGTTCGAAAAGGTAATTCTTAACGGGCAAATTATTCATGAAAACAAAGAAGTAACGGGAGCTACTCGTGAAGGTTTAGATGCTGCTGAGGTTGCTTTTGCTCCATTAAGGTTACAGGGCGATCATGGAAGTATTGCTTTCAGAAATATTCTAATTAGAAAATTAGATAATACAAGAGAGGCTAAGTTCGATATATGGGTAGATCTTTATGAAAATTCAGAAAAAACGGGGCCCAATTATGATTTTATTGTAAATGGTGACGCTACTGAGCAAGAAGCAAACACTATGTTTGAGTATAATGGAAAGGAGCTAAAAGCCATGTATAAATGGAAGAAAACCACCGCGCCTTACGGGGTTGCGATTACCAAAAAAGCTTACAGCTCTTATGATTTGAAGTTTGAGTTTAAATGGGGTGAACGTAAATTTGAACCACGACTCGATAAAATACGTGATGCCGGTTTATTATATCATTGTCCTGTGGGGAGTTATGCTTGGCCATCAAGTTTAGAATATCAAATTCAAGAAGGCGATTGTGGCGATCTATGGAATATTCTCGGAGCGCATTGCGATGTTTTAAAAGGAGGTAAAGTTTTAAAAATTAAGAAAAGAAGCTATAGCAGTTCAAAAAAATGGACTAATGAAGAAAAGCCAGGTTGGAACCAAGTCTTGTTGCAAGTTAGAGGTGATAGTGCAAAGTATTATTTAAATGGAGTGTTAATCAACGAAATCACCAATGCAACATACGGAGGTTTATCGCTTAAATCTGGATTTATAGCTCTTCAGGCTGAATATTCAGAATTAATTTATAGAGAAATAAAAATTAAAGAAGTTCAGTTTTAGACCAAATAAAAGTATTAAAATAAAAATAAGATTAATAATGAATAAACTTATCAACACCATTTCAGTAACTAAAAATGCGATGTTTATTTTCGGGATATGTTTCCTACTAAGCATCACTTCTAACGCACAAATTAAGGTGAATTCTTTAAGTGAATTAATACCGTATTTAAGTCAGGATAAAGTGCATGTAAAAATGACACCAGGTGTTTACTCCATAACGGCTGCCGATGTGAAAAATGGTTTGTATCAAAAATCGTCTTTTGTAGGTAAAGAGTGTAAAGTGTTGTTGCTTTTTGAAGGAAACAAAAGTATTTACGATTTTTCAGGAGTTACTATAAATGTTGATACAAAAGTGTTTCAATCTTATGGAAATATTAGAATTAACGAAATTCAAATTGTTGGTAATAATAACGTGCTTAAAAATCTAACATTAATAGATGACGGATCGGTTTATGATGGGCCAACAAAAGGTGCGTTAAATGTGTGTATCGATGGAAAAGAGAATCTAGTTGAAGGCTTCTACGTAGCCGCTAAAGGATCGTTTCCTTATGGTTATGGCGATGCCTTTGGTAAAGGTGGTAAAAACGTTATTAGACACCAAAAACACAGTTCTTGTTTAATTCGTGGAGAATCTAATAATTTAAAAAACTCGACGTTTATCCATAGAAGTTACGGGCATTGTTTGTTTATGCAAGCTGCAAGTAACCCAACAATAGAAGGTTGCTATGTAGAAGGCGAAATGCGTAGTACCAACGATATGTTATTAGAAAAAGGTACAGGCTCTCCTGCCGACAAAGTCGATTTTATGACGGTTTGGGGATACGAACTTCCCAAAGGCTATATGCTAAGTACTGGAGAAGCTGGTATTCGTGCTTATAATGCAGGCGAAACTATTATCGATGGTAAACTTATTAAGCGCGGGACATCGAACCCAACGATATTAAATTGTACCGTTAAAAATATGAGAACAGGTGTGACTTTAGCGCATGCAACTGGTAAAAAATATGTCGAAAATTGTACCGTTATTGGTAGTGAAAACGGATTTTCTTTAGGTTCTGGCGATGTGGTTAATTGTAGAGCCGATTGCAGTTACGGCCCAGTATATTCATCGACTTATGAAAATGACAAGAATTTTAATGCTGATATCACTATCATTCCTGCGAGTAATCCGTACATGAATGGTTCTGGAAATGTAGCCTACATAGGTGGTCGTGGTCATAATATCACTTTACGTGGAAGTAATGAAGGCGTAGAGCACGGATTGGAAATTAAAGTTGGTGGTTTAAAAAATAACATTCGTTTATTAAATGGAAATTTTCCGCATCAAAACGACTTTAAAGGCTCTGAATTTGAAATTAATAATCTTACCGATTATCCATTATATCTTTCGAATAAAAGCTTAAGTGTTAAAGGCAGAACGTCTGGAACTATAGAAGATTTAGGCACAAATAATACTATTCAATCAAAATAATAGATAAGATACCTTTTAAAATGAAACAGCTTAAGTTTATAAATATTGCAGTAGTACTTATGTTTGTCGTTGCGCAGTTTAGTTGCGCTCAAAACACAGGTAAAGCCATTGAAAGTAAACTTCAGTTAAATCAAATTAAAGTGTCTAGTTTATCTGAGTTGCGTTTAGTAGTTCAAGAAAGTAATCAGCATATTATTCTTAAGCCAGGAAAATATATTATTACCGATTTACCATTAGAATCAAGAGGTTTTCAATGTTCTGGTTCAAACAATATTATTGAACTGAGTGAGGTTTATATCAATTTCCCTGTCGGAACATGTAAAGATGCGCATTTCGATATTACAGGATCTAATAATATTTTAAGAGGTGGGGATTTCGAAGATACTTATCAAAACGGTATGGAGAAAGTAACCGATTTTGGGAGCTACAATCAAAACCGGAAAACCTTAGCGAAAGGCTTAAAAGGTGGTGCAAATATTCGAGTTTCTGGAAATAATAATATTGTGGAAGGCATAAAGCTAACCGTAAGAGGTTCGTTTCCTTATGGCTATGGCAATATGTACGGTATTGGAAGAGGTAATGCTACTGGGTTAGATAAACGTTGCGCTTTGTTAATTACAGGCGTGGGGAATACGGTTGATAATTGTGAATTTCAACATAGAGCATTTGGACATGTTATTTACATGCAGAAAAACGCCGATAAAACGCTTATAAAAAACACCTACATTGAAGGCGATGTACGCCCTAGTAATAATGCTTACACAGAAACTAACGATGGCGATTTACCAAAACGATTTAATTACAAAATGCCGATTGGAGAAATGGAAGGACTTCCTATTCCTCGTGATGTAATGTTTAACCTAACGGAAGATGGTATTCGCGCTTACAATATTCCAGGGTCTGTAACCGTCGAGAATTGTGTGGTTAAAAAATGCCGAGGCGGTATTAAACTGTACATGGCTAAAGGGAAAGTAACTGTTAAAAATAGTACGGTTTTAGATTGTGTTGTCGAGGGCTATTCTTTAAATAATGGTGGAGAAATGATTAATTGTAAAGGCAATGCCGCTTACGGGCCGTTACTTTACATGCATTTCGATAAAGTATCAAACCAAAATATAGATTTAACTGTTTTACCTGCTCCATATGCTGTCGGAAACCATGTGTTTGCTGCTATAAAAGGGCATGGACACAATATAAAATTAACCGCAGCTAATCCTTCAGAAATTATCGATAATACACTTAGACCCATTGTGGTTGGTTATCCTGCTCGCTTTCAGTTTTTAACTACAGATTATCCAAATGTGCCTAAAGGGTATGAGGAAAATTTTAAGAAGCATTTTGGAAATAAAACGTATAGTGCGACAAATATTTCAATAAAAAATGGCACTAATTATCCAGTTGTTTTAGGTCATTTATCCGAAGAAAATCAAGTGAAAAGTAGTGGTAAAGTAACCGATTATGGAACAGCTAATCTTGTGAAAACCTATCCTGTTTCCGAAGAAAAAAAGTAGTTAACCCCTCTAAACATCGAAGTTTTTTCAATATAAGCCTATAATTTATAGTATTTGAATGATAGTTTATATCCATATTTCTACGGAAGTGATATTTTTATGCTCTTAAATGTCCGTTTTCTAAAGCGCGGATATTTCAATTCAAAATACTAAACATCTATTCAGATAAATTAATTCTTATGAAAAAAAGTAGAGGTCTTATTGCTGTAATTTTATGCGCCTTATTTATGGTGTCTTGTAAATCGGAAGAAAAAAAGACTGAAGTAAAGAAAGAAAAACCAAACGTAATTTTACTTGTTGTAGACGATCAGGGTTATGGCGATATAGGACGCCTTGGCAACAAGGAAATTAAAACGCCAAACATCGATAATCTTTACGATGTAAGTGCACGTTTTACACAATACCACGTATCTCCAACTTGTGCGCCAACAAGAGCAGCTTTAATGACGGGGCATCACTCTAACAGAGCTGGTGTATGGCATACTGTAAATGGGCGTTCGTTAATTTTAGATAGAGAGACAACCATTGCTCAGGTTTTTAAAGATAATGGTTATGCAACCGGAATTTTTGGAAAATGGCACTTAGGTGATAATTACCCATTTCGTCCGGAAGACAAAGGCTTCGAAGAAGTTTTAGTACACAGTGGAGGTGGTGTTGAGCAAGCTTTGGATTATTGGGATAATGATTATTTTAATGACACCTACAAGCACAATGGTGAGTTAAAGAAGTTTGAAGGATTTTGTACTGATATTTGGTTCGATAATGCTAAAAAATATATGGCAGAAAATCAAAAGAATAATAAACCATTCTTCTGTTATTTATCTACCAACGCAGCGCACACGCCATATTTTGTAGAAAAGAAATATTCTGATCCTTATGAAAATAATGAAAACATACCGAACGCAGCCTTTTATGGTTTAATTTCTAATGTTGATGAAAATATTGGGAAATTGGTAGAGTATTTAAAAGAAATCGATTTAATGGATAACACCATTTTGATTTTCTCTACGGATAACGGAACTTCAGCAGGAGCAAAAATTGAAAAAGGAGGCGATCGTTTAGATGGTTTTATTGGAAAAGGTTACAACGCTGGTATGCGGGGTATTAAAGCGAGTATGTATGAAGGTGGACACCGCGTACCACTATTCATTCACTGGAAAGATGGTGGGATTACTACCGGAAAAGATATTAACGAACTTACGGCGCATTACGATATCGCACCAACTTTAGTGGATTTATGTGGTTTAGAAGTTAAAGAAGATTTAAAATTCGACGGAAAAAGTTTAAAGCCATTAATCGATGGTCATAATGAAGCATTTGTAGATCGTGCGGTTATCACAAATTCACAACGTACTGAAGTACCAGAACCTTGGAGAAGAACCGCTTTTATGAAAGGCGATTGGAGGCTTGTTAATGGTACCGAACTTTATGATTTAAGCAAAGATCCTGAGCAACGTACAAACGTTGCTGATCAGTTTCCAGAAAAAATGGATGCTTTTAAAGCAGAATATGATGCTTGGTGGAAAGAAATCTCTCCAGGTTATAGCGATCAACCTTATATTATTGTAGGCACTCGAAATGAAAATCCAACAACGTTACATGGTCACGATTGGCATACTACAGCAGCGGCAAGTCCATGGCACCAACGTCACATCAGACAAGGTTATATCGACAATGGCTACTGGTTAGTAAAGGTTGCTGAGAGCGGAACATACAATTTAAAATTACGTCGTTGGCCAATAGAAACAGGTTTGCCGTTAAACGGAATTGCTCCTGTGCGTCCAACTTTAGAAGGTACAACGGTTAGAGAAAGTGTAAAAAGTAAAGCGTTAACTATTAAAAATGCTAGAATTAAAATTCAAGATGAAGAGCAGTCTGTTGCTGTAGATCCAAATGCGCAATTCGTAGAATTCACCGTAGACCTTAAAGCAGGAGAAACACAGCTTCAAACTTGGTTTACTTTAGATTCTGGTGAAGAATTAGGCGCATATTACACGCTCGTCGAAAAAATGTAAATTGGACTTTATAAATTTTTATTTTTAGGAATTAATAACCTAACTTTTACCATAATGAGAAAAAGAATTTCATTACTATTTTTAGTCTTAATTGCAATATTTTCAAGTTTTGATGGGCTTTCGGCACAATCGAAACAAAAACCAAACGTCATTATTGTAATTACCGATGATCAAGGAAAAGGCGATTTAGCTTGCGAAGGGAATAAGTTTGTTAAAACACCAAATATAGATAAGTTTTATTCCGATGCGGTTCGTTTTACAAATTACCACGTGTCTACAACATGTGCTCCAACGCGTGGAGCAATCATGACGGGACGCCATAGTAATCGTGTTAATGTGTTTCATACTATTAATGGGCGCTCTATTCTTTTTGAAGATGAAGTGACTTTACCTCAAATTTTTGCTCAAAATGGATATACCAATGCGATGTTCGGAAAATGGCATTTAGGTGATAATTATCCTTTTCGTCCTGAAGATAGAGGCTTTCATGAAGTTATTCGGCATGGTGGCGGAGGCGTAGGTCAAGGTCCTGATTATTGGGGTAACGATTATTTCGATGATACATACTGGCATAATAGCAAAATGGAAAAGTACGAAGGATATTGCTCAGATGTGTTTTTTAATGGTGCTTTAGATTTTATTGAAACCAATAAAGACAAACCTTTTTTCTGCTATATTTCTACCAATGCACCGCACTCACCTTACAATCTTCCTAAAGATTATTTCGATTTATATCAAGGTAAAAAGTATAAAGATATCAATGAGAGAACCTTGCGTTTTTATGGAATGATTACCAATATTGATGACAATTTTAAAAGGTTAGAAGATAAATTAGACAATTTAGGTATCGCCGATAATACCATCGTTATTTTTACTACGGATAATGGAACAGCAGCAGGTAGAAGTGTTTACAATGCAGGCTTAAAAGGTGGTAAAGGTAGCCAGTATGAAGGTGGACACCGTGTGCCACTTTACATTAGATGGCCAGATGGAAAATTGACAGGCGGTAAAGATATTGATGAGTTAGTAGCGCATTACGATTTATTACCAACGTTTGTAGATTTATTAGGTTTAGATTTTAATCCAGTTAAAAAACTAGATGGTAAAAGTTTAACGCCTTTATTAGAAGCTAAGAATGATACTTGGGAAAACCGAATTTTATACATGGATACCCAAAGAGAACAAAACCTGATCAAGTATAAAAAATATACGGTTATGGACAAAGATTGGCGTTTAGTTGACGGTAAAGAGCTGTACAATATAAACAACGATTTAGGTCAAGAAAATAACATCATTTCTGCGCACCCAGAAATTGCAGCACGTTTAGGCGTAGGTTACGAAACCTGGTGGCAATCTTTTGTAGACGAAAAAGTAAACGAACGTTATGCTTACATTAAAGTGGGGTCTCAAAAAGAAAACCCGAGTAGAATTTCAGCTCACGATATGATTGTTGGGAAATATAGTGGTTCATGGCATCAAAATGGTGCTATTACAGGAACTCGTGCTGGTGGTAAATGGAAGGTCGAATTTGTTGAAGATGGCGATTATAAAATCAGTTTACGTAGATTTCCAAGAGAAAGCAACTTAGCTATCAATGCAACCTTTCCTGCTCAAGAAAAGGCTATTGAATATGATAAAACATCGCCAGCGGGTGTAAAATCAGATTTTAAAGAAGCTTTCTTATATGTAGCTAATATTTCTAAAACTTTAGAAATTAAAGCAGATCAAGATGAAGTAACCTTTAGAGGGAAAATTCCAGCGGGAAAATACGATATGGAAGCACAACTTATAGATGAGTTAGGTCGTGTACACCCTGCATATTATGTATATGTTGAAAAAATAAATTAAAAACGCTGTTTGGCGGAATTTAAAATATCAAAATGAAATTAGTATTAAGATTAGTAGCCTGTTTGAATCTTGTTTTGTTGGTCTCTTGCGGCCAGCAAAATAAAGCACAGACAGTAAAAATAACACAAGAAACAAAACCTAATATTGTTATTATTTACACCGACGATCAAGGTTATGGAGATGTAAGTGCACTTAACCCTGAGGCGAAATTTAGAACGCCAAATATGGATAAGTTAGCTAACGAAGGTGTTACTTTTACTGATGGACACAGTAGTGATGCGGTTTGTACACCTTCTAGATACAGCTTGTTAACAGGGCGTTACAGTTGGAGAACAAGTTTAAAGAAAAACGTTTTACGTGCAGATGGTCCGTGTTTAATTGAAAAAGATAGAATGACGATTGCTTCGTTACTTCGTGAGCAAGGTTATAGTACAGCCATGATTGGTAAATGGCACCTTCAAATGGAGTTTGAAGGTGATGTCAAAAAGGGTGGTCGCGATTGGTCTAAACCTTTCACAGATGGTCCAATAGAAAAAGGTTTCGATTATTTCTTCGGAATTCCTGCTTCTATGAATTATGGTATATTAACATATTTAGAAAACGATCGAGTGCTTGATCCTCCAACGCTTTACACAAAAAAGAAATTGGATGTTACGCCGCGTACCTACAGAATGACGCCTCCTTATCAAGAAGAACAAGCTAAGGGCTATGTTGAGGTAGCGCCTTCATTTAATGACGAATTGGTTCTTAAAACTTTTGCAGATAAAGCCGTAGAATATATCGGTAATGCTGCAGATGAATCTAAATCTGGAAAACCTTTCTTTTTATACCTACCACTTACAAGTCCACATTTACCACATTGTACACATCCTGATTTTCAAGGAAAAAGTAATTGCGGAAATTATGGCGATTTTATGGAGGAAACAGATTATCGTATCGGGCAAGTACTTGATGCTTTAAAAGCAAATGGTTTAGATGAAAATACTTTGGTTATTTTTTCATCGGATAATGGTGCGGAATCTAATTACGCTTATCAAAGAGATACTTACGGACATTATAGTTGTATGAATTTTAAAGGAGGAAAACGTGATGTTTATGAAGGCGGACACCGAGTACCGTTTTTAATGCGTTGGCCAAATGCTATTAAAGCAGGAAGTCAAGTAAACGATCCAGTTTGTCAAACCGATTATTTAGCAACTATTGCTGATATTGTTGGAGCTAAAATACCTGATAATGCAGGAGAAGATAGTTACAGCTTATGGCCAATGATGCAAGATGACGCTGTTAAACAAAAAGCAGATAGACCCGTAATTCATCATTCATTCACTGGGCATTTTGCTATTCGCGAAGGGAAATGGAAATTAAATATGCTTAGAGGTTCTGGTGGTTCTTTAAAACCTGTGATTATAGAACCAAAAGAAGGCGAAGCACCGTTTGAACTTTACGACATAGAAAACGATCCAGGGGAAACTAATAATTTATGTTTTGAAGAACCAGAAGTGGTTAGTAGGCTAACAGCTAAAATCACCGATATTATAAAAACAGGTCGATCAACAGAAGGATTACCTCAACCTTATGTTACAGAAAATTGGGAGCAATTAACTTGGATGAGCTTAAATTAGGTATCATAAATTGAATTTTTAAATTTGAAGTTCGTGATGTTGGCTTGTAAAATTATTTATAAAATAATAATAGAATTTGATTCTAAAAAATAAATAGAATGAGAGCAAAAGTCAGCATTTTCACAATCTTACTTTTTGTTTGTTCTTTTATGGTTCAAGCAAAAGATTTTCACGTATCAAAAAAAGGAAACGATTTTAATGAAGGAAGCCAAAGCGCACCGTTTAAAACCATTTCTAAAGCAGCCAAATTAGCACAGCCAGGTGATGTTATTATTGTTCACGAAGGTGTTTATCGAGAACGCATAGATCCTTTTTATGGAGGAAGAAATGATAGAAATCGAATTGTTTATCAGGCAGCTGAGAACGAAGATGTTTGGATTAAAGGTTCTGAAGTTATCAGTACTTGGAAAAAGCATAAAGGCTCTGTTTGGAAAGTCGTGATTGATAATAGTTTCTTCGGAGATTTTAATCCGTATCAAGAAATTCTTTATGGCGATTGGTTAACAAAAACTTACGGCAGAGATCATCATTTAGGCGAGGTTTATGTAAATGGAAAAGCCTTATATGAAATTGATAGTTTAACTAAAGTAGCATCTTTAAATCCTTTAAAAAGAGCAATAGATGTTGAAGGTTCTAAATACAAATGGTATTGTGAAACAAACAATGAAACGACGACGATATATGCCAATTTTAAAGATGAAAACCCTAATAAAGAGTTAGTAGAAATTAATGTGAGACCTACTGTCTTTTTTCCGAAGAAAACAGGAATTAATTATATCACCGTTCGTGGATTTAAAATGGCGCACGCTGCAACGCAATGGGCACCACCAACAGCAGAACAACAAGGTTTAATAGGCCCTAACTGGAGCAAAGGTTGGGTTATTGAAAACAACCTCATCACCGACTCTAAATGTGCCGGAATAGTGATAGGGAAAGAGCGTGGTTCTGGCCAAAACGCATGGCGTCGAGATAAAAAGAAGCATGGCACGCAACGCGAGCGCGAAGTTGTTTTTAAAGCTTTACAAATGGGATGGTCTAAGGAAACAATTGGTTCTCATGTTATAAGAAACAATACCATAAAAGATTGTGAGCAAGGCGGAATTATCGGTCATCTTGGTTGTATTTTTAGTGAAATATCTAACAATCATATTTATAATATAAATGTAAAAAAACAGTTTGATGGTTGGGAAATTGCGGGAATTAAACTGCATGCAGCTATAGATGTTCTTATAAAAAATAATTTCATACACCATAACCACAGAGGTATTTGGTTAGATTGGCAAGCACAAGGTGCTCGGGTATCGGGTAATCTTTTAGTTAATAATGAAGATCAAGATTTGTTTGTAGAAGTGAATCACGGGCCTATGATAATCGATAACAATATTTTACTTTCCGAAAGAGGGATTCTTAATGCGTCTCAAGGAACCGCATTTGTCAATAATTTAGTTGCTGGAAATATACACATGAGAACGGCAACAAATAGGTTTACCCATTATCATTTTCCGCATTCTACGGAAGTTTTGGGGATGATGACGGTTATACTTGGTGACGATCGTTTTTATAATAACATTTTTGCGGCCAATAACGAGTCGTTAGAGAAGAGTCAATATTATGGTTTGGATGCTTACAACGATTTTCCTTCAGCTTCATATCAATGGAAATCACCTGGTAGTTTAAACAACTATAATGCGCAGAAGTTCCCCGTTTTTATAGATGCTAATTTGTATTTAAATAAAGCTAAACCATCGAATATAGAAACTAATTTTGTTGAAAATAAAACTTTAAATCCAGCTATTCGTTTAACTAAAGAGGACGATGGTTATTACTTAAATATTACTGCAGACGCGAGTTTTAGGCAAGTTAAAACACAGTTTGTAAATACCACTATTTTAGGTGCTGCTTTTCAGTCGGAAACACCTTATGAAAATCCTGATGGTTCTGCACTCACCATTAATGAAGATTATTTTGGAAACGAACGAACCACGGAACAACCATTGGTTGGCCCATTTCAGAATTTAAAAATAGGAGAGAATAGAATTAAAGTTTGGAGTAATTAAGTTTGAAATATTAAAAATATGCAACGTAAAAAATTTATAAAAATTTTAGGTTTTGGTACTTTAGGTATCGGTGTAGCTCCAATAGCCTTTGCTAAAAGTGCGTACAAAAAAACAAACGAAGCCATTTGTAAACTCGCTTGGGATGCCTTGTGTGGAAAAATAGGTAAAGCCTATAAAACGGATGCATTTGTGTATATTCATCCTAGAAAAAGAGTGCCAAATGTGTTTATTTATGGCGACTCTATTTCAATTGCGTATTCATCAACCGTGATGAAACTTTTAAGGGAAAAGGCTAATGTTTATCGCTTGTTTAAAAATGGAGGATCTAGTGATCAGTTTATCCCGAATATGGATAAATTGGAGCAAAGTATGTTTCAACCAGGATTGGAGCAAGGCTGGAAATTTGATTGGGATGTTATTCATTTCAATGTGGGTTTACACGATTTAAAATACCTAAAAGGAAAAAATCTAAACAAGAAAGATGGTAAGCAAGTGTCGTGTATTGAAACATATAAAGAAAATTTAGAAGGTATTTGTCAATATCTAAAAACGAAATTTCCGAAGGCAAAATTAATTTTTGCAACGACAACACCGGTTCCCGAAAATGCAAAAGGTCGCTTTAAAGGCGATAGTATTAAATACAATAAAGCAGCTTTAGAAGTTTTAGCAAATCATCCGGATATTATAATTAACGATTTGTACACTTTTACCCAACCACATCGCGAAGCTTGGGAGCAAGCACCCGGAAATGTGCATTATAAAGCTTTAGGTTTTAATAAGCAAGGAGAAGAAGTGGCTCGAATTATTGATGAGGTTTTGTAATAAATATTTACATTAATAGCTAAATAAACCTCATTTTCATTAAGTTGAAAAACAAAGAAAATATATCTGAATAATCATTTAAATAGAAATGTCAAAAATTAAAAAACCAAACAATAACTAATATGCATAAATTTTTTAAACACACCCTTTTAGCCGGAATTTTAGTGCTAGCGTTTACAAGTTGTAAAGACAAAGCAGAAACAAAAGCGGAAGTTGCAGAAGCTCCAAAAAGACCGAATTTTCTATTTGTATTGGTAGATGATCAATCGCCGTTTGATTTGCAAACCTACGATCCAAATTCAATTTTAGAAACGCCAACCATTAGTAAGTTAGCTAGCCAAGGTGTTGTTGTAGAGCAAGCGCGCCACATGGGGTCTATGAATGGAGCTGTTTGTACGCCATCGCGCCACATGATTATGTCTGGAAGAACGTTATGGCATTTACCACCAAGTGCAGAATTTCAAAAGCAAACCGATCCAAACGAGATAGACGACCAAACTATTGGAGCTGTTTTTAATCGTGCGGGTTATAAAACCATGAGAACTTGTAAAAAAGGAAACTCTTATCCAGGAGCAAATAAACAATTTACTGTGGTTCACGATGCAACAAAACGTGGCGGTACAGAAGAAACAGGAAGTGCTTGGCATGCAAAGCAAGTGCTAGAATATTTAGGAGATAGAGAAACAGTGAAAGAAGAAGATCCGTTTTTTATCTATTTCGGATTTTCTCACCCACATGATACTCGAAATGGTACGCCGGAATTGTTAGAGAAGTATGGAGCAACCAATCATAAAGATCAAAATTCATTACCTGCTGCAAATGATAAGCAACCAGAACTTCAGGATAATTATTTAGCGGCACACCCATTTTTTCATGGACATCCACAACTTAGAGATGAGGAACGTGTAAGTGGTGTTTGGAAAAATAGAGATGAAAGAACGATTAGAAATGAATTAGGTAGAGAATATGCTTGTTCAGAGAATGTAGACAATCAATTAGAGAAAGTTTTAGCTAAATTAGAAGCTATGGGTGAACTTGATAATACCTACATTATTTATACTTCCGATCATGGTATGGCTATTGGTCGTCATGGTTTACAAGGAAAACAAAACTTATACGAGCATACTTCGAGAGTGCCATTTATAGTTAAAGGCCCTGGAATTCCTTCAGGAAAACGTGTAACAGGGAATATGTATCTTTTAGATGTATTACCAACCTTATGCGATTTAGCAGGAATTACTGCTCCAGAAACTGTAGAAGGTAAAAGTATGGTACCTGTTTTTAAAGGAGAAAAGGAAACGGTTCGCGACGTGATGTACGGTGTTTATGCAGGAGGAACAAAACCAGGTATGAGATCTGTTAAAAAAGGTGATTGGAAATTAATTAAGTACGATGTAATGGATGGTAAAGTGAGAGAAACTCAACTTTTTAACTTAGCTGAAAATCCAAATGAATATTTACCTGAGCATAATAAAGCAGGTGAAATGGAAACGGATTTAGCCGAAAACCCAAAATATGCTGAGAAATTAGCCGAAATGGAAGCTTTATTACTAGAGCAAATGGTTGCTCATGATGATCCTTACCGTCTTTGGAATCAAAAATCATAATATTTATAAAAGTCTCAACATAAATAAAGTTGAGACTTTTTTACTTTAATTCAAGTTATATGAAATCAATAAAAATATCTATTCTGCTTACTTTTTTTCTTTCAAGTATATCTGTGCTTCATGCTCAGGTACCAGCTGATTTCGGTTTTGTAGAAGGAGAGAATTATAAAAAAGATGTGGTTTATAAAACAGTCAATGGAAAACCAGTAATTATGGATGTTTTTTATCCAAATGCAGATGTGCTTCAAGAAGAAAACCCATGGGTTGTATTTGTACATGGCGGTGGTTGGGCTGGTGGTGTAAAAGAAAACATTTTTAGAGATTCTTTTTTAGGAACATTAAAAACACTTTTAGCAAGCGGTGTGGTGTGTGCAACCATAGATTATAGATTAGCAAGAAAACCTGTAACATCTTACGAGTCTGTGGTAGATTGTAAAGATGCTGCTAGATTTCTTTTAAAAAATGCTGATGCATTTAAACTAGATAAAGAGCAATATGGTATTTGGGGTGGTTCTGCAGGAGGACACCTGAGTTTAGTTACGGCTTTAGCTCCCGATGCACCTTTTCCTGGCGACGCGAGTTTAGCAGATATTCATCCAGAATATAAGTTTGTAACTTCTTTTTTTCCGTTTACATCATGCTTAAATCCTGATATTAGACCAAATTCTATTTTTGAAAATGGTAAACTTTTCAATCGTTTATTAGGTGGTACTTTAGAAGAAAAACCAGAGCTAGCACGCTTGATGAGCCCTACTGAGTTTTTAGATGAAAACAGTTTGCCTATTTTATTAGTACACGGCCAAAAGGATACCACGCTTCCTATTATTAATTCACTTTACATGATGGAAGTTGCCAAAGAAAAAAATGCCAATGTACAATTGTTAGCTGTTAAAAATGCTGGGCATAGTATGTCTGGTAAAAATATCTCTCCGTCTTTTGAAGGCATTGCCGAGCGTTGCAGCAGTTTTATGCTTTCTCATTTGGGAGAGACCAACTAAGCAATATATAATTCAGAATAAAAGAAATATTTAAAAGGTAGAAATTAAACGAGGTATTTTAAAATGAAAGGTCTTCATATTCTTTTTGCTATATTATTCGGTGCTTTCCACGGGAATAGTCAGGATATAAAATACCCAGAGGTTGAAATTAGAAACGGAATTATTAAAGCCAATGTATATTTGCCAGATGCTGAAAATGGTTATTACAAAGGCACTCGGTTTGATTGGTCTGGCGTTATTTCTAGCTTAGAATTTAATGAGCATACTTATTTTGGTCAATGGTTCGATGCAGACAATGCACCTCCATTTGCAACTATTATGGGCCCCGTTGAAGCTTATGCACCCGTAAATTATAATGATGTTGCAATTGGCGAAAGTTTTGTGAAAATTGGAGTTGGTGCGCTTAAAAAAACTTCAAATGAAAATTATAGTGATTTTAAAAATTACGAGATTGTAAATCTAGGAAAACGCAGCATAAAAGTTAAAGGTAACGCAGTTGAATTTATTCATATTTTAAACACCGACAAGGTTTCATATCAATATACAAAAACTATTAAGCTTAGAGAACATGAACAAAAAATGGTAATTTCTCATGTTTTAAAAAACACAGGTAAGCATCAGATTAAAACTTTCGGCTTTAATCATAATTTTTTTGTTATTGATAATCAAACCATCGGTAAAGATTTTAAAATGACTTTTCCTGTTGAAGTTTCCGGGGAAGGTAGAGGTTTGTGCGATATTTTTGAAATTGAAGACAAACGTTTAGTTTTTAAAAGAGATATTATTGGCGATGAATCTATTGCTATCAAGCACTTGGAAGGATTGAATAACAATGTCGATAATTTTGATGTTAGTATACATAATTCTAAAACAGGAGCAGGCGTTAAAATTACCGGAGATCAACCACTTTCTCGATTCCGACTTTGGGGAACGGCAAGAACCATATGTCCCGAAACTTATATCGATATTAAGGTAATGCCAGGAGAAACATTTAGTTGGAGTTACTTTTACGAATTCTACGAATCTAAAACAGTGAAGCATTAAAGTTTATTGTGTTATAAAACCACACTTTTTATAAGCGGATTACTTTTCAAAAGTAAAATGCTCAAAAAATAAAATACTAAAGTCTGCTTTTCTATAAGCAGGCTTTTTTTTGTTAATACCAGTTGCTGTACGAATTAATCTTCAAAAAAGAACTTTAGTTTATAGGCAAAGAACTATAATTTATAAGAGTTCTGCTTTCAAAATAATATCATTACATAACCATTTTAAGTACGCTGCGTAGGTGGCATATTTATTCTTAGCACCCCAAATGTTACTAGAGTAAAACCTTCTTTCTAAACTAATTAAAGAATGAAGAACTATTATTTTTTTAAACAATCGATATGTTTCGTTTGTTTCTTTTTTTTATCCCTATCAATATGGGCAACCGATGAAACGGTATCTCCAGGAGGCGATATTCAAACCGCAATCGATAATGTCGCCGCAAGTGGAGGTGGTGTTGTAACGCTCGCTGCGGGAACACATAATATTACTGTACCTGTTAGAATGAAAAGTAATGTCACTTTACAAGGTGAAGGCCAATGGGCTAGTTTACTTAAAACTACGGTAAACATGAAAATGATTATTGCAGATTCAGAAAATTTAGTAAATCTCATTATTCAAAATTTGGCTATAGAAGGTACCAATGCCGCAAATGGTGGAGGGATAGAAATTACCGCTAACGATGATGTGGAACATGAAAATGTCCAGATTTTAAATGTGCATTGTACAAAAACGGGTTGGGGTGTTCATATTAAAGGAACAAAAAACTTGTTAGTAAAAGATTGTTTGTTTGATGAAAACGGAACGGCAGGACAAGAAGGCTTTGCACATAACATGTACTTACGTCGTGTATATGGTGCAGAAGTTCGAGATAGTCAGTTTTTAAATTCTACCTCAGCAAATGGTATTAATATTTCTTATAGTGAAGATATTAAAATTTACAACTGCGAGATGTCGGGCAACTATTTTAGAGGTGTTCGTGCGGCAAATACCGATGGTTACTTAGTACACGATTGTATTGTGCAAAATAATGGTAATGTGGGTATTTTAGCTAATTCCGAAGGTGTGCCAACAACAAATATTGATATTAGAAGAAACTGTGTTTCAAATAATACATTAGAAGGTATAAGTGGTGTTAACGGTGTTACCGGAATTGTAACTGATAATAATGCCTACGGAAATGATACGGATGATGATAGTGCAGATTATAGTTTGCCAGGTGGTGTAAACGAATCGGGTAATATTTCTGATGCAAGTGTTAACTGCGTTTATCAAACCAATCAAACTCGTATTTTACTTGGTGCTACATCAGGTATTAATACTGTGGAATTAAATTGGACTTTAGATAACGTAACAACCGTTAGACAAGATGTTTTTAGAGATACAGATGCTGATGCTAGCGGGCGTACTTTAATTGCGAGTAATGTGTCTGGAACAACCTATACCGATAATTCGGTTGTTGGAGGTACAGATTATTGGTACTGGATTAAAGCGACCGATATTTCAGAAAACACTATAAATTCTAATGCGGCGAGTGCTAATCCATCATCTGGAGAGCCAAGTGTGGAGCTTTCTGCAACAGCAGGCGATGGTTTTGTAACTTTAGATTGGGATATCGAGAATATAGACATTCAAAATGTAGGTGTTTTTAGAGATACTGATGATAATGCGAGTGGACGTCAATTGATTAAAAATGGTGTTACAGGAACGAATTATACAGATACTTCAGTAGAAAACGGAACGCAATATTGGTACTGGTTAAAAGTAACCGATGTCGATTCTAAAAACTTTCAAAACGATCCAGCAACTTATGCGTTGCCAACTGTGCCTACTGTGGCTCGTGCACAATTTATTCATCCAGGTATTTCACATAAAAAATCAGACTTAGATCGTATGAAATATATGGTTGAGGCACAGGTTGATCCATGGTATGCTTCGTATAAGGAAATGGAGTTAGATTCTAAATCTAGCTATGATTATGTGGTGCAAGGTGATGAAACCTTTACTGAATTAGGGAGAGATTCTAGAGTGAATTATAACGCATGGAACAGCGATATTAGAGCAGCATATTATAATGCTATCCGTTATTATATCACCGGAGATACAAGACATGCCGATAAAGCCGTTGAAATTTTTAAAGCTTGGTCTAATTTAACATCGGTAACTAGTGGCGGAACTGAGGCTTTAAGTGGCGGCATAGCTTATATTATGGTAGAAGCTGCCGAAATTATTAAAAGTACCTATACAGGATGGGAAGCTGCAGATGTACAAGCTTTTAAAGATATGTTGGTGTACCCAGGATATTCTACTACAACAGAACCTGCAGATATTAGAAATAATGCGACGTTTTATTGGAAATCTTATTTAGGAGACCCGGTAAGACACGGAAATCAAGGTCTCTCAGGCTGGCGTACCGTAATGGCTATGGGAATCTTTTTAGATAACGAAACCATGTACAACCGTGCATACCATTATATTCAAGGAACTTTGGAGGAGCACACAGGAGATCTTCCTTATCCTGCTGGACCAAATACAAGCAGCGAAGTGCCTACCGCAGTTGGAGACCATTCAGATACTTATGGTATTGATCGTGGTTATACCGAAGCGAATTACGGATATAACGAGGTGATGACTAATTATATATACGAAAATGGTCAATGTCAAGAATCGTCAAGAGATCAAGGACATGTGCTTTTTGGTATTGGTTTGTTAGGATCGATGTCCGAAATGGCATGGAATCAAGGTGATGATTTGTATAGTCATGAAAATGATCGATTTTTAAAGGGACTTGAGTTTTCATTAAAATATAACGTATCGGCTATAGCATCTTATCCAGATCAAACTACCGCTTGGGAGCCAGATAATTTTATTACAGGCTTTGACAGAACAGGTCGTTGGTATTCTAAATCTATGAGTCCTGAAGGTATTGGAGGGTTTACATCTAATCGTCCACTCTGGGAAATGTCTACGGCACATTACATTGGTAGAGGTTTTAAAACTGAAGAAGAAGCTAAATGGACACAACGCGCAAGAGATAAATCGATTGAATTAAGTGGTTACGAAAAAGCAGGTTGGACTAACGATGCTATTGGTTGGGGAGCACTTACGTTTCGCAGACCTGTGGAATGTTTTGGCGATCCAATAATAGGTTTCGATGCTAATGGTTTACCAGATTACGCAGTACATACTATTACTGAAGTTATTGAAGCTGAAAATTTTGATTACGATCCATTACAAAATGGTGAAGGTCGAATTTATAACGATTTAAGCGTAGGGAATTCAGGTGGAGCATACCGAATGATGGATAATGTAGATGTTGAAACTATAGCAACTGGTGGATATAATTTAACAGACATAGAAGCTGGAGAATGGTTAACTTATACTATTTCAGTTCCAGAAACTGCTATTTATAGCATTAGCATTAAATATGCAGCTTCTCAAGCAGGCGGTGCTGTTAAATTTAGTTTTGCAGGTGAAGAAAAAACAGGAGAAGAAGTTGTGCCATTTGGTGCACCTAATTCTGAAGGAGATTCCGATTGGAAAGATTATGTTATTGCAGAAGATATTCAATTAGAAAAAGGCGTTCAAAGTTTAAAAATTTATTTTTCAGGAGTTTCTAATGCTTTCAAATTAGATAGTTTTACTTTAACTGAAACAGGTATTGTAAAAGAAGATCAAACCATTCAGTTTTTCACCATGTCTAATAAATTATTAGGTGGAGACGATTTCGATCCAGAAGCTACAGCTACATCTGGTTTAGATGTGAGCTATTCAAGTTCAAACACGTCAGTTGCAACAATTGTAGACGGTATGGTTCATATTGTTGGGTTGGGAGAAGCAACTATAACTGCAACGCAAGAAGGCGATGCCGCTTTTAATGAAGCGCCTAGCGTTTCACAAGAATTAACCATTGTTCCTATGGTTGCTGGTACTTTGAGTTTAGGTGCAGATGCAGATTCTTATGTACATGAAGGAAAAGCAAATGATAATTTTGGAGAAGCAACATCGATGGTTACAAAAGTTGATGCGCGTTATGCTATTTTAAAATTCAATTTAAACACACTGCCTGGAGATGTGATTTCAGCAAAGCTTAGATTGTTTCAAAGAACACGATATAGAGATTTAAGAACAGTGTATGATGTGGCTGATGATAGTTGGACGGAAACAGAAATAACTTGGAATAATAAACCAGATTATTCTAATGCCAGATCTGAAATTACAACAGCTGCAAGTACATGGTGCGAATGGGATGTATCATCTTATGTAGCTCAAGAAGCTAACGGAGATAAGGTGATTACGTTTGCTGTTAAAGACCCTGCGAATAGTGGTGTTGGTATCGATTTTTATACAAAAGAACTTGGCGAAACGGTTCCTGAGTTGATTATCGAATATGCTGGAACATCGTTAAATGTTAATGCAGAAGATGCTCTTATTAGTATGTATCCAAATCCAGTTTCAAATGCGCTTAATATTTCATTAGGTTCAGCTAACTTAAATTTGAATGAAACTAGTATTAAGGTTTTTGCATTAAGTGGTCAGAAAGTTTTGGAAACTAAACCAAAATCGAATAACATAAAACTAGATGTGTCTCAATTAAACAGCGGGATTTATATGCTTATGATTTCCGATACATCGAAAAATATGACAAGAAAAATAGTGAAGTTGTAATTCGTATTAACCAACCAATTCAATCATTATTTAAAGTGAGAAGTTCTATCAAATTTATTTGGTAGAACTTTTTTTATGTAAGACTTTTTTTAGGTTACAGGATTTCAAGTCTTTAAAAAGCAATAATTTAAAGTGATGAAGTAATAATTTATAGAATTAAACTATGGTTAATGGTAATATTACTATCAACTAAATAACCATAAACTAAACGTATGAAAACAAAATTACAACTATTTAAAATGAATAAAATGTTATTCGTTTTTTCATTATCACTCTTTGCTTCTTTTGTAGCAATTGGGCAAAATATCACTAGTGTTGCTGAGCTAGCTGCTGCGGCTGGCAATTCAAACCAAAATATAGTTATGGCTCCAGGTGTTTATCAAATGGAAGATTACTTAACGCCTGAGGTTATTGAGAATACGGTTCCTGATGCGAATAATAGGCACGCTATGATTGAATTCAGCGGAAGTAATAATAATTTCGATTTAACAGGTGTTACTATTGAAATAAATTCAGAGCTTTTAAATGATTATGGCACTCGTATTATTGAGTTATATGTTACAGGGGATTTTGTAAACATTAAAGGCTTAACAGTAACCGATATTGGAAATTCGGCACCTTCGAGCCCTGGCATGCAATCTGTTACCATTGCAGGAGAAAACAATATCATGGAAGATGTTACATTAAATATAAATGGTTCTTATCCTTACGGTTATGGAGATCTTTTAGGGAAAGGAGACGGTAACCTAGTTAGCTTACGTAAGCATAGTGGTTTACTGGTCGAAGGATTAAATATTACTATTAAAGGTTGCTCTATTTACTCGCAGGCATTTGGACATTTATTCTTTATTCAAGGTGGAAGAAATGTGCTTTTTGAAGATTGCCATGCAGAATCAACAACGAGAACAACCGATGATATGTTAGCTGAAACATCAGGACCAGCTTTCGATAGAGATTTTGCAGCAGTTTATACTAATTATGAGGGGAATAAAGTTATTACGCCGGGCTATACAAAATCATTAAGTGAAGTTGGATATCGTTCATACGGTGCAGGTGGCGTTGATGGGCATACCACAGGCGCTATTACACTTATTAATTGCGTTGCAAAAAACACACGTTCAGGTTTTGCTTTTACTAGATATGGAGGCGATGTATTAATGCAAAACTGTGAAGCTACAGGTTGCGAAGCAGGTTATCAAGTGGAAGAAGTAACTATTGAAAATAGTAGAGGTGATGCTGTTAATGGACCGTTATTATACCTTAACGGAGGCGCTTCAACCGTAGAACTTGCTTTAATGGAAAATGTGGCAACAACTACGCTGCATGCTATTGCAACTATTGGGGGTAATAACCATAACGTGACACTTAAAAAGTGGAATGATGTTACTCGCTCGCAAGTGCATTCTATTTTACTAGGAGCTACCAGACCATCGGGAGCTAATCCATTTTCACCATTAGGAAGTACATCAACTTCTGGAACCGTTTTAAATACTTGTACAGATATGCCTGTTGAAATTTTATCTACAGTAAGCTCTTGCATTATTAATACCACCGGAACAGTTACGGATAATGGTACAGGAAATACTATTAATACGGTATCCGATTGTGATAATATTGTAGTTTTAGAACCAGAGCAAAATACTATTGGTGATACATTTATAGTTGAAGATATAGAATATAAAGTAACGAATTTAGACCCTTACGAAGCCGAGGTTATATCTAGCTCGTTAGTTAATGTGGTTGTGCCAAGTACAGCAACAAGCCCAGAAACAGATACGTCTTTTATGGTTACCAGAATTGGAGATAATGCATTCAACGGCAGTAGCACAGAAACTATTGAATTAGCAAGTACAGTTACATCAATAGGTTATCAGGCGTTTAGAGGTGGAAGTTTAACAACGCTATCATTTACAACCACAAACGGAATTAAAGTTATAGATGCTAGAGGCTTCTTCGTAAACAGTTCAATTCTAGAAATAAACCATATTATGAGTGGTGTGGAGTCCGTGGGAGATGGCGCCTTTAATGGTAACTCAAGCGTTACTTCGGTAACCACACCAAATACATTATCAACTATGGGTACAAGTGTTTTTAGAGGAATGACAAATTTAGAAACGGTCGATTTATCGGCTTCAACTTTGTTAACCGAAATTCCGTCGCAAACTTTTAGAGATGCCACGGGTATAACATCTATAATTCTTCCAGAAAATGTAACTTCTATTGGTGCTAGCGCATTTTTAAACCTTAATAATTTAAGCACTGTAAAAGTTTTAAATCCAGTTCCAGCTGCAATAACAGCTTCTGAGTTTTCCGGTGTAAACCTTACTAATGCCACGTTATTTGTGCCAAGTGAAGAAGCTAAAGCGGCTTATGAAGCGACTGATGTTTGGAAGGAGTTCGGTACTATTATGGTATCCATAACACTAAGCGCAAACAATATAGAACAAGCTTTAGATTTTAATATTTATCCAAATCCAACTAACGGATTAATAACAATGAAAAGTAAACAGCTTAATAATGCAAGCGTTAATGTTTACGATTTAAACGGAAGAGTTTTGTTAACGAAAAATATTAGTGGAACATCATCAGAAATCAATGTTTCCAAACTTTCTTCGGGAATTTATTTACTTAAAGTTAAGGTAGAAAACAATGAGTTTATTAAGCGTGTTGTAAAACAATAATAGCTTATATATAGATTGAATATAGCAGCATTAAGATGGTCCTTAATGCTGTTTTTTTATGCTTTAATACCAAATGAACTATAATTTACATCAAAAAAGCCATGCTTTATAAGAAATAAAAAAGCGTATAAATAATTTAGCTAAAAACAAATACAGTAACTTTTATGTCCTGTTTTTGCTGATAATTACTCAATAATAATATACAATATGAAACTTTCTAAAATTACATTATGCGTCTTTTTTATAATTGCATTTAGTTTATATTCAACCAAAGGAACGGCTCAAAATGATGCAACAGATAATGCAGGTTTTGTTAAAATATTTAATGGTGAAAATTGGGATGGTTGGTATCTTAAATTAAGAAATGACGATGCGGAAATGTCTAAAGAGGTTTTTGCTATTGAAAATGAAATGGTACACGTTTTTAAAGATGCACCAGATAGTTTAGATTTAGGAACAGGCGAAAATGGGACGCACGGCTTATTTTATACCAAAAAGAAATACAGTAAATACATTCTGAAATTTGATTATAAATGGGGTGAAAAAATAGCCAATAATTTTGAGAGGTGGCAATATGATGCAGGCGTGTATTATCACGTTACAGATGATAAAATTTGGCCAACCGGTATTGAGTATCAAGTGCGTTACAATCAAGTAACTAATAAAAACCATACAGGCGATTTAATTCGTCCGAAAGGTGTAAAATACGATTGGTATTCTGATCCAAACGGCGACTCTTACTTAAATCCAAAAGCAGGTGGTGTTTTGGATGAAACAAAAAGCTGGTTACACTTTGCTTCTCCTACCGAAAATTATAACGCCTTAAACGGTGAATGGAATCATTGCGAAATTATAGTCATGGGCAGTGCATATACTATTCATAAATTAAATGGAGAAATCGTTAATATGGCTTTCAATTTAAACCCTAGCGAAGGTATCATTGGTTTTCAATCTGAAACAGCCGAAATATTCTATCAAAATATAGAAGTTAAAGAATTTTCAGAGGTTATTCCTATGGAAAAATTCTTAAAATAATTACGCGTTAGAAAAGAGTATAATTCATGTTTTTTCGCTTCAAATTAAACCATTTTTCTTAATCTGTTTTTAATCTTAAAAGATGAATTTTTAGAGTTTTTGTCTTAAAAAAAACGCGAGTATTTGAGTTGTGATTTTAGTGTGATACTTTCATGAATTACAGCGAAAACCTTGGCTTTTAAGGTGTAAATACCCAATATGAATCATTGTTTATAGTCTAAGGGTATGGAGTTATAGTCTATTTCTGTTTTTTTTTTCAAATTGCAGTATGTAGAGCAACAGGCTTTGCTGTTTATTTTTGAATAATATTTAAGATGAAAATCAGTATTAAAATTATCGTAATTCTAATTGTTTCCATACCAAAATTTGGGTTTGCAGATGTAGAATTAAATAGTTTGTTTTCTAACCATATGGTCATTCAACGTGATGCCGAAATTCCTATTTGGGGTTGGGCAGATCCTAATGAAAAAGTTGAGGTTTCGACAAGTTGGGGAGAACATGCTACAGCGATAACAAATACAGATGGAACTTGGCGTTTGGATATCAAAACCCCCAAAGCTGGAGGTCCGCATAAAATTACCGTTTCCGGAAAAAATACAATTGAAATTACAGATGTCTTATCAGGAGATATTTGGTTATGTGCTGGCCAATCCAATATGGATTTCTCTATGTCGAAATTTGTTAAAAAATCTAGAGATCCAAAAGATCAACCTTTAGTTGAGTATATTTGGAATGAAGTTTTAACAGTAAACGACGATTGGATTCGTCATATAGAAGTGCAGCCAACATCCTCACTTTCCGAAAAGAAATTAAATTTTGACGATCAATGGAGAAAAGCAAACCCAGAACAAATCGGTAAAATATCTGCAACAGGTTACTTTTTTGCTAAAGCAGTTCGCGAGCAGGTTAATGTGCCTATTGGTTTGTTAGAATGTGCTTTGGGAGGTACACGTATTCAGCCATGGCTTTCGGAAGCGGCGTATATGGCCGACCCAAATATGAAAGCTTATTTTGAAGCTAGCCGAAAAAAATCTAATGAAATTATAGAAAGAGTATCTGTAGAAAATTATGTAGATACCACTTTCACAGCTAAGTTTAAAGCTTGGGAAGCTGGCGGAAAGAAGACACCTAAACCTTATCCTTCCACACATCCATCACTAGATAAACAATTGCCGGCAACACTTTATAATGGTATGTTATCTGCTATTATACCGTTTAAAATAAAAGGAGTTTTGTGGTATCAAGGTGAGAGCAATTCGCATTTTTTAGAAGAAGAATATAGAGATTATTTTACTGCGTTAATAAAAAGTTGGAGAGCAGATTGGAACCAAGAAGATTTACCTTTTTATTGGATGCAATTGGCAAATTATGAAGTGCCAGATAAACGTTCCGATTTAGGTTGGGCATCAGTTAATAATCAATTAAGGCAAAGTTTAAAATTACCGTATACCGGTATGGCTGTTCTCTATGATATTGGTGAAGCTAGAGATGTGCACCCACATAATAAAATGGATGCAGGAAAGCGCTTGGCTTTATGGGCTTTAAAAAACGATTACAATGTAGAGGTTTCTGCTGTTAGTGGACCGTTATATTATTCACATAAAATAAAAAGAAACAAAATACAAATTACATTCTCAGAGGTTGGAGAAGGTTTGATTGTAGGCCATAAGCATTTGTTAAATCCTGTGTCCGAAGTTAAAAATCAACCTTTAAAATGGTTTGAAATAAAAGGAAAAGATGGCGAATGGTATCCTGCTCAAGCAAAAATAATTTCAAAAAATAAAGTTGAAGTTTGGAGTGAAGAAGGTTTGATACCTATGGCTGTTCGTTATGCTTGGTCATCAAATCCGGAAGGTGCAAACTTGTATAATAATCACGGGCTTCCAGCTTCTGTGTTTTTAACGGAGTAATATTTAAATATCATTAATTATGAAATCCCTTCAGTCTATCAAATTATCAAGTCCTTATTTAATCTTTTTAATGTTTGTTTTAGTGAGTCAGATTCATTTTGCACAGAACGTAGAACTAACCTATACCACAGCTTCTAAGCGTTGGGTAAAGGCTAAAAAGTTTTTGCAAAAAACAAATGAAAATGCGAGTACAAAAATTAAAATTTATGCAGATAGTTTATTGCAAGAAGTTGATGGTATTGGTGGCGCGTTTAACGAGTTGGGTTGGGAAGCTATTAATACGCTAGATGCCGATAGCGGGAAGGACGTTATTAATGCTTTATTTTCTAAAGAAGGTTGTAATTTTTCTATGTGCCGTATTCCAATTGGAGCTTCAGATTATGCGCTCAGTTATTATTCACATAATGATGTTCCAGAAGATTTTGTAATGCGCGACTTTAATATTGATAGAGATCGTTATATTTTAATTCCATATTTGAAAGCGGCTTTAAAGGCTCGTCCAGATTTACAAATTTGGGCTTCACCGTGGACGCCTCCAGCTTGGATGAAGGTTAATGAACATTATTCTCTGCGTGCCGGCGATTGGAATAATCGCGCCAACGGAAATAGAATGGATCCGGGTGCTCAAATACTGAGTAATGCAACAGCGTTTAAAATGCAAGATCAGTACTTAAAAGCTTATGCGCTGTATTTTTCAAAATTTATCCAAGCTTATAAAAAAGAAGGGATCGATTTGTTTTCAATTCAACCTCAAAACGAAATTGCCTACGCGCCAAACTGGCCAAGTTGCACGTGGAGAGCCGAAGATTTCTCAATATTTATAGGCGATTATTTAGGTCCGAAATTAGAAGAAGATGGTTTGGATACCGAAATTTGGTTAGGCACCATTAACTGGAGTAAGCCAGATTATGTGCGTACTATTTTAGATAATAAAAAAGCAGCCAAATATATTAAAGGTGTTGGTTTTCAATGGGGAGGATCTAACGCTATACCTGCTATAAATAAAGAATATCCAGACTTAAAATACATGCAAACAGAGAATAAGTGTGGTGAAGGCGAGAATGATTGGACGTCGTTTGATCGTTCTTGGGAAACTTTAGTTCACTTTTTTAATAATAAAGCCGGTTCTCATATGTATTGGAATATGGTTTTAGACGAAACAGGAAAAAGTGCTTGGGGATGGCCACAAAATTCTATGGTGGTTATCGATAAGCAAACTAAAAAAGTAACCTATACCGACGAGTTTTACTTGTTTAAACATTTATCTCATTTTGTTCAGCCGGGCGATCATTATTTAAAATCTTCCGAAGGAAAAAATCATTTAGCATTTCAGTTAAAAGATGGAAGAACTTTGGTTTTACTGAATAATCCCGAAGACAAAAAACAAAATGTAAGTTTAGAATTAGGCACCAATACTATTGTGGTTTCCGTAGAGGCCAAGTCTATTAATACTATAATAATCACGAAATAATTACTAGTAAATAATCGAAAATATAAGATAATATATAAAAAATGAAAAAACTAAAACAAGCCATTGTTGCATTTATTTTGGGAGGCGTTTTGTCTCTAAATGCACAACAAAAAATTTCGGTTAATGTAAACGATACTGGCGAACAATTCGATCATTATTGGAGTAAAATGGTAGGAGCAGGTCGTGCTAACGAAGGTTTAAGAGCCGGATGGTTAGAACAGCTAGGACAGGTTCAAGAAAATTGCGGATTTGAATATGTGCGTTTTCACGGATTGTTTCACGACGATATGTTTCCTGTAATTATAGAAAAAGGTAAAACGGTTTATAACTGGCAATATATCGACGATTTATTCGATCGTATGTTAGATTTAAACGTAAAGCCATTTGTAGAATTAGCCTTTTTACCAACGAGTATGGCAGCCGAAAATTCTAAAACAGTATTTTGGTGGAAAGCTAATATTACACCAGCCGATGATTCTTTCGAGAAATGGCACGATTTAGTTAAAGCCTTTACACAACATTGTGTAGATCGTTACGGAACGGAAGAGGTACTTACTTGGTATTTTGAAGTATGGAACGAGCCAAACTTATACCCATTATTTTGGGATGGAACGAAATCTCAGTATTTTGAATTGTATAAGCAATCTGCTTTGGCTGTGAAATCTGTGGACGAACGTTTAAAAGTTGGCGGACCATCAACGAGTAATTTTGTGCCAGATACCCGTTTTGATGGTGAAACTACAGATGATAAAGCATCTGACGCTGTATTTAATACAAAGGATATTAATAGCTTACAGTGGCATGGCGTATGGATTGAAGATTTCTTAGCGTATTGCCATAAAGAGAAATTACCTGTAGATTTTGTAACCACACATCCTTACCCAACCGATTATGCTTTTAACCCAGAAACAGGTAAAGGAAAGGGCTTAACACGTTTTGCTAAATCCCTTAAATTAGATTTAGAATGGCTGAACGAAACCATAGCGAAAAGTCATTACCCAGATGTTGAAATTCATTTAACCGAGTGGAATACCAGCCCAAGTAGTCGCGATGAAATGCACGATCGTTTGCCTGCGGCCGCTTATATTGTAAAATCTAATTTAGATTGTATTGGCTTAACAAACTCTTTAGCATTTTGGACGTTTACCGATATTTTTGAAGAAAAAGGAGGCGCATCAAGTGTTTTTCATGGTGGTTTCGGAATGATAAATTTTCAAGGTTTAGTAAAACCATCGTATCACGCGTATAGAATGCTTCATGAATTAGGAAACGAGAAATTGTATAAAGATGATTATCTGTTTGTAAGTAAAGAGGCTTCAACAGGGAATGTAGTGGCTTTAGCTTATAATTATCCCGTAGAATATGAGGATGCTGTACCGTTTGGAACAGATAAACGTGAATCAGGAACTTCTAAAAAATTAAATTTTACATTAACAGGTTTGGATGCAAATACCATGTTTGAAATTGAGATATTAGATAAAGATCACGGTAATATTCATAATTTTTGGGAATCTATGGGCAAACCAGAACCGCCAACACGTGAGGAAATTAAAGTGATGAAAACTTACGCAAACACCATGAAAACGGAATTTGTAAAAGCTGATAAAAACGGAAACTTAACAATTAACCACGAGATTACGCCTTGGAGTTTAGTGTTAATCAAACAGGTTAATTAAAAAAATAATATAGATGAAGAACTTTAAATATAACAAAAAACGACTTTCTGTAGGTGTGGTAGCGCTCGCGCTTTTTGCGGTAGTATCATGTTTCAATATTAATAAAAGTATAGAAATAAAAGGAGAAACGTTTAAAACGAAATTACTTTTTAAAGAGAACTTTGATAAAGGATTAGATAACTGGCAAGTGGAGCAAATGCCAGAAGGTACTGTGGAAGTTAAAAACAGTAAACTGGAAATTAACGATGTTTCTGGTTGTACCGTTTGGTTGAAACAGAAGTTTGAAGGCCCAATAGTGATCGAGTATGATGTTTTTGTAATTCAAGATGGTGGTGCAAACGATCGCGTTTCGGATCTTAACTGTTTTTGGATGGCAAACGATCCTGAAAATCCTACAAACTTATTTGCAAATTCTGATAAGCGTGGTGGTAAATTTTCAAATTACGATAGCTTGAAGTTGTATTATATGGGACTTGGCGGTAACCACAATAAAACCACAAGATTTAGACGTTATGTCGGTAATGGCGAACGTCCTTTACTACCAGAACACGATTTGAGCGATTCTAAATTTATGTTGGAACCTAACAAAACATATCATATTAAAATAATAGCAAACCATGGTATTGTGCAGTATTACAGAGACAATCAATTGGTGTCCGATTTTGTAGATGCTAATCCATATACTTCGGGATATTTCGGATTTAGAACCGTGAAAAACCACATGACAGCTGATAATTTTAGAGTATACCAGTTAATTTCAGAATAATAGAAGACCTAATATAATTTCCGAATGAAGTATTACAAAATAACGTTAGCACTTGCTGTTTCATTTCTATTTACGGGCATGAAACCTGATAATAAAGATATTTATCATAAAGGTTGGATAGATTTTAATAAAAATGGCGCTAAAGATGTTTTTGAAGATTCTAAAGCACCATTAGAAGCTAGGGTTAACAATTTAATTTCGTTGATGAATGTTAACGAGAAAACCTGTCAGTTAGTAACATTATATGGCTATTCTCGTGTTTTAGAAGATGAAATGCCAAACGATAAATGGAAAAATAGAGTTTGGAAAGACGGTATTGCAAATATTGATGAGCATTTAAATACCATTTGGAATCAAGAAAAAACGCATACCAAATATGCATTTCCATATAGTACACATGCAGAAGCTATAAATACCGTTCAAAAGTGGTTTATTGAAGAAACCAGAATGGGGATTCCTGTAGATTTTACTAATGAAGGTGTACACGGTTTATGTCACGAAAAAGCAACGCCACTGCCAGCACCTATTGGTATTGGTAGTACATGGAATAAAGATTTGGTTTATAAAGCCGGAACTATTGTGGGCCGTGAAGCTAAAGCTTTAGGGTATACCAATGTTTACGCACCTATTTTAGATGTAGCTCGCGATCAACGCTGGGGACGCGTTTTGGAATGTTATGGTGAAGAACCGTTTCATATTTCAGAAATGGGAAAACAAATGGTTTTAGGTATTCAATCGGAAGGCGTAGCATCAACTTTAAAACATTTTGCTGTTTACAGTGTACCAAAAGGAGCAAGAGATGGTGATGCGAGAACAGACCCGCATGTGGCACCTCGCGAAATGTTTCAACTGCATTTATATCCTTTCAAGAAAGTTATAAAAGAAGCTGCGCCTATGGGAATTATGAGTAGTTATAATGATTACGATGGTGTTCCAGTTACGGCTAGTCCTTATTTTTTAACCGAATTACTTCGTGAACAATTTGGCTTTAACGGTTATGTGGTTTCAGATAGTGAAGCGGTAGAATATGTTTCGGAAAAACATCATGTTGCGGCAGATTATAAAGAAGCGGTACGCCAAGTTATAGAAGCTGGTTTAAATGTTAGAACCACGTTTAGAACTCCAGAATCTTTTGTAGAACCTTTAAGAGAATTAATTGCAGAAGGAAAAATTTCAATGCAAACTATTGATTCTAGAGTTGCTGATGTTTTAAGAGTGAAATTTAGATTAGGACTTTTTGATAGTCCTTATGTTGAAAACCCTGATGAGGCTGATAAAACAGTACATACCGCTGCAGACGAGGCGTTTTCAAAACAAATAAATAGAGAGTCTTTAGTGCTTTTGAAGAATGAAAATAATCTATTGCCTTTAGATGTCGATAAAATCGATAATATTTTAGTGACAGGTCCATTAGCCGATGAGGTTAGTTTTACTTTTAGTAGATATGGTCCGGCTTTTAATCCGTCTACTTCGGTGTTTAAAGGTGTAAAAGATTATGCAGGAAATAAAGCTAATGTTAGCTTTGTAAAAGGTTGCGATATTGTAGATCCCGATTGGCCAGGAAGTGAAATTATTCCAACGCCATTATCAGCAAAAGAACAAGCAGATATTGATGCTGCTGTAGAGCAAGCTAAAAAATCTGATATTATTATTGCCGTAGTTGGCGAAGATGAAAAACGTGTTGGCGAAACCAAATCGAGAACTAGTTTAGGACTTCCTGGGCGTCAGTTTCAACTTGTACAAGCACTTTATGCAACAGGTAAACCTGTGGTTTTAGTTTTAATTAACGGGCAACCACTAACTATTAATTGGGAAAATAAATTTTTACCTGCCATTTTAGAAGCATGGTTCCCGAGTACAGCAGCCGGCGAAGTTATTGCAGAAACCTTATTTGGAGATTATAATCCGGGAGGGAAACTATCGGTAACTTTTCCTAAATCGGTAGGGCAAATTCCTTTAAACTTTCCGTACAAACCAGGTTCTCAAGCAGGGCAACCCGGAGCAGGACCAAATGGTTACGGAAATACGCGTGTTTTAGGACCTTTATATCCTTTTGGTTACGGTTTAAGTTACACGTCTTTTGAATATAGCGATTTAGTTATTTCTAGAACATCTTTAAAAGCTCAGGCGAATATTGAGGTGTCATTCAAAATAAAAAATACAGGAAAACGCGAAGGTGATGAGGTGGTGCAAATGTATTTGAAAGATAAAGTGAGTAGTGTAACCACTTACGAGTCTATGTTACGTGGTTTCGATCGTGTGCATTTAAAACCAAATGAAACTAAAATCATCCATTTTACTTTAACACCGAGTGATTTGGAATTGCTTGATATAAACATGAATTGGACGGTAGAACCTGGAGATTTTGAGGTTTTAATTGGAGCATCTTCAGTAGATATTAAATTGAAAGAAACTTTTACAGTAGAATCTGTAAACGATTAACGTTATTTTTAGAATACAAGTAGTGTAAGTTTAGAACATATTGTGAATCTCTAAAAAAGAGCTAATTAGGTCTTAAAATTGCATTTTGAAACTTTATTCTGTTTCAAATGCAATAATAGTATTAGTATTGGTCAAATATTTGGAAGATTTCAATGGTTGCTTATAGTACTATTGTATTCATAATTCTTTATAGCAGTAGAGCTGCACTTTATTTTACCAGTATTTATGGAAACAAAACAAAACGTACTTAAAATACATGAAAAAGACAATGTAATTGTCGCACTAACGGATTTAAAAAAGGGAGATAAAATCACCTTTGAAAATCACGTGTATGAACTTCAAAATGATATTTCAGCAAAGCATAAATTTGTTACTGAAACTTTAGCAGAAGGCGATCCCGTTTATATGTACGGTGTGTTGGTTGGAAAAGCTAAAAAGGAGATTTTAAAAGGCGATATCATTAGTACCACTAACCTTATTCATGATACGGAAAAGTACGGCGTTAATTCTTCCGAAGAAAAAGAAGTTTGGCAAGCACCAGATGTTTCAAAGTTTGTAAATAAAACATTTAACGGTTATCACAGAGCCGATGGGAAAGTTGGGACTGAGAATAATTGGTTAATTATTCCTTTGGTATTCTGCCAAAACAGAAATGTTGAAGTTTTAAAACAAGCTCTAGTTGAAAAATTAGGGTATGGTAAAAAGCAACATTTAGGATTAAATGTAGATGCCTTAATTAATGATTATAAGTCTGGCGTTTCCGCGGAAGCGATGCTAGAAAAAAATATATTGAAAGACGGCGAAGACACAAGCAAAAACTTGTTATTCCCGAATGTAGATGGTGTTAAGTTTTTAACTCACGATGGTGGGTGTGGCGGTGCAACATCAGATGCTATAACGCTTTGTAACCTTTTAGCAGGTTATATTAACAACCCGAATGTTGCAGGAGCAACGGTTTTAAGTTTAGGTTGTCAACACGCACAAGCAAGTATCTTACAAGATGCTTTAGGTAAAATGGCCGATGCTAATAACAAGCCTGTTTATATTTTAGAACAACAACAAAGTGTATCTGAAAAAGAATTATTGGCCGAAGCTGTTAAGAAAACTTTTGTTGGTTTAATGGAAGCTAATAAAATTGAACGTAAACCGGCGAACCTATCTAAATTAGTAATTGGTTTAGAATGTGGTGGATCGGATGGGTTCTCTGGAATTTCAGCAAACCCAACTTTAGGTTATGTTTCCGATTTAATCGTAGGATTAGGCGGAGCAACGGTTTTATCAGAATTTCCAGAACTTAATGGTGTAGAGCAGGAGTTAATTAACCGTTGTACAAGTACAGAAAAGGCTAAAAAATTCTCGCATATAATGTCTACTTACAACTCAAAAGCAGAAGCTTTAGGAGCGGCATTTTCAATGAATCCTTCACCAGGAAATATAAAAGATGGTTTAATTACCGATGCTATAAAATCTGCAGGAGCTGCTAAAAAAGGTGGTACATCACCAGTGCAAGATGTTTTAGATTACACGGAGCAGGTTGTAACTTCTGGTTTAAATTTATTATGCACACCAGGGAACGATGTAGAGTCTACAACAGGTTTAGCAGGTTCTGGTTGTAACGTTATTCTATTTACTACAGGTTTAGGTACGCCAACAGGAAACCCAATAACACCGGTTGTAAAAGTATCTACCAACTCAACACTTTTTAATAAAATGGGTGATATTATCGATTTCAATACGGGATCAATAATTGAAGGTTCTAAAACCATTGAACAAGCTGGCGAAGAACTTTTAGACTTTGTTATCGAGGTGGCTAGTGGTAAGCAAACAAAAGCAAGACAATTAAGACAAGACGATTTTATTCCGTGGAAACGTGGTATGTCTCTTTAATAATTATAAAACATAAATTAAGCATATAAAAATGACAAAATTCAGTTTAAAAAATAAAGTAGCCCTTGTAACAGGTGGCGGTAGCGGAATTGGTAAAGCCATATCTTTAACGTTTGCTGAGCAAGGTGCAGAAGTGCATATTCTAGATTTTAATCTTGAAGCTGCGGAACAAACAGTGAAAGAAATTGAAGCTTTAGGTGAAAAAGCAGCGGCTCATAAATGTGATGTTGCAAACCAAGCTAATGTGGATAGTATTGTAAAAACGATTGCGGAAAACGGAACGATTGATATTTTAATTAACAATGCAGGTATTGCTCATGTTGGTAATGTTGAAGTCTGTGAGGAAGCCGATTTAGATCGTCTTTATAACGTAAATATCAAAGGGGTTTACAATTGCATTAAAGCATGTTTACCAGCTTTAAAGAAAACAGGGAACGGCGTAATTTTAAACATTGCATCTATTGCATCTACAGTTGGTATTAACGATCGTTTTGCATATTCTATGACAAAAGGCGCGGTGTTAACGATGACGTATTCTATTGCGAAAGATTTTATAAAAGATGGTATTCGTTGTAATTGTATTGCACCCGGACGTGTACATACACCTTTTGTAGATGGTTTTATTAAAAATAATTACCCAGGTAAAGAAGAGGAAATGTTCGAAAAATTATCGGCAACTCAACCTATTGGGCGTATGGGAAAACCTCAAGAAATGGCAGATTTAGTGCTGTTTTTATGTTCGGATGAAGCTGGCTTTATCACAGGATCTAATTATGCTATCGATGGTGGTTTTGTAACACTAAACGGTAATTAAAAATATATATTTACAAACATAAAATAACTTATACAGATGAAATTAATAAGATTTGGAGCAGTAGGAAGCGAGCAACCAGGTGTTCAATTAGAAGATGGGACAATAATCGATGTATCGGCATTTGGAACAGATTATAATGAAGAGTTTTTTGGAAACGATGGTATTGGAAAACTAAAAGCTTGGTTAAAAGATAACCAAGATAGTTGCCCAACCGTAGCAGACGATGTACGTTTAGGTGTGCCATTAACAAGACCATCAAAAATTGTTTGTGTGGGCTTAAACTATGCACAACACGCAGCAGAAGCTGGTATGGATATTCCTAAAGAACCGGTATTGTTTTTTAAATCGACTACCGCTTTAGTGGGGCCTAATGATGATGTAATTATTCCGAAAAACAGTGAAAAATCTGATTGGGAAGTAGAATTAGCTATCGTTATTGGTAAAAAAGCATCTTATGTAGAAGAGGCAGATGCTTTCGATCATATCGCAGGTTATGTATTGCATAACGATGTAAGTGAACGTGCTTTTCAAATAGAAAAATCTGGACAATGGTGTAAAGGTAAAGGTTGTGATACATTCGCACCAGTAGGACCTTTTATTGCTACAACAGACGAAATTAAAGATCCGAATAATTTAAATCTTTGGTTAAAAATTAACGGAGAAATGATGCAAAATAGCTCAACATCCGATTTTATTTTTAACGTACAACACGTGGTAAGTCACATCAGTCAATTCATGACCTTACTTCCTGGAGATATTATTTCTACAGGTACGCCATTTGGTGTTGGTTTAGGTTTAACACCTCCAACATACTTAAAACCTGGCGATGTTATGGAGTTAGGTATTGAAGGTTTAGGTGTTTCTAAGCAATCGGTAAAAGCATACAAAAAATAATGAAAATAGATGCGCATCAGCATTTTTGGAGTTACAATCCAGTTAGAGATAGCTGGATTGATGCTTCTATGGAAGTGATAAGAAAAGATTTTCTTCCTAAAGATCTAAAACCTATTTTAGATGCCAATGCTATTGATGGCTGCATTGTGGTTGAGGCCAATCCGTCGGAAGCTGAAACCCAATTTTTATTAGATTTAGCCCATAAAAATCCTTTTATAAAAGGTGTTGTTGGCTGGGTCGATTTATGTGCAGATAATGCAGAAGCGCGCTTAAAGCATTTTTCTAAAAACAAGATGTTTAAAGGCGTTCGCTATTTATTACAAGTAGAAAACGAAGACTTTGTTTTACGCGAAGATTTTCAGCAAGGCATTAGTAAATTAAGTCAATTCAACTTAGCTTACGATGTTTTAATTTTTCCAAAACATTTGGCAAATGTGGTCAAGTTGGTCGAGAAATTTCCGAACCAACAATTTGTGATCGATCATATCGCGAAACCACAAATTTCAAAAGGATTAAATCCCGATTGGGTAAAGCATATTAAGAAATTAGGCACATTTAAAAATGTGGCTTGTAAAATTTCGGGTATGGTTACCGAAACGGAAGATTTTAATTTTCAACCAGAAGATTTTACACCATTTTTAGATACAATGGTCGATGCTTTTGGAACCGATAGATTACTATTTGGATCCGATTGGCCTGTATGTCTTTTAGCTGCGGAATATAAAAGTGTTTTACAAATTATTGAAAACTATTTTATCGATTTCTCGGAAGAAGAACAACGCCAAATTATGGGCGAAAATGCCATAAAGATTTACAATTTATAAACGTAGAACTACAACTAAAACTAAAATTCAAATTATGGATTTAAATTTAAAAGATAAAGTTATTATAGTTACCGGAGGCTCCAAAGGTATCGGCTTAGGGATTGTAGAATCCTTAATTCGTGAAGGTGCTAGGCCAGTAATTATAACTAGAAATAAAGCCAGTGTAGATGAGGTTATCGACGTGTTTTCTAAACAAGGTATCGATATATTTTATGCACTAGCAGAACTTACCGATCCTGTACAATGCGAAAAAGCAGTGGCAGCTGTAGTAGAAAAATATGGCCAAATTGATGGCTTAGTAAATAACGCAGGCGTTAACGATGGTGTTGGCTTAGAAAGTGGTAATTACGAAGGTTTCATGGAATCTTTAAAACGTAATGTTGTACATTATTACCTAATGGCACACTACGCATTACCAGAGCTTAAAAAGAGCAAAGGTGCTATTGTAAATATTGGTTCTAAAACAGCCGATACAGGCCAAGGTGGTACGTCGGGTTATGCCGCATCAAACGGTGGGCGAAATGCTTTAACCAGAGAATGGGCCGTAGAGTTATTGCCATATAGCATTCGTGTAAACGCATTAATTGTTGCCGAATGTTACACACCATTATACGAAAAATGGATTAGCACATTCCCAGATAAAGAAGAAAAGCTAGAAGCCATTACTAAAAATATTCCTTTTGAAAATCGTATGACAACGGCTGAAGAAATTGGAGATACGGTTGCTTTTTTATTATCTAGTAAATCTAGCCATACCACGGGGCAATTACTTTATGTAGACGGCGGGTACACACACCTCGATCGTTCTATATAATACGTCATTTTTTCAATTAAAAATTAATAAGCTATCCTAACTAATTTATATGAATACCACACCAAAAATACCTGTAGTATCAAAAAAAGTACTTATTCCATTTATACTTGTAACGTCATTATTTGCCCTTTGGGGATTTGCAAATGCCGTTACCGATCCTATGGTAAATGCCTTTAAAAAAGTATTAGAATTAACCAACACACAAGCCTCTTGGGTACAAATGGCATTTTACGGTGGTTACTTCTGTATGGCCTTACCGGCAGCTATGTTTATGCGTAAATACTCGTATAAGGTAGGGGTTTTAATAGGTTTAGGTTTATATGCTGGTGGTGCATTATTGTTTTATCCAGCGGCTATTACAGAGCAATTTTGGTTTTTCTGCTTAGGTTTATATGTCTTAACATTTGGTTTAGCCTTTTTAGAAACGGCTGCCAATCCATATATTTTAGCAATGGGAGCTAAAGAAACAGCAACCCAACGTTTAAATTTAGCTCAATCGGTAAACCCAGTAGGTTTAATAGCAGGTTTGTTAGTAGCAAAATATTTTGTTTACGATAAACTTCAATCTGATGATATTGCAGATTTTAGCGCACTAGACGATGCTAAAAGAGCCATGATAAAAGTAGCCGATTTAGCAGTTATTCGCGATCCTTACGTTGTTTTAGGTTTAGTGATTTCGGCTGTATTTGTATTGTTTTTAGTGAGCAAAATGCCACAATCTAAAGAAGAGGGTGTTATGCCAAGTTTAGGACAAACCTTTAAAAAATTAGGGTCTAACAGTAAATACGTTTTAGGTGTTGTAGCACAAATATTATATGTTGGTGCACAAATCATGACGTGGACGTACATTTACCAATATGCAGAAGCTATCGATTTATCGAATGCCGATGTTCCTGGTTACGAGAAAATAGATGTATTTGCTTATCAATTTATCGCCTTTGTTTTATTTACAGTAGGTAGAATTGTGGGTACAGCGATGCTACGTGTTATGAGTCCAGGTAAATTATTAATGACGTTTGCACTTTTAGCCATTGCATGTGTTGCAGGCGCTATATTTGTAGAAGGCATTTTTGGCTTGTATTGTGTAGTAGGTATTTCATTTTGTATGTCTTTAATGTTCCCAACTATTTATGGTATTGCATTAAACGATTTAACCGAAGAGCAATCTAAAGTAGGTTCTGCAGGATTAGTAATGGCCATTGTTGGTGGTGCCTTATTACCAATGTTACAAGGTATGATTATCGATGCTGGCGGAAGCGGTGTTGCCGATACTACAATTATGGGTGTTGCCGAGGTTAATTTCTCGTTTATATTACCTCTAGTATGCTTTGTTTATATCGCTTGGTATGGTATGCATGTTTTTAAGAACCACGAAGGAACTGTTGCTTAAATTGAGTTGAAAAGTTATATTATGAAAAAACATTGTTTCGCTTTAGATTTAGTAGATGATGCTAAATTAATAGAAGATTATAAAGTGGCCCATCAAAAGGTGTGGCCAGAAATTATAAAGAGTATTAAAGATTCTGGTATAGAAGATTTAGAAATTTATTTAGTAGGAAATCGTTTATTCATGATTATGGTGGTAAACGATAGTTTTTCATTCGAACAAAAGAACGCTATGGATGCTAATAATCCTAAAGTTCAAGAATGGGAAACATTGATGTGGAACTACCAACAAGCACTACCAATGGCCAAAGAAGGAGAGAAGTGGATGCTTATGGAAAAAATATTTCAGTTGTAAAATATAGTAGATTTGTTTGTTTTCGTTTACACAGAAGCATAAAAATAATATTGTAAAAGCTCAAAAGCATCATTGTTTTTGAGCTTTGCTTTTTTTATGAATTTGAAGAGAACTACAGATGAATAATTATCGTTAAATCTGAAATTAATACATGATTCAACTATCTAAATTTTTAAGAGTCAATTTATATGCTTAAGTTTCGGCTTTCAGCTTGAGATTTTCGAAATATGACACAGCATAACACCATATTCCCAAACGGGGCATTTCATTTAAAACCTTTTACTTTTTTTAGATGAAACAGGTATCCATTATTGGCGGAGGTCCAGCAGCACTTATGCTTGCGGCACAAATAGATACTGCAAAATATAGCGTAACTATTTACGAAAAGAAAAAAACAGCCGGACGTAAGTTTCTTGTAGCTGGAGAAGGCGGTTTAAACCTCACGTTTAGTACTTCGGAAGATGCGCTAATACAGCAATATCACCCTAGTGGATTTATGGCGCCCATTATCCGTGAGTTTAATAATCACGATTTTATAAATTGGCTCAATCAACTCGGTATTTCAACCTTTGTAGGCTCTAGTAATCGTGTGTTTCCTAAACAAGGCGTAAAGCCCATAGAAGTGCTTAAAACCATTGTAGATTATATTGCAGCACGTGGCGTTCAATTTAAATTTAATACAAAATGGACGGGCTGGAATACGCAAGGCGATTTAACTTTTGAAAATGCAGCTGCTGTAACTTCAGATATTGTAGTTTTTGCATTAGGAGGCGCAAGTTGGAAAGTAACAGGTTCCACAGGTTCATGGAAATCTAAGTTTGAAAAACGTCATATAAATGTTCTGCCTTTTAGAGCTGCAAATTGTGCTTTTGGTGTTGATTGGCAACCGGATTTTATAAACATTCACGAAGGGAAACCTTTAAAAAATATAGCACTTACTTTTAATAATGTATTAGCAAAAGGAGAGTTGGTAATTTCTAAATTCGGGTTGGAAGGCAATGCTATTTATGCGCTTAGTCAAAAAATACAAGATCGGTTACTCAGCGAAAAAGAAGTGATTATCTACTTAGATTTAAAACCTAAAATGACGGTTAATCAAATACGTAGTAAGTATAAAAATGCACGACGTTCTAAAGTTACCGATATTCTTAAAAACGATTTAAACCTCGATAGAACAGCTATTGGTTTGTTAAAACAATTTACAGATAAACACACCTTTTCAGATCCCGATGTGTTGGTGCAAACTATTAAAGCCGTTCCGGTGGTTATTACCTCGGCTGGTCCTTTAGATGAAGCTATTTCGTCTTTAGGCGGTATCGCTTTAGATGAAGTTGACGCCAATTTTCAATGTAAAAAAATACAAAACACTTATGCCATTGGCGAAATGCTAGATTGGTATGCGCCCACTGGTGGCTATTTATTACAAGGTTGTTTTAGTATGGGTGTCGCTTTGGCTAATCATTTAAATAGTTTGGAAGGGTAGAGGTAGGGTTTAAATACTTGTTCTAAAATATTCAACGCAACCATTTGGTTAATTGCTCATCTTTAAATAAAGTAATTATGAAAAATATTTTATTGGTTTTAAGTTTTTTATTTATCCTAAACTTAGGGTATAGTCAAAATTCAGATTTTAAAAAGAATGAAATATCTGTTGGACTAATCAACTTAGCGGAATCTCCTAAAAATCAAGATATCTTATTTGAAAATTCATATTACTTCGTTCCTTTTAGTCATTTAACGCTCAAAAGGTTTTTAAATGAACAAAATGCTATTAGATTTACTTACTACAGACCCATTAATAAATCTAACGAAAAGCCTTTTGATAATTGGAATGACAATAGCGACTATAAAGAGCAGGTTTTTAAATTGGGCTATGAGTATATTTTCAAACAAAAAACAATAACACCTTATTTAGCGTTAGATATTAGCTATTTAAAATCGAAATCTTCTCGGTTTTCTGGAGGTGGAATTACAGCACTTTATAGCGAAACAGAAAGCAAAATTAACGGCATAGGATTATCTCCTACAGTTGGAATACAGTATAAAATTCATAACAATGTTTTTATTGGCTTAGAAAGTAATTTTACTATTTTCAATTTAAAAGAAGAAAAAACATCATCTCAGTGGTCTGAAGTAGATCCGGAACTTAATGAGCCTGAAACAACAGAAACCGACCACGCTGTGGATTACGTTTTTAATCCATTTGTGTTTTTAGTGAAAGTTAAGTTTTAGTATATTTAAATATTTACTTTTTTGTGCATAGTTAAAGTTGTCAACTCGATAAAATTAACTTTACTTTCAAGCCATGAAAAAAGAGAAAACCAAATTAAAGTTACTAACGTCAGTATTGCATAAAATGAAAATAAGCACAAAAATACTATTGATTTTCTTGGCTTTAAATGTATGCTCTTGCAAAGGAAATGCTCAAGATACCGAAACTGAAAAATTGACGCCGAAATATGAATATTTGGGAATAGAAAATAGTGCGTTTCCAAAACCGATAGGCAGAATAAATGACTACGGACAGGTGTTTACAGAATCTCAACGGGCAGAATTATCGAAAATCCTTCATGATTATCATATGGAAACAATAAGGCAAATTGTGGTTGTCACCATCGACAGTATAAAACCGTATCAAAACATTCAAAAATATGCAACCAATTTAGGACAAAGTTGGGGCGTTGGAACGGCCGAAAATAACAACGGACTTACCATAGTGTTATGCAAGCCTTGTAGAGAGATTGGGATTGCAACAGGAACTGGAACCGAGCTGATTTTAACCGACCAAATTTGTAAAGAAATCATTGATGAAAAAATGATACCCGAATTTAAAAATGAAGCATTTTATGCCGGAATTAAAAGTGGTGTACTCCAATTAATTAAAAAGTGGGAATAAACAGGTTTTTTCTTCTAAATTTCCTTTAGTAATAAATCATTTAGTACATAAACAATACACAAAACAATTCAATTTTAGTGTAACATAAATCACCTTTTTAAATATTTTGGGTGCTTATCTTTGGTATAAGAAACCCGAATATTATGACTACAATTAAAATATTAGGCACCGGATGTCCAAAATGTAAAACAATGACAACCGTTGTTCGAGATGTCGTTTCAGAAAACAACATTGAGGCAACCATTGAAAAAGTTGAGGATATTATTGAAATTATGAAATTTGATGTCATGACAACGCCAGCATTGATAATCGATAATGTGGTGACTATAAAAGGGCGCGTACCATCAAAAGACGAAGTGCTAGCGCTATTAAATTAATACACCAAACGGTTATGGAATATCATATTAAAGCATCGTCTGTTTCAAATCAAGATGCTGTTATTCATATCAAACAATCTGATATAGATTTTGGTACAACGCCAAAAACGGCCGAAACCTTACCAAATCCTGCCGAATTATTCTTGGGGGCTTTCGCATCTTGCGTATTAAAAAATGTAGAACGTTTTTCGGGCATGATGAAGTTCTCTTATACAAAAGCCACTATTGAAGTTAATGCCACCCGACTTGAAAATCCGCCAAGGATGGAGCATCTTATTCACAATGTAACCATCTATACCAACGATAAAAAACTGAATACAGATTTACTTAAAAAGAACATCGAAAAGTTCGGTACCATCTACAACACAGTAAAATTATCGTGCTCTATTTCTGGTACTGTTAGTGCTAAAGCACATGTTTAACTGGGTACAAAATATAGCCGATTGGTTTGTTTACAACCTTCTAAATTTAAATAAAGAACAACATATAGCAGAAGCTTTAAACTTCTTTATTTACGACACTATAAAGATTTTAATTCTACTCCTTGTAGTTATCTTTTTTATGGGAATCGTAAATAGTTACTTCCCTATAGATAAGGTTAAAAACTATCTCTCCAGAAATAAATTATTTGGTTTAGAATATCTTATGGCTAGCCTTTTTGGAGTTGTAACACCGTTTTGTTCCTGCTCATCAGTACCTTTATTTATTGGTTTTGTGCGTGGCGGAATTCCTTTAGGTGTCACCTTTGCATTTTTAATAACCTCACCTTTGGTTAATGAGGTTGCCATTGGTCTCTTTATGGGCTTGTTTGGTGTAAAAACAACTATAATCTACGTAATTAGTGGTGTGTTATTAGGTACAATATCTGGCGTTATACTTCAAAAATTAAAACTAGAACCTTATTTAACACCATGGGTGAAAGATGTTTTAGCACATGCACAAAGAGATCAAGATGTGTTTCAGGCAGAAAAACAAACCTTTAAACAACGCTTACCAATTATTTGGGCCGAAGTTCTTAAAATTATAAAAGGCATCATTCCTTATGTGCTGGTAGGTATCGCAATTGGCGGACTCATGCACGGCTATATTCCAGAAGGGTTTTTTGAAAAATATATGGATAAAGACAACCTGTTTGCTATACCTATTGCAACCATTTTGGCAGTGCCTATGTACTCAAACGCATCGGGTATACTTCCGGTGGTGCAGGTATTGGTTGCAAAAGGCATTCCCTTAGGAACCGCAATTGCTTTCATGATGGGCGTTGTTGGCCTGTCGTTACCAGAAGCCATGCTTTTAAAAAAAGTTATGACGCTTAAACTCATTGCTATATTTTTTGGAGTGGTAACATTATGTATTATCATCTCGGGTTACGTGTTCAATTTAATTTTATAATTCGGAATAAAACAAGATTAAAAAAATCTACAACTTTATCAATCTGTTTTTAGTTCGGTTGGTATGTTTGTTATATTTTAGTTGTAGGTAATTTAAACAGATTTGAAATTGAAGGAAATAGAAACCAATTTAAACGAAAGTGCATTCGAGGAATTCGAAACTATTACAGAACGAAGAAGAAAACTACTGCCATGGTGGATTAAAGTATTCTGTTGGATTTTTATGTTATTCGGGTTTATGGCTGTTGTGTGTTTAATGTTAGGCTTCACAGATATAAAACCAAATTTAGCGTTTTATGGATTTGAAACAAACGAACCCTTCTCGCTGTTTGGTTTAATGGTAGTTTCCATAGGTGTTTTAAAAGGTTTTACAGCATTCTCGCTTTGGTTTGAAAAAGATTATGCCATAAAAATTGGAAAAATAGATGCTATAATCGGCATCGTTTTATGCTTAATTTCAATGATTGTTTTGCCCTTTTTTCAAAACGGTTTCAACATAACGTTTCGTTTAGAGTTAGCATTATTAATTCCGTTTTTAATTAAGCTTAAGAGAATTGAAAATACATGGGAGTCAACAAGCCTAAAAGTGGCATAAATAAAGTTCTAAACGTTGTTTTAGTATTCCTATTTCTGTTTTTATTTATGTATTCACCATTTGCCTTTTTTTCTGTAAAAGATAAATTTCTGTACCTAAAACATAAAACAGAGTTTGTAAAACAGAAAGTAAAAGTAGATTCCGTAGAGGTAATAGAAACTGGAACTCATAATACGGGAAGCAGTTCGTTTTATGGCTACCACCTGCACTACAACAACTTTAAAGATATAGTTACGGTTATTTCTCCTAAAAATAATATGATAGTATCTAAACAAGAGGCAGCCGATTTTAACCACTTTTATAAAATCTACGATGCCACACCATTTTATCTGCCCAAAAACGATTCTATTTATATCTGGCACCATAGCAAACTACAAGATAAATACGCAACCGAAAACCAATTACAACTTAACACCTCTAACTTTGTATGGCATAGTATTGTAAATAGCATAATGCTTATACTCGTAATTTGGGGACTTATTTGGCAAATAATACAATGGATGAAACTGAAGCGTAAAAAATAAATTTTGGCTTTTACGGAAACCCGTAATGTTATGTAAAACCGATGTATTAAATTAGAGGTCAATTAGGAGGGATATGTGTTTTAGTTTATGATGACTATTCGGATCCTTTAGTTGTAAAACATTTGACCAAACTTTATGCTAACAGATAGATTTCATCAACTAAGAAAAGAAGAATTAGATAAAGTTTTTACTAAAATAAATATTACTAACATTTGGAGAAAAGTAGTACGGAATCAACTTAGGACAGTTGATATTTTAGACATATATGACTATTATGACTTTAATTACAATATAAATTCAAGAGCTCTTCTTTTAAGAAACGATATTTTATCCGGAAATTATTCAAGTTCAAAACCATTAATTTACAGAGTAGAAAAAAAACTTGGTATTTGCCGACATTTAATTATACCACAACCTTCAGATGCACTTATCTTACAAATTATAACTGACAAAATTAGTTCGGAGATTTTATCAAATCAACCATCTGAGAACTCTTATTACTCTAGAGACAAACATTATGTCAAAAAACCGCACGAAATTGATGAGTATGGATTTGATTGGAGAGAGTTGTGGAAAAAAATGCAAAAGAAAATATTTAAATTTAGTGAACAAAAAGAACTTATTGTTGTTACAGATTTATCTAATTATTATGATTCTATATTCATTCCAGAATTAAGAAAATTAATAACAGGGTATATAAAAAACAATGAAGCCTTATTAGATATTTTATTTGGAATAATTGAGAGGAATTCTTGGTTACCTGATTACCTACCTTACACAGGTCGTGGACTACCAACATCAAATTTAGAAGGTATTAGACTGATGGCTCATTCGTTTCTTTTTGAGTTTGATGAGATTATCAAAAAGAAATCGAATGACAGTTTTACAAGATGGATGGATGATGTAGTAATTGCAGTAGACAGCAGAGAAGAAGCTGTTAATATTTTAAGTTCCTCTTCAGATGTATTAAAGAGCAGAGGTCTTGCATTAAATTTAAAGAAAACAAATATTTACACAGCAGAAGAGGCTGAGTTTCATTTCTTAATTGACGAGAATAAATACCTAGATTCAATTGATTTTGATTACCATTTGCAACACGGAATTAAAGCTATTAGTAGTGAGTTAATAAAAAGATTTAAAAAGCATCTTAAAATAAACCAAAGTGCGAAATATTTTGAAAAAATAACAAAGAGATATATAACCGCTTTTAGTAAAATCAATTCTAAACGAATCCTTAAAGACGTACCTACTCTTTTCAACGAAAACCCAGGTATAAGGTCAAATTTGTTATTCTATCTAGCTACACTTGGTTTTGATAAAAGAACAGCAGAAGTTGTTTTGAAAATTTTTGACGAATTAAAATTACACGATGATATCTCATTATTCAATATTTGTAAACTTATAACCGATTGGAATATACCTTTAACAAAAGAAGGAAATGATTTTATTGATAAAGCAATAAAAAAAATAAAATCATTTAGTATGTCTAGAAAACAAATTTTTGACTTTTATTGCCTTTTATGGGTTCGAACAAAGTATGACCATCCTGAAGATTTATATAAATTTATATTCGATTATAAAGGTATTTGGAATTCACACCCTTTCCTTAGAAGACAAGTTACCTCAATAATGGGCAGGCTATATCTATACAAAGAGGACAAAGTTAGAAAGTTTTTAGAGAGTCAAATTTCTACAGCAGAACAACAGGTAGTTTCAACTGCTAACAATTTAATTAATTTAAAAAAATTAGATATAATAGAAACCAAAGTCAAGTTATACTTGTTTCCTGAAAAGAAATATAAGACTTATCCATTACAAAAATTCTTAGTTTTGTGTTCTTTCTTAAATAGCGAACCTTACAGAAATAATAAAGACATTTCTGAGAAAATCAAATACCACATTGATGATTCATATTATAGAAAATGGCTAGAACTTCAATACAATATAAAATAAACAATAATGAAAAAACTTAGAGAACAGAAAGGAGATGCATTTGAAGAATTGTATGATAGAATTTGGAAAACTAAATCTGCTAGATTTAATGCCTATCATAGACTGAAAAAGAAAAAGATTATGTCATCTTATACTTTAAGTTTACTTTCGGTTTATGTAATAATTTTAAAACTATTAGAACCATTTAAAGTTATCGAAAATTCCGAAACACTTGAGACAGTTAACTTTTTATCCATTTGTGTTTCTATATTATTGTTAGTATTTGTTTTAATTGAAAACTCTATGGAGTATAATTTAAAAGCAGAAAAATTCCATAACTGTTCAAAATCATTGGCAAAACTTTTTAAAGAACTAGAGATAATCAAAGAATCTAAATCTGACTATGAAAAGACTAGTGGTATTAAAAAAATAACTGAAAAATATGATATTATAATAGGCTTATATGATAATCACGACCCAATAGATTTTGAACTACATAGGGTTAATAATAACCTTAAAAATTATTCTTCGAGTAAAAACTGGTGGATTAAAAACACCTATCTATATTTTAACAACTTAGTTTATTATCTAGCTATATATCTAGTACCTATTATATTAATATTAACAATTTTAATTTTAAATAAATACAACAGCGTAGATTTGACAACTACTTGATAATAAAAACGTTTTACAACACCGTGTATAATTCATTGCTTTAGCAAGTGCTTATTTGAAAAATTCCTACGGAATTTTCTCGTGTTCGTTTTTGTTTCCTAAATTAGTTGCTGAAACACGCAACTAACCATACATAAGTCCGTTAGCCGCAATAAAAAAATGAACTGGAACAACTATTTGGCCGAAAGTAAATCACCATCTGATTACCCACATTTGGGAATTTTAGAAGGAACTGTTCGTTGCCCATTTGATATTTCTGAATTACCAACTAATTCTGAAATAATAGACATGCCAACGCCTCTTAAAAAATTTAAACTGAATTATTTCAATTATGAACATTTGATTGGAAATAAAGTTGTTGAAGGAATAATACTAAATGACTTAGATGAAGAGCGTTTGAGTGTAATTGCTTCATTACCAAATCTAAAATATCTTAACATCTCTAACAACAAACAAGATGCCATTCCAAATTTATCCGTTTTAAAATCTTTAGAAGTTTTAATTTTAAGTGGAATAACTAAAGTAGAAAACATCAATTTTATTGCGAATTTGGAAAACTTAAAAACATTATATATTTATGGAATTAAGAATTTGTATGAATTAAAACCACTTACAACGTTACCTCAATTAAAGGAATTATGGTTAGACCACGGAAGAATGGGAGGAACTGGGAAAGCCGTTAAAAATATTGAGCCTTTATCAGAATTGAATAATTTGGAATACTTAAATATGATTCTAAATGTTGAGAATAAAAATTATGATATTTCACCATTACTGAATTTAAAGAAGTTAAAACATTTGAGAACCTTGCCAAGGTTTATGAATAAGGAAAAAAAAGAAACGTTAGAAATGGAAATTCCATTAGTTAAAATAATATAAATTACTGTGATTAACAAAGTATATAATTTACTGCTAGTTTTAGCTTACTTCTGAAAATCTTCGCGGATTTTCTATTCAGTTTTTGTTTACTAAATTAGGAGCTTAACCACGCAACTATAAGAATAAAATGATTAAGAATTTTAATGATTTTGCAAACTATAAATATCAAGTCTCAAATGAAGATATTTTCTCAGACAATCTTGAATTAGGAATTTCTGGAATTAAATATGATTCCAAAACTCTATTAGTTTTGCCGAGAAATAAGAATTTAGGTCCTATAAATCAATATAGAGAACTAGAATTTATAGAATTCAATAATTATGACTTGAATGATACTGAGGTAAAAATTCTAAATGAGAATGAAGAAGTTCTAGAAAAAGTAAAATATTTAAGTTTTTGGAATACAAAATTATTCGACTTAACTCTACTTAACATATTCAAAAATGTCGAGTTCTTAAGCATATCACATATAACTGACCCAGATTTCACATTCAACGGTATTCGTGATTTGAGTCAATTGAAAACACTTTGTCTACTTAAAACGGGGAAAGTTAAAGATTTAACTTCTCTCAATTTTAATGATAGTATTGAGAATTTATCAATAATTCAACCTACTAATATTAAAGACACAATTGGAATAGGAAAACTAAATAACTTGAAATATTTAAATATTGAAGGGTCATATGATAAAACATACGAACTTGAAAAGTTAAATGAATTAGACAAATTGCCTTCACTTGAAAAGATAGAGTTAACCAGAATAAACATTCCTCAAAAAGAATTAATTACTGCACTTAATTTACCTTTTCAAATTGAATTGAAAATAGACACTAATCTGTATTCAACTCAGGAATACAAAGAGCTTAGTTTGGAATTAAAAAATGTAAATTCAAATGCTTTTACTCCTTATATAGAAAGTAATGATTATGTACAACCTATTGGTAAAGGAAAAAGGAGAATTAAAAAATCTGACAAAAAATTTGAAGAAAAACTCGACCAGTTAATTGAAGACTGGTACAAATAACAATTGCTAACAAAGTATAAAAAAATAATAGGGGTTAAGTGCCAAATCCGAAAGTAAGTATATTTTAGTTTCGTACTATTCTTATACCTACTGTTATTTGTAATTAAAGAAAAATCGAGTTCGAAAGAAGAATATTAACATTCATTTAAAAAGAATTTAAAGGAACACAATCACTGAATTTTAATGAATCTATAGAAATACGTGAAAGGAGAAAATGAGCTTAAAAAGCATTACTAAGTTGAACCTATTAGATTCTTCAATATAAATAGATATGAAAAAGTTAAAAGTAAGTTCATGGAATGACGGAAAACAAAATCCAAATGGAAATGGTTATGGCATTAGAGTTGGAGTAAGAGGTCGTGAATATTTTGAGAAAAACATTACTAAAATTAACCTATCAATTGAAAATTCTGATTTTTTTGAAGTCAAAATAACAAATGGATTTTGGAGAAATTGTACTGAATTTAGGGACAAACGAATTGGAGAATGGATGATTATGAATAATCTTGCTCCTTGGAAAAAAGGTGAAAATCATAAATTTAATTTAACCGTTTTGCCTAATAATAAATTTCACTTGGAAAAATTGAGCTAAAATCCAAAACGGTCATTGTAATTCAGTTAAATATTAGTTCAACAACAAAAGACTCAGTTTCTCTTAAAATAAAATCACCAACTTTTTCAGCCCCAAACCCCATTATAAATATTTTACTTAAATTGTTAAAATATTAAAACCATTAACCAAATCAATTAAAACCGAAAAACATGTTAGGATTAGTATTACTGTATTGGATAGGCAAGTATTTTTACAAATTGGCAGAAGTCTACAATAAAAGCCAATGGGGCTTTGCCATTTTAGGCATAGTAGTATATTACGCAGGTATAGTCGTTTTTGCGTTTGCTTTAGGTATAATAGCAGAACTTGTAGCTCCAGGCGCTATAGATGGTGTTAACGACACGTTGTTAGGTATTATGATGCTTCCTTTTGGACTTTTAAGCACCTATTTACTGTACAAATATTTAGAGAAAACGTGGGAGAAGAACAAGCCAAACACCGATGTAATGATCGATGAAATTGGTTTAGAGTAGGTATTTAGCTTTCTAATAAAATACAAGCTAATTAGAGTTCATGTTTTAAAAATTTGCTTTTAAGTAAATATTGCTTAAATTGTTTGTTTAACACTCTAATAATTCTCACGATGAAGAAAATGAAAAATGCAGTAGCTTTAGTATTAGTAGCGATTATGATGTCTAGTTGTGCCACCCTATTTGGAGGCCCTGTAACGGCATCTCAAAAAAGAAAACCAGCTGGAGGCGAACAACAACGCCAAATAAGAGTTGTGGCCTTAATAGCCGATATTATCATTTTTGCACCTAGCGTAATAGTAGATTTTGCAACAGGCGCTATTTACAAACCAAGATAGTAACTTGGTAAAAGGTATATTTTAAAAAGCTCAAAAGATATTTTCTTTTGAGCTTTTTTTATTTTATTTCAATAATAAAGTTAAACTTAAAGCGCCATGTGCGCCAATAACAAGCGATTGCTCAATATCGGCGGTTTTAGATGGCCCAGCAATAAATACTCCAAAATCGTTAGCATCGCCAGCATTTATTTTGTGGTATGCTTGGTGCATGTAAGGCACAATATTGTCTTTACTGGTTACAATAACGAGGTGTTTTGTAATAAACGGTAAAACACGCATAGGTAATTGTTTATCGGTTACCCAAACCGATCCGTTTTCGGCTACAGCCAATTCACTTTCAATAATTAAAATATCTAAATCTTCTAAATCTTGTGGTTTTTCAATGTTTGCTAAATCTATAGTGTTAAAAGCACTGGTGTTCTCTATAGCCGAATATTTAATTTTAGCATCCGGAAACAAGTTTTCAACCTGTGCAACAACATCTTTAGACACCATATCGATAACGTTAGCGCCAACAACTTCAGCTTTCTTGGTAAACTCCTGTACTAAGTCTAAACCTTCATCAAAAAGCGATAAATCGATATTTGGTAACGCTAGAACGTCTGGTTTATTAGCTTCTATTCGGCTTAATATTTTATCTCTACTGCTCATAGCTTAGTTGTTTTTACCTTTATTTTCTTCTCTTTTTTTGTACCAATCATCAAAACTTTCTTTTGGACCTGTTGGTAAATCACGGGCTTTTCCCCAGGCATTGGGTTTAGAATTTATTACCGCTTTTGGTAAGGTTCTTAAACTCCAACGTGCAATTTTTCCAACCTTTTCAAATTGTTTAGGTTTAGCAAAAATGCTTCCCATAACTTGCATAGATTTCTTTTTTATAAAAGGCTGTGGCGTTTCTTTAGTAATAATTTGTCGCCATTTATAAAGTTGCGCATGGATGTCGATTTTCACCGGACACACATCCGAACAAGATCCGCAAAGGGTAGAGGCAAAGGGTAAGCTGCTGTGTTTTGTTAAATCTTTACCTGGCGATAGAATAGAACCAATTGGTCCTGGTATTGTAGCGTCGTAACTATGGCCACCACTACGTCTGTAAATTGGGCAAGTATTCATACAAGCACCACAACGAATACAGTGTAAAGAGGCTCTAAAATCCGGACGACTTAATTGCTCCGATCTGCCGTTGTCTACAATTACAATGTGCATTTTTCTGCCATCGCTAGGCTTTTTAAAGTGCGATGAATAAGTGGTTACCGGTTGTCCAGTAGCCGACCTTGCTAATAAGCGTAAAAACACACCTAAATGTTCTTGCTTTGGTATTATTTTCTCGACACCCATGCAGGCAATATGTACGGGTGCTAAATGTGCGCCCATATCGGCATTACCTTCGTTGGTACAAACTACAAAGCCTCCAGTTTCTGCAATGGCGAAATTTACACCGGTAATTGCAGCATCGGCTTCAATAAATTTTTGTCTTAAATGTTTTCTCGCTTCTCCAGTTAAATATTGCGGATCGCCATCACAAGGTTTAGTGCCTAAATGTTCTTGAAACAACTCGTCTACCTCATGTTTGTTTTTATGTATGGCTGGCAATACAATATGACTAGGCGGCTCTTTGGCCAATTGCACAATGCGTTCACCTAAATCGGTATCGATAACTTCTATACCATCGGCTTCCAAATGTGGATTTAAATGGCATTCTTCAGTTAGCATCGACTTACTTTTTACAACTTTTTGAGCGTTGTTATCTTTTAAAATTTTATGTACTATTTGGTTGTGCTCTTCGGCATTGGCTGCCCAGTGTACTTCTACACCGTTTTTGTTAGCATTGGCTTCAAACTCACGTAAGTAAATATCGAGATTAGAAAGCATGTGCGCTTTAATGCCATGCCCTAAATTTCTTAGCTCTTCCCAACCTTGCACATGGTGTACAGATTTGTCGCGTTTATGGCGCACAAACCACAAGGCTTTATCATGCCAATCGACTTTTTTTTCGTCTTTATTAAATATGCTAGCTAGTTTTGGATGACTCATAATGTTTTGTTTTACAACACCTGTTGGCGGTTAAAATTAAAGACTACTGTTTAAAATTTCGGCAATATGCAAGATTTTTAAAGGCTGTTGGTTTCGGTTAACCAAACCTTCTAAATGCATTAAACAGGAGGTGTCGGTGGCCGTCATAACTTCAACACCACTTTCTAAATGATCTTTAATTTTATCTTTCCCCATTTTTACAGAAATGGCCTCTTCGGTAACGGCAAATGTGCCACCAAATCCGCAACATTCGTCACTTCGTTTTACAGGCATTAATTCTACGCCTTTTACTTCTTGTAGTAATTCTTCAATGTAAGAAAAACGCGGTCCTACCACTTCCGAGCAAGAACCTAAACGTAGGCCTCGTAAACCGTGGCAGCTTTTATGTACACCAACCTTAAAGGGGAATGATGCGCCTAAATCTTTAATTTTTAAAATATTTAATATGAAGTCGCACAACTCGTAAACATTGTTTCTAACCTTAGTAACATCGTCGGTTTGTGGAATAATATTGTAATGTTTTTTTACATGATACGCACAACTTCCAGAAGGCGTAACAATGTAATCGAAGTCTTTAAAATTATCTACAAAATTATTGCAAGCACCAACCGATTCGTACTCGTAACCCGAATTGGCCATGGGTTGTCCGCAACAGGTTTGCCCCGACGGATAAGCAACATCAACCTTTAGTTTTTCTAAAAGTTCTAAAGTTGCTTTACCAACTTGCGGATAGAGTTGATTGATGTAACAAGGAATAAATAAACCTACTTTCATAAAATTTCTAATTTAAATGACTTGGGCTTCTAAAATGGTTTAAAATGAAGTTTTAAAACCGTTTTACAGCGCAGGACAAAATTAGAAGGAAATAGTATACCAGTCTGCCTAATTTTTGATCGTGTGTGATACTTTTTTTGCCTTGTATTGATTCTTAACTTAAAAAATGCAATTAATCGTGCTTTGTTTTGTGCTTCTCCAAATACTCCGAAGGTGTGTAATTCATCACGATTTTAAACTGCCTGTTAAAGTTAGAAATGTTATTAAAACCAGACTCGTAACAAATTTTTGAAATATTGAATCTGTTCTCTAATAGTAACTTACAAGCATAGCCAATACGGATTTCGGTAACGTATCTAGAAAACGTTTTTTTGTTAACACGCTTAAAGTAGCGGCTAAAGGCCGAAGGATTCATGTGTGCAATTTCGGCAGCTTTATTGAGTGAAATATCTAAGTTGAAATTTTTAAAAATATAAGCCTGCACATTATCTTGGGTATCACTTTTAGAGGAATTAAAGGAGTTTATAAAGCCTTGGCTCGATAATTTTTTAGTATCGGTATGCTTAGCTAGAGCGTGTAGAATATGTAAAAAGGCCATGGTTTTTTCAAAACCTTCCAGTTCTAGCATGCTTTTAATACTGTTAATCAGTTTTTTGTTAACATTTAAAAACTTAAGCCCGTAACTGGCCCGTTTAAATAATTCTAAAATATGAATCATTTCGGGCGTTTCGAAAAACTTAGGTCCTAAATAATTTTCTTTAAAATGAATAGCAATCGCTTTGGCTGTTTGCTCCGAGGTTTGCTCGAAATACCCGTCGTCATTTAACCACATGTGTGGCAAGTTTTTACCAATAAGTACCACATCGCCAATACCAAACTTTTCTACACTATCGCCAATAAAGCAGGTGCCTTCACTCTTTAAAACCACTACAAGCTCTAGCTCGGGATGGTAATGCCATATTTTTAAAAAATAAGGATATTCGTTAATTTTAGTGGTAAACGAACTATTGGTGAGGTTACTACGATCTAAAAGGTGCAGTTTCATTATTAAAGTTAGTATAGGTGGTGGTTAATAGACATAAAATAACGAAAAAGGTTTAATCCGGCAAAAATAATATTGCTATTGTTTTGTTAATTGTGATTTTAAGCAGAAACCAAAGTTTGGTTAATGTGCCGTTAAATAGGCCAATTGTTGATAATAATTAAAAATGTATCCGGTTTATCAATACCTTTTTAAAGATAACGCCATAAGCTGTTTTATAGTAACTAACTATTGCATTATAAAAACTGTTGATAACTTCTATGTAAGGATTCAATCAAAAATTCTACTTTTGTTATACCAATTTCATAGTTAAATTGGTCTTAATCAAAATTTAATAGCAATTATGTCTGATACAATTGAAAAATTAAAATGCTTAATTATAGGGTCAGGACCTGCAGGTTATACAGCAGCAATTTATGCAGCTAGAGCTAACATGAATCCGGTGTTATATCAAGGAATACAGCCAGGCGGACAATTAACTACAACCAATGAAGTTGAGAATTTTCCAGGTTATCCAGAAGGAGTTACAGGACCTCAAATGATGATGGAATTACAAAAACAAGCAGAACGTTTTGAAACTGATGTGCGTGATGGTTGGATTACTAAAGTTGATTTCTCTGGTGATGTACATAAAGTTTGGGTAAATGATACTAAAGAAATTCACTGTGATACTGTAATTATTTCAACAGGAGCTTCTGCTAAATATCTAGGTATAGAATCTGAACAAAAATATTTAAAACTAGGTGGTGGTGTTTCTGCTTGTGCAGTTTGCGACGGCTTTTTCTATAGAAACCATGAGGTTGTTATTGTAGGAGCAGGAGATTCTGCTTGTGAAGAAGCTCACTATTTATCTAAACTTTGTAAAAAAGTTACCATGTTAGTGCGTAGAGACGAATTTAGAGCGTCTAAAATAATGGCTACTCGTGTTAAAAATACAGAAAATATTGAAATTTTATTCAATACGGAAACAGAAGAAGTTTTAGGTGACGGTCAAGTTGTTACAGGAGTAAGAGTTTCAAATAATAAAACGAAAGAAACTCAAGATATTCCTGCTACAGGATTTTTTGTAGCTATTGGGCATAAACCAAATACAGATATATTTAAAGGCTTTATTGATATGGACGAAACAGGATACATTAAAAATGTACCAGGTCGTGCTTTAACAAATGTTGAAGGCGTATTTGTTTGTGGAGATGCTGCAGATCACGTATACCGCCAAGCTGTTACAGCTGCAGGTACAGGATGTATGGCTGCTTTAGATGCAGAACGTTATTTAGCTGCTAAAGACTCTTCTTTTGAGGTAAGCACTTCAAACTATAACTAAGAGTATTATAAAATATTTTTTTAATATGAAGAAAAGACTGCTTGAAAAAGCGGTCTTTTTTTTGTTTAAAAGTGTGGCTAGGAGTTTGTTCTTTTGGTTGAAAATTCATTTTAATAATTTTGATTAAAGTGAAATAATTAAAGCAAATTTCAGGGCGATATTATTTTACAATGGGTTTTAAATTTTGTATTTTAATAGATTAAAATAAATTTTGTAAATAAGGAGAATTACAAAGGTTTTCTAAAGAAAAAAGTAGCGATGAGCAAAGTAACCGATAAGGCATTAAAAGAACGTATTAAAGAGCTTACCTGCCTTTATGAGGTGTCGTCGAGCATTAGTAATGCCGATCCTGAACATATTGAAGCCACTTTAGAGGCTATTGCTAATAGCCTGCAAAAAGCATTTTTATATCCTAAGAAAATAGGCATCCGTATTGAGGTGAATCGTTTAGCGATACATACCGGAACAGACCCTGAAGATGCGGTTTCAATTCAATCTGAAATCAAAATTTTTAATGTGGTTAAAGGCCATATTGTTTGTAGCTTAAATGCAGATTCTTTTAAGGTGGACGATTTTTTAAATGAAGAACAACTCTTGTTAGATAATGTCGCTTTAAAAGTTGGCGATTTGTTGGAGCGTATTGAAATTCAAAACAGTGAAGCCGCTTTAAAAAAGCGCATGGAACATGCGGATCGATTAGGGATTCTTGGTGAAATAACAGCAGGAATTGCTCACGAACTCAATACACCATTAGCCAATATTTTAGGCTTTGCCGAATTACTGAAATCTGATTTTGAAGACGATAAAAAAATATCGGGCGATTTAAATAAAATTATAGATAATGCCATTTTTTCTAGAGAGGTTTTAAAGAAATTAATGTTTTTTGCTTGCGAAATGCCTCAAGAAATGAAACGTGTTAATCTCGTGCCTATTATTAAAAGCGCTATCGATTTACTCGATGCTTCTTTTAGAAAAGAACAGGTTAAATATGTAGTAAAAATTGAAGATGAAACGCTGTGGCTAAAAGCAGATCCTATTCAACTGACTCAAATAATATTCAATTTATTGATGAATGCTATTTACTTCTCGCCAAAAGATGGATTGGTAACCATGGAAGCTTTGCAAACAGAAACCGATATTATTCTAAAAATTCTAGATGAAGGTTCTGGCTTTACACCCGAAGCTTTAGAAAAAGTATTTCAACCATTTTTTACCACAAAACCTATGGAAGATGGTTCTGGTCTTGGGTTAAGCGTGGTGCATGGTATTGTGGCATCTCATAAAGGCATCATAAAAGCAGAAAATAGAACACGTAAAGGTGCTATATTTACAATTACTTTACCAAAAAACTAAGGCATGCTATTACGTAAAGAAAACATATTAATTGTAGACGATGATGTTGATATTCTAGAGCTCTTGCAAAGGCATTTGCAGTCATGGAATTATCATACCTACAAAGCGGTTTCTGTAAAAGAAGCGGTTACTATTTTGCGCGATACTAAAATAGATTTGCTAATTACAGATTTAAAAATGCCTGAAATTGATGGGGCAGAACTCATCAAATTTGTTTCCGAGCATTATCCTAAATTGCCAAAATTAGTCGTTACAGGTTATCCTTCGGTTCAAGATTCGCTGTCGTTTATAAAATCTCGTGTTGTTGATTATTTAACGAAACCATTCACGAGAGAGGAACTTCAAAATGCGGTTAATAAATCGTTGGCCATTTCTAAGGAAAACAATCAAAAAACGATTAAGCTTTCCGAAGAAAAAAATAAACCTTACGGTGAAATTATTGGTAATTCTGAAAAAATACAGGATGTTATTCAAATTATTGAACGTATTAAAGATAACAAAGCCACTGTTTTTATTAACGGAGAAAGTGGTACTGGAAAAGAACTTGTAGCACGTGCGATACATTACCAAGGTAAATTTGCTAGAGCGCCATTTATTGTGGTTAACTGCGGTGCTATACCCGAAAATTTATTGGAAGCCGAATTATTTGGTTACGTAAAAGGTGCATTTACAGGTGCCGATACAAATAGAGATGGCTTTTTTCAGGCTGCAAATGGTGGTACTATTTTTTTAGATGAAATAGGTAATGCGCCTTTAGCTGTGCAATTGCGTTTATTGCGTGTGTTGCAAGAAAAGGAAGTGATTAAAGTTGGTGCACAAAAGCCCGAAAAAATTGATATTCGAATTATTGCGGCAACCAATAGCGATTTGCGCGATATGATCCAGAAACAAACCTTTCGAGAAGATTTGTTTTACAGATTAACCGTTGTAGAAATACATGTAGCGCCACTGCGAGAACGCAAAGAGGATATTCCGGTTTTAGTCGATAAATTTCTGTTTAAATATGGCGTAGAATATAAAGATCGATTTATAAAAATAACACCCGAAGCTTTGGCTATTTTAAACCGCTATAATTGGCCAGGGAATATTAGAGAATTAGAAAACGTTGTTCAGCGCGCTGTAATTATGTGCGACAAAATTATAGATGTGGCGCATTTGCCAGAGCATTTAAAATACACTTTAGAGTTTAGTGATACCAGCTTGGAACCGCTAAAAGTTATTGAAAAAAAATATATAGAAAAAGTATTGCGTGCCACAGGTAATAATAAAACGAAGGCCGCAGAAATTCTTCAAATAGATAGAAAAACCATTCGTCAAAAACTATCAGAATAAGGCCTTTTTACTGAGGCATTTTCTCCCGACTGGGTAATTTTGTACCAGTTAAAAAATATAAGTCTTTTATCGAAATATCACCAAAACCCTTTATTTGTAAAGGGTTTTGGTGTTTCTAAGTGTTACGTAATTCCAAATGGCACAAACGTTGCCTTTTATGGTTTAAGAATACTAAATGTAATAGAAATGAGTGTCAATCAATTTAATATCTGCCCGAGTTGTGTGCATTGTAAAACATGTGTGTTAACGTCTCAAAAAGATAAAGTTTGGTCTTGTAGCGAGTACGAAGAAGAAGCCTTAGAACCGAGTTTTTCATTAGCAAATCGAATAGATAAAAATAGAAGTAAAAAATCTTTAATGACGCTGGCTTAAGTTGGTGTTGTTAGTAATTGATAAAAACAGAATATCCAAAAAAAGAATTTAAATAGTTTTAATTTTAAAAGTAAGTATCCATGAAAAAGTATGTATTAGCAAGTTTTATAGTTTTAGGAAGTTTAAGCATTAATGCTCAAGATGATGTAAATAAATCGGCAACTTTAAAAGTAGGCGATGTTATTGAAATCGGAAATCCTTCAACAAGTAAATACAAACACATTAAGTTTCCGCGTGCAAATTTCATCATTAAAAGAAATGGCGTTGCAGATTATAAAAGCGCTTTAGGAGAAGAAGTTGTTGTAACAGAAGTAAAAATGCTTAAAGAAGGTGATACTAGAATTAGCGTAAAGCGTAAGGATGGTCGACGTTTTTTTAATACAGTATCCAACGTTTCTATAAGTTTAGAAAAAGCAATAGAAGCTAACGAAATTAAAATATAGTACCTAATCTCATTAAAATTTAAGGTAATGGTAGAAGTAGCAGAATTAAATAAAAAAGCACATAAGAAACCGTTAAAAGGCATGATGGAGAACGTCATGAATCAGTTTAATCATGCTGCTGATATAATTAATTTACATCCTAATATTCGTAAAATACTGAGCATAACCAATAACGAAATTATTGTGCATTTTCCGGTTAAGATGGATAATGGCGAAGTAGAAATATTTACAGGATATCGCGTACAGCATAATAATGCGTTAGGACCTTATAAAGGTGGCTTGCGTTATCATCCAACAGTTGATATTGATGCCGCAAGAGCATTGGCGATGTGGATGACGTGGAAAACCTCTTTGGCTGGTTTGCCTTATGGTGGAGGTAAAGGCGGTATTCAAATAGACCCTTCTAAATATTCTACCTCAGAATTAGAGCGTATTACAAGGCGTTTCACCTTTGCTTTAGCCGATAACATTGGGCCAGAACACGATATTCCTGCACCAGATGTGAATACGAATAGCCAGACGATGGCATGGATTTCAGATACGTACATGAGTACGCGTCCGCCAGCAGAACGTTCGGCTAATTTACACGTAGTAACAGGTAAGCCTGCAGGAAGCGGAGGCTTGGAAGGCAGAGATCGCGCAACGGGTTATGGTGTGTTTTTAACCATTAAGTTTTGGGCCGACAAAAATAAAATCAACCTAGAAAATAAAAAGTTTATAGTGCAAGGTTTTGGTAATGTTGGGTACTGGGCATCTTATTTTTTAGAAAAAGAAGGCGCTGTACTTGTTGCTGTGCAAGATGCGTTTGGTAGTATTGAAAACGAAAAAGGGATTGACGTTGAAAGCCTGTTTAATTATACAAAATCTAACGCAGGGAGCATTGTTGGTTTCCCAATAGCTAATGATACTTCGAATGACACCTTTTTCGGAATAGATTGCGATATTTTAATTCCTGCGGCATTGGGTAATCAAATTACAAAAGATAATGCGCACGATATTAAAGCGACCCTTATTGCAGAAGGTGCAAACGGACCGATAAATGTAGAAGGTGAACAAATTTTAGTTGAAAATGGCGTAACCATAATACCCGATATTTTATGTAATTCTGGTGGTGTTATTGGAAGTTATTTTGAATGGTTACAAAACCGAAACGGCGAGCTTTGGCAGTTAGATGAGGTGGTTGCAAAACTTGATAAAAAATTAAAAGAATCGTTTAATAAAGTTTATGAGTATTCTATAAAAGAATCTATGGATATGCGCACAGCCGCTTACTGTATTGCCATAGAACGCATAGAAAAAGCCTATGTGTTAAGAGGGATATTTCCATAAATAGAATTGATAAAACAGAATAAAAATGAAATACGGAAGCCTAATATTAGAGAAAAGAGAATACGTGTATTTAAAGCGTATACTTAATGTGTCTGGTTATGCCGGAGATTTTGAAATTCAAAAGTCTTTGCAAAAACTAAGTGAAGAGCTTAAGGAAGCTCAAATAGTGGATAATGAAAAAATGCCAAGCGACATTATTCGCTTTAATAGTAAGGCGACTTTAATTTTTGAGAATGGCATAGAAAAAACATTGCAATTGGTGATTCCAACCGAAAGGGATGTAAACAAGAATAAAGTTTCAATTTTAGCGCCTATGGGTGCTGCGTTAATTGGTTATGCAGAAGGCGATACTATTATTTGGGATTTTCCGGGAGGAAGGCATCATTTAAAAATAGCCCATGTAAATCAGGAAGAAACCGTTAAAGGTTTGAATCTAGTAATTTAAAAAATCTTTAAAAATGAAAACAGAATATTTAGAAATTTACGACCATGATTCTGATGTTGATATTACACATAAAATCAACACCACAGAACTCGATAATTGGATAAGCCATATTAAATACATTCAAAAAGAATTGGATAATTTAACTGGCATATATAGTGCAATAAGCCAAACCGTGGAAGAGGATGGGGTTTTAAATAAGCTTTCTAAAAAGCAAGCAGAAAATCAAATTTTGCTAAATGCACTTAATAAGTATGTGCTATTACGCTCTAATTTAATTGAGTGTGATGATATGCAATGCGATATGGTGTACATAACAGAACATGAAAGTTATAGAAGAACTTACCTCTACCATATTGATAAATACCGAAGATTGAAAGATGAGGTATATAGTGTAATACAAGCCAAACTAACTTTGTAAACGGGTAATAGTACTTAATTTATATAATTTTTTGGACCATATTTTATTACATAGAATAGATAATCAAAGGCGACTTTGCATTCAAAAAGATTTAAAAGAATTAAATCTTTGGCTCTATACACTCGAGCAGTTTAATAACAAATTAGATTGCTTTAGTGTTTTAGAAAAACGGCTTATTAAAAGTCCATCGGTTGAAAATCTAATTAAAGCACTCCGACGAAATAATGTTTTGGTTATGGCTACTTTTTGCAAGTATAGCCAAGATTTAAAAATTGAATTTGAATACGGTAAAACAGAGTACAATGAAGTAAGATCGAAATTGCACGAAAAAAAGCGAGAACAATACAAACTCCTTTTACAGGAATGTACAGCTTTTGAAACGCATATTTATAAATTGTTAATGCGATACAAACTTAAATAATTAGAAAACATGAAAAAGATTTTAATTCCCACAGATTTCTCTACAAGTAGCTATAAAGCTATAGATTACATTACAGAGCTCTTTAAAAATGAAGCCTGTGCGTTTTACTTTCTTAATGTTTATAATTACGGAACAGGTGGTTTAAGCGCTATTGAAATGTTGCAGGCCGATGATGAATGGTTTGAAAAACCTAAAGAAGAATCTTTACAGCACTTGGGAGATTTACTCGATGAGTACGCTGTAAATAAAAATAATGAAAAGCACGAGTATCATGTGATTTCCGAAGGTTTAAGTCTGGTAAAGGCTATGGAAAAACATATAGAAAGTATCGATGTCGATTTAATTGTGCTAAAAGGCAATGCTAAAATTAGTAAAAACATAGAATCTATTGTTGGTAAAATTAGAACCTGCCCCGTTTTAATTGTTCCACCGTATGCTTCTATGAACAAAAAAATAAATTTAGCTATAGCATCAAATTTTACTGAAGAAGTAAGAACCAATGAAATTGATAGCTTTTTAGAAATCTTTAAAAACACCAATTTCATCATTACTGTCTTAGCTCTCACAAACGAGAAAGACATGCCAGATGAAACTAGTAGACATATAAAATTACTGTGTAATCATTTAGAAAATCAAACGGACAAAACTGTGGCCTTAGAGTTTACAGCAAAATCTGATAATTTAAAAACTTATGCTATTTCTCATTTAAGTAGCATTATGTGTGTGGTAGACAAGAAACCAGATCTACTCCGAAAAATTGGGTTGTGTAAATCTAGAGTTATTTCAACTTTAGAGAAACTTCATAACAACCCAGTTTTAACTATACATCAGTAGTTTGATGTTAATTTTTTAGTTAAGTTGTTGGTAGAGCCTTTGAGATAATCAAAGGCTTTATCTTTTTTGTAAATCAGTTTTTTAAATGTAAAACTCTGTAGTAGAGTGTATTTCTTTTAAAACAAAATAACTTTCTAGTACACCAATGTTTTCAATTTTAGAAAGTTTAAGCCGAACAAATTCATGATAATCGGTAAGACTTTCAAGGTTTATCTTTAGGAAAAAATCAACTTTCCCAGCCATATGGTAGCACTCTTGCACTTCTTTTAGAGCTTTTATTTGGCTTTCAAACTTTTCTATAAAACCTTCGTTGTGGTAACGAAGAGAAACCATACACACCGCTGTCACAGCTTTGTTTAAATGTGTTTTGTTAAGTAAGGCAACGTACTTTTTTATATAACCTTTGTTTTCTAAACGTCTAATACGCTCGTAAACTGGTGAGGCTGTTAAATTGAGTATTTTGGCAATTTCTTTAGTTGTTTTTTTAGAATCTTTTTGTAAAATTCTTAAAATATGAAGGTCTACGTCGTCTAATTTTTCCATTTGTGCAGATAATTTTACTGTTTAAAAAGATTAAAAGGAGTTGATTTAGTTAATAATATGGTGTTGTTTTGTTTTTAAAGATAAAAATACTTATTTATTGCTTATATAGCGGTTAATTAATGGGGTAATTGTTGTTTTTGGTAATTTTGTTCTGTAATACATTGAATTATGAAACACGAAAGAATTTTAATTACTGGAGCAGGTGGCCAACTTGGTACCGTATTGACAGTTGAATTACAGAAAAAATATGGAGCAGAAAATGTGGTCGCTTCAGATTTAAGATTAAACCCTGATTTTATGGGGCATTTTGAGGTTTTGGATGCTACCGATTTCGAAGCGCTTAAAAGTGTGGTCTTAAAATATAAGATCACTCAAATATTTCATTTAGTTGCTATTTTGTCTGCTAATGGTGAGAAGTTCCCCTTAAATACTTGGGATATTAACATGAAATCTTTATTTAATGTTTTAGAAGTTTCAAGATTACACGGTATCAATAAAGTGTTTTACCCAAGTTCTATTGCCGTTTTTGGCGAAGATGTAGAAAAAGATAATACACCTCAAAATCCTAATTTAACGCCTTCAACTGTTTACGGTATGAGTAAAGTCGCTGGAGAAAACTGGGCTAGTTATTATCATAAAAGATATGGTTTAGATGTCCGTTCTTTAAGATATCCAGGAGTTATAGGGTATCAATCTATGCCTGGTGGAGGCACAACAGATTATGCTGTAGATATTTACCATAAGGCTGTTAAAAATGAATCTTTCGAGTGTTTTTTAGAAGCTTCAACTCATTTACCAATGATTTTTATAGACGACGCCATTAGAGCAACTATAGAGTTAATGGATGCACCTGTTGAAGAAATTTCAGTGAGAACATCTTATAACTTATCAGGAATGAGTTTTGCGCCGCAAGAGGTGTTCGATGTTATTAAAAAAACAATTCCTAATTTTGAAATAACTTATAAACCCGATTTCAGACAAGGTATTGCAGACTCCTGGCCTAATAGTATTGATGATACTCGGGCCAAAAAAGATTGGGGTTGGCAACCAAAATATAACTTGGAAAACATGACAGAAGTTATGATTGAAAAGTTGAGAATATATTATAATAATAAATTAATAGCATAAAAATAAAGCGATGTACGGAAGCATAAAAGACAAATTACAAGAAGAGTTACAAGCCATTAAAAATGAAGGTTTGTACAAGGAAGAGCGCATTATTACAAGTTCTCAAGATGCTGTTATTAAAGTATCAACAGGCGATGAGGTTATTAATTTTTGTGCGAATAATTATTTAGGATTATCAAACAATAAAGAAGTTATTCAGGCGGCTAAAGATACTTTGGATACGCACGGATTTGGTATGTCTTCAGTACGTTTTATATGCGGAACTCAAGATATTCATAAAGAATTGGAAGCTAAAATAGCTGAGTTTTTTCATTGTGAAGATACTATTCTATATGCTGCTGCTTTTGATGCCAATGGAGGTGTTTTCGAACCGCTTTTAAATCATGAAGACGCTATTATTTCCGATTCATTAAATCATGCTTCTATTATCGATGGTGTGCGTTTATGTAAGGCTGCAAGATATCGTTATGCTAATAATGACATGACGGATTTAGAAGCTAAACTTATTGAAGCTAATAAACAAAATCATCGTTTTAAAATTATTGTAACCGATGGTGTGTTTTCTATGGATGGCGTAGTTGCAGAATTGGATAAAATTTGTGATTTAGCCGATAAGTATGATGCTTTAGTTATGGTTGATGAATGCCATGCCTCTGGTTTTATTGGTAAAACGGGTCGTGGTACTATCGAGCTTAAAAATGTATTAGGCCGTGTAGATATTATCACAGGTACGCTTGGTAAAGCTTTAGGTGGAGCTATGGGTGGTTTTACAACGGGTAAAAAAGAAATTATCGATATGTTACGCCAACGTTCGCGTCCGTATTTATTTTCAAACTCTTTAGCTCCAGCTATTGTTGGGGCTTCTTTAAAAGTGTTTGAAATGTTAGAAAAAGACACTTCGCTTCGAGATAAGTTAGAAGAAAACACAAAATATTTTAGGAGTAAAATGGAAGCAGCAGGCTTCGATTTAGTAGGGGCAGATGCAGCAATTGTACCAGTTATGCTTTATGATGCTAAGCTTTCTCAAGATATGGCAAATCAACTTTTAGATGAAGGGATTTATGTTATTGGTTTCTTCTACCCTGTAGTGCCAAAAGATAAAGCTAGAATTAGAGTACAACTATCTGCTGCGCATACTAAAGCTCACATTGATAAAGCCGTTAATGCTTTTATTAAAGTGGGTAAAAACCTAAAGGTTATTAGTTAAAAAGAAAACTTTAAAGAGTTAAATATTTAAGTTAAAATGCCTTCGTTTTAGCGCTTCAAAGCGAAGTGTCCCCTTAAATCGAAGGCATTTCCATCTTGAATAATTTGTGCTAAATACCAATAATCATCAGCAGGAAGATGTTGTCCGTTAAAGGTGCCATCCCAACCATCTGATTCATGAGTAAGTGTTTTTAATAGTTTTCCATATCTATTATAAATATAAACTACAGTTCCTGGCAATTGAGCAGCGCCAACAACGTGCCAAGTGTCGTTAAACAAGTCGTTGTTAGGGGTAAAGTACTTCGGGATATCAAATATAAACACAGGGCGGGTTTCGTCCATACAGCCATTTAAATCTCTAACAGTTACCAAATGCTCTCCATAAGGAACATTTGTAAAAACATTAGAAGTTTGTGGTTCTCCATCATCTAAGATATAAACATAATTCCCTGTTCCGCCAGAGCGAATATTTACTATAATACTATTTGGATCGGTAAAGTTTGTTGTTGGAGGTGCAATGTCTATTATTGCGGCATCAGATAGAACAACCTCGAAATCGGCTGAAGTCGAACAAGAATTCGTTGTAGAATAAGTTCTAGTTACTGTAACACTATAATTACCTGGGTTTTCAGGTTGAATTGTGATTTCTGGAGTTATTGCTCCGGTAGACCATAAATACGTGTCGCCAGCTACACCTGTTTCTGCGCTAACAGTAATAGGCATATCATTACAAATTGGTATTATTTCTTCTAGATCAATAATTGGTAAAGCGTTTACATAGGTGTTAAACTGGGTAATATCATAACAGGTGGTAGCGTTAGATTCTAATCTTGCATAAATAGTTTCTCCATCTTCAGCAACATATAAATTACTTAACGGATTTATTTTTTCATCAGCATCAGTAACGTTGTTGTAATAGGTAATGCTGTGCGTGCTAGGGTTTAAACTGCCGAGAATAATGGTGTTGGCATTGGTTAAATCGAACTCCAAGAAACCATCATCATCGTCATCACATTCTGTTAAATCTGCAGGTCTGCTAGAAGCACGCGGATTGATATAAACTCTTAAGTTAAAAGAAGTCACGATGTGGCAAGTATTAGCAATATCTGTTACTCTAGCATAAAATGTTTGATTCAGATTGGTATAAGTATACATCGGATCTAGTGGATCCGTGTTGTTCTCGGCTTGCATTTCTGTTTCGTGGTACGAAATGGTCACAGTACTTGTATCATCAACTAAGCGAAGATCTACTTGAGATAAATCGTAAGTATCTGTATCATTATCACAAATAGCAATAGTGCCAATCGTTAAGGTTTCTGGAGGTAAGTTTACCTCTAACTCTTGTGGTATAACACTAAAACATCCAGTTAGTGTATTGGTTACTTTTATATATACGGTTTGCGATGTAGAATTGAAAGCGGTTGGATTTGCAATTTCATTTGTGTTATCGAAACCGTCATCGTTAATATCATCTAGATTTTCAAAGTAATTGATAGCTATGTTAGATTGAATTCTATCGTATATTTCAAAATCAGCATCCTCTAGATTAAAATTTGTAATACCATCATAATCTGCGTCACAACTAATTAACGGACCTGTAACTTGTGATATATCTGGAGCCGAAATAATGTTTAAACTTAATGTTTCAACTACATAGCATAAAGAATCATCACTTTCAATACGAACAAATAAAGTTTGTGGGTTTACAACATTGGTATAATTAGAATCTGTAATAGGGTTTGTGTTGTCTTGCGCATCTAATTGCGTTGTATGATAAGAAATATTTAAATCATCGGGAGATCCGTTTGTGATTTCTTGTGTTTTTGTATCTAAGTCAAAAACAGCTATTTCATCATTACTAATATCATCACAAATTAAATATTGTGCGGGCGTATTGTAAATAGGGTCTGGAGCTACTTGTATAGTAAACGAGGTTTCAGCAAAACAGTTAGCGTCCGTAATGTTTTCAACACGTACATATATGGTTTGGCTGGGTGTTGTGTTGTTGTAAATATTGGTTTTGTCGATTGGCATTGTAAGTGTCACATCTTCAAAATAGTAAACCTCTTTACCTGTTTGGCCATTTAAAATTTCAGTATCTTTTTCCGATAATAAAAAATCGGCTGTTCTATCTCCATCAACTTCGCATATTTGGTAGTTGGTAATAGTAGGTGGGGTTGGCAGCGTATTTACAATAATTTGTTGTTCTACTATATTATAGCACCCCGAAGTGTTAGCGCTACTTTCTACTCTTACATATACGGTTTGCGTGTTTGCATTGTAAGCGGTGGGTGTGTCTATTGAGTTTATAAAGTTATTAGCATCGTCAACATTGGTGTAATAACTGAATACATTAACGGAAGGATCTGCTACAATTTCGGAATTTTTATCTTCTAAATTAATAATAGAGAATCCATCGTCATCATTATCACAGACCACAAAGTCTGAAGGAGTTGTAGCGGCAGGAGCTAAAAGAATTTCAATTTCAAAAGGATTAATAGTTGCGCAACCTGTTGCAACATGTTGTATACGCGCATAAATAGTTTCTATGCTATTAGTGTTAGTATAGAAAGGCGGTAACTGATTGGTGTTATTTTCTGCATCGGTAAGTTCTCCGAAATAAGTAACTTCAAAATCGGGATTACCGTTTAATACTGTACTGTCTAATGAGTGTAAATCAATGCTAACAAAACCATCATCATCAGAATCACAATAGGGAAGTGGTACGGCAGGGGTAAATAATAATACCGGATTAATGACCAGTGTAATATCTGATAATTCGGAACATCCACTATCTGTATCTTCGATTCTTATAAATAGCGTTGTTGGGTTTTCTGCTGTATATAAAACAGATTTATCTAGCATGTTTATGTTTGCATCTCGGTCTGATTCATCTTCGAAAAAATTTACACTAATCGGGTTTGGTAACTCGTTAGCAATAAAAGTTTCAACAGAGTTTAAATTAAATTGAAGTAAATCGTCTGGATCTTCATTGGTGTCACAAAGAGCAAAAAAGCCAGTGTCTGTGCCTGTTAAAAGCAAGTTCGTGTGAACTTCTAAAGGCACAATGGTAGGGCAACCAGTAGAATCGTCTACAATACGTACATAAAGAATACGGAATCCAGGTTCTCCTACAGCATTTGTGTATTGGTAATTGGTTTCGTTTGCAATAGGGTTGCTGCCTGTTTGGGCATCGTCTATACTTTCGTGAAAAGTAGCTGTTACGCCTGTTAAGCCTCCAATAATATCGTCTATTGCTTGTGTTAAATCGAAATTAGCTGATCCATCTTGATCACTATCACAGGCATCCAAATATTGAGTGTCTCGATTTACAATTGGGCTAATTGTTATTTCAATATCAAGTTGCGTTTGGCTTATACAACCTGTAGCAGGGTTGAGGACTCTAACATAAACACGCTCGTTTGGTGTATTCAAGTTTTGGTATGGAGTTGGTATGGGGTTAGCTCCTGTATCTGCATCAGCTTGGCTATAGTGGTAAGTTACTATTAGCATACTGTCTCCTGCACTAATTTCGGAGTCTTTTTGAGTTAAATCTATTATGGCATAACCATCAGGTAAATTATCGGTATCACAAATTTCTAGTACCGTAGGTGTGTTTATAACAGGTAACGGATTAACAATTAAGTCGAAATTAGTATAAGCGAAACAACCAGAATCTGAATCTTCAATACGAACAAAAATGTTTTGAGGATTAGATGCTGCATTTGGTATTGGGGTTAATATTCGGTTTACGTTTGTACGTGCTTCTGTTTCATTGTAGTGATACGAAAAGGTGTAGTTTGTAAACGGAATATTAGCAATTAATTCGGCGGTTTTTGTTGATAAATCAAAAATTTCAATTTCATCACCACTGGTGTCATCACATAATTGATAATCTGTAATTGGTGTAATTTGTTCTTCGGTATTTAATACCACAACAATTTCATCTTCTTCTATACAAGTATTTCCATTTAATGAAACGCTTACTTCAATTCTATACGTTCCACTTTCAATAGCTGTGTATGTTGGAGTAATAGCTCCTGTAATTTCAACGTTATCTTTAAACCATTTGTAAGACGCAAAGCTGTTATTGATATCTCCATCTAACAGTGCAGAACTTGCGCAGCTTGTAATATCTTCACCTAAATCTAATATTTTAAAACTATCACCTTCTATAAAAACAGCAGAATCGTAAGTTCCATCAGTTTGATCTGCAATAATTAGCTTTACGTGATAAGATACATAAGGCGTAATGGTTGTAGCCGCTGTTAATACGGTAGTTCTACCAATGTAATTGGTGTCTCCAATATTATATCCTGCAAAATATTGCTCGTTTTCGGCAGCACATGCAGGTAATAAGTTAGGATGCACTGTTCTAGTATTTACCGGTGTTGTTGTGCCAGGAAGAAGAGCTATGTTTTGATAAGGTGCAGCACTTCCTGTTTCTTTTATAAGAAAGACAAAACCATCGGAAACTTGACACGGATTAATGCCATCATAATCTTCGGAAGCAAATAAATAATTAAATTGAAATTGTCCTGAAATTGAAACAATATCGAATTCGATAGAAGTTGCGTTTAAGGTATTGGTTGTACCAAGAGCGGTTTCTAAATCGGGATCTGTTCCCCAAACGGAAGATCCTTCGCTTAATGTAGGTGTAATAAGAGAGTTTCCTCCAGAATTTGCAGCTCCTGTAGAAAGCATGATACCACTTGCGAAAGGGAAATTAGAGCCTGCGCGTTCAAAATAACCGTAACTACTAAAGCCATGTGGTGTTCCATTTATGGCCGACTCAACATTAGAAATATCTACACAACCATCTACAAGGTTGTCTTCAACTAGAGTTTGTACAGGCACGCTACTGTCTACCAATATTTTTTGTGCATGAGTAAATTGGCTACAACACAAGAGAACAATTAAGAATGAATAGAAAGATCTCATGGTTGGTAGGCTATTATCAGGGTTTGAATTGTTGCTATTAATGTGCTAAAAGTATTCGTTTTTCAATTGAAATTTAAAAAATTAAGGTAAAATGCAATTTAATAAGGTTTTTAGGCTACTAGATTAGTACTTTAACGTAAAATGATCTTTAAATATTCTACCATCTTCAAGTTTAATTGAAAACCAATAATCATCGCTTGGTAATTTCTCTCCATTAAATAATCCGTTCCAACCATCTTCCGCAGCTTTTAACGTTTTAATTAACTTACCAAAACGGTTGTAAATGGTGATTTCTGAGTTTGGTTGGTTTGTGCTAGAAATGCCGTAAACTTGCCAAGTATCATGAAAGCCATCATTGTTTGGTGTGAAAAATTTAGGAAACCCAATAACGTATACTTTTTTATTTATTACACCGCAATCGTTTTTGGTGTCTTTAACAGATACGGTATAATCTCCAGGGCGGACGTTCTCAAATAAAATCTCACTTTGGTATGGTGCAACGACCACATTATTACTATCAATTAATCGATACTCATAAATACCTTCACCAGAAGTTAATACAGTAATGGTGTTATTGTTAGAGACATCATCCACTTTTATGTCGTTAATTTCTGCAATGGCAGACGCTTCAACTGTAATTGTTTTTGTTTTAGAACAGCCCGTTATATTTGTTACTGTAATGGTGTAAATCCCAGGTGCGTTTACATTTATGGCGTAGGTAGTTGCTCCGGTAGACCAACTATAGCTGTAATTACTTGGTAAGTCGTTTACTATACCTGCATTAAGTTCTATAAGTTCCGGATAGGTGTTTAAGCAATAGTATAATAGAGCATCTGAATCTATTTCGGGTAATTTAGCAACTGTAAGTTCAACCTCGCTAATACCATAACAATCATTGGCATTTTCAACTCTTGCAAAAATAGTTTGGTTGTAAGGTGTTGTATTGGTGTAGTTTGAGTTTAACTCATTTGTTTCTAGCAACGCATCATCGTAAGTTTCATAATAATAGATATTTAAACCAACGGGAAGTCCGTTAACAACTTGGCTATCGGCATCGTTTAAATTGAAGGCTTCTAAGCCGTCTTCTATGCCATCATTATCGCATAAAGCAAGTGCCGCATTGTTTGAGTTTGTTGTGCTTACTGCTAATGTTAATTCCGAAAAACTAATGCATCCGGTTAGCTCATTAGTGACTTCAGTATAAATAATTTGTGGATTTTGGCTGTTTAAAAAAGCATCACCATTCACTTCTATCGTTCTGGCATTATCAGTAAAATAACGTACCGATCTATCTGGCGTTTTACCTGTTAAGTTAGCTTCGGCTTCAGTTAAATTAAAATTTGTAAAACCATCGCTTATGCCATCTTCATCACATTGAAGCAAAGTAGTGTCAAACGCTTCCGGATTAGGGTTTGTAACTAAATTGAAAGACGTTATGCTTCTGCATAAAGGATTTATTTTATCTTCAATACGAACAAATACAACTTCGCTAAAAGCAGTAGTGTTATAGTATAAATCAGGATGTGGATTATTTTTTGATTCAGCATCCGCTGAAGATTCATAATAAGTAATATTAAAATCATTTGGATCTTGTCCATCTAAAATCTCGCTATTTTTTGAAGATAAGGTGAAAGTGGTGCGTCCGTTTTTATCATTACCATCATCTATATTATCACAAAGCACATAATCTGCTGGTTGTAAAAAATCAGGACCTGTGTTTACAACAAGATTAAATTCTGATATTTCGAAACAGCCCGTAGAGTTGTTTGTGATTCTCGCAAATATGGTTTGCGGATTGGCAATGTTGGTATATGGCGAACTAATTGGATTAATACCTATTATCGCATCACTTTCTGAGGCGTGATAAGTAATTGCGGCATCGGTTTGACTACCAGTAATTATAGGCGTGTTTTCTTCTAAATTGAAAACTGTAAATCCGTCATTATAAGGTAGAGTAACATCGCAATTTTCAAGGTTCTTTGAGGTAGAACTTGTTACAGAAGCATCTGTTGGAGGGTCTGAAAATTCTGCAGTTCCTGTCCATTCTAAATTAAAAGCACTGTTTCCAATAGGTCTATCTATAACAATAAAATAGGTGTCTCCGGCCGATACATTAAGCCAGCTTACAAAACTGTTACCGTTTGCGCCTGGACCTTCAGATGTGTCATTGGCCGTGCCATTCATGCCTGTATGATTATTGCTGGCTCCAGAAGAAGAAGGATTGGTGGTAGAGCATCTAATTGCTAAACCCAAATTATTACAATCGGCATTTGGACCAAAAACAAAAAAATCGTAATCTTCGTTTATAGAACTGCTTGAAGGTTTAAGGGTAAAACCAAGTGTACCATCGGTTACTGGAGTTACTTTGAGCCAAACACTATTGTTTTCTTGACTGCTACAGTTTTGTCCAAAACCGAGTTCTTGCTTACCAATACCATTAACGTTTAAATTAATATTTGAGTTTCCACAAACTATAACGGCATCGCTACAGTCGGTTGGGTTTTGAGCAAAGATGTCTAGTTGAAAAGCAAGGCTCATCAAGATAGAAAGGGATAGTAATTTTATTTTCAAAAGTTAATATTTTAAAGTAAAATGATCTTTATGTATACGACCATCTTCCAATTGAATAACAAACCAATAATCATCGGCAGGTAATAATGCGCCATTAAAACGACCGTTCCATCCGGTGTCTTCGGGGCTTAGTGTTTTTAATAATTTTCCGTAGCGGTTATAAATTAAAATTTCCGAGTTGGGTTGATTGTCACTTGATATACCGTAGATTTTCCATGTATCATGAAAACCATCATTATTAGGTGTAAAAAACTTTGGGAACCCTATAACATGGGCTTTTTGATTAACAGCACCACAATCGTTTTTTGTATCGTTGACAGAAACCGTGTAAACCCCAGGGAATACATTTTCGAAAACCGGCTCGCTTTGGTATGGAGCAATTACCACATTATTACTGTTTAATAATCGATACTCGTATTCGCCTTCACCCGAAGCCATAACGGTTATGCTATTATTGGTTGATACATCTTTAATTTCGATATTATCTATAGTCGCAATATTGGCACCTTCAATAGTTATGGTTCTAGTTTTAGAACATCCAACGGCATTGGTAACGGTAACAGTATAAGTGCCAATTTCGTTAATGTCTATGCTGTATGTGTTCTCTGATGTAGACCAATTGTATGAGTAATTACTCGAGAAACCGTTTGTTAAGCCAGCATTAATAGTAATGGTTTCAGGGAATTTATTAATACAATAGTAAAATAAAGCTTCAGTTTCTATTTGTGGTAGTTCGTTAACTGTGAGTTCAATTTCGCTTATACCATAACAATTATTAGCATTTTCTATACGTGCAAAAAGGGTTTGTGAGTACGCTGTTGTATTGGTGTAAATGTTGTTTAGGTTGTTTTCTTCTAATAAGGCATCGGTATAATTTTCAAAATACAAAATGGTTAAACCAGCAGGTAATCCATCTGTAAGTTGTACATCGGCATCATTTAAATCAAAGGATTGAAAACCATCTTCAGTGCCATCATCATCACATAAAATTAGCTCGGCATCCTTAGAGTCTGTGGAGCTTACAGCAATCGTTAATTCAGAATTATCAAAACAAGTGGTTGTTGGGTTGTAAACTTCAACATAAATAATTTGTGGGTTTGAGGTGTTGTTGTAGCTTGTGCCATCTATTTCTAAAGTTCTAGCACTATCGGAATAAAAACGAGTTTCTAAGTCGGCTACATTTCCTGTTAAAGCTTCGTTGGCTTGGGTTAAAACAAACGTTGTTCTATCATCTTTTAATCCATCTTCATCACATTGTAATAACGTGTAATCGAAGGCTTCTGGATTTTCGTTGAAATTAACGTAAGCTTCTCCTTCTAAAGCACAATCGCCATTATTGGGGTCTATGTAAACTTCATAATGTCCGCTGGCATTAATAAATAGGCTAGCACTTGTTTCTGTAAGTGGTAAGCCATCCATAGACCAAGTATAGGTTGCGCCGGCAATATTATCGGCAGCTAGAGTATAGGTATCGTTTTCGCACAAATCGAGATTAATAGTGCTTTTTGAATTCTTAATAATATCAATTTTTGTGTTGAAAAAAGACTGAATAAAAGGAGGTAAACCTTGCGAGGATAAATTAGGCGATAAGTTTACAGCATTATGCTGATAGTTACTAGCCGGGCCTAATTCGTTTGGGTTATTTATTACTGCTAAATATGGTAAGCCTTGTCTGTATGTGGCACTTAATGCTCTGTATATTTTTCCGTTTGGAGCAAGCTGTAAACCACCTCTAAAAAGACGTCTGTCGTCTAGTGTTACCGCAGAGTTCACAATATCTGTTGCAAGTAAATTATATTGTATAAGTTTAGACTCGTGATTGTTTGGGTCTTCGCTGGCTTGTGGGTTACTGTTGTCCGAAAAATCGTTGTACGTACTCACATAAAGTAATTCACTATTTGGTGAGAATTCTAGTCCGTAAGCCTTGTTTGCAAAACCAGAAATTGGTATGGGCAATTGGTTGCTAACAATACCTGTAGCAACATCAAAATCGTATAAATACATACCATTTGATACATGGCTAATGGCGACCTTAGTACCATCTGGCGATAGTTTTAAATAGCCTCGATAATCTATAAAAATGGAAGATGGTAATTTAAAAGTAGATTTAACTGGTTTGTTTTGTACACCAGCACTATCAACTTCATAGGCATAAAAGGTATCTAAATCTCCAGGGTTTCCATCGACTGATGCATAAGCAATTACCCAAATAGAATTGGTGATACAATCTTTTAAAACAGCGGTAATCTTTTCAGAACAATCGTTTAATAAATTAACGTTTTTAGTAGTAACTTCACCTAAGCCACCATCTAGAGTGATATCAACTTCAGAATAATTTAATCCAAAATGGGCCTCGTTATTATTGTGGTCGTCAACAGTAAAAATATAGTAGATGTTTTCGTTGTTAGGTTTAGGAACAATAATAGCCGATTGCGTACTCGAAGGATCTCCAAATAAACCACTGCCGTTGTTCATGATGTCGTGGTTTCTATTCCAAACGGTTGTACCATCGGTATAGAAAAGTAAGTCGCCAAACTCATCCGAAATGGTCGCGCAACCTTCAAAAGTGTTTAGTTTTCCATCACTAAGCGAGGTAATACTATTAGAGGCTAAATCGAATTTAATGCCGCTGTTATAGCCAAAATACCAGGTAGATGCTTCACTTTGAGCATAGATATTAAATCCAACTAAAAAGAATAAAGCGAGTAGTATGTTTTTTTTCATCTAAATAATAGCAATAGCTATCAAATATATTACAAATCGCGCTTTTTTAATAATTTAAACGATAAAAATACAAATAGAGCGGTCCAGCCAAGAACAATAGCGATTTCATACCAATGCACTAAATAATCGTATGCTAGTTCTGCCTTTTCAGGGAATTTGGACATGGCCACACGTTGAAAAGGTTGCTCTATTAAATTGTACATAGACTGTAGCGGAAAGAAATTTTGAATTTTAGTAGCCACATGATGATCGAATTGCCAGGTAATTAATCCGAAAATAATCCATTCAGAAATAAATAAAATAAATAAGAAAGCCAATGCAAACGCCGAACGTTTTACAAGCATTCCGAAAAATAAACACAAGCTAAAAAAGCCTAATAATTTTACGAAATAAGCTAATAAAAAATTGGTTTCTCTAAAGATAATGTCAACTTGGTCATAACTGGAATAATACATGCCAATACAGAATGAAATAAGTCCAATAAGTACAGTGGAAATAAACGAAAAGAAAGCAATAGCATAGAATTTAGATAAAATAAATTCCTTTTTACTTAAGCCGTCAATGAGGTTTTGTTTTATGGTTTTGTTGCTGTATTCGTTCCCGATCATGCTTACCACAACAATGGCGAAAAAGAATTTAAATTGCGAAGCAAAAAACGTGGTTAAATGCCAAATTATAGGAAAGTTGAAAACGCCTAATTCACCAAGTTCTAAAGTGAAAAAGCCAAAAACATTTATTTTTATAGAGGATAAAAGAATAACGAAAAACGGTAAAATAAACGACACAAAAATTAAAACTTTGCTGGTTCTATTTAGTAAAAGCTTTTGTAATTCTAGGTTTAAAAGTCTGAACATGAGTTTTGCTTTTGGTTGTATTAGTTGTTATCTGTTAATTGTAAAAATTGCTCTTCTAAACTTTCTTTACGCTGCACTAAATGGGTAAGGATTATACCGTTTTCAAAAAGTTGTTTATTAAAATCTTCCGAACTTAATGGCTCTTTAAGAAAAGCTGTTATTAAACCACTATCGGTTTTTGTATTCGAGAATGATGGATGCTTTTCAATAAAAGCAATCAGTTCAGTTTCTTTATTGCATTTCAATTCAAAAAAGCCATGGCTAGAAATCATTTCGTCTACACGACCAGAATATAATTTCACACCTTTTCGCAAAACAACAACATGCGAGCAAACTTTTTCAACTTCATCTAATAAATGGGAAGCCAATAAAATAGTAGTGCCTTTGGCTGCAATTTGTTTTATAATTTCTCTAATTTGGTGAATACCTTGTGGGTCTAAACCATTTGTAGGTTCGTCTAAAATTAGTATTTCAGGATCGTTTAATAGGGCAGAAGCAATAGCTAAACGCTGTTTCATACCTAAAGAATAGGTGCTGAATTTATGGTCTTTTCGATCTAAAAGCCCAACAACTTCTAGTTTTTCTTCAATTTTATTTAACCCAACACCTTTTATTTTACAAACCAGTTTTAAGTTTTGTGCAGCCGTCATGTACGGATAAAAATTCGGGCGTTCAATAATGGCGCCTACCTTTTTTAAAGCATCGTGTGTTGAGGTGTTACCATCGAACCAATGAAAGCTACCTTCTGTTTTATTTACTACATTTAAAACAATACCTAAAGTGGTCGATTTTCCACTGCCATTTGGACCTAAAATGCCGTAAACATTGCCTTTGTTAATGGTGAAAGATAAATCTTTAACGGCTGTTAAATAACCGAATTTTTTGGTGAGATTCTTGATGGTTAATATAGATTCCAAACTATGTAGTTTTTAAAGCCTGCATTTTAAAGCGCTGGCATGTGTTAGTTTTTTAGTACGACGACCCGTTTTCTAATTTGTTACAAGAAAAGGAATAAAAGATTAAAATATAAGGAATAGCATTATCATTATTAATTTTAATCATTTTTAATATGAATGAATAATAAAGTGAGTAGATTATTTTAATTAGCCGAAAATATTTTATTTTTAGATATATTTACATGCTATGGAAGATTTAAAAATATCTAAGAGGAAACCATCGTTTCCGATTACTGAAAAATTACATAATTACCTTTTGGAATATAATAGAAATACAAAAATTCCAATTTTTTATGATGATTTGTTACGTTTTCAAGGTTCGATAGTGGTTTATGATAAAGATGATAATGATACGCTATGGATTCGAGTATATTATAATGAGTTTGAGCGTCAAGAAATTGATCAATCTCTAAAAAAAGTATATACCATTTTGCATTCTGATGGAAATGAGAATATTTTTCAATTCTTAAGTGTTGATGCTATAGATTTTTGCACCTTCGGAAACTCTAAACCTTTCCGTATAAAAATCCGTAATGTTTTAAATGATAATTATACTTACTTCTATATTAAAACGGCCGATGCTTCTCGTGTTTATGGTTTAGAATTAGAGCATATGCTTTCGCCGTATAATTTGAATTTTCTAGTTTACGAAAACACCTTAATAGAAGAACATATTGCAGGAATACCTGGTGATGAGTTTATAAAAAACTTTTTACCAAAATGTAGTAATTCTGAAAAAACTCAAATTGCTAAAGAGTTTGTGAAGTTTAATGAGCGTTGCATGATTAGGCTTTTGGGAGACATGCGATCTTACAATTACGTTATTGTGCCTACACACGATTTTGACCACGTAGTTTATAAAATTCGTGCTATAGATTTCGATCAGCAATCTTACGAAGGGAAGCTAAATATATACAGACCTCAGTTTTTTAAAGAGAACTTTAAAATGGTAGAATTGGTGACTAAACGCGTTCAGAAATTCTCCATAGATCAATACAAAATTGAAGAGCGTTCTATTTTAGTAAAACGATTAAAAAGTTTTAAAGATAGAATTGAAGAGTTGCTAACCTGTATGTATGAAGATACTATTTCTAACGAAGAGAATATTACTTTATTAAAGTCTAAAATATTCGATTACACACAAGATATTGAGTTTAAAAACTGTAAAAACATGGGCGATATTTTAAAGAATACGCTTAGGTTTTTAACCCATAATTACGAAAATGTTAATCCAAAAGGGTTTTACAACAATTAAAAGGTTTACTTAGGCTGTATAAACTTGTCCTCGGTGTGGTTTTAGCGCATCGCGAATAGGTTTCATATCAGCCTCATCCACAACTAAAAATGCAATTGCGTGCATTTCGCTTAAAATTTCAACACCAGTAATACTAATGTCTAGTTTTTCTATGGCAATGTATTCTTTTAAATGAATAAGGTGATGTTCTGCTGTTCGTTGCCCGTTTGGCCCTCTAAAATCCCAGATAAGTTTAAGTTTACGCATGCTTATTGTTGTGGTTTTCTGGTTCAAATATACTTCAAAAAGTGTAATATTTATGTTTTTTAAACGTTTGTTAAAGCAACTTGCTTTATAGCTTTATATTACTATTTTTGTTTTTATTAAAAATTTATATTTTCAAATGAAGTTTAAATATTTTTTTATTCAAATTCCGTTCTTTTTTTGTTTTTTATTGAATGCTCAAACTGCAGATAAAGAGGTGTTACTAGAGGTTGGTGGCGATCCAGTTTATGTATCTGAATTTATGAATGTTTACAACAAGAACTTAGATTTAGTTCAAGATGAATCTCAAAAAGATGTCGATGCTTATTTGGAACTTTTTACAAACTATAAGCTAAAGTTAAAGGAAGCTAAAACGCTCGGGTTAGATAAAAAAGCAAGTTATAAACGCGAACTATTAACCTACCGAAAACAATTAGCTAAAAACTTCATGACCGATAATACGGTTACCGAAGCTTTAGTTGAGGAGGCTTACCATCGTATTTCTAATGATGTAAAAGCACAGCATATTTTAGTTTTATTATCTGAAGATGCTTCTCCAATAGATACTTTAGCTGCCTTTAATAAAATTACCAAATTACGTGAAACTACTTTAAATGAAGGTTTTGGAAATGTAATGACGCAAACAGCCGATGGCAAAGCAGTAATTGCAGAACAATTAGGTTGGTTTAATGGATTTAAAATGGTTTACGCCTTTGAGAATGCTGCTTTTGATACTGCAGTAGGCGAAACATCTCAACCTTTTAGAACGCGTTTTGGATACCATATTGTTAATGTGCAGGATAAGCGTGAATCTCGTGGCGAACGCACGGTTGCGCATATTATGGTGGTTAATAAGGAAGGTGATGTTACTGCCGAAAACCCGGAAACTAGAATTCAAGATATTTATAAAAAAATAAATCAAGGTGAAGATTTTGAGGCTTTGGCAAAACAGTTTTCAGATGATAAAAGTTCAGCTTCAAAAGGTGGATTAATGCCTCCCTTTTCTGGAGGTCAGTTAAGCACTGTGAAATTTGAAGAAGTTGCTTTTAGTTTGGATGAAGTTGGGGCGGTTTCAAAACCATTTAAAACACAGTACGGTTGGCACATTGTTAAACTATATAACAAGAAGCCTGTTGCAGATTTTAAAGATATTAAAACGGAATTGGTTCAAAAAGTTCAACGTGATGAGCGCTCTAAACGTATTGATGATGCTTTGTATAACAAGTTAAAGAAAACGTATAACTTAAATAATGAGCAACCCAATCTCGATTATTTTGTTTCGGTTTTAAATGCAGATTATTACAAGCGTAAATGGAAGTTACCATCAAATTTTGAAGCCGATAATATTTTATTTACCATTGGTAAAACAAATTACACTTATAAAGATTTTGGAAACCATCTTGTAAAAACGCAACGTAATCTTCGTGAGAGCACGCCCTTTAATCATATTGTTTCAGAAAAATATACTGAGTTTTTTAATAAAAGTTTAGTAGAGTATCACGAAACGCATTTAGAAGAGGTAAACTCAGAATTCGCGAATGTTGTTAACGAGTATCGCGATGGTTTGTTACTTTTCGATTTAATGGAAAATACTATTTGGAATGCTTCAAAAACCGATTCTTTAGATATTCAGGAGTTCTATAATTCAAATAAAAAGAATTATATTTTACCTGAAAGAATTGATGCCGTTGTTGCTTCTTCAACTAAACAAAAAACGCTGAAAAAGGTTTCTAAATTGCTAGAGGAAAATATGTCTTTAGATCGTATTAAAAATTTAGTAAATAGTAATGATAGTGTAGAAGTTATTTTCACATCAGGCATTATGGATGCCGAACATCAGGCGCTTCCAAAAGGGTTTAAGTTCAAGAAAGGGATGTCTAAAATTTTTAAACATAACGATGCTTTCGAAGTGGTTCAGGTAAAAGATATTCTTCCAGAAACTGAAAAAACTTTAGAAGAAGCAAAAGGTGCTGTAATTTCAGATTATCAAAATGAAAAAGAAGCCAAATGGGTAAAATCGCTAGCCGATAAATATAAAGTAGTTGTTAATAAAGATATCTTGAAAAAGGTGAAATCTGAAATAGAAAAATAATAGATGCAGAAAATAATAATTTTAGTCCTTTTAGCATCATTTATGGTGTCTTGCGATTTCTCGTTGAAAGAAGAAGAAAATCGTGAACCTATTGCTAGGGTAAATAATTCGTACCTATATAAGGAGGATGTATCTCAATTAGTTTCCGAAGCAAGCACAAAAGAAGATAGTGCTGTTTTAGTGCAAAACTATATTAATAATTGGGCAACAAAGCAATTGTTTCTAGATGGTGCTTTGCTTAATTTAAGTGAAGAAAAACAAGCGGGTTTTGATAAGTTGGTGAAACAGTATAAAACGGATTTATACACTAAGGCATATATTGAAGCTTTGGTAAGTAGAAACCTAGATACGGTTGTTAACCGAAGCATGGCAGAAGCTTATTATAATAAAAATAAGGATGTTTTTAAATTGAATGAAGAATTACTGCAATTTCGATATATTCATGTAGATGAAAACATTATTGATTACAGCGGTATTGAGAAAAAATTCAAGCGTTTTAATAAAACGGATAAAAGAGAACTCGATTCTATGTCTATTCAGTTTAAATCTTATTCCTTAAACGACACCATTTGGATAAAAGCAAGCCAAGTTATTAGTAAAATTCCTGCGATTACACCCGAAAATAAAAATCAACTGTTAAAAAAATCTAATTTTGTACAGCTCAAAGATTCATTAGGAGTATATTTGATGCAAATTAATGATGTTTTATTACGAAATGATACGGCGCCGCTAGAATTTGTAACGCCAACAATTAATCAAATTGTTAGAAATAGACGTAAATTAGAACTTATTAAAAAATTAGAAAAAGACATTACTAAGGATGCTATTAAAAATAAAGAATTTGAAATTTATAAATAACCTAAAATTTACTACTGTTGCTTTACTATGTTTAGGAAACGCAGCATTTGCACAAGAAATTATTGAAGAGGATGTTGTTGCAAAAGTAGACTCTACAAGCTTAGTGCAAAACACTAAAAGTGATGTTCCAAGCGATTACAAAAAGCAAAAGGTAGATGCGGTTGCTGCTGTAGTTGGTGATTTTATTGTGTTAGAATCTGATGTAGATAAAACGTATTTACAATTAGAAGCACAAGGTGTTAATATAAAAGATATAGAGTCTTGCCAGTTATTTGGTAAGTTGCTAGAAGATAAATTGTATGCGCACCACGCTATACAAGATAGTATTATAGTTTCTGATGCTGAAATCCGTAGTATGGTAGATTACCAAATGGAACAGTTTTTAGCTGAACTAAATGGTGACATGAAGCGTTTATTGGCTCTTTATGAAAAGGATACTGAGAAAGCAGTTCGTGAAGAAATGTTCGAAATTAATAAGAAGAATAAATTAGCTCAAGAAATGCAAGCTAAAATTGTTTCGGAAATTGAAGTTACTCCAGAAGAAGTTCGTTTATTTTTCTCTAAAATACCTAAAGAAGATCGTCCAACATTTGGAACAGAACTTAAAGTAGCTCAAATTGTTTCGGAACCTAAAGTTTCAGATGAAGAGGAGCAACGTGTAATAGATAGATTAAAGCAGTTTAAGGCAGACATTATTGAAAAAGGTGCAAGTTTCCGTTCTAAAGCGGTATTGTATTCTGAAGATCCTGGATCGGCTAGTCGTGGTGGAAAATATACACTAAACAAGAAGAAGCCTAGAATGGTTAAGGAATTTCGTCAAGTAGCTTTTGCACTTCAAGAAGGAGAGATTTCAGAACCATTTAAATCAGATTTTGGTTACCATATTATTACCGTAGATAAAATTAGAGGTCAAGAGTACGATGTAAGTCATATATTATTAACACCTAAAGTTTCTACTGAAGCTATAGCAGAGGCTAAAGAACGTCTTGAAAAAGTAAGAGAACGTATTGAAAGTGGCGCAATTACTTTTGCAGATGCCGCTCGTGAAGCTAGTGATGAAAAAGAAACTAGAAACGATGGTGGACAATTAATTAATCCAGCGACTCAAGATTATAACTTCGAATTAACTAAATTAGATACAGAATTATATTCTCAAATTCAAGATTTAAAAGAAGGCGAAGTTAGTTTAGTTTTAACCGAGCAAGACAGAACCGGAAACGTTAAGTTTAAAATATTAAGAGTAACCGATAGAATCAATGAGCATGAAGCTAATTATGCTAGAGATTACTTAAAAATTAGAGAACTTGCCTTAGACGAGAAGAAAATTAAAGCAATCGAAGATTGGCAAACAGAGAAAATTGCAGATACTTATATCAAGATTGGATCTAAATTTAGAGATTGCGATTTTTCTAGTAACTGGTTAAAAAAATAAATCTATGTCCGATGTAGCTGCCATTGAACAATTTGTAAAACAATTTAAAGCATTAAAAACTGAAGTTGCCAAGGTTATTGTAGGTCAAGATGCGGTTGTAAACCAAATTTTAATTTCTGTTTTTTCTGGAGGTCACGCCTTACTTATTGGTGTGCCTGGATTAGCAAAAACCTTAATGGTAAATACTATTGCACAAGCCTTAGGTCTAGATTTTAAACGTATTCAGTTTACTCCAGATTTAATGCCTAGTGATATTTTAGGTAGTGAAATTCTAGATGAAGATCGTCGTTTTAAATTTATAAAAGGCCCTATTTTTGCTAATATTATTTTAGCAGATGAAATAAATAGAACACCACCTAAAACACAAGCTGCACTTTTAGAGGCTATGCAAGAACGTGCTGTTACTGTTGCAGGACATCATTATAAACTAGATTTACCTTATTTTGTATTAGCAACTCAAAACCCAATTGAGCAGGAGGGAACTTACCCGTTACCCGAAGCACAGTTAGATCGTTTTATGTTTGCTATTAATTTAGATTACCCAACTTTTGAAGAAGAAGTACAGGTAGTAAAATCAACTACAAATGATAATAAGGTTACGGTTAATGCCTTGTTTTCTGCACAACAAATTGTCGATTTTCAGCATTTAATCCGTCGTATTCCTGTTGCAGATAATGTTATAGAATATGCTGTTGCTATGGTTGGTAAAACAAGACCAAATAGTGATCAGGCTCCAGAAATAGTTAAAAATTATTTAGACTGGGGTGCCGGACCTAGAGCTTCTCAAAATTTAATTTTGGCAGCCAAAACACATGCAGCTGTAAATGGTAAATTTTCTCCAGATATAGAAAATGTGCAAGCTGTTGCAGAAGGTATTTTAAGACACCGTATTATTAAAAATTACAAAGCCGAAGCCGAAGGCATTTCAGAAACGGATATTATTAAGAGTTTGTTCTAAACGTTTTACACAAGAATTCTAACTCATGTCTATAAATGTACAGCATAGAATTTTTGGATTAGACATTGTTAGAGCTACAGCCATATTACTCGTGTTATGTTCGCATTCCACGCTGTTATTATTTCCAAATGAATCTCATTTTATAATTACCATAGTCCAATTTTTTGGTGCTATTGGTGTGGATCTCTTTTTTGTGTTAAGTGGATTTCTTATTGGTGGTATTATTATCAAAAATATTGATAATAATAAAACGACACCTAGAGATTTTATGCAATTTTGGGTTAGGCGTTGGTTTAAAACGTTGCCAAATTATTTTCTAGTCCTTCTGTTAAACATCATCGTGTTTTATCTTTTTAATAAAGAAATTATAGCAGGTATCGGTAGTTTTTTTCTTTTTATTCAAAATTTTAAAACAGCTATGCCCGACTTTTTTACAGAGTCTTGGAGTTTATCTATCGAAGAGTTTGCATACCTTTTGGTTCCTGTTTTGCTTTTAGCGGCTATCCCGTTTAGTAAATCGGTAGCGAAAAACAATTTATTTCTCTTAGTAACTTTGGTTGTTATTCTCGCTGTGTTTTTGGCGCGTTTATTATTTTATTTCGAGAATGATATATCATCTTATAAAACATGGAGCCATCAAGTTAGAAAGGTAGTTGTATACCGAATAGATAGTATTTATTACGGTTTTTTTGCGGCTTATCTTTTTTCTAAATGCCGTTTGCTATGGAATCGGTATAAAACAAGTGCTTTTATTTGTGGGCTTATTTTATTTTTTGTCATGCATGGTTTCATCTTTATTTTCAATTGTCAACCACAAACACATCCGTTATTTTACACTGTTTTTTATTTGCCATTATTATCTATTAGTTTGCTCTTATTATTTCCTGTTTTTTCCAATTGGGAAAAAGGTATTGTGTTCAAAAAACAAATCACTTTTATTAGTTTAATTTCTTACGCACTGTATCTTTTAAATTACTCTTTAATTTTACTTCCGCTACAGCGAATATTTAACGTTGAAACCTTTTCGGGCATTGAAAAAGTGATGATTTTAGTGTTCTACTGGGGGGCTTCTTTCTTTTTTTCCTACTTACTTTATACGTATTTCGAAAAACCAATAATGACTTTTAGGAATTCGCGATTTATTAACAAGTATTTTTGTTAATTACTTAAGATATTACTATTTTTTTTATTAAAAACGTGAAATATAAATAGTCATATTAATTTAAAATGGCATTATAATAATAAACTATAATTAGTTGTTGTATTACGTTGTTTCTTTTTAAAACTTTGCTTTAAATTTTTTAAGTTTGCAAGACTTAAAAAATTAAACTTAAATAAACTATCGGGCTCTGAATTTGGTAATTCGAGCCTAAACTAACACCGTAAATATTTCTTTCATGAATACTTATAAGAATTACATTAAGCAGATCGAAGAACGAAAAGGTCAAGGGCTTAACCCACAGCCAATAGATGGCGCTGAATTACTTAGCGAAATTATTGCGCAAATTAAAGATGTGAATAATGAATATAGAGAAGATTCTCTAAATTTCTTTATTTATAATGTTTTACCTGGAACTACGAGTGCTGCTGTTGTAAAGGCTAAGTTTTTAAAGGAAATTATTCTTGGTGAAGAAGTAGTAGAAGAAATTACTCCTGCTTTTGCTTTAGAACAATTATCACACATGAAGGGTGGACCTTCTATTGGTGTGTTACTAGATATCGCACTTGGTGACGATGATGCTAAAGCTCAAGAAGCTGCAAAAGTATTAAAAACGCAAGTTTTTCTTTACGAGGCAGATATGGAGCGTTTAGAAAAAGCGTTTAAAAATGGTAGCGCTATTGCTACGGAACTTTTAGAAAGTTATGCTAAAGCAGAATTTTTTACAAAGCTTCCAGAAATTGACGAAAAAATTGATGTTGTAACATTTATTGCTGGAGTTGGTGATATTTCTACAGATTTATTATCTCCAGGAGGAGATGCGCACTCACGTTCAGATAGAGAATTACACGGTCAGTGTTTATTTGAGCACAACATAGAGCAACAAAACGAATTAAAAGCAGTACAAGCACAACACCCTGATAAAAGAGTGATGTTAATTGCTGAGAAAGGAACAATGGGAGTTGGTTCATCAAGAATGTCTGGTGTAAACAATGTGGCATTATGGACAGGTATAAAAGCTAGCCCATATGTACCATTTATAAATATTGCTCCGGTAATTGCTGGAACAAACGGGATTTCTCCAATTTTCTTAACTACAGTTGGTGTAACTGGTGGTATTGGTTTAGACCTTAAAAACTGGGTTCAACAAAAAGATGCAGAAGGAAATACTATTCGTGATGAAGATGGGGAACCAGTTTTAAAAGAAGAGTATTCTGTAGAAACAGGAACTGTACTTACTATTAATACAAAAGAGAAAAAATTATATAACGGAGATAAAGAGTTAAAAGATATTTCTGCAGCATTTACACCACAAAAAATGGAGTTTATGAAAGCAGGTGGTTCTTACGCTGTTGTTTTTGGTAAAAAATTACAAACATTTGCTTCTAAAGTTTTAGGTGTAGATGTAGTACCTGTATATGCACCATCAAAAGAAATTTCTATTGAAGGACAAGGTCTTACAGCTGTTGAAAAAATATTCAACAAAAATGCTGTTGGAACTACTCCTGGTAAAGTATTGCATGCAGGTTCAGATGTTCGTGTAGAAGTAAACATTGTAGGTTCTCAAGATACTACAGGTTTAATGACATCTCAAGAATTAGAGATGATGGCTGCTACAGTTATCTCTCCAATTGTTGATGGTGCTTACCAATCTGGTTGTCATACAGCTTCTGTTTGGGATGATAAGTCTAAGGCTAACATTCCGAGATTAATGAGCTTTATGAACGATTTTGGTTTAATTACCGGTCGTGATCCTAAAGGGAAGTATTTCCCAATGACAGATGTTATTCATAAAGTATTAAACGATCTTACAGTAGGAGATTGGGATATCATTATTGGTGGAGATTCTCACACACGTATGTCTAAAGGTGTTGCTTTTGGAGCAGATTCAGGAACCGTTGCCTTAGCATTAGCTACAGGTGAGGCTTCAATGCCAATTCCACAATCTGTAAAAGTTACTTTTAAAGGACAAATGAAATCTTATATGGATTTCCGTGATGTGGTACACGCTACACAATCTCAAATGTTAAAGCAATTTGGAGGAGAAAACGTATTCCAAGGAAGAATCATTGAGGTTCATATTGGTACACTTACTTCAGATGAAGCGTTTACATTCACAGATTGGACTGCAGAGATGAAAGCAAAAGCTTCTATCTGTATTTCTGAAGATGATACTTTAATTGAATCTTTAGAGATTGCAAAAGGTCGTATCCAAATCATGATTGATAAAGGTATGGACAATACAAAACAAGTGCTTAAAGGTCTTGTTGATAAAGCAAATACAAGAATAACTGAACTTAAAACTGGTATCAAACCATCTTTAAGACCAGATGCAAACGCTAAATATCATGCAGAAGTTGTTATCGATTTAGATGAAATCGCAGAACCAATGATTGCAGATCCAGATGTAAATAATGAAGATGTTTCTAAACGTTATACACATGATAACATTAGACCATTATCTTACTACGGAGGAACTAAAAAAGTAGATTTAGGATTCGTAGGATCTTGTATGGTTCACAAAGGTGATATGAAAATATTAGCTCAAATGTTAAAGAATGTTGAGGCTCAATATGGTAAAGTTGAATTTAAAGCACCTTTAGTTGTTGCTCCACCAACTTATAACATTGTTGATGAGTTAAAAGCAGAAGGCGATTGGGATGTTTTAGTAAAATATTCAGGTTTTGAATTTGATGATAGCGCTCCAAAAGGTTTAGCACGTACTAAGTACGAAAACATGTTGTATTTAGAGCGTCCGGGTTGTAACCTTTGTATGGGTAACCAAGAAAAAGCAGAACCAGGAGATACAGTAATGGCAACATCTACACGTTTATTCCAAGGTAGAGTTGTAAAAGATACTGGTGAGAAAAAAGGTGAATCTTTATTATCATCTACTCCAGTTGTAGTTTTATCTACAATTTTAGGTAGAACTCCTACTATGGCAGAATATGAAGCTGCTGTAGACGGTATTGTTTTAACGAAGTTTAAACCTTCAACAAAGCAATTGGTTAGATAATCAAAAGCATAATTTTTATAATTAAAAGCCTGAATCTTAGATTCAGGCTTTTTTGTTTTATAGAGTTAACTATATTTTTTTTCAAGTCAATAAAAACAATTGTAATATTTTAAATTTGAAGTTAGAGTGAAGACATATTTATGTCTTTAATTTTATTAATTTTTGGAGTTAAAAATTTAGAACAATTCATATTGTTTTAGAATTATTTAACGTTATCAAAATGTGAAAATATGATTATAATAATTCTATATTTTGTACATTGTAGTAATTAAAATTCAAATAACAAAAAAACAAATATTTTATGGCATTTGACATCGACATGATTAAGGAGGTTTATACCAAAATGGCAGAACGTGTAGACAAAGCACGAGGCATTGTAGGCAAACCATTAACACTTTCTGAAAAGATTTTATATTCTCACCTTTGGGATGGAAATCCTTCGAAGGCATTCTCGCGAGGTAAGGATTATGTAGATTTTGCGCCAGATAGAATTGCTTGCCAAGATGCAACAGCACAAATGGCACTTTTGCAATTTATGCAAGCCGGAAAAACTAAAGTCGCAGTACCAACAACGGTGCATTGCGATCACTTAATACAAGCTAAAGATGGTGCAGCAACAGATTTAAAGCACGCCAACTCTGTGAGTAGTGAGGTTTTTAATTTCCTAGAATCTGTATCAAATAAATACGGTATTGGTTTCTGGAAACCAGGAGCAGGAATTATTCACCAAGTTGTTTTAGAAAATTATGCATTCCCAGGAGGGATGATGATTGGTACCGATTCTCACACAGTAAACGCTGGTGGTTTAGGTATGGTAGCTATTGGTGTTGGTGGAGCCGATGCAGTAGATGTTATGGCCGGAATGGCGTGGGAACTTAAATTCCCGAAATTAATAGGTGTTAAGTTAACTGGTAAATTATCAGGCTGGACAGCACCAAAAGATGTTATTTTAAAAGTAGCCGGAATTCTTACTGCAAAAGGAGGAACAGGAGCTATTGTAGAATACTTTGGACCTGGAGCAACATCAATGTCGTGTACAGGTAAAGGAACCATTTGTAATATGGGAGCCGAAATAGGTGCTACAACCTCTACTTTTGGTTATGATGAGTCTATGGAGCGTTATTTGCGCGCCACTGATAGAAGCGATGTTGCAGATGCTGCAAACGCCGTTAAAGAACATTTAACTGGAGATGCTGAAGTGTATGCAAACCCAGAACGATATTTCGATGAACTTATTGAAATTAATTTATCAGAATTAAGTCCATTGTTAAACGGACCTTTCACGCCAGATTTATCTACGCCAGTAGGTAAAGACATGAACGAGAAAGCAACCGCTAACGAGTGGCCTTTAAAAGTAGAATGGGGATTAATTGGTTCTTGTACCAACTCATCTTATGAAGATTTATCTCGTGCATCATCCATAGCACAACAAGCCTTAGATAAAGGTTTAAAAATGAAATCAGAACTAGGTATAAACCCAGGATCAGAACAAGTACGCTACACAGCAGATCGTGATGGTATCCTAGGGATTTTTGAAAACCTAGATGCAAAAATATTTACAAATGCTTGCGGACCATGTATTGGCCAATGGGCAAGATATAGCGATCCTAAAAACGCACCAAAAAACAGCATTGTACACTCGTTTAACCGAAACTTTGCTAAGCGTGCCGATGGAAATCCAAATACACATGCCTTTGTAGCATCTCCGGAAATTACAGCTGCTATTGCTATTGCAGGTCGTTTAGACTTTAATCCAATGACGGATAAGTTGATTAATGAGAATGGTGAAGAAGTGATGTTCGATGAGCCAACAGGATGGGAATTACCACCAAAAGGATTCGAAGTAAAAGATAACGGATACTTAGCTCCAGAAGCCGATGGTAGCCACGTACAAGTAAAAGTAGCCGAAGATTCGGAGCGTTTACAATTATTAACACCCTTTACACCGCTTGGTAACAATATCTCGGGTGCAAAATTATTAATAAAAGCCTTTGGCAAATGTACCACCGACCATATTTCTATGGCAGGACCATGGTTACGTTTCCGTGGGCACTTAGATAATATTTCAAACAACTGTTTAATTGGAGCCGTTAATGCATTTGGTCAAAAAACTAACTTTGTTAAAAACCAAATAACAGGCGATTTTGGAGGTGTGCCAGATACAGCGCGCGCTTACAAAGCAGCAGGAATTAAAACTATTGTTGTGGGAGACCATAATTATGGTGAAGGATCGTCTCGTGAGCATGCAGCCATGGAGCCAAGACATTTAGGTGTTGCCGCTGTAATTGTAAAATCGTTTGCACGTATTCACGAAACAAACCTTAAAAAACAAGGGATGTTAGGTTTAACATTTGCTAACGAAAGCGATTACGATTTAATTCAAGAAGATGATACGTTCAACTTCACAGACTTAAATGCTTTTGCACCAGACAAGCAATTAACCTTAGAAGTTGTTCATGCCGATGGCAGTAAAGATGTTATTAAATTGAATCACACCTATAACGATGCGCAAATTGAATGGTATAACGAAGGTTCTGCCTTAAACTTAATTAAAAAAGAAAACGGAGCATAGTTTTCTAAAATCATAATAATTAAAAATCCGGCTTTCGAGCTGGATTTTTTGTTTTAAAACTGTTTCCTGTTTTAGAATTGGTATTTGGGCGTTACCTAGGTCCTGAAAAAAAAATCAGGACCTAGGTCGGGCTTTCCGTTGCAAGTCCTCGCACTTCCTTCGTCAGGCTGTGGGCTTTTCTCTCCAATCCCTAACGCGGGCGTATTGGCCAGAAGGAGTTATTATTTTAAGTTTTAGATTATATAATTTTCAATCTTATAAAAATGTTCGGAAGTCATGTCGACAACAGGAGACATCACACATTTTTATCCTTCATTTACTATTTGATTTCTCCTTTCGTCGAAATGACAAACTAATTTTGTACGTTTTGAATTTGTATTTTTAGACCTTGTTTTAAAGTATATGTTTAGAAGTTCTAATTTAATATCAAAAAAAACATCAATTGTTTATCCTAAAACAGCTCTTAAAGTCATGTCGACAATGTGAGATATCACACATTTTTTATCCGGTATATATTACGTGAGTTCTTCTTTCATCGAATTATAGTCTCCATTTTATTCTCCTATTTTAGATAGTCTTTTCAATTCGCGCTTATCCAAAACACTTCTTATTTTCTTATAAACAAGAAGATAAACTGTAGCAGCTCCAAACGAAATAAGAGTACCAACATAAATTCCATAAAGTGGATAAACTATAGAAATAACAAGGGAATAAATTATTAATGAAAACATACCAATAGGAACATTTTTTATCACGGTATGCACATGTTCTTTAGAATATGTAAAATGAATTATCAGCATAAGCGGAAATAATGTTGTCGGAAAGGCGGAGAAAAGTCCTGCCCAAGTTGGTCCAACAAATTTGGGTACGCTAGTAATCACTAAAATAATTAGAGCAGCAAAAAAGGCGCGCACAAAAAGAATTTTATAATTAAGTTTAGCCTTAGTTTTTATGTTAATATTTTCAATACTTTTAAAAAGACGAATAAACAAAAAGGAGAAAGTAATTGGGATCAATATGGCTATATATTTATTAATTTCAATAAAATTTAATATTGAAACTACAGTAAAGTACGCCGTTATAGCCGATAAAGAAGATAGCAAAATATTAAACCTTTTAAAGTATCTAGAGGCTATGTAATACACATAAACAAAGGTTAAGGCAGCCGTTAAGCCCATCATATTATAAACAGCGCTTTTTGCTGCAAAATCAGGACTAACTTCTAAGCCAAAGAAAAATAAAGTGATGGCAGATCCCGTTGGATATCCTGATAAAATACCGGCAACTTTTGGGCTTACATTTTCAGCAAGTATAGATAAGCCGATAACAAAGGTTATAGCAACTAGTAATTTAATTACGAATAATAATTCTATCATTTTACTATTATTTATTTGATGCAAATGTGTTACAGTAGAATATCCACTTGCTTAATAATAAGCTTCAAAATTAGAACAATCTATTGGTTTCTTTTCAATAAAAATCCCGCTATTTTAAGTAGAATGGAGTAAATATCTATTAAAGTAAAATTGTGCTTCGTATCTTGTATGCTCTAAGCGAAATTGGTATAGTTAATTATGATTGAGAAGCTCTTAAAATACAGGTATATCTACATAGTAATATTAGTTTTACTCGTAGCGTTTGCGGCAATAAAAGCGCCAAATATAGAGGTAGATACCGATATATCTCAGTTTTTTCATGAAGATGATGCCGATTACACTTTTTATCAAGACATGAAATCGGAGTTCTTTAGTCAGGATAATTTAATTCTATTAGGCGTTAAACATCAAGATTCTGTTTTCAATTTGGAATTTCTTAATAAAATAGAAGCGCTAACCGATAGCTTAAAACAGATTCCGAATATAAAAAAGATAAATAGTTTGCTAACGCTGTCTTACCCAATAAAAAGTATGTTTGGTATTATTGGTGTACCGTATTTAAAAATTGAAGATAGCGGTAAATTAGCCTATAATAAAAAGAAAATTTTAGGCGATGAGTTACCCAAAAGCTTTATTAATAGACAAGGCGATGCGTTGTTTTTATGGATAGAAACCGAGCCAAACTTAGAGACTAAACCCTTAGATAAATTAATAAGCGATATTAATGCGTTAAGAACCGATTACGGCGAACTTACCACGTTTTTATGGGGAAGAGAAGTTATTGATGTTTCGTTTAAAAACATTCTTATTAAAGAAATACTGACATTTAGTTTTTGGATTTCTATTTTTTTATGTCTGAGTTTAATTTTCATATTTAAAAAACCAGCAGCTATTTTATTTCCCATAGTGTTGGTTGTTGTGGTTATTGTTTTGTTTTTGGGAGGTATGGTTACTTTGGAGAGACCTATAAGTACCATGTCTAATTTATTTCCAACTATTATTTTAATTGTAGCGGTTTCCGATGTTATTCATTTGTGTATAAAATATGATATTGAAGCTAAAAAAGGATTATCATCTAAGCAAGCAACCAAAAATGCGTTAAGCGAAATTGGGTTTACAACCTTAATCACATCGTTTACAACAGCAGTTGGTTTTTTAGTATTGTATATGTCTCCCATGCAGGCAATGCGTAATTTTGGAGTTGAGTCGGCTGTTTTAGTGATTTTAACCTTTGTTTTAACGCTTATCTTTTTACCTATATTTTTTAGCGGTCTAAAAAAGGGAAATCTATTTACCATCAGTAAACCGTTTACGGTATTATCTGCGAAGCTGTTTGAAAAGCTAGATTTAATTTATAAATATCAAAACACGGTACTTGTTGGGTTTGCTGTAGTTCTTGCTCTGAGTTGTTATGGAATGACTTTAATTAGTACAAATGGAAGTCATTATTCATTTCCTGAAAAAACAGATTTATACAGCAGTTATAAATTCTTCGAAAATAATTTTGGAGGTTCTCGTACGTTCGAGCTTGTACTTTCATCTAAAAATGAAAAGAAATTAAATGAGCCTGAACTTTTAGAAACGGTTTATGCTATTGATAATTACCTAGCGGAACATCCTAATTTAAACGATGTAAAATCGCCTGTAAATTATTATCAAATTATGAGTCAGGCGTATTATCCAAATACCTATAAAGAAAGGCCGTTACCGTTAGACTCTAAGACTATCAAAAAATATGAAAAGGAACTAGCTTCACTTTTAAAGAAAGATTATTTAGCTAATAAAAACCGAACTATTTTTAAATTTAATGCCCAAATGAAAGATTTTGGAAAGCATGATATTGATGCCATCCATACTGATATTTTGCAACATGTAAATAATTTAATAGATGATAAGCCTATAGAGGCAAGGCTATCTGGTATCGATATGCTTATCGATATATCTCAAGAAAAAAGTATAGAAAATACATTTTTCGGACTTTTGATTGCCATAATAATTGTGTCTATTACTTTAGGAATAGTTTACAAAAATATGGCTTTAGGTATTTTAGCTGTATTCCTTAATTTAATTCCGTTGATTATAACGGCTGGAATTATGGGGTTTTTTAAAGTAGATTTAAGAGCTGAAATTGCGCTTATTTTTACTGTTGGTTTTGTTATTGCAGTTGATGATACCATTCATCTTTTAAGTAAATTTCAATGGGAACGTAAAAAAGGAGGCTCCGTAGACTATGCTATAAAAACAGCGGTTTTAGAATGCGGAAAAGCTATTTTGGCTACGAGTATTATTCTGGTTGGTGGTTTTTTTATTTTAATGAGTTCAGGATCGTTAGAAATTTTTATACTCGGTTTACTAGTAGGGCTTATTGTGATTATAACCTTATTTGTAGATTTAGTTCTGGCTCCGATAGTTATATTAAAATGGTTTAAAAAGTTTCTTTAAACAGAACTTAAATATTGTTGTGGGTTATCTTATTTGGTAGATGGAACAGAAACTTTCTACATTGCCACCAAGAATACTTATGGAAGATAAGGGGATTCCGAGAATATCTATGGCTGTTATTTTAAATTCAATGCTGTCACCTGTAGCTAAATCTGTTGTTGCAGTAACAGATCTTATTGGCGAAGAAACTTCGATGTCACTACCTAACGGTATACTTACGATAACGCTTATAAAACGTTGTTCAGCAATTAAAGTACCATTTTTGTAGATACCTATACCAATATCGGTATTAACTGCAATTAAAGATGTATTTAATTTTACTTGAGCTCCGATGGTATAAACACCTCCTTGTTTAGCTGTATAAGTATTTGTAGAAGTATCAAATTCATTGTTGTTATCGATTTCTTCTTGGTTAAATTGGAGTGTACAGGCACCAAGAGATAAAATATGACTTATGTCTCCAGCCGAAGAAAATGAAGCTTTAACCATAGTTGGCAATGCTGCATCTATAACGTCAGAAGACATTATGGTGTTAACCATGCCCGAGCTTGAGGTGACTAAAATATTTTCTTTTATTATGTTTATGTCACTTTCGTTAATAGTACTTCTTAACTTAAAAGTCCCATTTACATCTAGCATCGCTTCAGGACTAGTGGTGCCAATTCCTACTTGGGCTGGCGATAGTGTGTAAAATAATAATAGTAACAAAGTGAGTGTGAAATGTAATTTACTCATGATAATTTGGTTTTGGTTAGCTTTCAGGAGAAATATTTTATGAAAATAAAAAAATATAATTAAAATTCTGATATTTAAAGTGGTTTTTTACTACAGAAATGTTGTTCGTCTAGATTTTGAAAATAGTAGAGAGAAGTTTCAATTTAAAGGCAAATAGATTTAGCTGTTTTAGAGAAATCAGTTAAATGTCAGTAAGCAGATAATAACATACATTAGGAGATGATTCTTATGTTGTAATTAAATAGCACAGCATTATTTTCTTCCTATAAACTAAAATTATAAATAGTAGAAACTGTATTTTTACAAAAAAGAATACAATTCCAATTTTCCATGAATTCTAGAGCAAATCAACTAAAAGCATTCGATAGATTATTAACTATTATGGACGAGCTTCGTGAGCAATGCCCGTGGGATAAAAAGCAAACCATGGAAACGCTTCGCCACTTAACTATAGAGGAAACGTATGAGTTGGGTGATGCTATTTTGGATAAAGATTTAGAAGAAGTAAAAAAGGAATTAGGCGATGTACTTTTACATATTGTGTTCTATGCCAAAATAGGTAGCGAAACCAAAGATTTTGATATAGCCGATGTTTGCAATTCTATCTGCGAAAAACTAATACATAGGCATCCACATATTTATAGTGATGTAAAAGTTGAAAATGAAGAGGATGTAAAAAGAAATTGGGAAAACTTAAAGCTGAAAGAAGGAAAATCTAGTGTTTTAGAAGGTGTACCAAAAAGTTTACCTGCACTTGTAAAAGCAGGACGAATTCAGGAAAAAGTGGCTGGTGTAGGTTTCGATTGGGAAGAGCCTTCTCAGGTTTGGGAAAAAGTAGAAGAGGAGCTTAATGAGTTTAAAGTAGAAATTGAAGCTAACGACCAAGACGCCATGGAAAGTGAATTTGGAGATGTTTTGTTTTCGCTAGTAAACTATGCCCGTTTTAAAAATATTAATCCAGAAAATGCTCTAGAACGCACCAATAAAAAATTCACCAAACGCTTTCAATATTTAGAAGAGAAAGCCAAAGGTTTAAATAAACCATTGAGTGACATGACACTTGCTGAAATGGATGTGTTTTGGGAAGAAGCCAAAAAACTATAATGTTATAAAACAAGCGTTTTTTGCGAATTGTATTTATCTTAACATGGTTAATTTGCTATTGGGGTTCGTTTTTTTTAAATTTGCACCATGGTAAAAGGCATACATGAGCAAAGAAATATCAGAATCTTTAACTTCAACTTTCTAGTTTTTAGAAATCAGTCGGATAAATTCATTCCTCCTGCATTCTAGTATCCAGCCAATCTCCTTACTCAATTTTTAAACGTTAATTATTTACTTATTAGTTTATAAGTGAATAGTTTTTTGCGTTTACCTTATTTTTTTTGTTTACCTAAATTTAGGTATAACCACAAATAATAATCATTTAATGACTATTACAACTTTTGATGCCTTTTCTAGGTTATCAATTAACGATATATCACGTATTTCCAAGTTTTTGCATGAGCATTCTGGTGAGTTTACAGACACTAAAAGCGCCATTCAAAAATCGATTATGTATGCTGCAAAAGAAGTTCCAGGACTTGGCGGTTATGTTTTTATTATGGAAAATAAACAAGAAATTTTAGGAGCTATAGTTGTTAATAGAACAGGTATGAACGAGTATTTAGCAGAAAACATATTGGTATATATGGCTGTTAAAACCGAATATAGAGGTAAAGGGATTGCCCAGAAGCTAATAGAACATACCATAAAGTATTGTGATGGGGACATCGCTATACATGTAAATAAAGATAACCCAGTTATAGAATTATTCGAAAAACAAGGGTTTAAAGCAAGAAATATAGAAATGCGATTAGTTCGATAATCCATTTTAAAAAACACACACAGAACATGAAGATTATACAAATAAAGAGAAAAACATCTTACGAGAAAATACATAGCGTAAAAATGGGGGAACTAACAAGTAAAGTAACACATATTAAAAAATACTTGTTTGGTTTACCTATCAAAACGCTTCATAAATATCGCGAAACATATTACGGCGAAGTTAAAGATTACAAAGATTGTATTCTTTTTGTTTAACCGAATTTTTAATAATTAATTTAAATATATATTAAATGAAAGTACTGGTAATTGGAGCAGGAAACATGGGGCTTACTTATGCACAAGGCATGTCTAAATCTAGACTGCTAAAAAAGAGAAATATTATGGTTTTGGACAAATCTGAAGAGAAATTGGAGGAGCTAAACCAAATATCACATTTTGATGCATTTAAAGAGCTTGAAGACTGCGTGCCAAAAGCAGATATCATTTTTATTGCAGTAAAACCATACCATGCAGAAGGCGTTTTTAAAGCCATCAACAAATTGGTAAACCCACAACAAATTATTGTTTCTATTATGGCAGGTGTAACTATAGCTTCCATAAAAGAACTAACAGGTTTAGATAAAGTGGTACGTGCTATGCCTAATTTACCGGCACAAATAGGTAAAGGCTTAACATCTTACGTAACATCACCACAAATTTCTAGAATAGAAATGCTAACGGTAGAAAGTTTATTGGACACTACAGGGAAATCGATGCGAGTTTCTAACGAAAACTTTATTGATGCCTCTACAGGTATTTCTGGAAGTGGGCCAGCTTACGTATTTTATTTTATGCAAAGTATGATGGAAGCAGCCTTACAAATGGGCTTTTCTAAAAACGACTCTACGGTATTGGTAAGTCAAACTTTTACAGGAGCTGTAGAGCTTTTTAATCAGTCTAATCTATCTCCAAATTCGTGGATGGATCGAGTAGCTTCTAAAGGCGGAACTACGCGTGCTGCACTAGATTCTATGGAAGATAATAATGTTAATGAATTAATTAAAGAAGCTGCTTTTGCTGCATTTAGTCGTGCGGTAGAAATGGGAAAAGAACACTAAAATGTGTAAACAAAGAATAGTGATTAAGGTTGGTACTAATGTAATGACCAACAAAGATAATAGAATTGTAAGACCAGTTTTAAGACGATTGGTAAAACAAATAGCAGAGCTTTACGAGCGTGATATCATGACGATATTAGTCTCCTCTGGTTCTGCCATTGCAGGAAAAGAAGTTCTAGGGAAATCTAAAATTAAAGATAAAACAGTACGACGCCAAGTATATTCATCCATTGGGCAACCAAGAATGATGCGTCTTTATTATGATATTTTTCATGATTATGGAATGAAGTGTGCGCAAGTACTGCCTACAAAGCGAGATTTTAGCCCAGGAGTACACAGGCAAAATATGATTAACTGTTGTGAAGGTTTACTTTCAGAAGGCGTTATTCCTATTGCTAATGAAGATGATGCAGTATCGGTAACCATGTCTATGTTTTCCGATAATGATGAGTTAGCGAGTTTAATTGCTCAGCTAATTAACGCAGATAAGCTTATTATTTTAACAGATATAGATGGTCTGTATACAGGACATCCAGAAGCGGAAAGCAGTGATTTAATAAGAAATGTAGATCCGGGAGACGATCTTAATAAATATATTCAGGACAATAATAAAGGTGAAGGAGAAGGCCGTGGTGGTATGGGATCTAAATTAGATTATGCGCAACAAACTGCAGCCAACAACATTCCAACTTTTATTGCTAATGGAAAAAGTGATAACACCATTATCGATATTATAGATGGAAAAGCTGTAGGAACCAAGGTGTCACTATAAAAAAAAGAGAAAATGGAATTATTATCAGAAGAAATAAAAAATAGTGTTTTAAAAAGTATGGAGGTTCTTTTAAAGGAACATCAGGATACTTTATTAAATGCAAACAAGAAAGATATAGCGGCTTTTAATCAAGAAGATCAAGCCATGTACGATCGCTTAATTCTGAATAAAGATAAGGTCGATGGTATGATTACCGCAATACAGGTGGTGCGTGAACAAGAGGATCCTGTGAATAAAATAATTAGCCGAAAACAGTTTGATAACGGTTTGGATGTTGTGAATAAAACAGCACCATTTGGAACTATTATGATTATTTATGAATCTAGGCCAGATGTAACCGTAGAAGCTACAGTGCTTGCTTTTAAAGCCAATAATAAAATATTGCTTAAAGGAGGTAAAGAAGCTGTGCACAGTAACACAGCTATTGTAAAACTTTGGCATATGGCATTAGAGGAACATAGTGTGAATACCGATTATATTCAAATGTTAACCATGAATAGAACGGAAACTCAGGCCTTTTTAAGAAACCCTACCGAGCAACTCGATTTAATTGTACCTCGAGGTGGCGAGCAACTTATAAAGTTTGTAAAAGAGCATGCCAAGTGCGCTGTTTTAGTAAGTGGGCGAGGTAATAACTTTTTATACATTGATGAGGCTGCCGATTGGAAACAAACCATAGAGGTGATTTTAAATGCTAAAACTCAAAAAATATCGGCGTGTAATGCTTTAGATAAAATTTTAGTGAGTAAAAAACTTCCTGATTATGCGGGTAGAATTTTAAATTTAAATGAAATTTTAAAAGATAGTGGAGTAGAGGTTTTAGTTGATGAAGAAACAAAATCGATTCTAAGTCATGAAAAACTTATAAACGATGATTCTATTTGGTATCAAGAATTTCTTGAAATGAAATGTTGTATTGGCACAGTAAATTCTGTTTTTGATGCTATAGAAAAGATAAACGAATATTCTGGAGGTCATTCTGCAACAGTGATGACTACTAATAGCGATATTGCTAAGAAATTTATGGAACAAGTAGATTGTGCTGTAGTATATCAAAATGCCTCAACACGTTTTACCGATGGCGGACAAATAGGTGTAGGAGCAGAGCTTGCTATAAGTACCGACAAATTACACCATCGCGGGCCATTAGGGTTAAAGGAGCTTGTTACCAATAAATATTATGTTTTTGGAGACGGCCATGTTCGTGTTTAATATTTTAGTGTTTTAGAAAACACGACATGAAACTAAAAAGGCAGCTTAGAATTTTTCTAAGCTGCCTTTTTTCTATTGTAATAAATAGTGTTACAAATTAATAACGCTCTTTAATTTTTCTTAGTTTTTCTTTTAAAAGAACAAGAGAATCTTTGTGGCCTTTAATGTTGTTGTGCACATCTTTAACCAACGGATTATCTTCATCTACATTCGTGAAAAACTGTAAATTATTTTCTAACTGATTAATTTGCGCTTTTACTTCATCCATTTTTTTACGGATAAATAAGCGTTCGTTATCTAAGTTTCTTGTATCACCATCAGTAGATGTTAAGCTATCAAGTTTGTTCTCGTACTTAATCATTTCGATTTCTGTTTTATCCATTTTTAAACTAGATAATAAATCGTCAATGGTTTTCTGGAATTTATCTTCAATAAAGCGTTTGTCGTTTGGTACGCGCCCTAAATCTTTCCAAGTATTAATATGACTTTTAATGATTTCAACATCCTTGTCTTTATCATCTGTAGGTGTCACAGCCTTAAGAGTTTCTAATAATTCAGATTTTTTATTGAAAGCATCAACGTGTTCTTGGCTTACTGCATTTCTTTTCGCATGCACTTTATCGAAATAGTGATTACAGGCTGCTTTAAATTGTTTCCAGATTTTGTCGCTGTCTTTTCTTGGAACATGACCAATTTTTTTCCAATCGTTCTGAATTTTTTTCATCAAAGGCGTTGTTACCGCAGTATCTTCGCTTTCTTTGTTGTCTTCAGCAATTTTTATTAACTCTAATTTTTTCTGTAAATTAGTATATTGTTCCTTTTTTAAATCTTTGTAATAAGCGTTTTTGTTTCTGTTAAAAGTTCTAACAGCATCTTTAAACTTAGCCCAAGTATCTTCGTTAACTTTTAAAGGTACTTTTCCGGCATTAAAAAATTGATTTCTTAAATCCTCAATAATTTTAATACGCTTTTGCCATTCACTATGTGAGCCTGCAGGTTGAGCAGCAACAAATTCTATATTAGCAATTATTTCTAATTTAGTTTCTAAGTTTTTATCGTAAACCTTATCAATTTCTTTGTAATAAACTTGGCGTTTATCGTTTATAATTTTTGTTGCAGCTTTAAAACGATCCCAAATTTCTTCACGATGTTCTTTACCTACAGGGCCGAGCTCTTCTTTCCACATTTTGTGTAATTCTTGAAGTTCTCTAAACGATCGCATTACATTATCATCTTGCGCTAACTCTTCAGCGCGCTCAATAATTAATAATTTCTTTTCTAAATTATGTTTAAAATCTAGATCGCGTAAATCTCTGTTAAGGTGTAAAAAATCGTAAAATAACTCCACATGGTGGTGGTAGCTATTCCAAGCGTTATTGTATTTATCTCTCGGAATTGGTCCGGTTGTTCTCCAACGTTCTTGTAATTCTTTAAAGTGCTTGTAAGTTGTATTTATATTCTCTTCAACATTAATTAAACCTTTAAGCTCTTCAATTATTTCTAGCTTATCGGTTAAGTTTTGCTTTAAGTTTTTCTCTAAACTTTTGTAGTGATCGTTAAGTTTATTTCGGTATTCTTTGTAAGCTGCCTTGTATCGTTTTTCAATAGGAGAGGCGTAGTAGAAATCAATTTCATTTCCTCCTTCATTTAAAAACTCTTCTTTTTTCTCTTCAACTAAGGCTTGGTGCTTTGTTTTAAACTCGGCATTAATACCATCTACATGAGATTTTATAGCCTGTACTTTTTGTCCTTGAACAAGTTTTTCTAACTCAATGGCTAAAGCTTCAAGCGACATGCTATCGTATTCCTTAACTTCAATGGTGTGTCTATCTTTGTTTCCTTCATCTTCGGCATCTTCTGCGTTAGATTCTTCAATTTCATTTAGAACTTCATCATCTTCACTGTCTCCTTTTACAGGGGCAGGTGTAGCGGCTACAGTATCTTCTGTTTGTACTTCAGTGATTGGTGTTTCAGAAGTTTGTGAATCATCAGGAGTTATAGCTTCAGGAGCCGTTGTTTCTGGTGTAATAGATTCACTTTTTACAGGATTAGCATGATCTGCGTTTTCTGCGTTAGGGTTATTTAAGTCAGACATTATAAAATGTTTAGGTTCGTAGTTTTTACTATAGACTTTAAAGATACTAACAAGTCTATTATTAACAAAGGCTTAGGTGTGGATATTTTTTATAAATCCCAAATGGCCCACGATTTTTCTGCTTGTAATTTTAGCATATTTAATCCGTTAATAGTTGTTGCGCCATTGTCTTTACCTTGTTTCAGGAATTTAGTTTGATCTGGATTGTATATTAAATCGAATAGAATATGTTTATCCGTTATACCGTTGTATGGAATATTTGCGCAAACTTCAATGTTCGGAAATGTCCCTAATGGCGTGCAGTTTACAATCACTTCGTGTTCTGCAACAATGGTTTCTGTTAAATCGTCGTAAGTAAAAGTTACACCTTTAGAGTGTTTTCTAGAAACATATTTATAATCTATTCCTAATTCTTTTAAACTGAAAGCAACCGCTTTACTTGCGCCACCTGTACCTAGAATTAAAGCTTTTTTATGATGCGATTTCACGAAAGGCTTTAGCGTATTTTTAAAACCATAACAGTCTGTATTATAACCAACAAGTTTTCCTTTTTTTGTGATTTTTATGGTGTTAACCGCTCCAATAGCTTTCGCTTTTTTATTTATTTTATCAAGAAAAGGCATAACCGCTTCTTTATAGGGAATGGTCACGTTTAAACCTTTTATATTTTCTGTGTTTTTTATAATTGAAGGAAATAGATCGATGCTTTCTAAGTCGAAATTTTCGTAGCTTGTATCTGTTATTTTTTCATTTTCAAATTTGTTTTTGAAATAATTTCTTGAAAATGAATATGATATATCTTTGCCTAAAAGTCCTAATTTTTTCACTTGATAATTTTTTATATTATTCTTGTATATGTCTTGTTTTTTGTCCGTACCACTCTAGGCCTAAAACAAATGCTATGCCTAGTAATATAAAGCCAACAGCTAAATAAGTATCGGTGTTTAATTCTGGGAAAAAGCGTTGATAATTATGAACCACTTTAGATCCTGTAGAATCGAATAGAAAATCACCATTTTGATCTAGTTTGTAGATTGTTTTTTTCCAAGGCCAAACAACGCCTAAAGAACCTATAATGAAACCTAATATTGATGAAGTGGTAATGCTTTTGTAACGTTTTAAAATATAGCTTAATAAATGCGAAAAAGTTACTAAACCTGCTACTGAGCCTAAAGTAAAGACAGCGAGTACTTGTAGCATTCTTAAACGTTCCGGATTTGTGGTAAAACCAAAATCACTTCTAATTATTTCTGAAAAAGTATCGTAAAGGGCATTTACAGAATCGACTAAAAGGAGTACATAGTTACCAAGTAAAATGAGAATAAATGAACCTGAAAACCCAGGTAATGTCATGCCTGAAACACTTATAATGCCACAGAAAAATACAAACCAAAGATTATCGTTTTCCTTAGCAGGATTTAAAAAGCTAATACCAACACCTAGTAAAATACCAATAGCTAGTGATAGATAGGTTTGATAATTACGGTCTTTAAAATCTTTATTTATATAGTAAATTGAGCCTATAATCATTCCGAAGAAAACACTCCAAACATATAATTCGTATTGTTTGATAAGATAATCTAGAATTTTAGAAATGCTAAAATAACTAACTATCATACCGAAGAAAAGTAAACTTAAAAATCTACCATTTATGTAATTGTAGAAACTCTTAAAGCGCCCATTAATTAGAAGTTTAAAAGCTTTACCGTTTACCTTTTTTAGTGAGTAAATAAACTCTTCGTAAAAACCAGCAACAAAAGCGACAACACCACCAGAAATTCCAGGTACCTTATTGGCAGCACCCATCCCTAATCCTTTTAAGATTAGAAAAATTTTATCGGTAAGTGTTCTGGTGCTTTCCATTATTGTTTTTTATTGCCCACTTTTTCAAGAATAAAAATAGTTAAAAATCCTAGAATCATTAAGATTATAGCAAAAAGTAATTGGTTATTTCCATCGAAAGAAAAAGGTGAAACACTTTCTTGTAAAACCGCAGATTTAATTCCTTCGGAATTGGTGTGCCATGTTAATGTTTTTTTCCAAGGCCAAACTTTGTTTAAAGATCCAAAAATAAAACCTGTAAGGACTGCTAAGGTGATATTATGATAATGTTTGAACAACCATTTTAATAAATGACTAAAACTTAAAAGGCCCACAAGAGCTCCACTTGCAAAAATTAATATTTTTTTGATATCAAAATCATGAAAAGCATCACTTAAAGCTTTGTACGCTCCTAATATTATTAGAATGAAGGCTCCCGAAATTCCTGGTAAAATCATAGCGCAAATGGCGATAGCTCCGGCGATAAATAGAAACCAAGGATTTTCATTATTAGATGAAGCAGGAAGTGTTGTAATATAAAAGGCTATAAACGCACCAAGAATTAAACTAATTATTACGGCTAAGCTCCATTTTTGAATTTGTTTTCCAACAAAAAAAATACTCGCCACAATAAGACCAAAAAAGAAAGACCAAATAAGAACAGGATGATTTTCTAATAAGTATTTTGCTAAACGCATTACAGATACAAAACTGACCATAATACCAGCTAATAGCGCTATTAAAAAATTACCGTTTAGTTGTTGCCAAAAAGGCTTTATGCCTTTAGTGAAAAGTGATTTAATTAAATCAGCATTTATATTACTTATGGAATTTATTAATTCTTCGTAAATACCTGAAATAAAAGCAATAGTACCACCTGAAACGCCTGGAACAGCATCGGCTGCTCCCATAGCAAGGCCTTTAAGCGAAATAATTAAATAGTCTTTTAATTGTCTTTGCATGTTTTGATTTTTTACGTAAAAAACCAAAGGTATGTATTTTAATGAAAACGTTTATACAGAATATAAAACTTACTTCGAATTTTGTTTTAGTAAGCTTTGTACTGCAACTTTCTTGTAGATTTCAGGAAAAAGTTCTTCAATAATAAAGCTATATTCTTCATTGATATTTATAGCATTTTTTAAATGAAATGTACCCTTATCCGTTTCGTGAAGTGCTAAATACAATCCAGCTAATCGGTACTCTAATTCTGCGCTATCTGAGTAAAACTCTACAGCTTGTTCAAAATTATCAATAGCTGCTTCTGTTTCACCTAATTTAATAAGTAAATCGCCTCGGGTTAGCCAAGTGTTTAGTTCGTAATTACCAAGCTCTAGCGTTTTTTTGTAACCACGTTCTGCTTCTTCATAAAAATTTAAACGCTGGTTTATTTGTGCATAAAGTTTCCAATACATAACGTTCTCCGAATCAATATTGATGGCTTTATTTATAAAATAAAGAGCACGTTGATAGTTTTTTCGTTTATTATAAAACTTAGTAATAGCAATCCAACCTTTATCTAATAAAGGGTCTTCATGTACGGTTCTATCATAATATTGGAGTGCTAAATCGTCTTTTTTAAGCTTCTCGTAGCAGTTACCAATATGTAATAGAGCGAAAGATGTGGGGTCGTCCAGTTTTAAAGTGATTGAGTAATTTTCGATGGCATCTTCGTATCGTCCTAGTTTTTCTAATACTTTACCACGTTCAATGTATGCTCCAATAAAAGTATCGTCGGAAATAATTGCAAAATCAAATGCCGCTAATGCTTTTTTTAGTTTTTTTAGTGCAAAATATTGAATACCCAATTGGTGCCATGCGACTTCGCAATACGGGTTTTTATCTAAAAAGGTGTTTAAATAAGTGATAGCCTCTTCATTTTGATTTAAATATTCGAAGCAATATATAATATTGTAAAGTGATGAATAATCTTCAATGTCACTTTCTAAGCATTTCATGAAATTAATTTTTGCCTCTTCAAATTTATCTAAAAACAAGTACTCCATTCCTATTAAGGAGTATAGGTCAACTACGTCGTCAGCTAATTTTAGAGCTTGTTTCAATACTTCTATAGCTTTTTCGTGATTGTCTTTTTTAGAAAATATATTGGCTTTTTGAATGTATATTTCTTCATTTTGTGGGTCAAGACTATAAAGTTGATCTAATAAAAGATCGGCTTCTTCAAGCTTGTCTTCAAAAACGAAAACTTCAACTCTAAATAATTTTAAATTGATGGATGTAGGATGCTGGTCCAAACCTAGCTTAATTGCTTTTTTCGCTAAAGCAATTTTTCCTAAGTTAAGATAATGGTGAATGATATTTTCGAACTCTTCTGAATCGAAAAATAAAACATGATTTGTTTTAAGCATCGATTCAAATTTAGTTAGAGGTAAGCTATTATTGTGGTCGTGACCGTACTCCATAAGCACTTTTGTATGTTTTCTACTTTATTAAAGTTAGTATTCTATTTATGGTTTACACCAAAACTGAGGTAAATGTTTTTAACAAAGTAATGAACATTTTTATTTTTGTTTAAAAAATAAAAATATAAAACCCTGTAATTAAGTGTTTTATGTGTTTTTTATTTCGTCTAAAATATTCAATATTTTAGAACAACCTTCTTTAATTTCAGCGTTAGAAATAGTTAATGGTGGAGTAATTCTAACGGCTTTTGGCTCAAAAAGTAGCCAAAATAGTATTAATCCGGCATCTTGACATTTTAAAATTAGTGCATTTGTTATATCTGCGGAAGGTGTTATTAAGGCGAGCATAAGACCTATCCCACGAATTTCTTTTATTAAAGGGTGAACTAATAGTTTTCTAAAGAGTTGCTCTTTTTCAAGAGTTTGTTCTATCAAGTGACTTTCCGTAATTTCAGTTAGAGTTGCTAATGCAGAGGCGGCAATTACCGGATGGCCTCCAAAAGTAGTAATATGGCCAAGTTTGGGATTATCTTGTAAAAGATTCATTAATTCTAGAGATGCTGTAAATGCACCAATAGGCATACCGCCTCCAAGGCCTTTGCCGGTAACTAAAATATCAGGAATACAATTGTAATGTTCAAACCCAAAAAGCTTACCTGTTCTTCCAATACCTGGTTGAATTTCATCTAAAATTATAAGAGCTCCAACGGCATCACATTGTTTTCTTACTTTTTCTAAGTAATTGTTTTTTGGTTCTATAAAGCCGGCTCCACCTTGTATGGTTTCTAAAATGACACAAGCTGTCTTTGTTGTTATTTTAGAGAGGTCTTCCTCGTTATTAAATTCTATAAATTTAACATCAGGAAGTAATGGCCTGAAGGCTTGTTTTCTATCTTCATATCCCATTACGCTCAAAGCTCCCATGGTGTTACCGTGGTATGCGTGATTTGCTGCTATCATTTCACTTCTCCCAGTAGCACGTTTTGCTAACTTTAGTGCGCCTTCTATAGCTTCAGTTCCTGAATTAGTTAAATATGTGGATTGTAATGATGTTGGTAAATGTTTTGCTAAAAGTTTAGTGAGCTCTACTGCTGGTTTTTGTATGTATTCGCCATAAACCATAACGTGCGAATATTTATCGAGTTGGTCTTTTATGGCAGAATTAACTTTAGGGTGTTGATGACCTAATGGACATGCTGAAACCCCTGCAACAAAATCGAGATAAGCTTTATTGTTTGTATCATAAATATATGAACCGTTAGCATGAGAAATTTCCATAGCTAATGGGTGAGGAGAGGTTTGGGCTTGGTGGTTTAAGAAGTCAGGTTTCATAATAATAGATTAATAAGGTATTACATACAATTGAGCGTTCCACAGGTAAACATTATCACCTTTCTGGATATTACTAATTACACATCTAATTTGATTCTCCCCTCCCTTTTTTGTTGTTTCAATTTCGTACTTTTTCCAAGTATTAGTTAGCTTAATATTTAATTTTTCATAAACTGGATAATTATTTCCTTTTTCTTGGAGGTTAATGGTGATATTTCCGCTACCTTTAATCCAAATATAAAACTTGAAAACTCCTGTTTTTTCATTTGTATCATAAACTATATATCCATTGTCGCTAGTAAGAGCGATTACTTTGTCTGCTGTACGTTTTTTTTCAGGAGAATCTTCTGTATTTGATATTATTCTTACTTTTATTTTTTGCCATTTATTAAATTCAGAAGGAGATTTTATAACATTATTTTTGTCTCCTACGATTAAGCTAAAAACGTGTTCTTTTCTGGAATATTTCATCCGCTCCAATAACTCCTCATCAAAAAAGTTCTCTTGTGGCACATAATCTTCCAAGCCTTTAATAACAGTTAATTCAAAAGGCTTGTCTTCTTTAAATAAATCGTCAACACTTAGAGGACGCTCATCTTCCCTCCAATCAAAACCTTTTAGGAATTTATCTTTTTCTTGATAATCTTTTTCAGGGAATAGAGTGCCATCAACAGTATTTAATCGCGTATACTCTTCAATGTCACTATTTGCAAATAACATCTTTATACTACCAGATTTAGCTTTGTCGATACCTATTAATTCTTGATTTTCATCACGTGTATAGAATATAGATTCTGCATTTTTATTAATATTTACTTCTCGTAATTCATTCGCGTCATTAAATAAACCAACTAAGGTTATTCCAAAAATTTGATTATATCCATTTTCACTAATAGTGTCTTTACTAATTATAAAAGCGTTATTAAAAACACGAAGTGAATCTAATTTTTCTGTTTTTGAATTAGAGATTAAATGAATAGTATCTCCCGTCATTTGGTTTGCGTTATTCCATAGAATGGGGCGTCGCTTTGTTGAAAAAGCATCGGTAGGAGCAAAGCGGTCTAGATTTATTAATTCGGTAATACCTGTATTTTGATTAGCATGAATAGAATCGGCTTTGGCACTAATGTCTGTCTTAAAGAGTTTAGCATTGTAATAGGCTCGGGTAATTCTATTTTCAGGTTTACCGGTAACCATTATTTTGTCGGCATGTAAATAGACGGAATCTTTTTCTTGAACCGTTGTTACTAAGGCGCGTTTAGTGATAAAAAGAGAATCTTTAGCTCTAAAAACTTCGGCGTAATGCCCCGTTACAATACTCTTATTTATAGTGTCGGTAATTTTGATATTGTTTGTTGCAGAAGCAAAACTTTTTGTGTTATCAAAATATAGACTATCACCTTCGATAATACGATCATCATAATATATCTTAGAATCTTTTAATGCATATCCAGTTTTGTTTTTTGTATCATAAAAACCCTTCTCGCAATAGGTTTTACTATCTTCTGTTGTTATGGTTGATGGGCCAAATAAATAAGCAAGCCCCGTATCTTCATAAAAATCGAAATAATTTGAATTTACAACAGTGCCATCACCTGTTAAAACAACATCGTCAACAAATTGGAATTTTTTTTCAGTCATATAATAACGACCAATTTTACTAGTAATAGTACCTGATGAATCTTTAACAACATTACCACCACTTTTATAAAAAGATTGTTGTTTTATTCTATCGAAGTATAAAGTATCTGAAGAAATAGTCGAATTTGGACTTTTTAAAACAACTTCACCACTAGCGAAGGCTAGTTGAGAGGTGCCACTATACTCTACATATTTAGAGGTCATGGTGATGGTGTCACCTTGCTTTACAATAACATTTCCGTAAGCTTCAACGAAGTTTTCACCACTATAGTAAATGGCCTTATCGCACCACATATTACTACCAGCATGGGCAATATGTACCTGTTGCATGCTGTTACGTGTTAGTACTTTTGCTCCTGGATAATTTTCTTCATCTACATTTAATCGCCCAGCATATTCAATGCTTATTTTCTTTTTGTCTTGAGCGGTTAAAAATGTTGAAATTCCAAGAAAGAAAATGATGAAAGTGTATATAAATTTTGTTCTTATCAAAATGAAAATGTTTGCGACAAAAATAACGATAATAATGATGTTTAATTATGTGTTATGTTTTTTTTAATAAAAAAGACCTGACAGTTTGGAGAAACACATCAGGTCTTAAATATTATTTTGAAATATTTTTATTTATTTCTAAAAATAGTCTGTTTTCTATCTGGTCCAACAGAAACTATAGTAATAGGTATTTCTAATTCTTTTTCTAAAAACTCAATGTATTCGTTTAAAGCTTTTGGAAGTTGAGATGCTTCAGACATTTCTGTTAAATCTTCATCCCATCCACTAAAATCAGTATAAACTGGTTCTACATTTTCTGGTTCGATGTTGTAAGGGAAATGTTCGATAACTTCTCCTTTATATTTGTAAGCTGTACATACTTTTAAGGTTTTAAAACCAGAAAGTACATCACCTTTCATCATCATTAATTGCGTAACACCATTTACTTGGCAAGCATATTTAAGCGCAATTAAATCTAACCATCCGCAACGACGTGGACGACCTGTAGTTGCACCAAATTCGTTACCAATTTTGGCCATTTGAGCACCATCTTCGTCAAATAATTCAGTAGGGAATGGGCCAGAACCAACACGAGTTGTATAAGCTTTGAAAATCCCGAATACCTCACCAATTTGTCCTGGAGCAACACCTAAACCAGTACAAGCACCAGCTGCAGTAGTATTACTAGATGTTACAAATGGATATGTTCCAAAGTCAATATCTAATAAAGACCCTTGTGCGCCTTCGGCTAAAATTGTTTTACCAGATTTTTGTGCTTGGTAAACATATTCTTCAGAATCTATAAATTTAAGAGATTTTAAAACATTAACAGCTTCAAAGAATTCTTTTTCAAGTTCGGCTAAATCGTATTCAATTTCAACGTTGTAAAAAGAAATCATAGACTGATGCTTATTAGCTAAAGCTCTATATTTTTCTTTCCAATCGCTTAATTCTAAATCGCCAACACGTAAACCATTTCTACCAGTTTTGTCCATGTAAGTTGGGCCAATACCTTTTAATGTAGATCCAATTTTAGCTTTTCCTTTAGAGGTTTCGCTAGCTGCATCTAGTAATCTATGCGTTGGTAAAATAATGTGTGCTTTTCTTGAAATAACTAGCGACTTTCTGTAATCTACGCCTTGCTCTTCAAGTTTGTCAAGTTCACCTTTAAAAATTACTGGGTCTATAACTACACCATTACCAACTAAATTGGTAGCATCATCATGAAAAATACCTGATGGAATAGTGTGTAAAACGTGTTTTTTTCCGTTGAAAACCAAAGTGTGTCCTGCGTTTGGTCCACCTTGAAAACGTGCGATAATGTTGTAGTTAGAGGTTAGTACGTCAACAATTTTCCCTTTGCCTTCGTCTCCCCATTGTAATCCAAGTAGTAAATCTACTGCCATTGTAAAATTAGTTAGTTGTCCTTTTTGCTATCGGGAGATTTTTTTTTCCCGTAGAAATAGAGTGAATGATTATTTATCTCAATATCGAAAACTTCTTCGATAGTTTTTTTAATAGATTGAATTCGAGGATCGCAAAACTCGATAACTTCTCCTGTATCTGTTAAGATAACATGGTCGTGTTGCCTGTCAAAATAAGATTTTTCGTAATGTGCTTGATTTTGGCCAAATTGGTGTTTTCTAACCAAACCGCACTCTAGAAGTAGTTCTATGGTATTGTAAAGTGTAGCTCTAGATACACGATACTTTTTATTTTTCATATTAAGATACAGAGATTCTATATCGAAATGTTCGTTGTTATTATAAATTTCTTGAAGTATAGCATAGCGTTCAGGGGTTTTACGGTGTCCCTTATTCTCTAAAAAGCTTGTAAAAACGCTTTTAACTATGTCTTGATTTTTTGTATCTACTTTTGTATCCATAATTTCATCGCAAATTTACACTTTTTTTACACTCTAGTAACCTTATCTATACCATTAATTTTTTTAAGACGGTCTAAAAGTTTTTTCAAAAGGGTTTTATTCTTCACCACAACATCAATTTTTCCTGAGAAAAGCCCGTCGTCACTTTGAAAACTAATACTTTTCATGTTAACACTCATGTTCTCAGAAATTATGGTGGTAATATCATTAACTAATCCAATATGATCAATTCCGGTTAAAGAAATATGTGCCAAGAATTCTTGTTGAGAAGAATCGATCCATTTGGCAGGCATGATCCGGTAGGCGTAATTAGATTGTAAACTCAATGCATTGGGGCAATTCATTTTATGAACTTTTAAACCATCGGAAACGGTTAAAAATCCAAAAACATCATCACCAGGTATCGGGTGGCAGCAGGTTGCTAACTTATAATCTAGCTTTTCTTCTTCTTTATTAAAAACAACAGCATCGTATTTTGCTGTAATTTCATCTTTTTCTAATTCGTCGGTATTAATATTCGCTTTACGAGTTATTTTACTTTTAAGGAAACTCATTAAAGCATTACTTCTAGATGCCGCATATGCCTTAAGCATCGTATTGTCTATCGTACCAAGACCAACTCTGTAAAATAAATCTAAACTTGTTTTAAGCTTAAAATAGTTAACCATTTCGTTAACAGAAGCTTCATTAAGGTTAATTTTAAGCTGCTTTAATTTTCTGCGTAAAATTTCTTTACCATCTTCACCTACAAGTTTTCTATCTTCTTTTAAGGCCGATTTAATTTTACTTCGTGAGCGTGCTGTGGTAGAATAATCTAACCAGTTTGGATTAGGTTTTGCATTTTCTGAAGTTAAAATATCTACTTGGTCTCCACTTTTTAGCTCGTAACTAAGGGGTACCAGTTTGCCGTTAACTTTAGCGCCTCGCGTTTTCATACCAACTTCGGTATGGATACTAAAAGCAAAATCGAGTGTTGTGGCTCCTTTTGGTAACGATTTTAGATCACCTTTAGGGGTGAAGACAAATATTTCTTTTGAATATAAGTTTAGTTTGAATTGCTCTACAAAATCTACAGCATTGGTATGCGGATTTTCTAAAGCTTCCTGCAATCTATTTATCCAACTTTCTAAATTATCTTCTTTTTCGCTTCCTTGTTTATATTTATAGTGTGCTGCATAACCTTTTTCGGCTATTTCATTCATACGTTCACTACGTATTTGCACTTCTACCCAACGGCCTTTTGGCCCCATAACTGTAATGTGAAGCGCTTCGTAACCTGTACTTTTAGGAGAAGAAATCCAATCGCGAAGACGGATAGGGTTTGGCCTAAAGTGATCGGTAACTATAGAATATATTTTCCAAGCAAGGAACTTTTCGTTCTGCGGATCGGCATCACATTTATATATAATTCTAATCGCAAACTTATCGTAAACTTCATCGAAAGATACACCTTGGTTAATCATTTTCTTCCTAATAGAAAAAATAGATTTTGGTCGTCCTTTTATAGTGTAGTTTAGTTTTTCTTTATCTAATGAGTGTTTTATAACTTCACTAAATTGTTCTATATAAAGGTCTTGATCTTTTTTACTTTCCTTGGTTTTGTTTAAAATATCGTTGTAATCTGCTGGTTCAAGATATTTTAAACCTAAATCTTCTAGATCGGTTTTAATGTTATAAAGTCCAATACGGTGCGCTAATGGCGCGTAAATATAAAGAGTTTCCGAGGCTATTTTAATTTGCTTATCAGGCCTCATGGAATCCATAGTTTGCATGTTGTGCAACCTATCTGCAATTTTTATAATGATAACGCGAACATCATCATTTAAGGTCAATAACATTTTACGAAAATTTTCCGCCTGCAGCGAAACATCCATATCTTGATCTTTACTTAAAGAAGAAATTTTAGTTAATCCAGCAACAATGGTTGCAATGGTTTTTCCAAATTGTTTTTCAATATCTTCTATGGTGTAATCAGGGCTATCTTCAACAACATCATGCAACAAAGCAGCGGCAATAGAGGTGCCGTCCAAACCAATTTCCTGTGCTACAATTTTAGCCACAGCAATGGGATGAAAAATATAGGCTTCTCCAGATTTACGGCGTTGGTCTTTATGTCCGTCTACGGCAACTTCAAAAGCCCTACGAATTAGTTTTTTATCATCATCAGAAAGCGTAGTATAACTAACCTTTAGCAGTTCTTTATACGCTTTTTTTATGGCCGCATTCTCTTTTTCTAAGTATTCCTCTGTCATAGACTAAATGTAATAAAACAATTTTAATAGCCAACCCCAAAAAGATTTTTTTTTAATGCGTTATGCTTAATTTTTTTCATTTAAAAAATCAACTAACTGCTTAACAGCTTTACCTCGATGGCCAATACTGTTTTTTACACTTAAGTCCATTTCGGCAAAGGTATTGTTATGGTTATTGGGTTTAAAAACGGGATCGTAACCAAAACCTTTTTCACCATGTTTTTCTGTAGTAATTTCACCTTTACAAATACCTGTAAAGGTATGTAGCTCTCCGTTTAAGTGTAATGCAATTACGGTTTTAAATTGGGCAGATCTATCGGTTTTATTGTGTAATTCTGTTAAAAGCTTGTTGGTATTGTCTTCTGCATTACGCTGTTCTCCTGCATAACGTGCCGAGTAAACTCCTGGTTCACCGTTTAATGCATTAACTTCTAAGCCTGTATCATCAGCAAAGCAATCGTAATTATAATTTGTTTTTATGTATTCGGCTTTTTGCTTGGCGTTACCTTCAATTGTATTTTGAGTTTCGGGTACATCTTCAAAGCAGCCAATATCTTTTAAACTAAGAAGTTCAATTTCACTCGGAATTAAAGATTGTACTTCTTTTATTTTATTCATATTATTTGTAGCAAAAACTAGTCTCATTCGTAATGTGGGGTTTTTATGACTGTAAAAGTCTTATTTAGTTTAACTTATTGAAAAAAAAACGTACATAATTATATATAATTTCATATTTTGGCATAGTTTTGTTAATATTTGTAGCCCCGAATAATAATACATATATCCTCTGTTTCGTGTTTTTCTTATTCCAATGTGGCTTAAGTGTAATAATAGCATTCTATTTTTAAATATTAGAATTAAAATAAAAATAATTTTTGTTAAGTAAAGTCAATTAATATTGATTGCTAAAAGCTATTAATGGAAAAATTAGAAAAATCTATAAAGAAAAGATATCTACTATTTGTCTCTTCTATTATAATAATCACTTTAACTACCTTGTTTATTGTTCAAAGTAGTATCAGCTCACAGATTTTAGATTCTAAATTAATTAGTGTTGCTGGAAAACAACGTGTTTTGGCTCAGCGTATCTCTAAAATTGCGTTTAGTATTGGGTATGACGACAAGCAGGAGGCCAATATAAACTTACTAGACAATTTATCGAATGTTACAAAAAAATGGGATAGTTTACAGGCATATCAGCAGGCTATTAATAACAAAAAGGAAAATAGCGAAACTGTAGCTGTTCTTCTAGAAAAAAATAAATCCTATTTAAATAAATTATCAGCTTCTGGTAAAAATGTTATTGGTCAATCTGATTTTGAGGTGTTAAAAGCAGAATTTAAAAATATAGCAGAAGTAGAGAGACCTTATTTTGAAAATATAGATAGTTTAATTTCTGAATATCAAAAGAAGGAAGAAAAAAGCTTGAAAACTTTAAAAGTGGTTATCTATTCTCTTGCTATAGGAACCTTTTTATTGCTACTAGGTGGCTTTTTAACTGTAATACGTCCAGCATTTAAGAAGTTTTTAAGCAGTATTAGAGAAATAAAATCTTCTAATGAGGAATTATCTGCGTCAAAAGCTGAAATAAAATCTAACCTATGCGAACTTACAAAGCTTAAAACAGATTTAGAGCTTAAGGATGCTAATAATAAAATTTTTATTGAGCAGGCACCTACGGCTATTGCAATGCTAGATACTAATATGTGTTACATAGCGGCTTCTAAAAAATGGATTTTGGATTATAAAATGGAGAATCAAGATATTGTTGGTCGCTGCCATTATGATCTTTTTCCTGAAATTGGAGATGAATGGAAAGCCAACCATCAAAAATGTTTAAATGGAGCGATAGATGTTTGTGATGAAGCTCCTTTTGTGCGTTTGGATGGCACAGTGCAATGGATTTATTGGGATGTGAGACCTTGGTATATTTCTGAAGGTATTGTTGGCGGTTTAATTATGCATACTGGAGATATAACTCATATAAAAGAGAAAGAAGACGAAAAAAAACGTATAGAAAATATTTTAGATAAAACAAGTCAAATAGCCCGTATTGGAACTTGGGAAATTGATTTAATAAAGAATAATGTTTTTTGGAGTAAAGTACTTCATGAAATACATGAAGTGCCAGAAGATTATGAGCCAAATTTAGAAAGTGCTATTAAGTTTTTTAAAGAAGGAATAAGTCGAAATGCTATTGAAAAAGCTATTAATGATAGTAAGGAGCAAGGAACACCTTTCGATTTAGAATTAGAGCTTATAACAGCTAAAGGTAAAGCTATTTGGACGCGAGCTATCGGGCAAGCAGAATTTATAGGAGTTGAATGTACTCGTGTTTTTGGTGTTTTTCAAGATATTAATAAAATAAAATCAGCAGAACTAGCACTACATAAGGCTCATACGGAATTGAAGGCCATATTCAATTCAAAAGCTTTAGCAATAGTTTCAACAGATAATGAAGGTTTAATTACTCATTTTAATTGTGGTGCAGAGGATTTTTTAGGGTATTCCGCAGCTGAAATGATTGGTAAAGTTCAACCTAACGTATTTTACTTAGAAGAAGAGTTGGTCAACTTTAGAAGGGATATGGCTAATAAGTACGAGAGGGAATTTGAAAATTACGATTCTTATCGAGACTTAGGGAAAGAAGATACTTTTGATATTAGAGAATGGACCTTTGTTAGAAAAGATGGCACTACCTTTCCTGTAGAATCAACCTTAACGACTATTAAAGATGAGCAAGGTAATAATGTAGGATTTTTAGGGGTTTCAACAGATATTTCTGGAAGAAAAATAGCAGAAAAGGAATTGATACGTAAAAATCAATTATTAAATTATGCAGAGAAAATTACCCTAATGGGTAATTGGCGTTGGGATGTTCATAAAAACACAATATGGCTATCTGATGGAATGTATGAAATTTATGAGATAGACGATAAAGAAGGTGTTATAAGTTTTGAAAATTTAGTCCGTTTTGTGCATCCTGAGGATAAGGGAAATGTGGAAAAACACGCTAAAGCTACTATAGAAAATAAGGTTTTTGAAAATGATTTTATAAGCCGCATTGTAACAGCTAAAGGTGAAACTAAAATACTTCGACTTTTGGGTGAAGTTAAAACCAATAATTTAGGAGAAGTTATAGAAGTCATTGGTACTACCCAAGATATTACAGAACAAAAAATGGCAGAAGCCGAACTGTTGTTGAAAAATAAATTTCTGAGCTTTGCTGAAAGAATAACCAAGATGGGGAATTGGCAGTGGAATTTGGTTACTGGTGCTTTGCAATGGTCGGATAATATGCATGAGATTTATGCTAGTGATAAAAACCAAATCGACCTAAGTTACGAAACATTTATGAGTTTTGTTCACCCCGAAGACAAAACCATGGTTGCTAAATTTGTAGCCGATGCACTTGTGGAGAAAAAACTTCCTAATAATTTTATACACCGCATTATAACTAGTGATGGTGAGTTGAAAACGATACATACTTTAGGTGAAGTGATTTTTGATAATCACGGCGAAATTCTTGAAATGATTGGTACTACCCAAGATATTACTGAGCAAAAAATGGCAGAGGCAGAACTGTTACGGAAAAATCATTTTCTAAGTTTTGCTGAGAGAATAACCAAAATGGGGAACTGGCAATGGTGCGTGATTACCGATTCTTTAAAATGGTCTTCTAATTTGTATGGTATTTTTGAGCATGATGTAACGGATGAGAATTTAAATTATAATACGTTTTTTAGTTACGTGCATCCCGATGATAAAGCATTTATTACGCGTTTTATAGAAGATGCTTTTTTAGAAAAGAAGTTTCCGGATAATTTTATACACCGCATAGTTACAAGTAAAGGAAAAATAAAAACAGTTCATTTCTTAGGTGAGGTAATTCTTGATGATCAAGGAGAAATTTTTGAAATGATAGGAACTTGCCAAGATGTTACCGAACAAAAAATGGAGGAAAATAAGTTTAGAGGCTTGTTAGAATCTGCGCCAGATGCTATGGTGATTACTGATGAGGCTTCCAAAATTCAAATGATTAATAAGCAAGCAGAGAAAATGTTTGGTTATAAAATTGAAGAATTATATAATAAATCTGTCGATTTACTATTGCCTAAACGTTTTTTAACGGGCTGCGAAGCTAAAGTTGATACGTTATTAGGAGATTTAGTAGGAACTGAATCTTCGGGGGAAGAAGATTTAGCAGCTATGAATAAGGAGGGAAAAGAATTTCCCGTTCAAATAACTTTAAGTCCATTAGAAACGGAAGATGGTGTTTTAGTTTCTGCGGCAATACGGGATGTTACGGATCAAAAAACGGCTCAAAATAAAATAATTAGAGCTAAAAATGATCTAGAGATTCTAGCTCAAAAATTAATTAAAAATAATAATCAATTAGCCGATTTTGCACACATTACATCGCATAATTTAAGAGCTCCAGTAAGTAATCTTAATTCGCTTCTAGGTCTGTATAACGCTTCAGTTAGTGAAGATGATAAAGCATTTTTGTTCGAGAAATTTGAAAAAGTAATAAATCACCTTACGGTGACATTAAATACTTTAGTAGATGCTGTTAAAATTAAAAACAACACACCTAAAGAATTTGAAAAACTTAAATTTAATGATGTTTTAAATAAAACAAAAGAAATTTTAACAGGGCAAATCATGAAGAATGAGGCTATTATTACTAGCGATTTCTCCGAAATATCAAAAATAAAATACGATAGAATTTATTTAGAAAGTATTTTTCTTAACTTAGTAGGGAATTCTATTAAGTATCGCTCTAAAAATCGTGTTCCAGAAATATTTATTAAATCTGAGATTATCGATGGAAAAGTTAGATTGTTCTTTCAAGATAATGGCTTAGGAATTGATTTAGAAAAGCACGGTCATAAATTATTTGGCCTTAACAAAGTATTTCATAGGCATCCAGAAGCAAAGGGTGTTGGTTTATTTATGGTTAAAACACAAGTAGAAGCATTGAATGGTACAATATATGCAACAAGTAAAGTAAACGAGGGTACTACGTTTTATATTAATTTTAATTAATTGAGTTATGATGAATACACCTGTTAATATTTGCATAGTTGATGATGATGATATTTATCAATTTACTGTAGTAAAAACACTGGAGTTATTAGAGTTTGAAAAAAATATAAAAGTTTTTTCTGATGGAGAAGAAGCCTTAGAGTTTCTGTTAAGCAATCTAAACCAAAATGATGAGCTTCCAGATGTTATTTTTCTAGATATTAATATGCCTATTATGGATGGCTATCAATTTATGGAAGAGTATGTTAAAATTAAATCTAAGCTTGGTAAGAAAACAGTAATATATATGGTGTCTTCATCTGTAGATCCTGTAGATATTGAAAAGGCTAAAAGAATTAGTGATATATCAGATTATATTATAAAACCTATTGAGCCAGGGAAGCTTAAAAGCATAATGGAACAATTAATAAAAGAAAGTAATTAGAGAGCTGTTGAGTATGAGTTAGTTGGGTTAAGACCGTTTTATATATGACGAAAATCATTTAAAATCAGAATTCCCAAAGCTATATTTGATAATATAAAATATAAGTTATGATAGTAAATTTTGAATACGTAGGAGTAGATGCAAGCGAAACATTAACAGCTTTCACAGAAGAGAAATTAGAGAAATTATTTAATCGTTATGAGTTTTTAATAAGCGCAACGGTTCATTTTAAACAAGATGAAAAGGCTCATGATGCTGGTAAAATATGTAATATTGAATTAAGCTTACCAGGACCAAGAATATTTGCAGTATCAAACGAGCGTAATTTTGAGGTTTCGGTTAGAGAAACAGTTAATGATTTAGAAAAACAACTTAAAAAACGTAAAGAAGTTTATAAAACGCACTAGAATTTAAGAGTATCATATACAAGTTAGAAAGAGGGCTGAAATTTTATTTTAGCCCTCTTTTTTGCTTTTGAATAAGGTTTTAATAAAATCTTAGATTAAAATCTGTTTTACTAAAAGTTTAAAAATTATAATTTTAACCTAACGGTGGTGGTAAGGCTCATTTCGTAAAATAGTAAAACCACGATAAAGTTGTTCAATAAAAAACAAACGAATCATTTGATGCGAAAATGTCATTTTAGATAAAGATATTTTGCCTTTTGCTTCGGCATAAATTTCATCCGAAAACCCGTAAGGGCCACCAATAACAAAAACCAATTGTTTAATTCCAGAGTTCATGTGTTTCTGTAAATAGTCAGAAAAACCTACAGAATCAAACTGTTTTCCATTCTCATCTAGCAAAATTAAGGTGTCAGTATTGCTTAATTTCTTCAAAATAAGTTCACCCTCTTTTTGCTTTTGTAAGTCTTCACTTAAATTTTTAGAATTTTTTATGTCCGGAATAATTTCTAACGAGAACTTAATGTAAAACCCTAAACGCTTCTGATAATCAGCTATTAACGCTAAAAGTTGTTTGTTATCTGTTTTTCCTATGGCAATAAGTTTGATAGTCATATAAGCAAAATTACTATTTAGTATTTATGAATAATGTATTTAAATAAGAAAAATTCTTAAATTTCGTAAAAGTAAAATTTATTTTCGTAAATCAATTTCTTACTTTTGTTGCAAACCAAAAACAAATTATGATTACACAGGAGCAATTTGATACAGAAGTGAAAATGATAATTTCTAACGCTATACGTGAAGATGTTGGTGATGGTGATCATAGTTCTTTAGCCTGTATCCCTGAAAATGCAAGAGGGAAAGCTAAACTTTTAGTTAAAGATAAAGGTATTATTGGCGGTGTTAATTTTGCTAAAAAAGTTTTTGCTTACGTAGATAAAAATTTAAAATTAGATGTACGTATTGAAGATGGAACAGAGGTAACATACGGAGATATTGTTATGTATGTAGAAGGTTCTTCTCAATCTATTTTAAAAGCAGAGCGTACGGTTTTAAACGCAATGCAACGTATGAGTGCTATTGCTACTAAAACGAGAATGTTTGTGGATTTGGTGGAAGGTACTAAAACTAAAATTTTAGATACTAGAAAAACTACACCAGGAATTCGTGTGTTAGAAAAATGGGCTGTAAAAATTGGTGGTGGAGAAAATCACAGATTTGCACTTTACGACATGATTATGCTTAAAGATAATCATATCGATTTTGCTGGAGGAATTACTAAAGCCATTACTATGGCTAAAGAATATTTAACAGAAACTGGTAGAGATTTACAAATTATGGTAGAAGCTCGCGATTTAAGTGAAGTTGAAGAGATTTTACAATCAGAAGGTGTTTATCGTATTTTAATAGATAATTTCGATTATGAAGATACTAGAAAAGCGGTAAAATTAATTGGTAATAAGTGTTTAACAGAATCTTCTGGAAATATTAACGAAGCAACAATTCGTCATTATGCCGAATGTGGAGTTAATTTTATTTCTTGTGGAGCGTTAACGCATTCTGTACACAATATGGATTTAAGTTTAAAAGCGATGAAATAGTTTTTAATTTCATAAAATATATAAAAGAGTGTCTATATAGACACTCTTTTTTTATACCTTGCTTTCAGTAATTACTTTATTAACTTTGTATTTATTCTGTTTAATTTTTTATTAATGACAAAACCCATTGAAGACAAGCTAGATAAAATTCCTGTAATTAATATCTTGGTTCGGTTTTTAAAAAAATTAAAATTACCAGGGTTAGAAGGTCTTTCATTTTACGATTTAGTAGAGCTTTATGTTATCGGGATTGCAAAAGGTGCTTTAGCTACACGAGCTAGTGCCATCGCTTTTAGTTTTTTTATGGCTATTTTTCCGTTTCTATTATTTGTGCTTATCATTATTCCATATGTACCTATAGACGATTTTAAAATAGAATTTTTAGTGTTTCTAGAATCGTTTTTACCACCAAATACATCAGATTTTTTCTTTGAAAATATTTTTGAAAACATCGACCAATCGCAGCGTGGCGGTCTATTATCCTCTGTGTTTGTTTTATCCATTGGTTTAATGGCAAATGGTGTAAATGCAGTGTTTTCGGGGTTCGAGAACTCGTATCACGAGCAACTTACCCGAAATGTGTTTAAACAATATCTGTATGCATTAGGTATTGCATTAATATTGGCATTTTTACTTATTATTACCATTGTGGTGTTAGGTTATTTTCAGTTGTACGTGGTGCAAGGCTTGTTTGATGCCTTAGAGCATCGTGGTTACGAGGTAGCGAGCCAAGGCTTGTTCTGGACCGATGTTGTAAAGTATTTATTTTTTGTACTTATGGTGTATTTAGCAACGGCAACCTTATATTATTTTGGCACAAAAGAAGGGAAATATTCTAATTTTTTCTCAATAGGTGCTCTTTTTACAACCTTACTTATTATTTTAACGTCTTATTTTTTCGGTTTGTATATCGAAAACTTCGGACAATACAATAAACTATATGGGTCTATTGGCGCGTTATTAATATTAATGTTTTACTTATGGCTCAACTCTAATATTTTGTTGCTTGGTTACGAGTTGAACGCCTCATTAAATAAACTTAGAAAAAGCTTTTAATTATGAAGAAATACATTTGGTTAATTACAATTTGCATGCTGTCGATATCAGTTCAATCTCAAGACATTTTAGGACAATGGAAAACAGTTGATGATGAAACAGGAGCGCACAAATGTATTATCGATATTTATGAAGAAAATGGTAAAGTGTACGGTAAGGTTATAGAAATTCTTGAACCCTTTGATAAAAACACCTTGTGTCAAGATTGCGAAGGTGATAAAAAAGACAAGCCTATCCTTGGTATGGTTATTATTAATGAGCTCGAAAAACATGGAGAACATTATAAAAATGGAACTATTTTCGATGCTGAAAATGGTAAAGAGTACAAATGTAGAATTGTGTTAGATAAAGAAACAGGTAAGCTACAAGTTCGAGGCTATATTGCATTTTTATACCTTACGCAATATTGGATTCGACATAAATAATTATTCAATTTAAGGATTATTACTTTGCACTATATAGACGTTATAATACCCATTCCGCTTCAAAAATTATTCACCTATAGCATTACAGCTTCGGAGTTCGATTTTATAAAGCCAGGTATGCGTGTTGCTGTTCCTTTTGGGAAATCTAAAATTTATACGGGTATTGTTTATCGTGTGCATCATGATGCACCAACGGCTTATGAAGCTAAAGAAATTCAGCAAATTTTAGACGAAACTCCTGTTGTTAATCAAAAGCAATTGAAGCTTTGGGATTGGGTTTCTAGTTATTATATGTGCACCATGGGAGATGTTATGCGTGCCTCATTGCCAAGTGCATTTATTTTAGAAAGTGAAACTGTAATTTCTAAGAATAATAAAACCACTATAGACGAATCTACTTTAAAAGATGATGAGTTTTTGGTTTACGAAGCTTTGCACCATCAATCGTCTTTAAAAATTCAGGATATTTCTAATATCTTGAGTAAAAAGAATGTGCTATCTGTTATTAAGCGTTTAATAGAAAAAGAAGCTATTTCTGTTGAAGAAGAGGTTTACGAAAAGTATAAGCCAAAATTAGTACGATATGTTAAGTTGCATACTTTTTATTCTACGGAAAAAGAATTTCATGAGTTAATGAACGATTTAAGTCGCGCTCCAAAGCAGCGTGATGTCGTGATGACGTTGTTTTCTATTTCTGCAAAAACGAGAAAACCTGTAAAAGTTTCTGAGTTATCGGAAGAGAGTGGCGCTTCAACTTCAATTATAAAATCTTTAATAGATAAACGTGTTTTAGAAGAATATTTTATTCAAACAGACCGTGTTCAGTATTCTGGTGAAGAAAATGAAAACTCTAAAAAACTAAATAGCTATCAAGAAACGGCGTTAACAGAAATAAAAGACACTTTCGAGAAGCATCAGGTTACTTTATTACATGGCGTTACTTCTTCAGGGAAAACGGAAGTATATGTTAAGTTAATTGAAGATATTCTCAATTCTGGGCAGCAAGTATTGTATTTGTTACCAGAAATAGCTTTAACCACACAGTTGGTTAATAGACTTCAGAATTATTTTGGAGATCAAGTCGCGGTATTTCATTCTAAATATTCATCTCATGAACGTGTTGAGGTTTGGAATCAGGTTTTAGAACTTTCCGCGAAAGCGAAAATAGTGTTAGGTGCGCGTTCATCGATATTTTTACCTTTTGATAATTTAGGATTAATAATTGTTGATGAAGAGCATGAGCAATCGTTTAAACAATTTGATCCAGCACCACGCTACCATGCAAGAGACACAGCTGTAGTTTTGGCGCATTTACATAAGGCTAAAGTGCTTTTGGGCTCGGCAACACCAAGTTTAGAAAGTTATTTTAATGCACAGCAAAACAAATATGGCTTTGTAGAGCTTATGCATCGCTTTAATGATGTATTGATGCCAGAAGTGGAGTTGGTTGATATTAAAGAAAAGCAGAAGAAAAAGCGCATGAAAGGCCATTTTAGTGATAGACTTATTGCTGAAATGACAGAAACATTAGCGGAAGGGCATCAAATTATTTTGTTTCAAAACCGCAGAGGCTTTTCGCCTATTGTAGAGTGCAGTACTTGTGGTGAGGCACCACAATGTCCTAATTGTGATGTGAGTTTAACGTACCACCAATATCGAGACCAATTACGTTGTCATTATTGTGGGTATGTTGTGGCTATGCTTAGAAAATGTGCGGCTTGTGGTAGTCCAGAACTTGATAATAAAGGTTTCGGAACAGAACAGATTGAAGCTGAGGTAAAGGTATTGTTCCCGGAGCATAACGTGGCGCGTATGGATTTGGATACTACGCGTGGTAAATATGGTTACGAGAAAATTATAACGGCATTAGAACAGCAAGAAATCGATATTTTGGTTGGTACACAAATGCTTACTAAGGGGCTAGATTTTAGAAACGTAAAGCTAGTTGGTATTATGAATGCCGATAATATGCTTAATTTCCCTGACTTTAGAGCGCACGAGCGTAGTTTTCAGCTTATGTTGCAAGTATCGGGTAGGGCCGGTAGAACGGAGGAGCGCGGTAAAGTTTTAATACAGACTTACAATCCATACCACAATATTTTACAGCAGGTGTCTACTAATAATTATATCGATATGTTTAAAGAACAAATGAACGAGCGGTATAATTTTAAGTACCCTCCAATTTATAAGCAAATAAAAATTACGTTAAAACATAAAGATTATAGTCGTGTGGAAATCGCAGCAGATTGGTATGCTACGTCGTTAAGGCAAATGTTTAAAGAACATGTTTTAGGGCCAGAATTCCCGCCTGTATCACGAATTAGAAATCAATATCATAAAAATATTTTGGTAAAAATACCGAAGGAACACTCTTTAGCAAAAACAAAAGAAGCTATCATTAAAATTAACAATAGCTTCTTGAATGTAAAAGATTTTCGCTCGGTTCGTGTTATCCTTAATGTGGATAATTACTAGTTCAGCTAAAATAAAAATGGGGTAATAATTATTTTAGTAGAATTTTCCTTTTTTTTAAAGGAGAGCGTTATTAAATATTATTTAACGCATCAACAAGTTGCGTTTTCTTATTTCTACTTAAAGGAATTTCATAAGCACCAACTTCAACGTTTTTGCTATTAAATCTGTCAATTTTATCCAAATTAACGATGTAAGATTTATGAATTCTTAAAAATTTACCTTCTGGTAATTCTGCTTCAAAAGATTTCATAGTCGATAAAACTACTAAGCTATTTTCTTCAGTTACTAGTTTAACGTAATCACCAAGGGCTTCAATCCACTTAATGTCTTTAATGTAAACTTTACGTTTTTTAAGGTTACTTTTTACAAATATATGTTCGCCATCTTCTTCGTTAAAGTCTAGAGTTAATCTATGTTGCTCTAAAGCTTTATCTACAGAGGTGTTAAAGCGCTCTCTTGTAATTGGTTTATGTAAATAATCGGTAGCATCATAATTAAATGCTTTAAATGCATATTCCGTTTTACCTGTTACAAATATAATTTGAGGTTTGTTGTTTAATACATCTAAAAGCTCAAATCCGTTTAGTACTGGCATTTCAATATCTAAAAAGATTAAATCTACTTGATGTGTATTTAAACCATTTTTGGTTTCCAACGCACTACTGTACTCTGCTATTAAATTTAATGAGGGATGGTTCTCTACTAATTTCACAATAGAGAGGCGTTGTATGGCTGAATCGTCTACTACTACACAGTTTAATGTCATAACATTTCTTTTATTTCGGTTAAGATATCGACAATAGTACGAAAAATTCGGCTAAAAACCAAAAATCATCGGCAAACTGTAGATTTTAACATTTTTTTAACACTGAAATAATATGCTGTTCGCATAAAATAAATAAGATTAAGTTGTGTAAGATATAAATATTAATTACTTTTGCAGCCAATTTTTAACAATAAAAATAGATTTTTATGAATCATTATGAAACTGTTTTCATCTTAAATCCCGTTTTATCTGAAGATCAGATAAAGGAGACAGTAAAGAAATACGAAGATTTTCTTGTTTCTAACGGCGCTAAGATGGTATCAAAAGAAAACTGGGGGCTTAAGAAGTTAGCTTACCCTATTCAAAACAAAAAAAGTGGATTTTATCACTTATTTGAGTATCAAGTAGCCGGAGAGGTTATCAATCCTTTAGAAGTAGAGTTTAGACGTGACGAGCGTTTTATGCGTTATTTAACAGTAGCGTTAGATAAACATGCTATTTCTTGGGCAGAGAGAAGAAGAGAGAAACTTAAACAAAAAGCTTAATTATGTCATCAATAGAACAACAATCTAAAGGAAAAAAAGACGGCGAAATTAGATATTTAACGCCTCTAAATATTGAAACTAATAAGCAAAAGAAATATTGTCGTTTCAAAAAATCAGGTATCAAGTATGTAGATTATAAAGATGCAGACTGGTTACTAAGATTTGTAAATGAGCAAGGTAAAATTTTACCTCGTCGTTTAACAGGAACTTCATTAAAGTATCAAAGAAAAGTGTCTGTTGCTGTAAAAAGAGCACGTCACTTAGCTTTAATGCCTTATGTAGCTGATTTATTAAAATAAAATACTGATAACAATGGAACTTATATTAAAACAAGACGTTGAAAATTTAGGATTTAAAGACGATGTTGTAACAGTTAAGAACGGTTATGGTAGAAATTTTTTAATTCCTCAGAAACAAGCTATTATAGCAACTGTTTCAGCTAAAAAAGTATTAGCAGAAAATTTAAAGCAACGTGCCTTTAAAGAAAAGAGAATAGTTGATGAAGCTAATGTAGTTGCAGAAGCTTTAAAAGCATTAGAAATTAAAATCCAAGCTAAAGTTGGAACAGGAGACAAATTATTTGGTTCTGTAAACAACATCGATTTAGCAGCGGCTTTAGAAAAAGAAGGTCAAGCAATTGATAAGAAATATATTACGCTTACAACTGTTAAACGTTTAGGTAAATATACTGCCGCAATTCGTTTACACAGAGATGTAAATGTTGATTTAGAATTCGACGTTATTGCTCAGGCAAACTAATTTGTTAACATAAAGTTAATAAAAGTTTTAAATATAATTAACCACTCCTTTGGAGTGGTTTTTTTTTGGTCTATTTTTACTAGCGTTATGCATGCATAATTTTTCAAACTTAATACTTTAACTCAATCTTCAAACAATGAAAAAAATTACATTATTATTTTTCTTTATGTTTATTGGAGTAATGGCTTTTGCACAAGTCACCACTTCTAATATTAAAGGACTCGTTTTAGATCAAGGTTCAGTTCCCTTACCGGGAGCTAATGTTTTAGCTATCCATACACCAACAGGTACAAAATATGGAGCAGCAACTAATTTTGATGGCCGTTTTAATTTACTAAATTTAAGAGTAGGTGGGCCATACACTATTACAGTGAGCTATGTAGGTTACAAAGAGCAAACCTTTAATAATGTTTACCTAACATTAGGGAAAACTCAAAATGTAGATGTTACTTTATCTGAAGATAGCGAACAACTAGATGCTGTGGTTATACAAGGTACAGGAGGTACAGGTACTTTTGGTAGTGATAGAACTGGAGCAGAAACTAGTGTTGGTCGTAGAGAGTTAACACGTTTACCAACTATTTCTAGATCGCAATCTGATTTTACCAGATTAGAGCCAACTGCTAGTGGTGGATCTTTTGGAGGTAGAAACGATCAGTTTAACAATTTCTCCTTAGATGGTGCCATTTTTAATAATCCTTTTGGATTAGATGCAGCAACTCCAGGTGGGCAAACAGGTTCTCAACCCGTTTCTTTAGATGCTATAGAGCAAATTCAAGTATCTACAGCACCTTATGATGTTACACAATCTGGATTTACTGGAGCTTCAGTAAATGCAGTTACTAAAAGTGGAACAAACCAATTTCATGGTACGGTTTATGGGTTTTATAGAGATGAAACCATGACTGGGAAAAAAATTAAAGGAGAAGATGTGGCGAGACCGGACTTAAACCAAACACAATATGGTGTGAGTATTGGAGGACCAATTATTAAAGATAAATTATTCTTTTTTGCGAATTTTGAAAAGGATGAACGTGACGATTTAGGAACTAACGGCTGGACACCAAACACGGGTACCGGCGGTATTACCGAGTCTAGAGTTTTAGAAAGTGATTTAATTGCTGTGCAAACAGCGTTAAGAGCTCAAGGTTACGATCCAGGGGCTTACCAAGGATTTACACATGCTTCGGAATCTACAAAAGGTATTTTTAAAATAGATTGGAATATTAATGATAGCAACCGTTTAGCTGTTATTTACAATTTTTTAAATGCTTCTCAAGAAAAACCAGCCCATCCTTCGGCTATTAATCCACGTGGTCCAGATGCAACAACGTTACAATTTCAAAATTCGGGTTACGAAATTAATAATAATTTAAAATCTATACAGGTTGAGTTAAATTCTACTTTATCCGAAACATCAACTAATAAATTACAAATTGGGTATACACATTTCGACGATTTTAGAACACCGTTTTCTACACCTGCTCCAGTTATTAATATTTATAAAGATGGTTCTCCGTATATTATAGCGGGTCACGAACCTTTTTCAATTAATAACAAGTTAGATCAAAAAGTATTTCAATTTACAGATAATTTAAACTTCTTTCAAGGCGATCACACCTTTACTATCGGAACATCTTTCGAGAAATTTGAATTCGATAACTCTTTTAATTTAAAAGGATATGGTTTTGATGTTTTTGGAAGCGTGGATATTGCAGATTTTAATGCTGCTGATTATGATTTTGCAGGAGCACAAGCAACATTCAACTCTAGAAATAGTTTGGCTGATGGAGTAGATAATGGCTGGTTATTAGCAGAAACAAACGTTGGTCAGTTGGCTTTTTATGCTCAAGATGAATGGAATGTTTCTGAAAAACTAAAATTAACATATGGTGTTCGTTTTGATAAGCCTTTGTTTTTTGATACAGCAGATAATGCGCAAGAATTTATAGATACAGAAAATGGAGAAATCTATTTGCCAGATGTAGAATATATAGATCCTAATACAGGAGAACCTTTACTAATAGATTCAACAAGAATGCCTAATAATGATTGGTTAGTGTCGCCTAGAGTTGGTTTTAATTATGATGCTAATGGCGATAGCTCTTTTCAATTAAGAGGTGGTACAGGTTTATTTACAGGGCGTTTTCCTTTTGTTTGGGTAGGAAACCAAGTAAGTGGTGTAGATGCATTTTTCTACCAAGCTGTAGATCCAGATTTTAAATTTCCACAAGTTTGGAGAACAAACTTAGGTTTAGATAGAAAACTTGAAAACGGTATTATATTAACAGCAGATTTATCATATACTAAAGATGTAAATGGAATTCACGTTCAAAACTGGGGGTTAAATAAACCTACAAGTCAGTTACAAGGTGTAGATAATAGAGCCATTTATGGAGATGGTGATCATGCCAAAGCAACATTACCTTGGGGAGAAGTTATTAATGGCAATGCTTTTGTAATGACAAACTCGAATAAAGGTCGTATTTGGAATGCATCTTTAAAAGCTCAAAAAACCTTTGCTAACGGTATATATTCTATGCTAGCCTATAGTTATTTAGATGCTAGGGATGTAAATTCTATTGAGGCTGAAATAACAGGAGACGCCTTTAACGGTAACCCTGCATTAGGTAACGTAAATAACGATGTGCTTTCGCATTCTAAATATGGAGATAAGCATCGTTTTATTGGTGTAGCTAGTAAAAAATGGGATTACGGAAACGATAAATGGTCTACCACAATATCTACATTTTTTGAATATGCACAAGGTGCTCGTTTTAACTATACCTATGGTGGAGATATAAATGGAGATGGTTCTGGAATAAACGATTTAATTTATATTCCTACTTCTAGTGAAATTGGTCAAATGCAATTTGCTGGAACTGGAGATGCTGCTGCATTAGAGTCTTATATAGCTCAAGACGATTACTTAAATGACAATAGAGGACAATATGCAGAACGTTACGGAGCATTAGCGCCTTGGAGAGGTAAATGGGATGTAAAGTTCATGCAAGATTATAGAATTAAAGTATCTGAAGATAAAACAAATACCATCCAATTTAGTTTAGATATTTTAAACTTTGGTAGCTTATTAAATTCAGATTGGGGAATTATACAACAACCAAATAATGTACAACCAATAGGAGTTTCTGTTGACGATACAGGAGTGCCAACTTACTCTTTTAACGGAAATCAAACTCAAACCTTTGGTTTTGATTCTAGTTTAGCTTCTAGATGGCAAGCTCAAGTAGGTTTACGTTATATTTTCTAAGATAATAACAGATATATTCTTAAATTTGGCGCTCCTTAACTAAGGGGCGCTTTTTTTATAAATAATATGAAATATATAGTTATACTTTGTCTTTTTGTAGTGAGTTTTTCGTGTAAAGAAGAACCTAAAAAAGAAGAAGCATCTACAAAATCGGTTTTAATTGAGCGATTGGCTTATCAGGCTAATAAAACTCCTGTTATTAGTGTGCACAGAGGAGGGAAGTCTATTGAGAATTACCCAGAAAATTGTTTAGAAACCTTAAAGTATATAAACGATAGTATTCCTGCCGTTTATGAAATTGATATCGCTAAAACTAAAGATAATGTACTTGTTTTAATGCACGATAATAGCTTAGGTAGAACTTCTACGGGCGAAGGTGATATTACAAATTATACCTATCAAGAATTATTACAGTATAATTTAGAAGACGATTTTGGTAACGAAACCACTTTTAAAATTCCATTATTTAAAGATGTTCTTCTTTGGGCAAAAGCAAATAATGTGATATTAACTATCGATATAAAAAAGAGTGTTTCTGTAGATCAAGTTGTCGCTTTGGTTAAAGAAACTGGTGCTGAAGATATTTCGGTAATTATTACTTATGATATGAAACAAGCCAGCGCAGCCTATAAAGCAGCTCCAGAATTGTTGTTATCTGTATCAGCGAGAAACGACAAAGAATTAGATTGGTTGTTACATTCTGAAATTCCAACGGAAAACATGATTGCTTTTACCGGAACTAGATTATCTCCTGAAGCATTTTATAAAAAATTACACGATTTAGGAATTACTTGTATGCTCGGTACTTTAGGTAACCTAGATAAGCAAGCACAAGCTAAAGGTGACCATCTTTACCAAAAATGGGTAGATTTAGGTGTTGATGTTATTGCAACCGATAGACCTTTTGCTGCAGCAGCAAGTTTAAATATTAAAAAATAAAATATACCATTCTCGTTGTTTCGAGAAAAAAATATAAGAATGAAATATTCAAGATTAACAAAAGAACAGTTCGAAGAATTACACCAAGAATTTATAAACTTTTTGGCAACCCAATCTATAACTGCCGATGAGTGGACAAACTTAAAAGTTAATAAGCCCGATTTAGCAGAAATGGAATTGGATGTATTTAGTGATTTAATTTGGGAAGGCGCCTTAAATAAAGCAGAGTATCTTGAGCATTTTGCTCCAAAACACATGTATTTATTTCATTTAAAGGAAGATCAAATGCATGCTATTGTAGTTAACATCAAAAATGATGTTGATATTACAACCCAAGAAGGTTACGATTGGCTTCGTGAAAACTTAATGGACGAAAATGTTGAGTTTTTACAAGCAGATAAGGCGTATTCTGATTCTAAAAACTTAGATAAGTTTAAAATGATTGAACAAGGCGCTTCTATTACTAAAGGTGAATTGTATCAATATTTTTATAAGTTGATTAATTAAGGTTTCGCTTAAGCGGAAATTAAAAAAGTACTAATTAAAAGAAAATCCTGCGTGAGTAGGACGTTTAAATATGGCTCAAAAACCAAGTATTCCAAAAGGAACCAGAGATTTTAACCCAGAACAAGTCGCAAAACGAAACTATATTTTTAATAGTATTCGTGGCGCTTTTCAAACCTTCGGATTTCAACCTATAGAAACTCCAAGCTTTGAAAACTCCGATACCTTAATGGGAAAATACGGAGAAGAAGGCGACCGTTTGATTTTTAAAATTTTGAATTCAGGTGATTATTTAAACAAAGCTAATGAAGAAGCTTACACTGAAAAAGATTCTACTAAATTAACTCCGAGTATTTCAGAAAAAGCACTCCGCTACGATTTAACTGTACCTTTTGCACGTTACGTAGTTCAACATCAAAACGAGATAGAATTTCCTTTTAAGCGTTATCAAATACAACCGGTTTGGCGTGCCGATAGACCACAAAAAGGCCGTTTTAGAGAGTTCTTTCAATGTGATGCCGATGTCGTTGGATCTAAATCACTTTGGCAAGAAGTAGAGTTTATTCAGCTTTACGACACTGTTTTTTCAGCATTAAAACTAGAAGGCGTTACTATTAAAATTAATAACCGAAAAATACTTTCAGGTATTGCTGAAGTTATTGGGGCTAGCGATAAATTAATCGATTTCACAGTGGCTTTAGATAAGCTTGATAAAATAGGTGAGGAGAAGGTAAAAGAAGAAATGCGTTCTAAAGGAATTTCAGAAGAAGGCATTACAAAACTTCAACCGTTATTTACACTTTCTGGCGATTTTGAATCTCAAATTGAAAGTTTAAAATCTATTTTAGATACTTCCGAAGAAGGAAAAAAAGGTATTGAAGAATTGGCTTTTATTAACGAAGCTATTTCCGAATTAGGTTTAAAAACGGCAGCATTGCAACTTGATGTTACTTTAGCAAGAGGTTTAAATTATTATACAGGCGCTATTTTTGAAGTGGCTGCACCAAAAACGGTGAGCATGGGTTCTATTGGAGGCGGTGGTCGTTACGACGATTTAACTGGTATTTTCGGTATGAAAGATGTGAGTGGTGTTGGTATTAGTTTTGGTTTAGATCGTATTTATTTAGTTTTAGAAGAACTTGGTTTGTTCCCTGAAACGGTTTCGAAAAACATTGAAGTGTTATTTATCAACTTTGGAGATAAGGAGGCATTATTTAGTTTAAAAGCTATTAAGACTTTACGTGAAAACGATATCAATGCTGAACTTTATCCAGATGCTGCCAAGATGAAAAAACAAATGAACCACGCTAATAAACGTGCTATTCCTTTTGTAGTTTTAGTTGGTGATAACGAAATGGAATCGGATACTTATACTTTAAAAAATATGGTATCGGGTGAGCAACTTAACGTATCGCTTCCTGATTTGATAAAACAAATAAAGTAAGCATAAAACATAGAGTGTATTACTTAAAAAAAGCGTCCTGAAAATTAATTTCAGGACGCTTTTTATTTGGTGAATATTATGTTGAAGGTTTATTCTATTAATACCTTGTTAGTCACAATACCATTATCGGTGTTTAGTTTTATAATATAAGAGCCTGTACTAAGGTTTTTAGTAGCTTGAATTATAGATGTTTCATTAGATTTAGTGTCAAAACTATAAACAGACTGGCCTAACATATTAATTATCTCTGTAGATTTTATATAAAGCGCATTCGGGTTGCTAATAACAACACTTTCATTATCGTTAGAAAAAGAAACTAATACAGGTCGGTTTACCAATTCTAAAGGCGTTGTGCCTAATGTTTCCGAACTGTTTGTGAAGGTGATTTCAAAACGATCTAGATATTTACCTGCTATTAAGGTTACATAATAATCGCTTTCTCTTAAATTGTGATAAAGGTTTAATTCTTTATCATGAAGATAGATATCATACGGCGTTACTTCATTCTCTATCTCATCGATAGAAATAATGTTTACACCTTCGTTTTTTAAGTGAATACCTAAGGGTAACACGGTTGTTTCGTCAATTTCATCTATACCTTGTATAACGTATGTGTTATCATCAATTAACCAATACATATCATCAATTTGATAGTCGATGTTTGGTCCATCATAACCCCAATCGTAACCTATAGAAGCACTTGGGTCTACGGTAGTTAATAGTTGCCTTTTAATCTTGTTTGTAGAGTAAAAACCAATTCTTAACTTCTCTCGTAAATCGTCATGATTGTTTGGAGAAGTATTCGAGTTTTTACTATTAGCAGATTTTAGGAAAACAGAATTGGTACCATCTTCAGTTTGAAATACACGTTGTGCATTATTAAATTTTATAGTTCCTGTTGCTTCTGCAGCAACAAAAAATCCTTGAGCAACAGGTATGTATCTACCTGGTGTTTTTGTGGATACGCCTCCTTGATCAACATCTGCATGACTTGAAGCTTTTGATACAGCTGGTACACCACCTGATAGTGAATACGAAGCGTAACCGCCCTGATAACTACTATAGTTATGCGAATTTCCTCCCCAATGTTCCCAGAAATAAAGTGTTCCAGTTGTAGATCCTGGCCCAGCGATAGTAGTACCATTATCTAATATAAAGGCTTTAGCGTCTATTGCAGACGGGTAAGGGTTACCAACTAAATATTCGTTACCAGCATTAATCGTTAAGTTAATATCTCCATTATTAGGTTTTCCTTTTAATAGATAGTTTTGCAAGTCTGATGGTACTCCAGACCCTGGACCTTTCATGGAAAAGCCTTCGCCAGGCAGAAGAGAACCTGTGTTTCCTACATGTTGCCACTCCGAATAATCATCGCTTGTTCTATTGTTGAATTTCCAAATCCAAGCTGTAGAAATACCTAAAGGAGATACGGTACCATTGTAACCTGATGTTAAGAAAGTAACGTCATCGAAAACTTCGGGTAATGTATAACTATTATTGTTATCCGTTATGTTTTGAGGACCAACTGGAGAAGACCAATAATTATAAGTAAAGGTATCAGCGCTTCCTTGTTGGTTTTTTAATAAAGTCCCAGAGCTAGTAACATCCAGTTCACTATCAATACCTTGTATAAGTTGAGAGTCTCCTTCTAAAGTAAGCTCACCATTTAATTTTAAATATCTAGAAACACTTAAACTATCAGAAGCTTTTACTGTTAATGTCGCAGGACTATCTATTATTAAAGCAGAAACACTATGTCCTGTGGTATTATTAATATTATGATTAATTTCTGCTATATTCCAATTTATGCGTGTACCATACATAGCCGTGTTTGGCGCATATTGTACGTCGCTATTTAACCATGTTGTAGCATTTTCCCAGTTTCCGTTTGTCGCTGATATATACGGTAACGGTGCAGTTTGTTCTTGAAGGGTAGTGGTGTTGTTTTTTGATGTACCATCTATATTGTAATTAGAATGGTCGGTTGCTGTATTGTCTGTCATAGGATAATAACCTCTTAAATTAGACCAGCGTAAGCCTGCATGAACATCTTGATTTGTAATTTTACCGTTTACAATAGTTCCGGTTTGAACTATTTCCTGGTTCATCATATCTTGAATCTGCTGTTGTGTTAAGCCGATATTCCATACACGAACTTCATCTATAAAACCATTGAAATTATTTTTTACTGAAGAAGCCGAACTGCTATCATAACTCGCTCCGATTAAAAAAGATTGATTATTACTTAAAGGTCTACTTGTACTTTGGCTTGCAACTAAAACACCATCGAGATATAGTGATGCTATGCTTCCGTTAAACGATGTTGCCACATGGTGCCAAGTATTCTCGGTAATTTCAAAAGGTGAAGAGAGATCTAAAATAGCATTTCCTGAATTATCGTACCAAGATAGATTAGGGTAACCATTTTTTATGGTTAAATGATAACCTCTAAGATTACCTGTTTGGGTTTCTCCCTTTGAAATTATAGCAGCTGTTCCTGAATTTGTTTTTTGAAGTACCCAAGATTCTAATGAAAATTGACTCGTAAAATTATGGTTTCTGCCAAAGTCTACATAATAATCCGTACCATTAAAATCTATAAATGTATTTTCTAAACAGATTGTGAATGTACCGGTATAGCTATTACTTGAGTATGTGTCTACCGAGATATAATAGGTGTCTCCCGGTGTTAAATTAGTAGCAGATAATGTAACATCATCAGTTGAAGATGAATATCTAGCACTGTTGACTTCAACTGTACCTCCATCTTTCCATAAGGCCACTTGAGTTCCTCTCTGTGTACCTTTTTCGTCACCTCTATCAATTAGAATATTAAATTGACCCGAAGTTGGAGGAGCAATAAATTTAAACCATCGGTTGTATTTAGGTCCACTATTATTCCAAGCCGTTCCGCTATTTAAATCTGGAGAAGCTCCTCTTGTTGTGTAAATGGCATCTGCAGAACAAGAATTAATTAATGAGGTAATATCTATAGCAGCTTCATAATAATCATAATCTATTGTATTTTCAATGCATAAGCTAAATGCACCACGGTAATAGGCCGCGTTTCTATGATCTACTGATATATAATACCAATCTCCAATAATTAAACTGTTGGATTGTAGATTGATAGAGTCGGTATTATTAAAGTAATTCTCACTTTTAATTTCTGTTCCTGCAACATCCCAAAGTGCTATGTAGGGGTAATCCATATTACCATATACACCACCAATTTTTAAATCGGCTTTTAGTTGTGTTGTTGTCGCCTGAAATTTAAACCATACGTTGTAATTCGGGCCATCGAACCATGCACTTCCTTTATCACCGTCGGGTGTAGCATGAATTGTAGAGTACTCTGCATCTGCAGAACACCAATTTGTGGTATGCGGTACTTCTAATGCGCCTTCTTTATAATCATAGCCTACTTTGTTTTCAATACATAAACTAAAAGTACCACGGTAATAAATACTGTTTCTATGATCTACTGATATATAGTACCAATCTCCAATAATTAAATTATTGGTTTGTAGGTTAATAGATTCATTGTTATAGTAATTCGTGCTTTTAATTTCGGTTTCAGTAGCATCCCAAAGAGCAATAAAAGGGAAATCTACGTCGCCATAAGCGCCACCAATTTTCACGTCTGCTCTTAATTGTGTTGAAGTAGCTTGAAACTTAAACCAAACGTTATAGTTAGGGCCATCAAACCATGCGCTACCTTTATCACTGTCGGCTGAAGCATGAACTGTAGAGTACTCTGCATCTCCAGAACACCAAGAGTCGGTATGAGGAACTTCAACAGCTCCTTCTTTATAATCGAAATCGACTTTATCTTCGATACATAAACTAAAAGTACCACGGTAATTAACATTGTCTCGATGATCTACCGATATATAATACCAATCTCCAACGATTAAATTGGTTGATTGTACTTTTATAGAACTGTAACTGCTATAATAATTTGTGCTTTTAATTTCTGTTCCGGCATTATCCCAAATTGCAATAAAAGGGTAAGCTATATCTCCGTATGTACCGCCTATTTTTAGTTGCGCACTTATTTGTTGTGCTGTGGCCTGAAATTTAAACCAAACATTGTAATTAGGTCCATCGTACCAATTGCTACCTTTGGCTTCATCTGGAGAGGCATTGAAAGTTGTATATTCTTCATCTCCGGAACACCAGGAGGTTGTGTGAGGGACTTCAATAGCACCTTCTTTATAATCGTAACCTACTTTATCTTCAATACACAACGTGAAGTCACCCATATAATAGATGCTATTTCTATGGTCTACAGAAATATAATACCAGTCTCCAATGGTTAAATTATTGGTTTGCACATTAATTGAGCTATCAACGCTGTAATAACTAGCACTTTTAACTTCATTTCCTGATTGATCCCAAAGTGCCATAGAAGCATAACGAATATTTTTAGACGGGTCTCCTATTTTTACTTGAGCGTTTACTTGTGCTGCCGTAGCTTGAAATTTAAACCATACATTGTAATTAGGTCCATCATACCAAATAGAACCTTTTGTACCATCGGGAGAGGCGTTGTAGGTATTATATTCATCATCGCCAGAGCACCAACTTGTGGTATGTGGAACTTCAATAGCACCTTCTTTATAATCGAAATCTACTTCATCATCTACACATAAAGTAAAGGTGCCGCTATAACTTGTAGAGCTGTGATTATCGACAGATATATAATACCAATTTCCAATAGTTAAATTGTTAGATTGAACATTTCTGGTGTTAAGCGCATTATTGTAATTTTTACTTGTAATTTCAGTACCATCTTCTTCCCAAAGTGCTACGTAAGAATAGCGCATGTCTCCAAAGGTACCGTCCTTTTTTACTTCAGCATTTACTTGTGTAGAGGTAGCTTTAAACTTAAACCATACGTTAAAGTTTGGTCCGTTGGCCCATGCAGAACCTTTCGTGCCATCGGTAGATGCGTGTACTGTTGAGTATTCAGCATTAGCAGAGCACCAATCCGCAGTATGTGGCACTTCAATAGCACCTTCTTTATAATCGAAATTAACCTTATCGTCAACACATAAAGTAAAACTGCCACGATAGGCGGTAGAATTGTAATTATCTGCCGATATGTAGTACCAATCTCCAATAGTTAAATTGCTAGATTGAACATTAACGTAGTCTGCTGAATAGTTGAAATTTGTACTATTAACTTCAGTTCCAGATGCATCCCAAAGTGCTAATAAAGGATAGCGCGCACTACCAAATGTACCGCCATGCTTTACTTCAGCATTAATTTGCGTAGTTGTGGCTTTAAATTTAAACCAGACATTAGCGTTTGGATCACTAGACCATGCAGAACCTTTAACCTGATCGGGAGATCCGTAAACTGTAGTATATTCGGCATCTGCAGAGCACCAGTTTGCGGTATGCGGTATTTCTAGAGCTCCTTCTTTATAATCAAAATTCACTTTATCATCTACACATAAGGTAAAGCTACCACGGTAACTAGTAGAATTATAGTTGTCTGCCGATATGTAATACCAATCTCCAATAGTTAAATTGTTAGATTGTACATTAATAGAGTTTGCTGTATAGTTGAAATTTGTACTATTAATTTCATTTCCAGATGCATCCCAAAGTGCTAATAACGGATAACGACCATCACCTAATACTCCGCCATGCTTTACTTCAGCATTTACTTGTGTAGTTGTGGCTTTAAACTTAAACCAAACATTAGCGTTGGGTTCACTAGCCCAAGCGGAACCTTTAACTCCATCGGGAGATCCATCAACTGTTGTGTATTCTGCATCAGCAGAGCACCAATTTGCTGTATGTGGCACTTCAACGGCTCCTTCTTTAAAATCAAAATTTACCTTATCGTCAACGCAAAAGGTAAAGCTGCCACGGTAGGCAGGAGAGCTGTAATTATCTACCGATATATAGTACCAATTTCCAATAGTTAAGTTTTTAGATTGTATCCTAATAGAACTTCCTGTGTAATTGAAATTCTTACTTGTAACTTCTGTACCAGATGCATCCCAAAGTGCTAATAAGGGGTAGCGAGCACTACCAAATGTACCGCCATGCTTTACTTCAGCATTAATTTGTGTGGTTGTGGCTTTAAATTTAAACCAGACATTAGCGTTTGGATCACTAGACCATGCAGAACCTTTAGGGCCATCGGGATAGCCGTTACTTGTTGTGTATTCAGCATCAGCAGAGCACCAGTTTGCAGTATGTGGTACTTCAACGGCACCTTCCTTAAAATCGAAATCAACCTTATCTTCAATACATAAGCTAAATGTACCTCGATGGCTGTTTGAGCTGTGGTTGTCTACCGATACATAGTACCAATCGCCAATAGTTAAACTGTTGGATTGTACATTTATTGAACTACTAACGTCAATATAATTTTTACTTTGAATTTCTACTTGGTTAATATCCCATAACGCTAAATAAGGATAGCGCATACCGTCAGGCGTTAATTTAACATTGACTTGCGCTGCTGTAGCCTGAAATTTAAACCACACGTTAAAGTTTGGTCCATTTGCCCATGCTATTCCTTTCGGGCCGTCGGCTGTTGCATTAAGTGTAGTGTAAGCGCCATCTGCAGAACACCAACTTGAACTATGCGTAACAGTTGTGGCATCTATTAAATCATTATTAGCAGGCACTTGAGAAAAAGCGACAGCAGAATAAAAGCAACAAAATAAAAGCAACATGGGTGAAGCTTTTTTTGGTTGTAGTGATTTTAGAAAATAATTTGAATGGTTTTTAGCAAACTGAGATAAAGATTTTATCAAAAACAATGGATTGTATTTATTGTTTTTTGAAGACAGTTTTTCTAAAAAAGAAGGCATAAAAAACCTTCGAGATTTAATCAGATCTGGTTGTTTCATTAAGACGCTATTATCATAATTCTTGAGAGACTAGAGGGAGGGAGCGTCAATATTATGGAAATAAATTCCTATAAACAAATCTGTTTATCTAGATAAATGTGTTTTTGTTGGGGTTTTTTTTGTTTTTTTTAGTTTTATAGAAAACAATTTTAAGTGTAATGATTTTTAAATGAGGGAGTTATTTATTTTTTTAATACCTCTTTACTTAAGACACCATGACTTGTTTTTATTTTCAAAATATATACGCCTGGATGTGTTTTCTCTACCCTACGTGAGAAATTACTTTTACTTGCTTTAGTTTCAAGATTGAAAACCGATTGACCAACCAAATTATACATTTGAATTGATTCGATATAAATCGAAGAAGGGTTGTTAATTACGATGCTATTTTCTGAATTTGAAAAGTACATATCGATTTTATCATTTTCAAATTCTGTATTAGATAAAGTTACTTGCTCGAAAAACGTAATTTCAAATCTATTTAAATAAGAACCTGCTGCTAAATAAATAGTATAATCGCTTTCTTTTAAATTATGGCTGATATTTAATTCTTTATCGTAGAGGTAGATATTTAAGTTTTCTGGAAAATGTTCTAATTCATCAATACTAATTGTATTCGCTCCATTGGTTTTTGTATGAATACCTAAAGGAATTTTAGTAGTTTCATCTATAATATCAATACCTTGAATACTGAATTTTTCATTATTAATTAACCAATACATATCATCGGATAATTGATCAATATCTTGAGCATCAAATCCTGAATCGTAACCAGAAGTAGCATGCTCATCGGCAGTTACTAGTAATTGTCTATGTATTTGATTTACAGAATTGAAACCTAATCTAAGCTTTGGTCTGTTGTCATCTTCGGCCGCTATTTTAGTATGGGATGATTTGGCAGCGACGTTGTTATCGACATAAAAGGCACGTTGTCCGTTATTAAATTTAATATCACCAGAAGTTTTTGCCACCATAAAAAATGCCTGACCAACTGGAATATATTGTCTTGAGGCTTCTAAACTTAAACCATTTTCTGTTATTAACGGAGCCGTTTCACCTTGCCAAACAGCAGGAATACTGCCAGCAAGTGAGTATGTTGCGTAGCCTCCTTGAAAATCACCAAGGCTATGCGTACCGCCACTATAATGTTCTTTGTAATAAATAACACCTGTTGTAACTCCGGAATGCTCTTCGCTGTTGTCCAAAATAAATTGTTGAGCATCAATAGGGGATGGGTATGGGTTACCAACTAAATATTCGTTTCCGGCATAAACAGGTATGTTTACATCTCCATTATTTGGTTTACCTTCAATTAGATAGTCTTGCTTAATTTTTTCACTATTAGTTCCGGTGCCTTTCATGGTGAAACCTTCACCAGGTTTTAAAATTCCTGTACTTCTTACATGTTGCCAAATGGGAGTATTGTTATTGTTCATTAAGTTGCAATATTTCCAAATCCAGTAATCTGCAACTGCTGTTTCTGTTCCGTTGTAACCCGATCTTAAAAAGCTAATGTTTTTAATAACATCGGCTAATTTATAATTATTGTTGTTTGTTAAATTATTAGTTTGACCCACAGGAGAAGACCAATAATTGTAGGTGTATATGTCGCCCTCAAGGTTTCTGTTTTGTGTTATTTTACCTTGGCTTGTATTGGCAAGTGTACTTTCTAAACCTTGTATTAATTGAGATTTCCCTCTTAAATCAATGGTTCCGTTTAGGTTTAAATACCAGCTCACGTTTAATTCAGAATCGTTTCTAACTACATATGTAATTGGGTTTAAATCTGCATCTGCATAGTCTACAATTAATCCTAAGTGTTTTTGAGTATTAGAATAATATACATCGTTGTGTTTAATGTTTACTATAGACCAATTGTATTTTACAGCGTCTGATCCATCTATGCCTTTTTCAATATTATTTAAAGCATTTTCTAAAGATCCCGATTGCGTAGTAACAAATGGCATTGGTGCCGATTGCTCGTTAATGGTTTCAATATTATGAATTTGTGCATGTATTGTATTGTCACTTATTAAGTTAGCAGAATCAAATAGTACATTATCTTCAATAACATCCATACGGTAGTACCTTTTTAAGTTTTCCCAAGGTAAAGCAGTTGATGTATTGGTTTCTGCATCAAAATCGGTTATGTTTTTTGGTAAAACGCTCCCTTTTACAATACCATTGTTATCTTCAATTTCTTGGTAGATTATTTTGCGAAGTTCATTGCTAGAAAGAGCTTTATTAAATAAACGAAACTCATCTATAGAACCATTAAAGTAATTACTGCTATTACTTGGATATTTACCAATTGTAAAGTTTGATGTATCGTGTTGTATGTTTCCAGAAGCTGTTGATCTTGTAGCCTCTGCTTCACCATTAATATATAACTTAAAATCTTTTGGTTTGTGCGTTACTGTAACCTGATACCATTGATTTGTGTTTAATAGTGTTTTACTAGTTAATGTTTTTGAATTTGCGAAAGCACTAACACTTTTATTAGCATTAAGTTGAAGGTAAAATGCACGTTGACCGGCAATAATTTGGACATCTTGAGATAAGCTATCAAGTTTAATCCATGCCATAATTGATACTTCTTCCCAAGAGTCGATAACGTAAGGCTCTTCGGCATAATCATCCAATCCATCAAAATAAAGCTCATACTTTCCGTTTACGTTTATAGAAGAATCTCTAACAGTAAGGCTTGTTTCTAATAAAGCTATTTTACTAGTCTCAGAAACTTTTGCAATTAAATTGTATGCATTTAAGTTTAAAGGTATTGCAAAACTATAAATTACGATTAGGGTTAATGTGCATTTTTTAAGCCAGCTATATTTGTATGTCGTGCTCATGAGTAGGTTGTGGTGTTAGTTAACGCTATAAATCCTTAGGGAGATTTTTAAAAGAAGTTTAGGGGGAACTTCTTATAGGTTATTTCTATTTTGCTTCTTCTGTTATTTTTGATGAAATATCTTTTGGGTTAATTGAAATTTGGGAATTGTAAAAAATAGTTTTTGCTATGTTACCCAATGATTTTTTTTAGACCATTTTTATATCTGTTTTTAGTTCGTGTTTTATTTCTTACTGCAAACATATAAAACATTCTAATTAAAACGTTGAAATACATTAATTAATCGTTGAAATACATTTTTGTAAGGAAAAATACTTGTTTATGAGTCGTTTTGAGCTTGATTTCATGTAGAGAACAAAAATATAAACAATGAATTTTTTACATATAATTGCTGTTTTTTGTAAAATATCAATTTGATATATTGAATAACTGTTTAAATGAAGAGTAGAATAAAGGAGATTAAATTTGAAGAAAACTGTTAATAGATTTTAACTTTAGGGCATAAAAAAGCCTTTACAATCAAAATTGTAAAGGCTTTTTTTGAGAATATTTTAATGATTTAAAGCAAATCGCGAAGCATTTTAACGGCACTCTCTGCGGTAATATCACGTTGAGGTGAGCCAAACATTTCGTAACCAACCATAAATTTCTTAACCGTTGCGCTACGTAATAATGGTGGATAGAAACTCATATGCCAATGCCAGTGGTCGTTAGCTTCTCCGTCTGTAGGAGATTGGTGGATACCGCTAGAGTATGGAAATGATGTATTAAACAGCTTATCGTAAGCCTTAGTTATTACCGAAATAGCTTCAGCATATAGTAAAGTTTCATTTCCTGATAATTCAGATATGTTTCTTTGCTGCTTTTTAGGAGCAATCATAGCTTCAAACGGCCAAACAGCCCAAAACGGAATTAGCACAACAAAAGCATCGTTTTCAAAAATAATACGTTCTTGCTTTTCTAGTTCTTGAGCTAAATAATCGCCCAAAAGACTACTTTTATTTTTGTTAAAGTAGTTTAATTGTTGCGTGTTCTTTTTGTCAACTTCGTTTGGTAATGTGGTTTGACTCCATATTTGTCCATGCGGATGTGGATTACTACAGCCCATTACAGCTCCCTTGTTTTCAAAAATTTGAACATAATTTATTAAATCGTTTTCAGCAAGTTCATTGTATTCATGTTGCCAAGCAAAAACGACCTTTTCAATTTCGTTAGGCTTCATGTCTGCTAAACTTTTGGAATGATCTGGGCTAAAACAAATTACTTTACAAATACCTTGTTCACTTTGCGCTTTTAATAAACCATCTTCTACTTTAAAAGCTTTAGAATCGGTTTGCAAGGCACCGAAATCGTTTGTGAAAATAAAAACATCCTCATAATTTGGGTTTTTCTCTCCGTTTATTCTAGCATTTCCTGCACATAAATAACAGCTTTCATCATAAGATGGGCGTACTTCATTGTTTACAGCTTCGTTTTGTCCTTGCCAAGGGCGTTTTGCACGGTGTGGAGAAACTAAAACCCATTCACCGGTTAATATATTATAACGTTTATGCGAAAAATCTTGTAAATCGGTAGTCATTGTAATGTCTTTTAAATTTTGAATTATTTTATAAGGTGTGTCCCGTCTGAAAGTTCTACGGTGTAAATTGAACAATCTTTATCGAACGCTTTTTTATAGGCTGGTACTACCGAAGTTTTAAAATCTTCTACAGCATTTTTTGCTATTAAATTTATAGTGCAACCACCAAAGCCACCACCCATCATGCGTGCGCCTAAAATATCTTTATTTTCTTTTGCACTTTCAACTAGAAAATCCAATTCATCACAACTCACTTTATATTGGTGTTGCAAACCATGGTGCGATCCGTAAATTAATTTCCCTAGGGTTTTTAAATCACCATTTTGCATTGCTGCAGATGCTTGTTCTGCACGGTTATTTTCTTGTATTACAAATAAAGCTTTTTGGTAATCTTCGTCTGTAACTTTATCTTTTACTTTTTCTAGATCAGCTTCATTAGCATCTCTTAAGGCTTTTATGTTAAGCATTTTAGAAATACTCTCGCAAACAGAGCGGCGATCATTGTAAGCACTATCAGATAAGCTATGCTTCACGTTAGTGTTGATAAGCATGAGCTCATAATTTTCAAAATTAATTTCAAAAGGTTTAGCTTCAATCGAACGGCAATCCAAAAGTAACGCATGGTTTTTAATACCAAACATACTAGCATATTGATCCATAATACCGCAATTTACACCTACGTAATTATGTTCTGCTTTTTGAGAAATAAAAATCATTTCAGTTTTACTGAAACCAAGATTAAACAATTCATTTAAACCAAAAACAACACTGTTTTCTAAAGCAGCAGATGATGACATACCTGAACCCGACGGAATATCGCCTCCAAAAACCATATTGAAATTTTCTACGGTTTTGCCTAATTTCTGTATTTCTGCAATAACACCTAAAACATAATTCCCCCAACTTTCTTTTGCCATAGGAGCAATAGAGTCTATTGAAAAGGAAATGGTATCGTTAAAATCGGATGCACAAACAGATGATGTGTTGTTTGTTGTTTTATTGATAGCAGCAATAATACCTTTGTTTACAGCTGCAGGAAATACAAAACCGTCGTTATAATCGGTGTGCTCACCAATTATATTTATTCTTCCAGGAGAGAAAACCATTAAAGGCTCTTCGTTAAATTTATCTAGAAACTCCTGTTTAATTTGGTTTACTAAAGTTGTGTTCATAATTTCTTAGTATTATGTTAGTTTAGTTTTAGGTTCCAATCTAATTGGTATGTGGTATTTGGCGCTAAGGTTTTTAGACCAATTTTATTATTAAAACTATCGGAAACTCCCGTTGTTGGTTCTATAGCAATTACGTTAACTAGCGGTGGAGTATAGGCTTGTAAAAAGCAATTTTCTTCGGAAGAGTTTATGCTTAAATTATAATTAGGCGTTGCAAATTCGACTTCGGTTTTATCTAGCTCCCAACAATCATCTAGCTGTTTATCTTTCAATAACATTTCAGACGGATCTGGATTGTTAATGGTTTCTGTCGTAATCATACGATCGCTAAAAACCATTTTTTTTGTGCTTTCAAAAGATAGTAAGCTTTCAGATAAATTACTGCTTAAAAAATAAGGATGCCAGCCTAATGTAAACGGGAAGGCTTCATTATCAGTATTTGTTATTTCTACATTTAAATCTAGCGTAGTTTCTGTAATTCTATATTCCAATTGAATAGAGTAGGTAAACGGAAAACCTTCAGATTTTTTATCTTCCTTATATAGTAGTTTTACAGAAGCGCTATTTTCGGTTGTTACTTCATCTATAACATCAAATGTTTTATTAAAGACCAAACCGTGTAAGGCATTATTATTTGGTGCTTCATTAACAGGAAACTTATAAGTTTCGTTGTTGTATGTGTAAGTACCGTCTTTTATTCTATTTGCAAAAGGAAAAAGAATGGACGATGCATAGGTGTTTTTATAGTCTAAAGGACTTAAGTTTTTTATTAAAATTTGTCCAAAAAGTTTTAATTCTTGAAGGCTTGCACCATCGTTTAAGCAAATTTTAGCGAAAACGGTTTTGCTTGAATTTTCTATTTCAAGTGCTGAATGACTGTGTTTTATACTGTACAAAATGTTTTGTTTAAGGTAATTGGTTTTACAAATATAGGAACTAGACTCACAAATACAAGTGATTTATTAAAATAAATGTATTTTTTACAATTAATAATGATTTATGTTCTTATTTTTAGATATATTTGAATTTTAAATTAAACTAAACCACACAAACATATGATGCAAATTATATCATTTTTAGGCTTTACTGCCTTGGTTGCTATTATATCTTATTTAGCAACACGAAAATCGAACGAAGATTCCTCGGATGGTTATTTTCTAGGAGGAAGAAGTTTAACAGGCGTTGTAATTGCTGGATCTTTATTACTAACCAATTTATCTACAGAACAAATAGTTGGTTTAAACGGGTCGGCTTTTAAAGAAGGAATTTTAGTTATGGCTTGGGAAACATTAGCAGCGATTGCTATGGTTGTAACGGCGGTATTTTTATTACCAAGATATTTAAAAGGCGGTATAACAACTGTGCCTCAGTTTTTAGAAAAACGTTACGATAAAATGACTAAAACCATTACATCTGGTTTGTTTTTAAGTGGTTACGTAGTTGTGTTATTACCTATTGTACTTTATTCTGGAGCTTTGGCCATCAATTCGATGTTTAATGTGCCAGATATGTTGGGAGTTTCTAAAACTGCAGCACTTTGGATTACCGTTTGGGGTATTGGTATTATAGGTTCTGTTTATGCCATATTTGGTGGTTTAAAAGCAGTTGCCGTGTCTGATACTATAAACGCTGTCGGTTTATTAATCGGTGGGCTTTTAATACCATTTTTTGGATTGTTAGCCATTGGCGATGGTAGTGTAGGTGATGGTATATCAACTTTAATGGAAGCAAACCCTAATAAATTTAAAGCATTAGGAGGGCCAGAATCAGCCATTCCTTTTGGAACAATTTTTACAGGGATGATGCTAGTACAGTTGTTTTATTGGGGAACCAATCAAGCGATTATACAACGTGCCTTAGGAGCTAAAAACTTAAAAGAAGGCCAGAAAGGATTACTATTAGCATCGGGTATAAAAATACTTGGGCCATTAATTGTTGTATTGCCAGGTATTATTGCTTTCCATATGTTTGGTGATACTTTAGAGAATCCAGATGAAGCTTACCCAAGATTAGTAACCGAGGTATTGCCAGCTGGCTTAGTAGGTTTCTTTGCAGCTGTTTTGTTTGGAGCTATTTTAAGTTCTTTTAATTCTGCATTAAACAGTTCAGTAACATTATTCGGAATCGATATTTACAAATCTCACATTAATAAAGAAGCAACCGAAAAGCAAACTGTATTTGCAGGAAAATCTTTTGGAATGGTTTTAGCTATATTATCCATGTGTATTGCGCCTTTAATTGCAAATGCTCCCGACGGATTATTTGGATACTTGCAAGAAGTAAACGGTTGTTACAGTATTCCTATCTTAACTATTATTGTGGTTGGGTATTTAACAAAGTATGTACCAGCAATAGCGGCAAAAGTGGCTATTATTTCTGGAGTTGTGCTATATAGTTTAAGTCAGTTTGTAGTAAAACCATTTGTAGTAGGAGCCGATAACTATCCGCATTTTTTACACGTAATGGCAATTTTGTTTGTTCTTAATGTAATTATCATGTTAATCATTGGTAAACTATATCCGCGTAAAGAAGCTTTTGTATTAGAGTTTACAAAACAAGTAGATATTACACCATGGAAACATTTAAAAACCGTTGGTATCGCTATCTGCGTTATCGTAATTGGTATTTACGTGTATTTCTCATAGAGAAACATATAAGATTATTAAAAAGCGTTCATGTTAAGTGAGCGCTTTTTCTTTTTATGCAGTATTAAGAACGCTTATATCGAGTTGCATAAACTAGAGTAGAGGTATAAGCCCAAAAAGCTATAAAAAACAAAAGCCATATCACTGCAGAACTTAATCTCCTTTGATATGGCTTTTTTGAAATAGTTTTCTTGTTTTCTTGAATTTAGTAATATTTCACTAAGTCGATTCGAATTTTCATCAAAACCTATTCAATTCAAGTTTGCTATTTCAATTGATATACTACTGTAATTTCAAAATGTATTGACCTATTACACTAATATATCGTGGTAATTGTTTTTCTCGATGTTAAAAGGTGATGGTTTGCTTTCGCTGGTATTTCACAATTAACACAACTTATAAAATTCATTTAAACCTTCGTTTCCATGCCTTATTATAAGTAGTCCATTATTAAAACCGCTTGCCATGTGGCATTTGGTGTTTTACAATGTCCTTTTTTTTTGCTACTCACGCATACACCTGAAGTAACAAAATCTTAAAAAACAATAATTTGTAAGAACGTTATCTTATTTAGAATTAAATGTAAATTCAGTGTTGAAGTGAAACCAACTTTCATTGTCATTATCCTTACAGCTAAGATACAACCACAATACGAAATTTAAAAATTTTTAAGACTCTAGTTATCAACGATTTATGAACTTAGGTTATTAACATTTGTTAATAAAAAAAGCCTTAAGATTTATCTTAAGGCTTTTAACTTACTGTAAAACAGTGTTTTGTAATTAACGTCTACGTTCAGTAATTCTAGCTTTCTTACCAGTTAAACCTCTGAAGTAGTAGATTCTAGCTCTACGTACTTTACCACGTTTGTTAACTTCTATCTTTTGTAATGCAGGTAAATTAACAGGGAAAATACGTTCTACCCCAATAGTACCAGACATTTTTCTAATTGTAAAAGTTTCAGAAGAACCTGATCCTCTTCTTTGAATAACTACACCTCTAAAGAACTGTGTACGTGTTTTAGTACCCTCTTTAATTTCGTAGTATACAGTAATTGTGTCTCCAGCTCCAAACTCCGGAAAATCTTTTTTTGTTACAAACTCGTCTTGAACAAATTTTACTAAAGATTCCATATCTTTATATTTATTTAATTATTAATTCAGAACAACATTCACGATTCTCGCCAGAGGTTAACCCGAAATTGGCTGCAAAGATACTTAATATTTTAAAACCCACAATTAAAATAATAAATTTAAAACCCTAATTAGGGTGTTCCCTTTCAGGTCAGGCTATCCGCTATATCTTTTTGAGAAGGTTTTAGCTATGGTGCTATGGTTTTCTTCTTTTTAAAAGTATAGTTATCAATAATAAATTCAGTCTATTTTAAGTTTCTCAAAAAGGATGCCGCTGCTATCCTTAACACAACTACTTACTAACATTTGGCTACCCGAAAGGTCTATCACTATCAATAGAGATATTGCATCTATTCTTGTTCAAAAATAATATTCCTTTCCGTATTCTTCTTATACATTGTTTTAGGAGTAATCGCTTTATTCGCAGTAGTGCAATAGTTTTTATTATTTGGGTTTAGCATATATTCCAGTTGATGCTCAATCATTTTTTCAAAAGGAATAAGAAAGTCCTTTGTGTCGCATTCTTCTAAATCACTATCCTTAAGTAAATTTAATACCGTGTAAACCGACTCAATAGTACTAAGGCAAAGAGATTCTGGTTGCTGCTTGATAATAAATTTTGATTTTATTGTATTATCAAAACTCACTCTTTTTAATTTCTGCAAGTTCCTGCTTAGTTTAAGCATTTTACGAGCGCAAGGCCATGTGCCATCAATAAGAAATAGGTTTGCATTATTGCCCATAAAAGAATTTATTTCTAAACTTTCTCTTATCGATAAGTTGAAATTATCTTTCCCTGGGTAAAGTAAAAAAGAAGAACTGTTTTCTTTAGCCAGTATGTCGTTTACACGCTTATTATTGGTAAAATCAACACCAACTATAATTTCTGAATTTTCAAGTTGAAGATTTGTTATGTGTCCCGTTCCACTTTTTTCCTTTTTATATTCCTTAGGATGCATAAGAATAATAAAACGAGTTTTAGTCTTTAAAGGACTAATGTGCTCACAAATACATGTACTTGAAGGTCTCATGCACTTGTAACATGTTATTCTTGGGTTTGTTATTTCTGATTGCAATATGGGAATCGTTTTAATTAGCTTGAATGATTAGCGTCAGAAGCATAGGTTGGTAATAAGTATTTTCGGTTAGGTTTATTACTTAGCAAAATAAAATATTTTGCGTTTATTTATATCTTCCTTTGGTTTTATATTTTGTTGTCCTTCAGCTCTTAATTATTTTAACTTTAAAACTTTAGGTTTTTTTTCTTTTAATGTTTTATTGAATAATTCCTCGTTATTAATTTTTTCAAGTTGAGGGATTAAATAATTTTCAAAATCATTTAGTAAATGACTATCAACTATTTCCTCGAAGGTATCTTGTGAAACAATATACCAATCCATCCAACCAAAGTTTTGTTTTTTATATATTAAATGTTCGTCAGTTAAAAAGTAATCTATTTCACTTAAAAAGTTCTCTTTAGGATTCCATTCAAAATTATTTAGTATTTTTTTTAATTCAACAGGCTTACTGTTTTTTTCGTTTAGGAACATAGCGATTAGAAATTTAAAAGCTATTCTACGTCCATTATTACGTATAGTTTTAACAATCTCTATTTGAATGAAAATATCACCATTGGTTTTGTACCAAGCGTCTTTTTTTTTCTTATACCCATAGTCTTCTAATAATGGAGTAATTTCATCGCTTACAAGATAATTTAAGAACTTTTTTGTTTCCTGAGCTTCAAATTTTTCTCTGTAATTCATAGTTTCAGGATTCTATTAAGCGTTGTTCAATATTTTTATATTTTATTTAAATACTGTTGAGCGTATCTAATATTCAATTGTATTTCGTCATTTTATCGGCTATTTCTATTGCTGGTTCATCAAATCGATCAAGAGCGGCTAAAAGTTGGAAAATCACAATTCCATTCTTAATAGCTAATTCAGTTCTCAACCATTTTTGAAACTCCAAGATCAAACCTGATTATTGTTTTTTCGAAAATAAATGTAACTTCTAAAAACTGGTCTTTTGTTAATTTCAATTCAACGTAATGATTTTTTCAAATAGCACACAACTAAAGTACGCACCACAACCTTTTTATTCATCCAATAAATCGGGTCTCAATTTTTTAGTACGCTCGTAAGCTTGCTCTTCTCTCCATTTTTCAATTTTAGGGAAATTGCCACTAAATAGTAATTCAGGAACTTTCCAACCTTTATATTCTCTAGGTTTTGTATAAATAGGAGGTGCTAATAAATTATCTTGAAAAGAATCGGTTAGGGCCGAAGTTTCATTACCCAAAACCCCAGGTATTAATCTAATTATTGCATCACAAAGCACAGCTGCTCCAAGTTCGCCACCAGAAAGCACATAATCTCCAATAGAAATTTCGCGTGTAATAAATTGATCGCGCGCACGTTGATCTACACCTTTATAATGTCCGCATAGAATAATAATATTTTCATGCATCGATAATTGGTTAGCAATACCTTGCTTTAAGGTTTCACCATCGGGTGTCATGTAAATAACCTCGTCGTATTCACGTTGTTCTTTTAATGCAGAAATACATTTATCAATAGGTTCTACCATCATTACCATACCTGCGCCACCACCAAACTGAGTATCATCGATAGATTTATAGTTATCGGTAGTGTAATCGCGTAAATTATGAAAATGAACTTCTACTAAATCGGCTTCAATGGCACGTTTTAGAATAGAAGCTTCAAACGGACTTTTTAATAATTCTGGTAAAACGGTAATAATATCTATACGCATGGCTTGTTTTTATCTGCTACAAAGATAAATGAATTGTTCGGTATTTTTAATTTAGTTTTAGAGCATCACCATTAAAGTTAGGCACAAAAAAATCCGTAATAAAGATTACGGATTTTAAATATTATATACTGAAGCGTTTAAGCTTTTTTCTGCTTATTTATTTCGTCTTGCAATTGGCGACGTACTTTTTGTTCGCGCTCTAGAGCTGTTTTTCTGTGCTCTTCAAACTCTTCTTCTGTTTCTTCTAAGTTTTTCTTTGCAGCACGAGTAATCGCATTACTGTTATTAAACTTGTAGATAAAGAAAAGTAGAAAGACTAATAACCCACCAATAATAGACCACATAAGCACGTTGTAACTCGATTTACTCATTTGTAAACCAAATAAAGCCATGTTGTTTTTTTCGGTATTTGTTTTTTCTAAATCTGTTTGTGTATTAGAAAGGTTTAATTTTAAATCAGCAATTTCTTTTGCTTGATTTTTAACTACCAATTGAGTGTCTACTAAATCTTTATGCACTGCTTTTAGAGAATCTAAAGTATGTGCTTTAAGTGTGTAAAGCCATGTTTTCTTTACGGTTTTATAATCTTGCCAGCTGTTAGAACGACGAATAACAAATTCAAACTGGTTATCTATTGAACCACTATTTAAAGATAATTTATCTTCTTCTTGTGTTGCATCGGTTTGAGAAAAAGACGAAAGCGTCAATAAAAACGCGCAAGCTATGAAGAACAGTTGTTTAGTAAAATTCATTTCTAAGAATAATTTTTTTATGGGTTGAATTCGGTTTACGAAGTTATGAAAATATGCTTATAATTAGTTAAAAAGCCTCATTAAAATGAGGCTAATTTATATACGGGTAACATTTTATTTTAGATGTTTTAAACTAATAATAGGTAAACCTTCTAACTTTAGAAACATATTTGGCCAATCTAATAACTTGATGGCTATAACCATATTCATTATCATACCATATATATAGTAGAATGTTTTTGCCATCTTTTCTAACAATAGTGGCTTTACTATCGTAAATTGAAGGGGCAGAACAACCCACAATATCGCTAGATACTAGCTCGTCGCTTAACTCATATTTTATTTGTTCAACTAAATCACCTTCCAAAGCATATTTCTTTAAAATAGTATTTACAGCAAGTAGGGATGTTTCTTTCTCAAGTTCTAAATTTAAAATCGCTAAAGATCCGTTAGGCACAGGTACACGAATGGCGTTAGATGTTAGTTTGCCTTCTAAGCTTGGTAAGGCTTTAGAGACAGCAGAACCGGCTCCTGTTTCTGTAATTACCATATTTAATGCGGCGGCACGACCACGACGGTATTTTCCGTGAAAATTATCGACTAAATTTTGATCGTTTGTATAAGCATGAATAGTTTCTAAATGGCCACTTTTTATACCAAAAGAATCTTCCATAACTTTTAAAATTGGAGTTATAGCATTTGTGGTGCACGATGCGGCTGAGAAAATAGCATGCTTGTCTGGGTTGTTTTCTTTATGGTTTACACCGTATACAATATTTGGTATCCCTTTTCCTGGTGCAGTAAGCAATACTTTATCGACACCTTTAGATTTTAAATGTCTGCTTAAAGCTTCTTTGTCTCTAAAAGCACCGGTGTTATCAATAACTAAAGCGTTGTCTATACCAAATTTGGTGTAGTCAATATCTTCCGGGTTATTAGCCGAAATAATTTTTACAGTAGTGCCATTAATAATTAAAGCTTCGTTTTTAACATCAATAGAAACGGTTCCAGAAAAATCTCCATGTACAGAATCGTTACGTAAAAGCGCAGCACGTTTTTCTAAAATTTGTGCATCAATAGTTCCGCGGGTTACAATAGCACGTAAACGCATTTGGTTCCCTTGGCCTGTTTTGGCCATAAGTTCTCGGGCTACCAAACGGCCAATTCTACCAAAACCATAAAGTATCACGTTTTTGGGATCAATACTTCCGTTTTTGTGAGCGTCTTTCAATTTTGAAGCAACAAATGCTGTGGCGTTATTATACTTGTTGTCTTCTGATTGAAACTCGAAAGTTAGTTTACCAATGTCCAGTTTTGCTGGTGGCACATCGAGCGTTTTGATGGCTTGAGCAATTTCTACCGAGTCGAAAACGGAAATTGGCTTTTGTACAAATTTACCAGCATATTCATGAAGATTTAAAATCTGACTCACATTACGGTCTATAAGTTGGTTTCTAAAAAGAACCAGTTCTATAGATTTATCGTACCAGAGATCACTAATAATTTTAATGAATTCTACAGTAGCTCGACGTCTGTCGGCCTGAAATGCTAATTCCTTTTCATAAGTTTTGTTAAAGGACATAATTTAAATAGTTTTAGTTGTAGTTTTTTGCAAAAATACCATATTTCAAACGTTTTCGTAGACTGTTTTATGATTTTTTTTCTTCTGAAATTTTCTGGATATTTCCTTAGTTTTTTCAACTTAAATATATAAGGTAAGGCAAAAAAGAAACCTCTTTAAAGCTTTACGCTTTAAAGAGGTTTCACTAACACAAATTCAAACAATTTTTATTTAAAAAGAACTTCTTTTCTTTCTTTTCTTGTATTTATATATTCTAGTTTTTTAATGTTATCCAAAATATCTTCACCATATTTCTCTTTCAGTTTTGAAATATCATCTATGCTTTTAATTTTAGTATCGTTAATTCCAGTAATAATATAACCTTCAGTAATTCCTAAGTTAGAATACAACCATTTGTTTTCTGTATTCTTAATAATTACGCCGTAATCTATTTGATATTTCTCCTTAAAAGAATCTGATAAATCTTGTAAATCCATTTTCATGAAGTTAACGGTAAACATTTCAGTTTTTGTTAAGGTTACCGAAACAGATTTTAAATCGTTCTTTCTGTATAATTCTACATTAATTACATCGTTCGGACGTTTAGTTTTAATGTACCCGCTTAAATCTTCAAATTTAGAAATCTCGATATTGTCTAATTTTTTAATAACATCGCCTTTTTTAATACCTGCTTTTTCGGCTCCAGAGTTTTTTATTACTTCGGCAACATAAACACCTTCGGCGTAATTTACACCCATTTCTTCCGCCACAGCGCTATTAAAAGTTCCGCCTTGAATTCCTAATACGCCATTTTGTACGTTACCAAATTCCATTATATCTTCAATAACTTTACGTGCAATATTACTTGGTACAGCAAACGAATAACCAACGTAAGAACCAGTTTGAGATGAAATGGCCGTGTTAATACCAATTAATTCTCCATTAGTATTTACTAGTGCACCACCAGAGTTTCCTGGGTTAACGGCCGCATCGGTTTGTAGAAACGATTGAGAACTTTGTCCTGTTAAATCTCTAGATTTTGCACTTATTATTCCTGCAGTTACAGTAGAGGTTAAGTTAAACGGATTACCAACGGCTAATACCCATTCGCCAATTTGCACACCATCAGAATCTCCAAAAGTAACATATGGTAAATCTTCATCAGCATCAATTTTTAACAGCGCGATATCAGTTTTTGGATCGGTTCCAACAACTTCAGCAGTATACGTTTTATTGTTGTTTAATGTAACCGAAAGTTCGCTGGCGTTTTTAATAACGTGGTTATTGGTAACAATATAGCCATCGGCATTAATAATTACCCCAGAACCTGTACCCATTTGCGCACGTTGAGGGCTTCTTCCGGAAAAGAAATCTTGCAAGGTCATTTGTCCAGAGCTAATAGTTACGTTTTTTACGTGTACCACAGCGTGAACCGTATTATCTGCGGCAGTTGTAAAATCTGTATTTTCCGCAGCGTTAAGTGCCATGTTTAAATTATTGGTTGGTAAAAAAGTAGGTTGCTCGTTATTTGCTGCAACAACTACGGTGTTGTCTTTTTCTAAAAAAACTTTGTATGCACCAAGGGTTATAACACCACCTAATACGGATACCATTACTAAGGTTAAAATCTTCTTCATATAATCTATAATTTTGAGTGTTTAAAATCGTGTTCCATCTATTGAACAATTAAAATTAATTATTTACAGAACATGAAATTTATTTTTAACGATTTTTAACGTGCACTTTAACGCCTGTTTAACAGAGCGGTAAAGCGTATTGTTCTGTTAGTTTTTAGAATTAAGATATTTGTAATTAGTATTTTAATATGGTTTTAGGCGCTTAAATTGTATTGTGAAGTTAAAAACTGTTTGTTGCTTTAATTTTGCATTTTTCTACATTATTTCCTCAATTACTGAACGGAAAATTACATTCTTTATTCATATATTTGTTGACATATTATGCAACAGACTTTTTATAAATATCAAGGAACAGGGAACGATTTTGTGATGGTTGATAACCGTCAGCAAGCGTTCAATAGAAGAGATACCAAAAACATTGCTTTTTTATGCGATAGACGTTTTGGGATAGGAGCAGACGGACTTATTCTTCTGGAAAATCATGATACACTAGATTTTAAAATGGTGTATTATAATGCCGATGGTAACGAAAGTACCATGTGTGGAAATGGAGGTCGCTGTTTGGTTGCTTTCGCAAAACATTTGGGTGTTATTGAAGATAAAGCTGTTTTTGAAGCTATAGATGGTTTACATCATGCTGAAATTGAAGGTGATATTGTGAAGTTACAAATGTTGGATGTTGATGTTGTAGAAAAGTTTGATAATCATGTGTTTTTAAATACCGGATCGCCACACCATGTGCAATTCGAAGATGCTATTGAATATTTCGATATTAAGGAAAAAGGTTCTAAAATTAGAAATGGCGAGCCTTATTTTACTGAAGGTACAAACGTAAATTTTGTAAAAAAGGTAAATGATGAAGTGTTTAGAGTACGTACTTACGAGCGTGGTGTTGAAGATGAAACTTTATCTTGTGGAACAGGTGTAACGGCCGTTGCTATTGCTATGCATGCTATAAATGAAACTACAGAAACCTTGATTAAATTAAACGTTCAGGGTGGAAAATTGAAAGTGAGTTTCGATGTTGAGAATGGTGTTTACAAAAATGTTTGGCTTATTGGTCCTGCAAAATTTGTGTTTAAAGGCGATATATGATAACTCTAAAAGGCGAACATATCTATTTGCGCGCTTTAGAGCCTGAGGATTTAGAATTTATTCATGCTGTAGAAAACGACGAGGCTGTTTGGGAAATTAGTAATACACAAACGCCATATTCTAAGTTTTTAATAAGGCAATATTTAGAGGAAGCTCACCGAGATATTTACGATGTAAAGCAACTGCGTTTGGTGATTTCTACAAATGAAAATAAAGCTATTGGCTTAATTGATTTGTTCGATTTCGATTTTAAAAATGGTCGTGCTGGTATTGGGGTTTTAATTAAAGATGAAGTAAATAGGAGTAAAGGTGCAGGTAAGGAAGCTCTGGCTTTATTGATAAACTACAGTTTTACACATTTGGATCTTCATCAGTTATATTGTAATATTTCCGAAGAAAATACTACGAGTATCAAATTGTTTACCAATCAGGGGTTCGAACAAATTGGATTAAAAAAAGATTGGAACTATGTTAATGGTTCTTATAAAAACGAATATTTATTTCAGCTTATTAAAAATTAAATGTACATAAAAAAAATACTTATTGCTCTTGCTGTTATTGGGCTTCTTGTTGCCGCATTTTTTGCAAACTTTGTTTACAAAGCAATGCTAAGGCCAAATACGGCTTTTAATAATGAAACGGCTTATGTTTATATATCTAGTAATGCAACTTATAGCGAGGTGAGAAGTCAATTAGAGCCTTTACTAGACGATATTGAATCGTTTGATGATTTATCTGAACAAAAAAAATACACCTCTAATATTAGAGCAGGGAAGTTTGCTATAGAAAAAGGGATGACTAATAATGATATTATCAATTCTATAAGAAGTGGTAATATAGCTATTAAAGTGTCTTTTAATAATCAATCTACTTTAGAAAAACTAGCAGGGCGTGTTTCTAAGGAAATTGAAGCTGATAGTTTGTCTTTGTTGAAAGCCATGACGGATAAAACGTTTTTAGCTGAAAATAAGTTTAATGAAGCTACAGCTTTAGGAATGTATTTACCTAACAGTTACGAGGTTTTCTGGAACACCGATGCAGAAGGTTTTAGAAATAGAATGCTTAAAGAATATAAGCGCTTTTGGAATTCGACTAGAACAAAAAAAGCTGAAGCTATTGGTTTAGAACCTAATGAAGTAATTGCATTGGCCTCTATTGTTTACGAGGAGTCTAAGCAAGCTAGCGAACAACCAACCATTGCAGGTGTGTACATGAATAGGTTAAGAATTGGTATGCCTTTACAAGCCGATCCTACTTTAAAATTTGCTGCTTATCAATTACCTAAGTACAAAAACACAATAATTAAGCGTGTTTTAAATGTGCATAAGGATATTGAGTCTCCTTATAATACTTACCAAAATCGTGGTTTACCTCCGGGTTTAATTGCTATGCCCGATATCTCGGCTATAGATGCGGTTTTAAATTACCAAAAGCATCAATATCTATACTTTGCAGCAAATGCTAAAAAGTTTGGTTTCCATAAGTTTGCTAAAACTTTAGCGCAGCATAATGTAAATGCTAGAGAATATCAACGTTTTTTATCTGCTCAAGGTATTAATAAATAGTGATGGCTTTTAAAGTGAAGTACGCGCTATTTTTACTTTTAGTGTCGTCGGTTGCTTTTTCTCAAACGAGATTTAACGCTTTCTTTATACCAAGTGATTCTTTAAATACATCACGACGCAATGCTGTGGTTTATAGTGAAGCTGCACTTGCGAGCATTACTTTAATTGGGTTAAACCAGCTGTGGTATGCCGATTACGAGCGTTCTAAATTCCATACTTTAAATGATAATGATGAGTGGTTGCAAATGGATAAGTTTGGTCATGCCTTTTCTGCTTACCAAATGGGGAAACATGGTGCACAACTTTTAAATTGGAGTGGTGTAAGTGAAAAAGATCAACTTTTATATGGCGCTACATTAGGTTTTGGGTTTCTTACTGCTGTAGAAATGCTCGATGGTTATTCTGAAGAATGGGGTTTTTCTTGGGGTGATATTTTAGCGAATGCATCGGGTACAAGTTTGTACATTGGGCAAGAATTATTATGGAAAGAACAACGAATTGCACTTAAATATAGTTTTCATCAAACAAAATACGCTAAACAAAACCCAGATAAGCTCGGAAACGGACTATTAGAAGAGGTGCTAAAGGATTATAATGGGCAAACCTATTGGCTTAGTGCTAACATGCATGCGTTTTTCAAGGAAAGTAAGATACCAAAATGGCTTAATCTTGCAGTAGGTTACGGCGGAGAAGGCATGTTGTCTGGTGTAAACGGTAATGTTAACGAATTGTTAATTAGTGATTTACGGTACAGGCAAGTCTTCTTAAGTCTCGATATTGATTTAGAACATATAAAAACAAATTCAGCCTTTCTAAAAACTGTTTTTAGTGTTTTTAATATGATAAAAATACCATTTCCAACTCTCGAATTTGGTAAAAAAGGCTGTGTATTTCATCTATTGTACATTTGATTCGTGTCGTTAAACGATTAATTTTGTTAGTTTTAGAAAAAGGCGTACTTTTGCACGCTCAAAATTTCAGGTGAATTTAAATTGTAATTTCACTGAAGAATTTAGACATTATGACAAAGAATATTGCAAGTTACTTAGTCTTGGTACTTTTTACAGTAATTGTGTTAAGTGTGTCGTTTTCATCTAATGATGCGATCGTAGATTTAAGTAAATATTCAACAGCAGGCTTAGAGTTAAATTACACTGTAAGTCTGGACGAAGATATCAAAGAAGATGTTTTACTGTCAAACGACGAGGACAATGTGTTTTCTCCATTTTTGGGAAAATCATTTGTAGGATTTAAAGAAGCTATAGGCTTTAAAGAATCTAGAGGTAATTACACAACTGTAAATACTTTTGGCTATTTAGGCAAATATCAATTTGGGACTGAAACTTTAAAGATGATTGGGATTAATAATCCTGAGGCGTTTTTGAAAAGCCCTAAATTACAAGAAAAGGCATTTATTGCCAACGCTGCAAGAAACAAATGGATTTTGCGACGTGACATTAAAAACTTTGTAGGACGCCGCATTAACGGTGTGTTAGTTACAGAATCTGGTATTCTGGCAGCGGCACATTTAGCAGGTCCGGGCAGTGTTAAAACTTATTTAAGGAGTTATGGTTTAGATAACTTCGCTGATGGTTTTGGAACCACAGTACAGTATTACATGAAGCGATTTTCTGGTTACGACACTTCGTTTGTTAAACCAGATAGACGTGCAAAAGCAATCTAAAAGGGGTTTAAATTAGCTTTTATGTATAATGAATAGCGTTGGTCTTTTATGAAGGTCAACGCTATTTTTTTGCCATGCTGCGGCATTTTTAGTTTTTATAAACTCGGTGTCTAAAGTAATATCACAAGCCACACAGATATCTGTATTTTTCTCCAAAATACTACTTAAATCTTCTAGCATTTTGTTGTTTCTATACGGAGTTTCAATAAATAACTGAGATTGATCGTGTTCGAAAGATAAGCGTTCTAAGCGCTTAATTTCGGCTTTGCGCTCAGCTTTATCAATAGGTAAGTAGCCGTTAAAAGCAAAGCTCTGTCCGTTCATTCCGGAACTCATCATGGCCATTAAAATAGACGATGGTCCAACAAGTGGCACTACTTTTATATTTTTTTCATGTGCTATTTTTACAACATCAGCTCCTGGATCTGCAACACCAGGACAACCTGCTTCAGATAGAAGACCTACATTAATACCCGTTAAACATGGATTTAAAAATGCTGGTAACTCACTAGCTTCGGTACGTTTGTTTAAAAGAAACAACTGTAAAGTGGGTTGCGATTTTTCTGGACATATCTTCTTTATAAATCGACGTGCTGTTTTTTCGTTTTCAACAATAAAAACATCAATTTTATCTATAGTGTTTTTTACAGTTATAGGTAAAACATCAAGCGGATTGTTGTCTCCTAAAGTGGTTGGTATTAAGTAAAGTTGGCCTATAGCAGATGTCATTTTATTCCGAAGTTAAATTATGGGCAATAGTTATACACGCTTCATTTAGCATGTTGTAAATGTTTTCAAATCCATTAGTTCCTCCATAATAAGGATCTGGCACATTAAAATCTTGAGCTGGGTAAATTTCGTTTAAAATGAAGTTTACTTTAGAGATATCTTCATTGTTTCGCGCTAATTTTATAACATTGTTGTAGTTAGAGTCGTCCATAACATAAATAAGATCGAAGGTGTCAAAATCGGAAACCGAAAATTGCCTTCCTCTTAAGTTTGAAATATTTATGCCATACTTTTTAGCTACAGCAATAGAACGAGGATCTGGCGCATTACCGGTATGGTAATTTGCGGTTCCTGCAGAATCTACAATGAAATGTTTTGGTAGTTTTGTTTTTAAAATACCTTCGGCAAGTGGAGAACGACAAATGTTTCCCAAGCATACCATCAGAATTTTAGTCATTTTAAAACAGTTTTAAACAGAAAGTTTTTTAGAAATGTCTTCAACATATTTTTTAAATTGTTTATCTGTTGAAGATAAGTTATCTACAGTTTTACATGCGTGTAAAACGGTTGCGTGATCGCGTTTGCCTATTTGAGAACCAATACTTGCTAATGATGCTTTTGTTAATTTCTTAGCAAAGAACATAGCTAATTGTCTGGCTTGTACAATATGGCGTTTTCTAGTTTTAGATTGTAGTGTATCAATATCCATTTGGAAATAATCCGATACTACTTTTTGAATGTAATCTATAGAAACTTCGCGTTTTGTGTTTTTTACAAACTTCTCAACAATAGTTCTCGCTAAATCAATGGTGATTTCTTTTTTGTTGAAAGATGATTGTGCTATTAAAGAAATTATAGCGCCTTCTAATTCACGAACATTAGTTTTTATGTTTTTAGCAACATAATCTATAATATCATCAGGCATTTCAACACCATCACGATATAATTTATTCTTTAAGATAGAAACACGTGTTTCAAAATCAGGATGTTGTAACTCTGCTGATAGTCCCCATTTAAAACGAGATAATAAACGTTGTTCAATATCTTGCATATCAACAGGTGCTTTATCACTTGTTAATATCACTTGTTTTCCATTTTGATGTAAATGATTAAAAATGTGAAAGAAAACATCTTGTGTTCCCGTTTTTCCCGTTAGGAATTGCACATCATCAATAATTAAAACATCTATAATTTGATAGAAATGAATAAAATCGTTTCTATTATTTTTCTTAACAGAATCTATATATTGTTGCGTAAATTTTTCAGCAGAAATATATAAAACCGTTTTTTCAGGGTATTTATCTTTAATATCAACGCCAATAGCGTGCGCTAAATGCGTTTTACCTAAGCCAACACCACCAAAAATTAATAATGGATTAAAAGATGTGCCACCTGGCTTAGCCGCTACAGCTAATCCTGCACTTCGAGCTAAACGGTTAGAATCACCTTCTAAAAAGTTTTCGAAACTGTAATTAGGGTTTAATTGCGACTCTATTTTTACATTTCTAATTCCTGGAATTACAAACGGATTACGTAATTCTGGATTTTTATTATTTAAAGGAATGTCTACATCTTGTGATTTTAAACCACTTCTGTTAGAACTCGGAATTCTTTCTGTAAAAGGTTGTTTGTTGCCATACGTGTTTTCCATTTTAATAATGTAAACTAGCTTGGCTTTTTCACCTAATTCTTTAGTTAGGGATACTTTTAAGATTTTAACATAGTGCTCTTCTAACCATTCGTAGAAGAATTTACTGGGTACCTGAATGCTTAAAGCATTATCAGTTAGTTTAACTGCTATTATTGGTTCAAACCAGGTTTTATAAGCTTGCGGTTGAATATTATCCTTTATGAATTCTAGACAATTATTCCATACCGTTTGCGCAGTTATACTCATTTTAAATACTCTTGTTGTTTGTTAAATTAATGGATGAAAAAACGAATTTCCATATCCCCCCATTTTGTGTTCGGCAAAGATGTGAACAAAATTCTTAAAAAAAAAATGAATTACTATTGAATAATTGGAATTTTTTCCTCAAGTTTAAGCACATGTCGAAACTACAAAAAAATATTCAAATATGTTCGTGAAATCCGATGAAATACAAATAAGAGTGAGATACGGTGAAACAGACCAAATGGGAGTTGTCTATCACGGAAATTATGCATTATATTTAGAAATGGGCCGTATTGAATGGCTAAGAAAATTAGGCATTTCATATAAAACTATGGAAGAAAATGGAATTATGTTGCCAGTGGTTTCTTTGAATGTAAATTATAAAAAACCAGCAGGTTACGATGACCTAATTAATGTAAAAACACAACTCACAAAAAAGCCCACCGCCAAAATAGAATTCGAGTACGAAATTACAAATGAGCAAGGTGAGCTTTTGTCTACGGCGAGCACAATTTTAGTGTTTGTAGACATGAAAACGAAGCGTCCAACAAAAGCACCTCAATATATTTTGGATATTCTTGAAGGATAAATTTTTTTTTGGTTGAAATTAAATTTGCTTGATTTCTATTTCAAAAAGATGATTAAATTTTTCAAAAACGGCTTCAGATTCTTTTTTTCTAACGGAAATTGTAATCTGACAGTCTAATTCTAATTTTTGATTTGTGATATTTAAGTTACGTTCTTTAATAACACGCATTACTTTATTCATGTTTTTATAATCGAAAGTAATTAAGTAATCTATATTAATTGTTTTTTCTATAATTTTAGAAGCTTCTAAAGCAAGTTGCGCGGTGGTTTTGTATGCATTTATTAAGCCACCAACGCCTAGTTTAACGCCTCCAAAATAGCGAACAACTACAATTAAGATGTTTGTAATATCAAAAGATTGAATTTGGCCATAAATGGGCATACCAGCGCTGTTGTTGGGTTCGCCATCATCATTAGCACGATAACTTATGGTTTCTGTACCTATTTGATAGGCGTAGCACCAATGTCTGGCAGAATGGTGTTCTTTTTTTAATCCTTCTATATGAAGTTTTACATCATCTTCATTTAAAACAGGAAAGGTATAGCCAAAGAATTTACTGTTTTTATCTTTAAACAAAACAGGTTCTATGGCTTTGGTAATAGTTTTATAAGTGTCTTTTTCAGTCAAATTAAAACAAGTTGCTTTTGGTTTCAAATAAAGTGCAAACGTCTTCGGTTTCTGGATTTATATGCCAAGTAGCAAATTTTAAACCTTTTGCAGTTTCAATGTTATCTTGGTTATCATCAATAAACAAGCACTCATCGGCATTTAATTTATTTTCATTTAAAACAAATTCAAAAATATCGGCATTAGGTTTTCTTAAATTTATTTCGTGAGATAAGTAAAAAGCATCGAAACAGTTTTTAAATTCATCGTAGAAAGAAAGACTTTCTTTGATAGAATCTATATGAAGTTCGTTGGTGTTACTTAATAAAATAAGTTTGTATTCTCCAGAGGCTTTGAGACTTTTTATAAACTCTAATCTTTCTTTAGGGAAGTGTTTTAGCATGTAATTCCATGTGTAAATCAAATCTTCTTCCGAAAGTTTAGGGAAGTTTTCTTTATAAAAACTTAAAAATTCTTCTGTTGAAATTAAGCCTTGTTCGTAAAAGCTGTTAAACGCTGTAATTTCTTCAGAAAAAGAATCAATTTCTAAGGTTTCAAAAGCATATTTAGCAGCGCCATCGATATCAAGGTTTATAAATACGTTTCCGAAATCGAAAATTAATGTTCTAATCATTTTTATATATTTTTAAAAGATCTGTAAGTATGTATTCTTCAAGAGCTAATTGTTCTGAAATATGTGGTGCTTTAACACCAGTTTTAAATGTTGTTTGTCCAGTAAAAACTCGAGCTTCGTCCCAAAGATTTTCATCTATAAACGTTTGTAATGTTTGTGCGCCACCTTCAATAATTACAGAATTTATGTTATTATTATAGAGTATAGTGCTTATCTGTTTTGCTATGTCGGTTTTTGAATTCCAATCTATAGTCTCGGAATTTTTATTGATGTTTTTTTCGGTGATCCGAATAGTTTGAGCGGCATCATTAAAAATAGCTAAATTATCAGACAGTCGTTCTGTTTTGTCTAAAACAATTCTAATAGGATTGTTGCCAGAAAAATCACGAGTTGTTAAAGATGGATTATCAGCTACCACTGTTTGTGTGCCAACTAAAATAGCCTGTTCTTCTGCACGCCATTTGTGTACCAATTGTCTAGAGTAGGTGTTGGTAATCCAAACTGGTTTTTGTTCATCTTTACTTGTTGGAGCAATAAAGCCATCGCTAGTTTCTGCCCATTTCAAGATAATATAAGGTCTTTTTTTATTATGAAATGTAAAAAAGCGTTTGTGGTGCTCTCGACATGCTTTTTCTAAAACACCAACAATTACGTTACATCCGGCTGCTTTTAATCGTTTTATACCTAAGCCTGCTACTTTTTCAAAATCGTCTACACAACCAATTACTACATTGGGTATTTGGTGTTTAATAATTAAGTCGCTACAAGGTGGTGTTTTTCCATAATGCGCGCAAGGTTCTAGTGTAACATATATGGTGGCTTGTTTTAAAAGTGTTTTATCGTTTACAGAATTTATGGCGTTTACTTCGGCGTGATTTCCACCGTATGCACTTGTATAGCCTTCGCCAATAATTTTGTTATTGCAAACAATTATACTACCAACCATTGGGTTTGGGCGTGTGCTTCCTAGTCCGTTTTTGGCAATTTCTAAACAGCGTGTTATGTAGGTTTCGTGTGTATTCAATATTAAAATTTTATTTTAACGTTTTGGGTTTCGTCAACAGCATAACTATGCGAAAAACCAAAGGTTTTATAATTGATTTCTCCTGTGTATTGAATTTTAACCTTTTTGCTAAATAAGCTCCCTAATAATCCACTTAGGTTTTTATTACTAAAAATACTGTCTGTTGGAATTTGAGCTTTTAACGGAATTGTAAATTCTTTTTTTGCCGGAACATCAAAATGTTCTGCCGATATATGTCCCATTTCATTATCGTTAACAAATATTTTAATAGCATCGGTTTGCAATTCGCCTCCAATATCGTTAGGGTTTAAAAACAGAGCATCGGCTGTAAATGTTACGTTTTTAGATGTTGACTCTAAGATTTTAATGTTTTGTACACCTATAAAAGTCGGTTTTTCGGTTACAGTACAATTTAGAAAAGAGATGAGTAGTGTTGATAAAATTATGAGTTTCTTCATTACGTTTTTTTCGGATTTACTGTATCTTCACCAGACAAAAAGCAAAGTTTTATAGTGAACAAAGATAATATAGTTATTCGAGAAATTGGGCCTAATGACAACGCAGGAATCGAGCAAGTTATCAGGGCGTGTTTTCATGAGTTTAATATTCCTTTAGAAGGTACGGCTTACACCGATCCGGAAACCAAACAAATTTTTCAGGTTTACCAAAATGCAAATGATGTTTATTTTGTTATTGAAGCAGATGGTGAAATTTTAGGAGGCGGTGGTTTTAAACCCTTAAGCGGTTTTGAAACTACGGTTTGTGAAATTCAGAAAATGTATTTTTCATCTAAAATTAGAGGTAAAGGTTACGGTAAGCTTTTGTTTTCTAAATGCCTAGAAGCTGCTAAATCTTTGGGGTATAAACAATGTTATATTGAATCGTCAACACAGTTAAAAGCGGCTATTCATATTTATGAAACTCATGGTTTTAAACACTTAGACAAGGCTTTGGGTGATACTGGGCACTTTTCTTGTGGTGTTTGGATGCTAAGAGATTTATAGTTTTTTAGTTTGAATCAAAATTGACAAGAGTAAATGCACTAAGTATTTCTAATTATTGAAAAAATGAAGTTAAAAGACATTCAGAAAATATTTCACGACAAGTTAGATCCGTTTTTTCAATTAGAAGAAGTCGATAGTTTCTTTTATATTTTAATTGAAACCTATTATAAAGTAACACGTTTACAATTAGCAATGGATCGCGATTTAGAGGTCGAAAACGAGGCACTTATTTTAGAAGCATTAATATTGTTAGAGCAACAAATACCAATTCAATATATTTTAGGTGAAACCGAGTTTTACGGATTAACGTTTAAGGTAAACGATAACACTTTAATCCCAAGACCAGAAACTGAAGAGTTGGTAAGTTGGGTGTTAAAATCGGTAGAAGAAAATAAAAGCATAAATATTTTAGATATAGGTACTGGTAGTGGTTGTATCGCTATTTCTATTGCCAAAAACTTACCAAATGCAAATGTTTTCGCATTAGATGTTAGTGTTGAGGCTTTAAAGGTTGCTCGAGAAAATGCCGAGTTGAACCAGGTGGCTATTACTTTTATTAATCAAGATATATTATCGGTTGAAGGTGAGCAATTATTAGTGGATACTAAATTTGATATTATTGTTTCTAACCCGCCTTATGTGCGTCATTTAGAGAAAAAGTTAATGCAAACTAACGTGTTAGAAAACGAACCGCATTTGGCACTTTTTGTTGATGATGAAAATCCGTTGGAATTCTACAAAGCCATTACCGAATTTGCAAGTCATAACTTAAAGGAAAACGGCCTTCTGTTTTTTGAAATAAATGAATATTTAGGAAACGAGATGATTCAATTATTAAAAGGAAATCATTTTAATGACATCCATTTAAAACAAGATATGTTTAGAAAAGATAGAATGATTAATGGTGTTTTTACGGAACAAGCAACATTATAACTAGCAATAAATAATTCCATTTCAGTTTTAGCAATAAGAGATTGATGCTTTTTAGTAGTTTTCTATTTAGATAGTATTTCCTAAATTTGAAGCATAAAATTAAAAGTGCTGAATCATTTCAATTGAATATAAATTCAAGCAAAGTATACCCACATCAATGAGCAACATTAAAAAGCAAATTCAGGAGTTAAGTGACGAATTACGTATGCACAACCATAACTATTATGTGTTGGATAATGCGACTATTTCCGATTACGATTTTGATATAAAGTTAAAAGAACTTCAAGAATTAGAAGCTAAACATCCTGAGTTTACCGATGCTAATTCGCCAACACAACGTGTAGGTGGTGCGATTACCAAAAACTTCGAGACCATTAAGCATGCGCAGCGTATGTATTCTTTAGATAATTCATATTCTAAAGAAGATTTGCTTGATTGGGAAACTCGAATTAAAAAAATGATAGATGGTGATGTTCAATATACTTGTGAGTTAAAATATGATGGTGCATCCATAAGTTTAACATATATTAATGGTGTGTTGGAAAAAGCGGTAACTCGTGGTGATGGTTTTCAGGGCGATAATGTTACGGCTAACGTAAAAACTATAAAGTCTGTACCTTTAAAATTGAAAGGTGATTATCCTCCAGTATTTGATATTCGAGGAGAAATTGTATTGCCTTTTGAAGGGTTTAATAAAATGAACGAAGACCGGATTGAAATAGGGGAAGAGCCTTATAGAAATCCGAGGAATACAGCGTCAGGAAGTTTAAAGTTGCAAGATAGTGCAGAAGTTGCTAAGCGCCCTTTGGAGTGTTTATTGTATAATTTAACAGGCGGAAATTTAGGTGTTTCTAATCAGTTTGAGAGTTTAGAAAAAGCACGTCAATGGGGTTTTAAAGTTCCTGAAGTTGCTAAACTGGCAAATTCTATAGACCAAGTTTTAGACTTTATAAATTATTGGGATATACATCGTCATGATCTTCCTTTTGAAACTGATGGTGTTGTTGTAAAAGTGAATAGCTTACAGCAGCAAGAGGAGCTTGGTTTTACATCCAAAGCACCACGTTGGGCTATGGCTTACAAGTTTAAAGCCGAGCAGGTTTCTACACGATTAAACAGTATCTCTTACCAAGTTGGTAGAACGGGAGCTATTACGCCTGTAGCGAATTTAGAGCCCGTAGAGCTTGCGGGAACAACGGTTAAACGTGCATCTTTACATAATGCAGATCAAATAGAAAAGCACGATGTACGTGTTGGTGATATGGTTTATGTTGAAAAAGGAGGGGAGATAATTCCTAAAATTTTGGGTGTCGATTTAAGTGAGCGACCAGCAAATTCTGAGCCTACATTATATATAACCCATTGTCCGGAATGTGATACTGCTTTAGAGCGTAAAGTTGGTGAAGCCCAGCATTATTGCCCGAATTATAATGGATGTAATCCTCAAATTATTGGAAGAATTCAGCATTATATTTCACGTAAAGCAATGGATATCGATGGTTTAGGAGGTGAAACGGTTGCCCTTTTAGTTAATGAAGGTTTAATTACTAATTATTCCGATTTATATGAATTGACTAAAGAACAGGTTATTCCGTTGGAGCGTATGGCCGAAAAAAGTGCCGAAAAATTAATTCAAGGTGTCGAGCAATCAAAAAACATCCCTTTCGAGCGTGTTCTTTTTGCTTTAGGTATTCGCTATGTTGGCGAAACGGTGGCGAAAAAGTTAGCAAGACATTATAAAAGTATAGATGCGGTTCGAGAAGCAACACAAGAAGCACTTGTTAATGTTGACGAGATTGGAATAAAAATAGCAGAGAGTGTTTGTTTATTTTTTACTTCCGAAGAAAATAATAATATTATAAACCGATTGAAATCTTTTGGTGTTCAGTTAGAAATGTCTGCAGAGGAGTTGGTAGGGAAAACAAGTTTACTTGCTGGTCAATCTATAGTTGTTACTGGAGTTTTTGAAACGGTTTCTAGAAATGAACTGAAAAAACTGATTGAAGATAACGGAGGGAAAGTGAGTAGTTCTATTTCATCTAAAACAAGTTTTATAGTTGCTGGAGATAAAATGGGACCTAGTAAAAAAGAGAAAGCAGAGAAGTTAAATGTTGAATTGGTTAACGAAGCTGAATTCTTGCAAAAGATAGGTTTTGAATAAAAATAATCGATTAAACGCATTTTAACTCTATCAAATTGAGCTATTTGTTTATATTTGCTTCGGTTTTAGAAGCAAATATGTACAAAACGAAAATCTTTATAATATTAATTGCAGTTGTTTATGTGTTTTTTGTTGTTTTCGAATTTAACGGAAACCCAGGATGGGCATTTTACTTCGAGTCTCTTATTATACCGCTAGTAGTTGCTCGTTATATAATTTCGGTTAAGCCAAAAAACAAGCTGTTTTTAATGTTTTTTGTGCTATTTGCATTGGCCGATTTGTTGGCTATTTTTGATAAAATTGCTTATCCTGATACAAGCTCTGATTATTACCAATATGCCTATTATTTAGGAAACAGTTTATATGTTTTGGCTTATTTTATGTTGTTTTTTAAGATGTGTCAGTCTATAAATTTTAAATATGTGTTTAGAAACTTGAAGATTCATTTATTTGTTTTACTTATTTTAGATGCTTATTTAATTTATGTTTTATACGCCATTGAGCAACCTAATTTATTAACAAATAGTATTTATTTTCTAGAAAACACATACAATATTATTATTCTATTAGTGTTGTCTTTATCGTTATTGAATTATTTTTATCGTGATAACGAAAAATCACTTTTCTTATTTTTTGGAGTGTTGTGCCTTGTTTTTTCCGAAGTAATAGATATTGCTAACATTTATATTTCTCAAAGTAGCTTATTAAACTTTCTAGCTACAACATTGGTTTTAGGGGCTTTTTACTTTTTCTACGAACAATCCCGATTGCCGAATGTTAGCCCTAGAGAAGACGAGCATTATCCACACCTTAAGTAAGGTTTTTTCGTTGCGTGTACTTTCTTTTTGTTTTTATGAGTTGATACCTAAAGTCGTCGTAAAATAAACTTGATAGTAAAATTAATGCCGCAAGTATCAGGGTATTTAATTTTAAATGAACTTCAGAATAAAAAAATCCACCTATTAAACCTCCTGTAAAGAAAGAAGAAATTATATATATACGTAACTTAATATTCTCTTTTAACTTGGCTCGATCAGGATGAGATTCTGGGAATAATAAATGGGACAAATCTATACCTAAATCTGTAAAAAGCCCTGTGAGGTGCGTTGTTCTTACTACTGCGTTTGAAATTTTAGTAACAAATGAGTTTTGTAGGCCCATTGCAAAAAGCATTGCACAGACTATAAAATTAGGATAAGTTATTTCTACAAAGTTGCTTGTTACCGCAATAGAAATTAAAATTAAGCTTTCTATTAAAGTAGGGATAACAAAAACGTTGAGTTTTTTATTAACCCTATATTTTTCAATTAAAAAGCTTGAAGCAAAAGAACCAAGAAGAAAGGAAAAAATATATAGAAAATAGATGGTGCCTTTCCAAAATTCAAAATTAGCAAGATCGTATATAAAGAGGGCAAAATGCCCTGTTACATTTGTGGTTAATTGCTTAAATGATAAAAATCCGGTAACATTTATTATTCCAGCAGCTAAAGACAAAACAGTGGCAATTTGCAGGTTGTGTTTTAAAGTTCTGCTTTTGCCTTGATGTCTAAACATGTTATACTCTTTTTAGAGGTATTCTTAATTCAGTTCATAAATAGTTGCAGCATTACACAATTATAGAAGTCCCGTTGGCTGATTTATTTTTATTAGAATCGAAATAGAAATCTATTTTTCCTAGGTTAATACCATAGCAGCCTACTTGATTAACAAGTGTGTTTTTGCCGTCAATATTTTTTACAACTGTTGGTTTTTTTAAGAATGTATGCGTGTGGCCACCGATAATTAAATCTATATCTTTTGTTGCTCCGGCAAGTTTTAAATCGTCTATTTTATCTGGGTTGTTTTTATAATGATACCCTAAGTGAGATAAACAAATAATTAAATCGCAGTGTTCATCTTCTTTTAAAATACGCGTCATTTCTTGGCTCGTTTCAACAGGATCTAAATACTTTGTTTCCTTAAACATGCTTTTGTCTACCAAGCCAGTTAGCTCTATGCCTAAACCAAAAACGCCTATTTTTATACCATCTTTTATAAATATTTTATAAGGTTTGGTATGCGTGTCCATTATAGTGTTAGAGAAATCGTAGTTTGCTGTAATAAAAGGAAACTCAGCATGTGGTAATTGAGCGTACAAACCATCGATACCATTGTCAAAATCATGATTACCAATAGTTGCGGCATCATATTTTAATTTACTCATTAGTTTAAATTCCAATTCTCCACCGTAATAATTAAAATAGGGTGTGCCTTGAAAAATATCACCAGCATCTAATAGTAAGGTGTTTGGGTTTTCTTTTCTTATAGAATCTACTAAATTTGCTCTACGTGCAACACCACCTTTGTTAGCATTTCGACCATCTTCAGGTCCAAAAGCATCAATGTGGCTATGTACATCGTTAGTATGTAGAATTGTTATTTTAGATGTTTTATCAAGCGTAGTGAACGATTGAAGTCCCATGCTGCCAAGTGTAGCTAATGCAGTTCCAGCTGTGGCTTGTTGTATAAAGTCTCTACGTTTCATATTATTTAATTTGAGTGAATCTATCGTCTATTACCGGGTTAATGGTATCCAGTTTCATAAACTTATCAATTAGCGCATTTCTTATTTTATAATCTAAAACGTATAGACTATCGTTTGTTTTAAAAAAGGTCATATTATCTCCTCCACTATACAAGTAATCGTTTGTTGCAACATAGTAAGTTTTATCTTTTTCTATGCTTTTGCCATTTACTTTGGCTTCAAGAATATTATCATCTTTATCCAATGTTAATTTAATTCCAGAAACCGGATGTGCTCGTTTTCCTCGAGATAAGTAATGCATTATACTATCTACTTGTTCACCTTTTAAAGCAACAACAACAATACTGTTTTCAAAAGGCATTAAGCCAAAAGCAGTTCGTTTTGAAACATTTCCTTTTGATAAAATAGAACGAATACCACCATGATTTAATAAAACCATATCAATGTCTTTTCCTGTTCTACTTTTAAAAATCGGGTTAGATTCGCTGTAAACGGCGTCGGCCATAAAATTACCTATGGCAGTATTGTATTCGCCATCTTTTTTAGTGTAGGTGTCTGCAGAATAGGCTAAAACGCTATCAAGATCTTTTTCAATTCTATCTTTAAAAGGTTTTATGTAAGCTTCAATTTCACTATTCCCGCCTAAAGAATCTGTAATGGTAATTTGCTTACCTTCAATTTTTGTGAGATGTAATTTTTGATCTTTACACCCTGAAAAAACAAAAATATTTAACAAAATAAATAAATATGTAATCCTCATATATTAAACTAATTTTTTGAATGTACTTTTGCTACCTTTGCGCAAAGGATAAAGGTAAATGATTTTAAAGGGTTTTAAAGAAAAATCTAATAAAAAATACTTGAACAAATTATTATTGGAACGCCAATTGGAGGTTGCCGATAGTGATGTTGAGAGTTTAGGGGTGATTCTAAATTTAGATGAAATTGACGATTTTGAGATGTTCAATTCGTTAGCAGATACCCTAAAAGTAAAGTCTAATAAATTGAAAATCATAGCCTTTTCTCAGAGTGAAAAAGAAGATTTAAAGACTTGGGATAATTGTTATAATCCTAAAGATTTTGGTTGGAGAGGTGCTATTAAAAATCCAGAATTAGAAGGGTTTTTAAATACTAAATTTGATGTTTTAGTTAGCTATTATGATACCGATATTTTAGAATTGAAGTTAATTACTGCGAAATCTAAGGCGAAATTTAAGATTGGAATATTGCAAAGTGATGAGCGCATTAACGATTTAATTATAAAAACAAACTTAAAAGAGTTCGATTTATTTAAAACCGAAACTTTTAAATACTTAAAAATATTAAATAAAATTTAGAATGAATAGTAAGTTTCTTGGAACTGGAGTGGCATTGGTAACGCCTTTTAATGATGATTTAACAGTAAATCATGAAGCATTAACCAATATTGTAAACTTCAATATTGATAATGGTACAGAGTATTTGGTAATTAGTGGCACAACTGCCGAGAGTGTAACAATTACTAAAGACGAAAAGAAAGCTATTGTTGAAACAATTTCTAAAGCTAATAACGGTCGTGTGCCCTTAGTTTTAGGTATTGGTGGTAATAACACTATGCAAGTTATTGAAGAAATTAAGACAACAGATTTAAGTGGTATAGATGCCATTTTATCGGTTACGCCTTATTACAGTAAGCCAACTCAAGAAGGGATTTATCAGCACTTTAAAGCTATATCTGAAGTTTCGCCTGTAGACATTATACTTTACAATGTACCAGGTAGAACATCTAAAAATATGGATGTTAATACAACTTTAAGATTGGCAAACGATTTTAAAAATGTTATTGCTGTAAAAGAAGCAGGAAATAACGTGGCTCAGTATTTACAATTAATAAAGAATAAACCAGAAGATTTTTTAGTGATTTCTGGGGATGATGATTTAGCATTATCTATTGTTTTAGCCGGTGGAGCAGGAGTTATCTCTGTAATAGGGCAAGCATTTCCTAAAGACTTCTCTGAAATGATTCGTTTAGGATTAAAAGGAGATAATAAAGCGGCTTACAAACTTCATTTTAAATTAATGAATGTTATAGATTATATATTCGAGGAGAATAACCCATCTGGAATTAAAGCCGTTTTTCAAGCTTTAGGCTTATGTGAAGATACTGTGAGGTTGCCATTAGTACCCGCAACAGGTGCCTTAAAGCAAAAAATTAAAGATTTTGTAGAAGCTTATTAAATATTTTTTCAGTGTTAAATATAACTTAAACCTTATGATTACTGGGTTTAAGCCTCTATTTTAGCAAAAGTTTGGATTGAAAATAATATTTTTAATATCCATATTATTAACCTAATTTTGCATCCTCTTTTATATTTATGAAAAAGTTTTTTTACATTTTATTAGTATTCACTGTTTTAAGTAGTTGTAGCGAGTATCAAAAGGTTTTAAAATCTGAAGATATTGCCACCAAATTTAAAATGGGTGAAGAATTATATAACGAAGGTAAATTTGCAAAAGCCAATAGGTTATTTGCTCAAATTGTACCAAATTATAGAGGAAAGCCTCAAGCAGAAAAATTGATGTATTTATATTCTAATTCTTTCTATGAAATGGGAGATTATTATGTAGCAGGATATCAATTTGAACGTTTTGCATCAAGTTATCCAAATAGTGAAAAGCAAGAAGAAGCTTCTTTTTTAAGTGCAAAAAGTTATTCAATGCTTTCACCAGCTTACACTAAAGATCAAAAGCAAACGGTTGAAGCTATTGAGAAATTGCAAACATTTATTAATGTGTTTCCAGAATCTAAATATGTTGCCGATGCAAATACTTTGGTACAAGAGTTAGATTTTAAATTAGAGAATAAAGCATACAGTATAGCAAAGCAGTACAATTTAATATCAGATTTTGAAGCGTCAATAAAATCATTTAATAATTTTATTTTCGATTTTCCAGGATCTTCTTTAAGAGAGAAAGCTTTGTTTTACAGATTAGATTCTGCACATAAATTAGCAATGAATAGTGTAGAACGAAAAAAAGAAGTACGTTTAAAACAAGCTAAAGAATTTTACGAAAGCTTTAAAAAAGCTTATGTAAACTCTGAGTTCATTTCGCAAGCAGATGATATGGCAGGAGAATTAAACGGCGCTTTAGAAAAATATAGCACAAAAAGTTAAATAACAAGACCAAAATGGATTTAAAGAAAACCAATGCTCCCGTTAATACGATTACGTATGATAGAAATCAAATAGATGAGCCAACAGAGAACATCTACGAGTCAATTTCAATCATATCAAGACGTGCAGAGCAAATTAATACGGAGATTAAAAAAGAATTAATCGATAAGTTAGAAGAATTTGCTACTTATAACGATAGTCTTGAAGAGATCTTTGAAAATAAGGAGCAAATTGAGGTGTCTAAATTTTACGAAAAATTACCAAAACCTCATTCATTAGCTGTTCAAGAATGGTTAACAGATAAAATTTATTTTAGAAATACAGAAGAAGATACTCAAGAGTAAATTCTTAAATTTCTTTACAATATTTAAACTCCAAACCAATTATAATAATAGGCTTGGAGTTTCTTAGGTTATTAGGTAAAAATTAAAATTGAAGCATCTATTTTATGAGTATTTTAAACGGTAAAAATGTACTGTTAGGAGTTACGGGAGGTATTGCAGCTTATAAAACGGCTTCGTTAGTTAGGTTATTTGTTAAATCTGGCGCAAACATAAAAGTCGTGATGACGCCTGCTGCTAAAGAGTTTGTTACACCTTTAACCTTATCTACACTTTCTAAAAACTCGGTACATTCTACTTTTACAAATGAAGAAGATGATAATGCCACCTGGAACAACCATGTTGATTTAGGACTTTGGGCCGATGTTTTTATTATTGCGCCTGCCACAGCAAATACCTTATCTAAAATGATGAATGGTACTAGCGATAATTTACTTCTAGCTACATATTTATCAGCTAAATGTCCGGTGTATTTCGCACCAGCAATGGATTTAGATATGTATAAGCATCCCGCGTCATTAGAATCTTTTAAAAAGCTTCAGAGTTTTGGGAATATTATGATACCTGCTGGAAGCGGAGAATTAGCGAGTGGTTTAGTAGGCGAGGGCCGGATGGCAGAACCCGAAGATATTGTGTCTTTTATTGAAGAAGATATCTTAGGTAAATTACCACTACGCGGAAAAAAAATATTGATTACTGCAGGACCAACTTACGAAGCCATAGATCCTGTGCGTTTTATTGGTAATCATTCTAGTGGGAAAATGGGTTTTGAAATAGCAAAAGCATCTGCTAACCTTGGAGCTGAGGTGGTTTTAATATCAGGACCAACACATCAAAAGGTATCACATTCTTTAATAAAGGTAGTGCCGGTTGTTAGTGCTGCCGATATGTATAATGCGGTTCATGAGCATTTCAATACTGTTGATGTTGCTGTGCTTTCTGCAGCAGTTGCCGATTTTACTCCAAAAGAAGTTTCTAATCAGAAAATAAAAAAGAAAAGTGATACGTTAACGTTAGAGTTAGGTCGTACTAAAGATATTTTAGCTTCGTTAGGCGATATTAAAACAAGTCAATACTTAGTTGGTTTTGCTTTAGAAACTAACAACGAGCTCGAAAATGCAAAAGGAAAATTAAAAAGAAAGAATTTAAATTTAATTGTTTTAAATTCGTTAAATGATAAAGGGGCTGGTTTTAAAGGCGACACCAATAAGGTTACTTTTATTGATGATGCTGGTAATATTACCGAAAATAGCCTAAAATCAAAAGCCGATGTGGCGATAGATTTGTTAAACAAAATTATTGAAAATATACATGCGTAACATATTAGTTGTTTTATTGTTAGTATTAAGTTTCACGGGTATTTCGCAAGAACTAAACTGTAAAGTGATTGTTAATGCGCAACAAACCGGAAACGAAAACTTTCCTATTTTTAAAACTCTAGAAAAACAACTTACCGAGTTTGTAAATAAAACAAAATGGACTAACCAGAAGTTTGCACCACAAGAGCGTTTAGATTGTAGTATGTTTATTAATATTGTTGAGTACAGTGGAGAGTCTTTTAGTGCAACGTTACAAGTACAATCTTCTCGACCAACTTACGGCTCATCATACAGTTCTCCAATTTATAATTTTAACGATAAAGATTTTAATTTTAGATATTTAGAATTTCAAAACCTAATCTTTAATCCTACGCAATACGAATCTAATTTAGTTTCTGTGTTAGGGTTTCATGTATATATGATTCTCGGTTTAGATGCCGATTCGTTCACAGAAAAAGGTGGCGATCCATATTTTAAGCAAGCGCAAATTATTACAAATTATTCTCAGCAAAGTAATTCTGCAGGTTGGAAGCTAGAAGATGGTTTACAAAGTCGTTTTGCACTTATCGATAACATTATGTCGCCTACGTTTAAAGAGTTTCGTGAGGTTATGTATACTTACCACAGAGCAGGTATGGATGTTATGGCAGAAAATAATAAAAAAGGTAAAGAAGAGATTGCATCGGCACTTTCTACATTTAAAGATATGAATAGTCGTAGACCTAATTCTTTTTTATTACGAACGTTTTTTGACGCAAAGGCCGACGAGTTAGAACAAATTTTTAGCGATGGTCCAAACGTAAATATTGCAAGTTTAAAAGAAACACTGCAACGTATTGCGCCCATGCACAGTTCTAAATGGAGTAACATTAAGTTTTAGAATAACACTTTTATACTAACAACTAAACATTAAGTCTAACATAAAAGACTACAAAAAATGCTAACATCGCTTTCTATAAAAAATTACGCATTAATCGATCATTTACAGGTTAATTTTAACGATGGTTTTTCTATAATTACAGGTGAAACTGGAGCAGGAAAATCTATCCTTCTTGGTGGTTTATCTTTAATTTTAGGAAAACGTGCCGATTTAAGTAATTTAAAAGATACTTCAAAAAAGTGTATTATTGAAGCTGTTTTTAATGTTTCAAACTATAAATTGAAGGCTTTATTTGAAGCAGAAGACTTCGATTATGAGGAGCAAACTATTATCCGTCGAGAAATTTTGCCTTCAGGTAAATCACGAGCTTTTGTAAATGATTCTCCGGTAAATTTAAAAGGTTTGCAGGTTTTAGGTGAACGATTAATTGATATCCATTCTCAGCATCAAACCATGCAATTAACCGATAATGGTTTTCAATTTCAAATAATAGATGCTTTAGCTAATAACGATACTATTTTACAAGATTATAAAGTTGAATTAAAAGGCTATAAAAAACTCCAGAAGGATTTAAAAGAACTTTTAACCTTTCAGGCGGAAGCCATAAAAGAGCACGATTACAACTCATTTTTATTGAGTGAATTGGTAGAAGCTAATTTAGTTGATGGTGAAGTGGAAACGCTAGAGGAGGAGTATGAGACTTTAAATAATATTGAAGGCATACAAGAAAAACTATCGGAAGCACATCAATTATTATCAGAAGAAGAAATTGGAGTTCTAGGGAGTTTAACCAACTTGAAAAATGTATTTCAGAAGTTATCTGGTATATCTTCTAAGTACGAAGATTTGTTTAACCGCGTTAACAGTAGCCTTATTGAAATGGACGATGTTTTTGGCGAAGTAGACGCTTTACAAGAGGAATTGGATGCCGACCCGGCTAGATTAGAAGTTGTAGATGCAAAACTTAAAGCGATACATAACTTAATGCAAAAGCATGTTGCGGAAGATGTAGCAGAGCTTATTCAAATTAAAAATGCATTAGAAGAAAAAGTTTCGGCAACTGAGAGCTTAGATGAAAATATTCAGAAAAAAGAAAATGAAATCTTAGCTAAAACTAAGCAAATAAATAAAATTTCAAAAGAAATAAATAAAACACGTGTTGCTGTAATTCCGCAGTTAAAAAAGGAATTAGAAACTATTTTAGCGAGCTTAGGGATGCCAAATGCTCAGTTTAAAATTGAAGCAACATTAAAAGATGCCTTTTTTGCAAATGGCCAAGACGAGCTAACGTTTTTGTTTTCTGCAAATAAAGGAGGTCAATTTAACGAACTTAAAAAAGCAGCATCTGGTGGTGAGTTATCACGAATTATGCTTGCTATTAAGTCTGTTTTATCAAATTATATACAATTGCCAACTATTATGTTCGATGAAATTGATACTGGAGTTTCTGGTGAGATTTCTAACAAAATGGGAGATATTATGCAGGATATGAGTAAGACTATGCAAGTGTTTTCTATTACACATTTACCGCAGGTTGCAGCTAAAGGACATTCGCATTTTAAAGTCTATAAGGAAGATGTAGACGATGTTACTCGTACCAATTTAGTAAAGCTAAATCACGATGAGCGTATTGTGGAAATAGCACAAATGTTGGGTGGAATAGAAATGTCGTCGTCAGCCATTGCACATGCTAAGGAATTACTAAATTAAAAAAACTAAAGCTTTTAAGTTTTAAAGTTTAAAGTTTAGTATTTTTGCGGCGTTAAATTAATCAATAAATTAAAAATACGGCCCGTATTATAGCCTTGTAAAGGGAGATAACAGCGAAACAAACCAGAACAAACGTTTTGTTGAATTAGGGAAATAAACCAATTAATATGTACAATTTACTAAAAGGAAAAAGAGGAATTATTTTTGGAGCATTAGATGAAAATTCAATTGCTTGGAAAACTGCAGAACGTGTTCATGAAGAAGGCGGAACTTTTGTTTTAACAAACGCGCCAGTTGCCATGAGAATGGGACAGATTAATGAATTGGCTGAAAAAACTGGTTCTCAAATTATTCCTGCTGATGCGACTTCGGAAGAAGATTTACAGAATTTAGTAGAGAAATCTATGGAAATTCTTGGAGGTAAAATTGATTTTGTTTTACACTCTATCGGAATGTCTATTAACGTACGTAAAGGAAAGCATTACACCGATCAGAATTATGCATGGACTCAAAAAGGAACAGATGTTTCTGCAATGTCTTTTCATAAAGTTATGCAAACGCTTTATAAAGCCGATGCTATGAACGAGTGGGGTTCTATTGTAGCTTTAACTTACATGGCTGCACAACGTGTATTTCCTGATTATAATGATATGGCTGATAATAAGGCATATTTAGAGAGTGTAGCTCGTAGTTTTGGATATTTCTTCGGAAGAGATAAAAAAGTACGTGTAAACACTATTTCTCAATCGCCAACACCAACTACTGCAGGTAGTGGTGTAAAAGGTTTTGATGGTTTTATTGCTTACGCAGATAAAATGTCTCCACTTGGTAATGCTACAGCTTTAGATTGTGCAAACTATACTGTTTCTATGTTTAGTGATTTAACTAAGCGCGTAACACTACAAAACTTATTCCACGATGGTGGTTTTAGTAACATGGGTGTTAGTGACGAAGTTATGAGTGCATTTGTTGCTGCTGAAGAAAAATAGAAAATAAAGATTATATATTATTAAAGCCACCTGTAAAAGGGTGGCTTTTTTGTTACTTTTGTGTTATGCAGTTAGAGTTTTCATTCATAATTCCGGTTTATAATCGACCAGACGAAACCCAAGAACTTTTAGAGAGTTTTGTGGGGTTAAAAACGGATACAGATTTTGAAATTGTTATCGTTGAAGATGGTTCTACTTTATCATCAAAATCAATAGTAGATGCTTTTAAAAATAAGTTAGATATTTCTTATTATTTCAAAGAAAATTCGGGACCAGGAGATTCTAGAAACTATGGAATGCAACGGGCAAAAGGGAATTATTTTATTATTTTAGATTCCGATTGTATTTTACCACCACAATATTTATCTGAAGTTGAAAAAGGGTTAGAAGCTTATTATGTGGATTGTTTTGGAGGGCCAGATGCGGCACACCAATCGTTTACTAATTTACAGAAAGCTATTAATTTTTCAATGACCTCCTTTATCACTACAGGCGGTATTAGAGGGAATAAAAAAAGTGTAGATACCTTTCAGCCACGGAGTTTTAATATGGGGTTATCAAAAGTAGCTTTTCTTGCTTCTTCTGGTTTCGGACGTATACATCCTGGTGAAGATCCCGATTTATCTATTCGTTTATGGGATTTAGGTTTTAAAACCACTTTAATTCCTGAAGCTTTTGTGTATCATAAACGCCGCATTTCTTGGAGTAATTTTTATAAGCAGGTTAATAAATTCGGAATGGTAAGGCCTATTTTAAATAGCTGGCACCCTTCAACTAAAAAAATAACATATTGGTTTCCTACGTTGTTTTGTTTAGGCTTCGTGTTTTCTATTTTATTGCTTCTTGTTAATATTAATCTTGGCTTAATAGCTTATTCGTTGTATTTCGGAGTTGCTTTTTTATTAGCTTTAATTTCTACCAAAAATATCGTGGTTTCTATTTTGGCAATACCGGCAATAATTATTCAATTTTTTGGTTATGGTTATGGGTTTTTGAAATCGACAATAGCTGTATCCGTTTTAAATAAGGATCCTGAAAATCACTTTCCTAAATTATTCTTTAAATCGAAATGATAAAAAAATTAAAGTCTCATTTATTATCTTCTATAAAAAGTAAAAAAATCAATATTTTTCTACTCTTTCTGGTGTCGGCTTTTATTATCTTGATTTTTAATAAATTATCTAAAGAATATACTAATACTCTAGTGTTTAATATTGAGATGGAGCATGTGCCTCAAGAGCATGTTATTTTGAATGATAGCACTAATTTTTTGGCTATTACCTTAAAAACTCATGGCTTTAAATGGTTAAATTATTACATGAGTTCTCCTAAAGTTAAAATTGATTTTGATAAAGATGTTTATAGAAAAGATTCGGCTTATGTTTGGCACAAATCGATTAAATATTTGGCAAATACACAATTTGAAAGTCATGTAGAATTATTAAATATTTTGCCAGATACGCTTTACTTTAAGTATGGTGTTAATTTGGTTAAAAAAGTACCTATTAGGTTAAAATCGGAGGTAAGTTTTTCTTTAGGTTATGATGTAGCTGGAGATTATAAATTACAACCAGATTCGGTTACTGTAATAGGTCCAGATGTTTTGGTTTCAAAGTTGAAGTTTATTGAAACAAAGCCTGTAAATTTAATAGATGTAAAAACCGATATTACTAAAAATTTAGAATTAGAGCTTCCTAATATGGCCGATTTAAAATTTTCGAGTAGAACAACTGTGTTAAAAGCTAAAGTTGAAAAGTTTACAGAAGGAAAATTAAAGATTCCGGTTCATATTATAAACACGCCAGATTCTTTAAGAATAAAATATTTTCCAAAGGAAATTAACGTATCTTATTACGTGAGTTTAAAAAACTTTAATAGTGTTACTGTAAAAGATTTTAAAGTGGTTTGCGATTATAGTAAAGTCACCAAAGGCTCTACGTTAACGCCAGAATTGGTTAAAATGCCAGAACAGGTTAAAAATGCAAGAGTAAATCAACAATTAATAGAATTTATTATAACGAAATGATTGTAATAGGGCTTACAGGTGGTATTGGTAGCGGGAAAACAACCGTAGCAAAAATGTTTAAGGCATTAGGTGTGCCAGTATATATTGCCGATGTTGAGGCCAAAAAACTGATGCTTAAGTCCAAAATTATTAAGCGTAAACTTATTGCGTTGTTTGGGGAAGAAGCTTACGTGGATCAAAGTTTAAATAAGCCATTTATTGCTAGTATTATTTTTAATGATAAAAATATGCTAAACCAAATGAATGCTATTATTCACCCAAGAGTGGCTAGGCATTTTGAAAAATGGACAGCCAAACAAAATTCAGTCTACGTAATAAAAGAAGTCGCGATTTTATTTGAAAATGGAGGTGATAAACTCTGCGATTATATTATTGCTGTAACGGCTCCCAAAGCAGCTAAAATAGAGCGTGTTTTGGAACGTGATAATACTACAGAAGAAAAGGTAAAAGCGATTATGGACAACCAATGGAGCGATGCCGAAAAAGTAAAGCTTTCGCATTTTGTTATCGAAAATATTGACCTCGAAAAAACTAAAAAACAAGTGGCTTTTGTACATGCCCAGATTCTTAAAAAAATACAGAAATCATAGAATTTTAACATTTTTGTTAATGTAAGGTTAAAAGCTGTTTTAGTAAATGTTAAAATGTTAATTTTGAATAATGAGCAAACGCATAATTTTCGTTTTAATATTGTTAATGAGTTTATCTTTGATAGGGATAATTTCTATCCAAGCTTACTATATTAACAATTCCGTAAAGAACGAAAAAGAACGTTTTAGGAGTAGTGTAAAAACGGCACTTTACTATGTTTCCAATACTATTGAAACTAAGGAAGAGGCAGAGTATGTTTACAAACTTCAGAATTTAGTTTTACAAGGTGTATCGGTAGATACGGCAGCTATTAGAAACTTAAATATTATTCAAGAAGACTCCGATTCTAAAGAAATTGTAGTTTATAGTAGTGGTATTTTAGAAGAAAATTACAAGCTGAGTTCACCGCTTTTTGACATGGGGTTAGATACTATAAATGTGAAACGCATTTATAACGAACGCCAAACAAGAGTTTATAGTAATAAAGAGTCGGATTTAGATTTAAGTTCGAATGATAAATTATTGGTTTTAGAGAAGATGTCTACAACCGATAAAATTTTATTTGAAGATCTTTATAAAGATATTGCACAAAGGCGACCAATTCATCAAAGAGTTTCTAGAGAAACGATTGAAGAAATGCTAGATCGCAAGTTAAAAGAAGATTCGATTAATATTAATTTCGAATTTGCTATTTACAGTAACGATTTGGCAACAAAAATTCAGAGTGATTCCTTTGAGTATGATAAAGCTTCAACCTATTCTGTACCTATTTTTTCTAATATGAATACGGGAAGTCCATATAAATTATTGGTAAATTTCCCGGAAGATGGTAAGTTTATTTTATCGACTATAATTGGTATGATTTTGCTGTCTATAGTGTTTACGTTAATCATTATTATGGCGTATACAGGAGCACTTTATCAGTTAATGAAACAACGTAAAATTTCGGAAATTAAAACCGATTTTATAAATAATATGACGCATGAGTTTAAAACGCCCATTGCGACTATAAATTTAGCTTTAGATTCTATTAAGAATCCTAAAATCATTGGAGATCGTGATAAGGTAATCCGTTACTTAAACATGATTAAAGAAGAGAATAAACGTATGCACGCCCAAGTAGAAAATGTGTTACGTATTTCGAAACTTGAAAAGAATGAGCTAAATATAAGTAAAGAACGTGTTGACTTTCATGAGTTAATAGAAGATGCTATTACCCATGTGGAATTGATTGTGGAAGACAGGCAAGGCTATATACATACGCACTTGAATGCAGAAAGCACATCGGTTTTAGCAAACGAAACACACTTTACAAATGTGGTGGTAAATATTTTGGATAATGCCATTAAATATTCTCCAGAAGCCCCAAAAATAGACGTGTATACGGAAAATGTTGGGACTAATATTATATTGAAAATTAAAGATCAAGGTAGCGGAATGAGTAAAGCTGCCGTAAAACGTGTGTTCGAAAAATTTTATAGAGAACATACTGGAAATATACATAATGTTAAAGGCCATGGACTTGGTTTAGCATACGTGAAACGCATAGTAGATGACCATCAAGGTTATATAACAGTAGAAAGTGAAAAAGACAAAGGAAGTACTTTTACAGTAAGGCTTCCGTTAATATCGTAAATTATGGAAGAGCATAAAAAAAGAATTTTATTAGTAGAAGATGATCCAAATTTTGGAACCGTACTTAAGGATTATTTAATGATGAATGATTATGACGTAACTCATGCCAAAAACGGTATGGAAGGTTTTGAAAAATTCAAAAAGGATGATTTTGATTTATGTATTTTAGACGTTATGATGCCGTATAAAGATGGCTTTACTTTAGCTAAAGAAATACGTGAAAAAAACACTGATGTGCCTATAGTTTTCCTAACGGCTAAAACCATGAAGGAAGATGTGCTTAAAGGTTATAAAGTAGGGGCAGACGACTATTTAAACAAGCCGTTTGATAGTGAGGTGTTACTAATGAAAATAAAAGCTATTATTCAAAGAAAGGCAACAGAAACAGTTTCTGATAGTAAACAATTTGAATTTAAAATTGGTGGCTTCGACTTGAATTCTAAACTCCGTTTTTTAAGCCATAATGGAGCAGAACCTGTAAAGTTATCGCCTAAAGAAAATGAGTTGTTACGTTTGTTAGCATTACATGAAAATGATTTAATGCCTCGTGAATTAGCATTGACTAAAATATGGAGAGACGATAATTATTTTACGTCTAGAAGTATGGATGTTTACATTGCAAAGCTTCGTAAGTATTTAAAATTAGATCCAAAAGTAGAAATACTTAATATACATGGTGAAGGATTTAGATTAGTTGTAAATAGCTAATATTTAAACATAAATAATATTTAAAACCTGTTAGTTTATATAAACTGACAGGTTTTTTTATGGTATATATTTTACTTCGGAAATAGATGTTTAACGCGTATTATGTTAAGTTTTATGTTGAAGTTTAAAATGAAAACACCCTCATTAAAAATTATATTTAGTGAGGGTGTTTTTATGATATTTAAACTGTAGAAAACAGATTGAAATCTAATATTTTGAAATCGTTATTCGATGATCTATAACTCAGGTACCGTTACAGTTTGACAACTAAATTGTTCTTCTGGGCAAGCATCAGTAATTAAGCCATAACAAACCTCGTATGTTCCTGGCTCTAGGGATATAAAAAAGTTTCCTTGATCAAAACCCTCTCCCCAAGCTGTACTTTTTATTGTGTAAAATTTTTCTTCGTAAAATTGTTTTTTCTTTCAAATTAGAGCAAATTGGGCATTATTATATATGCTTCAATAATTTATGTTTTTACTTAAAAACAAAGCAATAAATTAACAATTACACTGTCGGTTTTAGGGAAACAAAAAAAACACTTCAAAGTGAAGTGTTTTTTTGTTTTTAGAGAGTTATGGAACTTTTTTAAATACGAGCAGATAACCATTCTTTTAATTCGTAGAAGTTTTGCGGAGCAACTCCGTGCCCAACAGGAAATTCAGAATATTTATGTTTTATGTTTAATTTACTTAAATAAGGCGCGTTTTGTCTTGCCCAATCTACAGGGATAACCTGATCTACACTACCGTGAGAGCAGTAGAAATCTAAATGGGCATAATCTTCTTTTTGAATAGGTTTCGGAAAAATATCTGGATTAACATAACCACTTAAAGCCACAATGTTTTTAATTTTTTCTGGGTAAGTTAAGGCTACAGTATAACTTAAAATACAACCTTGGCTAAAGCCTAAAAGTGACACACTATCTTTATTTACTGGGTAGGTTTCAATAGCTTCGTCTATAAATTTAGCAATTAAATCTCGAGATAAAATAGCTTGTTCATTATCACTCCATTTTCCTTTTTCAGCATCAAAATTAATAGCATACCAAGCATTTCCATGTGGTTGCATTGGGTAAGGTGCTTTCACTGAAATAATGAAAAGCTCTTCTGGTAATTCGTTTGCAAACGAAAATAAATCGTTTTCATCGCTTCCATAACCATGTAATAAAATGAGTAATGGTGCATTTTCTTTTAAAGATGATTTACGAATTATATGTTCTAAAGATAGATCTCTATTCATTTGTGTATGGGTTTAAACATCAAGAGTTTTCTTGCTGTTTTTAATAGTTACGTTTATTTTTAAAATTTAAAAACTCTTGTTTTTATTTGCCAAGATTAGCAAACATTCTTTGATATAAAGCCCCGACTAAAGGTATAGGTTGTGCTTTTTTACCAACAGCGTTTCCAAATCCAAAAACAAAAAGCACTGCAAAAAATATGTAGAATCCCATAGAAACTAACCAACTATCAAAACTACCAACAATATAACCTAATGCAAAAAAGGTTAACCATAGGCCTAAGGATTGCCTGATATGGAAGGTAGCAAACTCACTCTTTTTTTCGTTGTTTAAATAGAATGCTATTATGGTTCCAAATATGGTTAAATAGCTAATTATAGCATTTTTGCGCCCTATTTCAATATCTTGTACTGTCATTTAAATTATGAGTTTATAGAAATTTTATTGTTAGAAATAATACCGTAAACTTTACCTTTTAAAGCTTCACCTTCAAAAATGGCATTTTTAGATTTCGATATGATGTCATTTTTAGAAAACGTGTATTTTGTATCTGGATTAAATAATGATAAATCTGCTTTGTTGCCAATATTTATCGGTGTGTTTTCTAATCCAAATCGTGATTTTCCTTTGGTTAAAATATCAATAGTTTTCTTAATGGTGAATAAGGATTGAAGTGCTCCAAAAGCCGATTCTAAACCAATAGTACCGTATTTGGCATGGTCGAATTCAATTTTTTTATGTTCGATATCTATTGGGTTATGGTCACTGGTGATCATATCGATAGTACCATCTTTAAGACCTTCAATTAAGGCATCAATATCACTTTGTATGCGTAAGGGAGGTAACACTTTAAAATGTGTATTGAAATCGCTTAATGCTGCATCAGAGAAATATAAGTTATGTATAGCAACGCTACAAGTAATGTTTAGTTTTTTATGTTTGGCTTCGCGTATTAATTCTACCGATTTTGCAGTAGAAATAGTTGGGATATGTAATTTTCCGCCAGTGTATTCTAATAAAAATATATCGCGTGCAATTTGTAATTCTTCTGCCATAGCAGGTATACCTTTTAAACCAAGGGTAGTGCTTGTAATGTTTTCGTTCATTACACCGTGACCTGCAATTTTATTTTCCTGAGGAAAAGCACAAATTAATCCATCAAAATTACTGGCGTATTGCAAAGCAATTTTCATTAAGTTAGGATTTGAAATTGGCTTTTTATAATCGTAAAAAGCTACAGCTCCGGCAGATTTCATATCGTATAATTCGGCTAAATCTTCTCCTTTGCTTCCAACGGTTAAAGCGCCTATAGGTAATAAGCTTACGGCATGGTTTTGCGCTTTAGCATTTACAAATGTAATATTAGAGTTAGAGTCTATTACTGGGTTGCTATTCGCATTCATGGCTACTGCAGTAAAACCAGATGCAGCCGCGGTTTTTAAACCATTTTCTATGGTGTCACGTTCTTCAAAACCGGGTTCTCCAAAACTCACGCTACTATCAAACCAACCTTGAGAAATATGTAAATTATCAAGTTGAATTTCTTGGTAGTTATTGGTGTTTTTAATGGATTTAGCAATGGAAGTAATCACGCCATTTTCAATTAATATATCCTGAGTACTGTTATGAAACTCGCTTTTAGAATCTATTATCGTGGCCGATTTTATAAGTATGTTCATTTAAAATATTTTAATATGCACATTTCAGTAAGTAAAAACGCTAGTGCAAAAATAACAAACCATTTCCATAGCGCATTAATTTTTGAGTCACTTTTTATAGTATCGAAAACTTGAGCAACAGAGTTGTTCAGGTTTATATTTTCCGTGGTAGATAAGTTGGAGTAAAGCAGGTTGCTTTCCGTTCTATCGTAATTATAACTTACGTTTTTAATAACGTCCGTTTTGTTTTTTATGTTGTAAATATTAGCAGTATTCGGTGTTTCAGAAGTTTTAATAAGCACTTTGTTATTAAAAAGTTGCTGTTCCGGAATCATATTTTCAGTTTGGTTGCTCAGCGCTAATACGGCATCTTGTTGCAATTGCGTATTGACTTCAAAGCTATTATTTTTCCCGATGGTATAATATAGCTCAGGGATTTTAAAACTATACTTCCCAATATTGTAAAGAGTAGGTACAATTAGCGGCGAATTTTTAAAGTTGGAATCTTCTTTATTTAAGGCCGAAGTAAATACAAAAGTATTTTTATTTTGAAACAAAAAAGGAGAGCCGTCCTCATATTTAAGAATTGAAGATAGACTTGCAGAATTTATATTATAAAATCCGTTAACTTTTGGATATTGAAAATTAATAACCTGTTTCTCAAATACGCCATTGTTAAATAAAGGATGCGAGTAATTGATATTCGTGATGCGTTTTTCAGTTTTATTGAAACTCTTAAAAGTAGACTGAAAACTTTGAAGCAAATCGTTGTAAGATGCTATGGTAATGTTACTAGACGGAATAATTACAAGCGAACCACCTTGGCTCATAAATTGTTTTAGCGCAGCAGTTAAGGCGTTTGGTATGGTGTTAATTTCATTTAAAACAACTAGATTTTGCGATTCTAAAATGTTATAGTTTAACTGGTTTAAAGCAGACGATGTGTAGTTAAACTCACTAACCGTATAAATACGCTTTAAAAAATCATCATTTCCTTCGTTTATCGCTAATACATTAACTTTTTCGGTGTTATTAATATTGAAAAACAAGCTGTTATCAAACTGTAAACTCGCATCATCTATGCTTATTTTACCGTTTATTATTTTATTTTTTGGTAGTGTAAAGGTCGTGCTCGCTTCCTTATCTATACTTACCGATGTTTTTGCAATTAAAGTGTCGTTATTAAAAAGTGAAACGGGTAGATTCTCCAAAGATTTTCCCGTGTTTTTCAAAAGGACACTTAATTTAATTTCAGAGGCTGTTTTGTTTGAAATAAAAGCGCTATCAATAGCGATGTTTTCGTTGTTTACAGGTTGAAGTTGAACAAAATAATTTGTTTTCAAAGAGTCTTTCTCAATTGAAAAACCTTGATTACTATCTTGAAAATCTGATATATAAATTAAGCTTTTTAAGCTGCTTTTTTGTTTGCTGAAAAAAGTATTACTTTTTAAATAGGCCGCTTGAGACGTTAGTGGAGTAGCGGCATACCCAAGTTGTAGTAAATCGTTTTTAATACTTTTAATAGTTACGTTTTTATAGACGTTGTTATTGGTTAAAAGTGTTATGTTTTCGTTTTCAGGAACATGCGCTATAATATCTTGTATAGCTCTTTTTAAAAGCTCGCCTTTATTACCTTTAGCTTGCATGCTAAACGAATTATCTAAATAAATTACCGTTTCTTTTTTCGATTTAAAAGCGTTTGTTTTTGCTGTAAAAGGTTGAGCAAAGGCTAATACAAGGCAGGCTAATAATAATAAGCGCGTGCAGAGAATAAGCCATTTTTTAATTTGCGAACTTTTTCGAGCTTGTAGTTTTGCTTCTTTTAAAAAAGCAACGTTGGTAAAATCTACTTTTTCAAATTTACGTAATTGAAATAAGTGAATAATTATAGGGATAAGCAGTAAAAATAAGGCGTAAAGAAGTTCGGGGTGTTTAAACTGCATGTTTTTTTATAATTACACAAATATAGAGAATGAAAAAAATAATGCCATCAATTCACGAATATTTTTCTAACAATAAACTCAAAAAATACAATTAACAGAAAAAGACATAATCTTCAATTGGTTTTAAGTTAAGTCCTTTCATATATTCTAAAATATCTTTCTGTTCGCTTTTATTAGCTACAGTAATAATGCTTTGTGCGTGGCCAGTTTCAGCTAAATAATTAAAAGGTTTAAGAATTACGCCATAGATGTCGCGACCAATTTTATTAGGGTTATCGCAAATCCATTCAAAAGGTATCTTTTTTTCAATCAATTTTTTAGCAATGGTTTTTCCTTTTTTTCCGGCTCCCCAAATTATTAAGGTTTTGTCGGGATTGTAATCGAGTTCTAGAAAATATTTCAGCTTAATATCAATAAAATGATTTTCAGCATAATGGACATGTGTGCGCGAAGTACGGGTATTATAATCGCGCCAATTGTGCAAAACTTCATTACAAGGTATACACTTAAAGCCATGTTTGTAAAACCGAAAAGCTAAGTCGTAATCTTCAGGATATAAGTTGGGGTTAAAGGCATCGCAGGCAATAAAATCGCTGCGGTAAACCATCCAGCAAGGTGACGGAATAACACATTCTTTATAAATTTCAGAAAAATTAATTCCTTTTTCAGTTAAACCGTTCAACCAAACTTCATAGCTTTTATAGCCATCTTTTATGCCATCTTCAGCAAAATAATTAACTAATCCAACGGCAACATGTTGCGTGCCGTGTGTTATTAAGTTATGTGCTAAAACCTTAATTTTGTTGGGTAGCATAATATCATCGCTATCCATGCGGGTAATAAGTTCTCCACTACTTTTAGAAAATGCGAGTTGCAATGCATCAATAATTCCGTTTCCTATATTCTTATAAAGTTGTATTCTTGCATCTTTAAGCGCGAAAGAGTTTACAATATCAAAACTATCGTCAGTAGAACCGTCGTCTATAATAAGTAATTCCCAATTGGAATAACTTTGGTTTATAATAGATGTTAGGCACGGTTTTAAATACGCTCCGGTGTTTTTAAACGGAATGAGAATACTGACTAATGGTTTTTGCATGTTGCGAATTTAACAAAACCTTAGGAGAATAATATGTAACAGAATGGTAATTTCGAGGTCAATTATTTATACTTAAGTAGTCTGCATGAATCTGCTAAAAATTCTATGCGTTTAGTTAAAATAGAGTGATTATAAATCGAGGTTGTGCCAGACCAAATTCATGCACAGCCGTAATTAAATTAAAAGTAAAATATGAATACCAAGTTCCTTTCCGCATCTGTCATGATGGGGCTTTTATTAGCAAGTTGTAATTCAACAAAAAACGCAAAAAACGATTTAGCTGTAAGTACACCAATAGAAACATCTATTAATTTAGATAACGTTACCGATGATAAAGCTCCAGTAGTTATCAATCCAGGGCGTTTTACAGTATCTAGCGTAACTTATAGATTACCAAGAGTGGTACAAGGAACGTATTCTGTTAGCGATTTTGGTAAGTATGTAGACGATTTTAAAGCCATTAACTACAAAGGTGAAAGTATGCCAGTAGTAAAGGTAGACGAAAACACATGGACGATTGCCAATGCAAAAGAATTGGATAAAATAACTTATTTAGTAAACGATACTTTCGATATCGAAACTAAAGGTGGTATTGGTGGTGAAGAGCCATTTTCTCCATCGGGAACTAATATTGAGCCAGAAAACTATGTGCTTAACTTACATGGTTTTATTGGGTATTTCGATACTTTAAAAAACAACCAATATAAATTGGACGTAACAGGTTCTGCAGATTTTGTTCGTACATCAGCATTACAAACTGTAAATTCTAAAACTAGTGAAGACGGTAAAAGTGTAACTACAAGTTATTTTGCAACCCGTTATTTCGATATTACCGACAACCCAATGATGTATGGTAAACTCGATGTAGAAGAGTTTATGGTTGGCGATATTAAAATTGTATTAAGCGTTTACTCGCCAAACAATGTACATTCTGCAGCCTCTTTAAAAGATGTTGTTTTTAAAATGATGCAAGCTCAAAAAGTGTTTTTAGGCGATATTAACTCAACACCTCGATACGATATTTACCTGTATTTATCGGAAGGGACAGAAGAGTCTCCAAAAGGTTTTGGCGCATTAGAGCACCACACATCTACAGTTGTAGTTTTACCAGAAGATATGGACGAGGCTACAATAGCTAGCAGCATGACAGATGTAGTATCTCATGAATTTTTCCATATTGTAACGCCCTTAAGCGTACACTCAGAAGATGTTCATTATTTCGATTACAACAACCCAACATTCTCTAAGCATTTATGGATGTACGAAGGTGTAACCGAGTATTTTGCAACTCTTTTTCAGGTAAGTGAAGATCTAGTTTCAGAAGATGAGTTTTTTAACAAAATCATGGAAAAAGTACAAGCGTCTCAAAACATGAACGATGCTATGAGTTTTACCATAATGAGCGAAAATATACTAAAAGCACCTTACAAAGATCAATATACAAACGTGTACCAAAAAGGAGCACTAATAGGTATGTGCATAGATATTATTTTACGCGAAGAAAGTAACGGTCAACGTGGGATTTTATCTTTAATGAAAGAACTGTCTAATAAATACGGAAAAAACAAACCGTTTGAAGATGATAAACTTATCGACGAAATTGTAGCCATGACATACCCATCGTTACGCGACTTTTTCGACAACCATGTTATTGGCGATATTCCAATTAATTATAACCAATTTTTAAGCAAAGTAGGTTTAGAAATCACCGAAGGAAAAATAGAAACAAGCTATGTACACAATGCAGGAACCTTATTATTTGGAGCAAATCCAGAAAAAGGAGAAGTTTTCTTTACAGAAGAAGTGACTAAAAATAGCTTCTGGAACGAGCAAGGTGTGCAAGCAAACGATGTTTTAAAAGCTGTATCTGGTGAGCCATTTACAATGCAAAACGCAAACGATTTATTACAAAAAATGTTTGCTTGGACTCCAGGAACCGATATAAACGTAACTCTAAACCGTGATGGAAAAGATATTGAAATCAATACCAAAACCACAAAATCGTACACTATGGGTAACGGTATCTTTGAAAAAGCCGATGTTAATGAAGCTCAAAAAACATTACGCGAAGCTTGGTTAAAAGGCTAAACGTAATTACATAAAAATTAAATTAAAACGATTGATGAACTGTAAAGTTTGTCAATCGTTTTTTTTTATGGCGTTACCCGAAAAGGGGCGGGCTTTCCGCTATATCTTTTTACAAAGGTTTGGAGTGTTCTGTTTGTAATAGCACTTCAATTAAAACTTGTTTCATCCTTATTTTATAGGCTTAGCCAATTTGTAAAAAGGATGCCGCATCAATCCCTAACGCGGGGCTGTTTGTAGAGAATGTGCTAAAGCCTAAACACAAGTTTCATCTTGTAATAAATTTAAAGTTTAAAATTATTTACTTAAAATACAACGCCAAAAACACACCCATATAATTGTATGAAAAACTATGGCTTTATAGAGGCATTTTCTATCTTTGCAGTATGAGTGAATTTAAAGATTTTTTTGAAAGATTACAACAAAGTGTAATCGATGATGAGTTTGTAAAACTAACCTTAAGTAGACCTTTAAGAAAAAGCGAAGGCTTAGTAAATGTTTATGCCCGTTTGTTTGTAGTTGAAGGAAAAACAATCTTTCAATTTAAATACCGCCATACCGAAGAGGAGTTATACAAACAATTTTCTTTACCCGAGGCTATTGCCGAAATAGAAGAATTACTAACAAATTCGTTTAGAGGCGGAACTTTATTTACTTTAAAGGAAGACTTATTACTTGTTGTTTCTAAAAAGAAAAAGGTATCGTACAGAGAGAATGCGCCAAGTTTTAAAAATAAATTACCAGACGTACCATTAGAATCATAAGCACTGTGGTGTTTACTAGTTTATACAAAACAAAAAAGCTCAAGATTTAAATCTTGAGCTTTTTTGTTTTATAATATGTAATCTAACTTTTTAGTACAAACTGGCTTTTAATACTCGCAACATCATTTTCTGTTATTTTTTTAGCCGATTTCTTTATTTTTTCAATAAAAACATCTGCTTCTTCTTTAGTTCCTGGAGCGCCTAAATTTTGGCCTTTAGCATTGTAAGCATCTGTAATTACATTTAAATCCGCATCTAGAATAACCCAAAACGGTAAACCCGCTTTTTCGCCGTTATATTTTTTTAGTAAATCGTTAGATCCCGGATTCTCTAAATGTTCCTTTCCTTTAGATTCTTTTACCACAACGGGCACGGTAACATAGTTTGTTTCAAAAAAGGCTTTAGTTCCATCGGCTTTCATGTCTTTCGTCATTTTTTTACACCAACCGCACCAAGAAGCTTCAAACTTTATAAATATAGCTTTGCCTTCTTTTTTAGCTTCGGTCTGCGCTTTATCTAATAAGCTAGAGGTGCTTTCTTGAGCCGAAATAGAGTTGTTAAAAGCAAGTAAACCGGTAATTAAAAGGATTAAAATTTTAATTTTCATGAATAAGTTTTTAAGGTATTATCAAATGTAAAAAAATAATTAGAGTTACTTCTATTAAAAGGCTAATTCCATTTTAATATCGGCGCGTTCGTAATGGTTGTTTTCTTCCAAAGGGATTTCAACAAAACCATACTTTTTATAGACGTAAATGGCGTTTTCTAATTTCCGGTTAGAATAGATAATAAGTTTAGGGATCTGTTTGATTTTAGCAAAGTCAATAACGTGATGCATAAGTTTTTGCCCAATTTTAAACCCGCGATTAGGTGGAGAAACAGCCATTTTGGTTAATTCAAAATTATTAGTGCCTTCCATTTTCATTAAAGCTACTGTACCCACAATATCATTATTAAATTTTGCGAAAAATATATGGCCACCTTGGTCGATAATATGGGCTTCACAGTTTTTAAGCACCATTTCATCGTAAGGTTCTACATAAAAAAGCGATTTTAACCACTCTATATTTAGGTTATAAAAATCTGTTGTGTATTTTTGCTCGAAAGGTATTATTTCTACCGTCATAATTGTTCGTTAGTTCTTTTTAAAAAAGCGAGAACTAAATTACGTTATATTTTTTTTAATGAGGGTATTCGATCCAAAATAATAAGTGGTGCGTATATAGAACAAATGTCGACAGTACATTTAGTATTAAAACTAAACTTTAAATTTATAAAATATATGGAAAATTCTAACAACAGTACAGGGCTTAAAGTGGCTTTAGGGATTGCATTGGTTTTATTTTTGGCAACTGGTTTTTATGCCATGAACCTTAATAAGAAAAGTAACGAGGTAGAGCAGGAGTTAACCGAACAAAAACGTTTGGTAATGAACGATCTTAACACAATGGCTAAACAATATGATGAGGCGATTAGTGAAAATCAAATTTCGAACAAAAATTTAATTGATGCTCGTGGTAGAATTCAAGGATTAATAGATTCTTTACAGATTTCTGAAACTAACGTAAAAAGTTTGTGGAGATACAAACAAAAATATGCATCGTTACAAAAAGAAATGGATGCCTTATTAGCACAAAATGATTCTTTACGTGTAGAGAACTCGTATTTAGCAACATCTTTAGATAGCACTAGAGTACGTTTAGAAGAGCGTACTATTTTTACAGATTCTTTATTGATACAAAATACTGCATTAGCAGAAGTAGTTAACAATGCATCTGTTTTAGGTGCTGTGGGTTTAAAAGGTTTTGGCGTTATAGAGCGTGCTTCTGGAAAATTAATTCCAACAGAACGTGCTAGCCGTACAGATAAAATTAGAGTTTGCTTTACGGTTCCTAAAAATGCTTTAGTGCAAAGTGGAGATCAAGAATTGTATGTACAAGTTGTAGACCCATTAAACCGTACGTTAGGCTTAAACGAGCAAGTACAGTTCGATGAAACTATTGTAAACTACAGTATGATTAGTAAGTTTAATTATGAAAATATAAGCCTTAATGTTTGCGAGTTTGTAGCATCTGAAGGTAAAGAGAAGTTTGAAAAAGGACGTTACGTGGTTAATGTTTATAACGATAAAGATTTAGTATCAAGCTCTGAGTTTAGGCTTAAATAGACTCATTAATTAACACTTAATAGCTGAAACTCAAGTTTTTTAAACTTGAGTTTTTTTTATTTAAAAAATCACTGTTTTTGCATTTAAACCGATTTATTTATCGTTTTGTCTTATATTTGAAAACTTAAATTAAAAACAAACCCCAAAAAATAACTTATGAAAACTATTAAATTAATTGCAAGTGCATTTCTATTAACATTAATTGTTGGTTGTGATGCGCTAGATGAATTAACCAAATTTGAAATTAATTACACCGAATCTGTCGTTATACAATCTACCACTGTGGTAGATGTGCCTTTTTTCATGGAAACTCCAGAGGTTACTACGAACTCGGAATCTACTTTTGAGAATAACAATACCAAAAAAGATTTAATAGAGTCTATTAATCTGACTGATATGGAATTGAAGTTGATCTCGCCAGAAGAGGGCGATTTTAATTTCTTGAATTCTATTAATATTTATATTTCTGCGGAAGATGAAGAGGAAATGCTAATTGCTTGGATGGAAGAGGTACCGGAAAATGCAGAAAAGAGCCTTATGCTGGAAACAACTAACGAAGATTTAAAGGTGTACATTAAAAGTGATGCTTATACGCTTAGAGTAGAAGCTGTAACGGATGAGTTAATTTCTGAAGACCATAATATTGATGTGAATTCTGCATTTTATGTAGATGCTAAAATATTTGGATTATAGTATTATTACAAATAATTGTAGTGGTTTAAATGGCACTTTGCTTTATAGAACTACCGCTGCAAGCTATGCGCAAGGGATAGCAGTGTAAAGCCCACAGTAAGCCCGATGAGAATCGGGCTTACGAGGACTTGCAACGTATAGCCCGACCCGATAGGGTTGCGCCCAAAATAAAGTTATTGACTAGGGTTTCTACTTATCTTTTTTTGCATTACCTTTGTTTACCAAATACGTTTGGAACACCATATGAGTCAAAAAGTTTTACTTAACGCTAAAGCCATAAATATCATTCTTCACAGATTGGCTTGCCAGCTTATTGAACGACATCACGATTTTTCGAATACCGTTTTAATTGGTTTGCAACCACGTGGCGTGTTTTTAGCGAGCCGATTGGCTAAAATTTTAACCGAAGATTATAAAATTAAAGATATTAAATTAGGGCAATTGGATATTACCTTTTATCGTGACGATTTTAGACGTAGCGATAAACCGTTGGAGGCCAATGCCACTAAAATTAATTTTTTAGTTGAAGATAAAAATGTAGTTTTTGTGGACGATGTTTTATACACTGGACGTAGTATTCGTTCGGCTTTAACAGCTATACAGTCGTTTGGGAGACCTCAAGAAATTGAGCTTTTAACACTTATTGATAGACGTTTTAGTAGACATTTACCGATACAGCCCGATTACCGTGGCCGCCAGGTAGATGTTATTAATAACGAAAAAGTGAAAGTAAACTGGACGGAGCAAGATGGTGAAGACGCGGTTTATTTAATTGAAAAATAGTTTTTTAGTTTAAAGAAGCTAGATAATATACAATTTGAACAACTGGCAACTATTGGGGCCAACTGAATATTAAAATCATGAGCGAATTAAGTGTAAATCACTTATTAGGTATAAAATACCTGAACAAACAGGATATTCAACTTATTTTTGAAACGGCCGATCATTTTAAAGAAGTGATAAACCGACCGATTAAAAAGGTGCCTTCGCTGCGTGATATTACCATTGCCAATTTATTTTTCGAAAATTCTACGAGAACAAAGTTATCGTTCGAGTTGGCAGAAAAACGTTTATCGGCCGATGTATTAAATTTTTCTTCGGCACAATCTTCTGTTAAAAAAGGAGAAACTTTAATCGATACGGTAAACAATATTTTATCGATGAAAGTGGATATGGTTGTAATGCGGCACCCAAACCCTGGTGCTGGTGTGTTTTTATCTAAACATGTTAAGGCAAGCATTATAAATGCTGGCGATGGCGCACATGAACACCCTACGCAAGCCTTGTTAGATTCGTATTCTATTAGAGAAAAATTAGGCGGTGTTAAAGGGAAAAAAGTGGTTATTGTTGGCGATATTCTGCATAGTAGAGTAGCGCTGTCTAACATATTTGCATTGCAATTACAAGGTGCTGAGGTTATGGTTTGCGGACCAAAAACTTTATTACCAAAATATATTGATAAATTAGGGGTAAAGGTAGAAACCGATTTAAGGAAAGCTTTAAATTGGTGCGATGTTGCTAATATGCTGCGTGTACAAAATGAGCGTATGGATATTAGTTATTTTCCATCAACACGAGAATATACGCAACAATTTGGAGTTACAAAAGATTTGCTAAATTCGCTAGATAAAGAAATTACCATTATGCATCCCGGACCAATAAACCGTGGCGTAGAGATTACGAGCGATGTTGCCGATTCTGATCAGGCTATAATTCTAGATCAGGTGCAAAATGGCGTTGCCGTACGTATGGCGGTAATTTATTTATTGGCATCTAAAATAAAACAATAGTTATGATTATTGATCAAAAAGAAAATACATCTATTATTACTCAAGAGAAAGCTACGAGTATAGAATTGATAAAAAAAATACAAGCTTTATATCCTAAGTTTAAAAACAATAATATTATTGTTGCTTTAACATCTTTAGATGCTATAAGTACGGATGAGGTTGTAGAGTTTTTACAAATTTCTAATACACATCGTGCAGCTAAACATTCTTTCGTTATTGTATCTAGTAAAATAGATTTAGACGAAGCTCCAGAAGATTTAGCTATTGTGCCTACCTTACAAGAAGCTCACGACCTTATCGAAATGGAGGTTATGGAACGCGACTTAGGTTTGTAAAATGAGTACACTCTATTTAGCCCAAGTAAATATTGCCAAATGTTTGGCGCCACTTAGCGATCCCATTATGCAAGGTTTTATAAATAATGTGGATAAAATGAATGCCATTGCCGATAAAAGCGAAGGTTTTGTTTGGCGTTTAAAAGATGAGGATAAAGATGCTGCTGTTTTAGTTTTTAAAGATGATACTTTAATTATTAATATATCGGTTTGGGAAAGTAGAGAAGCTCTTTTTAATTACACTTACAATTCTGACCATATTGAAGTTTTTAAGCGTAAAAAAGAATGGTTTAGCAAAATTAAAATGATGCATCTTGCGTTTTGGTACGTACCAGAAGGTTATATACCAACGTTTCAGGATGCTAAAGATAGATTAGATTATTTAAATGCACACGGCGAAACGCCTTATGCTTTTTCTTTTAAAAGTAAGTTTACAGCTGCCGATGCCTTACAATACAAAACACTAAATTAAAATTTATGAAGCTCACTATTTTAGGCTGTTATAGCGCAACTCCAAGAGCTTTAACCAATACTACATCTCAGGTTTTAGAAATTAATAATCATATGTTTCTAATTGATTGTGGAGAAGGTACACAGGTACATTTACGTAGACATAAAATTAAATTCAATAGAATTAAGCATGTGTTTATTTCACATTTACATGGCGATCACTTTTTTGGGTTAGTAGGTTTAATTTCAACCTTTAGATTGTTGAAAAGAGAAGCCGATTTGCATGTTTATGGCCCAAAAGGCATCAAAGAAATTGTAACACTACAAATGAAATTGGCCGATTCTTGGACTAATTATAACTTGTATTTCCATGAGTTATCTTCTAAAGAATCTCAACTGGTATATGAAGATGATGTGGTTGAGGTACACACCATTCCTTTAGAGCATCGTATATATACTAACGGTTATTTGTTTAAGGAAAAGGAAGGTGAGCGTAAATTAGACGTAGATTTAGCAGAAGAAGCTAATATAAATGTAGCTTACTATAGAAAGTTAAAACAAGGCTTTGATGTTGAGAACGAAGATGGTGTTTTAATTAGAAATGAAAGCGTTACAAGGGATGCTGAAAAACCTAAAAGTTACGCTTTTTGCAGTGATACAGTCTATAAGGAAGATATTGTGCCCATAATAAAAGATGTAGATGTATTATATCATGAATCGACATTTTTAGAAAAACATGCACATTTAGGACCAAAAACTAAACATTCTACAGCTAAAGAAGCAGCTAGCATTGCTAAGCAAGCCAATGTGGGCACTTTAGTGTTGGGGCATTTTTCTACACGTTATGGCGGTTTGGAAGGCTTTAAAACGGAAGCCGAGGAGGTTTTTGATAATGTAAAGCTAAGCGGAGACGGTAAGGTGTTTGATTTTAGTTAATGGTTGCCATTTTTTCTGTTATACTTTTAGCTTCTTAAATTTTTGTAGCCAGCATATGGCTTCTTCTAAAGATAAGCAGCGTTTTAATTTTTTTTGAGAAAAGTATTTTTCTAGAGTAGCTACTTTGTAGCTCGAATTTTTATATACTATTATGGCACTTGCAACCATAAAGTTATATTCAGTATGTGTTCTCACCCAATTATTAGGATCTACAGAGTAATTGTTTATTCTATTTGAGATAAACCCAACTTTACAATCGTCACCATAAAATTCTAAGATTTCATTAATTATAATAAGGCATTTGTCCCAATCAAAATGTACACCTTCATTTAATTCTGAAATTACAATGTTGTTACAAAAATAGTATGTTCCGAAGGGAAGTTCAATTTCCTTATGTGTCATACTATTAAAGTATTTTGTTTTTTTAAATTGCATCTGTAATTATTTATACACTTTAAATATATGAAAATTCGTACTTAATAAAAATTTATAGAATCTTTTTTTTTCGTTAATTTGTACCTATGGAAAAGGACTTAAGTAACTATAGAAAATCTTATGATAAAGGCGAATTGCTTTTAGAAGAAGTACCAGAAAACCCGTTAGAATTATTTCAAAAGTGGTTTCATGAGGTAGATTTACACTTTGCTGAAGATGAAACAAATGCGATGACGGTTTCAACTTTAGGGTTAGATGGTTTTCCAAAAAACAGGGTGGTACTTTTAAAGCGCTACACCTACGAAGGATTTATTTTTTATACTAATTATGAAAGTGAAAAAGGAAAAGCTATAGCAGCGAACCCTAATGTTTGCTTATCTTTTTTTTGGCATGGAGCAGAACGACAAATTATTATAAAAGGACGTGCAGAAAAAATTGCTGAGAATATGAGCGATGGTTATTTTGAGTCTCGACCTGTAGGCAGTCAGTTAGGTGCATTAGTTTCTAGCCAAAGTGAAGTAATCCCAAATCGTGAGTATCTTGAGACTAAACTGTCGGAATTAGAAAAAGAATATGAGGGTAAACCCATTTTAAGACCAAAATATTGGGGTGGCTATATTGTAAAGCCAGTTGAAATAGAGTTTTGGCAAGGTCGACCTAATAGATTACATGATAGAATTAGGTATCAACTTCAAGAAGATTATAGCTGGTTGATAAACCGTTTATCTTCATAAAATAACGTTGAAATACATTTTTTAATTTTCAAAACGTGTATTTCAACGATTAAAAGCAATTAAAATCGATGAAACGCATGTTGTTAGTCGATTTTAACATTTATTTAACACTTTCTTTTAAGTAGGCGAATATCTTTGTTGAACCCAAAGCAATAATTCAAAAAATACCTACTTATGAAATCACTTCTAAAATTTCCGTTAATAGCTCTGATAGCTATGTTTTCTTTTTCCTGTTCTACTGAAAGTATGGATGAGGGTACAGAACAAATTCAAATTGAAGAAACTACTATCCAAGCCAAAACTATTGAGGTAGAAACTTTAGAATTAATTAACGATTATAGAATGTCTCAAGGTTTAAATACTTTAAGTGATATGAATATTGTGAAATCTGTAGCTTATAGCCACACAGATTATATGTTAGAAAATAATGAAATCTCTCACGATAACTTTTTTAAGAGAAGTGAGTATTTAAAATCTCATACGGGAGCTGCAAGGGTTTCAGAAAATGTGGCTTACGGTTACAGCTCAGCTCAAACTTTAGTGAAAGCATGGTTAGCAAGTGAGGGACACCGTAAAAATATTGAAGGTGATTTTACAAACTTTGATATATCAGCAGAACAAAATGAAGAAGGTAGATGGTATTACACTAATATCTTTATTAAAAAATAAAGTAACTACGTTACTAGAGCATACCTATTTATTTACTAATTAATAGCCATAATGAGTTAAACAGGTAAGTTAATAACAATTTGAAGTGTTGTTATCTAGTTTAAAGTATAAAAATCCTCTGATGAAAATCAGAGGATTTTTTTGTGTATAAAATACAAATTACACACATTACATATTGACCATGTTTTCGTCTATTTATACATCTTAAATCTTCCTGTTTATTCTTATTATTTTGTTTAATTATAACTCAACTTAAGTTGTTAAAAAATAATAGTTTTTTTACGAGTATTTTAAAATCTGTAGGCTTTACGGCGCTTTCGGTCAAAATATGACCATAATTTATACTAATTGCGCTATAATTTATGATGTTAAATCTTAATTCTCACTAATATTGAATTCAATAAGGAAGCGATTTGTAATTATGATTTAATGCTCATAATTCAATTACTCAAACCTAAGAAATAGAATTAGAAAAGATTATAGATATTAAATATGAGGCATATGAAATTACAAATTTTAGGCGCATTTGTTGTAACACTCCTAATGGTAAACTGTGGTAAAAAGAAAAGTGAAGTTGCAGTAGAAGCAAGTTTTGATGTTGATGAGCAATTAGCGTATTGTGTTGAGCAAACTACTAATGCTTTAAAATTAGTTCCAGCCGAAGGAGATATTCCTAGAAATATTGCTCCAGACAGTAAAGAGTGGCGTTATGTAGATTATAAAGATTGGACTAGTGGCTTTTGGCCAGGTGAACTTTGGTATTTATATGAGTTTAATAATGAACAAGCATGGGAAGCATCTGCCGATAAATTCACAGAATATCTTAGACCATTATCTGTAACTCCTGCCTTAGATCACGATTTAGGTTTTCAGGTCTATAATAGTTTTGGAAATGGTTACCGCTTAACTAAAAATCCAGATTATAAAGATGTTATTTTAAAAACAGCCGATACTTTAGCCACATTATTTAATCCTAATGTTGGTACTATTTTATCTTGGCCGAGAGATGTACCAAATATGGAATGGCCACAGCACAACACTATTATGGATAACATGATAAATTTAGAGTTGTTGTTTTGGGCATCTAAAAATGGAGGTAATAAAGCATTGTATGATATGGCTGTTAGCCATGCCGACGTTACAATGGAAAATCATTTTAGACCAGATTATACATCATACCACGTGGTTGTTTATGATAAAGATACAGGAGAAAAAATTAAAGGTGTAACACACCAAGGTTACAGCGATAGTAGTATGTGGGCACGTGGCCAATCGTGGGCTATTTATGGTTATACTATGGTTTATAGAGAAACTAAAGATCCTAAATATTTAGATTTTGCACAAAAAATAACTCAGGTGTATTTAGATCGTTTACCAGAAGATTTAATACCATATTGGGACTTTGATGCTCCAGATATTCCAAATACCACTAGAGACGCTTCTGCGGCCGCTGTAGTAGCTTCTGCGTTGTTAGAACTATCAACGCTTACTAAAGATAAAAATTTAGCTAAAGAATATAGAGAGAAAGGTGAAGGTATGTTAATAGAACTTTCTAAAAACTACCAAAGTAAAGATGTAAATACCGCATGTTTATTGCATTCTACAGGTCATGCACCGGCAGGGTCAGAGATTGATTATTCAATTGTTTATGCCGATTACTATTACGTTGAAGCCTTGTTAAGACTTAAAAAACTGAACGAAGGTATTCCTGTTTTAGCAGCTTTGCACAAAATGTAAATTACAAAAGAGGTTATTATTTTATAAGAAATGATAACCTCTTTTTTATGTCTTCAATTATTTTCTTGAAAAAAAAGGCTTTTCTTTTTTCATTATTGAAAATACTACCTTCGATATCACGCAACCAATTGCTAATAGTTGCATCTTCGGGAAAAGCTCAAGATTATGAAATACAAAATTTACCTTATTGCCTTCGTTTTTATTGGAAGTTTATGTCTGTCTTGCGAATCGGACGACATATCTTATCAAAACAGTTTTGAAAATAGTCTTGAAACTTTAGAGACTTTCAAAATAGAGACTAATAACTCATACACATATACTGTACAAAATGGTTCTTGGGTGGGATGGTCTAATGAAACGACAATAACAGTAATTAATGGTGAGGTTACTCAAAGACATTTTAAATATTTTATACCAGAAGGTTTAGATGTTAATTTATCTGAAGAGGAACTAGAGTGGGTAGAAAATGGAGTAGAAGTTGGAAGTCATACCTCAGGAGCTCAGGCTTTAACCTTAGATGCTATCTACAATAAAGCTGAAAATGAATGGTTGGTTAAAAGAAAAAATGCTAAAACTTACTTTGAAACAGAGAATAACGGATTAATATCAGTTTGTGGTTATACTCCAGATAATTGTACAGACGATTGTTTTAATGGTATTAGAATAATACATATAGAATAAATTTAGTATTTATCATCATTTATAAATAAAAACGGGTTGAAAAGTAATAAACTTTTCAACCCGTTTTTTTATGTTTTAAAATTAATTATTTCGTCTGCTTTTGGAATTTCTTGCTAAAAACTAAAAAGAGTACACCGCATAAAATCCAAGCGGGTAGTGTTACAAAAGATAAAAATACATCAAACTGTACCGAAATAAAGTAGAAAATACCGAAGCTAATAGCCCAAGCCCAAAACACCGATTTATTAAACGATAAGTTAGCCACTTCAGCATAGTTTTTTATGATGCCTACTTTTTTATGGAAAAAGTGTTCAAATACAATAATGGCTCCAAAAGGCGCTAAAATAAAACCGTAAAGCGCAACAAAACCTAAAAGTTTCATGGCAAATGCAGGAAAAAGTCCTGCTATAGTTGCAACTGTACCTGCTAAAATAGTAACCTTAGCGGTAGATAGTTTTGGTAAAATAGCTTGAAAAGCTAAACCAGCTCTGTAAATTGTCGGGTTTGCAGTGGTCCAACCTGCTAAAACGACTGCTATAATACCAAAAACACCTATAGCATTATAAGCTAGAGGTCCTGGTGCTACAGGAGGTGCATCACCATTGCTTAAAAAAGTTAAAGCTTCAGGAGATTTTAAGTAAACGGCATATAATAATGCAGCCGCAATCCATGCCATATAATGGCCTACGTACATACCTGCCGCTGTTGCCCAGCCTGCTTTGGCTTCTTTTGCAAATCTAAAAACTGATAAATCCGACATACCAATATGCATGGCGCCATTAGCAAACCAAGACCAAATTACAACATGCCAAAACGTGAATTTTATTTGCCCCGGAAAGGGCTCTGAACCTTCTCCCCAAATATTCCAAAAATCACTAAAACTAGCTACGCCCAATTGGTTAAGAGCTACTATACCACAAGCAATAAAAGCTATAACAATTATTGGAGACATTAGGTTAGCAGCTTTGGTAACCATATCGTAACCACGTGCTGCAATTATAGATATAACAGCTCCAATAAGAATAACTATGATTATCCAAGTTGCACCGTTAGGCATAGTATCCGTTAGCTTTGGCATAGGCATATTAAATGGTATGCCTACTGCTGTTGCAGAAACAGTTATCATAGACCCTGCTAAAAAGCAAAATAAAATACCGTTAGCTAAGTTATAACCTGTAACTAGTTTTTTACCACATATTTTTTCTAACTGAAAGTATAAAGTCATTCTGTTTTTAATAGCTATTTCTGCAGTTAAAAATCTCCAACTTAAAACTGCTAATAGGTTTCCTAATAGCAAACCAATAATTAAATCGAAAGCACTTACACCAGCTGTTAAAAACAAGGGGCCAATCATAAACTCAGTTCCGGCAGCATGCTCTCCGGCATACATGCCAATAAAACTCTTCCATCCTTTTAGTTTGGATTTTGGTACCGGGGTTCTTTCAAATTCTCCTCCTGCAATGTCTTCAATTGCATGTTGTTCTATACTTACTTGGCTCATTTAGTTTAGTTTTATGGAATGGTTAGTTCTGTCTAGTAATTTAGTATGTGTTATTTAATTATAAAGGGGACGTGTTTTTTTAGTGAGTAATTTTTACGCAAAAATTTAGAGTTTAATTTTTTATCTGAAATAGAAATGGCTGCACCTAATGCTGATCCTAATGAAGAATCGGTAGTTCGTAATTTCATGTTTCTACAATAATGTGATAGTAATTTTACAAAAAGGTCGTTATCACTAAAACCTCCATCAATATAAAGGCGTTTAACATCATCGTCACCAATAACATCTTTTATACTTTTTATTTGAAGAAGAACAAGTTCCGTCATTAATTGATGATAGGCATATTCAAAATTATCATAGCTTATATGAGTTTCTTTTGGCATATCTTGATCAATTAACCCTTCCCATGTAAACATGTGTTTAAAATCGTGTAATATTTCAGAATAGATATCATAGTCAAACTTTACGTGACGATGATAATTTTCATCCACATTAAAGAGTTTACTTAGTTTATCTATTTGAATTTTATACTCGTTACCTAAAAATAAACGTGTCGCTTTTACAGGTTTTCCATTAATTCTCATATAATTAATAGAGTCTTCAGTATCGCTATCTGCAACAATAGGATGATCTGTAAATGGGTTTAAAGTAATGCTCCAAGTTCCTGTGGATACTAATACAAACTTCTTTTTTACACTACGCACATAAGGCAATAAAGCCGAAGAACTATCGTGAATACCCACACCAATTTTAATACGTTTCCCGTTGTAGTTCATGTTAATACTGGTTTCTGTAGAAACAATAGTTGGTAAAATTTTATGAAGTTCTTCTCTGTAAACCCAACTGTGATAATCTTTTTTTGTGTAATCCCAAAGCCCTGTGTGGCAGCCAATACTAGTATATTCGCTTAAGGCTATTCCTGTAAAAATAAAACTGAGATACTGGGGTAAATGCAGCGAGTATTTTATTTTTTTGAATATTTCGGGTTTGGTATGTTTTATCCAATAAAGCTGTAAACCAGAATTTAAAAGGCTTAAATCAAAACAACCAGTTGTTTTTAAAAAATCTTCTCTAGGCCCATATTTTTCAACAAACTCGTCAACAATACTTTTGTCAATTTGTTTGGTGTAATTATACAGAGGCGTAAGTACTTCTCCGTTTTCATCTAAGTGTACAAAGCTGGCACCATAAGTTGAGAAATTTATAGCTTGAATATTATATTCTGAAGCTTCAAGAATGTTTTGAAACACTTTTTTTAGCCATTCTTGAAGCGCTTTTAGGTTCTCGGTAGGATGTCCATCTTCATCTTGAATTTCATCAAAGCTTATGTATTCCTTATAAACTTCTTTGTAATCACTATCAAAAAGAAAGAATTTTTTATTGGTTTTTCCTATGTCGAATACGGCAGTTACATTTATCATTTTAAAATAAATTATAGTCCTGTAGCAACTGTATTTCTACCACGTTCTTTTATAAGTTCATTTCTAACATCTAAAGCACGGTAAGCATTTATAGGGCTTAATGCGCCGCCACGTTCTAATCTTGCTTTTTCTAGTAACGGCCGAACATCTGTTCTATAAGCGTTTTGTAGAATTTCTTGGCATTTTACCACATCGTGATTTAGTTGTGCTTGTTTTAATTCATTTTGATCTATTAAAAGCGCTTTGGCGTAAGCTTCTTGTATAGCTTCTAGAGATTGAATTAAATCTTCTAACGGGTCTTTTACATTATGGCTAGCATCAATCATCCAAGCTAAATCAGGATTTGCAGGATTGTTTTCCATACCATAAACCAATTCATTAAAAATTAAGAATAGGGCATAAGGTTTAATACTTCCAACGGTTAAATCATCATCTCCATATTTGCTGTCATTAAAATGGAAACCACCTAATTTTGCTTTCGACATTAATATCGATACAATTTGCTCAATGTTACTGTTAGGTAGGTGATGACCTAAATCGACAAGTGAAAACGCTTTTTCTCCACAGGCATTAGCAAGCATGAATGAGGTTCCCCAATCCTGAATTACCGTACTGTAAAAGTTAGGTTCGTAAGGTTTATATTCAATAAGCATACTCCAATCTTCAGGAATACCTTTGTAAATATCTTTTAAACTGTTTTCTGTATTTTGAAGCGCTGTTTGAAAGTTGGTTTGTCCCGGAAAACAAGATCCGTCTGCCAACCATACTGTTAAACTTTTTGAACCTAATTTATTTCCGATATTAATCACATCTAAATTATGCTGAATCGCTTGCTGTCTAGCGGCTTCATTTGTGCTGCTTAAAGAACCATACTTGTAGCTTTCTTTAGCATTAGCTTGATCCTGAAAAGTGTTTGAATTGATGGCATCGAATTTAATACCTAAGCCTGAAGCTATTTCTTTTATAGCCTTGTAATCTTGAGGGATATCCCAAGGAATATGTAATGATACCGCTCCAGCAGTTTGTGTAAGTGCATGTAAAACACCTACATCTTGAATTTTTTGTTCTAAGCTAGAAGGTTCTCCATAGAATGAAAAACGTCCGAAACGAGTTCCTCCAGCTCCTAATGCCCAACTAGGGATAGCAACCTGAAAGTCTTGTAGTTTTGATATGATTTTATTGACATCTACACCTTTTTTTGTTAAGCTATTGGATAAAAAATCGAAATGCTCTTGGTGCGATGTTAAGTCTTTTTTATTGGTGTCTTGAATATGATTTTGTTCTATTTTCATAATTCTTATTTGTTTAGTTTAGTTGAAGGTATGTGAAGCATTAATTATTTAGTTAGCAAAAGAAGAAAGTAACGTTTAAACGTGTTCTGTTAAAAAAACTTCCATATATAATTTAATATGCTATGGAAGTTTAAACTAAAACTAACTCAAATATTATTTTATCTCACAAATGCATTGGCCATACCGCCATCAACATTAATAATATTTCCTGTAGATTTATCAAGTAATGCTACTAAAGAGAATACACCGTTAGCAATATCTGCAGGAGTTATTATTTCATTTAATAAATTTCTTTTTGCATAAAAAGCCGGAAGCTCCTCTACAGTAATACCATTGGCTTTAGCTCGACCTGCGGCCCAAGCACCTTCCCAAATTTTACTACCCACAATAACACCATCTGGATTTACTGTGTTTACTCTAATTTTATCTTTTCCTAGTTCGGCAGCTAATAAACGCACCATGTGTTGTTGTGCTGCTTTTGCAGTACCATATGCTACATTATTTGGGCCAGCTACTAAACCGTTTTTACTTGCAATAGCAATGTAATCTCCACCAAGGGATTGTTTACGCATTATTGCGGTAGCTTGTTTAGCTAAATCGAATTGACCTTTTACCAAAATGCTTTGTAGAATATTCCAGTCTTTATCTGTTGTATCTTCTAAAGCTTTAGAAATTGCTAAACCAGCACTATGCACCACGATATCTACACCACCAAATTCAATAACTGCTTTTTTGTAAGCAGATGCAATAGATTCTGTATTTGTTACATCGCAAATAGCATAAGTAGATACATCTCTTTTGTAAGTAGCATGCGCTGTAATTAAGCTTTCTTCGTTAATATCTGTAAGTACAATATTGGCTCCTTCTGCAGCTAATTTATCTGCAATAGCTTTTCCAATACCACCACCAGCACCAGTAACTAAAGCTACTTTTCTAGATAAAGGTTGCTCTTTTGGCATACGTTGTAATTTGGCTTCTTCTAACAACCAATATTCAATATCGAAAGCTTCTTGCCTTGGTAAAGATGTATAAGCTGTAATAGCTTCTGCACCACGCATTACGTTAATAGCATTTATATAAAACTCACTAGCAACACGTGTAGTTTGCTTATTTTTTGCAAAACTAAACATACCAACACCAGGATAAATAATAATTACTGGGTTTGCATCACGAATGGCAGGACTGTTATCTTTTTTACAAGTATTATAGTAATCTACATATTCTTGTCTGTAAGCTTCAAAACCAGGTTCTAATTTCTTTAAAATGGCATCAGCATCAGATAAATCTTCGTTTTTATCTAATGTTAATACTAAAGGCTGAATTTTGGTTCTTAAAAAGTGATCTGGACAAGAGGTTCCCATAGGCGCCAAGCGTTGCAAATCGTTACTGTTTATGTACTCCATAACCACATCGTTATCAGAGAAATGACCAATCATTCTATTTTCCGAAGCACATAAACCTCTTAATAAAGGCATGATTTGCACTGCTTTTTCAAAACGTTCTTCTTTTGGTAAGCTTTCTACTTTTTGACCTCCGAAAACAGAACCTTTTTCTTCCATTTTCTTTTCAATATATTCCGAAGCCATTTCGATAACTTCTAAACTATTGATGTAAGATTCATATGATGTGTCTCCCCAAGTAAATAAACCATGAGAACCTAAAACAATACCTCTAATTCCAGGATTATCGGCTAAGCATTTTTCTAACTGTAACCCTAAATCGAATCCTGGTTTTTGCCATGGCACCCAACCCATAGTGTCTCCCCAAATTTCTTTGGTAACTTTTTCACTATCCTGAGCCGCGGCTACAGCAATAAGTGCATCCGGGTGTAAGTGATCAATATGAGCAAATGGTAATAAACCGTGAAGCGGCGTATCAATAGATGGAGCTTTACTATCTAAATCGTAGATACAGTGGTTAAATAACCCCACCATTCTATCTTCATCTTCTAAACCGCCGTAAACATTTTTTAAATCGCGTAATCTTTCGGTATATAAACCTGCAATTCCTGAGCGTGTTAATGTTCCAATATCGCCACCAGAACCTTTTACCCACATTACTTCAACCTCTTCATTTGTTAAAGGATCTTTTTCCATGGTTTTACAGCTGGTGTTACCACCACCGTAATTTGTAATTCTTAGGTCGGCTCCTAAAATATTGGACCGATATAAAAATAAGGCTACTTGGTCGTCTCCTAAAGCAGAAGCTTTAGCATCATCCCATAAATAATCTACGTGTTTAAATTTTTTTGTAAGTGTGCTCATATTTGTTATTGTAATGTTACTAGACAAATTTATATAATTAGTAATTTGAGTCCATCCTGCACTGTACTGTAATTTAGTGAAAACATTGAAGTTTCTGTAATTCAAACCCGTATTATTCTTTTTAATAAGTTGAATGTTAACTAATTTAAAAGAGGTTTTATTTTTATTAAAAACGGAGAGTAAAGATTCTTAGGAAGAATAGGTTGTTCAAATAATGAAAGTAAAGAATGTGTGGAAGGTGTTTGTTAAAGGGGGTAGAGAAGTGAAGAACGGTTTTTTGTACGGAAATTAGCCAAATTTTTGATTAATTACTAAACCTAATATTATTACTTGCATGATTTATTTAGATATTATTTCTTTCCACCTTTCAGATTCCGCAAACTGCTTTACAATGCGATTTCGTTCAGTGAGTAATTCAATCATATATTTTTTGAGAAACAACTTATCAGCTATTTTACCTAACATTCCAAAAGGAGATTTGTAATAAAAAAGGTCTGTCATTAAAGTCTCATCATTCAATTCCTCAAAGTGATGTTCGTGTTTAAACTCTTTAAAAGCCCCTTTTACCATTTGGTCTGTAAAGTTTTTTGGTCGGTTGTATTCGGTGATTTTGGAAGTCAAGTTTTGATAAATACCAAAGTGTTTTGCTCTCCACGTTACGCTTTCGTCCATTCCGATTAATCCACTCGTTTTTCCTGCGATGGCTTCTTCGTTTGTGTGTTCCGTTGAAATTTTGTGTAAATCGATACTTCGCGAGAGATCAAATACTATGTTCCTAGTAGCTTTTATCTTTGTTTGAAGTTTGATTTTTGGCATTTTGGAGGAGTGGTTAGTATAAGAAAAGGAAGGGATTAAAAACGTACTTACTTTCGGCTTAGGACTTGGCTCAATTTAAAATTTTACCGAACTTTATGGACATGTAATAATTTTTGGTCTAGCTCGTAACCCTTATAATTTTCATACATTGTTAACGATTGCCTTTTTATTCTCTAATTCCCAATATTTCAGTTCTTTTTTTAATAAGTTGTGTTTAATTTGTTTTCTACAATTAATAATTAATTCCAAGTTTTTAGTAGACTCACCTAAATCGAAAAATAAAGAATCTTTTAATTTAAAATCACCCCAGCGTTCCTTTCTGTCCATCTTTTGAATCAAATTATAAACTTCTAAGAAATAACTTTCGTTATAATTCCCTTTGTTGAATTCTGCTTTTAAGGTACCAACCAACAACTTTTCCTTTATAGCACTTTTTTGCTTATTTAATACTTCTTCGTGTTTTTCTATAAGAGTAAGCATTTCAGGGTAACTTAAAATATCGACTAGTGGTTTTAAGGCTGTTATTTCATAGTTTTTAAAAGGTGTTTTTTCCGTAAGTTCCATTGCCGCTTCAAGCCCTTTTTGTTTGCTATAATTAGATATAAAATCTGATTTTATAAAATTGGCTTCAGTTTTATGTTTAGCTGGAAGACACTTTTTATAAAAGGTTTTAAATTTATTTAGGTCAACATTGTTTATATATTCATAAATACGAATTTGATATCCAAAGGCACTAGTTGGTTCATCCTTTTTACGATATGAATTGACCTTATATACAGGCATCTGTTCTATATAATACTCCATATCACTCCATTTTTCAAGCTCTTTCATATATTCAAGTAAACTAATGAACAGATGTTTTTGACCAATATCACTATCAACCTTCAGAATCACTTCTAACATCTGTTTTTCATCTAATTTTTCATTGATAAAAAGCTGTTTTAGTCTATGTATATAATCTAGAAAATAATATCCATATCTTCTATGCTCTTCTCCTTCTGCAATGTTTTGTTGTAATAAATCGATATATTTCTTATACTTATTTTGATACCAAGTATTATCGAAATATCCAATATAGCCACTACCATATATTTCTTTTTCTATAATAGTGTTATCCTCAAGTTTGATTTTGTCTAAATGGATAACCAATTCAGAATAATTCCGACTAGTAATTTCTTTAAGAACGAACAAATTGGAATATTCATCATTCTCAAATAAATTCAATATTTCTATACAATAGTTAATCTCTTTCATTTTTGAGGTTATTGCTAACGTGTTGTGTAAGAATAGTTGCGTGGTTAAACCACTAACTTACTAAAAATGGAACGAACCAGAGGGAAATCCGCAGGATTTTCCGAGTAGGCGAGAACCAAGCAATTATTTTTACACGGTGTTAGCACACGTTTTTTAGTTTTTTATTTCTTGTTTTATATTCCCGTTTTCGTCCCAACGTTTTAAATTTAGAAGTTGAGATTGGCTATCAAATTCTTTTTCTTCTTTTTTCTGCCCACTTTCAAACCAAAAATTCCACAATCCGATTGGGTTTGCGTCTTTGAAATATCTTCTGCTTTTTAGTTGTCCGTTTTCATACCACTCCAACCATTTTCCGTCCATGAAACCATTATGTAGTTTCCCTTCTTGCTTTTTTTGTTCATTCGGATATGTTTCGGAAACCGTTTCGTATTCCTTGATAGATTTGATTGTCTTGTCAGTTTTTTGATAGTAGAATTTATTAGGCATAAAACCTGTAGTCTCAATTACTAAATCATTGTTAGATAATGTCAGGATATTATATAATGTTGAGCCAAGTAATAACGTTTTCTCGGAAGAGAATTTGTAGTTAGCCTTGAACTGTTGTCCGTTTTGGTCAAAATCAACTGTTCCATCTTTCTGGAAGTAAATAATAATTTTCTGGCTATTATCAATTAACTCCCAATTCCCAATTATCTTATCTTCTTTGGTTGATTGTCCGTTGCAAGGAGCTGTGATCATTACAATGAATGCTAATATATATGTCAGTTGTGTTTTCATTCTCATATGTGTGCCAACATAAGTATAACCCTATATTCATATTTTATTACAGATTTTAAATATAACAAAAATGTCCGATAAGTTAATTACGAACTTATCGGACAGATTTATAATTTATTAAAGAAAATATGCTTTTAATATTCTAGCTTAATAAGTTTTCTAACGGTATCTAAAGTAGTTATAAGTTTTTCACTAAACTCGAAAGTCATAACATCACTTTCTGTTTTACCTGCACGTATTAATTCATTAAAATGAATAGCCTCGTAGTTATAGCCAATAGTTTTATAACCAAAATCTAAAGTTTTTTCTTCCCCGTTAGCAATTACAGTTACTGTAGTTGGCATGTGGAACATGGTATTTATTTTGATGGTTGCGTGTTCACAATAAAAAACAGCCTCGGTTGGAGTAGGTTCTAAAAGTGTACTTTTTAGCTTAGCAGTTTCACCATTGGGGTAAGTAAAGGTCATGCTGCACGTAGAATCGGCTCCATTTTCAAAAAAAGTAGCATCGGCTTGCATATCTTTCGGAAGCCCTAGAGTAGACAATGCTGCAAAAATTGGGTAAATACCAATATCTAATAAACTTCCACCACCTAAAGATTTGTTGAACAATCTAGACGAAGTATCAAAATCACGATGAAACCCAAAATCGGCTTCCATTTTTAGAAGCTTGCCGTAAGTTTCATTTTTCAGTTCCTTTAAAACAAATTGATAATGTGGTAAAAAGTACGTCCAAAGTGCTTCCATGAGCAACACATTTTTTTCTTTGGCTTTCGCTATCATCATGCTAACTTCATTGGCATCCATAGCAAATGGTTTTTCACATAAAACGGCTATGCCATGTTCTAGGCATAATAAGGTGTTTTCTTTATGTAAAGCATGCGGTGTTGCTATGTATACGGCATCAATGTTTTTGTCTTTCACTAAGGCTTCGTAGCTGTTATAAGCGTGAGTAGCATCATATTTATCAGCAAATAAATCTGCTTTTTCCTGTGAACGTGAAGCTACAGCATAAAGTTTGGTATTTGGAATGGTTAATAAATCTGATGCGAATTTATTAGCAATATTTCCTAAGCCAATAATGCCCCAGTTTATAGTTTTAACTTCTGATTGATTTGTCATTTGGAATAAGTATTTGGATGATACATGAAATTGAAATTACAATAGCACAACCCACAAAATTTAGCCATAGAAATGGTAGGTTAATCACGTCGTTTAAATCTAATAGATATAGTGCAATAACAATAACTTGTGTTAATAATGCGCCAATAAATACGGCATTACCTTTTACAAATTTAAAGAAAAATGCTAGAAGAAAAACACCAAGAACATTACCATAAAATATAGAACCAATAATGTTTACCAACTGAATTAAGTTTTCGGCCAAATTTGCAACACAAGCTACGCCTATAGCTATTATTCCCCAAGCAAAAGTAAACCAGCGAGATGCTTTTACCATCTCTTCTTCGGTTTTTTCGCTAGTATTTCGTTTGTATAAATCTATGGTAGTGGTAGAGCCTAAAGCGTTTAATTCACTTGCGGTACTAGACATGGCTGCACTTAGAATAACGGCTAAAAGTAAACCGATTAATCCACGAGGTAAATTATTTAGAATGAAATGGATAAACACATAATCTTTATCATTGCTTTCTATTTTTATGTTTTCACTTTCCGAAGCTTTATCAATTAAATCTCTGGCTTCTTTTCTTAGTTCATCATTGGCTTCATTTGCTAATGCAATGTATTTTGAAGCATCTGGATTATCAGAGTTTAAGAACGATTTAATAATGTTTTGCTTATCGTTAAAAATAGCTGTTTGTTCTGCCTGAAGCGTTTTGTATTCATCGGCATATTTAGATTGTAACACAACCTCCGTAGCGGTTGGGTTAAAGTTTACAGGTGCTTCATTAAATTGATAAAACACAAAAACCATTATACCCACAAATAATATAAAGAATTGCATTGGTATTTTTAAAAGTCCGTTAAAAATTAAACCCAATTGCATTTCTTTAACCGATTTGCCCGAAAGGTAGCGCTGTACTTGGCTTTGGTCGGTACCAAAATAAGATAACATTAAAAATGTACCACCAATAATACCACTCCAAAATGTATAACGATTATTTAAGTTGAATGAAAAATCTAAAACTTCCATTTTTCCGCTAGCTCCAGCAATATCAAGCGCTTTGCTAAAAGTAATGTCTTGCGGTAGTTTGCTCACGATTAAAAAGAAAGCTACCAACATACCAACAAAAATAATAACCATTTGATGTTTTTGCGTAACGTTTACCGCGCGTGTACCACCAGAAACGGTGTAGATAATAACGAGTAAGCCAATAACAATATTTAGGGTGAGTAAATCCCATTTAAGAACAACAGAAAGTATAATAGCAGGAGCAAAAATGGTGATTCCGGCTGCTAAACCACGCTGAATTAAAAATAGAATTGCTGTTAAGGTTCTCGTTTTTAAATCGAATCTATTTTCGAGAAATTCGTATGCTGTATATACTTTTAATCTATGGTATAAGGGTATAAAAACCATACAAATAACTACCATGGCTATTGGTAAGCCAAAGTAAAATTGAACAAAGCCCATACCATCATTAAAGGCCTGCCCTGGTGTTGATAAAAAGGTGATGGCACTAGCTTGTGTAGCCATAACTGATAAGCCAATAGTCCACCATTTAGAGGTGTTTCCACCTTTTAAATAATCTTGTACATTACGGCTGCCTCGTGTTTGGTATGTTCCGTAAGCTACTATGGCTATTAGTGTAAAGCAAAGTACGGCCCAATCGATCCAATTTAAAGTTTCCATAAATTAAAAGGCTTTTGTAATTAAATAAAACAGAATAAAATAGATGGCGTTGGCAATTAAAACCACAGAATATAATTTTAGCCAAACTGGTTTTTTGGGTTGATTTTCTTCCATAATTAATCGTTTAGTTTTGCTTCTTGTTTTAAATCTTCTTTACCAATAGAAAGCATGTTTGCAAACAGTCTATAAGCACCAGAAACACCGGCAGGGAATTCTCTAAAAAAGCTTAAACCAGTATAAATAAAGTAGCCATTACCATGTTTTGCAACAAGTAAACTTCCTTTTTTATCGGTTTCACCTTTATCATGCATAGATAAAATAGGAGTAAAGGTAGGTGCCCAATTACTTGGGAAATATAAACCACGTTCTTGCGTCCAACCTTCAAAATCGTGTTGTGTAATTTTATTAGGGTAATTTAAAACGGGATGTTCAGGGTTTAAAAATGTAACTTCAGCTGTTTCATCTGTAACTCTATCACGAGAAAGTGTAATATCAAAAGGTGCTAAATTATCAACTTTTAAGCGATGATTGGTGTTGTACTGTACAATCATATTTCCGCCTTGAGCGACAAAATCGAACAATAAATCTTGCTTAAATTTTAATTCTTCAACCGTGTTATAAGCTCTAATGCCTACCACAACAGCATCAAAATTACTTAGGGTTTCGGCATTAATTTCGTCTGGTTTTAAAATACGAACGTGATATCCTATTTGTTGTAAACTTTCTGGAACTACATCGCCAGCACCTTGTATGTAGGCAATATTTTTACCCTTCTTTTTAATATCTAAACGTACAATTTTGCTTTCGCTTGGTAGTAAAACCGTTTGGAAGGGAATATGGTCGTAATCAATTTCAATTAGTTCTTTGGTGTAATCTTTAGCGCCAATGTGAACTATAGGGCTTATAGTACCTTCGCTTTGGTTTTTAGGAGGAATTACAGTGAAAACCAAGGTTTGCTCTTCGCCTTTATTTTTAATTGAAATTTTTTGGCTTTTAGGAAATATGCTCCAGTCTTTTGGATGACAAATTTCTACAGATCCTTCTAAGTCATTTCGGCCAGCTTTTACTACAACGGAAATATCGTGCTGTGCATCAGAATTTAAAATAATAACCTTTTCGGTGATTTTAGCAGATACTTCTGGGATAATTTCAAACGGACGATACAATTCACCTTTTTCTGGTTTAGAAAAACGATAAACAACATTTTTAGTGAACGTAATAGGTGTATTATTTATAAGAAGATTAAAATCTACTTGGTAAATTCTAGGTGTTTCGGGTAAACCAATTAAACTTGTATCGTCTACTTGATACATGCCTAAAGTTCCTTTTTTAGTTAACCAATAAGGTGTAGTAGGTGTTTGATGGCTACCAACTTTAAAGGTTTCTTTGAAGTTGAATTTGGTGTTTTCTGTTAATTCAATATGTTTAGAAATATTTACACTATTGGCATTTTTAAAGCTTTCCAGTCTAATATTTTGATTGCTTCGGTTTAAAACTTCAAGATCTAAGGTTACGGTTTCGTTTTGAGTTGCCCACGGTGTTTCTGCCGATGCTTCTAAATATAAACCAGCACACATCGATATAATCGACTTTAACGCTTTTGTTTTTTGAGTTTTCCAGTGTTCGTTTTCTATGTTTTGAAGTAATTTATAGGCTTCAATTAATTGCGGAAGATGCTGGGACGGCTCTTTAAAATTGAAATTATCCTCCACTTCATATAAAATATCTCCAATAGCTTTTCCGCCTTTTACACGATTCCATGAGGTGTCAATACCTTCAAAAATATCTTTGTTTTCACCTAGAGGATCACCTTTTAAAAATTCAATGTATTCGTTTTGCGATCCACGATCTAACACACGACCAAAACCTTGACATAAATGCTGACTTCTAGCTTGTGCCGCAACCTCGTTATTCGATAAGCCTTTTAACGGATAGTACACACCAATATCAAAAGTTAGCATGTTGCTTTTATCGACAGCATTAAATTTTTCTTCGCTACCATATGCCCACCAACTCGTATTGTAAAATAGGCGTTTTGGTTGCCATAAATCGGTTTGTTTTAATTGGTTTGGATAAGCCGTATTATTGTTTGCTAAATCAAAAGCTTCTAAACTTAAAATGGCAGAACTGGTGTGGTGACCATGTGTGCTGCCTGGAGTTCTATGGTCGAACCTGTTAATAATAACATCGGGTTTAAACTGGCGAATGGCTAAAACTACATCGCTTAAAACTTGGTCTTTATTCCAGATCTCTAAAGTTTCATCGGGATGTTTAGAGTAACCAAAATCGTTAGCTCTAGAGAAAAATTGTTCGCCACCATCTACACGTCTTGCAGCTAGTAATTCTTGAGTTCTAATAACACCTAATAGTTCTCTTATTTCTGGGCCAATAAGGTTTTGTCCGCCATCACCACGTGTTAAAGATAGGTAGGCTGTACGGGCTTTAACTTCGTTGGACATGTATGAAATTAATCTGGTGTTTTCATCATCGGGATGAGCGGCAACATACAATACCGAACCTAAAAAATTAAGTTTTTCAATAGATTCGTAAATCTCGGTAGATGTTGGTGTTTTGGGTTTTTGTGCTTGTAAAAATGAAACAGTAAAAACTAGTAATATAAAATAATACTTCGTGCTTTGCATAAAAAAGGTAGTTAGCTAAGCATCAAATATAGCAAAGATTGAAAGGGTTTAAGTTGGTTTTAATGTTTCTTTAACTTTATGTTTTTATGTTAGGAAGCCTGTTTAGTTTTTGGACGTATTTTGAAGGTTTACAACCACTTTTTCCTCTTAAAATAAATAATCATTCCTATAAAAATAATAATCATTACACCCCAAAGCACAAAATAAGAATGCTGATAATGCAGTTCCGGAATATAGTCGAAATTCATACCATAAATACCAGCAATAAAGGTTAAAGGAATAAAAATGGAAGCCATAATGGTAAGCACTTTCATCACTTCATTCATTTTATTACTAATGGTGGTCATGTACATATCCATTAAACTCCAAATCATTTCCCGATAAATATCTATGTTTTCTGAGACTTGAATAAGATGGTCGTAAACATCACGATAATAGTTAAGCGTTTGTTTAGAAATTAGTGCATTGTCACTTTTTTCGATACGGCTTATAACATCGCGAAGCGGAAAAATAGCGCGGCGTACTTTTAGTATTTCACGTTTTAAATTTTGGATGTTCTGACTGACGTCATCTGTGGCATTTCCGTTAAAAATATCAGTTTCAAAATCTTCAATTTTATCACCTAATATCTCAATAATATTAAAATAATAATCGACTACAGCATCTATTAAAACATAGAGTAAATAATCAGAATCCATGGTTCTAACGCGTCCTTTTGCTGTTCTAATACGTTCTCTAACGGCATCAAAAACATCACCTTCAGATTCTTGAAAAGATAGAACATGGTTTTTGCCTAAAATAAAACTGACTTGTTCCGATATTATTTTTTCATCTTTATCATAATACAACATCTTTAAAACAACGAAGAAATAATCTTCGTATTCATCAATTTTTGGACGTTGCGAGATGTTTACAATATCTTCTAAAACTAAAGGGTGGAAATCGAAATGTTTAGCTAATTTTTCAATTTCCTTAACATGGTTAAGTCCATTTAGGTTTACCCAAGTAATAGAATCACTGCCTTTGAACTGAAAGGTTTCCGATACATCGGTTAAATGTTTTTCTGTAAATTGAGTTTCATTATAATCGAAAACTTCAATAAAGAGTTTTTCTGAAGATTTTGAACCTGTATAAATGGCTGTTCCCGGTACTTGTCCTGCTTTTTTCTTGTAGTTATGTTTTCTCGTCTTAGCCATTAAAAATTGTATTTAGATAAAGATATAAATAATTTAAATAGCATCAACACCATCATCAACAGTCTCGTCTATAGCATCTTTTTGTATTAAGGTAACGGCCTTTTGTAGCATTAAGTTGTTAGGGTAGGTTACTAAGTTTCCGTTGTCTAATCTTAAATGAATTTGAAAGGCTCTAATGTCTTCAATAATGGCTTTTATAGGGAAATCTTTATCATGAATTTCAATTTTATCACCCACTTTATAAGGGAAGTTGAAAAACATAATAATACCAGAAGTAATGTTACTTAAAATAGACCAAATAGCAAATAATGCAATACCGATAACCGCAAAAACAGAAGAGAAAACAACCGCTAAATCACGTACTTCAACTCCAAATATTAGGGATTCTATTAAAATGGCGATTAAAAATAAGGTTACGGTGATGTAACGTCTAATTAAGCGTATTCTAGCATCGTTTATACCACTTGTGTGTCCAATTTTGGTAATAACAAAATGGATTAAGGATCTAATGATTAACAAAACAACAAGCACAATAGCTGTGTTTATTAATTCATTTTTAAACGTTTCAAAAAACTGCATGTTTTAAGGTTTTAAAATTTGCTGCAAATATACACTAGAAAGCAAAGCAAGGCGGGTTTATATTTATTTTTAAACGGGTTGCTCGGCAAGCTTGTTTAAGGTTTGATACACCAAATGCGTTGGTAAGCCCATAACGTTAAAATAAGAACCTTCGAGCTTGGTAACACCAACTTGTCCAATCCATTCCTGAATACCGTAAGCACCTGCTTTATCAAAAGGTTTAGCTGTTTTTATGTAATACAGAATCTCTTCGTCTGTAAATTCTTTAAAACTTACTTTAGTAACGGAGTAAAGTGTTTTAGATGTTGTTTTTGATGTAAAACAAACCGATGTAATTACCTCGTGCGTGGCATTACTCAAAGATTTCAAAATTTGGAACGCATCAGTTGCATCCGTTGGTTTGCCTAAAGCTTTGTTGTTATGCCAAACTATGGTGTCGCTGGTTATTAAAATATCATTTGGTTGCAATTCATCTTTAAAGGGTATCGCCTTTAATTGTGCTAAATAATCGCTTATTTCAAAATGCGTTAATCTATTTGGGTATTCTTCTTTAACTGGCTTTAGCCTTATTTCAAAATCTAAACCAAGATCTTTAAAAAATTGCTGCCTACGTGGCGACCCTGAAGCTAGAATAATATTGTAATTTTTAAGTTTCTCTTTAAGCATATGTTTAAAAGTTTCAGCGTGAACAACTGAGGTATATCAGTAGTTAATAAAACCTATTTATTTACGGTTTTACAAGCGTCTTCCAAAAGTATTAGGAATCGTTTAATTTTTCAAGTTAAAATAGTAAATTAACAAGGAAAGTACGCCAAAAAACATCACCAATTTTATTAAACTACTTATTAAGTGATAGTCTTTTTTCGATTTAGCACTAAACAATTTAATACTTATAAAAATTAGCGGGCCCACAATAAAGAAGACAAAGTAACCCGCAGAAAGCATGTCTTTATATAGTGAATTTACAATGTAATAAATAAGAATTAAAACGGGAATTAACGATAGCACAAACAAAACATTACCCGTTCTATCTCTACCAATAGCAATAGGTAAGGTGTGCATGCCTGCTTTATAGTCACCATCAATATCTTCAACATCTTTAGCTATTTCTCGTATTAAATTGAGTAGAAATGCAAACACGGCATAATCAAAAATAATTTTAAAAAATGTAAGTTGAATGTCTCTGTTCTCTAAAGTAAGTGCGGGTAGTAGTTCAAAAATGCCAACAATTAAAACACTTAAACCAACAAGAATAGAAATTACAATGTTACCTATTAAAAGCGTCCGTTTTAAATAAGTAGCATAAACGTATAGCAAAGCCGAAATAATAACAAAAAGGGAGAAAAAAGCACTTTTACCAACAGCGTGAGATAAGTAAAAACCAACGCCAACACCTATAAAGTTGAAAATAATAAAGAGGTTGTAAGCCGTTTTTTCGGAGATAGAATTGCCAACAATAAGTTTATGCGGCTTATTTACAAAATCGGTTTCAACATCGTAAATATCATTAATAATATTTCCTGCGGCGGCAATACAAATAGTAGCAAAAATTAAAAGAGAAATGCCAATACCATCCAAACTAATAGCAACCCCAAAAGGTTCTAGAAGCGCATACTTAACTAATAATTGCGTTAAGGCAATCATTAATAAATTCTTCCATCGAATAAGATTTAAGACGTTAAGCATTTATCAAATAAAATGAATAATTAAAAAAGTAAAACTGCGAGGTCGGATAATGAAATTTACAAATTAGTCAAACTGTGCGCTATAAAAACCGCTCCATTTTCCTTGTACTTTCAAAACCTGCTCAATAACATCACGTACGGCGCCTTTTCCGCCTTTTTTATGCGAAATATATTTAGAAATACTCTTAATTTCCGGAACAGCATCTTGCGGACAGCAAGGCAGGCCAATACCTTTCATTACAGGGTAATCAGGAATATCGTCACCCATATAAAGCACGTTTTCCGATTTAATATCATTAGCTGTTAGGTAGTCGTCTAGTTGCTCAATTTTATTTTTCGCCCCCAGATAAATATCCTTAATACCTAAACCTTCCAAACGTATACGAACGCCATCATTTTTTCCGCCAGAAATAATGCATAAGTTATAACCCTTATCCACAGCCGATCTAATAGCATAGCCATCTTTTACGTTCATGGTTCTTAACATTTCACCGTTGGTTAAAACCGAAACCGTACCATCGGTAAGTACACCATCTACATCAAAAACAAAGGTGGTAATATGTTCCAAATACTCTTTATAGCTTTTTTCTTCCATGTGTTTTCTGTATTGATGCTGTAAGCAATTCATAAATCTTTTTATGCTCAATATTGTTATCCAATATTCTTAAATGTTTTTTAATCGTTTTTTTGTCGTGACGTTTTGCCGGGCCAGTTTGTGCTCTAAAAGGCGATAAATGCTCAATTTTTTTAGCGGTTTCTAAAATCAACGGCTTTAAAATATCAAACTCGGCACCTTCACTCTCCGTAATTTCATGACCAATTCTATATAACTGATTCGTAAAATTATTAACAAAAACCGCAGCCAAATGCAACACGCGCCTTTGGTCGCTATTTACCTTTTGTATTGGGCCACCTAAACTTAAGGCTAATTCCTTTAACATCGGGAAACTATCCTTATAAATAGTTTCAATACACATCGGCACATTTGCAAAATCGAGTTCTGCCCCTTTTGTAAAACTTTGTAACGGGTAGAGTACGCCACGTCTGTGTTTTTTATCTAAATCGTAAACCCCAATACCTCCAGAAGTATGCACAACCACACGATCTTCAAACGGAAGTTGTTCCGATAATTCTGCAATAGCATCATCACTAACCGCCAAAATATACACATCGGCAACCTTTAAATTCGATAAATCGTCCGTAATATCAACCTCGTTGCTATGCTCGGAAATCGAATCTAAACTCCTGTTATACCATTGAGAAACAGTTACATTATCTGCCTCACGAAAACCTCTATACAAATGGCTAGCTACATTGCCAGCTCCTAAAATTACTACTGAAATCATCTTGCAAAAATACTAAGCAATTACCAATTTCAAATTAATAAATCAAAATAATTTGCGCGTGCCCCAAGGGTCGGGCTATCACTACTCGCTCCCTTCTAAGGTCGGGGAGCTCAAACAGGCCGTTCAATCCCTCACGCCTTATCCGCCAAGTCTTGGGTTTTTATCAAAAAACAGCTTTCCAATATACTTTAGTAACACGGTTTGCTGTTAAAGAATAAAAAGTATTCATATTGATGTAGTCGCCTATTGAGAACAGATAAGTATTAAAATAAATCTTAAATTTGAATTATGAAAAAAGACCTAGAAACCCGCGACGATGTTTACTTATTGGTGTCATCTTTTTACGTAAAAGTAAGGAAAGACGAGGTGTTAGCGCCTTTTTTTAACGATGTTATAAAAGATTGGGATGCGCACCTAGAGCGTTTAACAACCTTCTGGGAAGCCAGTCTGTTTTTAAAAACAAAATACACAGGCAACCCTTTAGAAACGCATATTAAAGTAGATGCCGATAATAAAAACACAATCACAGAGCAGCATTTCGGACTTTGGTTAAACCTATGGCTAGAAACCATTGATGAACTTTTTGAAGGCGATTTTGCTCAAAACGCCAAATTTAAGGCGCGTAAAATGGGCTCATTTTTATATCTAAAAATATTTGAAGCTAGAATGGGGTAGTGATTCATATTTTTTAGCTTTCAAATTTCATCTAAATCATCATAAAATTCAGTGATATAATTTTAGTGGGTTTCTACCTACTTTATTCCAATATTTTATAACAGTTTTAACACTTAAGAATAAACTTAAATCCTTAAATTTGCACGACCTTAAAAAGGCCTTTATCATGCAAAAAAAACTAGCCAACATTCTTTTCTCAACACGTTTAACTTCAGTTTTATTTATTGCTTTTGCGGCGGCCATGGCAACCGGTACATTTTTAGATGCCGGACAAGATATGTCTCCAACGCCATACTCACGTAATTTAATTTACAATACATGGTGGTTTGAAGGTATTATGGTGTTTTTCGTGATTAACTTTTTAGGTAATATAGTTCGTTTTAGATTGTACAAAAAAGAAAAGTGGGCAACGTTCATTCTTCACTTAGCATTTATTTTTATACTTATAGGCGCATTTATTACGCGTTATGCAAGTTTTGAAGGTATGATGGCTATTCGCGAAGGTGACACAGAAAATTCGTTTCTTTCTCAAAAAACATATATAACCACTTATGTAGATGGTGATTTTCTAGTAGATGGTGTAGCGCAACGTCGTGTTTTAGAAACAGAAGTAGATTTTTCTGGGCGTTTAGAAAACGATTTCAATTTAAATACAGAATACAACAAACAACCTATAAATATTAAATTAGATAAATTTATTGTTGGAGCAGAAGAAGATATTATTCCCAACGAAAACGGAGAGTCTTATTTAAAAATAGTAGAAGCAGGAACTAGTGGACCGCATAATCATTTCTTAAAAGTAGGTCAAGTATCTAGTGTGCACAATGTGTTATTCGCATTAAATAAGCCAACCGATGGTGCTATAAATATTACTTTAGAAAACGATAACCTAACTATTAATTCTCCTTTTGATGGTGAATACATGACCATGGCAACGCGTGCTCAGGGTTTACTTGTAAAAGATAGCATACAGCCGCTACATTTACGTTCCGGGTATTCTATTGGTAACATGCAAATTGTATTTCCAAAACCTGTTGTAAAAGGTGTTTTTGATGTGGTGAAAAAAGCAGAATTCCTTAAAAATGATGAAGATGGTTTGGTTTTAAAAGTAACTGCCAATGGAGAAACTAAAAGTGTGGGTTTACTTGGTGGTAAAGGCACAAACAGTAGTTTTAAGCAAATTAAAGTAGGCGGATTAGATTTCGCTTTTAAATATGGATCTAAAAAAATTGAATTGCCATTTTCTATTAAATTGAACGATTTTGAGGCCGAACGTTATCCTGGAACAGAGAGAGGTTATTCTGCATATTCTAGTGAGGTTACGGTTTTAGATGAGCGTGGTGATGATTTTGATTATAAAATTTTTATGAATAATATTTTGGATCATGATGGGTATCGCTTTTTTCAATCGGGTTTTGATCCAGATGAAAAGGGAACTATACTTTCTGTAAACCATGATTATTGGGGATCGTTAATTACCTATATTGGTTACTTTATGCTTTATTTTGGTATGATGGCGATTTTGTTTTCTAAGCATTCTCGTTTTGGCGATTTAGAGAAACAACTCAAAAAATTAAAAGATAAGAAAGCTAAGATTTTAGCTGTAGTTGTTTTATGTTTTGGACTTCAAGGTTTTGCTCAAGAACATTCTGCAAACGATGGACATAACCATAGCAACAAACCTACAAAAACACAAATAGATTCTGTTTTAAGAGCAAATATTACTCCTAAAACACATGCTTCTGAATTTGGTAATTTGGTGATTCAGGATTTGAGCGGACGTATGATGCCTGTAAATACTTATGCATCGGAAATGCTTAGAAAATTAAGTAAACATGACTCTTATGAAGAGTTTGATGCTAACCAAGTATTTCTATCTATTCAAGAAAGTCCACAGTTATGGTACAATGTGCCTATTATTTACTTAAAAACTAAAAAAGCCGATTCTATTCGGCATATGATTGGTGTAGATTTAGATGAGCAATATGCTACACTAGCGGATTTTTTCACCGAAAGGGGAGAATATATTTTAGCGCCTTATTTAGATGAAGCCTACAAAGCACAAGTACCAAATGGTTTTCAGAAGGAATTTAAAGAAGCCGATCAACGTGTAAACTTATTGTTTAATACAGTTGAAGGACGTTCATTAAAAATATTCCCAATTCCAAATGATGATAACCACAAATGGATTTCCAATTTCGAATTCAAAGAAGATCCAACCGTTATAAAAGATTCACTTTACAACAATTTTGTGAAAAGCGGATTCCTGGCATATTTATATACTTTAAATGCTGCTAAAAAATCTGGAGATTTCTCTGAAGCTTCAAAACTTCTAAGGGCTTTTAAAGATACACAGCACAGATATGGTGGTTCGGTAATGCTTAGTGATCAAAAAGTAAAAACAGAAGTTCTATATAATAAGTACGATATTTTCAAAAAATTATTTAGCTGGTACATGTATGCAGGTACAATAATGTTTGTCTTGTTAGTTTTTCAAATATTTAAATCGCATAGTAAAGGTTTAAGCACGGCAATTAAAGTATTCAAGTTTATCGTTATCGGTTTGTTTGTACTGCATACAGCAGGTTTAATTGTACGTTGGTATTTGTCTGGTCACGCGCCGTGGAGTGATGCTTACGAATCTATGATTTATGTAGCCTGGGCTACTATGTTGTTTGGATTACTGTTTGGAAGAAAGAGTGATTTAACAATGGCTTCTACCGCTTTTGTAACTGCAATGATTTTAATGATTGCACATTGGAACTGGATGGATCCTGCTATTGCTAATTTACAACCGGTTTTAAATAGTTATTGGTTAATGATACACGTGGCGGTAATTGTTGCGAGTTATGGACCGTTTACATTAGGTATGATTTTAGGTGTTGTTTCGTTATTCTTAATAATTTTCACGAATAAGGAGAATAAAGAAAGAATGCTCCTTAATATTAAGGAGTTAACAGTAATAAACGAAATGGCTTTAACCGTAGGTTTGGTTATGCTTACCATAGGAAACTTTTTAGGAGGTATGTGGGCCAACGAAAGTTGGGGACGTTACTGGGGCTGGGATCCAAAAGAAACTTGGGCGCTTATTAGTATCATGATTTATGCGTTTGTAATACACATGCGTTTAGTGCCAGGATTACGCGGACGTTGGTTTTTTAACCTTTGCTCAATAATTGCTTTTGCAAGTATATTAATGACGTATTTTGGTGTAAACTTCTACTTAGCAGGTTTACATAGCTACGCTAGTGGCGATCAAATTGTGAGTGTTAAGTTTATACTTATTGCTTGTGGAATTGTAGCTGTACTTGGGGTTTTTGCTTACCGTGGGCATGTAAAATATTATAAAAAATAGAATAGGCAAGGGTTTAAATCTTGTCAATAAAAAAAGCAGTATTTCATAACTTATGAAATACTGCTTTTTTATGAAGTAAATTAATGCTTCCTAAGTGTTTTTGCTAGCAATAAAAAATACTAACAAGACCTTGTTTTTAAGGTCTACCTTTTAATCTTTTTTCAATTTTTTGTTTAACTGCAGTCAATCGCTTCATTAAGTCCATTATTTCTTGGTCTTTATCAACCTTGTATACGTCGTTTAGACTTAAAATAAGGTCTTTAACCTCTCTCGAAGCTTCTATTCGTTCACTGGTAGTTTTAAAAGTATGTTTGCGTTGTTCAAATTCAACCGCTTTTTCAATTAGTTCCATATATAATAATCGTTTTTCTAATAATTTTCTTGGAGTAAAACACGTTGTGTATTATTCACAATTCGACAATATAATAAAATATTATAAATTTTTTGATTTTACAGCAAAAATTTAGCTAAATTTTAATGATTGAGGTGTTTATATATTCAAATCAAGGCGTTTTATAGTTTTTTAGGAAAAAAAAGCGTTGTTTTTTGAACTTATCAAAATGGTAGTTTTTACCTTATTTACCCCATTTTTACTTATCTCATTTTTTTAAGCTTTTGTTAACAATTATCAGTCTTTGGATGTGTAATTTTATAGCATATTAATAATCAAAACTAAGATGAAAAAACTACTATTAATTTTATTAGCATTTACTACGGTTTACACAGTAAACGCACAGATTGAAACGCCACAACCAAGCCCAAAAGCAAAATTTGAGCAAAAGGTGGGATTAACTGATATTACTATAGAATATTCTAGACCAGGAGTTAAAGGACGTAAAGTTTTTGGAGACCTAGAGAGTTTTGGAACTATTTGGAGAACAGGAGCAAACGAGAACACTAAAATTACATTTAGTAATGATGTTGAAGTTGCGGGTCAGTCTTTAAAAGCAGGAACTTATGCTTTATTTACTAAATTAATTTCGGCTACAGAATGGGAATTATTTTTTTACACCGATACTAGCAACTGGGGAGCACCTCAAAATTGGGATGATAGCAAAGTGGCAGCATCTGCAAAAGTAGCTGTAGAGCCAATTCCTTTTGTTGTAGAGACATTTACTATTGATATTAATAGTATCACCAATAATGGAGCTAAGCTTGAGTTATTTTGGGAAAACTCTTATGCCGCATTGCCATTTACTGTTCCAACAGAGCAAACCGTTTCAAAAGCTATTGATAAAGTAATGGCTGGTCCTGGTGAAGGAGATTATTATGCTGCTGCTGCTTATTATTTAGCAGAAGGAAAAGACATGAAAAAAGCAACAGAATGGATTGATAAAGCTGTTGAAATGACTAAAGATAACCCACGTTTTTATTACTTACGTAGACAAGCATTAATTCATGCTGCAAACGGTGATAAAGCTGGAGCTATTAAAGCTGCAAAAGAATCATTAGTTTATTCTAAAAAAGCAGGTAACGATGGTTATGTTAAAATGAACACAGCTTCTTTAAAAGAATGGGGGGCTATGTAAAATAGTTTTACTGTTATTTAATTATCAGGGCTAAATTATAATATTGAAAAACTCAACGGTATCATATCGTTGAGTTTTTTTTATGCGTAAAATTTTGGTTGCTGGGCATATTAATTCTGTTTTCGTTATCGGTACTAATTATGTGAACCTTCATATTAAAAACATTTTTTAACAAACTTTCTTACTTACTTTAAAGAGATTATGTTAATATTTGTGAAGCTTATGTTTCTAATATGGATATTCGTATTTATAGCTTAAAAGAAGTTGACGCAATTATAAATTCATAATAAAAAGAGATGAAATTATTTAAAAATGTTGTTTTAAACTTGGTTATGGTAATGGCTTTTACTTCATGTACTTCTAAAGTAAAGACTAAAGACCTAACAGAAGTTACTTCGGTAATAAATAAACAGCCGAATATCATTTGGCTTATGGCGGAAGATATGAGTACCGATTTGGAAGTGTACGGTATGCCTGATGTTAAAACTCCTTTTTTAAACAAAATAGCTAACGATGGTGTCAGGTTTAATAACGCATTTGTAACCAACTCTATTTGTTCACCAAGTCGATCTGCTATGATGGTTGGTGTACATCAGCTAAAATCTAACACACATAACCATAGAAGCAATAGAGAGATTCCTTTAGATTCTCATTTTAAACCGTTTACCAAATTGCTTCGAGACGCAGGGTACACCACTATTTTGGGACACCATGGTGTTATGAATAAAGGTCGCAAAATCGATGTTAATTTTAAAAATAAAGCTATAGGGGCTTGGAACGGTAAAGATAAATTTGGTTTATTTGATAAACACGATACTTTTAATAAGGAAGACGAACCTTTTTTTGCGCAAATTCAATTAGCGGTTACACACCGTGGAGATTGGTGGGATAGTATTCGGGAACAATCAACACACCCTGTTAATCCAGAAACAGTAACTCTACCACCGTATTTGGCAGATCATCCTGCAATACGTTTAGATTGGGCAAAATATCTAGACCAAATTGAATATATGGACAATGAGGTTGGTATGATTTTTAAGGAGTTAGAAGAAAAAAATATGGCAGATAACACCATTGTTATTTTTATAGGAGATAATGGACGTAGCAATATTAGAGGAAAAGGTTATTTACAAGATACAGGTTTGCGTATTCCTTTTATAGTATATTATCCAAAATATTTTAAAGTTGGGCAGGTTAGAAACGAGGTTGTTAGTGCTACAGATATTACGGCAACTATTATTGATTTTGCCGGTATCGATGTACCAAGTTATATGACAGGGAAACCTATTTTTAAACCTGATTTCACCCGCGAATTCACTTATGGAACCCGTGATTTATGGGACGAGATAAACGAGAAATCTAGAGCTATAACGTCTGGTGATTGGGCATATATTAGAAATGATATGCCGGAGGTGCCGTTCGACTCTCATCAAGTGTATTTAGAATTCTACAGACCAGCCGTACATATTATGCGTAAAATGTATAGGGATGGTAGGCTGAATGAAAATCAAAAAACATTTTTCGAACCTACAAAACCTATAGAGGAATTATATAATTTAAAAGAAGATCCTCACCAGCTTGTGAACTTAGCGACTAATAAAGACTATAAAGACATTCTTGAGAAGCTACGAAACAAAACTTTAGAGTTTGATGAAAAAATGATACCTGTTAACAATATTTATCATCCTAAAGACGTGCCAGGTAAACCTTTTATGGAATGGTTTAAAAAAGAGCATCCACAGGCTTATATTGATATGCAAAATGGAGTAGAAGTTGGGCATAAAGCTTATGCTTCCGCTTATAAGAAGTCGAAGAAGTAGACCGGTAAAACTCTTTAAGTGTAAACCCTCAACCATTTTTATAATTAATTTACTTTTAAAACCTATATGGATTCATTAACTCAAATTGTATTAGGAGCTGCTATAGGCGAGGCTGTTTTAGGTCGAAAAGTTGGAAATAAAGCTATGCTTTATGGTGCTATCGCGGGTACTATTCCAGATTTAGATGTGTTTGCCTCATTTTTTACAGACACAGTTTCTGCTCTTGCCATACATCGCGGATTTACACATTCTATTGTGTTTTCCGTACTTTTTGCTCCTATTTTCGGGTGGCTTGTTTCTAGGTATGAAACGTATAAGAATTTTAAAGATTGGTCTTGGTTGTTCTTTTGGTCGTTTGTTACGCATCCTATTTTAGATGCACATACCACATGGGGAACTCAGTTGTTTTGGCCTTTCGATTTACGTTTGGCTTTCAAGAATATATTTGTTATCGATCCGTTATACACCTTACCTTTTTTAGTCTTTTTAATTTTGGCTATGCGCCAAAAGCGTACCACCAAAAAACGACGCTTTTATAACAACATGGGCTTAATTTTAAGCACATGTTATTTAGCGATAACTTTGCTTTTAAAATGGGCTTCTTACACTAAATTTGAGGCTGCTTTAAATAATCAAAACATTACATATTTAGAAATTGATACCAGACCTTCGCCTTTAAATACGATACTTTGGAGTGCAAATGTGCAAACGGAAGACGCTTATTTACTTGCTAATTATTCGTTTTTTGACACACAACCCATCAATTTTGAAAGTTATCCTAAAAATCATGAATTATTAGGTAATCTTGTTGAAGACGAAAGTGTAAAACGTATGATCGCTATTTCCGAAGGCTGGTACACTATAAATAAAAAAGATAATGTACTTTATTTTAATGATTTACGGTTTGGGTTATTGAGTTTAACGCCCAAGGCTGAAAATTTTGTATTTAAATATAGAATGGACGTTGATGTTTCAGGAAAGGTTACTTTTACTGAAGAACCTAAAGATAATCGTGATGGAAAAAAGCTGATTTCTGAATTATGGCAACGATTAAAAGGAAATTAATTTCGGTTTTCTAAGTAAAACATCACCATTTTTTTGTGTAAATCTTTTTCAGTTAATTTCTTTCGCGTTTGATATAAGAAATCTTTCCTATTTTGAATATCTTGTCAATCAAAATTAAAAATCTCATGAATATTACTGCTGCATACACCGATCTATACCAAATCACAATGGCTCAAGTCTATTTTGAAACCAAACCCGATGGACGAGCGGTATTCGATTATTATTATCGACATAATCCATACAATAGTGGCTATTCCATTTTTGCTGGATTGGAAGATGTATTGGATATTCTTGAAACTTTGAAATTCTCAGATTCAGATATTTCATATCTAAAAGAAAAAGGATTTGAAAATGAATTCTTAGAGTATTTGAAAAACTTTAGATTTAGGGGAAACATTCGTTCTAGTAAAGAAGGTGATGTTGTATTTCCTAATCGCCCAATATTACAGGTGGAAGCTAATATTATTGAGGCTCAAATTATAGAAACCGTTTTACTTAATATTCTCAATTTTCAAACTTTAATTGCAACTAAGGCGAGTAGAATTAGGCGTAGTGCTAAAGATGAAATTCTATTAGATATGGGCTTACGTCGCGCTCATGCCACGGGTGGTTATTATGCTTCTCGAGCAGCTGCTATTGGTGGTTTTGATAGCACGAGTAACGTAAAAGCGGCTGAAGATTATAATATTCCATCGTCGGGTACTATGGCACACTCGTTTATTCAAAGTTACGAGGACGAATTAGAAGCTTTTAGAGACTTTGCAAAAGTGCGTCCAGAAAACTGTGTACTTTTAATAGATACCTATAATACGCTTAAACTAGGGCTTCCAAATGCGATTAAAGTCGCCAAAGAAATGGAAGAACGAGGTGATAAATTGTTAGGCGTACGATTGGATAGTGGTGATTTAGCATACTTATCAAAAAAAACAAGAACAATTTTAGATGAAGCTAACTTGGAGTATGTAAAAATTGTAGCGTCTAATCAGTTAGATGAATATGTTATTAAAAGTTTGAAGGAACAAGGAGCTCCAATTGATATTTTTGGAGTTGGCACCAATTTAGTTACCGGAAAACCAGATGCTGCTTTGGATGGCGTTTATAAATTATCGGAATATAATGGAACACCAAGAATTAAACTTTCTGAAAATATTATAAAGGTTTCATTGCCTTTCAAAAAGCAAGTTTACCGTATGGTAGATGCTAATGATATGTTTTATGGAGCAGATGCTATCGGACTTTTTATTGAAGATGAGGTTTCACAAATGGAACATCCTTTTGATATTACTAAAAAATTAGATTTGAGTCCATTTAAACACGAACCACTTTTAGAAATGGTTATGGAAGAGGGAAAAAGAGTAGTGCCAACACGTACGGTTACCGAAATTTCAAAATATTCTCAATCTCGTTTAGAGCAACTCCCTAATGAATATAAACGTTTTCAAAATCCGCATATTTACAAAATAGGTTTAAGTCCTTCGCTTAAAGAAGAACGCGATGCTTTAATAAAAGAACATAAAATATAAATTGAGCAGAAGAGATTAAAAGCGATACAGAGTTTTTGTTCTTTTCAAACAATCGATAATAAAAAGTTATATTATGAAAACGCTTCTAATAATTGATGTACAAAACGATTTTATGCCTGGCGGATCGCTTCCCGTTCCGGAAGGTAATCACATTGTACCTGTAATTAATAGCATTCAAAATCATTTCGATTTGGTTGTGGCTACGCAAGATTGGCATCCAGAAAATCATATTAGTTTTGCAGCTAATCATGAAGGGAAATCTAATTTTGATGAAATTGAAGTTCATGGAAAACCACAAACCTTATGGCCTGTACATTGCGTGCAAGGTTCTTTAGGCGCAGAACTTCATGCCGATTTAAAGACTAAAAGTTATGAAGCTATTTTTAGAAAAGGAACAGATAAAAGTATTGATAGTTACAGCGCTTTTTATGACAACGGACATTTAAAATCGACTGGCTTAGCAGGTTATTTAAAGGAAAAGGGCACTACAGAACTTTACTTATGTGGATTAGCATCGGATATTTGTGTTTATTTTTCTATTTATGATGCTGTAGAAACTGGATTTGATTGCTTTTTTATTGAAGATGCTTCCAAAGCACTCGATAATGAAGGGTTTGTAGCTATAAAGGAAAAAATGATTGCTATGGGCGTGAAAATTATAAATTCTGAAATTATTTAAATCTTTTTATTCTGAAGAATACTTATAGATTTTTTAGAATTTCTTATAAATTTAATGATCAAGTTTTTTGAGCCTGATAAATAATTCTCTTCCTGATCTTGTTTGATGAGAATTATAGCATGCATCCATCAATGAAACATCAAAATAAGGTTTGAAATAGTCTAAATATTCAGCTTTAGAACCACCAAAAGGCGGGCGCGTTTCATTTAAATGTGCATCGAATAACAAACCTACAATCTGTCCCGTTTGGTTTAGAAGGTTAAAGGCTTTTTCCGCGTAAGCGTGTCTTAAATTTGGATTTATAGCACAGAAAAAAGTTTGTTCCATAATGATATCAAATACCATATCAATATCGAAATAATCACCATGAATTAGATGGTCTTCAGGAAAAGTAGAAACTCTTAATTTTAAATTTTCTAAAGCCGTTTTCGATAAATCTATAACGTAAACGTGCTTAAAACCTTTGTTGTGTAAATATTCGGCTTCATGAGAATTACCACCACCCGGAATTAAAATTCTTAAATCTTTATTAGTTAAACCATCGAAATAAGCTTTCAACGGCGGAGATATTTCACCTAAATCCCAACCTGTATCATGTAACTTGTATCTGTTATCCCAGAAACTCTCGGTTAAATCCATTAATACGATGCGGTAATAACATTAATAAGTTCGCTTTTTTGAAGTACACCAGATTGTCTCCAAACTTGTTTTCCTCTTTTAAACAAAAGCATAGTAGGCACACCTCTTACTTGGTATTTTTCAGCAATGGCTTTATTTTTATCAACATCAATTTTAATAATAGAAACTCTGTTTTTTAAATTATCCTTTACATCTTTTAATATAGGGGTCATCATTTTACATGGGCCGCACCATTCGGCATAAAAGTCTACTAATACTGGAGTTTCTTGGTTTATTAATTCTGAAAATTTATTCATACCTTACTTTGTTTTATTTATCAAAAGTAATATTCCAAACACCTCTAATTTCATTAATTTGATACCCTATGGCTTTATCCTGCGGGTACAAATTATTTAGTTTTAATAATACGGGTTTTTGAATGTCGCTATTTGGTTTTCCGTGACATTGCAAGCACATGGTATTTGTAGAAATAGGGTAGTACACCTGTACTTTACTATCTGTTAAATCTACTATGGGTTTTGGTTCTATATTATTTTTAATATCGTTTTTAAAGGCCTTAATATACGTTAATTCTTTTTTATTTGCTTGATTATTTTGATTTCTAGGTTTATCGGAAACGCGTTTAATTATAGCGTTTTGCGCTACCGCCATACTATCGGTTAGTGGGTAGGCTTTTATGTTACAAAAAGCGACGGCTTCTAGTGTGCCTTTTTCCTGTATGGTTCCCATTAAATTTTTACCTAAAATAGCCTGAGTAGCTAAGACATATTTTAAACCACGCTGGGCATAAGTTAGCGTATCTGTAGAGGTGTTTTGAAATTGTTTCCCCATACTTTGTGCGTTACGCTTGCGCATGCCTTGAGGACGCTTATTACCTTTTTGTTCATTAAAATGGGTTTTAAACCAATCGGGTTGTTCAATATCAAAATCATACATATAATCGGTTATTTGTGCGATTGTTTCTTCTGGAAAAGATAATTTTGGCATAACCCCAAAACGTTTTACGGCACCAAACATTTTAGCATCTTCGGTGTTTGGATTTTTAACCCAAGCTTGCATGCTTTCGATAAACTCTGCCTTTGTTGTTTCACTATTGATGTAACGTTTTTTTATAGCAATCATTGGTGGGCCAATCCTATTTTGTTCATTAGCAGACGGACTATGGCAGGCGTAACAATTGTTTTCCATTAGCTTTTTTCCTGGATGATTGTTAGATTCCCTGGCTTCATCGAAAGCAGAGTATGTTTTGTTTTTAGAATTATTACAACTAAAAAATAACATTGCAAGTAAAGAAAAGACTAGTAAACGTTTCATGTTAATCGCTTTATTTAGAAAATTTACCTGTTGCGCAACTCACAAAAGATTTTGCTTTGGTTACTAGGTTGTTATGGCCGTCTATAGATGGGTAGCCTAATGATTTTAGTTTGTCTATTACGGCAAAAGCATCGTCTTCGTTTATGTAATTGAATGAAACTTTACTATCATCGGTATGCACAATAATATTTGTAATGTTTTCAATTTCTGCTAATTTTGATGTGATTGTGTGTACACAGCCACCACATTTTAAATTTTGTACTATTATTGATGTTTTCATTTTTTTATATGTTTTTGAACCATGTGGGTTTATTTGTAGTTTAATATGCCTCCTTTTAAATCGTAGATTTCCATAAAACCCATACCTGCTAATTTGTTAGCACATCTCCTGCTTCGAGCACCACTTCTGCAATAAACATATACGGCTTCGTTTTTGTTTAATGCACTAAACTCTAAATTCAATTCTTCTGATGATGAGTCTATATTTATAGCATTTTGAATGTGTCCAAAATTAAATTCCTCAGGAGTTCTTACATCTACTAATTGCACATTTTTACTTTGCGTTTGTGCTTTAAACTCTAAAATATCTAAAACTTTAATGATGTTATCCTTGTCGGATTTAGAGCAAAATAGTGTTGAAAATATTGACATAACTTTAATTTGTTTCTATTATTAACGGTATAATGGAGTAAAATTAATCTATTAGGCAAGTTTAGTTAGTAACCTTTGTTACATTGAGTGTATTGAGACGTGTTGATTTAGAAGTTTGTGCAACTAGATTTAGAGACTAGTTTATTTACCATTTAAATTCAGGTTTAAATAGTTTAAAATGTATAAGAAAAAAGATATTTAAAAACATCTGCTATAGGTATTCTATAGCAGAAGTCTTTAAAAGAAAAAGGGGTTACTATATATTGATCAATTAGGCGATAACAGCCTCTTTTGTTTTGGTATTTCGCTTGCTAAAAGCAATAACAGGTATATCTACTCTGGTTTTTATTTCTTTTACCAAATCTTTACGAAATGGATTATCTAATCTAAATTCATGCTTACGTTCTAACATGGCTAGCATGCTGGCATTTTCACTATTTATAACGCTTATAATACCCGATTTTATTTTATCGGAAGCTATGGTTTTAAACGTTATATCTTCATAAGAGACTTGTTCCAAGAGCATGTTTTTAAATTGTTCCATTCTTTCTCTAGCAGTTGTAGTATCTGTATGATAAATATGTACTATCTCTATAAGAGCTTCAAATGGACGAACAATTTCTATAAGTTTTTTTATAGGAATAATGTCTTGTTGTTCAAAATCTGTGGCATAAACAATAGTAGAAATACAGGTGTAATCTATACCGTTCGGAATCATCATAACCGGGAAATTAACACGATCTAATAATTCGTTAGCTATATTGCTTGCGAAAAACCCGCGGTGGCTATGGTCATCTTTCATACCTAAAATAACAAGGTCTGGAGATAATTTTTTAGCAGTATCAATAATAGCATCTTCTACTGAAGCATTCTCAACAGCATGAATTTTTATTGGTGTTTCTCGAAATTCATTTTTAAGGTGTATTTCGCAGAATTTCTTAGCAATATCTCTTTTTTCTTCCTTCATTCGATGCTGTAATTTTTCAATAGGTTGAATAACGGAAAGATGAATAGGAGGAAAATCGTAAACGTGTAAAACGTGTAAATCGGCTTTCATTATGTAGCTAAAACGATAAGCATATTTTAATGCAGAAGCATCGTTTTTAGTACAATCTGTGGCGTATAGAATAGTTTTCATAATCTTGGGTTTTTAACATCTTAAAGTTATTGATTTTCATTGCTTTAAAAAATGATATTTATCATGTTATCTAAAAGTGAGGTACATGTATATCTATAGATGTGTTAGTTTTAGTTCTTATAAAAACACGTTGAATATGAAAGTGAAAACAAAAAAATAAATTTATTTTTCAAAACTGATATTTGTCATGTTTTACTACGGGTTTAGACAGTAATTTAGCAGTATAATTGTACGTTCTTTAAAAATCAGTAGTCATAAATTTTATAACGTATTTAGACTACTATGGATTGCTAGATGAGGTTTGTTTTCTTAATACTTAATAACGTTCAATAAGGTGTATTAGGTTTTAGTGAGAGTTAACAAATGTAATCAAGCAGTTCAAAAAAAATGAAATAGGAGTTTTAAAATCCTGTTTCTTAGTAAAGTTATAGTTGGTTAGTTCGCATTATCTCAGTAATGTGTAAAAAGGGGAGTGTTTGTTTAAAACGTTCCCTTTTTTTTGTGCATAATTTTGAGATGAAAGCCAAATAAACTGATAGATATCATTTTTTATTTGATGCTAAATACTTACATTTAAGCATAAATCTTTTAGTATGAGAAGAGTTTTACTGCCCACCGATTTTTCTGATAACGCATGGAGCGCTTCTCTTTATGCGCTCAACTTTTTTGAACAAGAAATCTGTACCTTTTATTTTCTAAATTCGGTTGCGCTTACGCGGAATATGCTATCCAATCTTTCAGATAGATTAATAAAAGAAATGTCTACCGTAGCAACTCAAGAACTTTTAGATTTAAAGGAACTGGCAGAAACTAGCGACCCCAACCCAAAGCATACATTTGAAATTATTTTAAGTACCCAAGATCTATATAAAGCCGTTGACCATGCTTGTGAAACCCACGATATAGATTTGGTGGTTATGGGAACAAAAGGAGCAACGGGCGCAAAAGAGTTTTTCTTCGGAAGTAAAGCAGTAAACGTAATAATGTCTATTAAAGCGTGCCCTGTATTAGTGATACCAGAAGAGTTCGATTTTGTTCCGCCTAAGCAAATTGCTTTCCCTACAGATTACAATCGGTTTTATAACCTAAAAGAGATAAAGCCTTTAAAAAGCCTAGCCGATTTGTATAAACCTAAAATTAGAATTGTACATATCACTGAAGAAAAGGAACTGAGTAATATTCAAAGTTTTAATTTAAGAATGTTAAAAATTTATTTTAAAAAATATGATTTCAGTTTACATTGTATGCCTAAATATGCCGAGAAAGCTAAAGAAATTAACGATTTTATAGAAGAACTCGATATCGATGTACTAGCTATGGTGAAATATAAACATAGTTTTATTGAAAAAATAATAAACGAACCTGTGATAAACGAACTCGGGTTTCATTGTAAAATTCCGTTTTTGGTTATTCCTGAATAATGACACATTTAATTATTATAAAATATGATTGGAAATCCAATATTCTGTAGGTGATTTCTTGTTATTCCGTAATCGTTTTCAGTTAATATCTATTTTTATTCGTAACAACAAATAAGTTGTTATTTTTGAGGAATGAGAGTCAATAAAACTTCATTTCTTTTCTTTTGGTTTGTAGCCTTAAATATTTTTTGTTTTGTGAGCCATAACTTGGTTGCTCAGAATAAAAAAGACAGTACATTATTCTACTACAAATCTATTACCGAACTTAAAGATGTAAACTATATAGGTAAATCTTTCGGCTTTTTTCAAAAGAAAGCAGATCAGCAATTATTGGCTGGTAATAGTATTAAAGCGGCTTATTATTTAGAATTAATAGCACTTGGGCAATTTAAAATGGGATTTCCTTACGAGAGTGAAGTTGCTAGTGTAAAGGCTTTAAAATTGTTAGATGCTGTAAAAGATAAAGCTAAATCTAATGATGCCAAAGGACGATTATCTAACCAATTAGGTATGATTTATCGCAGACTAGAAGATTTTGAAAATGCCAGACGTTACTACAATCAAGCTTTAGAATTAAATAAAGAAACAAAAGATAAAATTGCCATTATTACTAATATTGGTAATACCTATGCCGACGAAAACAACTTCAATAAAGCAACACAAACTTTGTTATCATATTATGATGATGCTACAGGTTTAGAAAACTCTGAAATTAAAGCAACTTATTTTGATAATTTTGGATATTTCAACCTGAAAATAAAAAACAATAGAGCGTTGAAAGAAATGGAAAAGGCTTTAAAATTGAGGTTAGAACTGGGAGACTTATCGGGTCTCTTTTCTAGTTATCGCCATTTATCTTTGTTTTATTCCGAAAAGGGAAATAGAATAAAGGCGCGTTATTTTGCAAATAAAGTAAAATCACTTTCCGATAGTATCCAAACACCAGCTTATCAACTCGAAGCTTTAGCTTTAAAACTAAACCTTGAAAATAATTCTGATTTTAAAAAATATATCGATTTAAATAAACAGCTAATAAGCGAAAAACAGCTTAGAGAAAATAAATTTGCAGCCATAAAATATAATTTAAGTAGAAACGAACAATTGCTAGAAGAAAATGAAACTAAGCTTTTAGTGAGTGAGTTTGAAAAAGAAAAAGAAATAACCTATAAATGGCTATACTTAACACTATGGGTGTTGGTTATTATATTGTCTATTTTAATATTTATTGCATTAAAATCAAAACACAGAGAAGATCGCGTTAGGGAAGTTTATGTTACCGAAAAACGAATTTCTAAAAAAGTGCACGATGAGGTTGCTAATGATGTATACCAAGTTATGACAAGGCTTCAGTATGAAGAAAGTAGTGAAAAGGAAGAACTTCTAGATGAGTTAGAACATATTTATAATAAAACTAGAGATATATCACGAGAAAGTGGAACCATTGATTTGGAAACTAATTTTAGTTTTGTTTTAAACGATTTATTATTGGTTTACGAAACGGAAGGTTTGGTTATTATTACCAGAGGTTTAATGGATATAAACTGGGATACTATTTCTGAAATTAAAAAAACGACCATTTATCGGGTGCTGCAAGAGCTTATGACTAACATGAAAAAGCATAGTGAAGCCACTCTTGTATCTATTTCTTTTAAAAAAAATAAAAATATTTTAGAGATAAACTATATGGATAATGGGGTGGGAGCCGAGTTAAATAGACTTGGTGGTCTTGAGAATGTGGAAACCCGTATTCATGCATTAAGAGGAACCGTTATATTTAGCACCAAAATAGGTAATGGGTTTAAAGTTAACGCACGGATATAGTATGTTTCATAAAGTTTTAATTTCGGATGATCTGGGGATTATAAACCAAGGGGTTTCTACAATTTTGAAAAATTTGAATATAGAAAATGTTTCTAAAGTTCAATATTGCGATGAAGCTTATTTAAAAATAAAAAAAGCAAAATTAGATAACGAACCCTTCGATTTACTTATCACAGATTTATCTTTTATATGCGACCATAGAGAGCAAAAATTAAAATCGGGTGAAGATTTGATAACATTGGTTAGAAAAAAACATCCAGAAGTAAATGTTATAGCTTACTCTGTAGACGATAGATTACAACAAGTTAGACGCTTAGTGGCTTTAGGTATAAACGCTTATGTTTGTAAAGGACGTAATGGCGTTAGCGAGCTCTCTCAAGCGGTACAAAGTGTGTACGAAGGTAAACGGTATTTTTCACCCAAAATAGCCAAGGCTTTAGACAATAAATCTAATTTAGAAATAGATATTTTTGATGTTGAATTACTCCGTAATATCTCAATAGGTAAATCTCAAGAAGAAATAAGTGCTATTTTTAAAGAAAAAGGAGCTTCGGCATCTAGTTTAAGCTCTATTGAAAAAAGATTGAACAAACTTAAAATTCAATTAAACTCGAAAAACACCATACATTTAATAGCCATAGCTAAAGATTTAGGATTAATTTAAAAAAAAATAGGGCTTTTACGGAAACCCGTAAAGATTAACCCTACAGTAGTAGTATTTTTGTAATAGCTATTAATAAAGCTGTAGGGAGCTTTTAAACTCTGTGTTGTTAGGGCACAGAGTTTTTTTTTGGTTTTTTTTTTAAATTAATAAAATTTTGTCTCCGTTAAAGCGCCTTTCCTTTTTATGAATGAGGTCCTTCTGTTTTTGCTTATTTGTTATATTCGCAAACCACAACTAGACCAAAACACCATGTTAAAACCATTTCTGTTATTATCTATTATGTTTTCATTACTAGGGAATGCCCAAAACCCAATAACGAAAGCACAAGGTGTATCCGATCCTCACATTCGGGTGTTTAATGATACTATTTATTTGTATAGTGGACACGATTCAAATCCGACAGATAAAATATGGGATATGAAAGATTGGCGGGTTTTCTCCTCTACTAATCTATTAGATTGGAAAATGGAACAAGCTATTTCTCCTAAACATAATTACATGGCCGATAATAGTACCGATTGCTGGGCCAGCGATGCGGCAACTAGAAATGGTAAATATTATTTCTATTTTTCCGATAGAAAGCGGGGTATTGGTGTTATGAGTGCCAATAAACCAACCGGTCCGTTTACAGATGCTTTAGGGAAACCACTGGTTTCTCCAATGCACGATCCCACAATTTTTATTGACGATAATGAGAACAAAACACCATATATTATTTATGGAGATAAATCGGATGCATATTACATTGCGGAACTAAATAATGATATGATTTCTACTGTTGAAGCACCTAAACCTATTATAATAAATGGTGAGTCTTGGGAGCAAGCGCCAGAATGGATGGATAAAAATTATTTGTTTAAACATAAAGACACTTATTACTTAAGTTGGGGACGCGAGTATGCTACATCCAAAAATATTTACGGACCTTATAAAAGTTCTGGAGCTTTTGGAAAAGGGCATCATCTAGATGAATTTGCACACGGAAGTTTCTTCTGGTGGAAAGGTCAGTTTTATCATATTTGGTGTTATTATATTGAAAATGGCTTTAAATTTAGAGAAACTATTATCTCCTATTGTCATATTGCGGATAATGGAGATATTGTTACAGATACTAAGTTTTTAGATGAACATTTTAAAAATGGAGTAGGTCAATATGATGCGTCTTGGAATAAAATTGAAGCCGAATGGTTTTATGATAAATCTGAAGGTGTTGAGAAAAAAGGAACTCGAGATGGAGGTTTTTGGTTGTCTAATATTAAAAATGGAGCTTGGGTAAAATTTGCAAATGTGAACTTTTCAAACAAGGTATCAAAAATTAAAGTTACTTTAAAGAACATCCAAGGTAAAGGGAATATTGAAATACGCGAAAATAGTATTTCGGGTTCTATAATCGGGCAAATTGAATTGGAATCTACCAAAAATGAAGAGCCACAAGAACTTCTTTCAATCATAAAAAAAATGAAAGGTAAAAAGGATATATACCTGAGGTTTTCCGGAAATAAAGCATTTAAAGCAGAACTAGATTATTTTAAATTTGAAGAATAAAATAATTGTTTAATCAGAATTGAAATTGCATTTAATAATCTCCGTTTAAAAATTTAGTTTAAGAAAATATCTTCTTTTAAAACATGATATTATTTAGGTTTTTCGCTCTAAAATTCACTTAATTTTAGAGCTTAAAATTATGTAATATTGAAATTTACAAACATAGCAAGTGCTGTTTTATTGGTCATTTTTACGTTGTTTTCTTGTAAAGAAAAAACATCGGAATATGTAGCAACTTCAGGTGAAATAGATAATATTTTTGTATCAACAGCTCAAATTCCAGACAATCATTTTTTAGGAGATCAAAGTTGTAAAGCATGCCATGCCAATCAATTTAAATTGTGGCAAGGATCTCATCATGACAAGGCCATGCAAGTGGTTTCAGATTCTAGTGTTTTGGGAAATTTCAATAATGTAAAATTTAAAAGCCAAGGGGTTACGTCTCATTTTTATAAAAAAGGAACTGATTTTTTTGTTAATACTGAAGGTCCTGAAGGCACTTATCAAGATTATAAAATAGTATACACTTTTGGTGTTACACCTTTACAACAGTATATCGTTCAGTTTCCAAACGGGCATTATCAATGCTTAAGAACGGCTTGGGATACCGAAAAAGATAAGTGGTTCGATTTGTACCCAGACTTTAAAGTTGTCCATTCCGAGTGGTTGCATTGGTCTAGAGGCGGATTGAATTGGAACAATATGTGTTCCGATTGTCATTCCACAAATGTTAGAAAAAATTACGATTTCGAGTCGCATAGTTATGATACTAAATACGCCATAATTAACGTGAGTTGCGAAGCCTGCCATGGGCCAGGGAAAACCCATGTGGAGCAAGCTAATTTAAAAGGAAAAGACTATAAGTTTACGGGAGATTTAAAAATGTCGGTTGGCACGGCTCCAAAAGATTTAGTAGATCAATGTGCACGATGCCATATGCGGAGAGAACAGGTGTCCGAGTATTTTAACTTTGAAGGCACCATGTTGGATCATTACTTTCCGGAGTTAATTAATCAAAGAACTTATCATCCAGATGGTCAAATTTTAGATGAAGATTATGTTTACGGTTCCTTTGTACAAAGTAAAATGTATCACAGCGGTGTAACCTGTATTAATTGTCATGATGCACATTCATTAGAGCTTAAATTTGAAGACAATAATCTATGTGCACAATGCCATGTTCCGGAAACTTACAATACGCCTAGCCATCATTTTCATTCAAATAATTCCGAAGGGGCAAAATGCATTAATTGTCACATGACGGGTAAATATTATATGGGAAATGATTTTAGAAGAGATCACAGTTTTAGAATTCCGAGACCAGATTTAAGCTTAAAATACGGAACACCTAATGCATGTGTGCAATGCCATGCCGATAAAGATGATGCTTGGGCTTGGGAGCAATTTAAACAACAATATGGTGAGCCCGATTATAAACATTTTTCAGAACTTCTTGCTCCTGGTTTATTCGGTACAGAAAACGGGTTAAATAATTTACTAGAATTAGCCAAAGACACCTTGTATCCAGATATTGCAAGGGCTTCTGCTGTTAGTGGTTTAAATAATTATTTCGATGCAAATACCGTCGATAATTTAATTAGTTTTTTAGATGATAAATCGGCACTTGTAAGAGGCGCAACTTTAGATGTTTTAGGGGCAGTAGATTCTAAAGAATATGTAAATTATTTGCTGCCAATGCTTAAAGATGATAAGCGCTCGGTAAGAGTTAAGGCTTTTTATACCTTAGGTTTTTTAGATGAAATTCAAATACCAGAAGAATACAAAGCGGTATATAAAAAAGTTAGGAAAGAATTCGATACTAAATTAAGTAGCACAGCAGATTTTGTTGGAGGAAGAATAAAAAGAGCAGATTACAACTTGCAAAAAGGTGATTTACAAGCCGCTATTCGAGGTTATGAAAGTGCTTTAGAAATTGACAATATTAATAACATTGTGCGAACCAATTTGGCTAATTTGTATTACAGAAATAACGATTTTCTAAAAGCTGAAGAAGCTTATGAAAAAATTATAGAATTAGAACCTGATTATGCAGTAACGTATTATTCGTATGCATTACTATTGGCCGAATTAAATAGAATAGACGATGCTATAGAACAAATGAATTTAGCTATAAAGCATGGTCCGGAAAATATTAGGTTTTATTATAATTTAAGTTTACTCTACGATAAAGTGAATAATTTAGAACAAGCTGAAAAAATAGCAGCACAAGGTTTAAAATTAGATACTAACAATGAGAGTTTGCTCTATGTGCTCGCTTATATTTATAACAAAGGAAATCAAAGAAATAAGGCAATAAATATTGCTTCTAAATTGGTACAATTATTTCCAAATAACCCACAATATACAGGTTTCTATAATCAATTAAATAGAGCTAATTAGCCTTGTTTAGGGAGTTAAGGTGTTTTTGTTGTTTTTTGATAAATTTAAATTAATTGTTAACTTTTCATCTGTTCTTGTTTTGTAATGTTTTAAAAATAAGGGTGTTGAAAAATTTTACTGAAAACTTTATGATAATTATCATCTTTTAGATTTTTGTTTTTGAAGACATTTAGTACGTCTTGTATCAATTTAAATCTTCCAGAAAAACATGAATTCTCAAACATTACAGAAGCCTCGAAAAACATATTCTAGAAACGAAGCTTTACAAGCAGCACGTAATTATTTTAAAGGTGATGAATTGGCCGCTAGTGTGTGGTTAAATAAATATGCTTTAAAAGATTCGGCTAATAATATTTACGAGAGCACTCCAGATGAAATGCATCAAAGAATAGCTTCAGAAATAGCACGAATTGAAAAAAAATATGCCAACCCACTTTCAGAATCTGAGATATTTGAAGTCATTAAAAACTTTAAATATATCGTGCCACAGGGAAGCCCGATGGCAGGAATTGGAAATCCTTTTCAAATAGCGTCTTTATCGAATTGTTTTGTTATAGGAAATGATGGGGAATCCGATTCCTATGGAGGCATCATGAAAATAGACCAAGAGCAAGTACAATTAATGAAACGTAGAGGTGGAGTTGGTCACGATCTGTCTCATATTCGTCCTAAAGGTTCTCCTGTAAAAAATTCAGCATTAACCTCGACTGGTATTGTGCCGTTTATGGAGCGTTATTCCAACTCAACTAGAGAAGTAGCTCAAGACGGTCGCCGAGGTGCATTAATGCTATCTGTGTCCATCAATCACCCGGATGCAGAAGCCTTTATTGATGCCAAATTGGAGCAAGGTAAAGTAACAGGTGCTAATGTTTCGGTTAGAATTGATGATGCTTTTATGCAAGCCGTAAAAACCAATAGTAGCTACACGCAAAACTATCCTGTAAATAGTAAAAATCCTCTTTATACTAAAACGGTAGAAGCCCATCGCATTTGGAAGAAAATTGTACATAATGCATGGAAATCGGCAGAACCAGGGATTTTGTTTTGGGATACTATTATTAGTGAATCTGTACCAGATTGCTATGCCGATTTAGGATACAAAACCGTCTCTACAAACCCATGTGGAGAAATTCCTTTATGTCCTTATGATTCTTGCAGATTATTGGCGATTAATTTGTTTTCTTATGTTGAAAAACCGTTTACAAAACAAGCTGAATTCAATTTTAAGTTATTTAAAAAACATATCGTTATTGCACAAAGAATGATGGATGATATTATTGATTTAGAGTTAGAAAAAATTGATAAAATTTTAGCTAAAATCGATTCAGATCCAGAGCAAGAAGATGTAAAAGCTATAGAAAGAAACCTTTGGATAAATATTAAGCAAAAAGCTACGGAAGGCAGAAGAACTGGTATTGGTATAACGGCAGAAGGAGATATGTTAGCCGCTTTAGGTATTCGTTATGGAAGTGAAGTTGGCAATACATTTTCCACGGAAGTGCATAAAATATTATGCCTTGAAACCTACCGAGCTTCGGTAACATTAGCTAAAGAAAGAGGTGCTTTTGCCATTTTTGATGCAGACCGAGAAAAAGAGAATCCTTTTATATTACGTTTAAAAGAAGCAGACGGCCAATTGTATTATGAAATGTTAGAGTATGGACGTCGAAATATTGCTTTGCTAACCATTGCTCCAACAGGGACAACGAGTTTAATGACGCAAACTTCCTCTGGCATAGAGCCTGTTTTTATGCCTGTTTATAAACGAAGAAAAAAAGTAAACCCAAATGATAAAGATGCTCGTGTAGATTTTGTGGATGAAGTAGGAGATTCTTGGGAAGAATATATCGTTTTTCATCATCGTTTTAAGCAGTGGATGGAGGTTAATAATATAGATTCTTCAAAACATTTTACGCAACAAGAACTCGATAAGTTAGTAAAACAATCGCCTTATTATAAAGCAACATCCAACGATATTGATTGGAAAAGTAAAGTCGCTATGCAAGGCGCCATCCAGAAATGGGTAGATCATTCAATAAGTGTTACTGTTAATTTACCAAATAATGTTAGTGAAGATTTGGTGGGCGAGTTGTATTTAAAAGCTTGGGAAGTAGGCTGTAAAGGTGTAACTGTTTATCGCGATGGTTCTCGAGCAGGTGTTTTAGTGGCAACTGATGCCAAAAAAGAAGAACAAGTTGTAAATGATAATTTTTCAAAAAAACGACCTTTGAGTTTAGAAGCCGATGTGGTTCGTTTTCAGAATCAAAAAGAAAAATGGATTGCTTTCGTGGGCTTGGTAGATGGCAGACCTTATGAGGTTTTTACAGGGTTAACCGATGATGAAGATGGTATTGTAATTCCGCGATGGGTGGATAAAGGTTTTATTATTAAGAATAGAAATGATGATGGATCTTCACGTTACGATTTTCAATATAAAAATAAGCGAGGCTACAAAACAACCATAGAAGGCTTGTCTCATAAGTTTAATCCAGAGTTTTGGAACTACGCTAAACTTATTTCTGGAACCTTGAGACATGGCATGCCTATAGATAAAACGGTAGAATTGATACAAAGTTTACAGTTAGATTCAGAATCTATTAACACCTGGAAAAACGGTGTGCAACGCGCATTAAAACGCTATGTGAAAGATGGTACTAAGGCTAAAGGACAAACCTGTGAGAATTGTAATTCCAACGAATTAATATATCAAGAAGGTTGTTTAATTTGTCAAGATTGTGGATCTTCTAAGTGTGGTTAATCTAAAAATAATAAGTAAAAAAAAGTGATAGCTAGAGTGTTTTATTTCTCTTTGCTATCGCTTTTTTTATTTTATGTATAATTGTATTAAATCATTTAAAAAAAGATTAATTTTATAATAGCGTATTATTTAAAATTCACTAAATTAAACTAGTGACTAACTTGGCATAAGAGTGTCTAAAAATACGTTATAATCTAAACATAAAAATGAAAATACGCGAATGGATTTTATTGCTTGTTGTTCTTAAAATAGGAAGCAATGCTTACGGGCAATCTTTAAGTAATGAAAAAATAAAAAGTCAAATCGAATTTTATAAAAATGATATTCGAGGAACTTATAAAAGTATTCAATGGTTTTGTGACGATGGGACTATGCGAGCCGCAAAAGATCCTTGTCCGGACGATATAGGTGGCGTGCAGCATGCTACTTATAAAAATGAGGTTGTTGCTTTAGGTAAAAGTAATGCTGTTTTTTTAGGACAAATTTTGGCTTATACGGATAAAACTGATTTTTGGGATGCTTCAAAAAATCATTCACGCTTAAAACAATTTCAACTTGGTAAATATTTAGCGCGTACAGATGATGGTTGGGTTAACCAAAAAGGCCAATTTTATCGTGGTGCTATACAAATTGAAGATGAAGAAGTTTGGGGAGTAAAATTTTACAAATGGCTACTTACCAAAGATGATGTGCTTGTAAAAGATTATTACTTAGTGTTACAATCGTTAAAAGATGTACCACATCAAGGCGATGATGATTTATCGCAATTAATGAGGGCGCAATCTAAAGTGCTTTCCGATCAATTTGGGAAATTTATGGATTTACGAGTAAAAATCCACAGTAATCCTGAGCCTATAGATATTGAAAAAACATTAGCTTTTAAAAAAGAAAATAGCTTAAAACTAACAACCGAACTTAATAAAAAGATAGACGAGTTGGTTTTAACTATGGAAAAATTTCATAAGCCAGTAAGTTTAGATGGTTTGATGAAGCTTATTAATAAACTGCAAGCAGAATCTAACTTAAAAAAATCTATAAAAGCATTTGTAACTACAAATAGTAAAACCTCTGATGCAGCTGAACTTACTAAAGAAACGGCTAAAGTATTATTAGATATTCGTAAACATGTTGTTATCGAAAAAGGTGGTGCACACAGGTTGTTACTTTTAGATATTGCTAATAAACTAGAGGCTGTTGTTTTTAAAACATCGACAGAATGGCATCCAAAAACAGTTGGAGAACAGTTAGAGAAAGTACATGCTTTAGCTATGGCTGCTGCAGGAACAGGTGCGATTGAATTATGGGAGTGGGAGCAAGTGGCTTCTCGCTTACAACCAAGTTTATCTGTGAAATCTACTTTAGGCGACCTTACTAAAAAGTTAGAAACAGCACGTGGTGTTGTAGAATGGAGTTCGGCAATGGTAAAAGCAAACTATCAAGATATAGTAAATGTATATACAGGTTTTGAGCCAAAGGCATATAGTTTTATAGACGATCGTATACGCTCGTCTGTGGCATTGCAATTGGGGCAAACGGTTGGCGATTTGGGTGTATTTATCGCAAATCAATCTTCGCTATCTAATAAAGTAATGAATTTATCAAACCAAAGTAGTGTACGTGGTTTAAATCCTGGCTACGCTTTTGGCGAGTTAGTTGTTGTAAATGGTAATCCGGATGATGTAGAAGTATCTAGCGATAAAATTTACATTTTTGAACGTGCTCCGGCCGATTTAAAACCTGTTGCAGGTATTGCAACGGTTGCCGAAGGTAATTTGGTTTCGCATGTACAATTATTAGCTAGAAATTTAGGGATTCCAAATGCAGCCTTATCCGATGAGAATTTGAAAGCTTTAATGGCTTTTAATGGTAAAAAAGTGTTTTATGCTGTATCGAACAGAGGCACCGTGATTTTAAAAGAAGCCACTAAAATGACTGCTGAAGAAAAGGAATTGTTTGCTAAAAAAGTGCGGAAAGAAGATAAAATTGAAGTACCTGTAAAGGAGATTCGTTTAGATCAAACCAAAATATTAAATCTGCGTGAGGTTGATGCATCAGATTCTGGGAAGTTATGCGGACCAAAAGCAGCCAATCTTGGGCAATTAAAATCAATGTTTGAAGATAATGTTGTAGAAGGTTTTGTAATTCCGTTTGGTATTTTTAGAACACACATGAATCAGGTTATGCCTAATCAAGGTAAAACATATTGGGAGTTTTTAAATGCAATGTTTGCTGAAGCTGAAGTAAAAAGATCTCAAAATATTTCTGAAATAGAGGTAGAGAATTTTCAATTAAAACAATTAGAAATTCTACGTGCAGCTATTAAAATTATGCCACTTAAAACTGATTTTACAGACGATATTTCTAAATCGTTCCAATCTATTTTAGGCAAACCTATCGGAAGCGTTCCTGTGTTTTTGCGCAGTGATACTAACATGGAAGATTTAAAAGATTTTACAGGCGCAGGACTTAACCTCACCATTTTTAACGCTGTTGAAAAAGAGAAAATTCTACAAGGTATTAAAGATGTTTGGGCATCACCTTATGTAGAGCGTAGCTTTAAATGGAGACAGAAATATTTACTAAATCCAGAAAACGTATTTCCTTCTATTTTAGTTATTCCATCGGTAGATGTGGATTACTCTGGGGTGTTGATTACAAAAGGAATTTCTTCTGGTAATGAAGACGATTTAACCATTGCTTTTAGTCGTGGTGCAGGTGGTGCCGTAGATGGGCAATCTGCCGAAACACATAATATAGGCGTAGATGGTAAAGCGCAATTACTGTCGCCTGCTCGAGAAGCTTTCCATAACACATTGCCGATAACAGGTGGTACAGGTAAAGAGGTTGCTACTTTTGAAAAACCAATTTTAAACGCTCAAAATATTTTAGAAATAAGCGAATTATCAAAAACAATTAGAAAAACTTTAGCGAAAAAAACAAAATCGGACTACAAGGGCGCTTATGATGTGGAGCTTGGCTTTAAAGATAATAAACTTTGGTTATTTCAAATTCGTCCATTTGTAGAAAACAAAAAAGCATTAGGATCAGATTACTTAAAAAGTATTACGCCTATTGTTAATATTCAAAAAGAAATTTCACTGAACACACCATTATAAAATCATGATTAAAACATTTAAAATATTAGCAATAGCCTTATGTTGTATGGCTTTTACTATTCCGGTAAACGATACTATCTATCCTATAGATGGGTATCAATATTCTGGAATAAAGCGGTTAAAACATTTACAGCTATCTATTTCGGGCGATTTACCAGATGCGAAATTACCATTGGGAGCTTATAAAAGTATTAATGATATTAAGTTGAATTTGCTCACTAAATCTCAATATAATACAGGTGATATTTTAAAGGAAAACCCTGCATTCCAAAAAAAGATAGATGCATTATTTCCTAGGTTGGATAAAAGTTATTCTGTTGCAATTTTAGATATTTATAAACCAGATAGTTTACGATATGCACAACAAAATGAGACTAGAGGTTATCAACCAGGTAGTGTTGGTAAATTGGTTGTTGTTACTGCGTTATTCGATCAATTAGCTAAAATTTATCCTAATGATTACAGCAAGCGCGTGGCGTTATTAAAAACTAAAATAGTAAAAGGAGGCAATTGGGTGTTAACAGATGAGCATACCATTCCTGTTTTTAATATTGAAACTAATAAATTGGTAAAGCGTCAAGCGGTAGCTAGCGATGTGTTTTCTCTTTTTGAGTGGGCAGATCATGCCTTATCGGTTAGTAATAATGGTGCAGCGAGTGTGGTTTGGCGAGAGGCTTTATTAATGGCTGCATTTGGTGAAAAATATCCGACAATGACTCAGGCAGATGCCGATGCTTATTTTAGCGCAGGTCCTAAAAACGATATTACAGAGCTTGCTATATCTATAGTAAATCAACCTTTAAGAGATTTAGGAATCACTGAAGATGAATGGCGTTTAGGAACATTTTTTACACGCGGAGTAAACCCCTATGTTGGTAGTAAAGGCGGTAGTATTGGTTCGCCATTAGGCTTAATGAAATGGATGTTACAATTAGAACAAGGGAAGATTGTAGATAAGCAATCAAGTTTAGAAATAAAACGTTTAATGTACATGACAGATAGAAGAATACGCTACGCACAAGCACCAGAATTGCGTGATGCTGCAGTATATTTTAAATCGGGAAGTTTATATAAATGTGATAAAGAAAAAGATCAGGCTTGCGGTAAATATAAAGGCAATGTCTTTAATTACATGAATTCTGTTGCTATTGTAGAGCATGGAGATGGCTCAAAATATATGGTGTGTTTAATGACTAATGTTTTAGGGAAAAACTCTGCAGGAGATCACTTGGCTTTAGCCAGTAGAATAGATAAGGCTGTAAGAGAATAGAAAAAAAAGTCTTTTGGGAATTTAAAATGAATCTCAGGTTATGTATTTAACCTGAGATTTTTTTATACCATTGCGTTAATCGCTTTCTGTGCAAACTCTTGTATGCGTTTATCTTTACTTGTTAGTAGCGGCGTAATAAGTTCGTTGTATTTTAAGCTTTCTTTTTTCTCTATTAAGTATAAAACGGCAAGTTTCAGTTTTACATCTTTACCGTTTAGTATATTCTGAAAGCATTCCATTTCTGTTAATTTATTCTTGCTAATAGTTTCAATAACTTCTTCCGAAGAGGTATCAAGTATAGTCGCCTCAACAATTGGAATTAACACACTTTTTAAATTAGGATTCAGTAGAATATCTAAAAACTCAATAGCATTAGTTCTTTTATCTTGCTCATCGCTTAAAATACCTTTGTATGCCATGCGTACATCATTTTGAGCGTAGCGTAATTCAAGAAGTTTAAAAATACGTTGTAAGCCGTTTTCTAGCCTACGTTCTAATAATTCAATTAAGCTTTCACGGGCTTTCATTTCTTCATCAGGAATAGTTGCTTTTAGTTTTTTACGACGTAAATAATGCACAATAATTTGGGTGTGCATTGCATTTATCGAACTATTGTATAGTTTACATTCTTCCAGAATTAATTTGGCGACTTGCTTTTCATTAAAATGTAAATTTTGGTTAGCTTCCTTTAATTTAGAGAGCTGAGCAACACATTCTAATCGTATCGATAAATCTTCCGAATCTTTAAAACTAATCAACATTGTGTCCACAGCGTTTTGAGAATTAAAGGCCGAAATAGCTTTTGGAATAAAACGTCTAATAGCAATATCAATATCGTCAATAAATAGCTTTTCTTTTAAAACAAGCAACATAGCGTTTCCGTAGTTAATCAATGCTTTTATAGCGCTTTCGCGGAATGTTTTATCTAGTAATTTATACAATAGGGCATCAACAAAAAATGAATTTATAGTATTTCCAGCAGCAACAATAGCTTCGCCTTGTAACGCCGGGTTATTATTGTTTTCTAAAGCGTTTAGAATAGTAGGATATCCTTTTTTATAGTCCGAAAAACCTATTAAATGTAGTAGTTTTATTTCTTCTTTAAGTTGCAATTCTTCCGGTAAGGTCATTATGCTACTTTTCTTGTTTTCTATGCGATCAAAAAGATTGTATTTAACGCGCAAAGAGTAGTTGTCTCTAGATTCTTTTGCTAAGCAAAGTAAGGCCGCATCAGAAATAAAGGTGTCTTTATGGTCTAAATAACTATCAAAAACAATGGCTTCTTCGTTGTCTGCGTGCAGTAATAAATACTCTAGTGTTGCCATAACTAGGTTTTCATCTTGAGTGTTTAAAAAGGGGATAACTTCGAGATAAATACTTTTTTCATTTAAGAAAAATAGATTGCGTAATGCTTCAGCTTTAATTTTATTAGAAGAATGATTTAACAATGCAGAAATAGGAGCAACCAAACGCTTATCATTAATTTCTTTAGCCTTATCGAGCATGAACAAAATTTCGCTGTCTTCACCATTTTTAAATACATTGTACATGCCTTTTAAAAAAGATTCTTTTGATACCGTTTCTTTTCGTTTTTTATTCGTGACAGGCACTATGGCTTCTAGGTTTTTTTTAAAGGATAAGAAATATTCTTTTCTAACTTTAAATACAAAATAAGTCCATGTAAAGGTGAGTAAAACAATGAGCGCCATAATATACATTGGAGAAACATTTAGCCCTTTTATCAAGAAAATTAAAATACAACCCGCTATACCAGTGGCTATACTATCGACCACTACATCAATAAAAGATTTGGTTCTTTTTTTTAACTGAAAAGGTAGCGGTAAAGCAATGAGTTCTACAGCAGATTTATTTATGGATTGTTTTAAACTAGCATCTGATGCTTTTAGCAAAATAACCACCCAAAGTTCTGGAAAAACAAAGAATAACAATCCGCCTAAAAAAATAAGAATTGGTAATAGTAATAAAGAGAATCCAACTCCCCAAACACCCACAATTTTTCTAGTTAAAAATAATTGAAGGAATAGGGACGCCACGTTGAAAGACGATAACCAAAACCCAAAAAATGAGGTAAGCTCATCGCTATCAGTGATGCGTTCGCCAGCAATATAACTAAACTGATAATCTACTAATCTAGCTGTAATAACGCCAACGGCTATAATTGCAGCTAAATAGGTTAAATGTTTAGAACTTAAAATTAGTTTTAACGGGTTTTCTTCGGAAACGGAAATACGTTTTTTCTGTTTAAAAGTGTTTAATACTGAAACTTTTATTTTCCAAATTTTATTTAATAACGGGAAGCAGAGCATTAAGAAAACTGCCGCTACAAAGATGAGGTTTTCATTACCTATAAAAGGAGCAAGTATCGTGGTAAGATATCCTCCAAAAATACCACCAGTAATAGCACCTGCACCTATAAAACCGAATAAACGTTTAGCCTCTCGAACATTAAAAACAAGATTGGCTAATACCCAAAATTGAGAAGTTGCTAATACGGCATAAATGGCTACTCCGGTATAAAAAGCATATAAAACCCAGCCTTTTATTAAATTAAGATGTAAAAGCGATCCTAGAATAGCAAGGCTAATAATGCTAAAAATTAAGGTGAATTTAATAATGTTATTTAGCGGAAAACGCTCGGTTGCCTTAGAGTAAAAATAAGAACTAATTACGGCTGTAACAGCAACTAGTAAATACGCAAAAGGAAGGTTTTCTGCACCTAATTCCGAAATAAAAAGCGCACTAACTGCTGGTTTAATAATTAAAAGTGTGGCAATTATTAAAAAGATATAGCCCTGCATAAGTAGGGCTATTTTTAATTCTCCATCTCGAATATCAAATATTTTTTTTAAAGCTGTTTTTATCATGTAAGTAAGCTATTCCAGATGTTTTATTTTACTATTAAGTTATAAAAAATGATTAAATATTCAGTACTTTTTCAATAGGAACTACTAAGTCTCTAATAATTTGTTCTCCGTTTTCATCATTTATTAAGGCTACTAAAATATAGCGACGACCAGGATCTCCCCAAACTAATATAGAATCTGAATGAAACGTTTTCCATGAGCCCGATTTACGGAACAAACGAGCTCTAGGTGCTATTCTATCTAATGTGTTTACAAATTTATGGTGTAAAGCAGGATCTTCTAAAATATCTAGCATTTGTTTAGATCGTTGCGTATTTACAAGCTCACCTTTGTAAAGCATATAGTAAAATCGGCATACCTGAGTTACAGTTGCGGCATGACTTAAGTTTTTTATAGGCTCTCGATTGGTTGCGCCTCCGGCAGCATAGCGTTTCCCTACCCATAAGCCTCCTCCTGTCTCCTCATCGTAAAGATTGTATTTGTCGCTAGTGAGTACTTTTTCAATTTTATCATAACCCAAACGGTCTATCATTCTTGTGGTTGCCGCGTTGTTAGAGTTACTTATCATCAACTTCATATCGTTTTTAATATCGGCTGTTTCAATAAGCTCCTTTTTTTCTATGGCATCCATTGCTGCTAGTAATACAGCAATTTTAGGTAAGCTTGCAGCATACATCATTTCATTGCCGTTTACTCGGGCGAATTTAATGTTATTTTTATCAGATAAATCAACCAGACCGATAGCCATTTTGTTCTGACTAATAAGAGTTTTCCAATCGGAATGTTTACTCATTTCAGAATCTAATTTTTTCTGAAGTGTATTATCTAAAAGAGATCTAAGCGGTTTAGTAGCCGTATTAGCTTTTACAGGCAATTCTTGTGCTTGTGCAAAAGTTAATATTCCCAAAAGGGCGAAATATAATATAAATTTATTTTTCATTTTAGTCTTTAATTAGTCCTAATCCGGCTGCTTTACTTGGATATAAAATACCTTTATCTAGTTTAAATAATCCTTTAAAAGGATCTGCAATCATATCTAAATGCCCATCAAGGTCTGCAAATTTTATATTTTGTCTAGAAAGCGCAAAGTGCAATCCTGCTGAAATACCTAATCTACACTCGTCTATACAACCTACCATAGCTTCTAGGCCCGCAGATTGAGATACCGAGTTGATGTGCATAGCTTCGCGAATACCACCAACTTTCATCAGTTTTATATTCACCATGTCTACACGTTCATTTTGAGCTAAACGAAACGTGTCTTTTAATGTTTTTACACTTTCGTCTGCCATAACGGGAATACCTGTATTTTTGGTTACTTGGCCAAGAAGTTCGTCCATACCTTCTTTGGTTGGTTGTTCAAAAATTTCAATACCCACTTTTTTAGTCCCTTCAAAAAACGCAATGGCTTCTTTTACAGTATAACCTTGGTTTCCATCGAAGCGCAATTGTGTACTTGGGAACATATCGCGCAAGCGTATCATTTTTTCTATATCTTCTTCTACAGAAAGTCCGCCTTTAATTTTTAGAATAAAAAAACCTTCTTTTACATAATCTCCGGCAATGCGCAACGTGTCTTCAATAGGTAAAATACCTAATGTGATACTCGTTGGGATGCTATGGCGATAACCTCCTAAAAATTGATATAAAGGAGTATCGATTTTTCTAGCAACTAAATCTAGTAAAGCCATGTCTACCATAGCTAAGGCCGATGATTTTCGTTTTAGAAGTGGTTTTAAATCATGCAGAATCTCGGTACTCATAAAGCTATTTTTTCCTTTTAGAAAAGGAATGATAATATCTTTAATGTCTTGCTCAACTTCTTGAGGAGATTCTCCAGTAACCACAGCGTCTGGTGCCGCACAACCATAACCAATAGCTAGTGTATCTGTTTCAATTTTAAGAATGAAATTTACAGCTTTCGATATGGTTTCGTAAGCGATAGTATAAGGCTCTGAGAGCTTTAAATCTAGACGCTCGTATGATACATTGGTTATTTTCATTACAGTTTAGAATCTAACAATTCTACTAGTTCATCCGTGCCATGTGCTAAAACATCAAATGCAGGTAAACCTGTTTGTTTAGTGATAGCTTGGCATGCAGGTGTAATTTCTTCAGCCGTCATACCTTCATGGTTTACAGTAATAGCCAATACTTTTACACCAGAAATGGTTTCGATAGCTTGAATTTGTTTTTTTAATGTATGCAATTTATAGCCAGGAAAACCATCGTATTCTTTACGCGTAGGTGCATGTTGTAAGATAACATAATCTGGACGCCCAGCAGCCAGAATTTCGAAACCACCAGGATAAGCAGGGTTCATTAAACTACCTTGACCTTCGATTACAATAACGTCTGGTTTTTCATTTTTGTAAGCGCTAACAACGGCGTGTTCTATTTCACCCGAAACAAAATCGTTAATACAACTATCCATAATCATGCTGTATTTAGCACCTTGCATCCAAGCAGTTTGCCCAGTACCAATCATTTCTGCACTGCGGCTTGCTTTACGTAAACCTTGAACAATTAACCATGCTGTGGTACGTTTGCCAATAGCAGAATCTGTACCTAAAACAGCAAGTTTTAAGCAGTCTACTTTTTCAATATCTCCAGAGAAAAAATGCAGGGTATCACGATCTGGTGTTTTGCGTACATCACGAATGCGGCTACCTTTTTCTTTAGCTATTTTTACAAGCTCTTCATCGTTTGTTAAAAAATCGTGTAAACCACTATCTACGTTCCAGCCTAAGGTAAGTGCTTGTTTTATGGTAGCTTTAGCTTCTTGCGGTAATCTTCCTCCATCGGGAGCTAGGCCTATAACCAAGGTTTTAGGTAAAGCACCAGAGTTTTTTAATTCTTTAATAGCAGAAGTTAAATCTTTAAAAATTATAATACCATTCTTTTTTCCGTCTAATGTTTTTCCAGCATCATGCCCTTCATATTTGCTATCAATAACGCCAACAACTTCGTAGCGTTCGGTAAAACGTACTAAGCCGTGAGCCGTTTTGCCATTAGGTGTATTAAATGCGCCTTCACAATATACAAGTGCGCGTCCGTCTATTTTCTTTTTCATCTTTAATTTAGTTTTTAAAATATGCTTAATTAAGCGTATTTATTAGTTTTTTGCTGTTAAGACTGCCACAAAGCGGTCTGGTTCAAAATTTAGTTTTTCATCGAGTTCTAGCAATCCAATAAGTCCTGCGGTTGAGGCAGGTAATATTTTTAACCCTTCTTTTTTTAGAAGAAAAGTTGCCATCTCTTTCATTTTCTTGTCACTTACGTTAAAAGCATCTCCTTCAGATTCTTTTAATGCAAATAAAGCTTCATCGCCATCAAAACTATGCCAATTTATAAGCGGTTCATTATAAATAGTTTCTTTTATAGACTTAGGGTCTAAATCTTCACAAGAGCTTAATCCTTTTTTAAAAGAACTCACAATTGGGTTTTTATGAGAGGATGAGGCTGCTATCATTTTTGGTATACGCGATGTTTTACCACGTTTGTAAAGCGTAACAAAACCTCTATAAATTCCAGCAAATAAAGTACCGTTAGAAACTGGTGCAGCGCAATATTTTGGTGCATCGCCTAGATCTTCCACGATTTCGTAAGCTATTTGTGCATAAGCCGTAATTTGTAAAGGTGTATTGGCTCCGCCTGGGTTGGCATCGTACCAACCATACTCAAAAGCATAATCTGTGCTAGATTTTACAACATCTTCATAGCTACCTTCCAATTTAATAATTTCCGCGTTAAGCATTTCCATTTCCTTAATACGCTCGGTATGGTAACTTTCAGGAATAAACACTTTACATTTTAAGCCCGCTAAATTTGCTGCCAATGCTACCGCCACACCATAATTACCGCAGGTTGCTAAAGAAATAGTATCGTAATCGCGACGCAAAGCATCATAGACTTGTGCAAAGGCAATGCGGTCTTTTTGCGTACCTGTTGGATTATCACCTTCATATTTAATATATAGTTGGCGAATATCGAATTTGCGCTCTAAGGCTTTCGCTCTATTTAATCCGGTATCTCCAACTTCAATATTTATAATATCTTCAAAATATTCCAACCTATCGATTAGTGATTTGGTTTTGTCTTTTACAAAATCACTTAGTTTTCTGGTTTCCGAAGAGACCTTTATCTCCGCATTTTTTACGCCATCTCTTAATAACATAGCATTGTTAGATTTATTAATTGTGTATCTAATTTATATACAAAAAAAATAACAATGCCAATTTTTTATATAAATTTTTATTAAATTTTTTAATGCTTTTTTGTGATAAAAAAGCTGAGTATTTGAAGCAGGTTTTACGCATTAAATGTTGGCTAATGCATTAGGTTTAATAGCTGTTATTGATTTTTATATCACCACATATTTTATGTTTTTTCGCTAAAACATTTAAAATTGAAACCATAAAATCTGCTTTTTGTTTTTGTAACATCTGGCAATAACTGTTTCTATAGATGCAAATTATAGAGCCAGGCGCATCATTTGTTTCATAGAATGATTGATTTGTAATATAGGATAGGCTTTTCTGTACGTAGTTTTGAATATGAATTTTCAATTTAGGGTTGAATTCAATTTATTTATTATGAATGAAAACTAAATAGTAAAAACTTAACAATAATATAAGAAGGTAAATTATGAAATTTTTTATTGATACAGCAAACTTAAGTGATATTGCAGAAGCTCAAGCTTTGGGTGTTTTAGATGGCGTAACAACAAACCCATCATTAATGGCAAAAGAAGGTATTATCGGAAGCGAGGCGATTTTGGGACATTATAAAAAAATATGCGAATTAGTTGAAGGTGATGTAAGTGCAGAAGTGATTTCTACCGATTTCGAAGGTATGATAAAAGAGGGTGAAGCTCTAGCAGCATTGCATCCACAAATTGTAGTAAAACTGCCTATGATTGCTAATGGCGTAAAAGCTTGTAAATATTTTACGGATAAAGGAATTAGAACGAACGTAACGTTGGTTTTTTCGGCAGGGCAGGCTTTGTTAGCAGCTAAAGCGGGAGCTACTTATGTTTCGCCTTTTTTAGGCCGTTTAGATGATATTTCTACAGATGGTTTAAACCTAATTAGCGAAATAAGGTTAATTTATGATAATTATGGTTTTGAAACACAAATTTTAGCGGCATCTATTAGAAATACTATACATGTTATTAACTGTGCAAAAATTGGCTCTGATGTTATGACGGGGCCACTATTATCAATCACAGGTTTATTAAAGCACCCTTTAACAGATAGTGGTTTGGCTAAATTTTTAGAAGACTATAAGAAAGGTAATGGGTAGGATGTAATAAAAATAATATATACTTTTAAAGAGTGAATAAAAACTAAATTAGATTTCGGAGTATTTGATTTAATTCTCCGAAATTTAAACCAAAACCAATTAACCAACCAAAACTTAATCTAATGAGAATTTTTACAGTACTCTGTTTTTTAATTACCCAGTTAACTTTTTCGGAATATAAAGATGTGAAAGTAGAAGGCACATTAAAAAAATGGCAAAAAATAACACTAAGTTTTACTGGAGACTCTTTTAGTGAGAGCCAAGAAGATAATCCGTTTTTAAACTACAGACTTAACGTTGTTTTTAAAAGTAAAAACAAAACGTATTCCGTTCCTGGATTTTATGCTACAGATGGTAATGCTTCTGAAACAAGTGCGAAAGATGGTAAGGTTTGGCAAGTTCGATTTACTCCAGATGAAGTTGGCACATGGACTTACGAGGTATCTTTTAGAAAAGGAAACAATATAGCTATAGATGATAATAAAGAGGCCGGAGAATCGGTTGCTTTTGATGGTGTAAAAGGTGGTTTTGAAATTACTAAACCAGATGAACAAGCAAAAGGAAGATTGCAATATACAGGCGATAGATATTTGCACTATTCAGAAAATAGTAAGCCATTTTTAAAAGGAGGAACGGATAGTCCTGAAAACTTTTTAGGATATTATGAGTTCGATCAAACACCTGATAAACACCGATACCAACCACATTTTAAAGATTGGAAAAATGGAGATCCAATGTGGCAAAATGGAAAAGGGAAAAACATTATTGGTGCATTAAATTATCTAGCATCAAAAGGCATGAACTCGGTTTATTTTTTAACCATGAATGTGCAAGGCGATGGAAAAGATGTTTGGCCATGGACAAACGAGAATGAGCGTTACCGCTTCGATTGTAGTAAGCTAGACCAATGGGAAATTGTTTTCGATCACATGGATAAGTTAGGTTTAATGCTACATATTGTAACTCAGGAAACAGAAAACGAATTGCTAATGGATATTGGTGAACTTGGAGTACAAAGAAAGCTGTATTACAGAGAATTAATAGCAAGGTTTTCGCATCATTTAGCAATAACGTGGAATTTAGGAGAAGAAAATGGTCCTGTACATTGGTCGCCAAAAGGTCAAAATGATAGCGATAGAAAAGCTATGGCTAAGTACATTAAAACCCATGATCCTTATAAGAGTTTAGTGGTTTTGCACACGCACTCTCAGCCAAAAGAACAAGATTTGTTTTTAAATCCGTTATTAGGCTATCCGTTTTTAGATGGGCCTTCGTTGCAAACGCACGAACCTGATTTAGTACATAACATTACAAAAAAATGGATAGACCAATCTCAAAAAAATGGAAGAAATTGGGTTGTAAATCAAGATGAAATTGGCCCTGCCGATACTGGAGCAAAACCAGATAAGGACGATCCTAATCATGATGATATTAGACACAAAGTGTTATGGGGAAATTTAATGGCTGGTGGTGCTGGTGTAGAGTGGTATTTTGGATATAAATTTGACCACAACGATTTAAAATGTGAAGATTGGCGCTCTAGAGATGCCGTTTGGAATCAAACTAGATATGCTTTAGAGTTTTTTCAGAGGTATTTACCTTTTACAGAAATGCAATCGGCCGATGGTTTAACTGATAATCCAGACGATTTTGTTTTTGCTAAAAATGATGATACCTATGCTATTTATTTACCAGAAGTAAAAGAAACAAAAATTAACTTATTTGGTTCTAAAAATACGTTTTTAGTAAAATGGTATAATCCAAGAACAGGCGAAGCCCTGCAAAATGGAACAATAGAAAAAATACAAGCCGGACAAAAAGTGGATATTGGTTTTCCTCCAAATAAAGAAAAAGATTGGGTGGCTTTATTAACCTTAAAAAGTAAAAAGAAAAAAGGAACTTCGGAAACTAAAAAAGAAGTAGTAACCTTAAATGCTTTAACGGATTTTGAGATAGAAACAGATAATAACAACGCGGTATATTATAAAGATAAGTCCAATAACGTTTTAGCTATAAACGCTGCAGATAAAGACCAACGCTCTAAGTTAGCTTATGCAAGTACTAGGTTTAGCGGATTATCTGGATTGTACAACTTGACGTTGATTTCTATGGCTGAAAATGATGGTGAATCGGAATACGTTATTTTAAAGAATGGTGAGGTTGTGAGTAATATAATAAACTCGGAAACCGATAAAACATTTAATATTGAACGTCACGAAATGGGCCAGTTTTTTATTGCAGAAAATGATATTATCCAAATAGCATCTAAAGCGGTAACTAATAAGAAAATACCAGAAAATGGCGGAACCGCATGGTCTAGAGGACGATGGAGTCAACTTGTTCTAACTCCAGATGGTTTGGTAACCCCAGAGATGCTACAAGCAGAAATACCTTTTATAGAAAAAGAAGGTGTATTAGAAATTGAGGCTGAGGACTTTCATTATAATTCAAAAAACGGAACAAATAGAGAATGGATTGTTAAAAATGCTAAAGAGAAAACAGACCAAAGTAAAACAGCAAGTTCTCATAAATATATTGAGGCATTTCCGGATACTCGTGTTACTCATGACGATATTTTAATTAAAGGAGAAAACTTTTTCCCGCTGCCTGGTGTTGGCGGTATGGTTTCATATAAAATAAAAATAAATACACCTGGTCGTTATTATGTTTGGGCAAGCGTTTATTCTAGTGGAGCAGAAGATAATGGCGTACATGTTGGGGTAAATAACACTTGGCCAGAAAGCGGAGCGCGTATGCAATGGTGCAAAGGTAAAGATAAATGGACCTGGTCATCGGCGCAGCGTGCAACAGATAATCATTGTGGTACGCCAAAAACTATATTTTTAGATTTAGAAAAAGGAGAATCGATTTTATCGTTCTCTATGCGTGAAGATGGTCTAAAAATGGATCGAATTATTTTAACAAACGATGTTAATTATAGTCCTAAATAAATTGTAATAATATGCGGCTAAAAAGATGCACTAATCTTTTAATATTTTTAAGCTTTCTGTTAACCCTAAATTTTTGGGGACAAACACCTATTCAAGATTTTAATTTTGTTAATATCAGGGAAGGTATTTCTAAAGTAGGTATATATTCCATAACCCAAGATCATCATGGGTTTATGTGGATTTGTACTAACGGATCGGGTTTATATAAGTTTGATGGTATTGATTATACATCATACAAATTTAAAGTTGAAGATTCAACATCACTACGTAGCAATCTTGTTTTTTCATCTTATTTAGATAATAACAATCGTTTATGGATTGGTACGGAAGATGGACTGAACCTCTACAATAGGGATTTAGATCAGTTTGAAAAAATACCGGTTGGTAATACCGATGAGATTGGTATTTCAGTATTAAGCATTAAAGAAGATCATTATGGCAATCTTTTAATAGGGACAAGAGGTTTAGGTTTGTTTCTCATGAATTTAGAAACTCGAGAAGTCGTAAGGGTGATTGATACAGATAGATATCCTGCTATAAATGCTATAGAAATTTGTAATAAAACAGTGTTTTTAGGAACAAGTGTAGGGCTTCGTGTATTAGATTATTCTAATAATAAAATTAGAAAACCACATAATAATAGCAACGCCAATTTTAATCTACCTATACAAACATTAAAACGGAGTAATAATAATAATTTATGGGCGGGAACTTACGGAAACGGTGTTATTAAGTATCTATTAGAAGACGATACTATTACTGAATATTCAAATTTTGAAATAAGTAATAAGCGCATACTTGCAATGATTCAGTTGCCAGATAATTCCATATTAATTGGCTCTGAGAATGATGGACTTTTTCATATTAATTCTAATGGAGAACTTATAAAACGATACTTGTATCATAAAAGAGATGAAAATAGCATTCTTTCAAACTCTATTTGGTCTTTATTTCTAGATAAGGAAGAGCGCATTTGGCTTGGGTACTATAACAGCGGTGTTGCTGTAAGCGATAAACTTTTTGATAAATTTGGTAATATAGAAAGTTTAACGAGCAATGTAAACTCTTTGCAAACAGGTTCTGTAACTGGTATTGTTAAAGATAGTAAAGATAAACTTTGGGTTTCTACAGATGGTGGAGGCATTGATGTTATAGATATTAAAAATTCAAAATTTAATCATATAAATCTTTCTAATACCGAGCATTATACGGGGTTAACTAGTAATTATATTCAAACTGTTTTTATTGATAGTAAAGAAAATGTTTGGGCAGGAAGCTGGGATAATGGTTTTTATGTGCTTAAAAAAGACAAAAATAAGTTTGAAAATATTAATGTAAAAAACGCTCAAGGCAATCTAATTTCAAATGCTATTTTATCTATAACAGAAGATCAAGATGGAATAATTTGGATAGGCTCTTTTTACTCCGGTATCTACACTTATAACACGGAAACAGATGTGCTTAAAAATTATAATTCTGGCGCATTCGAAAGTATTTCAACAACCGATGTTAGAAAAATTTTAGTCGATAAAGATAATACCATTTGGTTTGGAACTACCGCTGGGCTTTTCAAAATAACTAAAAGTAAAAATGATGAATTGGAACTTGCTTCCCTAGAAAAACAGATGTCGCAGGTGCCAAATAATCAAAAAAGTGCCAATCATATTTTATCATTATATCAATGTTCTAACCAATATATTTGGATAGGCACACGTGGCGCAGGGCTCTGTAGATACAACAAGCAAACCAACGAATTTAAATGGTATAATAAAATCACAGGCTTGCAAGAAGAAAATGTAACTGGCATTATTGAAGATAATGCTGGCGATATTTGGGTAACTGGTAATTCTGGTATTTCAAAATTAAATATTGAAACGAATGAGGTAACAAGCTACTCGTCTAACGATGGCTTATTGTCCGATGATTTTAATTTCAACGCCACGTTAAAAGATGAAGATGGTGTGCTTTATTTTGGTAATTACAAAGGTATAGATTATTTCAATCCAGAAAAACTAGAGGTAAACTCAAGCGTGCCTTCTTTATTTTTAACAGGATTAAAAATTTTCAATAAAGATGTAGTTCTAAATCAGGAAAATAGCCCACTCACTAAGGTTATTACCGAAACGAAAAGTTTAGAGTTTAATTACGAGCAAACGGTATTTACCATAGAATATACAGGGATTAATTACACAAGACCAGAAAAAAATCAATATGCTTATTATTTAGAAGGCTTTGAAGAATCTTGGAATTATGTGGGCGATTTGCAAAGTGCCACCTACACAAACCTAGATTATGGCGAGTATACCTTTAAGCTAAAAGCCGCGAATAATGATGGAGTTTGGAACGAAACGCCGCTAACACTTAAAATAACCATGTTGCCACCTTGGTGGAAAACAAATGTTGCCATGGTGTGTTACATTGCCTTGTTTTTTATGGGAGTATACCTTTTAAATAGAATGACTCAAAGTAGAATAAAAGAGAAGGAGGCTATTAAAAACGAACGTATTCAGCGAGCACAAGAAGATCAATTAAATGAGAAGAAAATTCAGTTTTTTACCAATATTTCTCACGAGTTTAGAACACCACTTACTTTAATAATTAACCCACTACAAGACATTTTGAGAGACACAGGTTTGAGTCTTCCGTTTACGGTTAAAGATAAACTAGATGTTATTTATCGAAATACCGATAGGCTTTATAGAATGATTAACGAGCTTATGGATTTTAGAAAGTTAGAACTCGATAAAGTGAATATTAGAGCTTCAGAATTCAACCTGGTAAGTTTAACAAAAGATGTGGTTGCTTTTTTTAAAGAAGAAGCGTCTAACCGAAATATTTATCTTTCTATGGATTCCGATGTGCCCGATTTACCAATTTGGGCAGATGCGAGTATGTTGGAGAAAATTATTTTTAATATCCTGTCTAACGCTATAAAAGTTACGCCAGATGGTGGTGCTATTAATGCAGATATTTTATCGACAGACGATTTGGTTTTATTCCCTTTAATAGATGAAAAAGAACCACGTAAGGCATTAGAAATTAGAATATCAGATACAGGTCCGGGATTAGAAAAAGATCAAATAAATAAAATTTTTGAACGTTTTTATCAAATTGAAAACCTAAACAAAGGGTATTACGGGAGTACAGGTATAGGCTTAGAGGTTGTGCAAAGTTTTATTAAACTGCATAAAGGTAAAGTTGAAGTGGAAAGTGAAGTAGGTAAGGGTACCACATTCAGAATTCTACTTCCTGCTGGGAATACACATTTTACAAAAGAAGAACTTGCACCTCACGTAGTTTCAGAAAGTGCGAAAAAGGAAAAATTTATATTAAATTCTGCTGTAGAGGCAACAGAAACCGATAGCGATGCGGCAAGTGGCACTAAATCGAGTACATTACTTATTGTAGAAGATAGTGTGGAGCTGAGAAAATATTTAAAAAGTGAATTAAAAAATCATTACAAAATATTGGTTGCAAAAAATGGAAAAGAAGGCTTGAAAATAGCAAAACAATCTATACCAGATATTATTCTAACCGATGTTATTATGCCAGAAATGGATGGGTTTGAGTTTTGTAAACAAATAAAGACGGATATAAAAACGAGTCATATTCCGTTATTAATGCTAACTGCTAAAACCAGAATAGACGACCGTATGGAAGGTATTGGTTTTGGTGCCGATGCGTATATGGTAAAACCGTTTGATATGCGTTTACTAAAATTACGTTTGGCACAATTAATAACGAGTAGAAAGTTAATATTCGATAAATATTTTGGAGATATAAGTGGTAAGGAACAAGCCGGAACTACATCTATTGATAAAGAGTTTATACAAAAAGTATTAAGCTACATTAGTGAAAACATGAGTGATTCCGATTTAAGTGTTGAGGTTTTGGCATCGCAGTTAAATTTAAGTAGAAGTCAGCTTTATCGCAAAATAAAATCGCTTACGGGCCAAACGGTAAATGAGTTTTTAAGAAAAATCCGTATACAGAAGGCTAAGCAGATACTTGAAACGGGAAATTCTAATATTAGCGAAGTATGCTATAAAGTAGGGTTTTCTTCACCTTCATATTTTACAAAATGTTTTAAGGCCCACTTCGGAATTCTACCTACCGAGGTTAAGGTAAAAGACGATGAGGTGTAAATAGATTATAACTTCAAATTAAAGAAGAAAAACACATAAAAGCAGCTTGTGAAAGCATAGTTTTTATGTGTTTTTTTATGCATTATAATCTGTGTTAAACGTATTCAATCTTAATATTTCTAGCTGCCTTATTTTAAGTATATCAATATTTTAACATCAAGGCTGTTTTGTAATAGATGTTGCATCTTTTGTGTCAAATGTTGTAAAACATGCGTTTATAGGGGTAATCGCAACAAAATTCTCATTGTTTGCTTAATGCGTTCTATCAAAAAAGCGATTCGTCAAGTATATTTGATTTCATAATTATTGAATTTCAAAATGAAACATCGCAAAACCCTATTAAAACTTTTAGCAGAAATTTTACTGGTCTGTTTTATGCTTTTCATTTTGGTTATGATATTCAGTTTCTTTTAAACGCAAATTATATATGCTAATAACTAAACTTAACATATTGAACATTAAATATTATAACATAGCTTTTGTTGTAATATTGACATGTGTCTTGAATTCTTGTAACTCTAACAAAAAAGGGGTTGCTTTTCAATTTCAAGATGAATCGCTTTCTACAGAAGTACGTGTTAACGATTTAGTATCGCGTTTAACTTTAAAAGAAAAAATATCTCAATTAAGATATGATGCTCCAGCAATAGAACGGTTAGGTATTCCTGAATACAATTGGTGGAACGAGTGTTTACATGGTGTCGCTAGAGCAGGAGAAGCAACTGTTTTTCCTCAAGCTATAGGTATGGGGGCAACATGGAATCCAGATTTAATTTTTGAAATGGGAACAGCAGTTTCAAATGAAGCTAGGGCTAAGCACCATCAGTTTGTAAAAGAGGGTAAAAGACGCATGGGCCAAGGTTTAACATTTTGGACACCCAACATCAATGTTTTTAGAGATCCGCGTTGGGGTAGAGGTCAAGAAACTTATGGTGAAGATCCGTTTTTAACTAGTAAAATGGGTGTTAATTATATTAATGCCTTACAGGGCGATGATGATAAATACTTGAAAGTAGTTGCTACAGCGAAGCATTTTGCTGTACACAGCGGTCCGGAGAAATCGAGACACCAAGACAACTACCAAACAAATAATAAAGATTTATACGAAACGTATTTGCCAGCATTTAAGGCAGCCGTTAAGGAAGCGAATGTCTATTCCGTAATGTGTGCGTATAATAGATATAGAGATGTGCCATGCTGTGGTAGCGATATGCTATTACAAAAAATTCTTCGCGACGACTGGGGTTTCAATGGTTATGTAGTATCCGATTGTTGGGCGATAAACGATTTTTGGCAAGCTGAACACCATGGTGTTGTAGAAACACCAGCAGAAGCAGCAGCTATGGCGTTAAATAACGGCACAGATTTAAATTGCGGAAATGTTTACGATCCTAGCCTTAATGATGCCATTTTAAAAGAACTTGTAGATGAGGTAGCTATTGATGCTGCTATAAAAAAACTGTTTTTAGCACGTTTTAAATTGGGTATGTTTGATGCTCCAGAACATGTAAAATGGGCAAGCATTCCTTATGATGTTGTAGCTAGCAATGCACATTTTGCACTATCGGAAAAAGTGGCTAAGGAATCTATGGTGTTGCTTAAGAATGAAAATGAAACATTGCCACTTAGTAAAGGTTTAAAATCCATTGCTATAATTGGTCCTAATGCAAATTCGACACAAGCTTTATTAGGTAATTATCATGGTACGCCCAACCAGTTTATAACACCATTAAAGGCTATAAAAGCAAAATTGCCTAATACTGAAATACATTATGCTTTGGGTAGTGATATTGCTTCGGGATGGTCCACTTTAACACCTATTCCTAATTCGGAACTCAAAAGCGAAGGCGAAGCAGGTTTAAAAGGAGAGTACTTTAGTAATAACATTTTTAAAGGTGAGCCTGAGTTTACAAGGGTAGATAGTATTATCAATTTTGTTTGGACGCCAAAACTACCTATTAACGATTTAAAATCTGATAACTTTTCGGTTCGTTGGACAGGAGCATTAAAACCAACCGAAAGTGGTGCATACAGAATAGGTTTAAAGGCAAGTAGTTTTGCTAAATTGTTTATAAACGATTCACTTTATTTCGAGTTTAGTTCAGAATACGAGCCAAAAACAAAATATTTCGATACGGTTCTAGAAAAAGGAAAAATATATAATGTTAAAATAGAGTATAACAATGCATTGTCCGATCCGCAAGCGCATTTACTTTGGGCTAAATTAGATGAAGATTTAATTACACCAGCAATAGAGGCGGTAAAAAGGGCCGATGTTGCCATCTTATTTTTAGGGCTTTCACCAGAAATTGAAGGTGAAGAAATGGAAGTGGAATTGGAAGGTTTTGATAAAGGAGATCGCTCTGAAATTTCATTACCTAAAAATCAAGTTGAATTAATGAAAAAGGTTCAGGCCATCGGTAAACCCACTATTGTAGTTTTAATGAATGGTAGTGCGTTGGCTGTAAATTGGGCAGCCGAAAATGTTCCTGCTATTTTAGAAGCTTGGTATCCTGGAGAATTTGGAGGAAAAGCTATTGCTGATGTTTTGTTTGGAGATTATAACCCTGGAGGAAAACTTCCGGTAACGTTTTATAAATCGGTAGCAGATTTACCAGATTTTAAAGATTATAACATGGATAATAGAACTTATAAATATTTTAAGGGCGATCCTTTGTTTCCTTTTGGTCACGGGTTAAGTTATTCAACTTTCGAATATTCAAACCTAAAAATAGCAGATCAAGTAACGCTTAAAGATGCTATTAATGTTTCAGTAGAAATAAAAAACACAAGTAAAGTTGCTGGTGATGATGTGGTTCAAATTTATTTAACACATTTAGATAAACATGAGCAAAACGCGATTAGAACTTTGGTAAGTTTCGATAGAGTGCAGCTGGCTGCTGGAGAGACTAAAATTTTAAATTATAAAATCGATGCTGAAGAGTATGCCTGGGTTAATTTCGAAGGAAAAAAAATACTAGAGCCAGGAAATGTATTGCTAAGTGTAGGAGGTAAACAACCCGGTTTTAAAGGTGTTTCCGATACGAGTTCTACATCTGTTTTAAAAAAAAGAGTATTATTAACAAACTAAATAAATAACTAATTAATTAACTTAAACTATTTAATATGATGAAGTTTAAACTTTTGGGTATGTTGCTTGCTATGTTCTGCATGCAAAATGCCTTTTCACAAGCAAAAACCATAAGCGGTACAGTTTCAGATACTGGAGGTATGCCTTTACCTGGTGTTTCTGTAATTGTTTTGGGTACCACAAATGGAGCATCTACAGATTTCGATGGTAATTTTTCTTTGAAAAACGTAAATATAGGAGATCAAATTACAGTAAGTTACGTTGGTATGGCTACTAAAACGCTAACTGTAGGTAATCAAAATACATTAAAAATAACCTTAGAAGAATCTCTAGAAGCACTAGAAGCTATTGTTGTAGTTGGTTACGGAAAGCAGAGTAGAGCCACGGTAACAGGAGCAGTTTCTACAGTAGATGCTGAAGAAATGTCGGCTTTACCAGTAACTAATGCAGAGTCTGCACTTCAGGGTCGTGCACCAGGAATTACTGTTGTAAACGGTGGTGTTCCAGGTTCTAGTCCAGTAGTTTTGATTAGAGGTTTAGGTACGTTTGGTAACAACTCGCCATTGTATGTTATAGATGGTGTTATTGTTGGTAATTTATCTGGAATAAGCCCTAACGATATCGAGAATGTATCTATTTTAAAAGATGCATCTACTACTGCTATTTATGGAGCACGTGGTTCTAATGGTGTGGTTTTGGTAACAACTAAAAAAGGAAAAAGTGGTAAAAGCCAACTATCATTCAATACGTATACGGGGTTCCAACAAAACACGAAACGTTACAACACCATGAATACCATTGAGTATTTGCAACATGCAGGTAATTTAGGAGTTTTTCCAAACAGACCATTATCTACGTATAAAATAAATACAAATTATCAAGATGAGATATTTAGAATAGGAATGATGCAAAATCATAGTTTAAACTATTCTGCGGGAACCGATAAAAGTTCTCAATATTTTTCTGCGGAATATTTAAAGCAAGAAGGAATTATTGTTAACACAGGCTTTGAGCGTTATTCGTTTAGAGCAAACAGTTCTGTTAATATCGGTAAATTAAAAGTAGGTGAGTCTATGGCACTTTCTTTTGGAAAACAAAACCCAGAATTATCGGGTGGTGGACGTTCTTTAATTACTCATGCTATTAAAGCGGCTCCGTATTTACCGGTTTATAACTCTAATAACGATGGTGGTTTTCAAGGGCCTTCTTCATCTGCAGATGGACAAGATGCTGAAAACCCAGTACGTATTCAAACACACCCTACAAGCATTAACAAAACGTTAAGCGTTATCGGTAACTTATATGCCGATTTAGAGATTATTGAAGGTTTAAATTATAAAACACAAGTTGGTTTAGATTATTTTACGTTTGATGGAAACACATTTACGCCATCATTTAGTGATGATAGTGTTGACGGTAGTAGTACACATGCTCAAAACTATGCCGAGTATGGTAGAAGTCATACTCAAGGGCAAACTTTAATTTTTACAAACAGTTTAAGTTACAGTACAACTATTGCTGAAAAGCATAATTTAGAATTATTAGCACTTGCTGAAAAAACAGAGAACAAGAGTACAAATTTTGGTGGAAGTGCAAGAAACTTAATTACAAACGAGTTAGTTCAATTTGGTGCCACAACGCCATCTATTGGAAGTGGTTCTAGTGAAACCAATAGATTAGGTTATTTAGGAAGGGTTAATTATAACTTTGAAGATAAATATATTTTATCTGCTTCTATTAGAAGAGATGCTTCTTCAAGATTTGGTGCAAACAATCGTTGGGGAACATTTCCATCGGCTTCTTTAGGTTGGAATATTGCTAAAGAAAACTTTTTAGACGATTCTAATGTTAATAATTTAAAACTTAGAGCCAGTTACGGTGTAGTTGGTAACGATAATATTGGAGACTATTTATACAGTGCCACGTTAACGGGGAATTTTGAGTACCCATTAGGCGATGGTAATGGAGCAGGTGTAACTGCAAATGGTGGCGCAAATCCGGATTTAAAATGGGAGGAAACTACCATGTTTAATGTTGGTTTAGATTTTGGTTTAAATAATGGGCAGTTTACTGCAAGTTTAGAGTATTATAGAAACCAAAGTGACGATTTATTATTAAGCTTACCAGCACCATTATCTAATGGTATTAATGCCGGAAACATTACAGCAAACGTTGGTTCGGTAGAAACTAGTGGTGTAGAGTTAGCTTTAGGATTTAATGATTATGAAGGGGATTTTACATGGTCGGCGAATTTAAATTTAGGAACTAGTGGAAACGAAGTTTTAAGTTTAGGAAGCTTAGATGCTTTTGAAGGTGCAGCCATGAAAGATGGTAAAGGAAACATTTCTAGAACTACGGTTGGCGAATCTTTATTTCATTTTTATGGTTTAGTAAGCGATGGTATTTACCAAACTCCAGAAGAGGTAGCAGCGGTATTTACATCAAACCCAGGGCAAACTACAGTACAACCTGGAGATGTTCGATATAAAGATTTAAATGGAGATGGAGACATTACTTCTGAAGATCGCGATATTTTGGCAAACCCTTATCCAGACTTTACTTACGGATTAAACTTAAGTGCTAATTATAAAAACTTCGATTTAAATTTATACATCACAGGTATAGAAGGTGTTGATATTTATAACACTAACAAATACGATTTAGAAGCTGGTGCCAATAGATTATTTAATGGAAGTAAGGTATTACTAGATAGTTGGACACCAACTAATCCATCTACAACACAACCAAGAGTGCCAGGAGCGCCACAAAACCATAGTGTTTCAGATAGATATATTGAAGACGGATCGTTTACAAGGTTAAAGAACATTAGCTTAGGTTATACGTTTACCGACGGTGTCTTCGAAAATTATTTTTCAAAGTTGAGATTATATGTAAGTGCCCAAAACTTAATCACCTTAACGGATTACAGCGGATTAGATCCAGAAATAGGACAAGGAAATCAAGAATTTGGAATAGACCGTGGACTTTATCCACAACCTAAATCTGTTATTTTAGGACTTCAAGTATCATTTTAATAAAAAAGAAATAAATTATGAAAACATATAAATTAATACTTACAGCACTGTTCGGGATATTTATAGTGAATTCCTGTTCAGAGAGCGAGTTCGAATTAGCCAACCCTAATCAACTGTCTCCCGAAACTTTCTTCGCTACAGAAACTCAAGTAGAATCTGCAGTAAATGCTGCTTATGCTAACCTACAAACCATTTCATTATATGGTAGATTAATTTGGTATATGATGGATAATATGTCTCATGAGCAATCTCCAAACGGACAGCAAGAGGCCGATAAAATTACATTTTACGATTTCTCGTTCGATTCCACTAACGGACAAATTGCAGAATATTGGGACAGTTGTTTTAGAGGCATAAACAAAGCAAACTTTGTTATAGGTAATGAAGCTACTATAAATAAGATTCCAGAAAATGAATTGTCGACTGCTACAAAGGCTAAATTTATGGCAGAAGCTAAATTTTTAAGAGCGCAATATTACTGGTTATTAGTAAATAGATTTGGTAATGTGCCTTTAAGAAACGGTGATTTTACACAACCAGAAGGAAAACCATTGAGCCCAAAAGCCGATGTAATGAATCAAATTATTGAAGATTTAACTTTTGCATCAGCAAACTTGTTACCAAAATCTCAAGAAGAAACAGGTCGTGCTACAAAAGGAGCTGCGCAAGCATTTTTAGGAAAAGCATTATTATATCAAAAAGAATATGAACTTGCTTTAAATTCTTTTAAGAAAATGTCAGGATACGAATTAGAGTCTGATTACTACGATAATTTTAAAGAAGAAACAGAAAATGGTATAGAGTCTGTTTGGGAAATTCAATACGATTTATCTTTAGGAACAGGAGATAAATGGTCTAGTCTTGTTGCTGGTTTTGGTAAAAATCATGCGACTTATAGAGGTCAAGATTATGGTGTGTTAGATTGGTTTAACGTATATCCATCAGATGATTTAGTGGCCGAATTTGAACCTGGAGATAACAGAATTGAAGGTAGTTTTTACTTTGTTGGAGATACATACAACAATGGCGCTAATACTTTTGTAGAAGGAGATTTTGCTGAAAATAGTGGAGATATTCGCCCTATTGCTTGGAAAAAATATCAAAATTATTACAAGCAAGTTAGTGAGGTGCAGGAATCTGGAATTAACCCGAAAGTAATTCGTTACTCAGATGTGTTATTAATGATGGCCGAATGTGAAAATGAAAGACCTGGCGGTTCTCAAGCAACTGCTGTTGGGTATATTAATGAAGTTAGAGCACGTGCAGATTTAGATCCTTTATCTACTTCGCTTTCTAAACCGGCTGTGTTCGATGCTATTGTGCACGAGCGTAAGGTAGAGTTAAGTGGAGAGCAAGTACGTTTTGATGATATGATTCGTTGGGGCATCGCAGCTACAGAGTTAGCAGGTACTAATTTTCAAGCTGGTAAACATGAGCTTTGGCCAATACCAGATAAGGAAATTGCAACAAATCCAAACGTTACAGTGGCAGACCAAAATCCAGGGTATTAAAAATAGTTTAGAATTAGTTTAGTGATAGTTTTTTAAGTTGGATAAAAGCAGCACAATGTAATTGTGCTGCTTTTTAACTTTAAAAAACGTTTGTAAAAATAAAGATGTTTTAGAATTTTATTATCAACCATTAAATATTAACAAATGGAAATCAGATATTTAAAAGCATATGTAGTAAGTGTAATTTGCTTTGTAATACTTATTAGTTGTTCCAAAGAGAAAGCACAAGTGAAATCTATAGATGGTAAAATTTTTTCTTCAGTTGAGGTTTCAAAATCAGGAATAGATTTTAAAAATACACTTAGTGAAACAGATAAGTTAAACTACTTTACTTATGCTTACATGTATATGGGAGCAGGCGTTTCTGCCGGAGATATTAATAATGATGGTTTAATAGATTTGTTTTTTACAGGCAACCAAGCAGAGAATAAATTGTACTTAAATAAAGGTGGTTTAAACTTTGAAGATATTACAACTAAAGCAGGAGTTTCTGGAGATCAAAGGTGGTATACAGGCACAACTATGGTAGATATTAATAACGATGGGTTTTTAGATATTTATTGTTCCGTAAGCGGGAAGTTTGAACCTAGAAACAATCAATTATTCATCAATAATCAAGATGGTACATTTACCGAAAGTGCAACTGCTTATGGATTGGACGATGCTAGCCATAGTATACAAGCAACATTTTTCGATTATGATAAAGATGGAGATCTGGATGTGTATGTAGCCAATTATCCGCCAACAAAATTTGGTTCGCCAACCTTTGTATATCAACAGAATATGCGAAATGTAAAAGCTATTGAATCCGATCATTTATATAGAAATGATGGTAACACGTTTACCGATGTATCGGAAGAAGCAGGTATTAAAAACTTCGGATTAACATTAAGTGCTACAGTTGGCGATTTAAACAACGATTCTTGGCCAGATATTTATGTGTCTAACGATTTTGATTCACCAGATTTAATGTTTCTAAATCAAAAAGATGGTACGTTTAGCGAGGTTATAAAACAAGCGACATCGCACACAGCGTTTTATGGTATGGGTGCCGATATTTCAGATTTTAATAACGACGGAAATCTCGATATTTTTCAAGCAGATATGGATGCGGAAGATAATAAAAGGCAAAAAGCAAACATGTCTAGCATGAATCCGGAGTTGTTCACCAATATTGAAAATGCGGGATTTCAAACCCAATACATGCAAAACTGTATGCAAGTTAATTCGGGAGTTTACCAGAGTGGAATTCCTCATTTTTCTAATATTTCAAGATTAGCAGGAGTATCTTCTACAGATTGGAGTTGGGGACCACTGTTTGCTGATTTTGATAACGATGGGTTCAAAGATTTATACATTTCTAACGGTTCACGAAGAGAGATTCATAATAATGATTTTTTCAATAATTTAGAAGAACTTAAGGTTGCAAACGATTCTGTCCTTTATTTAGTTGAACAAATTCCTTCAGAGAAATTGGATAATTACATGTATCAAAACAAAGGTGATTTCAATTTTAAACGTGTTAATAAAGATTGGGGTATTGAGTTCGAAGGCTTCTCTAACGGTGTAATTTATGCAGATTTAGATAATGATGGCGATTTAGAAATTGTGACAAATAATATTGACGACTATGCTTCCGTTTTTGAAAACAAAAGCTCAGAAATCAATAATTATTTAATGGTTTCATTTAAAGGAAAAAAAGCAAATGCTTTCGGTTTGGGAGCGCGCGTTTATATTACAACGGCGAACAAAACTCAAATGCAAGAGCTTACGCTTACTCGGGGCTTTGAATCTTCCGTAGCACCAATATTACATTTTGGATTAGGCAAACAAAACGATATAGAAGTACTAAAAGTGGTTTGGCCCGATGGCAAAATTCAGCAATTAAAAAATCTAAAAGCAAATCAAGAATTAGTATTGAGTTATACTGATGGCATAGTTGAAGCAAAGAATAACAACGAAACGGATAGCTATCAAAAAATATTTTCTAAAGCCTCAGAAAGTCCTTTTCCAAAACATAAACACGTTGAAAATAATTTTGATGATTTTGAACATCAAGTTTTAATGCCTCACAAAATGTCGGCTTTTGGCCCTGCTTTGGCTGTAGGTGATTTAAATGGAGACGGTTTGGACGATTATTTTATTGGAGGATCTCACGAAAAATCTGGAGCTATGTATTTTCAGAATAAAGAAGGTGGTTTTGAGCAGCAATCTATAAAGGCATTGCTAGAAGATAAAAGCTATGAAGATATTAGCGCACTCATTTTTGATGCAGACAAAGATAATGATAACGATTTGTATATAGTAAGTGGCGGTTATGAGTTTGCTACGCAACCAAAATTACTACAAGATAGATTGTATATTAATGATGGAGCTGGAAACTTTATACGAGCAAAACCTGAAGTTTTACCTGAGTTTTTGGTAAGTGGATCTAAAGTTTATAATGCAGATTTTGATAAAGATGGAAAGGGCGATTTATTGGTTTTAGGTAGGCAAATACCAGGTAAATATCCAATGCCAGTTTCTTCTTATATATTAAAAAATATTGGAGAAAAAGGCACTCCGAAATTTAATTTATTTGAAGAAAGTTACTCCAAAGTATTCGAAAATATAGGAATGGCTACAAGCGCTATTATCACCGATTTTAATAACGATTCTTGGCCAGATGTTATTTTGGTAGGCGAGTGGATGCCTATAAAGGTTTATAAAAATATAAAAACTGGTTTTGAAGACGTATCGGAAACCATGGGGTTAAGTAAAGATACTACAGGTTGGTGGTGGAGTATTGAAGCAGGAGATTTTGATAACGATGGTGATATAGATTATATACTCGGCAACAATGGCTTAAATTATAAATATAAAGCCACAGAAAACGAAACCTTCGATATTTTTGTTAACGATTTTGATAATAACCACAAAACCGATATTGTTTTAAGCTACTTCAATAAAGGCAAGCAATACCCAGTTCGTGGTAGGTCGTGTTCATCTCAACAAATACCTGGTATTAAAAGTAAGTTTAAAAATTACGAAACTTTTTCTCAAGCTACTTTGGTAGATGTTTATACAGAAAAAGCTCTAGAGTCGTCGTTGCACTACAGCGTAAAATCTTTTGCCAGCGTGTATTTAGAAAATAAAAACGACCATTTTGTTACGCATCAATTACCTATAGAGGCTCAGGTATCTAGTATCAATAAAATAATAGTAAAAGATTTTGATAAAGACACGCATTTAGATGCCCTTTTAGTAGGTAATTTATATGTGTCTGAAGTTGAAACACCACGAAATGATGCTAGTCATGGATTACTTTTAAAGGGAAATGGACAAGGTGAATTTAAGGCTATGTCTGCTAATCAGTCAGGCTTTTTTGTTACAGGAGATTCAAAGGATATGCAAAGCATAGCAGTAAAAAATGAAACCTATATTTTGATTGTTAAAAATAACGATTCGTTGGATGTTGTAAAAGTGAGGTAAAACGTTGGTTTTACTGTAAAAAGCAACAATTTTATCATTCATCGCTACATTTATTATACTCAAAAAGGTGGTTAAAGAATAAATTTGAGTATCAAAAATATGGATTCAATTAAAAAAATACTTCAGGTTACTTTTTTATAGTTGAAAACATATCGATAACTAAATAAACTAATTAAAACAATTATGAAAACAACTAAAATTTTAAGTTTTTTATGTTTAAGTCTGGCGTTTTGGTCATGTTCTGATGACGATGCGGTTATAGAACTAACACAACCACAATTTACGGTAACTGCTCCAGAAGGAGAGTCTGGCTTTTTTACATTCGAAAATACAACACCAAATAAAGAAGAGTTTTATAGCTTTTGGGAATTTGAAGTTGGAGGTTCTAAAGTAATCGATCAAAATGGCCCGTTAGTATATGAGTATAAAAGCTCAGGTTCTAAAACAGTAAAATTAACTATGGTAAGTGCTTTAACAAACTTACATACAAGTCAAAATATTACGGTAACCTTGCCACCGCCATCAGACATTCGTCATTTAATAAATCCTGAGAATTTGTTAGCTAATGGTTATTTTGGAGAAGGTGAAGGTAATGATTTTACTAATTGGGGTAGAAATAATGGAGCCGATAGAATGACGGAAGAACGCAGCGAACCATTAGTAGGTTCTAGAGCTGTAAAAATTAATAATGATGCAGATGGTAACGAATGGGAAACTCAATTAGTTTCAGATGCATTTCCTACCGTAGATGGTGAAAAATATACTGCTTCTGTTTGGATTAAAGGTTCTCCTGTTTCAATCCGTTTTTCTACAAACCCTGGAGTTGGTGGCGATCAGTATGCTGGTAATTACACAGCAACTTCCGGTTGGGCTCAATACTCTTGGACCTTTATAGCAAATTCTGCAACAACCTTATTAGCCCTAGATATGGGAAAAACAAAAGGAACATTTATAATAGATGCTGTTGAGGTTGTAAAAGGCGAAGTTGCCTTGCCATTACCTTCTAATGATAGCGAATTATTAAACGGTGATTTAGAAGCAGGTGAAGAAAATGATTTTATTAATTGGAGTCAAAACAATGGAGCAGATAGAATGACTCAAGAAACTGTAGATGTTTTAAGTGGTTCTAGAGCGCTTAGAGTTAATAACGGCGTCGATGGTAACGAATGGGAAGCTCAAATGGTAAGTGATGGTTTTGCAACTGAGAATGGAGCAGACTACACCGTATCATTATGGATTAAAGGCGATGCTGTTTCTGTTAGATATTCTACTAATCCAGGTGCAAATAGTACCGAACAATATGCTGGTGGTTATATCGCATCTGCAGAATGGACAAAATATGCTTGGACATTTACAGCAAATTCAGATACATCTTCCATAGCTTTAGATATGGGGAAAACAAAAGGAACATTTTTAATAGATGCAATTAAAGTTGTTAAAAACTAAACAAAACGAAAAAACTATGAAAAACACATTTAAATATATAATTCGTTTGGTCGTATTATTTATGGCTTTTAGCTGTTCTAATTCTTCAGATGATTCTCCAACATTTGGACCAACCGAACTTCCAGATGCTATACAAGCATCGTTCGATTTCACAATATCACCATCAGATCCAAAAGTGCTTATTTTAAATAATACAACCGAATATTACCTACCATATACCGGAGTTTGGGATTACGGAAATGGCTCTAGCGCTATTGCTGATGGAGCAGGAGTAAAAGAGGTGACTTACAATACTCCAGGAAGATATACTATTAGCCTTACCGTATCTAGTGATGGTATTACAAACACCATTAGTAAAGATATTATTGTAGATGAAATTGGTATTTGTCTTAATGCCGTTTGTGGAAGTGTAAATACAGCGAGTTTAAAAGGTGCAGCAACTACATTTTCGGTAGGTACAATTACAAGATCGCCTTATGTTACGGCAGGAGGTAAGCATATAGAAATTCTAAAGAATGAGTTTAATAACTTGACTTCGGAATATGAAATGAAGATGAATATTATGTATCCATCAGAAGGTAATTATGATTTTTCTGCTGGAGATGCCATTGTAGGTTTCGCTCAAGCAAATGATATGAATGTGCATGGGCACGCTTTAATTTGGCACAATGCAACACCTAGTTGGGTAGAAAATTTTTCTGGAACCGATGCAGAGTTTGAAGCTATGGTAGAAGATTATATTACAACAACTTTAAATCACTATAAAGGAAAGGTACGTTCTTGGGATGTTGTGAATGAAGCTTTTGAAGATGGTACAGGGCACCCGTTAAGAAATTCAGTTTTTAGACAAAAAATGGGAGATGATTATATTAAAAAATGTTTTCAGTTTGCTAGAAATGCAGACCCAGATGTAATTCTTTTTTATAACGATTACAACATGGCATCTAGCCCAACAAAACGTCAAGCTATGTTTAACTTGGTTGATGAGTTGGGAGATTTAATTGATGGTGTAGGTGCACAAATGCATATTTCTTACAACGGGCCTTCTGCAGCCAATATTCAAGCTGTTGCAGATGGTACAGTATCTAGAAATTTAAAATTGCACTTTGCAGAATTAGATATTAGAGCAAACCCAGAAGAAGATACCAGTTTAACTTCACTTTCTTCAGATAGAGCAAATGCTCAGAAAGACAAATTTAAAGAGGTTGTTCAAATTTATAATGCCATTCCGTTGGATAATAAATTTGCATTAACAGTTTGGGGTGTAAGAGATAATGAGTCTTGGTTGTTAGATTTCTGGGGTGTTCCAGAGTGGCCATTAATGTTTGACGAAGATTATAATAAAAAGCCTGCATATGCTGGGTTTTTAGAAGGATTAGAGTAATAAATATCATTTAAGATTTTAGTTAGAAAGCCCTAAGTTGTTCCGCATTTTAGGGCTTTTCTATATAAAAAAGTTAAAGTATTTAGGTCTAGAGATAAAAAACATACAAACGAAAGTAACCAACAAATAATAAAAATATGCTTTTCAATAAAACCTTAAAAATTATCTGTGTAACCTTGTTATTACTAGTTATGCAGGCATGTAATAAAAAACAGAAAGAAAATGGCTTAAAAGCTAATGCGGAATTTCCAATAGGAACCGCCATTAAAATTGAAACTTTAAATGCCGATTTTGAGCTTCAAGATTTACAAAAATCAAACTTCAATAGCATAACCTCTGCAAGCGACATGAAAATGAACCGCATTACAGAAAGCGAAGGTGTGTACAATTGGAGCAGAATAGATGGTATTCTTAATTACGCTCAAAATAATAACCAACGTTTGTTTGGTCATAATTTAATTTGGCACAGTTCTACACCTAAATGGGTAGAAGAGAAAGCTTTAAAAGATACGTTGTGGTTAGCCGGTTTTATGAAAGATTATATAACAACTTATGTAGGCCGCTATAAAGGTAAAGTCGCGGGCTGGGATGTTGTAAACGAAGCATTTGAATCTGCAGGAGGAGCCATGAGAGAGACCATCTGGTACAGTATTATGGGCAAAGATTACATCGCTAAAGCATTTACTTATGCCCATGAAGCCGACCCAAATGCAGTTTTGTTTTATAACGATTTTAATATTGAGCGAGACACTTTAAAACTAAATGCAACACTTAAATTAATAGAAGATTTAAGGGCGGAAAATATTCCAATTCATGGTTTAGGTTTTCAAATGCATATCCGTATGGATATTCCAGATGAGGTGATTGCAAATGCGTTGAAGAAAGCAGCCGATACAGGTTTAAAAATTCATTTATCTGAAGTTGATATTATTTTTAATACACATAATGATACGCAATATGGTGGTGAACAAATTTACACTGAATTAACCACAGATATGAAAAAGGCACAAGCCGAAAAATATAAAAACCTTGTTAAAATGTACCGTTCCATTGTACCGAAAGCACAACAATACGGCATTACATTTTGGGATTTTACAGATAGAGACTCCTGGATAGATGGCTTTTTTAGTTTAACCGATTGGCCAACTATTTACGATGATAATTTACAACCAAAACCAGCTTATTTTGGAGTTTTAGAAGGTTTAAAAGAAGAATTGTAATGGAAACAAGAAATAGAATCATTAAGATATTGACTGTATTAATATCTACGTTCAGTTTTGGGCAAACAGACTATAGTATTTCTTCTCAAAAAGATAGATTAAGGCAATATTCTGGGCAATGGGTAAGTGCTATTAATTCTAGCACAGATAGCGTTGCAGCACTGCCGGCTTTGAAAATGAGGAGTATAAGTAATTTTAATAATAATTCGCTTAGCATAACGGTTTTGCAAAAAAATAGTGCCAGTAAATATGAACCAATACTTAGGGAGATAATTGGTTATGATCGTGTTACGAATACTGTCTTTGCAGCCGGACATAATAATGAAGGTGCTTTTTTTACAGGGAAAGGCAGGTTTTCTTCAGAAAAAAAATGGACCATGCAGGATAAAGATCTTAATGGAAATAACACCATGACGGTTAATTTTAACTTTAATAATTATACCGATGTTACTTTGGAAGGCTTTGATAATAATGAAAAACATTTATGGAAAACGAGATATATCAAGCATAATCCTAAAAATAAGAATATAGGTATTCAATTAGTTTCGGTGCATGATGATATGCTTAAAAATCCAGAAAAAACCTTGATTCAATTAGGTAGAATGGGTTATAGTTATGTTGAAACTTTTGTGTATAAAGAAGAGGGTTTTTATGGTTATACTCCGGAAGCGTTCAAGGCTGTAGTTGAAAAAGCAGGTATGAGGTTTTTGGGTTCCATGACATTCTTTGATCCTGCAGATAAAAATGATGATGTTGCAATCAAGTCTTGGTGGGATAAGGCTATACAAGATCATAAAAAAGCGGGTGTCGAATATCTTTCAACTTCAAATAGTAAAATAAAAAGTATTAAGACAATTAAAGAGCTTCAAGATTATTGTAATTATTATAATAAAATCGGAAAACTTTGTAAAGACAATGACTTAAAATTTATTTTTCATAATCATGCTGATGAATTTTTAATGGTTGAAGGTATAAGAGTTTACGATTACTTTCTGCAAAACACAAATCCGGAATATGTGTATTTTCAATCGGATATCTATTGGATGCATGTCGCAGGTGTTAATCCTGTTCATTATTTTGAAACCTATCCTAACCGATTTATTAGTTGGCATGTTAAAGACTATAAAGAATTAGGAGAAAGCGGGAAAATAGATTTCGAAGATATATTTAAGTATCAAGAAGTATCTGGAGTTCAATATATTTTATCTGAAGTTGAAGATTATAGCTTTCCACCGTTGTTTAGTGTTGGTTTAGCTTGGGAATATATTTATTATGAATTATTAAAATAAACCTTTGATTATGAAACCTGTCACAATTAAGAATCTTTTATTAACTCTATGTATGCTTACAATGATTAAAACCAATGCTCAAGATCAGTTTAGTGTTTTATTGTTTACCCAACATGATGATTGGCACTACAATAGCATTCCTGTTGCTATTCAGGCCTTTGAAGATATGGCAGAAGAACATCAATTCAAATTTAATTGGACACAACGACCAAATGATCTTATCGAGAAATTACCAGAACATGATGTAGTAATATTTATGAATGCCAATGCCGATTCTTTGAAGACAAAGCATATGGTTGCTTTAAAAACATTTATGAAACGTGGTGGAGGTTTTGTTGGTATACATGGAACAGCAGATGGTGAAAACGATAATACTTGGTTTGATGGCCTTGTGGGCGCAAAATTTGTTGATCATCCAAAATTACAGGCTGCCATTGTAAAGGTTGAAAACAACGATTTTCCAGCAACATGGCATTTGCCAAATAAATGGTTACGTAGTGATGAGTGGTATAATTTTGAAAATATGAATTCAGATAAACTAAATATAGTATTAACTGTTGATGAAGCTTCTTATAATTTTACTGCAGGTTATGATGAAATTCCGTTAAAAGGTATGGGAGAAATACACCCTATTTCTTGGTTTCAATATTATGAAGGAGGAAAGTCATTTTATACAGCCTTAGGGCATAAACCAGAATCGTATAAAGACAAAAATTTCTTAGATCATATTTATGGAGGGATCTACTGGGTGGTTAGTAAGTGAAATAATTTAGGTTTGAAGTTTTCAGTTAAACTTCATATTAAATAAAAATGGATTGTAATTCTCAATAAGTCGCTTTACAATCCATTTCATTTATAGTCTTATTTGAAGTATTATTTCATAATAAAAATTAGTCTTTATAAGGGGTTAAGGTCTCAATACTTCCATCTTCTCTATGTGTGATTTCAGCAACTTTAACAGACCTTAAATGCGTAACACCTTTAGATAAACTAGAATCATGATAAAATAAATACCATTTTTCATCAACTTTACAAACAGAGTGGTGAGAGGTCCAACCAATTACAGGGTTTAAAATACGTCCGCCATAAGTAAATGGCCCATAAGGGTTATTTCCAATAGCGTAGCAGATAAAATGCGTGTCTCCGGTAGAATAAGAGAAATAGTATTTACCGTTATATTTATGTAACCAGGCAGCTTCGAAAAAACGACGATTATTGTCGCCAGCTAATAGTAAGTTTCCGTTTTTATCTAAAATTTCTATAGCTTTTGGTTTTTCGCTGAATTCTAATAAATCGTCCGTCATTTTTGCCACATAAGGGAGTAATGCAGATTCGTTATCTTCAGGAAGAAATGCCGTTGGGCTATCGGGTTGAGCTGCATTAAATTCTCCACTTCTCCAGCGCTGTAATTGTCCGCCCCAAAGACCACCAAAATACATGTAGTAACTCCCGTCGTCATCTTTAAAAACTGCAGGGTCAATAGAAAAACTGCCTTTAATAGCTTTTGGTTGCGCTTTAAATGGTCCTATAGGCGAGTTGCTTGTGGCGACTCCAATTCTAAAAACACCATCATGAGCTTTTGCAGGAAAAAACAAATAATATGTACCGTCTTTTTCGTTGGCATCTGGAGCCCACATTTGCTCTTTTGCCCAAGGCACATCATTTACGTGTAAAGCGACACCGTGGTCTACGGCTTCACTATCGATAGAATCCATTGAGATTACATGATAGTCTTCCATTGCGAAGTGGCTTCCTAAATCGTCAAAAGCTTCTCCAGCATCAACATCGTGAGATGGGTAAATGTATATTTTTCCGTTAAAAAAATGGGCAGATGGATCTGCAGTGTAAATATTGGTTACCAATGGTTGGGAAATAGCACGCTTATTTAGGTCATCAAAATTGATGTTTTCGATACTTTCTTCAGGCATAATTTTATGTTTTGTTAGTTTTAACTTTGTCTTCGTTCTTTTAGTTCAGCTTCAATTTGTAATTCCATTTTCTTATTAATTTCATAAAAGAAAAGTAAACCTACTCCTAGTAAAAATGGAATTGCAGGATATATACTTACAAGCATTTTAGTGCCTGTAATTGTAATGGCTGTTTGTTGCGTAAGGTCTGCATCATAACCATAACTTGCTAAAATGGAGGCTAAAAGCGCAGAGCCAATGCTTAAGCCGCCTTTTAAACCAACCATCATTGCAGAGAAAATAATGGCTGTTGCTCGCCGGTTCGTTTTCCATTCAGAATAATCTGCAACATCGGCAATCATAGCCCAAAGTAGCGGGATAGTGATTCCGTAGAAAAAACCATGTAAAATTTGTGATGCAAACATCAGTTCTACAGATGTTGAAGAGAAGAAATAAAAGAAGATGATAAACAAAGTTGAAATAAATAAAAACGTCATAAAAACATCTCTTTTTCCATATTTGTCTGCTAATTTTTTAGATAAACCAATACCAACTATCATGAAAATAATACCACCAGCGTTGAATAATCCAAACCCGGCAGATACAGGATCTTCACCAAAGAAATTTACATCAATACTTGATAGAAAATCTAATAACGGACCTATAAAGCTTGTTAATCTATCGGCATCTACGTAGTTTTTAAAATAATACACATAAGAGCCTCCTTTCATGGCTAGAGTAACAAAAACTAATGTGGTAACGGTTAACGTTATAACCCAAGGTTTGTTTTTAAATAAATCGGATAAATCTTCCTTAACACTCGATTTTTGTTCTGGCTTAGGAACAATACGTTCTCGCGTAGTGAAAAACGTGATGAGTAACATAATGGTGCCTATAATGGCAAGCCACGTCATTACTATTTCTATTCCAACGGCTTTATCACCACCTCCGGCAGATTCAATAATAGGTAGCATAAATACTTGCACAAAAAATTGTGCAAACATTACTGCAACAAAACGATACGCAGAAATGCTATTTCGTTCGCCCATATCGCCAGTAATTACACCGCTTAAAGCTGAATATGGTAAGTTGTTTGCAGCATAAAGTAAAAGTAATAAAGTGTAAGTAACAATGGCATAAATAACTTTGCCTTTATATTCAAAATTGGGTGTGCTAAAGGCTAAAAGTGCCACAACTCCAAGTGGTACTGCTGTCCATAAAATCCATGGTCTAAACTTTCCCCATTTAGAAGTTGTTCTGTCTGCAATAGCACCAATAATTGGATTAAACCCGAAAGCAGCAACAAGGCCAACACTTAATATAATTGCTGAAGCATGATTGGCTTCAAGACCATAAATATCAGTATAGAAAAAAGCTAGATAGGTCACTAATGTTTGAAATACTAAATTGGCAGCTAGGTCTCCTAAACTATATCCTATTTTTTCTCTAACCGAAAGTTTTTGTGTATCAGAACTCATAACTTTTAGTTTTGTTTTGGTTGATTATCACTTTTTAAAGCCATAACACGCTCATATGCTTTTTTAGGATTGAAGTCTCTATCGAATAATAACGGATGATTCGTCCTTCCGTTTATAGGCCAGTAATTTAACCAAGACTGACCGTCGTTTACCCCCCAAAATGTAACTCTATCAATTTTGTCTTTATGTTTCAAGAAAAGCTTAAAAATAGTTTCATATCTGTTAGCCAATTGCATAGCTGCAGCTTCAGATAATTTTTCTGGATACGGATTCATTTTTGGATCACCTTCATACTGCTCATAACTTTGTTCTACCGCAGCACCATCCAAATCCCATGGGTTTGGTAGAGCTGTAACATCTAACTCGGTGAAACTAACTTTTACGCCTAATGCGGCATAAGCAAGAATACTATTTTCTATATCTTCTATAGATGGGCCTTCTAAACTCCAGTGGGCTTGCATACCAACACCATCTATTTTTACACCTTTTTCTTGTAGATTTTTTACAAGCCTTACTACACCAGCTCTTTTTTCTGGTTTCCAAAGGTTGTAATCATTGTAAACTAATTTTGCACCTGGGTCGGCTTCAGCAGCTAATTTAAAAGCAAGAGCTATAAAATTATCGCCCATAACCTCATAAAAATTAGAAGTTCTAAAACTGCCATCTTCATTTAAAGCTTCGTTCACCACATCCCAAGTATCTATTCTGCCTTTGTATCTTTTTACAATAGTATTTACATGGTGTTCTATATTTTTCACCATAGTAATGCTGTCTTTTTCATTTTGCATCCATGGCGCCAATTGGCTATGCCAAACCAAAGTATGCCCAACAATATGCATATTGTTTTTTTCTCCGAGTGCTACATATTTATCGGCAATATCAAAATAGAATGTATCTTTTTGTGGGTGAATTTGTTCCCATTTCATTTCGTTTTCTGGAGTAATGGTATTAAATTCTTTTTCTATAAGGTTTATAGATAATGTGTCTTTTTCTTCTATTTGAGATTTGTTTAATGCCGCTCCAATAAGAAAATTACCTTTAAAAGCATCTTTCAATGAAGTGGTTTTACTCTCGGTGTTACTAATTTCTTTTACTTCGTTTTTACAGCTAGATGTACTTAAAATTAGTGCAGAAACTAAAAGGATATTTTTTATTCTGTGGGTCATGGTTATAGTTTAAAAAAGACGTTTAATAATTGAAATTTTAATACTTAAAATGATTTGAATAAAATTACTTTTTTAATAGAATGTAGAGTAAAACAAAATGGACTAATGGTGAAACAATTGTTGCATATGATTGAAATTACTATGTATAACAGCTGTTTCGAAATGGTTGATGTGAAATAATTTTACTAGGGATAGATTTGAATGTCTAAAAAAAAATATTATAAATGCTCTTTTTAGTTATAAAATATGGACACTTTTAGAAGATGTAATAATAGGAGAAAAGGCTTAATTTTTTCATGAGGAAGGCCGGGTTTTCAATATCACTTTAATAAAAAATGAAGCATGAAAATAATAACAGATAATATAAATTATCATGGATGTTTTACGCAACCAATGAATAAGTTGGTCACGATTTTTTTTGGGGGATGGTATCCAGAACATTTATTAAAAGTAGGTTGAACTGGAAATTATAAAGTCTTCCTATAAATACTTTAAGTATGTATAAGAAGACTTTTTTTGTTCTGTAAGGAAAGTGGTTGATGAACTTTAATTTATTTTTTTATAAACTTCAATGTTGTGATAAATGGTATCATTATTCTTATAAGTGTTTACTTGTTTGTAAGAGTTTTTTCCGCGTTCAATGGGTATAACGTATGTGTTCACATCACTTTTCATTGATTTCGAAGTAGATGTTAGCTTTTCAATAATGGTGTCGTTTTTATAAGTGTAAGTACCATAAGCATGCCATTCCGAAGCATCGGGAGCCGGATCTGTGTTCCATATTACATAGCCGTCTAGGTAAATTTTATGTTGCACTTTTGAAGTATCTACTATAAGCGTATCTCCATTAGCAAGATGGTAGAATTCGCTTAATTCCCAAACACCTTCCATGGTATTGAAATTTTCAACTTTTTTTGAATTAATTCTAGAACCACAAGCGATAGACACGATTGAAATTAATGCTAAATAAAATAAGTTTTTGAACGTGGTGGTTTTAATAATAGCCTTTCTTTTCATGGTTTTCTGTAGGTGTTTAAGATGAATTGTTTTTCGTCTTTAAATTAGATATGTTTTAGAAATTTATTCACAATATATCTACGTAGGTAAAGTTTTACTAATATAATATAAATTTTTTAGTAGATAGAGGAGAAGGGCTTATCTTATTTTAAAAAGATAAGCCTTACTCTGTTTCGTGCTATTTAAAGGTGTTTTACATCAAAATGAAACATAATTTATACGAATAGGGAATAATTAATACTTATAAAGATAGAGTGAAGGCTATTTTTGTTTGCCTAACAGGTAATGTTGTTGATAAGCTATTACAAACGGGAACACAGGAGCAGAAATAAAAATTACTGCTTTTTATAACAAGTCGTTCTATTCTAAAAAAGTATATATGATAAATCGGTTTTTTTGCAAACAGACTTTATTTCTTGTCCTGAGTTTAATAATGTTTCAAGGTTATGCTCAAAATGAAGGGCAAGGCAAGTCTAAAATTGTTGTGTCTAGTTCTATTTTAGAAGAGGGCAACGATCGTGTTTTTGTACGTTCGGAAAATAATTTGATGATCTATCCGGAAATGGATGGTTTAGAAGGCCGATTAGGTGAAAATATAAACGGACCATCGGTGATAAAAGTACCCGATTGGATTGAAAATCCTCTAGGTAAATACTATATGTATTTTGCGCATCATCATGGTAAGTTTATTCGGTTAGCTTATGCAAATTCGCCGGTTGGACCTTGGACTGTATATAAACCAGGAGTGCTTCATATTGATAAAACAGCAGCTGTTGGCCATATAGCTTCGCCAGATATTATTATAGATGAAGAAACGAAAACCATTAGAATGTATTTTCATGGATATAACAAGAATAAAGAAGGGCAAAAAACGTTTTTAAGCACGTCTAAAAATGGAATAGATTTCAAAGCATCCGATATCATATTAGGGCCTTCCTATTTTCGTGTTTTTAAATACAAATCGGAATATTATGCATTAGTAAAAGGTGCTTTTTATCGGTCTAAAGATGGTATGCAACCATTTGAGAAAGGTGCTTTAATTTTACCTAAAGCCAGACATACAGCTGTTAGCTTAAAAAAAGATAAGCTTGCTGTATTTTATTCCCAAAAAGGAGATGCACCAGAACGGATATTAAGTTGTGATGTTGATCTTTCTGAAGGTTCATGGAAAAGCTGGAAAGCTAACGAGGTTAAAGAAGTATTAAAACCAGAAATGGATTATGAAGGTGTAAATCTTCCTATTGAAAAATCTGTAAAAGGTTTTTCTAGAAAACCATTGCATGAGTTGAGAGATCCGGCTATTTTAATTGATAACAAAGATGTATACCTATATTATTCAGTATCTGGAGAATTTGGAATTGGAGTTGCTAAACTCGTTAAAAGTAATTAAATATCATCTTCTGAACCAAATCGTTATAGTTGTTATTGATGGCTTCCTTTTCAAGTGGCTTTTCGGTTAAATAAGGAAGGAAGTTTAAGAGAAATAAAATCGTAACAAGTGTCGCCTTAAGTAACTATCAAAAATTTAATACCATCATTCAAATGTTAAATGTGATACCTTTGGTTTTATAATTATTACCAAACTACAATTGAAAGCAATTACAAAATACTGGTTTTTAGAAGATTTCAATCTTTTTAAGAAGCTTGGCATGTTCAATATGATGAAGATTGTTGAGATTCTAGAAATGGATAATATTGAAAAGGGAAAACCTATTAACCTTAATGATGAGCATAAGAATAGTGTGTTCTTTCTAAAAAAAGGGAGTGTAAAAATTGTAAATAAAACGAACAACACTGTTAAGTATGTTTTAAAGCGTGGTAATATTTTTGGCGAACTTGCACTATATGATAAAAAAGCGGCAAGCGAAGAAATAGCTTATGCTTTGGAGGACTGCGTAATCTGTTACATAGAATCGGAACAGATGGAAGCACTTATGGAAAAACATAAGTCTTTAAAAAATGGTGTGCTAAAAATTTACGGTCTTCGAATTCAAAAACTAGAAAGAAGAGTTCACAATCTATTGTATAAAGATAGCGTAACAAGAATTAAAGAATTTATTGCAGATTACCTGGAAGAGTTTGGTGAAACTGATGAAGCTGGGCAATTAACTGCCAAAAATTTACTTTCGCATAAAGAGATTGCAAACCTTACAAATACCTCTAGGCAAACAGTGAGCAATGTACTTAGCACCATGAGGAAGGAAGGGATAATAGATTATAATATCGAGTTTATTTCAAACATAAAATAGCTCTAGAAGCTATTAATGGTTACTTAAAATATTTTCTGTTGATTCAAAATATATTTGATAAGGAAGAAACAAATGTAAGTGTGGGAATTAGGTGTAAAGCTTGATTTTTGAGATTTCTATTACATGTCGTTTTCTAATGCTTTGTTTTACGAGCCGCAGTTGTAACCTATTAATTTATAGTATTTTATTTTGTCTGAAAGTAATTTTAACATATCTCGACAAACCCATAACTAACACATTAACTATCAAATGAAATTAACTAAAACTTTAGGGTATCTAGGCCTTATTGCTTCTATTCTTGTAGGTCTAGGTGAATACTTTTTACACTATTCACCCTCAATTTTAGAACATTCAGAAAATTACGAATTTTTCAAATTTGTAGCATTAAATAATCTTACCGCAGGTCATTTCTTGGCCGTTATTGGATTGCCTTTTTATTTTGCTGGATACATTCATATTTACCGAATGCTTAAATCGGGCAACGAAACCTTGGCTAGACTAGTTTTAGCTATAGGGTTTGTAGCTTTTGCAGTTGGTGGAGTTTGGATTGGATCTAGAGCTTCTATTGGTAATATTGTTCATTTAAAAGAAGCCATGGATACTAATACTTATCAAAATTTATTAGCGCATTACACAAACCACATGGAAGTATTAGTACAAGCGCTACGTGTTATTATAGCAACATTATCCGTTGTTTTTGCTATTGCCATTTTAAAAGGTGGTACATACTACCCAAAATGGATGGCAGTTTTTAACCCCATTGTAATACTTATTTTATTAGTGCTTTTAGGTAAGCTAATACCAGATTTAGGAAAACACATGCTACCTATTTTAATGAACGTCACTCATTTTATTCTTTTCGGATTATCATTATATCAATTTAACAAATACATTAAAAATCAAAAAAATGCTTAAAAAAATTCTAAAATACACAGGAATAGTTATCCTTTTACTAGTTGTACTCGTTCTTGGTTTTTTCTGGCGTGATTCAGTTTCAGATAAATACAACATCACAATAGAAGATAGTGAAATTCCTTTGTTCGAGAGCGTTGTAATCGATTTTAAACATCAATATAATGGTGATAAATCTTTACCAATCGCACCTTCAGCTTTAATAGATATTGATAACGATAATATAGATGAAGTCTTTTTTGGAGGCGGCATGTTTCAAGAAGATGCCATTTTTGCTTATCGCGATAATAAGTTTGTCGATATTTCTTCCGAAGTTAATTTACAGAAAAAAGGAAGCACGTTAACCACGGTTGGTGTCGTTTCTGCCGATTTTGATAACAATGGATTTACCGATATTTTACTTGGTAGAGAAGATGGCTTAACGATCTATTATAATACCGACGGGAAATTTACCGCTAAAAAGATTGACACACCAATAAACGAAAAATCAACGCCTGCAGGATTAACGGTTGGTGACATTGATAAAGATGGTGATTTAGATATTTTTATGGCAACCTATCTTAAAAAAGAGTTGATGGAAGGTCAAACTATTTTTGAAGATTATACTTATGGTTCTACAAGTGAATTACTTTTAAATACTGGAAACGAAAACTTTGTAAGCATTACAAAACAAGCTGGTTTAGATTATGTTCATAATACGTTTCAAGGTGTTTTGGTTGATATTGATAACGATTCTTGGTTAGATTTAGTTGTGGTGCATGATACGGGTGAAGCACGAACTTACAGAAATAATGGCGACCTAACATACACGATGAAGCCAAACCCATTAACCAAAAAATTTGCCTACCCAATGGGGTTAGCAGTTGGCGATTATAATAATGATGGTTTGGTAGATTTTATGTTTTCGAATACCGGAAGTACGTTGCCAAGAGCTTTGGCCAAAGGCGATATAAAAGATGCCTCTTTATTTAATGAAAAATGGATTCTTTTTAAAAATGAAGGAAACTTTAAATTTACAGATACGGCGGAAGAGACTAAAATTGCAGATTACGAATTTTCTTGGGGTTGCACCTTTGCAGATATGAATAACGACGGTTTACAAGATTTAATGGTAGCTGAAAATTATGTAGATTTTGCACCTAATAAACTATTTAAATTACCTAGTAGATTTTTAGTTCAAAAGGAAGATGGCACGTTTGCACCAACTGAAGAAAAGAGTGGTGTTGTTAATCCGTATTACGCTATAACATCATTAGTAAGTGATTTTAATCAAGATGGTTATTTAGACATGATTTGGGTAAATATCGATTCGCCATCTTTAGCCTACATCAATAAAGGAGGAACTAATAATTATTTGCAAGTAGACTTAGGAGAATCTGTAAATGCACAAGGAGCAAAAGTAACAGTAACTACACCAACAAGAACGTTAACCGATTGGCTGTTAAGCGGAGAGGGCTTAGCTAGTGATCAAACGGCATTACTTCAATTTGGATTAGGGAAAGAATCTACTGTTTTGAATATTAAAGTGCTTTTGGCAGACAACAAAGAAATTAGTGTTGATAACCCGAAGATCAACTCGGTTATCGATTTAAAACAGCAAGTTAAAGCACCGATTTTAGAAGAAACAGATATAGAAACAGATATAGAAATAGTAGAATAGAAAACTAAGAGATGAATTTTATAAAACAATTATTAGGTAAGGGCAAGGAGAAGGACATTAACGATTTATCTAAGGGCTATTGTCCTAATTGTTGGGGGCATCAAGAGTACGATAACCTCATAAGAGAAAAGTATGAAGATGCACAGATAAGTGTTAATAACCACAGTGCTAATTATGCCTTTGTACAGAATTTTATGGTAACACATCTAAATGGTATAAAATTAAAGAGCACAGTTAAAGGTACAGAATGCCCTACTTGTGTTGTTGTAAATAACAAATAATGCTAAAAAGAATTACATATTATGTTATTCTTGGTATACTGATAATAGGAGTATATGGAGCAGGCGGACTAGTTGTTGAAGAATTTAAAACAGGTGAAGGCTGCCCAAAAATAATGGGCATCCCCATGTGTTTGGTTATTCTATTCTGTTTTCTCGTTCCGTTAATAGTACATCTTTTAAAAAAGAAGAATGTCTTGTACTTTTTATTTACAGGCTTAGCAGGTAGTATTGCTTTAATTGCTTCAATCATGCAGTTTTTAGGTTATGCCGAATGCCCGAAAACAGCTTCTGGAACTCCAATGTGTTATTATTCTTTATTGCTTTTTAGTAGTTTAATAGTACTAAAAATTTACCATCAAAAACCAAACAAATTATGAGTGTTTTAAAAAGTCTAAGAAAAAATATTTTATATTTTTTCTTACTAACAGTTTCCATTGTTTTGGGACAAAAAAATGATAAATCAATTTATCTAATAGCCAATACAGGTACAACAAATGATACTAGTGTATTGGATGAAATTATCAAGGATTCTAAAACATCCAAAAATTCTATATTATTATTGCTAGGGAATTCAGTAAGCGACAATGATAGTAGTAAAGATTTTAAGCAAAGTATTTCATCTCAATTAGATAAGTTGTCTTTGTTCAATGGGGAAGCGTATTTTATGCCCGGAAAAAACGAATGGACATTTAATGGCCACAAAGGTGTTCAATCTATTGAAAAACATATTCAAAAAAATAGTAATTCAAAATTTTATCCGGATGATGGTGAGGCTATAAAACATAAAGATTTATCTGAAAATATAGTACTTCTTACCGTAGATACACAATGGTTTCTGGAAGATTGGGATAAGCATAGTTATATAAATGATGATAGTGAAATTAAAAATAGAACATTATTTTTCTTAGAATTTGAGAATAGAATAAAGAAAGCTCATGGTAAAACAATTCTAGTTGCATTACATCATCCTATTGAAACAAACACAAAGCAAGGATTGTTAAGTAATATAGGAGGTGTTAAGTCTCATGATTTTCAGAACAAGAAATATAGAAAACTTAGAAACAGATTAAAAACGATTGCTCAGGCTGCTGGTAATATCATTTTTATATCTGGGAAAGATAAAAATTTACAATATATAGATAAAGGCATACCTCAAATTATTAGTGGGGCGGTTGGAAAAACTAAAAATATTAGTAACGTTAGTAAAAGTGATTTTGGTCTTGCAGAAAACGGCTTCGCAAAGTTAGAAATAGGTGATAATGGTGCTGCACAGGTAAAGTTTTATACTGTAAAAAATGGTGTTTCTACAGAGGTTTTTAAAGCTAATGTTTTAAAAGGAGATGAAAATGATAACCAAAGCCACTATACTTTTAAAGAAACATCTCCAAAAACACAATCTGCTTCAATTTATACCAAGGAGGCTATAGATAAAAGTAGTTTTTACAAAACAGTTTGGGGAGAACATTATAGACCGTTTTACGGAACAGATGTAAATGTACCAGTCGTTTTATTAGATACATTAATGGGCGGACTTTCTCCTATAAAAAGAGGTGGAGGTCAACAATCGAAATCGCTTAGATTAGAAGATAAAAATGGAAAGCAGTTTGTTATGCGAGCCATAAAAAAGAGCACAGCTAAGTTTTTACAAGCCAATGCTTTTCCTAATACTTTTATTGAAAATTCACTTGATGATACTACAATAGATAAGTTTTTATCAGATTTCTATACCACATCAAATCCTTACGCGGCATTTGCAATTGGTGGATTATCAAGTGCAGTAGGTGTTAATCATACAAACCCTGTATTATATTACATTCCTAAGCAAAAAATATTAGGTGCGTTTAATGAAGATTTTGGCGATGAGTTATACATGATAGAGGAACATGTTGGAAGTACGCAGGCTGGTTTAGAAAGTTTTGGAAATCCTAAACAGATATTGAGTACAGCTGATGTTTTACAAGAAATTCATAGATCAGGTAAATCTGTTGTTGATGAGCCATCATACATTAAAGCGAGACTGTTTGATATGCTTTTAGGAGATTGGGACAGACATGAAGATCAATGGCGTTGGGCCTATTATGATGATGAGGACGGTACATCACATTGTGAGCCTATCCCTAGAGATAGAGATCAGGCATTTTCAAAATATGATGGATCTCTAATTTCTTTTTTAACACGTTCTATTCCGTCCCTTCGCAAAATGCAATCTTATGATGAAGAGATTAGAAGTGTAAAATGGTTAGCATCTTCTCCTTATCATTTAGATTTAATGCTAGTTAATTCTTCTGGTTGGGATGAATGGGAAAAACAAGCGCAATACATTCAAGAGCATCTTACAGATGAAGATGTAGAGACAGCTTTTGAAGCTTTTCCTTCAGAAATAAGAGGTGAAGTTATTGATGATATAAAAGTAAAACTTAAAGGAAGACGGTCTAATTTAGTAGAAATAGCGAAAGCATATTACGAATATTTGAACAAATTCAAAGTTATTGTAGGAACTCAAAAAACAGATAAATTCTCTATAACACGTCTTCCGAATGGAGATACTACTATAAAAATAGATCGTAAAGACATGGGGCTTTTAAACCGAACTTTTTCTCATGATATTACCAAAGAAATTTGGATTTATGGTTTAGACGGAAAAGATACTTTTGTTGTAGATGGAGAAGGCGATCATCTTATTAAAATTAGAATAGTTGGTGGAAAGAAAAACGATATATACGATTTTAAAAACATCAAAAAAGTAAAACTTTATGATTATAAGAGTAAAGAAAATACCATTGTAAACAAAAAGTCTAAAAAGTGGCTAGTTGATGATTATGAACTAAATAATTACGACCATAAAAAAGTAAAACATAATTTTAGTCAAATACTACCTTTATTAGGTGTAAACCCAGATGATGGCGTTAAATTAGGGGTTCTAAACAACTTTTCATACTTCGGATTACAACGCAACGAGTTTACTTATAAACATAGTATAAGTGCGGCATATTACACAGGGAACTCAGGGTATGATTTATCTTATAAAGGTGAATTTTCAAATATTTTTCATAAATGGAATTTTGGAGTAGAAGGTAAGTACACAAGTCCAAACTTTGCACAGAACTTCTTTGGTTTTGGTAATGAAACAAGCTATGATAAAGATGAGGTAGAACTTGATTTTAATAGAGTAAGTATAAAAGAGTGGAATGCTGCAGTGTCATTAATATGGCATGGTGAAAATGGAGGTTCTTTTTATTTTAAACCTTTAATAGAATCTTTCGAAGTTGAAAACGTAGCCAATAGATTTGTTAATATTTTGCCAGAAGAAGCAACCCTTTTTGAAAAGCAAATTTATGCTGGTGGTGAAGTAAATTATAGATTTAAAAATAGAAATAATATTGCTTTCCCTACAATGGGCTTAGATGCGGGAATTACAGTAGGTTATAAAACTGTTATTGATGGAGGAAATGATGATAGTTCTTTTGGATATATTAAACCACATATTGCTGTTAATCACAAGTTAAATAAAAGTGGTAGCTTAGTATTTGCAACAAAATTAGGAGGAGAAGCTATTCTTGGAGATGATTTTGAATTGTATCACGCTGCGCAATTAGGAGGTGGAGAAAACCTTCGTGGGTACAGAAAAGAACGTTTTATAGGTAATTATTCAGTGTTTCAAAGTACCGATTTAAGATTGGAAATAGGTGATTTTAATAGTGGTATTATTCCAACAAAATATGGTGTAACTGGTGGTTTTGATTATGGTCGAGTTTGGTTGAAAAATGACACATCGGATAAATGGCACAATAGTTTGGGAGGTTCTTTTTGGATTAGCGGCTTGGAAACATTTACACTAAATGCAGGATATTATTCAAGTGCCGATGGAGGAATAATCTCAGTTGTGCTTGGTTTCTCTTTTTAAATCTAACATAAAAACATAAATAAAACCATGAAAAAACCAGTAGTAATTGCTCAAGTAAGTACTTTAGAAAATAAGCAACCGGAACACGCTCTAGTAAATGGGTTGGATTTAGTAATCGTGAAATTTGATGATGATATTTCTGTACTTTACGGAAGATGTTTACACAGAGGAGCGTTAATGTCAGACGGTCACGTAGATGGTCATAATCTAATTTGTGGTGTTCATGGATGGGATTATCGTGTAGATTCTGGAGTTTCAGAATATAATAATAAAGAAGTGCTACATAAGTTTTCTACTAAAATTGAAGGAGACGATTTGTTTGTAGATGCATTCGAAATTGAATCTTATTTAGTAAATAGTCCACAACCATTTAATCGCGATACGTATTTAGGTGCTTACGCAGATACACATCCAGAAGAAACAGAACCATACACAGGTTATATAAAAGAACTTGCTCAAAATGGTTTGAAAAATATTGGACATCATGGTTTTTCAGCTTCTATGGGAGTGGATAGAAATACGCTTCCTAAATGGAACGATATTCAGTTTTTACCAGCGCAATTAGCATCAAGACCTTTATTAGATCATGAAGATGTTGCTACAAAAGTTGTTATCGGTCCAAATGCAAAAAAGCCTTTAGAATTAGACATGCCGCTTTTTGTAAGTGATATGAGTTTTGGAGCTTTATCTCGTGAAGCTAAAATAGCATTATCTAAAGGAGCACAATTAGCAGGAACAGGAATTTGTTCTGGAGAAGGTGGTATGTTACCAGAAGAACAAGCGAGTAATTCTAAATATTTTTACGAATTAGCTTCGGCTCAATTTGGGTTCTCTTGGGATAAATTAGATAACGTACAAGCGTTTCATTTTAAAGGTGGTCAAGGTGCGAAAACAGGAACTGGTGGACACTTACCAGGAAGTAAAGTAAGTAAAGAAATTGCTGAGGTTAGAGGATTAAAAGAAGGTGAAACGGCTATTTCGCCAGCTGCAAATCCAAACTTTCACACAGTTGAAGATTTTAAAGTATTTGCAGATAAAGTAAGAGAACGCACAGGAGGAATCCCTATTGGGTTTAAAATTGCTGCAAGTCATATAGAAAAGGACATTCAGTTTGCGCTAGATGTTGGTGTAGATTATATAATTCTCGATGGTCGTGGTGGCGGAACAGGTTCTGCTCCAACCATTTTAAGAGATCATATTAATGTACCAACCATTCCTGCTTTAGCAAGAGCACGAGCTTATATGGATAAAGTAGGAGCTACAGATGTAACTTTAGTAATTACAGGTGGTTTACGTGTTGCTGAGGATTTTGCAAAAGCGATGATGCTTGGCGCAGATGCTATTGCGGTATCTAATTCTGCATTACAAGCTATTGGTTGTTTAGGGATGCGTGCTTGCGGATCTAATAACTGTCCGGTTGGTATTGCGACTCAAAAAGAGTCTTTACGTGGCAGATTGATTATTGATTCTTCAGCTAAACAATTACAAAACTACTTTGAAGCCACAAACGATTTAATTAGAGTTGTAGCACGTGCTTGTGGTTACGATGATATTACTAAGTTTAATAAGGACGATTTATCAACTTATGATAGAGATATGCATCATTTAACAAAAATTAATTACGCAGGCTTAAAATAATATACCATGGAAAAACAGATGCATTTAGCAGCACAATATTTAGCTGCCGCCGGAATTAGCTTTCTAGAAAAGGAGTCAGACGACAGTCATACAAACCTAGGTTTTAACATAGAAAATGGATGTCTTTCTACGCATACACTTTCAAAAAATGGAGATGTACTGTGTTTGGATTACAAAAAATTTGTATTAGAGTGGAAATCGAATCAAGAAACAAAAACGTTTAGTTTAGATGGTGCAACGCATGCTGAAGTTTTAGAATGGCTTACAGATACTTCTAAAGCATTCTTAAATAAAACATATCAATATAAATTTCATTACGATTTACCGTATACAATAGACGATGCATTTACATTCAAATTATTAGATGTGTCTAAGTTGAAAGCATTAATGCATCTGCGTGTTTTGGCACAATTGGTACTTGAGAAAACAGATAAACAATACAATCTTAATGCTTCAATTAGAATTTGGCCACATCACTTCGATACCGGTATTTATAGCGCTCTACCAAATTCGGATATTACTATTGGATTTGGATTAGCAATACCAGATACTATTTGTAATAACCATTATTTATATATTTCTGGATACAAAAATGGAAATACCATTGACACTTCTAAATTACCAAAATTAGAATCTGGAGAGTGGAAATCTAATGGGTTTACTGGAGCCATTCTCGATACAAATACTATAGTAGAATCGCAAGGTGTCACATTTTTTGAAGAAACAATTAACCAACTAAAGAACAATTAATAATGAATACAATAGATTTATATGGCGCAGATTGGTGCCCAGATTGCCAACGCGCAAAAGCCTATTTAAAAGATAATAATATTGATTTCAATTTTATTGATGTCGATTTAGACAAAGATGCTACTGCTCGCGTAGAGGGTATTAACAATGGTAAACGTATTATACCAACCATTCTTATTAACGAAAAACCATATACTAATCCAGATAATAGTGTTTTAGCAAACGTATTAGGGATTAATGAGCAAGGACGTGTTATTTTATATGGCGCAGATTGGTGTCCAGATTGCCAACGTGCAAAAGGATATTTACAAGACAATCATATTAATTTTCAATATATAGAAGTCGATAAATACGATTGGGCTACTCAAAAAGTAGAAGAAATTAATAACGGAAAACGTATTATCCCGACTTTATTTATTGGCGATAAAAGTTATACCAATCCAGATAATTCAATTTTAAAAGACGTTTTAAACATTGGTCAAGAATCAGAAAAAAAGGTTTACGATAGTATTATTGTAGGTGCTGGTGCAGCAGGATTAACGGCTTCTATTTACATTCAAAGAGACCGTTTTAGTTCTTTAATTCTTGAAAAAAAGAATATTGGAGGTAATGCTTTTTTAACTCAAAAAATTGAAAACTATCCTGGTTTTACAGAGATTTCTGGTCCAAAATTAATGGAGCGTATGGCAGAACAAGCTCAAGTCTATGGCGCAACTATTGAAACTGGTGTTGAGGTGAAAAGTATTTCTAAAAACGGAAATTTATTTCATATAGATTCTAATATGGGCGAATACCAAAGTAGGTCTGTGGTTTTAGCTTTAGGTTCTACATATAGAAAATTAGGTATTACAAATGAAGAAGATTTAATAGGTGCAGGTATTCATTTTTGTGCAACCTGTGATGGTGCTTTTTATAGAGATAAAGAAGTGCTTGTAATTGGAGGTGGAAATAGTGCTTTGGAAGAAGGTATATTTCTAGCAGGTTTTTGTAAAAAAGTAACGATTGTAAATCGTGGTTCAGAATTTTCAGCTTCTGAAACTTATATTGAAAAATTACCATCTATAAAAAATATAGAAACACATCTAAATAAAGAATCATTAGCATTTACTAAGGATGAAAATGGCAATTTTAAAGGTTTGGAAGTTAAAGATAAAACAACTGGTGAAACCGAAGAATTAACAGCAGATGGTGCTTTTATATTTATAGGATTAATTCCGAACACAACTAGTGTAAAAGATATTATTGAGTTAAATGAAAGCGGCTTTATAACTACAACAGGATTAGGTGAAACTAACGTGTCTGGTGTTTTTGCAGCAGGAGATTGTCGTGAGGGTGCCATTGCACAAGTTGCTGCAGCTACAGGCGAAGGTGTATTGGCAAGTTATGGTGTTCGAAATCATTTAAAATAGAAACATGGAAAACTGGCATTTACCAATTACAATTGTTCCTGGCTTAGGGTTGCTTATTCTTTCTACTTCAAACTTAATGGTAACGTTAAGTAATGAAATAAACGCAATGATTGAAAATTCTAAAAAGAAAGCAATTACTGCAAGAAAATTAAAACAATTAAAGCTGCTTAACATGGCTATGGTATTTTTCTATGTAGCTGTAGCGCTTTTATTAATTTCTGCCGTTATCAATGGTTTGTATGAAGTTGGAAAAGCGTCTTTATATACAAGCATTCTGGCAATTATTTTTGCGCTTATTGGTCTTATTTCTTTGATTATTTTTTCCTTTAGAGCAGTAACCATTCGTCAGAATCAATTTAAAAATAAACTAGATTAAACCTGAAATATTATGAAGAAAACAACAAAATGGTATAGTGTACTAAAAGATAAGAAAACTTTGCCTGAAGGACGTGTACAAACGGTAACAGCAGGTCATCAAGGTATTTGTTTAACACATTACGATGGTAAGTTTTCTGCATTAGATAATAAATGTCCGCATCAAGGTGGACCATTAGGAGAAGGTTCTATTGAAAACGGGATGTTGCGTTGCCCTTGGCATGGATGGGATTTCGATCCTTGTTCTGGATTACCACCAGGAGGTTTTGATGATGGCGTAACAACTTTTGAAGTAAAAGAAGAAGGCGACGAAATTTTTGTTGGTGTTTTAGAGGAAGAAGAGCATCAAGATACCATTTCGGATGTGATGATGCAGACCATGGTAAATTGGGGAGTAGATACTGGTTTTGGTATGGTTGGCCATTCTAACTTAGCAGTTGCCGATGCTATGATGCGATTAGAACAACAAGATAAATTTCAGTTTTTTGGTATTCGTCACGAAGGTGCAGCCGCTTTTGCGGCTTCAGCTTATGGTAAATTAATGGGAAAACCAGCGGTTTGTTTTGGTATTGCAGGTCCAGGTTCTACTAATATGTTTACAGGAATGTGGGATGCAAAAGTAGACCGCTCGCCAATGTTAGTGCTCTCTGGTCAAGTAAATACACAAGTATTAGGAACAGGTGCTTTTCAAGAAGTAGATTTAGTTGGTGCGTTTCAAACTGTAGCCAATTTTAACCATAGCGTACAACAAAACTCAAAACATAGTGAGTTAATGAGTTTGGCTATAAAAAGTGCTTTATTAAATAGGGATGTTTCGCATATAACATTTCCAGATGAGGTTGCTTTTATGCCAAAACCAGAAGGAGAAGAAGCGCAAACACCAGAAGATAGAATAACACCTATGAACATTTCGCCACCTAGGCAAATGGTAACTAAAGCAGTGGGTATGTTAGAAAATGCTAAAATGCCAGCTATTATTGTTGGTCACGGTGCACGTTTTCATATGGAAGCTATTACCGCTTTCGCGGAAAAATTAAACTGTCCAGTAATTACTACATTTAAAGGTAAAGGATTAATAGCAGATAATCATTCATTAGGCTGTGGTGTGCTTGGACGAAGCGGAACGCCAATTGCATCATGGTTTATGAACGAAAGTGATTTACTATTAGTCTTTGGAGCTTCCTTTTCTAATCATACAGGTATTACTCCTAAAAAGCCAATTATTCAGGTGGATTACGATCCTGCAGCTCTAAGTAAATTTCATAAAGTAGATGCTGGGCTTTGGGGAGAGATTTCCGAAACTTTAACATTAATAGAAGAACAAACGCAAGGTAAACTGAATACAATCGATAGACGACCAGAGATTGCAGAACGTTGGGCGATTTGGCAAGAAGAAAAAGCTAGTCGTTTAAAAGACGAAAGTAAAGTTGGATTAAGTTCTATTGCTGTTTTCGAAGCAATGAATAAAGTAGTACCAGACAATGCAGTAATTGCTGTAGATGTAGGGAATAATACGTATTCTTTCGGACGCTATTTTGAGCCTAAAAATCAATCGGTTTTAATGTCGGGTTATTTAGGATCTATAGGTTTTTCATTACCAGCAGCAATGGGAGCTTGGGCAGCACAAGGAAAAGAGAGACCCATTTGGTCGGTTTCTGGTGATGGTGGTTTTGGGCAGTATTTAGGTGAAATGATGACTTTAGTAAAATACAACATGAATATTAAACATGTATTACTAAACAATTCTGAAATTGGAAAAATCTCAAAAGAACAAAAAGCAGCAGAATTAGACGTTTGGAAAACATCTTTACACAATGCAAACTTTGCTAAATATGCAGAAAACTGTGGTGCATTAGGAATAAGAGTTACCAAAAAAGAAGAACTATTACCAGCTTTAGAAAAGCTAAGAGACCATAACGGTCCTGCATTATTAGAAATAATTACAGATGCTACTTTAATATAAACAAACTATAATATAATTAAAATGAAACAAAATTTAAAAGACGGAATTGCAGCACAAGGATATGATGTGGTATCATTCTTTAACGGAAGTCCTAAAAAAGGAAACGCCGCTTATACTTCAAGTTTTAATGATGCAAAGTACTTATTTGCTTCATTAGAAGATAAAGAGAGATTTGAGAAGTCACCAGAGTCTTATGCACCAGAATATGGCGGATTTTGTGCAATTGCAATGTCTGAAGATAAACAGTTAGATCCTAATCCCAAAAGTTGGGAAATAAGAGATGATAAATTATACTTTTTTACAAGAAAGTTTTTCGGAATTATTGATGCTAAAAGACAATGGGTTAAAAAGCCAGAAGAATTAAGAAGTTTAGCAGATGCTGCTTGGGCAAAAATGAACGCTTAATAGCAAAACACAATTTTAAATAAGAACCTTTAAAATTTTATAGAAAATACAAGAGAAAGGTAGAAGTGAATTTTACAGATAATCTTTCTCGAGTATATTCTCCTAGATTAGCAGGCGTATTGTTTGACTATGGTAGAGAATTTGAAAACAAGCTTATAATAATTATTATGAATAAAATTAAAAAAAAATTGTGTGTGTTTTTGGTTTGTGTAAGTACAGGTCTTAATGCACAAGATCTATCTACTTTATTCAAAGAACTCGATCCATCAGTGGTAACCATTGAGGTTATAGAATATAAGGTAAAAGATGACAAAATAACAAGTTCTGGAGGTTTAGGTTCTGGGGTTATTATTGATAAAGAAGGTTTTATTTTAACAGCAGCTCATGTTGTTGAATCAGCAAATAAAGTATCGGTTAAACTTCAAAATGGAGTTGAGTTTACGGCAGATGTGTTATCAAGTTCAACAGCTGCAGATGTAGCACTTCTTAAAATAAGAACAGTGCCTATAAATTTAAAACCAGTAAAAGTAGGAAGCTCTAATACTTCAGAAGTTGGAGAACAAATACTTGTAATTGGTGCACCTTTAGGTTTGGAGCACTCATTATCTGTTGGGCACATTAGTCGTAAAATGAAAAAAAATATAATTTCTAATGGTGAGATGGCGGGTTTTATACAAACAGATGCTTCTATAAACCATGGGAATTCTGGAGGACCAATGTTTAATACCAAAGGAGAATTAATTGGTATTGTAAGCTTTATTTTATCTAATAGTGGAGGGTTTGAAGGTCTTGGTTTTGCAGTAGATATTGATACGGCGAAAAAAGTTTTGTTTGATGTTAATAGTTTTTGGACAGGGTTTGAAGGTGTTTTTTTAAGCGAAGGTCTTGCTGGTGTTTTTAATACACCACAAAAATCTGGAGTCTTAATTCAGCGTGTAACACCTAATTCTTTTGCAGATAAAGTTGGATTAAAACCGGGTGTTATTCAAGCTGAAATATTAGGTCAAAAATTATGGTTAGGTGGTGATATTATTTTAAGTATTCAAGGTTTAAGTTGTAATGCACCTCATGATTTAGGTAGTATTAAAAAGCAAATAGAAAGTCTAAAAATTGGAGATAAAGTATTAATTGAAGTTTTAAGAAAAGGAAAAGTGTTAACACTTGAATCTAATTTTTAATAGTAATGAAACAACAATCAATAATTAGTTGGAAGAAAATCATGAGTTATAAGTACTTGATAGCGCTTGTAACGGCTTTCAATTTTTTATTAACTCCAGTACATATAGCACTTGGTAATTTTAACCCAAGTTATGTGGTAGTAATAAATTATACATTAGTTATTTTAAGTAGCTCTTTACTTGCGACAAAAAAAACAGCAAAATTAACTACATATATTATTGGGTTTATAACGTTGTTAACTATTTGGTTAGAGTTTACAGATGCTAATTCTAAGTCCTTTTTAATTTGTAGGTTGGTATTCTCTTTTGTCTTATTTGCTTGTTTTAGTGTTATTCTTATAAGGCAGTTGCTAAAAATAAAGGAAGTAAACCTTCAATTTGTGTTAGGGCCCTTATTAGGGTTTCTTTACTTGGGAATTCTTGGCGGTATTCTTTTTGAAGCTATTAACTTCTTAAATCCAAATTCCTTTCAACTCATTAAGGGATTTTCAGGATTTAGTTTTTATTATTTTAGTTTTATAAGTATTACTACTGTTGGTTATGGAGATATTACACCACTTACAGCGCCAGCACAATCTCTTACGCTTGTTATGAATATCATCGGACAATTTTATCTCGCTATCGTTATCGGTGTCTTTGTAGGGAAATATATTAATACAAAATCAAAATAAAATGTTCGAATCTTTCAGTATTATATTTACAATAGCAGCACTCTTTAACTACATTAATTATAAGTGGTTAAAATTGCCAACAACTATTGGATTAATGATTTTGAGTTTAATTTTAATTATTCCAATAACGCTTAGTGAAACTATTTTTCCAGAATTTTATAGATTCTTTTGCGACATAATTGTTAATGCAGATTTTAAAACATTGTTATTTAATGGTATTTTAAGTTTCTTATTATTTGCAGGAGCATTACATGTTAATCTAGCAGCACTTACAAAGGAGAAAAAGTCAATTTTCCTATTTGCAACATTAGGTGTACTTATTTCAACATTTTTAGTTGGAGGCTTAACCTTCTTTGGAGCACAATTATTTAGTTTAGAGCTTCCTTTTTTACATGCACTTTTATTTGGTGCTTTAATTTCACCTACAGATCCAATTGCTGTAATGGCTATTTTAAAGAAAGCTAATATTGCCGAAAGTTTAGGGATTAAAATAGAAGGAGAATCCTTATTTAACGATGGTATTGGTGTAGTTGTTTTTTCTGGTATATTATTAATTGCTACAGCAACAGGAGAGCATAGTAGTACAGAAATAGGAACAGAAATTGGAATGCTATTTCTAGAAGAGGCAGTTGGAGGATTAGTTTATGGATTATTAATTGGTTTTCTAGGTTTAAAATGTATTCAATCTTTAAAAGACAACCCACAGTTAGCAGTAATGATTACACTTGCAACTGTTATGGGAGGGACAGCAGGTGCATTTATGTTGCATACATCTGCACCACTGGCTATGGTTGTTGCAGGATTATTTATAGGTAATAAGATTCATGTTAATGAAAATGAAAATCCAGTACAAAAAGCGATTAGTTCTTTTTGGGAGATTTTAGACGATGTATTTAATGGTATTTTATTTGTACTTATTGGTCTTGCTATCCATTTATTAAATTTTAGTACAGGTTATATTTTATTGGGTTTACTTGCTATACTAATAGTGCTTTTTGCACGATTCATTTCTGTGTTTTTGCCATATTCGTTGTTAAAGCATGAAGAAAAAAAACCAATTAAAACAATTGCTATTTTAACTTGGGGAGGATTACGAGGTGGTATTTCTATTGCATTAGCTTTAAGTTTAAGTAAAGCGCTGTCTGGAGATTTAATACTCCACATAACTTATGTTATTGTATTATTCTCAATCATTGTTCAAGGCTTAAGCATAGGTAGCTTTGTAAAGAAATTATATAAATAAACAACATAGATAAAAATGAAAAACTTAAAAGTTCTATGTTTTACAATTACTCTATTTATTATAAACTTTAGTTTTGCTCAATTAAGCGATTTAGCGAGAATAGAGTATACAATACTTCCGGCAGGAGAATCTAATATTCAATATAGTCGAGTACGTGCATTATTTAACTATCCTATTAAATTAAAGAAAGAGGGTACGTATTTATTTTTAGGAGTTGATTATAGTACTGTAAGTCTTAATATGAGAGAAACCCCCTCTTTTGGCAAAGAGGAACTTAACGATTTTCAATTACTAGATATTAATATAGCTTATACAACGCCTTTAAAAAACGATTGGCGTTTAGGTGTAAGATTCACACCAGGCTTTAGTTCTAATTTAACTGCAAATGATTTAAATCTTGAAGATGTAATACTGTCTGGAGATGTTATTTTTATAAAGGATAAAAAGGAAAGTAAAGATGTAAAAAAACCATGGAGACTCGTCTTAGGTGTATCTTATTCAGGAAATCGTGGGTATCCTTTTCCTTTACCATTTATTAGTTATTACAGGAAATTTCACTCAAAATGGTCGTATAATCTTGGGGTGCCAAAAACAAATTTACAATATCATGCTTCAATTAAACACAGATTTAAATTATATACAGAGCTTGATGGTTTTACATCAAACTTACAGCGAGGTGTTCTTATAAATAATTCTACAGTTGCAAAAAGTATTAATATGTCTTTACTTTTAAGTGGATTGCAATATGAATTTCATATCACCAATAATATTCAATTTTATGCAAGAACATCATACGTGTTAAGTAATTCAGTTAATTTAAGGGATAAAAATAAAGATGATATTGTTGGACTAGATAGCTCTAACCCATTGTATTTAAGAACAGGAATTCGTTTTAAAATTTAAAAAACATGTTAAACACAAAGGAGTATTATAATAGAGATTTATCATGGTTAAGGTTTAATCATCGTGTACTTCAGGAAGCCGCAGATGAAAGAAACCCATTGTATGAACGTATTAAATTTTTAGCTATATTTTCTTCTAATTTAGATGAGTTTTTTAAAGTTAGAGTTTCAGATATTAGAAAAATAAAACAACTAGATAAACCACTTAGAAAACGTTTAATAACAAAGCCAAATAAATTACTGAGAGAAATTAAAAAACAAGTTGATATACAGCAAAAAGAATTTGGACGAATATTTTTTTCTAAAATAATTCCGGCATTAGAAAATGAAGGTGTTAATTTGGTTTGTTATAAAGAATTTAACAAAGAACAACAGGCGTTTAGTAAAACATATTATAAAGAAAAAATAGAGTCTTCGCAATTTTTAAATATCAGTAAAGAGAAGCCTTTTCTTGAAAATGAAGCATTGTATTTAGTTTCTCAAATGGAAGATGATTCTCTTATTTGGTTAAAATTCAATGAGCAAACACCTCGGTTTATAGAACTTCCTTCAATAGATAATAAGCATTATATAACATTTATTGATGATATTTTAAAAGATAATCTTAAAGGAGTTTATAAACATAGTTTTTATAGTATAAAGATATCAAGAGATGCAGAACTGTATATAGATAATGAATATTCTGGTAATTTATTAGATAAAATTAAAGCAGCATTGCCTAATAGAATTAGCGGTCAGGTTACAAGAGCTTTAATAGATGAGCTATCTCCCAAAAAATTACAGCTTAAATTAAACGAGGTTTTAGATATTAATGAGACGGATATTATAAAAGGTGGTACTTATCATAATTTTAAAGATCTGTTTAGTTTTCTTAACCCAACTACTAAAAATTTATCTTTTTCAAGTTTATCGCCCATATTAAGTAAAGAATTTCTTGACTATGTGAATATGTTCCAGGCTATTAAAGCTAAAGATAGACTTTTGTGTTTTCCATATCAATCATACCAACCGGTTATTCAATTATTAGATGAAGCCTCTAATGACGATAGCGTTACAAAAATTAAAATAACTTTATATCGAATTGCAAAAAAATCACTTGTTGCAAAGGCCCTTTTAAATGCAGCGAAAAATGGAAAAGAAGTGTTTGTTTTTATTGAAACAAAAGCACGTTTTGATGAAGAAAACAATATAAAATGGGGAAAAGTTTTAGAAGAAAACGGAGCGCATGTAGTTTACAGTTATCCAGGAATAAAAGTGCATTCTAAAATTTTATATATAGAACGTATTGAGGAAAATAAATCGCTTATTTATGCTTATATAAGCACTGGTAATTTTAATGAAAAAACCTCAGAGATTTATACCGATTTTGGATTAATGACGGTAAATCCTAAAATTACAGGAGAACTTTGTCAGGTATTTCAAGTATTACAAGGACAAATTATTATTCCAAAATCTAAAAAGCTTTTAGTATCTCCATTTACAACACGAAGTAAATTTAGAGAATTAATAGAGTCAGAAATTGAAAATGCCATAGCAGGTAAAGAAGCCTATATCATTTTGAAACTAAATAGCCTACAAGATGCTAAAATGATTAAGCTACTCTATAAAGCAAGTAATGCAGGCGTAAAAGTAAGATTACTTATACGTGGTATTTGTTGTCTAGTTCCAGGAGTTGAAGGACAAAGTGAAAACATATCTATAACTAGTATTGTAGATCGATTTTTGGAACACGGCAGAATTTATGCTTTTGGAAATAATGGAAAAGAAAAAATGTATCTTGGTTCTGCGGATTGGATGACACGTAATTTAGATCATAGAATAGAGGTTATAACACCAATTTTAGATAGAGATATTCATTTAAAATTAAAAGGAATATTAGACTTACAATTAAAGGATACTATAAAATCAAGAATAATAGATTTTAATCAAAATAACAATTATGTAGAAAAAGATGCCTTAGGTGAATCTTCTCAACATATAATTTATAAAACATTATTATGAGTAATAAACAAAAAGAAAAGGCAGAAGATAAATATTTAATGGATGAATTAAGTCTTGATAAAGACGGTTTAAAGCAGTTAAAAAAGAAATTGGCTAAAGTAGCGCCGAGATCTGAAAGAGGTGTTGAAACATTGTTCAGGTTATTGTCTAAAAATCAGTATACTTTAAATACAATGATTGATACCAAATCGAACATTTTAATATCTATAAACGCTTTAATTTTGTCGTTAATATTGGGAACAGTGATGAGTCAATTAAGCAATGACCCACACCTTATTTATCCTATAGTCATGATATTGTTTACCAATTTAACATCTATTACTTTTGCCATTTTTGCAACAAGACCAGAACTCGTTCATGGAAAAAGTGAAGTGAAAAATTTAATGTTTTATGGTAATTTTCAAGATATGGAAGAGGGTGAATATGTTGAAAATATCACCAATTTAATGAATGAAGGGGATGAGCTTTATAAAACCATCGCAAAAGATACCTATCATTTAGGAAAAACGATTGATCGTAAGTTTAAGCTCCTTCGTAAATCGTTTAATGTTTTTTTAATTGGTATTATTTTATCTGTGGTCGCTTTTATTTTGTGCCATGCTTTGTTTGGCGGATTGATGTAGTTTTTAGTGCTGTTATAGTTATTAATATTCAAGGTTTTCTGTGCAAATAAAAGGTGTGTTCTATATCGAAATAATAGTTCGTAATTATTACTTTAATATAAAACACACCATGATTTTGACTAATATTTATTTTAAATTTTTAGTTCTTCTTTATCCAAAATAAGAACCCGAAAAGCCTATTCATCACTCACACCTTTAGCGGTATTCTTTTTCATTTTCCAGGATTTAAAACCTCTAATATATTGGTAATCTGAGTTTTTATATTCATGTGTTAAACCCCAACGTAATACTTCTGTAGGTTCTTTTTCATTATCAGCTGTTCTATCCAAACCTAGAGCATGCGGAGTACCTTTTACTACACCTTTAATATCGAATTTGATACCATCTGGAGACCATTGTACCGTGTTTTTCTCTGGACCATCTGTAGTAATTAATGCTGCTATACCGCTATTGTAAGGCCAAACATAAATTTCGTGTCCGCTATTTGAAATCGGATTGTAAGGCGATTTTACGTAGGGTCCTTTATGATTATCAGCAATGGCACACCATGTCTAATTTGTCTGCCTCCAAAAGTAATAGCTTCTACCATTTGTTCACCTTTATAGTATAAATGGAACTTACCTTTGTAAGGAATAATAGAAGGATCGTGTACTTTATAGCTATTAGTTACTTTAGTTTTTTTGTCGTTAAAAAGCTTAAAGCTATTACTAAAGTTAATTTTTTGAGTAAAATTTTAATCATAAGTTTTGTTTTAAATTAGTTTTTTTGGCTTAATTCAAATTAAAGAAGTTTTAAGAAAACCAGAGAAATCAGAACATCTTTAATCTAGAACAAACGTTCCGAATGCTGCAGCTTGTTCGATAAACCCTTAATAGATTAAAAAGAGAAGAGGATTCCGTTTATTTATTTAAAGAATTAAAAGGGATAATTTTAAGGATAAAAAATTGCTTGATAGCAAGAATAAAAAAAGCTAGAAAAACTTCAATTATTGGTGTTTTAAAATTTAATAAGAAATGAAAAAAAATGAGCTTATGAGTAAAATAGTAGTAATATTCCAACTCAATTGTATATTTTTAAGATTTAATAAACTAGACTAATTATGGCGATTAATTTTGGATTTGATGGAAGCTCTAAAAACAACGATGGTGTTCAGGAAATCCCGTCAAATAAATCTCTATTAATTCAAAAATTAACAGATTTACCACCATTGCTACCCGAGGTTGTAAAGGGGTTGCAAAATACCGAAGCTGTTTTTCAGCACTTTAAACCGAGTGTAAATGTCGTTTTTGATAACCTAGATAAAGGCATGGTTAAGGAAACTATTCGTTTTACGGATATGTTGGATTTTGAAGTTGAAAAAATAGTTTCAAGAAGTGAGTTTTTAACAGAGTTGGAACTTAAAAAACGGATCTATTTTGATATTGTAAATAAATTACAAAATAATAGCGAGTTAAAAGAACTCCTTAAAAACAAGGATTCTAAAACAGCTCTTTTGAAAAAAATTCAAGATTTAAAAAAAGAAATAAAAAACTCATAATATAGATGTCATTAATTCAAGATAAAAGTTCTGAAAGTGAAAATAATCGCGATTTTGAGATTAATCAATTAGAAGATTTAAGTTATGATGTTTTGGAAACCATTATTCCAGAATTAAGATATTTGAATTCTAACAGGCCTCAAGAAAAGCATAACTTTTTAAAAACATCTGTAAGTAAAAAAGATAAAGAAGAGCTTTTATTAACTCTTGATTTATGGGAAGAAATACTTAAAGAGGATGCTGAAACTGATGAGATGATACATTCTACCTCCCAGAAAATAACAGATACCGGTTTAAATTATATTAAAAACTTAAACTTGTTGGTACAGAAATCTAAAGATTTAGAGGTGGCGTACAAATCTGTTGCTTTGTTTTTTGAAAATACACAGAAAACAAAGGTACATAATTTAACCATTTTAAATGCCGATTTAGAACAGCTAAAAGATTTAGATAATCCTGTGTTTATTGATGCTGTACGCAATGAAATTAACGATGCTTATGATAGGTTAGATTTAGTTGATAATTACTCGCTTTTAATTATTCCAGGATATTTAGGAAGTAATATGGTTTTAGATAAATGGGCTAAAATAACTCATGATAATAAAGTGTTACTAATTACAGATTTTGCTCATTTGGATGGGCCAGATGATGTGGTAGAACTATTTGAGAGTACAGACCATGTTCGAGCAGATACTTTCTTGTCGAATACCATCATGACCTGTAATTGGTTGGTTGGTAGAGGTAGGCATGATTATATTAATGAGGACGATGATTTATACATTCCGCCATCTACATCCTTAGCAGGTAAAATTTATAGTAATAAAATGTCTCAAGCGAGTGCTGGAACAAAGTTTGGTGTTTTGGCAAGAATTGGAGGTGTAAGTTTTGATCTCAAAAAAAATGATTTAGCATCATTGGAACGGCTTGGTTTAATTCCGATGGTTTATAAAAATGGCGAGATTATAGCTTTTTCGGCCAAAACAATGTTTAATGGTGATAATTTAGGGCTACAAACTTATTCTGTGGTTAGAGTCTTTGATTACGTAAGCAAGGCGCTTATCGATTATTTTAACAGAAAAACTTTTGAGAATTTTAATGTCCGTACTAGAAAAGAATTTATGCGGGAAATAGTAGATTTTTTAGATAATAACACAGGATCGCAAAAATTGATTGAGAGTTTTGCCATAAAGCGTTTAGAACAAGATTCCCAACATAAAGATCGTGTTTATTTAGAATTGCATATGGAACCTTATTTTCCAGCTAAAAACTTCTTAATTAGGTTGGATGGTAAAATTGGTGGTTCAGGCAAGGCTAATACTTGGGAAGCTTCTTATGAGCAAAAGGCTAGGGAGTAGTTGTAATTCACGCTGCATTAAAAGCTGTGTAAGTCCCATGGTGTAACGTAAATTTGAACTTGTTGACATATGTTGATACAAGATACTTACGTCAATACTGTTTTATCGAATTAAAAAATATAGAAAGTAGAATGAGCTACTTAAATTCTTCAGCCGTTTTAACCCCTGTGCTCATAAAGACCCTGTCAAATTCATTTTTATTTTTAGAAAAATATTGTCGTACTTGTTTTGGCAGGCTATTATCGTAAAATGGATTAAAATTAATAATTGTAATAATATTGTCATTTTTATTCAATATTAAAATTAACCCTCTTTTAAAAAAATCATGATAATTTCCTTCTATATCCTGTTTACTCTCATAATTTTTGTTGTGATTAAATAAGTCTTCATAAATGTTTTCGGCTTTTATAGATGTGTCGTAAAATAATTCAAATGAAAGATATGGGCCAGCTGATGAAGAAGTTATACAATTAATGGACTGTGCTTTAAATAAGGAGCTGAAAACTTGAGGTGTTGGGTAATATAAAACACTTTCTTTTATAGAATCATGGTATGTTATTTTCTTTGATGCCATGAATTTATTCAATGAAGCGGAAGATGTTCTAAAGCTTTCATCACAGATTTTAATTTGGTTGGGTTTAGTGATATTAGGAGTTGTAGTTGTTGGTTTTATTGAGTCATTTTTTGATATGATATCATCATATTCTACTGATTTTTTTTTGACTGTTTACACGAAAGTCCAAATATCATTAAACATATAATGAAATATTTCATTGCTATAATTTTTTTTAGATTGTCTAATTATTTCTTCTATAACTATTTCAACAGCTTGTATTTTATTTGTTTCAAAATCTATTGGAGGCTTTGGTAAGGCTAATACTTGGTAAACTTCTTATATCATATAAGAAGAGTGTAGATGTTTATAAACGTAATTAATAGTATTTATTTGAGATACTTATTCCATTGTAATCTTATCTATTTCCAAAAGTTTTTTATCATTATCAATAGATATCAAAAAAAGCTGATTTTCTTGATAAGCTAAATTTATTTCCTTTTTTTTATTTATTTCTATATTTTTTGGAAGATTTATTTTATCGATTACTTTTCCAGAAAAATCAATTTTAGTAATATCATTCTTTTCTTGATTTTTAGTTAAAAGAAAAATGTTATCATCACTCGACGTTAAACTTATTAAATCAGAATTGAAGTGATATTGTTTTTCTTGTTTCTTTCCCTCATAATCCCAAAAATTAACTTTTGTTCCTTCTTTCTCTATTACAAGAGATATTTTCTTTTCAGTTTTTGAATAACCTAAAGAGACTATAGAATTTGCCTCAAAATTTTCCGACCATTTTTTGTTTAGGTCTAAATCGAACATTTCTATTTTAAATGGTAAGCCTTTAATTTCAAAATAAGACATATCTGAAACTATCACGATACCAATGTTTTCAATAAATATACATTTTGCGGGGTTATAGTCAAAATCCCTGTTTTTATTTTTAAATAATTTTTGATTTAAAATATTGAAGGACGTATCAATTTCTGAAATTATCAGTTTACTTTCTGCTGCTCTTTTAGAATTAGCAGCAGCAAACCAATCGGATATATAGAAAAGTCTTTCATTATTGCCAACGATAAAACAATTACCGTTAGGGTATTTTGAAATATCCATGTCTTTTTTTAAAAGAATTCTAGAGTTTTCGTCATACTTGGTTAGTATATCTGTAGATTTTAGATTTTTACCTAAAGTTCTAGGTTCTGTATGGAGTATTATAAAATCGTTTTTTTGTGTAAAAATATCTTTATAAAATGGAGGTAATTCTATTTTTTTTGTATTTACAGTAATTGTATCTTTTTTTAATTCATAAAATTGAAAATTAATATTTAAACCATCTCCATTTTGAGATACTTCATATAAAAAATCATGATTACGATCATACCATAAAGATGAATTTTTATTTAGTTTTAAAGTGTAAGGATAAAATTTTTTGACATTTAAATTAGTCTTGTCAATTTTTTGACATGCTAATAAGCTTAACAGAATAATTACTAGAATTAATTTAATCTTCATCTCTATAATTTTTTAGATTCTCGAACTTGAGATACTCTAAATATGCCCTTAGCCTCCAAAGATCCTGGTTTTTTAGTTGATATTTCAAAATTTTCACAGTTGCAATAATATTTTTGATATTTAAAAGCATTGTCTGTTACATCAAAATATAAGTTTCCATCACTGTCTTTACCACATCCAGTAATCACAGCGAAGTGATCTGTAATTAAGTCATCATTGGCATATGTATTAACATCATAATCTAAGCCTATCATAACTGGTGTTTTCATTTTCATTGCTTTCTTTAGATAAACAAGAGCCTTTTTGAACATTATTTTTTGTGGTCCTTTTATCATGCCAGCAACCTCGTGATCTACCTGTAGTTGATAAATATAGTCGTTTAGTTCTTTTGTACCATCCCATTTTTTATTCCAACGTTCTGATTTCAAGTAATACCCTAAAACACTTAGTTGATGTAGAGCGTAATGATAGCATTCTGGATTATCCCATGGTACGGAAGTAACAGCGTATCTAACTTTATTTGCATCTAATACCATATTAGGTAAAATTGGCCAATCAGTATCTGTACAAATACAAGCTTGTTTTTTGACTATCTTAATCCTCCCACAATGCACATTTTTTAATTTTCCTGTTTTATCATTAATGGTAACGTCCATTATTTCCCAATCATCATCTTCATCATCTTTTGCATAAAAATCAACGTAAAAAGGTTTTAGTTTATCACCTTTTAATTCTAGTTCTAAAGTGTAATTACTATTGTAAGAAGCTTTAAAATCTGTTTCACTCGTAATTTTAACACCTTCTATTTCTTCAGATAAACGAGCAGTAATTATACCGTCATCATCCTCACTTTCTTCATTTCCCTTGGTAATATATAAAGGGAATGTGATTTTTTCTTTTTTAGTAACACGTTCAAATATTCTATAAGTACGACTATTCCAGTAATCTATATGTTTAGAAAGCTTGTTGTCTTCATCTTTATTATGTGATATTTTCTCTTCTTCATATTCAAAAATTTCTTCGGATATATTTATATTTTTTAAGCCATCACGCTTAAAAGAAACTAAAGGAATAAACTCGTCGACATCTAGTCCTGAGGAAGTTAATGAGATGCTGTTATCGTCAGATTGTGTTGCAGTAGGCATAGCTTAGTTTTGTTTTTTTGTGATTAATTCTACTTTCATTGTGTCGGCAGTAACTTCCAGACCTAATAACTGGTCGTTTTCTAATAATTCTCCATTATATTCGAAATTGAAATCACTATCGCTTAAGTCTAAATCGATAGATTTACCGACCATACCATTTGTATTAATTACAAGAAAGACAGTTTTATTTTTTCGAAGTTTAGATATTTGTTCTCCTTCACTATTTTCGTAGTACAAATCAAGAATAGAAGTTTCTTCTTCTTGAGTAGCTGTCTCCTCAACCTCTTCAAATGGATTACTAGGATTCCATTTTTTTTCATGAATAGTACCTTTAACACGACTAATACCATAAGATATTATAATGTGCATATACATTGGATCATCGCCTGTAGATGAAAAATGCTCGTATAAATTAATAATATGTGCATTGGCAAACTCAATATCAAAATCTTTTTGGAAGCCATCGCGTTTAAAAAAACGAATGTATCCTTTAAACATGCGGTCTGGATGGAACATGTAATTATAAAACAACTCGTCGTCTTTAGTAGACTCGAAAGCAAGTTGTAAAGGCTCACTAACGGGCAGTTGTGTGGGCCTGCCATTGTAATCGGCTATTTGTGAGTAAACTAGAACTGAGTTTAGTAGGTTTCGCTCTTGGCCTTCTATATATAGTTTTGCTTTAAATGACACTTATATGCGTTTTAATTAGTTGGAAACAAGGTAAAAAAAAAACCTTAATATTTGAAGATTAAGGTTTTTTTTGTGAGAATTTTATTCTTCAGAAATAATAATGTTATCTATTTGGTATTCGGTAGTATATGGGATATTATCTTTAATATATCTAAACCCAATTCTAAAACTGTCTAGATCTTCAGGTATAGTTATAGTTGCTTCTTTAGTTATAAATCCATCAGTGTTTTCTAAAGGTATAATATCATCGATTTCGTTAGCTTCGGAAAAATTAATATCATCTCCAGTTACACTGTCTATAATAAATATTTCCAGATTATCACTATTTCTTGAATTTACATTAATACTTAGATTAAATTTTAAGGTTCGAGAATTTTGTATTTGTATTTCTTTAGTGATTAACCAAGCTCGATATTTATCTGAAGGACCTCCTTGTTCTATTTCAGCAAAAACATTATCTTCCGTTTTTCGTGCTTTCCAACGTATAAGAAGTTGTGGGTCTGAAATATTAACATTTACCCATCCATCTAGGTTAATAGCTTCATCAGTATCCGTTATATCTTGAAAATCTTCATGTAGCAATACACTATCATCTATACAACGCTCTTCTGTAAAGGCAACATCATCAGTATCTCTTATGGTTAATGTGTTTTTAGAAAGAATGGCAGTAATGGTTCCTTGTTCTGTAGGGAAGGGTAGCGCTTTAAATGTAGATAAACCGCTATTTTGTAAAATAATGGTTTGGGTATCTTCATCTGTGCAATTGATTAAAGTTTTATCCACATCACTATTGTTATCTACATTGGCATACGTTGTGTTTAATTGCTCATCAATAATTTGCACATTTTCGATAGATACTAAAATTGTTGGAAGAGGTTCATCTGAATTAGCAGCTTCTAGAATTTCGTTTATCGTTATTGTTTTAGGAACAATTGCTTCGTTATTATTTGTTGAGATAACAAAATCTTGAAAATCGTCGCTAGAAATGGGTGTGATTTCTCCATTGCTATAAGCACCAATATGGATTACATTCTCCACTTTTTGCATACCAAGTCCGTTAAGCTTTAAGAGAATTTCTTGACCTATACCATGAGTAAGATAAATATTATCTAGGGCAACATCTATAACAACGCCACTTGTAGCATCCTCAGTTTTATCTTGTATGTAAATTTGCTGATTTATGTTTTTGCTAACATCGCTAGAAATAATAAATCCTGAAGCTATTAAAGTCGCTCCATTTTGTACTTGATTAAATTCTACAATATCGTTTTCATATAAGTTAGTAATAGCAAGCAATTCGGTATTAGCTTCTATATCATCTTCTTGTTCTGGCGTTATAGCGTTGTCATCATCTCCACAAGCAAATAGAGTGGCTACAATTATGCTTAATAACATAAAGGGTTTTAGATAGGTGTTTTTCATGTTTTGGGGTTTTAGCTTTTTTAATTTATCTTAAAGCAGTGTAGGTAGTTTTCTGTTTTTATTTTAAAATAGAAAAAACCTTAACCGATTAAAGCTAAGGTTTTTTTTAAGGTTTTTATTCTTCAGAAATAATAATGTTATCTATTTGGTATTCTGTTTCAGATGGTGTACTACTTTTTTTGTTATATCTAAAACCTATTCTAAAACTATCATAATCGCTAGGTATAGTAATTGTAGTTTCTTTAGTTATAAAACCACTTGTATCTTCTGAAAGTACAATATCATCGATTTCGTTAGCTTCTGAAAAATTAATATTATCACCTGAAACATTTTCTACAATAAATATTTCAAGATCATTACTATTAAAATTATTTACATTGATGTCTACTGAAAGCTTTAATGTACGTGTATTAACTATCTGTACTTCTTTGGTGATTAACCAAGCATCGTATTTTTGAGTAGATCCACCTTTTTCTATTTCAGCAAAAATATTATCATTTGTTTTTTGCGCTTCCCAACGTATAAAAAGTTGTGGATCCGAAATATTGATATTCTCCCATCCATCTAGCTCAATAATCTCATTAGTATCCGTTATATCTTGAAAATCTTCATATAGCAATACACTATCGTCTATGCAGCGCTCTTCTGTAAAGTCGATATCATTAGTATCTCTAATAATAAGTTTGTTTTTTGAAAGTATTGCAGTAATTGCACCTTGTTCTGTAGGGAAGGGTAGCGCTTTAAATGTAGATAAACCGCTATTTTGTAAAATAATGGTTTGGGTATCTTCATCTGTGCAATTGATTAAAGTTTTATCCACATCACTGTTGTTATCTACATTGGCATACGTTGTGTTTAATTGCTCATCAATAATTTGCACATTTTCGATAGATACTAAAATTGTTGGAAGAGGTTCATCTGAATTAGCAGCTTCTAAAATTTCGTTTATCGTTAATATTTTAGGAACAATAGTTTCTTTGGTATTTGTTCTAATAACAAAATCTTGAAAATCGTCGCCCGAAATAGATGTAATGGCACCATCATTATATACACCAATATGTAGTTCGTTACCAACTTTCTTCATGCCTAAGCCGTTAAGTTTAATTAGCACTTCGCGACCTATTCCGTGAGTTAAAAAAATGTTATCTAGTTCAACATCTATAACAAGACCACTTGTAGCATCTTCTGTTTTATCTTGGATATAAATTTGGTTATTTATATTAGAACTAACATCACTAGAAATAATAAAACCAGAAGTGACTAATTCTCCTCCGTTTTGTACCTGATCGAACTCAATTACATTACCTGTAAATAAATCTGTAATAGCAAGTAATTCCGTATTAGCTTCAACATCGGTTGGGTTGTCTTTATCTAAATCTGGTATGCTAATGTCGTCATTGCTAGCACAAGAAAATGTGGTGGCGATAATTAAACTAATTACAATAATGGGGTTTAAAAAGAAGTTTTTCATGTTTTGTTTTTGTTATAGTTTTTAAAATCTGTAATAAATATTTGCAAAATAGGTAGCACCGTAACCTTTCCAGTAACGATTTCCATATAGTGGTTGTTCGCGTTTAGAGTCTTCTAATAAGGCATCATATTTTATTTGTCCTTGAGTTTCATACCCACCTAGTTCGTGTTTTTGACCTAAAATATTATTTATACCTGCTTTAAAGCCAATGTGGTTATTATTAATTTCCCAATATTTTCCACCAAATAAGTTAATAGTTAGGTAGTTGTCTAGTTTTTCTTGCTTTAATAATGCTGTAGCATCTTGAGTGTTAAAGCTTTCAAATACAGCACCATCTGTATCTAAGAAAAAATCGCGCGATCTAAAGTAAGGGTTTATGTCTACATAGCTACCGGTAAAGTAATTACCCATGGCCTCAAACCACCAGTTATCTTCATCTTTATACTCAAAACCTATAGAATACACATTAGATGGCGTACCAGATACGTGTACATTTTTTAAAGCGGCTTCACCTAGGTTTTCAACATGACCTTCAGAAATAATATATTGTAAATTGGCGTTTTTTGCATACCTAAAATCGCCTATGGCTACAGCACTTTTGAGGCTTAGCGTTTTTAGTAATTTGTAAGCTAAACCAAGTTCTACACCCATATATTTTTTATCTACATCTGTAAGCACTTCTTGTATGGTAGACGATGTGTTTTGGTTGAAACTAGACCCTAAGAAAGTTCTGTTTGATATACCGTCGGAATTTTGATTAAAATAAGCAGTGGCACTCGCCTGAAGTAAAGGAGAATTATATTCGTATTTTATTTCGGCCGAAAGGTTTGTAGTTTGTACAATATCTATAAACTCTTCTAAACCACTAATATCTTCACTCGTTAATGTCCCTGAAGGCAACGTATTGAAATCAATAGTAGAGAAATCTCTTGGGTTATCACTTTCTCTAGCATTTAAAAATATGTTATTTAGGTTTGGTGCATTTTTACCGTACAACGCTCTAATGCTAAATTTGTTTTCTGAATTTACTTCAACACCAACACCTAATTTTACATTGTAGTCTAAAAATGTATATTCTTCTCCTTTGCCTAAAGACATATATGGAGATTTTCCGTTTTGATAATTACCATCTCTGGTATTATTAGAGTATTTAAGGTTTGCACCAATAAAAGCATCAAATTGGTCGTACTTATAATCTGCTTGAAGAAACCCTTTAAAGGCTACTCTATTTAAGTCGTAATTATATCTAAAATCATCATCAGTAGAAACTATTCGGTTTGGGTTTAATAAATCGGATTGTATGTCATCTCCAGAACCCTCAATAGTATTAACATCCAAATAACCTTGACCTCCTAAAAGGTTTTTTATTCTAGCGAAATTGTTTGTGTTATAATTTTCGTAACCTACAGAAGCGTTAATGTTTAAAAGCGAATTTATTTTAAAATCTGCTATAGAGTTAACCGAAAGATTAGAGTGCTTTTCAACATCTTCGTAAAGTGCATAAATAGAAGTGCTTAAATTACTATTAATATTAGTATCAAATAAATCGAACCAATTAATTTGACCATTATTCTGAAATGCTTCTCTTGCTAAAGTAGCACCTTCATAGTCTGGGTTATCGGCATCTGCAAAGAAAAAACTTGGTAGGGCAGAAGCTCTGCTTGGGTTTGGATCTTCACCAAAAGAGTCCGAAATATTATTAGTATTATCAATACTAGCACCATTAAAATCTAAACGACTTCTAGCTTTAGTGCCAAAACTATAAGCTACATTAGTTTGAACTTTAGTGTTAGGCCCCAAGTTTAGATAATGATTTAACATTAAAAGGGGTTGCGATATACTTTGAGCACTAGAGTTGTGAATTTCGTCGTTTACTGTTCCCCAGTTACTATTGTACTTATTATCTATAAGGTTGAAAACTTCGTTGGTGTTTGCAGACCTTCCATTACGGCTGGTTCCATTAAAAATACCAGTAAAGTTAATAGCGTTATTAGAGTTTATTCTAGATTCTGCACTAATAAGAAGCGAGTTAGAATCGTATGGTGTACCATCAAAATAACCTTCGTTAAAAGCAGTTCTTTTTGTAGCAGAAACAGCTAGTGAAAATCCGTTAGCATTTCTTCCAGTGGCATACGTCGCGTTCACGCCATGAGAAAAACGTCGGTTAGAAGAGAAGTAAGAAACTTTACCTCCTTTTCTTTGTGAAGATGCTCTGGTGTCTATATTTAAATTTCCTAAAGTACCACCTAAACTATATTTAGATGAAGATAAACCAAAACTTAAATAGTTATTCTGCATTGCTTCCTCTAAACCACCAATACTATTCCATTCTGTGTCTCCATTTAAAGGGGAGTTATTCACCACACCATTAATCATTACCTCGCCATTTGCTCCATCTTGTCCTCTTACTTTATAAAAGGCAGAACTAAATTGAGTGGCCGCTGTTTTTAAGAAAATATCACTTGAAGATTGATAGAAACCAGCATTATTAGTAATAGTATTATTATCTGCGTATAATTGATCTTCTGTAAAGGTATTTATCTGTTGGTTTTGTATATCATAAAGATCATTTCCTAAAGTAATACCGTCTACGTAAGCAATTTTACCGCTATTAATAAAAATATCGTACATCTTTGGTGTGTACTCATCTTTGGCAACCTTTATAATGATAGGACCTTCTGGAACATTACCATTAAAAACAAAGTATCCGTCCTCATCTGTTGTAGTCGTCATAAAAGACCCCACGATGTTTATTCGAGCGCCTTCTATAACTTTTTTTGTTTGTTTGTGAGTCACAACTCCCGTAAGAGAAGTACCCGATAATATTATTTTTTCATCTTCAGGATCTTTATCTTCCTCTTTTTCTATATGTAGATTTATGTCTTTAACATTAGCTACTTTGCCTTCAAAAATTTCAATTTCAAACCTTCGAGTTATGTAACCAACCTTTCTAATTATAACGGTTATTTTGCCTAGAGGTAAATCTTCTTCAATAAAAAACTCTCCAAGAGCATTTGTTTTTTGAATTATCGGAGTATTTTCAATTATAACAAAGGCATCAGTTATAGGTTTTTTACTAATATTTTCTATCGTATTTCCTTTTAAGGAGGCCAATTGAGACCATCCAGAGAAACACACACAGAAGAAACAAAGTGTGTAAAAAAATCTTATCATTTAATTTAACTTTTTTAAATTTTTCGAATATACGAGGTTAATTAGGGATTGCGACTTAATTTTTAAATTTTTTCTCACAAAAACACTTTTTTTCTCACAAAGAAACAGTAGGAAATACATGGCTTTTATAGATGTTTGTAAGCCTTGCTATCGTTTTTTTGAAAGATTTATTTGTTGCTTTTTGAAATCCCTTTATGGTTTTTATAATTATTTTTTGGTTTGTTTTGGAATGAATTTTACGACATTGTTTTCGAGTTTAATTTCGACTACCTGTGGCGGTTTAATTTCATCTGCAATTATCATTTTAGCTAAAGGTCTTTTTAGTTGATTTCTAATTACACCTTTTAACGGTCTAACACCATATACGGGAGAAAACCCATTAAGGGCTAAGTAGGTTCTTGTTTCTTCGTTTATTTCTAGAGTTATACCTAAACGTTCTGCCATGTTTAGTAGCTCCTTTTTTAAATGTAAATTGAAAATAGATACTGCTATTTTTTCTGAAATAGGAGCGAAGGGAACAATTTCTGTAATACGACCCAAAAATTCTGGTCGGAAATAATTAGCCATAATTTCTGTAAGCTGGTTCGATGTTGGTACGTCGCCTTTTTCCATGGTTTTAGATATAAAATCTGAACCAATATTGGAGGTGAACAAAATAACGGCATTAGAGAAGTCGCCTTCTTTCCCTAATCGATCGTGCAACTTTCCTTCATCTAGAATTTGAAGAAATACATCGAAAACAGATTGGTGTGCTTTCTCAATTTCATCAAAAAGAACAATAGCGTAAGGCTTTTGGCGTATTTTGTTAACTAGAACACCACCTTCTTCATAACCTACGTAACCTGGAGGTGCTCCGTATAATAATGCTGCGGAATGTTCTTCTTTAAATTCCGACATATCAAAACGGATGATAGCATTTTCGTCGTTAAATAGAAACTCAGCTAAAGATTTTGCTAGTTCTGTTTTTCCTGTTCCTGTTGGTCCAGAGAAAAAGAAAGAACCGATAGGTTGTCCTGGTTTTGATAATCCGGATCTAGATTCTACTATGGCGTCAGAAATGGTTTTAATAGCAACATCTTGACCAATAACACGTTTTCTCAAAATATCTTCCATATCTAGCAGGCGCTCTTTTTCTTGGGTTTGAACTTTTCCTGCAGGAATGCCTGTTATTATGGAAACCATAGCTGCCAAATCACTATCTGTTACTTCAGTGATATCTTTTTCGGCATGGGTTTTTATTTTTTGTAATAAAGCAGCGATACTCGCTTGCTTCTCTTCTATAGTTTTATGATTTTTTGGATTTTCATCTAAATATTGATCTAAAACAATAGCACTAACTTTATTTGTTAGCGATAGGTAAAACCAATCTAATTCCTCTAGGCGTTGGTCTTGGGTTTTTTTATCAATTTCTTTTTGTAAATCTAAAAATTCTAATTTTAAAGATTCTATATCGTTAGGGAGCGATTGTTTGGATACCTTAACGGCAGACATGGTTCTATCAATCAGATCGATTCCTGAATCAGGAAGACTTTTTTCCTTTAGGTAGCGCTTAGCTAACCTTATAATTTCTCTAATAGAATCATCAGAAATTGAAAGTTCGTGGTGCTCTGTGTAAAGTTTAGCATTGTTGCTTATCATTCTAAAAGCTAACTCATCGTCTGGTTCTTCAACCTGTAAGGTTTCCATGCGTCTTTCTAAACCTTCATCAACAGCTATTAATTTTCTGTAATTTTCTGAAGTTGTAGCCGTAATTAAGGTTACGCCTCCTGTGTTAATTTCAGATTTAATAGCATTGGCAATACTTTTATTTGTGGCTTTATCTTCTAGAAGCGTGTGGAAATCATCAATAAAGATGATAGGCTTTTCGTAATTTCTAGATTCTTTAAAAATATTTAATAAACGGTCTTCAATTTCTCCTTTATAAGAAGCTGCCGATAATAAAATAGACGTGTTTACTTCAAATAAAGTAGCGTCCTTTAAACTGTCTACAATGTTACCATTATATATAGCCGATGCAAAACATTCAATTAAAGCAGTTTTCCCAACACCAGACTCTCCTAATATTATAACATGTGGTTTAGACTTTCTGTTTAGAATTTCAGAAATTTGTTTAAGCTCTTTATCGCGCCCAATAATAAAATCATATTTACCTGTGGCGGCATCAATAAGCTTGTTGGTTGCGTATTTATCTAAATTATCACTACCTGTTTTAGAATCTAAATTAGTTTTAGTGCTGACTCCAGACGTGTTTTTATTGTTATTAAAGGTAGCAATAAGTTGTGTATGCGTAACCGGTAATGATTTTAATTGATCGAAACTAAAACCAACACCAGGAGTAATGGCTGCAATAAAAATACTTAATAAATCTGCGTTTTGGTGAGTAAGCTTTGTTTTAACATCATCGGCTTCCTCTAATGTGGTTTGCGCATTACTGTCTGCCTCAATAGCATTATGGTTGTGCGAACGTTTTGGGTAACTTTCCAAATGTACATCGGCCCATTCTTCTATAAAATAAACATCAATCTCATTATTAAATAATAATCGCATAAGAGCAAAATCTTTATGGAGTACCGCTTTAATAAGATGAGCGGGACCATAATTTTCGTGTTGGTATTCTTTAGCTATTTTATGCGCTATATTTATTACTTTGTCTAAGTCTTGCATGTAATATTGTAGTTTATTTAGTTTTTAAGCTTAAGCCAGATTTATATTAAATAACAGTTTTTTATCAATTTAATTTACCCAAAAGTAATATTTTGAAAAGTGAAAATCACAAAAAATGTTAAACTATTAATTTGTAAAACTATAATATTTTTCTTTCTTATTGGTTTATTGGGGGTTAGGGAATTTTTTTAAATAAATATGTTTAAAATTCTTTCAAGTTTAATATTTTTAATAGATTTGTAGCTGGCGTTCATGCCGTTATATATATTTAATCAGGTAATTTTTACCACAAAACAAATTTTTATGGCTTTTAAAACAAAGTTAAAAGTAGGAGGAAATGAGTACAACGTATTAAGTTGTAGTTATGCTCTTAAACAAGAAACAGATGCAACTGGAAGACCTTCTTCTGTAACAAGAGGAGGAGAGATTAAAGTTACAATCGAATCAACAGGCGGAACTGAATTGTTCGAATGGCAATGTAGTAGTTTTGAGCGCAGAGATGGATCTATTGAATTTACAAAAAGAGACACTGATGCTAAATTAAAAGAAGTAAACTTCGAAGAAGGATACTTAACTTTTTACAAAGAAGATTTTGATGCTTCAGGTACTAATCCATTAACTCAAACGTTTACTATTTCTGCTAAGAAACTTTCTAGTGGTGGTGGAATTCATGAGAATGAGTGGCCAGTATAATTAGATTCTTTTTAGTCGTTTTTTTATGACTAAATGAATAATATTACAAAAAGAGGATGTTTGAGTTTTTTCAGACATTCTCTTTTATTCTTAAAATAACTTAGCTATATTAGCGGGGTGAAAGTTAAATTTTTAATATATATATAAACATATTATGGCATCAAATAAAGTTGGACTTGGTGGTAATGTAACGGATGTCGATGCTGGTGAAGCATTAAATGAAATCCCTCAAAACAGAACACTTATAGCGGGTAAGCTTACTCCAAACACTCCTATAAAACCAGAAGCAGTAGAAGGATTAAGAACGGTTGAAGATGTTTTTGAACATTTTTCTCCAGAGCTTAATATTGCATACGAAGATAAAGAAGGTGGTACTGTTAACGAAGCTACTAAATTTAATAATCTAGGAGATTTCGGTAAAAAAGGAATTACTGACGGTAGTGATTTTTTAAAAGGCCTTGAAATTGAAAGCGAGCAATACAAAAAAATAATAAAGCAACTTAAAACGAATAAAGTTCTTAAGCAGGCGTTACAAGATGAAGAATCAAAACAAGCATTAGTTTCTACTTTAGAAATGCTAATTGAGGAGTTAAGTACCGCTAAATAAAGATATAACTAAGATATGGCAAATACAGAAAATAGTCAGCAAAGCTTACAAGAAAAATCTTATTCGCAACAAATTCAAGAAAAATCTAATTCGTTAACAAAATACGGAGGGTTTGATCTTTTAGAATCTGCAATCGATAATGTTCAAAATTTAAACCCTGAGCGTAAAGCAAGGCGTAAAATATTTTTAACAGAAAATAATAAAAAACAAGAACGTAGTGATTTACTTAAAGTATTGAAGCTATGGTCAGAAACATTAAAGTCTGATGGCGATCTTATCGACATTATAGAAAAAACAGACGAAAAAGCAGAGCACTCTAAAGCGGTTTTAAAAAAGAACTTAAAAATAGCTTTAGATGAAACAAGAGAACTAGAAGCATCTTATCGTTCTGTAGCGTTGTTTTACAAAAACACAGATGAAGCGTCTATTAAGAATGCAACTATTGTAAATGCTGAGATGGACCAATTAGCAGATCTTGATAACACAAGATTTTTTGATTATATCCGTGAAGAAATAGTATCTAGTTACGATCGTTTAGATTTAAGAGATAATTACGCTTTATTAGTATTACCTGGGTATTTAGGTAGTAAAGCCGTAGTAGATAAATGGGCTAAAATGGCGCATAGTAATAAAGTAACTATGGTTACCGATTTCGCGCATTTAGATGAGCCAGACGATGTTATGGAGCTTTTTGAAAGTGCAAATTTAGCAAGTGGAGATGCTTACCTATCTAATACCATTATGACATGTAATTGGTTAGTAGGAAGAAATAAAGAAACAGAACTAGGAGAAGAAGAAGATGTTTTTGTTCCTCCATCTGGAGCTTTAGCAGGTAGTATGTATAAAACCCTTATGTCTCAGGTAACTGCAGGTAAAAAACATGGTGGTTTAAGTGAGGTAGAATCTGTACGTTTTGATTTAAAAAAGAGTGAGATTGCTACATTAGAAAGTTTAGGTTTAGTACCAATGGTTAACGAATATGGTAAGGTTATGGCATTTTCTGCTAAAACATTATTTAATGGAGATAACATTGGTCTGCAAACATATTCGGTAGTTCGTGTGTTTGATTACATATCTAAAGTTTTAATGGACTTTTTAAATCGTCGTGCTTTTGAAAACTTTAATACTAAAACTAGAAACGAAATTTTAAAACAAATTGTTAAGTTTTTAGATGGTGTTACTGGTCCTGATAAGTTAATTGAAAACTTTGATATTAAAAGGTTTGAACAAGACAGAGACCAAAAAGATAAAATACACGTGGATATTCGATTAAAACCGTATTTCCCTGCAAAAAACTTCTTAATTACTATGGATGGTCAAAAAGGAGATGATGGTACCGAATGGGATACTGACTATGCAGAACAATAATATTTAGTTTTTAAAAATATAAAAAGCTGCCTAAAACCATAAGGTGGCTTTTTTTTGTTAAATATACTTATTTGGCATATTTTTTATGATGTTTTAATAATTTACTATTTGAATACTTAGATATAAAATAGCAGCTATAAAATCCCTCTTGTTTAGCTAAGCTAGTATTAAAATCAAAGCTTATAATGCAACATAAATATTATAAATTACCACTAAATGCAACTGCGTTAATTAATAATGGGTCTGTAGAGAAATCTAATATAGAAGAGTCTGTTGCTAATTATATTCATTTAATAATGACGACGCGCTTTGGCGAGTGTAATTTTGATTTATCTTTTGGATGTGCAGTTTGGGACGTAGATTTTAATAATATATCTTCCGATAATAAGCTTAGAGTGATTGTGTCAGAATCTTTAGTAAAGTCATTAAAAAAACATGAAACTAGGCTTTCAAATTTAGAATTTGATGTAAATATAGAACAAGAAGAAATAAATATCAAACGCGAGAAAAGTAGAATTAAAAAATCTGTATATATAATGGTTAAAGGTGTCGTTAAAAAAACGAATGAACCTTTTAAATATGTAGAGCATTTTTATATAGCGCCTTTATCTTATTGAAATTATGAGTTATACTACTAAGGAGGATATAAAGAACCGGATGATGAAAAAGGCTGCAAGCCTTTGGAATATACCTGCAAATGAAATTGCCGATTCTTTTGATCCTATAATCTCTTTATTACTATCGGCATGTGCATCAGAGCTAGAAAAGCTTTCTGGTGATATTAGTGATTCTCATATTAGAGTTACCGAGCGACTCATTCAATTAATGACGCCGCTGTCTACATTTGATGTTAAACCAGCGCATACTATTGCCTATTGCGAGTCTTTAGAGCCAAAAACAACAATTACTCCAGAGCATCAATTATATTATAAAAAAAAAACGACTTCGCAGAGACTTGCTCAAGGCTATAAAGATATCTTTTTTACGCCCACACAAAACACAAAGCTTTTAGATGCCAGAGTAAAACACATTGTAACTGGTAATAAACTTTTTACTTTTTCTGATAAAAAATCTAAAGACCTATCTCAAATGTTGGGAAACGAATTTGATTTGGATGAAGCAACGCTTTACATTGGTTTAGAAAGTGAACATGAAAACTTAGACCTCAATGATGTCTCATTTTATTTTGAGTACATGGGAGTAGCTAATAAAGATCTTTTTTATCATCATTTAAATAATGCCACATGGTATCTTGGAGATCAAAAAATAAACACTATCGATGGATATTATAATAGTGAAGAATTAGATAGAAGTACTATCGAAAGTATTTTAGATGGAAATACAAGTAAAGCAAGTACGCTTTCTGGAGAGATTAATAAATACTATCAAAAGCATTTTGTAACATTAAAATTACCAAATAAAGTAGAGGGTTTACCTGATTATCCAGAATTACAAAACTTTAAAAACCCAAAAAATGATGCTTTTTTAGGAAGTGATTTATTATGGATAAAAGTTGAGTTTTCTAGTATTATATCATCAAAATCCTTAGGGCAACTATATTGTTCAATAAATGCATTTCCTGTTTTAAATAGAAAATGGAATAATATTAGTTATAAAATGAAGGATTTTATAGATATCATTCCAATTCTTTCAGAAGATCCTTTTTTCGATGTAAAATCTATCGAAAATTCTAACGGAAAAACTTATAAACTGGAAGCTGAAAATGTTGACGAAGTTTACAAGGGCACTTATTTTCTTAGAAGTGCAAACGTAGGTAAGTTAGATTCTAGAAAAGCAAAAGAATACATTGTTCATTTATTAGAGTTGCTTAGAGATGAAAGTGCTGCTTTTAAGTTTTTTAATCACGAATTTTTACAAAATAATTTAAACACCTTAAATCAAACTATCGCGTTAATAGAGAAAAAAGCGAACGAAGTAGTCGATAGTTCTTTACATACTAATTATGTTTATTTAAATCCTTTTACAAGTAGTGAAAATATTAATGTAACCTATTGGACCACAAATGGCGAGGAAGCAAACCATATAAAGGCAAGAAAAAGTCTTGAAATTTATAAAGGACCTAATTTAAAGACGAAAAGTAGTTATTTTTTAAGACCTGTTTTTGGAGGTAGTAATAGTTTAACTATGGAGCAACGGATAGAGGCTTACAGACGTGTTACTTTAACAAAAAATAGAATTATTACAGAGGAGGATTTAAAAGCGGTATGTTACGAATTGTATGGCAAAAACATAAAGCATATTGAAGTTAAAAAGGGTTTTATGACAGATTTGTCTATAACCAAAGGGATTTTGCAATGCATTGAAATTATCTTAATGCCTAGTGAAAACGGGAACTTAAAACCTTACGAGTGGGATTATTTAAATGAAAATTTACTGTCTATTCTAAAAAAACAAGCAGTAAACATTTTTCCTTATAAAATTGTTATTAAAGAATTATAAAATAATTTAACAAATGAGTAAATCTAAGAACGAAAATTTAACAAAATATCTAGATAAAAATGTAGTGTATTTGTTTTTGGCAGTCTTTTTTATTTCAGGGAGTGCTTTGGCTTACAGGTATTACACAGATTTTCCTTGCGATCAAATTAATATTGATATTCAGGCTAGTGACTATAGAGTGGGTGAGCTTATAAAATTTAAAGACCTTACAGAACAAGGTCAGAGTTGGGAATGGGATTTTGGCGATAGTACCGACGTTTCTGTTATTAGTCAAGCTTTTCATATCTATAAAGAGCCTGGAGAATATAACGTTAGATTATTAGTAAATAATAGCTGCGAAAAAACAGAGACGATTATTATTAAAGAGAAAAAGTTTGTTTTAGATCCTACTAAAATTCCTAATTTAATTATACCAGATAGTATAACCGTAGGTCAAGAGTTAAAAGTTACAGATAACACAAAAAATGCTTACAGTTGGGAGTGGCGATTTGGTGAAACCGCTAATGCTAATGCCACAACTAAATCTGCAGCGTATGTTTATGAAGAATCTGGTTTAAAAACCATAACATTAGTAGTTAATGGTGATATTCAGCACATCGGTAAAAAAAGAATTCGAGTTTATGATAAGGAAACACCAACTGCACAAATTGATGCTCCAATAATAGCACCAGAAAGACCAATAGGTTGGGATATACCGTATGAGCCCGTTTTGGATGATGATAAAAATGAAGAAGAGCAATTGGAAAATATTGAAGTACCTTACATTAGCGAACCTGATTTAGAAAAAAGGCTTTACAAAGTGTCGGAAAGTAAAATTACCGAAAAAGAATTTTCGAACTATTTCTGTGGCGATGTTAATAAACCTATTGTTGTAAACGGAAGGAATACCACATTTTTGGTGTTCTGTCAAAAAATTAGAGGGAAAAGAATTAATATAAAACGATTAACTATTTTTAGAAACGATGGTTCGAATTGTATTAAAAATTTGAATGTTGAATATAGCAGAAAAATTCTTTAAATTATGGAATCTAAATATAAGCATAGAGTAAATTGGGCAGATGGAATGAAAATTAATAAAGATCACTTTATTGATTTTGAAGATGCTTTAATGCAACAACTTATGTTGGTTAATAGTAATTTTATTCATCAAAATAACTTCGGTTTACTGCCTAATCCTGGAGATAGCGATTTACCTGTAAAACTTTCCGTTTCTATGGACGGACAAGAAAGTGTAATTGTTGTTGTAAATAAGTGTAATGCCGTTACTTTAGGTGGTTATCAAATAATAATTAATAAAGATATTAATGCATATTTGGAACAATCTGGGCACCTTATTAAAAGCAAATTTGCAATTAATAATGAAGATAGCGTTTGGTATATCGTTCTTTCAGTAAATCCTTATAGTAGAATTCCAATTGGATATGCAAATCCAAACGAAGAACCTGTTAGAAAGCCATTTGTTGTTGGTAAATATCAAATTTCATTACTTTCAGAGCATCATATCAATAGCAAAGAAGTTGGGCTTAACAGTATTATATTAGGTAAAGTTATTATTGAAGATAACACGTCGACCTTAGTAGAAGATTTTATTCCGCCATGTACCTCTATACAAAGTCATCCGGACTTACAGCACACCTTTGTAGAAGTGGGTGCTTTTTTTAATGCTATAGAATTATACTGTACGCAAGTTATTCAAAAAATACACCAAAAAAAGCAGGCAAACGATCTTGCTAAAATGGTTTTAGTACTATCTACAGATGTTTTGGCTTATTTAAGAGGTATAATTTCTACTTATCGTATTAATGATAAATACGCTTCACCTGTAGAGATGGTTATTAAACTTATTAATTTAGCTAGAACCATTAAAGGAAGTTTAGATATATATGCAGGTACAGGAAAAGAGGAGTTGTTAAACTACCTTACCGATTGGTGTGATGTAAATCAAGGAGCGTTTGAAAATGTTTTAAATGAAATGATTAGCTTAGAGTATATCCATACAGATGTTAATGCCTCTATTGAAAAAGCATCGTCGTTTACAGTACTCATGAATGCTTTATTTAAGAAGTTAAACGAATTAGAATACATTGGGAAAAAATCAGATTCTAATATCTTTGTAAAAGAAGATGTTATTGTTGAAGAGCAAGTTAAAAAACGACGTCGTTTTTTCATGGAATAAATCAAACGGAAATATACAAACTCAAATAAATTATTACGAATGAAACCAAAAAATGTTAAGGAGCGTAGATCAAGTTTTATCAAGTTTCTTCTATTATTCATATTAACTACAACAACTATTATGGTTGCTGTTTTCTTTAACTTTAGAGTACCTCAAAAAGAGAACGCATTATTAAAAGAACGCGCAAAAAATATGGAACGCGAAATGCAATTTCAAAAAACTTTTGCTTCAGAAATTGACGGCATTAAATCGATGATAGACTCTCTAGATATTCCTGGGCAAAATGTGTCTTTTATCAATAACTTAATAGGTAGTAAATTAGCAGACGTACAAACCACAATACCTCGCGAAGACTCAACATATCGTTATAATATGTATTTAGGTGTTATTGAAACTTTAGTGGATTTGCAGAAAGCAAAAAAAGAATTGCATGGTTTGGCTGATGCTAAAAGTAAAATTGAAGAGTATAAGGTGGCCTTAGAAAGTACAAGAAACGAACTAGAGCAAACTAAAAGAGATCGCGATATTGCAAGACTTTCGCAAAATTAAATAGGCCTAAATACTTACATTAAAAATGTTTGAATTGGAGATTTAAAAACTTCAAATTAATTATTAATGTAAATAATGTATTTTTGTAAGTATTTTAGTCGAAGAGAATAAAATTTATTTTAAAATAAAAAGATTAAACAAATGATTAAATTTTTTGTTAAACTATTATTCACATTGGTAGTATTATTTACTATTATAAACTGCAAAGGTCCCAAAGCTACTGTTGTTAATTCTAATGATGATATTGTGGTCTCTTACGATTCCTTAATAGTAAAAACACCCTATTTGCCTGTACAAATAGAGTACGCCAAATTATTAAATACTAAGCCCGATTCTCTTCAAAACATTAAAATGTATACGTTTATTGATAAATGGATGAATACACCGTATTTATTAGGAGGAGAGACTAAAGAAGGTATAGATTGCTCATCGTTTACACAACTATTATTTATTGAAGTTTATGATAAGTATATAGAGCGTACTGCGCAAAAGCAATTCGATTCGGAGCATATTACTTTGTTTAGAGGAAAAGAATTTTTAGAGGAAGGCGATTTTCTGTTTTTTAATAGTCCAAACGAACAACAACTTATTACTCATGTAGGTATTTATTTAAAAAACAATAAATTTATTAATGCAACCTCATACAGAGGGCCAAGTGGTGCTAGCGGTGTAAAAATTTGTGATATCACTAATCCATTTTGGGAAAAACGATTTGTTGCAGGGGGTAAAAGAACCGATTTAGAATAATTTTCGTACATAGTTATAAGACGCGTAAGAATGACCAACCAACTCGATGCTGTTTATGAAGAGCTTTTAGAAGTCTACCACGACTTAAAGGCCGAAATTGTGGTGTCTGAAGTTGAAGAAAAAACCTCCATTCCAGAAGATAGTATTATAACATTAAATCAAAGTACTTTTAATAGGTCTTATAGAAGAGATATTGCAGAAGTTAAATTAGTACAGTATCAAAAAAATAAAGACGCATTACAATTAGATTTATCTCGAAACGGTATTTACGATTTACTACCAGAGGGTGTTTTTCATAAAATTGATACCAAAAGAAGTTCGACGTCTTTTGCATCGATAAGAAAACAGCAAAAAAAAGAAGAGCATGATGCTAGGCTTTTATTGGCTCCTATAGAAAACGAGTTATTTAGACAGCGCGTAGATATAGAAAAAAAAGAGAAATCTATAATTAAAAAGTTTTCTAATTTAGAAGATAGTTTTTTAATAGATTTTTGGAAAATAGATAAGTCAATACCTAAAAAGTACGCTATTAAATTAGTCAGGTTATTGCCTTACGCACATCAAATTTCGGGGAATTTGGAGCTCGTCTTTTTAAGTCTAAAAAAGATATTAGATGTAGATGTAATTTACAAGAAAACATTTGAGTCTAAAAAAGTTTATATAGGAGGGGAATCAGAAGGACGGCTAGGGCAAGATTTTGTATTAGATCAGGAAACCTTAATCATACAACAACCTGTATTAAATGTTGAAATACAACTTAAAAAAAAGAGCGATGTGGCTCACTTTTTAGGTGAAAAGGGCATATTAAATTTTGTAGATATATTTTATAAGTTTTTTATACCAATAGAATATATTGTTAAAACAGAAATTGAATTAAAACAAGAAAAAGAATTTATCTTAGATAAAGAAGTAGGTGCGTATTTAGGTATGTCTACTAGAATTTAATAATTATAAATGCTATGATGTCAAGTTTACTAAATGGAAACGTTTTAAAATTAAGTATAATTCTATTTATAGTGAGTTCTATACTTATGGTTTTAGTAAAAAAGGTACGTAAAGTATTCACTAAAAATAAAGTACAAGCCATTGTTTATGTTTTAGTGTTAGCCTTATTATTTGGGTTAACCGGGCTGCTTGGATACTACAAGATTTTAGATAACTCGCCTACTAATAGCTTTATAGCTATAGAAATTATAATATTTTTATTAGGTATAGGTCACATTTTTGTGTTGCGTAGTTTCTTTAGTGAATTGTCGGAAAATAAAAATGAATTTTTCGGTGAGTTTATTATAACCTTAGCGTTTTTAGGCATCGCTTTATTGGCCTTTACGCAAGTAATTAGTAGGTTTAGAGAACCTTTTGTTTTAACATATCTTGCAGTTGGTTTTGCTTTTATTATACCATTATTAGTATTAAAAACATACGAATTTGCATTGTCAATACCTGTTCCTGTTTATAAAAAATGGTTTTATCCTTTAAATGAAAATATTAAAGATCCAACGAGTAACGAGTTAAGCAACCCTATAGTTATTAGTTTTGAGTTTAAAAAGAAGTTTGGTGATAAGGATATGAGCCGTTTTAAAGTGAAGGCACCAGAGCATATGGAGTTTGGTAAGCTTTTTTACTTTTTTGTAGATGATTATAATGCGTTACACCCAGAACGTAAAATTGAAGTTTTAGGTGAAAATAACGAATTAGCAGGCTGGATTTTTTACTTTAAACCACATTGGTGGAGTGCTCTTCGACATATCGATGCCAACAAAACCATAGAGTGGAATGGAATAAGAGAAGAAAATAATATTATTGTTCAACGTTTAAAGGTTTAAGCAATCTTAAAAATTAAAAATAGAATTTATGTCATTTTTATCAAAATTGGTCATCGGAAGCGATGAAATGAACGTGCTAGATTGCACATTCGAATTTTCTCAAGGTGCAGATTATAACGGAAGACCTGCGGAAAAAACAAGAGGCGGACAAATTAAACTACTAATAGAATCGACTTCTAAAACAGATTTTTTAGATTGGGCTATTTCTCCCGATATGGTTAAAAACGGCGTAATTACTTTTTATAAAAGAGAAAATATGGCTAGTTTAAAAAAAGTAGAATTTAAAAATGCCTATTGTTTACATTATAAAGAGCATTTTAATGCTATAGACGACCATGCTATGCAAACCCAAATAGTAATTTCAGCAAAGGAGATTACCATAAAAGATACTACGTTTACAAATAACTGGCCTACAATAAGTTAATATTTTAACTATGGGTAAGCAAGAAAAAACGTATAAAGAAGTTAAGCTAGAGCTAAAAAACAAGTATCAAGCTTGGAAAGTTTTGGCTGTAGCAGGTTATGTTAATGGAGCAAATGAACGTCTTGCGAATAATATTATAGAGGAGGTTGCTAAAGATTTGGGGTTTATTCCATCGTATTTTGCAACAATTATACTCACCGAAGGATTGGGTATAAACTATCTAGAGAATTCTAATAATTTTTCTAAAAATGCACCTTACGGAGTTCGTAATGATATTATTGTAAGTGGATATCAAATAGCTGGAACCGATGATTTTGGCTCTGAATTTAACCGCTATAAAAAGTACCTTCCTAATACCTTCAACGAAGGAAAAACTATTGCAGATATAGAAGGCGATGCAGAATTTATTCAACATCACACAGAGAATGAGCGTGAAAAAACCGTTTCTGCTTATTTTAAAAATATGGAGAGTGCTATTTGGGCTTGTGGAGCCACTTTAGCACATCGTAGAGATTTATTTTTAAGACATGCTAAAGAGCTCGGTCATCTTACTCCAACCGAAGATGAATTAGCATATTGGACTTATTTATATTATCAAGGAGAAGGGCGAGCACGCACAGCTTTAGAAAAAGCAGCAACATTAGATATTTTTGCTCGTAATACAGATTATGGATCAAGAGTGGTTACGCTTGATAATAGAGAACCTAACGATGTGGCCTTGTCTAATCTAGCTTCGTGGCGTTATTTACAATGGTCTAATACTTTTTCAGAATGAGATATATCTTTTCATATACACTAATTTTATTTTTGATTTTAGGATGTAAATCCCAAAGTGTACAAACTAGCGATTTGGCATTTAGTAAAGTCGATTTAGAATTACATCAAATATATCAGGAGTATTATAAGGATAGAAAGGATTTTGGTCATGAAAAAGATTCTTTGTTACCTCTTTTTGAAACGAAATTGAAAGATGCTTTAGGTAAGAAGGAATATTATGGTAGGGCTTTCGATTCGCTTACAAAGTCTAAACAGGTTACGGTATTAACCTCAAAAGATAAAAAATTACAGATTTATTCTTGGGATACCTTTAATATGGGTAGCTGGAAACAATATAACTCCATGTATCAATATGAAAATAACAATCAATTATATACAGGTTTTTTATCTGAAAAAGATTTAAATACGGGTAATTATATTAATTTTTCAGATGGTTACCATTTTGAAATTATAGATATAGATACCAATTTTTATCTAGTTAAAGGTTATGGAACTCATGGACATGGTCACGAATTTTATACCATGCGTTTGTTGTCTTTTCGAGAAGGAAAACTACAGGATTGCATAAGCTGTTTTAATGGTGAAGATCGATTGGTATTATATAAATCGCGCAGTCAAAAAGATAAATTAACATACGATTTAGAAAAGAAAGAAATAAGCTTTTTGGAACATAAAGAAGATGAAGATATGGGGGTGATGAGACCTACCGGAAAAAAAATCGTTTTATCGTTTAACAACGGTCAGTTTAAAAGTAAAAATTAAAAAAATATAACTATGGCATTACAATCCGTTACAGAAATTTTTATTGGAAGTACCGCTATTACCTCATTTAAGCGTTTTGTTTTAGATCAAGGTATCAATGCGCACCATTTTTTAAATTTGGAATGCAGAACCGATGTGCTAGAAAATTTAGAAGGAGAGATTTCTAATAGTACAAAAAACTATTTGGGAGAAACGTTAACACTACAAGTAAGTTCTCTAAGTGATTTTTCTGGTTATAAAACATTAGAATTTAAAGGTGTTGTTACCTCTGTAGCCAATAAGCGCGGATATAATAACGAAAATATTGTAACGATTAAAGCAGAAAGCCCAACGGTTTTATGTGATGATGGTCCGCATTATAATTCCTTTTTAGACAAAAGTTTATCACACATTATAGCACTTACTTTACAGGGGTATGATACCTCAAAACTTAGCGCTATAATGAATCCGCAAAACAGTGCGCCTGTTCATTACAGTGTACAGCATAAGGAAAGTAATTGGCGTTATGCAAGCCGTTTAGCTATGCAATATAGTGAGTGGTTGTACTATGATGGTAAAAAACTTATTTTCGGACAACCAGAAGACGGAGAAGATGTTGTTTTAACATACGGGCACGATTTACATGGGTTTTCATTAGATTTAGTGCCACTTCCTAACAATTTTAATTACTTCACCAACGACTACCTTACCGATGAAAAGCATGAGAAAAAAACATCGGAAGTAAGTACAGGCTCTACCGGATATAGTAGTTTTACAAGCGAACGCGGTAACGCACTTTATGCTAAAGAAACCAATGTTTGGGTAAACGGGTTTAACGATCCAGGACTTAAACAACGTATGGACACCCATGTAGAACAACAGAAAAAAGCTGTAGAAACCCAACAAGTAAGAATGAAGGGTGATAGTGATAACCCTGGTGTAGGTATAGGGAAAATAATAGACATACAAGGTGAAAATGCAAGTCATGGCAGATACCGTGTTATAAAAGTGCGCCATAGCAATAACGAAAACGGACAATACCATAATACATTCGAGGCGCTAAGTGCAGATATGGATGTATTTCCGGATACAAATTTTGAAGCTATACCAAAAAGTGACACGCAAACAGCGGTTGTTATGGAAAACTCAGATCCAGATGGCTTAGCACGTATAAAAGTGCAATTCCCATGGCAAAAACCAACAGGAGTAACTACGCCATGGATTCGTGTGGTAACACCACATGGTGGTGGTGATAAAGGCTTTCATTTTATACCAGAAGTAGGCGAGGAGGTTTTAGTTGGTTTTGAAGGCGCAAATGCAGAACGCCCTTATATGCTTGGAAGTTTATATAATGGGAATGGTAAAGCAGAATCGTGGAAAACAGAGAAGAATGATATCAAAGCTATAAAAACACGTAGTGGCCATACTTTATCTTTTTCTGATGAAGCAGGAAAAGAAACCATAACTATTTTAGATAGTAGTGGAAATAGTATCATATTGGATACTTCAAAATCTGAAATAACAATTAGTGCTCCTAAAAAAATCACATTATCATCAGAAGAAATAGAAATAAAGGCTTCTAAAAAAGTGTTTATAGAAGGAACAAATAATGTAGAAATTAAATCGCAAGAGATCCTGTCTGACGGTAGTACCAAAAACACATTAAAAAGTGCTTCTCAAGTAAATGTGGAGTCGCCAAATACCAATATAAAGGGTGATACCATGTTGAAATTAGAAGGTGCAACTACTAATATTGATGGTACAGCAATGACAAATGTTAAAGGAGGTATGTTGAACTTGAATTGTAGTTAATGAGTAGAGAGCACAATCCAATAGCACGATTAATTACTCAAATTCAACAGAAATGGATAAATGATATTGCCGATTATCCAGAGATACAACTTATTAGATGGTTAATAAAACCAGATCAAAAAAGGTTGTATAAAGGATTCTTAAAACTAGAGTCTAGCGAACATGGTAGTTTACCATGTATACCGGTAGTTTTGCTTACACCTTTTAATGATATAGATAAGCATAGCAGGTCGCTAGTAAATGATTGGATAGAGAGTTTTAAAAATGATAAAGACATACAAAAGGCAATAGCTAATAATGATTTTGCATTTGATTGGGATGTTGAACTTTATGAAAACAAATTAAAAGATTCCGAAAATGATGATGTGTTGCTTTTAGAAATGCTAGAATCGTTTCAAAAAGCCATACCAGATAATGAGTTACCATTAGTACTTTCTCTTTTTCCTAACGCTGTACAAAGAGAAAAAGATTATAAAAAATGGTTAGATAGACTAGTAAGTATCGGTTTCCCTAAACATGTTAAGATCATGCTTTTTGACGACGTTAATGCTAGAGATTTTGATGATGTTATGGAGAAGTATTCAACTATTTCAAAATCATTATCTGTTCCTTTGGATTTAGACGGTGCCATAAATAAACTAGCGACTATGGGGAACCCTAACGATCCTGAAGTTAAGTTTAGGTCTTGTTTAATAGAAATGGGGAATAGCGTTAGTAAAAACGATTTGTCTCGTTTACATAAATGGGGAAATAAAGGCTTAGAAGTTACAAAAGTAACAGGGAATAAATCTACTTATGCTACTGCACATGTAGTGTATGCAGGCTATTTATTTAATTTTAAAGAGTTTGAAATGGTAGATAATTTGTTGCAAAAAGGAATGGCTTTGGCAAAGCAAGGCCTTTTAGGAGGCGATAAAATATGCGAACCTATTATTGTTCAAAATTATGGCTTACAAGCTAGTAGTAAGCAATTACAAAAACAAAAAAATGAAGCTGTAACGCTATTTTGCAAGCAAGCCGATGCGGCAATACAGTATAATTTAGGCGCACAAGCTTTATCTGCTTGGTGGTTGGCATATAGTGTTATAAAGAAAAAAGACAAAGCGAAATATGAGCTTATTGTTGTTAAAGCATATCATTATGGAACATCATTACCTAAAGATGTTTTAAAAGCAACATGTATGAATTTTATAAGTGCCGATTGTTACACCATACACGAAAACAAAAGGGATTTAAAAACATGCGAAGACATTGATATATTTATGAGAGAGCTAGATGGTGTTACTTGGAGAGAAAATATAGAAGAGAAACGTAAAGAAATGGAAAAAAGGAAACTAACATTACTAAATTGGTTTTAAACTATGCTACCTGCAAATAAACATTTTACCCCAGTAATAGGTGTCGATATTCATATCGTTATTGTTCCACCAGGAGTTCCTGTGCCAATACCTCACCCTTATATTGGTTTAGTAATAGACCCTATAGATTATGTGCCTTACGTTGGTTCTACCATAAATGTAAATGGTGTACCAAAGGGAAATAGTGGTACCGCAGGTATGTTGGGTATAAAAAAACATATTCCTTTAGGTGGCGCATTTGCAATGATGCCAATGATTGCGCACGAATCTATTAACTTTTTTGGGAGTACAAAAGTAAGTGCAGAAGATGCCTTCTTTAGTCCTGCAGGATATATGTTAATGACTTGTAGTGATATAGGTATGCCAATAACACCTCCAAACATGTTTTTACCAACATCGGCAACTATACCGTTACCAGGAGGGAAACCAGTTATAGTTGGCGGTCCTTATGCTCCCGATTTAATGGGAGCTTTAATGGGAGCTCTTATGAGTTTAGGTTTTGGTAAGCTAATGAAGGTTGCAGGTAAACTTGGTAAAAAAGCAGGAGGGAAACTATTAAAAGGAATAAACCATAAGGTTTTAAAAAAGTTTGATGCTACACAAGGTTTAAGTGATAAACTCTGTAAAAAAGGTTTTGAACCAGTAGATTTGGTAACAGGCCGTATGATTTATGATGGGGAAGATTTTCATTTAGCAGGATCACTTCCAATACATTGGGAACGTAACTGGTATTCAGATTCTGCTTACCATGGTATGTTAGGCCATGGTATGCATTCTAATTACGACTTAGCGTTGCATATTGTTCAAGAAGAAGACACTATAGTTATGCGTTTGCCAGACGGTAGAGTAACTAGTTTTCCTTGGTTGGTAGCCGAAAACGAGGAAGCTTATAACCGAAACGAGAAGCTAACCTTATATTGCATAAACGGTAAAACCTATAAAGTTAAAAATCACGAAACACAACAAACATATACTTTTTCAAAAGTTGGTGACAATTTGTACAAGCCAACCCAATTAGAAAACACCGATGGGTTTACTATAAGTTTCTCTTATAATGCGGTACAACAGCTAGAGCGTATTACAGACAGTGCAGGTAGAATTTTAAATTTAGACTTAGATGCTGCTGGTAGAATTATAGAAGTAAGCGCACGCCATGGCGGACAAATACGTACTCTTATTGCTTATCGCTATAACGAAGCGGGAGACATGACGCATATTATAGATGCTCTAGGTAAAGCTACCGTAATGGAATATAATAACCATTTAATGGTGAAAAAAACCGACCGTAATGGGCAAGCCTTTTATTGGGAATACGATGGCGATAAAACAGGAGCCAAATGTATAAAAACTTGGGGAGACGATAATATTTTGTCCGGTACCTTAGAATACCACAAAGGGTATAATATAATAACAGACTCATTAGGAAGAGAAAGCATTTACTATTTCAATAGCGATAATTTATGCACGCAAGTCACCGATCCGTTAGGAGATAGTATACACCATGAGTATACCGAATTTGGAGAAATTTATAGAGATATAGATGAAGAAGGAAACCTAACAGGTTATAGTTATGATGAGCGCGGTAATTTAACTGCGCTAATTCAACCAGATGGTACTGTGGTAAGCTTTGTTTACGATAGTAATGATAGGCAAGTATTAACCCAATACCCCAAAGGAGGTTCTGTAATAAAAACCTTTAACGAGCAAGGCCAACTGCATACCGTTATAGGTTTAGATAGTGGTGTTACCGCATTTACCTATAATGAAAATGGTTTAATTAAAGAAGTAAGAGATAATGCAGGTAATATAACCGTTTTAGATTATGATAAAGATTATAATCTAACAAAAATGACCTTACCAAATGGAGCCATTTCTACTTGGAAATATGATAGTTGGGGACGTTGCCTAGAAACTCAAAATGCCGAAAACCATAAACAAAATTTCTTTTACGATGCTTTAGATCGTATTAACAAAGTTCATCAAGCAGATAGTAATAGTATACACTTAAAATATAATGCTTATGATGAGGTTATCCAAACAAAAGATCAGTATAATCGTAAAATAAATTTCGATTACACTCCAATGGGGAGTTTAAAAACAAGAGAAGAAAACGGTAGAGAAGTCCGTTTTAAATACAACACCGAAGAGCAACTTGTACAAATTGCAAACGAGCATGATGAGTATTATATGTTTGGGCGTAATGAAAAAGGAGATATTGTAACCGAAATAGGTTTCGATGGTCTTACAAGGCAATATAATCGTGATCGTGCAGGTAAGGTATTGCGAGTAAAACGACCAGATGAAAAATACACGGAGTACGAATACGATTTAAACGGCCGTATAGTACGTGCCGAACATAGCGATGGTACATGGGAAACCTATAGTTATGATGCAGATGGTAGTTTAATAGAAGCCGTAAACCAACACTCGCAAGTAACCTTAGAACGCGACCAAACCGGTAAAGTAATTAGCGAAACCCAAGACGGACACAAAGTACAAAGTAAGTACGATGCTTTAGGCAATAGAGTACAAATAAGCAGTAGTTTAGGGGCTAATACCACCATAAACCGTAACAAACTTGGGCAAGTAGAGCATATGTCTGCTTCTGTTTCACAAAATAAAAAAGCAGAAACAAAGGCAAGCTTACCATGGCAAGCTCAGTTTACCTATAACAGTATAGGTATGGAGGTAGAGCGTGCTTTACCTGGCGGTGTGGTTAATAGCATAACGTATGATAGTGCAGGACGACCAGTAAAACAAAAAGTAACGGCCCATAGTAAAGAAACGCGTCATCGTACCTATGCATGGAATGTTAACGATCGTTTATCAAAAATGGTAGACGAATTAACTAATGGTGCAGTAACTTATGGTTATGATGCTTTTAATAATTTGGCAAGTGCCCGTTATGAAAATCAACAATTTGATTACAAACTCCCAGACGAGGTTGGTAATTTATACAGAAGCAAAGGTAAAGGCGATAGAAAATATGGTACCGGAGGCCAACTATTAGAAGCAGATGGAAACCAGTATAAATATGATAAAGAAGGAAATTTAATTACTAAAATAACAAATAAAGGCAACTGGAATTATACTTGGTATGGTAACGGTATGCTTAAAAGTGTTAATGACCCTAAAAACAAAAAAACAGAGTATGAGTATGATGCATTAGGGCGCCGTACAGCAAAAATAAGTATAGAAGGCAACTCTGAGTTTATTACAGAATCACTTAAAAAAGGAACAATAACACGTTTTGTTTGGGATGGTAATGTACCACTACACGAGTGGCAATACAACCTTAGCGATAGGCCAAAATTAGCAGTAGATGAGTTTGGTATACTTACCGAAAGCGATCCAGAACCTATAAAAAACTTAATTACTTGGGTCTTCGATGAAGGCACATTTAAACCATCGGCTAAAATTACAGAAGAAGATAGCTACTCTATTATTACGGACTACCTAGGAACACCGGTAGAAATGTATAATTCTGAAGGCAAAAAAACATGGTCTGTAGAGTACGATATTTACGGAAAAGTTCGTAAACTTGCTATAGGTTCTTTGGAAGATTGTCCGTTTAGGTATCAAGGACAGTATGAAGATGAAGAAACTGGACTGTACTATAATAGGTTTAGGTATTATTCTGCGGATGAAGGTGTTTATATAAGTCAAGATCCGATTAGGTTAGCTGGTAGTGATAATCTTTACGCATACGTTCATGATACGAATTTTTGGTTAGACCCTAATGGTTTAATGGCATTTGGTTCTGGAAAAGGAGTTCACACAGCTACAGTAAATGTTTTTGATAGTAATAACAATTTAGTTTCTTCCGAAGTATTTCAAAGTGGAAATATGACAGCTTCCGAAAAAGCTCTTGGTTTCCCTCAAAGTACTTTAGCAACACATACCGAAGCAAGAGCTGTAAAGAAAGTTAAACTACAGCCAGGACAAAGAATGGAAATTATAGGCCAATATCCACCTTGTAATTCTTGTAAAGGAAAAATGAATGCTACAGGAGGAGATATTGAATATAAATGGGAAGGAGATGATGGAAAAATGAAATCTTGGAAAGCTAAAGGTTGTAAATAATAGTGTATGAAAATTGAATTAAATATTAAAACAATAAATATTTCTAATAATATTGAAGAAGGTTATAAAATGATTGCCTTTGGAGATAATGAAGAAGAAAGTAATATCGAAAATTACCTTATTGTCCAAAGAGCAAATATGTTTGACGAACAAGACAAGCAATTAGAAATGGACAGCTATTATTTAGAGTATAATGATCAAAGTAATTCTGGATATGGAATTTGCAAAGAAGTTATTTTAGATAGTAATAAAATAAGTTTTAACTTTCCTTCAAATAAAGATTCTGAAATAGAAAATATTACGTTAAAGTTAGAATCAAAAGACTATGATAAGGATAAGTTAAAACAATATTTGAAGGAAATACTTGGTGAAGTTTTAAATATAAAACTGTGACAGATAGCTATATTAATAGTCCACTTGCGCGACATATCCGTAACTCTGGCGCGCTTTTGCAAAGCGTGTCTAAATTTTTTTAGCATTTGCAATGCAATTTGATATATTTAAACTCTGTCTCAGAGATATAAAGTTATAGATAGCACTGTTCCAACATTTGTGACAATAACAATAATTGATTGGGTAGATTTATTTATTCGACCAACCTATTTTAAAACCCTTCGGTTAAAGTACATGCTCTATGGTAATTTGAAATAGGAAAACAATTAGTCACGCTTTACAAAAGCGCGCGAGGTTCTGTGATTATAGATGTGGCACGAGTGGGTAAAAAACAAGTGTAAGTTGTAAATAAAATAAGACACCAAATATGTCATATATAAATATAGTCATGCCATTAACTGATTTTATTCCTTTTATTCAGGAGGTTTTAGAGAAAAACAATGGATCTATTTATGCAGAAAAAAGAAACAGTGATAAAACTGTTTCTAAATTTAAGGTCAATTCTATTAATGACATAGAGAATAACAGAGAAGTTAATCTTAATTTTTATATAGTTCTTAATGAATTTATAGACGAGAAGAAGAGTTTTTATAATGATAATTTTTGCCAATATATTATAGAAGGAACTGGAGGAAGAATAGATAAAAATATTGTTGAACGTATTTCGTTACGTTTAATCTCTAAGACTAGTGACAAGACAATAAAGAAAATATTTAATGCTATTAAAAATATGCTTAAAAAAAATGAAACTATTGGCATTGGCGTTAAAGGTGGAAGTGCTCTACATAAAAATTATTTTTATGAAAAATCTCAAATAAATAAAAAAATGGTTACTGACATGTATAACGATAAAGCCCCAGTAATTGAAATTCTATAGTCCGCTTTTCCCAGCTCCCGCTAGTTTGTAAATAGTGCTGATTTTGAGTAAGCAACACAAATACTAAAAGAAAAACCATAGCGCAAGCTGTGGTTTTTTAGTTTATAATTTTTCTAGTTTGATAGCTTTTATCATAGAATCTAAAGTAAAAAAGATATGTTTTTGTTTATCCCCCCTCGCACGCCATATCCGTAACTCTGGCGCACTTCAGTGAAGTGTGTCTAATTTTCATTAGTGTTTGCAATGCAATTTATTATCTTTAAACAATGTCTCAGAGATATAAAGTTATAGATAGTACTGTTCCAACATTTGTTACAATAACAATAATTGATTGGGTAGATTTATTTATTCGACCAACCTATTTTAAAATCCTTCGGTTAAAGTACATGCTCTATGGTAATTTGAAATAGGAAAACAATTAGTCACGCTTTACAAAAGCGCGCCAGGTTCTGCGATTATAGATATGGCACGAGTGGAGTTGTCAACTGGTAAAATAAAGTGTAAATAAATTTTAAATATGTATTACGTTTGGACCATTAGTAGCGATTTCCCTAACCTTTATTGGTTAGAGTATGAACACGCAACAAATCCCGATTACCTCGATTTTTTTGATTGTGAATTTCTCAATATAGAAAGTGAAATTAAATTTCACCTAAATAAAAAAGCGAGTCTGAATAAATTTAAACAATTTGATTATGTCAAAAGTGATGCTGTACCTTTAATTAGTGAAAAATTAGCTTCAATTATTAACAAGATAGCTTCAAAAGATATACAGTTAATACCTGTTAAGGTATATCAAGAAAAAAAACTTATCGCAAAATATTTTATACCAAACGTTTTAAATCTCTCAGATTGTATTGATAGTGAGAAATCACTTCAAGATGAATTTGACGATTACACTAAACTTGTATTTAAACCAAGTAGTTTAGGGGATCATAAAATAGTACGTGCTAATGGTTATAGAGATTGGGATCTTGTTGTTAATGAATTATTCGTCCATGAATGTGAAAAAGAAAAGATAAAAGGTATAGAGTTTTTCAAAGAACCATATTTTGATCCACTATATAACGACTAACAAATTTATCCCCTCGCGCGCCATATCCGTAACCCTGGCGCACTTCTGTGAAGTGTGTCTAATTTTTTTTAGCATTTGCAATGCAATTTATTATCTTTAAACAATGTCTCAGAGATATAAAGTTATAGATAGTACCGTTCCAACATTTGTGACAATAACAATAATTGATTGGGTAGATTTATTTATTCGACCAATCTATTTTAAATCCCTTCGGTTAAAGTACATGTTCTATGGTAATTTGAAATAGGAAAACAATTAGTCACGCTTTACAAAAGCGCGCCAGGTTCTGCGATTATAGATGTGGCACGAGTGGGTAAATAATTCCGAAGCTTCTGCTAATTTCCATAAAAGATTAATTGCCAGATTAAAAGCAGCAAAAACAAAAAAACAAGCAAAAACAATAGTAACACAAATGCACAATAAGCACTTAAAGAAAACACATTAATTTTTTGAATAATTATGGATGAATTACATTTATGGGTAGGTATATTTAGTGGTACAGAAGAAGAATTTCACCAACTATTCGATCTAACCTCCTTTTATAATAGCCAAGAAGGAGAAGACTTCGAACGTTGTGGGTTTTGCAAATATTTGAATAAAAACTCTTATGATAATGATTTCATTGGGCATGTTTATATTGAAAATGATTTACAAAAACTACTAGATGGACTCCCTAGTGATCAATTAACAAAAGATGTATTAAAATATTGCAAAAATAATAAGCTAACTAATCCTAATGCAATGTTATATTATGGAGATGAATGGTTAGATGGCGATTCTTTAGCTAAAGAATTTGAAGGTTTAAAATATATAGGAACTTTTGATTGGGAATAAAGATTTAATAAAAATATAAGACATTGCAACTGCGGTGGTTTTTTTATTGCGATAAATATAAATACACAAAAACACCAACAGTAAAAACCCCTCGCGCGGCATATCCGTAACTCTGGCGCACTTCTGTGAAGTGTGTCTGTTTTTTTTTAGTATTTGCAATGCAATTTATTATATTTAAACAATGTCTTAGAGATATAAAGTTATAGATAGTACTGTTCCAACATTTGTGACAATAACAATAATTGATTGGGTAGATTAATTTATTCGACCAACCTATTTTAAAACCCTTCGGTTAAAGTACATGCTCTATGGTAATTTGAAATAGGAAAACAATTAGTCACGCTTTACAAAAGCGCGTCAGGTTCTGCGATTATAGATGTGGCACGAGTGGGACAGCTTACAGATAAATAAAATAATAAATAATGTTTGAATTTTTAAAAAAAATTGAACTCAACAATCAAATGAGTCAGTTTGTAGAAGAACTTTCTACCATCAATTGGTTTTCTAATGTCGGTAATAAATTAAATATTGATAACAATTATTATGATGTAATAAATATTGATAAAAAACAAAGTTTAGAAGCCCTACGTAGTAAACCAAATACAAACGAAGCTATTTGTTTAGAGAATTTAATAAACGAAGCGATGAGAAGATCTTTATCATATCTATATACCAATAGAAGAAAGGATCATCAAAACACATGGAATAAATTATCAAAAAAAAACAGGCAAATTATTGACTTTAGCAAAATAGACAACATCTGTAATCAATTCATGATGGACAATGATATAAAAACAGATTTTCGTTTACAACAAATCATCTTATTCCATATGAATGAATTGTATTTTAAAGAGTTAGACGACAATTATCCTATTTTTTTTGTGGACATATTTAATATTTATAGAAAAGGAAATATAATGGTAGGTTGGAAAGGTAAACTCCCTCCAGAATCTGAATTTTTGGAAACAAAAATATCTAAAGATAATGGCTCTGTTCTAATTTGGTAGTTCCCCCGCTAGCGCTCGTTTGTAACGAGTGCCGTATCGAGTAAGTTCTACAAAAGAATTAAAAATAAAAGCTATCTATTCATTTAGGTAGCTTTTTGTGTTTTTAAGTAATAAGTAGAAAGTATAGACTATTGCAGAAGAGAAAAAGGTAATATCTCAAAACAACAATTTTGTCAACACCACAGCGAACCTATTAAATTATGGAGTACTTCAGTTATAAAACAAAAAATAGACTACATCTATATTAACCCCGTTGTTTTTTGTTTTGTTAACAATGCAATACATTTGGCAATATAGTAGCACTAAAAACTTTGCAGGTGGCCATACAGTATTGAAAATTGACAATATTGGTTTTTATTAAATTATAATGTTTTTCATACAAGAATTTAAAATAATAGGTAATAAATTTTCGGTTAATTAATGACATAACCAATAATAAATAACGTTATTTGTGAGAAATAAACTATAAATAAAATATGAGAATTTTAAAATTGAAAAGTATAGCCTTAATGTTAGTTGCTGTTGTAGGAATCTCTTGCGGATCTAAAACCGATAAAAAGCCATTACAAGATGAAACTTTAAGTAGTTTTATGTTGGGTGGTATCTATTTTACAAATGGTTATGGAGGCATAGCTGAAGTAAATAGTATGTTAAGTGATTATAACACAGACGAGGATATTGTAGCAGGATATAAAGAGTTATATGAATTTCCTTTTGAAACCACAGATAAATCTGGTGCTCAACGTATGTTAAGAAGCATGTGGGATATAACAAATAAATCTAGCTTATTAGAGTCTATTACGGATTTGCAAACTAGAGATTATAAATATAAATCGTGGGACTATGCACGAATAATTAATAATGCTTGTATGGGGTATGCATCTGGATATTTAAATAAGGAAGAAGTTAAAGAAATAGGAGCAAAAACATTAGAATTAGCACGCCAAAAGTATACAAGTTGGGAAGCATACTATACCGATTTTAACTTAGGAAGAGAAGATTGGAACCCTGAGGACAATGATAAAATAGCGTTTGAAGAATTATCAAAGAATATCTTTAAGGCAGAAAAATCTGTTTATAAAATATTACCATTGCAACTTAAAAAGTAGATATAAACCTTGTGGAAGGTTATGTGATAATAAAAAAACGACAAATATTGACTTAATAACCCTCGCTGGCGCTCGTTTGTAACAAGTGCCATACCGGTAAGTTTTACAAAAAAATAAAATACAAAAGCTATCTATTTAGATAGCTTTTGTACTTTTAAGTAATGAGTAGAAAGTATAAATTCTACAACCACAAAATGGCTTTGGGGATTGGGAATATAGTAGTGCAAGAAACTATTCAGATGATGAAACCATATTAAAAATAGATAATGATGGAATGAATTTAGGTATGCTATAATAATGAAGCTAGTAATTAATTATGAGTACAAGCGTGACGCTCGCACTAGCTATAATGGTTGCTTGCGCAAGCAAGGGATTTTTATTATAAGAACGTACGTATAGATACCATAGAGGGTTTAATGGATTGGGGTAAAGAATATAAAGGTAAATTATGATATAATGAAGATAAAAAAACGATATGGTAAACATGGAGGCTATTTGCCCCATTGCGTTGATAGGGATGTTAAGCGCCGTATAAAAAAAGAGGAGGTAAATAATCCTGAATATTATATCCGTGTAGATAATGAATTTTTTATAATGAATGAGGCTATTGCAATGGATACATATAAACATATAGGTTTTTTATTTTATGGAGCATTATTATTAACTATAATTGTAAGACTATCTCATAATAAAGATGTTAGTCTACTTTTTACATCTTTACTTTTTATAATTGGCTGTTTACATATTATTTATTATTATACCCACCCAAAAAAAGAATTAATATTAGATAGAATGAATGGAAATATTACGTTTCCTAATTATTTTTATGGCAAACCCTTTACCATGCCCTTTAAAGATTGTTTAGCGGCATGGTCTATGAAAAATGTTGGTGTAGCGCCTACAACACCTAGGTTATCTTTACTACACCCCAATGGGTATACCAGTACTGATGTTATGGGAGGCGATGTGTTAGAAGATTGGTCTTTTATGGTATGGTATATGGATAAAAACCGTCCATTACCTCCCGGCACAGCTTTTGACGAATATAGATTACAAGATTTTGAACGTAGAAAAGCAGAAGGTTTTCCTAAACCTTTATATCCGGGATCTTTTGCTACTCCAGAGCGTACATCATCACAACATAAAGAACGTAAGATTATTGGAGGTTGGTAAACCCTTCGAAGAATATTTTACAAACTTTTTATTATCCGATAGAGAAGCATACCCCTCGCGCGCCATATCCGCAACTCTGGCGCACTTCTGTGAAGTGTGTCTAATTTTTTTTAGAATTTGCAATGCAATTTATTATCTTTAATTTATCAATTAGTCACGCTTTAGAAAAACTCGCGAGGTTTGACTATTAGAGATGTGGCATGAGTTAGGCCAGAATTGCTAAAATTTAAAGAAGACTTACATTTAATTATTTCAAATGGAAAAAAAGGAAAATGCTAAAATATATTTATGAATAAATTAGAAACTTTTGGTTACAGAGGTAATTCGAGTATTTTGAAACAACTGATATTAAATTCAAATGAAGAAAAGGTTCCTCTAAACATAAAATTAGAAATTGAAAAATCTTTTAACTTGAGATTTATTTTTGATTTCGATTTAGAATCAAAGACTTTCCCTATTGAATTATTTGGCGAACCTATTTACAGTATAGAATCGGAGATTGAAATTAATAGTAAATCAGAGTTACAATTACAAAGCGAAGATGAATTAATAAATTTTAAACCAAAAACGGTTTTAGAAGAAGGAAGATATAATATAAATATTTGTGTGTACGAAGAACTTCCTAACCACTCATATGGAGTATTGGAAACTATTCCTATTCCTAAAAATATTTTAAATATTTATATTAATTTTTCATTAAAGTCAACCAAAGTCAATAATGAAAATTTTTTAGTTCAAAAACATTTTGATGGCTTTAGTCATCTTGGATTTTTAATTGTGGACTTACCTAAAATGAAAGAGGTAATCGAAGATGAGTACGGTAAGAAACAGTTGGATTTAGTGTACGAATTTAGTAATAGTGAAATAATAGAAAAACTTTTTCATGCGGAGATAATAATGATAACTTGGGGGATAAATCCATTTACATACCCTATATATTCCACAAATAATATAAAAAAAATAGAACCTTTAGTTGGAAAGAAATTTAATGATGAAGGAGTTTTTAATTTGACTGAAGAAATTGAATATTTTAGTATTATTCCAGGTGCTGATTTGAAAAATTGGCATGAGATGTTAGAGAAGGATTATCCAAAAATTAGATTATTTGGAAAGGGAAAAAAGACGCACTTATCTCCTTATGCATTAACGGATAATGAGGGAAGCATAATAATTTCATCTTTTGTTATATATAGATCTCAAGAAGTTTTAAAGGAAACAAAACCTTTATTAAATATAGACTTACTTTATGATAATACGATTATATCTTAGTTGTTTTTCGGTTTTTTTTACAAATAAGGTGAAAATAAAATTTCACATATGTATAACGTTTTCATTATTAATAGTGATTTCCCCCACTAGCATAAGCAGCAAGCTCGCGTAATAAGTAGTAAACAAAGTTGTCAATTCATTTAAACTATTAATCCACTTGCGCGACATATCCGTAACTCTGGCGCACTTCTGTGAAGTGTGTCTAATTTTTTTTAGTATTTGCAATGCAAATATTTATTTATTCGACCATCCTATTTTAAAACCCTTCGGTTAAAGTACATGCTCTATGGTAATTTGAAATAGGAAAACAATTAGTCACGCTTTACAAAAGCGCTCCAGGTTCTTCGATTATAGATGTGGCACGAGTGGGGAAAATACAATTCTATAGATATAGAATATAGAAAGCCCTCTACCAGCTCTCGTTTGTAACGAGTGCCGTCAAGAGTATCTAGCGTAAAGAATAATATAATAAAAAAACCACAGCATACATGTTGTGGTTTTTTTATTGCATGCTATTTTGCCGTTTCTTCCACTAATGCCAACGTTTTGTTCTCTCCATAAAAGAAAAACTTCTTATGCGGCGTCTAATATTTAATAGTAAAGCTGTTTTTACTTGTATATGTTTAGTTCTCTTTAGTTTATAACGTAATTTCAATTAGTACATATGTTGCTTTTTGTTACATAACCCCTAGAATGTAACAACTTTACTACAAAGTCGATACAATAGTTCCACTTCTCGTTCTCGTTACTTTTTAATTTTGAGTGATCTCTATTTTCAGTCATTAACTATTTGTTATTGAGTTTTCTATATCAGTGAGTGTTCTTCTATACTCAAAATAAAAATATAGATAGAAATAGAAATTAACCTAACTAAATTACTAACTAAACTAAACTAACCGAACTGGATGAAACAGTATTTTTGTAAATTACTCAAAATGGTGTTCTTTTTTTATGTGATAATGCCATTACATTATTCCTCCCATGCATTGGGTATTGAAAATAGCGGTGTCACTTTATTAGATGAACAAGATTTAATAATCGAAGGCACTGTTATTGCCTCAGATAATAGTTTACCCTTAGCAGGAGTAAATATTATGCTAAAAGGAGATAAAGGAGGTACATCTACAGATTTTGATGGAAACTTTATTTTAAAAGTAAAGCCGACAGATGTGTTGGTAATTACCTATGTGGGATTTCTTAAGCAAGAAATTCCTGTTGAAGGAAAAACTAAATTTAACATTATTCTACAGGTAGATACAGCCAAATTAGACGAGGTCACCGTTGTCGCTTACGGGCAACAAAAAAAGGAAAGTGTAGTGGCTTCTATAACCACAGTAAAACCTCAAGAGTTAAAAATACCTTCAAGTAATTTAACAGCATCATTTTCTGGTCGAATTCCTGGAGTTATATCTTATCAAACATCGGGAGAACCTGGCAATGATAATGCTGAGTTTTTTATACGTGGTGTATCAACATTCGGGTATCGTACCTCCCCTTTAATTTTAATTGATGGTATGGAATCTAGTGTAGACGATTTGGCCAGAATGGATGTAGATGATATAGAAAGTTTTTCTATTATGAAAGATGCCTCGGCAGCGGCTTTATATGGTTCGCGAGGTGCAAATGGTGTTGTTTTAGTGAATACTAAAGAAGGAGAAGAAGGAAAAGCGAAAATATCTTTTAAATACGAAACCTATTTATCATCCAACGTTAAAGATATTGAGTTTGCAGATCCTGTAACGTATATGAATTTATGGAATGAGGCTGTTTTTACATCTAGCAATGGAGGCGAAATTGTAAACCGTGTATTTACACAAAATGAAATAGATAATGTACAAAACAATGTTGATCCACAAATATTTCCTGCTACAGATTGGTATGGCACATTGTTTAAAGATCATGCCATTAATAAGCGTTTAAACTTGAATGTTTCTGGTGGAGGTAAGGTTGCCAAGTATTATTTATCTGGAACATATACTAATGATACAGGTATATTAAATGTAGATGATAGGAATAATTTTAATTCTGGGATTAATTTAAATAAAATACAAATACGTTCTAATAACAATATTAACATAACCCCGAGTTTTAAAGCAAAAGTACAGTTTTATTTAGCTTTGGATGACTATACAGGGCCTCTAGATGGTGCACAAACGGTTTTTGATATGGTAGGAAAAACAAGTCCTGTTTTATATCCAGCATATTATGAGCCAGATGCTGCTAACCAGTATGCTACACAAATATTATTTGGGAATTACTTAGAAGGTGCCGATTATATTAATCCTTACGCAGAATCTGTAAAAGGATATAGAGATTACACTAGGTCTAAATTAAGTGGACAAATTAATTTATCTAAAGAATTCTCAAAAGATTTTAATGTTAGGTTAAAAGTAGGTTATGATAACTCTTCTTATTTTCAAACCAGAAGACAGTATAGACCATTTTATTATAATGTTGGGAGGTATGATAAATACACAGGAGACTACGAGTTAGCATGGCTCAACGAAGAAAGTAACCCTGAAGATGCTATTGATTATTCGCCGTCTTCAAGTGAGGTGTCTGCTGTTTTTTATTTAGAAGGTGCAGCTAATTATAACAAACAATTAAATGATGATCATCAAATAGGGGCAACATTGGTTTATACCATGCGTGAAGAAAAGAATAATACAGCTTCTAACTTGCAAAACTCTTTACCTAATCGAAATTTAGGTTTAGCGGGTAGATTAAATTATGCTTATAAAGACAGATATTTTATCGAAGGTAATTTTGGGTATAATGGATCTGAGCGTTTTTCTGCAGATCATAGATTCGGTTTTTTTCCGTCTATTGGAGCAGGTTGGTATGTTTCCAAAGAAAAATTTTGGGAACCTTTAGAAGATGTGGTGAATAAATTCAGAATCCGATCGTCTTATGGTTTAGTTGGTAATGATGCTATTGGTAGCGCTAGTGATCGTTTCTTTTATTTATCAGAAGTAAATCTAAACAACAGTGGTAATTCTGCAACCTTTGGTGAAGACCGAGAATATACTGTAAATGGTGTAGCTATTAATAGATATGCTAATAGCGCGATTACTTGGGAGAATGCTGAAAAATTTAACTTAGCGGTAGATTTAGGCTTGTTTAACAATAAATTAGACATTACTGCTGAGTACTTTTTTGATAAACGACATGATATTTTTATGGAGCGTTCAGAAATTCCTGCAAGTTTAGGATTATCAACAAATTTATATGCAAACTCAGGTGAAGCTGAGAGTCGTGGATTTGAGTTTTCATTAAGAGGGAACCATCATGTAAATAAAGATTTCTGGATTCAAACTATGGCTAATTTCACTTATGCAACTAGTGAGTTTTTGGCTTATGATGAGCCTGATTATACCAACGCGCCATGGAGAAGTAGAATAGGGCAACCTATTAGGCAAAATTATGGCTATGTAGCAGAACGTTTATTTTATGATCAAGATGATGTAATAAACTCACCATTGCAAATAGGTGTACAAAATTCTTATGAAGGTTATGGTCCTGGAGATATTAAATACAAAGATATTAATGGAGATGGTGTTATTGATAGTGAAGATAGAGTGCCAATTGGGTACCCTTCATCTCCTGAAATAAACTACGGATTTGGATTTTCAACAGGATACAAAAACTGGGATTTCAGCTGTTTCTTCAATGGTATAGCACGTACATCCTTTTTTATAGATTCTTCTGGTACACAACCATTTTACCAATATAGTGTTGATGAAGGGGAAGCTATCAATCAGTTACTAGATATTTATGCACAAGATCATTGGTCGGAAGATAACAAAGATCCTTATGCACTTTATCCAAGATTAACACATGCAAGAAGTGATAATAATCGTGTAAATAGTACATGGTGGTTAAGAGATGGCTCTTATCTAAGATTAAGACAAGTGGAACTAGGTTATAATATTTCTAAAGATTTTATAAAAAGTAAACTACCTCTGTTGCAAAGCGGAAGACTTTATTGTTCTGCAACAAATTTATTTACCATTAGTAAGTTCGATTTATGGGATGTGTCACTTTCTGGAGATCCATACAATTACCCAGTTCAAAAAGTATTTAACTTAGGTATTAGACTTGAATTTTAAAAAATGACATCAATATGAAAACTAATATAAAACACATATTTATAATATTTACACTATCTGTGGTCATTACAGGGTGTTCGGATTATCTCGATATTGTACCAGATAATGTAGCAACAATTGCTGATGCTTTTGATGATGAAAACTCGGCAGAGAGCTTTTTATTTACATGTTATAGCCATATGCCAAGTTTAGGGGAGCCTAAAAACAACGTTGGCTTTTACGGGGGAGATGCATCCTACAGAGTGAATTCTCTAATTAGAGGAGAAGAGCCAGCACATTTAGTTAATTCGGAATTAGCGTTAGGTGCTCAAGAAGCTGATATTTCTTATTTGGATTATTGGAGTGGTGGTAAAAACGGTTCAAATTTATACTTAGGTATTAATGATTGTAACGTGTTTTTAGAAAACATTAACAGCCTAGTATATATGGATGAAGATTTAAGAAAGCGTTGGATTTCTGAAGTTAAATTTTTAAAAGCATACTATAACTTTTATTTATTTAGAATGTATGGACCAATTATACTAAACGATATCAATTTGCCAATAGATGCGGATATATCGGAAATTCATAAATTTAGAAGTCCAGTGGATGAGTGTGTAAATTATATCGCTGATTTATTTCTAGAAGCAAGTACAAACTTACCTCTACTTATAAACGATAGAGAAAATGAGTTGGGGCGAGTTACAAAAGGTGCGGCATTAGCCATGCGAGCTAAAGTATTGGCTACAGGAGCTAGCCCATTATTTAATGGAAATACTGAGTATGCTAATATGATAGATATGAATGGAACACGTCTTTTTTCTGATTATGATGCTAATAAATGGCAATTGGCTGCAGATGCCTGCAAAATGGCAGTAGATACTTTAGAATTTGCGGGTATTCAACTTTTTAAGTTTGATACTAGTGATATGCAGTATTTACCAGCTAATGTTGCTCGAGAAGATGTACCAGAGGAAATAGTGAATGTTTTAACGATACAGCAATCACTATCAGAACGTTGGACCGACGAGAAAATATTTGTTTCTACTAGAGGATTAGCAGGAAGAATCCAAAACCATGCCCAAGCAAGAACACATGTTAAATTTCAAGATAACGTTGAAGCTATGGGATTCTATTCGCCTACATTACGTATAGCAGAAATGTTTTATACTAAAAACGGCGTGCCTATTGATGAAGATTTAAATTGGAATTATGCAGATCGGTATGGGTTAATAGATTATGATGTTGATAATGATAGTGATACTGATGGGAACGGTGTGCCAGATAACCAATACTTTGTAAAAGATGGAGAAACCACTATAAATTTGCACATGAACAGAGAGGTGCGTTTTTATGGTAGCTTAGGCTTTGATAGAGGCATATGGTATGGAAACCCTGCACAATACAACTCTTCAGGAGGACAAGCAGGCTTTGAAGATCATTATGTAGAAGCTAGAGCTTCAGAATATTCAGGTACAGCTATTGGTTCTGGAGTATATTCTCAAACGGGGTATTTTCCTAAAAAGTTAGTTAATTACGATAATGTTATCAGCAGTACTGATATGGATTACAGTAGAGAAAGTTACGCTTTTCCAGAGATGCGTTTGGCCGATTTATATTTATTATATGCAGAATGTGCAAACGAGGTGGACGATAGAGCCACAGCTTATATTTATATAGATAAAGTGAGAGAAAGAGCTAACCTGAAAGGCGTTGTAGAATCTTGGGCTAATTATTCAGTAAACCCATCTAAACCATCAACGAAAGAAGGGTTCAGAGATATTGTTCGTCAAGAACGTTTAATAGAATTGGTTTTTGAAGGACATAGATTTTGGGATTTAAAACGATGGAAATTAGCAGAGTATTATATGAATATACCTTTTAGAGGTTGGAATTATTTGGGTAATGAGCCTTTAGATTATTATGTGCCAAATGTTTTGGGAGTACCTACATATTCATTTAAAAATAATTTATGGCCTATAGAAACTAGTGAAATTTTGTCTAATCCTAATTTAATTCAAAATGGAGGTTGGTAGTCTTATCTTTAATTTAAAAACAATAATTATGAAAACGAAATATAAAATATCCTTAATTAGCTTATTTATTTTTATCGTTGCTTGTGGTAGCGAGGAGTTTATTGGGCAACCAGCATCCGATGGAACAGCCCCAGATATGATATCAAATGTTCTAAGTGAAGGCACGCCTGGAGGCGCAAAAATCACTTATGATATTCCTACAGATGAAGATTTTTCTCATGTTGAGGCTATATATTACGTTAATGAAGTTCAACAAAGAAAATCTGTAGCGACTAAATACACTCAAAACTTATATGTAAATGGTTTCGGAGATACGCTTCCAAAAGAAGTTGAGCTTTATGCTGTAGATAAAAGTGGAAACAGATCAGACAAAGTTGTAGCAGAAGTAATACCGTTAACACCGCCATATATTAGTATGAGAGAATCTTTAGAAGTTTCTAGTGATTTTTCTGGTGTTTTATTAAAATGGCAAAATGAAGCAGAGGCTGATAATCTCGGGATTACAATTTTAAGACATGATGAATTTGGAGATTTTGTGCCTTATGAAACTGTATATGACGATGCTTCAAATACTAATTTTCAAAATGTAAGAGGTATGGATACGTTGCAAGTGGAATTAGGTTTTTTTGTAAAGGATCAATGGGGAAATATTAGTGATACACTTGTTGGGGAGTTTAAGCCACTTTACGAAATACAATTAGATAGAACAAAATGGAAAGCATTACGATTAGATACGGATATACCAGAAGAACAAAATTCTCAACGATTTGAAAGAGCTTTTGATGGTGATATAACCAAATCAAGATCTAATGCATTTAGTACTGTTTTATCTAGTGAAGAACAATATTCTCCACTGCATTATACTATGGATATGGGGGAGATAAACTTATACAGTCGTTTTAAAATTTATGCTACAGAGTGGAATGGTTATTCGCGTGGTGGTATGCATTTCTTTGAGATGTATGGAACGAATGATCAAAGTCTTATCGATAGAGAAACTAATGGGGCCTGGGTATGGTCTAATGATGACAATCCTCATGAAACAGGTAATTGGAGAGAAGAAGGTATGGATGGCTGGGAGCTAATTAGTGAATTTGAAGTTATAAAAGCATCAGGCCTACCAGGGGTTGAAAAAATTAATGCTATTGATAGACCCTTTTCAGAAGGTGGTATGGAATTCCTTATGCCAGGTGGTACACCACCATACAGGTATCTTAGAATTAGACAAATTCAAAACTGGGATACAGAATATAAGGAAGTAACTTATGCCGAAATTGAATTTTTTGGAGCGCCAATTAATAACTAATAACACACACCAATGAAAAAAGTATTAATAATAACATTAACTCTAATTGCGTTTTATAATTGTTCCGAAATGAACGATTTACATCAGCCATATTTAGATAAAGGTGAAACAATATATCCAGCAAAACCAGATTCACTAATTTCTTTTTCAGGACATAATCGATTAAAATTACAATGGTTTGTACAATCGGATTTGAGTATAAAGGGCGCAAGAATTTTTTGGAATGATAAAACCGATTCTCTAGATATCCCTATTACGGTAACACCAAATGTAATTGATACTATTGGCGCCGTAGTTGAAAACTTGCCAGAAGGAGGTTATGTTTTTGAAGTTGTTAATTTAGATAGTTATGGAAATAAATCTATTCCTGTTGTTAGATCGGGGAAATCTCTTGGGGATATATACATATCATCGTTAAATAATAGACAAATTCTTTCATATAAAACAACAACCAATAACATTACGTTCACAATGAGTTCTAGCGATCCTGCAGACTATGTATACAGTGAGTTTATGTATTTTGATTCTAATAATGTTGAACGGGAAGCTAAACTCGATTTGGATAATTTAGAAACTATCAAAATTTCTTTAGAAGATATTGATACTTCAAAAAACATACAGTTTAGAAGTGTTTATCAACCTTTTGATAACGCCATCGATTTGTTTTATACCCAATATGCCGAGTTTGTTATAGAATAGCAACAGGTAAACTAAATTAATAACTAATAGAGTTAGGTGTTTTTAAACGAAATGCCTAACTCATAAACATACCCTCATATGAAAAACAATTACAAAGTTGCATATATATTTATAGCAATACTATGTCACATTCAAATTATAAAAGCACAAGATTTTTCAGTAATACCAACCACCTTTAAAGGAGGTAGCACAGGGAGTTCTACAAACAATTCAAGAACATTAGAGTATGCTAATAATGAAGCTGCACTTAGTCAGTATGGTGGTTTTTTAGACGTAAAACTAACCGCTTCAGGGCATTTTAGAACAGCAATCTATAATGATAAATGGTACATGGTAGATCCAGAAGGCTATTTATATTTTGGTATAGGAATAAATTCGGTTAATGTAGAATCAGATTATCCCAACGTAAGTTTGCCTAACGATTTAAAGGATGCTGGCTTTAATCATTTAGCTAATTGGTCCGATTTTGAGAGTATAAATAGTAGTTCAGATAAAATACCATATGTTTTTAGAGAACTGTTTATATTAGGTTACAAAAATGAATCTCAAGGAAATAAGGATCTATATAAAGACGGAATTATTCCTGTATTTGATACAGCATTTTTATCCTACGCCGATAATTTAGCGCAAACTGTGGCTTTAAAAAAAGATGATCCGTATTGTATTGGTGTGTTTTCTGATAATGAAATGCCAATTTATTCGAACAGTACATATGGTGAATTGTTAGATCGTTATTTGGATATAATCGACAAAGCAAATTCTAATTATTTAGCTGCTCACGATTGGATGATTGAGAGAAAGGGAACAGATTATGTAATCGATAATGATGATCGTAACGATTTTCATGGTTATTTAATGAGTACCTATTATAGAATTGTACACACTGCCATTAAAAAATATGCACCAAATATGCTTTATTTGGGGTCTAGATTACATGGTGCTGCAAAAAATTATGAGTCTATTTATAAAGATAGTGCACCGTATATAGATGTATTTAGTGTTAATTATTATGGACCATTTGAGCCTGATACTAATCTCTTAGAAATGTGGACAGAGCAGTCTGGAAAACCTTTTATGATTAGTGAGTTTTATGCTAAGGGTTTTGATGTAGATTTAGATAATAGTGGTGGAGCAGGGTATCACGTACCTACACAAGCAGATAGAGCAGCGTATTTTGAAAACTTCGCTATTAATTTATTAGAAAGTAAAGGTTGTTTAAGTTATCAATGGTTTAGGTTTCAGGATGACGCGAGTAATAAAGGTGTTATAAATGCAAATGGGGAGTGGTATTCCGAACTTAAAACATCTCTAATAAAAATAAGTAAAGACATCTATAATTTTAGAGATTTTTTGGCTTTGGAAGATGATGGTAATATTGATGACGAAGGAGGTAAACTCTATGCTATAGAGGATAGTTTTACACGAGGAGGCTCTAACGCAAATAAAAATTATGATGGCGAATTATTGATTGTAAAAGAAAGCCCAACCAATGCAGATTTTTCAAGACGGACTTGGTTGAAGTTTGATGTTAGTGAGTATGTTGCAATTGAATCTGCAACCTTACATATAACAGGAAACCAGTCTAACGGAAGCGCTTTTGATATTACGTTGCTTGGAGTAGAAGACGATTCGTGGTCTGAGGAAAGCATAACATGGAACAATGCACCCGAAGCTTCAACAGTAATAGCAGGTGTGTTTTCATCAAATGGCGATGTAGATTCTAGATACGATTCTTATCAAATTGATATTACCGATTATGTTAAGGCTGAAATTGCGGGCAACAAGATCGTTTCATTAAACATGGTTGATGCCGCTTCTACCAATGAACAATTTAGAATAAGAGAAAAGGAAGATACTGCCAATAATACTCCAGCTTACATAACAATTGTAAGAACGGGGTTGTCGACAGAAGTTTCTATTGAACCAAACTTCAAAATGTATCCAAACCCTGTAAATGATAGATTAGAAATAGAGTCTAAAACTATAATTCAAGATATAGATTTTTACAACATAAACGGTTCTGTTGTTTTAACTCAAAATAATTTCAATTCTAAAAAAGCTATTATAGATGTAACCACATTAAATACAGGTCTTTATTTGGTGAAAATAACAAGTGTAAATGGCGAAGTAGAAGTAAAACGCATGCTAAAGAAAGATTATTAAAGAGATATACTGCTATAAATTCGCTTGCCTAAATGTAGCATGTTTTTTTAATAGATTTTAAATCAATTCTGTTTTTAGAGTTACTAAATTTTATATTTCTATTACAGAGGAATTATATTCCTAAATTATAACTTATTTGCATATGGTTGTTATTTGGCCATGTGTAAATAAGTTTTATCATTTATAGCAGTTTTGTTCTAGTCGGTTTTTGTCTTGGAAAAAATAAAGTGTTATTTTTTTTCTTCAGAAACATCAAAGTTTGCCTTTATAAATTCAGAAGGAGTCTTTCCATATTGTTTTTTAAACGATTTAGAAAAGTAGTTGTGTGAATTAAAACCTACGGCAAACCCAATTTCGTTAACTAAATAATCGCCTGTTTTCATAAGTTCAACAGCATGTTTTAGTCTAATACTTCTTATAAATTCTGTGGCAGATTGATTGGTTAATGATGTTAGCTTTCTATGTAAATGCGTTCTACTAAGGTGTAATTTATCGGTTAAATCTTCAACAGAAAAATCAGGATTACTTATATTTTGTTCAACCACACTTATGGCATTTAAAAGAAACTTTTTATCTAAGTCTAGAACTTCAATATCACTTTTCCAAACTTCTTGTTGAGATGAAAACAAAGAACGAAGTGCTTTTCTAGAGTTTAGCAAGTTGTGTATTTGAGCAATCAATACATCTTCATTGAACGGTTTGGGAACATAAAGATCTGCACCAGAATTAATACCTGATATTCTGTCTTTTATAGTATCTAAAGCTGTAAGTAATATTACAGGCGTATGACTAATTCTAATATCATTTTTAATTTTGGCACAGAGCTCAACACCATCCATTTCAGGCATCATAATATCTGAAATTACTAAATCTGGAAATAATGTATGTATTTGTTGATAGGCTTCTTTACCGTTTTTTGCTGTGGCAATTCGAAAGTGATTTTGTAATGCACTTGATAAAAACTCTAGCAGCTCTAGGTTATCTTCTGTAATAAGTATTAGGGCTTCTTGGTTTTTTGTGTGTTCTTCAATTTGATGTTCGGTAGTTCTAATTTCCGAAGATTCAAAAGAAAAGTTATTGGTTTGTGTAATGCTCGATGTATCGGCAATATGCGTTGTGGTATTGGGTTGGTGTTGAGGTATACAAATGCAGAAAGCAGATCCTTCACCTTCTAAAGTGCTTACTATTAATTGCCCGTTATGCATAGCAATATAGTTGGTAGATAGCGAAAGGCCTATTCCTGTGCCTCGGTTATAGTTGTTTTCTGTTTGGTAAAATCTTTCAAATATTTGTGGAAGAGTTTCTTCTGAAATACCGTATCCAAAGTCAGAGATATTGATAGAAATATAATCTTCATTAATATGTTCTCCCACAGTATATATATTCCAATTCGGCTTAAAACTTGGTTTTTTGTTGTTCTTAATAGTTAATGTTATACTCGTGTTATCTGGTGAATACTTAAAAGCATTTGAGAGCATGTTAACCAAAACCTTATCTAGCTTATCGGTGTCGAAATCAATTTTTAAGTTAGGAACTTCTGATATAAACTGAAAATTAATACCACGTTGTAAAGCATGATCTTCAAAACAATAAAATACATCTTTACAGAATGCTATAATATCTGTATTTACAGAAAGTAGTTTTAGTTTACCAGAATCGGCACGTCTAAAATCTAGAAACTGATTGATAAGCCTAAGTAACCTATCGGTATTATTTTTAATTAATTCTAGTTGCTTGTTAGAATTAGGGTTGTTGGTTTCTAATTTTAATAATCTATTTACAGGACCTTGAATTAAGGTAAGTGGTGTTCTAAATTCATGAGAAATATTGGTAAAAAACTGAAGTTTCATTTGGTGTAATTGTTCTTCGTTTTCACGATGTATTTTTTCTAACTTTATTTGCGATTTTAAATTTTGACGGTTTATTACTTGTTTTCTAAAATAATAAATAGAAGCTATAAAGGCTAATAAATACAATGCATAAGCATACCATCTCGCCCAAATAGGAGGAATTATATTAATGTTTATTTTTGTAGATTCTAAATTCCATACGCCATCATTATTAGCACTTTTAACTTCAAAAACATAATGGTTTGGAGGAATGTTAGTAAAATTGGCTTTGCCAGTATAGTCGGTTTCAATCCATTGATCATTAAATCCTAAAAGGCGATATTTAAATATGTTTTTCTTCGGATTTATATAGTTGTTAGAAGTGAATTGAAAACCGATAAAGTTTTGTGTATGGTGTAACTTTAAAGGTATATTACTGCTAAAAGGAATGTTTTCATTGTTAACTTTTATCGATATAATACTTGTTTTTGGTGGCTTAGGGTTTTTTATAATTCTTGAAGGTGAAAAGCGAATAACACCGTTAGAGCCTCCAAAAAATAAATCGTCATTAGTGGCTTTTAAAGCCGATGTAGGATGAAATAAGTCACTCTGTAAGCTATTATTAGTGATGTAAGATTGGGCAATATTAGTTTGCGTATTGAATTTGCACAATCCATTTTCGGTTGTTAACCAAAGGTTTTTTTTATCATCTTCGAGAATTGAAAATACTTCGTTTCCTGGTAAGCCATTTTTAATGGTGTAATTTTCAAATCTTCCCGTTTTAGGATCAAATTTATCAAGTCCGCCACCATTTGTACCTAACCATAAAAAGCCATTACTATCTTCATGTATGCAGTATAAATAATTGTGAGATACGCCTTGTGGTTGGTTTTTATTCTGAAAATAATGTATAAATTCGTCACTACCTTTCTTCAATAGGTTAAGTCCGTTTTGAGTAGCAAACCAAACGTTATCTTCTTTGTCTTCAATAATAAAATGCACTTTATTATTTGATATGGATTTGATATTTAGTGGGTTGTGTATAGAACGTTTAATGGCTTTAGTTTCAAAATTATAAAAGTAAGCGCCTAAAGGGTAATCGCTAACCCAAACACCAGTATTAGTAGTTAAAATATCTAACGCTTGAAATCCTGTTTCAAAATTAACAGCAAGATGTTCAAAATTGGTTTTTCCTTTTTCGCGGTACAGTACACCGTTTCCATAGGTACCAACCCACAAGGTTTCGTATTTATCGTAAGCTAAAGATTTTATGTTTTTAATAACCTTGCCTTGGTAGTTAATAGGCAGGTTTTTAAATACGTTAGTTTCGGGATTGTAATAGTTTATTCCACCGTCATCTAAACCAATCAAAACATTCTCGCTATTTGGCACTTGAGCAAAGCAGCTAACAATATTACCGTTTAAAGTTCTTTTTGTAGTTGATTGGTTGTAGCGTATAAATGAATTATTGTGCGCGCTATGAAACGCTAAACCACCCATCCAAGTACCAATCCATATATTTTGTTGAGAATCTTTATATAGAGACCAAATGGAATGATTGGGGAGTTCGGAATATTTTTGCTGATCAATGTGGTGGCTTACTTTAAAGTCCTCAATTAAAGTAATACCATTGTACGTGGCTACCCAAATTCTATTGTTTTCATCTTTTAATAAACTTCTAACTTGGTTACTAGGTAACTTTAAATAATCTGGGCGGTTTTCTTCTATGGAGTAGTGCGTTTTTTTATTATCAATTTTATTAACGCACAGCAAGCCTTTGGCTTCGTAACCAATCCAGATATTATCTTTATCTATTAAAACGGACCTTACTAGGTTTTTTAATCCTTTTGTTAAAAACTGAAAAGTGTTGGAGCCTTTGGTGGCAAAATAGATATCACCATCATTATAAAATACCCAAATAGTGCCTTCGTCATCAATAGAAATACAGCTAACTTTTCCTGTAATATTTTTAGTTTTTTTATAGAGAGCTCTATTTTTTTCTAGATCTAAAGTCCCGAAACCATTTTCGTCCGAGAACCAAAATGTATGGTTGTTATCCTGAAATATAGACGTGATGTTTTTACCAATATTATTGTCATAATTATCTTTAATGGAATATCTTTTAAAATAATCGTTACTACGTTGGTATTCGCAAAGTCCATTTTCTGTGGCAACCCAAATATTGCCATTATGGCCTTTGTAAAGTTTGTTTATTCGGTTGGATGGAATTGTAGAGTCGTTATTTTGTACATGGCTATACCGTTTAGTTTTAGTTGAATTATAGGCGAAAACACCATTGTTTGTGCTAAACCAAATAAACCCCATATCATCCTCTAGTATAGACGTTACTTGAGAATAAGCAACACCTCCATCGGGTGTAACTTTACAAATGGATATATAAGGATCGTTGTTAGCATGTAAAAATATTGTAAAGCAGCTAAACATTACAATATAGAATAAAAGTCTCATTTGGTAGTTGGTTAAAAAAACTAAAGTACAAATAATATCAAGTTTAGAGTAAGGATGTTTTTGGTAAAAGCTAGTACACATGTTGTTAATTGGAACATTTGTATCTAAATGAAACATAATTGATACTAATAGGGAACAATTAATAGAAATAAAGAAAGAGCTAAGGTTATTTTTGTTAATCTAATATATATTTCTATGAGGCGGATCACTCTTTTAATGCTTTTTGTTGTTTTATTTCAAGCTTGCCATTTTCAGCAAAATAAAAAGGTAAGTCATGATAAATTAATCAATACCATAACGGAACAGCTTTCTTATTTTCCTGAAATAAAAGATACGCTTGGTCTCAAAAATACGAGTAGAATTTTTCCAAGAACACTAACGCCATCTGGCAAACTACATTTAGTAGGAAAAAGAGATTGGACTAGCGGTTTTTATCCAGGAGTTTTATGGTCTATGTATAATTTAACCGGAGAAAACCAATGGAAGGAAAAAGCGGAGTATTATACCTTAGAATTAGAAAGTGAAAAATTTAATGCTTCAAACCATGATTTAGGATTTAAAATGATACCAAGTTTTGGAGAGGGATATAAAGTAACTAAAAATGAAAAGTATAAAGCAATTTTAATTCAATCGGCAAAAACACTTATAACGCGATTTGATGAAAAAATTGGCTGTATTAGATCTTGGGATCACAATAAAGATAAATGGGATTATCCAGTAATTATAGATAATTTAATGAATTTAGAATTGCTGTTTTGGGCATGGAAAGAAACAGGAGATTCTGTGTTTTATAACATCGCAAATACGCATGCTAAAACAACCATGAAAAATCATTTTAGAAATGATTATAGTTCTTACCACGTGGTTGATTACAACCCAGAAACGGGTGAGGTAGTTTCAAAAAACACGCATCAGGGTTATGCCGATGAGTCGTCTTGGTCTCGTGGTCAAGCTTGGGCGCTTTATGGTTATACCATGATATATAGAGAAACAAAAGATCCTGTTTATTTAACACAAGCTGAAAACGTGGCTAATTATATTTTAAACATCGCAACATTACCAGAAGATTATGTGCCGCTTTGGGATTTCGATTTAAAGGATTTTAAAACCGAACCTAGAGATGCTTCGGCTGCAGCCGTTATGGCATCTGCTTTTTTTGAACTTAGTGCGTATTCTAGTCAAAATAAGGACACCTATGTAAATACGGCAAATAACATTTTAACATCATTATCATCAAAAAAATACTTTAACACTAAAGGCGCTAATAAAGGTTTTTTATTAAAGCACTCAACGGGATCTAAACCAAAAGATTCTGAGATCGATGTACCACTAATATATGCCGATTATTACTACTTAGAAGCCTTACTAAGACAAACTAAAATTAACAACCAAACTAAAAACTAGATTTATGAAAAAAAAGCAATTATTAATTAAACCTCTGTGTTTAGCGTTTGTTTTGTTTACCTTTTTTGGGTACGCTCAAAATAAAACGATTACAGGACAGGTTTCTGAGGAATACGGAGGCGCTTTACCTGGTGTTTCTGTGTTATTAAAAGGTACAAGCACGGGTACCATGACAGATTTTGATGGAAACTTTACATTGCAAGTTCCTGGAGATGGAGGGACTCTCGTGTTTAGTTACATTGGTATGACTACTCAAGAAATTGAAATAGGTAACAAAACCGTTATTAATACGGTTATGACAACTTCTGAGACTGCTTTAAATGAAATTGTGGTTGTGGGGTATGGAACTCAAAAGAAAAGTGATGTAACTGGGTCTGTAGTATCTGTAAGTCCAGAAACACTAGAATCTAGGCCAAGAGCTAGTTTAGAGCAAATGCTTCAAGGTACTATGGCAGGTATGAATATTACGGTAAATGCATCAAACGCCGAAGGCTCTTCTAACTCCATGTTAATTAGAGGACAAAACTCTATTTCTGCTTCCAATGGACCATTAATTATTTTCGATGGTGTTCCTTTCTCTGGAAATTTATCTGAAATTAACCCGAAAGATGTAGGATCTCTCGAAGTATTAAAAGATGCATCGGCTGCAGCCATCTATGGTTCTCGTGGTGCAAATGGTGTTATTCTTATTACTTCAAAAAAGGGAAAAGAAGGTCAGATGACGGTTAACTATTCTGTGTCAACAACCATTAATCAAGCAGTTAATATACCAAGTTTAATGGATGGTAAAACATTTTATGAAACTAAAATAGACCGTGGATTAACAACGTCTCTTGTAGAAGATGAAGGCTATGCAGCTGGTAGAAATACTGATTGGGTAGATCTTGCAACAAGAACAGGGCAGACATTACAACACGATTTATCGTTTTTAGGAGGTTCTGAAAAAACAAAATATTATGTATCGTTATCATACTTAAATTCTGAAGGGGTTTCGCTTGGCGATGATTTTAAGCGTTATACTTTAAGAATTAATTTGGATCACAAATTATTACCTTGGATGACGTTTAATACAAGTACGCAATACGGTTATTACGATCGAAGTGGTAATAATGCTAGCTTTTCTGGCGCATTCTCTATGAATCCATTAGGAGTCCCATTTAATGAAGATGGCTCTCAAACATTAGAAACTTGGGACGATGGCGTATACGTAACGAATCCATTAGCAGCGCTGTTATATGATAATAGCGATATATCTCGTCGATTTACATCTAATAATAGCCTTTTAATAGATGTCCCTTTTGTAAAAGGATTATCATATAAGTTAAACACAGGTTACGATTACCGCACTAGATTAGCGCAAACATATAGAGGCCGAAATACCCGATCTGGTTTGAGTGTTGGTGGCTCGTTAGATTTAGCAAATGAATATGATGAAGACTGGCTTGTTGAGAATATTGTAAGTTATAAAAATTCCTTCGGAAAACACTCTATATTTTTAACAGGACTGTATAGTGCGCAAAGCGAATGGTCTGAAAATCATGATGTAAGTGCACAAGGTTTTCCTAATGATGTAATGACTTATTACCAAGCAAGTAAAGCTAGTTTAATAGAGCCTACGGCATCGTATAACAAGCAAACACACTTGTCTCAAATGCTTAGAGCTAATTATGCTTTCGATTCAAGATATTTACTAACCTTAACAGCACGTCGTGATGGCTATTCAGCATTTGGAACAGATAGTAAGTTTGGGATTTTTCCTTCGGCGGCAGTAGGATGGAATATTGCGAATGAGAAATTTTTAGAAGATTCAAATACTATCAATAATTTAAAATTAAGATTGTCTTATGGTGAAAGTGGAAATGAAGCTGTATCTGCTTATTCTACATTACCAACTTTATCATCTATAGATTATGTTGACGAAAACGATGGCACCTTATTCGGTTTTTATCCAAGTAGGTTAGGAGATCCTACCTTAGGCTGGGAAACAACAGCGTCTTTTAATGCTGGATTAGATTTTGGATTTTTTAAAAATAGAGTTAAAGGGTTAATAGATGTGTATTCATCAAAAACAACCGATCTTTTGTTAAGTAAATCTATCTCTAACGTTAATGGTACAGGTTCTATAACTCAAAATATTGGTGAAACATCTAATACAGGAATAGAGTTTCAAATATCAACTGTAAATGTAAGAAACGATAATTTTCAATGGTCTACTAATTTTAATATCGCACATTATAACACTAAAATTGTTAACGTGGGGTTAACAGATAGTGAAGGGAATTATATTGACGATATTGATAATGAATGGTTTATTGGAGAGCCTATTAATGTTAATTTTGATTATGTTTTCGATGGTATATACCAAGAAGATGCTACAGGTACGCCACAAGGCGATGTTCAGGCAGGAGATATTCGATATTTAGATGCTGATGGTAGTGGAGATATCTCGCCTTCAGATAAAAGAGTTATCGGACGCCAAATTCCAGATTTCGTAGCAGGTTTAACCAATACATTCGAGTATAAAAATTGGTCATTAAGTTTCTTTTTAAATATGGTTTCAGGTATTACACAAGCTAATACATTGTTGTATACTAATGATATTGATCTTAGAGAAAACAGATATGATGTAGCGTTTTGGACTCCAGAAAATCAAAGTAATACATATCCAAGAAATGATAGGTCGGCTAATGTAAATCAACGTAGTATGCAGTTTTATCGTAGTACCGATTTTATAAGGTTACAAGATATTACACTTAATTATAAATTTCCTTCAGATGCATTACAGAAATTGAAGATTAGTAATCTAGAGCTATTTGCTAATATTAAAAATTTATATACAGAAACAGATTGGATAGGTTTGGATCCTGAATTTTCAAACAGCTCATCTCAGCAAACTGCTGTGCCTCAAACAACATCTTTTTTACTAGGTTTAAAACTTAGTATTTAAATAAAAATTTAAAAATAATAACATGAAAAAAACACTGATATTATTAGTAATCATTGGTTCCGCTTTAATGAGCTCTTGTAATGAAGAGACTTTTTTACAGGAAGAACCAAAAGATGATATATTCGCCGAAAACCTGCTACTTAATTATGATGGTTTCGAGAATGGCTTAAATGCGTTGTATGCATTGGTTAGAGAAGATAGATTGTCGCAAAGCAATACTACACGTGCATCTTTATGGCAAATGGGTACGGATAATGCTTTTGTAAATAATGGAGCAGGACAAATAGATCCGTTTAACGATTATGCCGATTTAAATTCAGAAAATAGCTTAGTAGGATCAAATTTTAATTTGTTATATAGAATTATTAATTCAAGTAATTTAATTATCAATCGCGCTGAAACTACAGCTGTTGATTGGATGGGAGGAAATGATTCTGCAGATGTAGTAAATCAAAATAAAGTAATTGCACAAGCCAGATTGATTCGTGCTTGGTCTTACCGTCATTTACGATATGGTTGGGGTGCTGTACCTTTAAGTCTTGAAGAAATTGATGGAACAACTTATCGTAACGATTGGGAACGTAGTTCTATAGAAGAAATTAATGCCCAAATGGAAATTGATTTAAGTTTTGCACGCGATCATCTTGAAATGAAAGAGCAAACAGGTAAAGTAAACAGTGCCGTTGCGAGTACAATGTTAGCAGAGTTATACCTTGATATGGGCGAAGATTTAAAGGCGGAAACTGAAGCGCTTAGAGTTATAAATAGTCCGGAATACGAACTTATGACTTCTAGATTTGGTGTTAACACATCACAGCCAGGTAATGCGTTTTCAGATATATTTGATAACCCAAGACCCGAAGATGGCAATAAAGAAGTGCTTTGGGTAATAAATAATGCGTATGCCGATATTGTAGGAAATGAATATATATATATGAAAAATGCATGGATTACATATTATACTAAAGATGCTGTGTTGAAAAAGTTAGATTTGGATACACAATACACGTATAATGGAGGTAAAGGAGCAGGGCGTTTATCTGTTACCGATTCGGCTTTCGGTTGGTACGAATCTTTCGATGATAGATATTCTGAGCATTGTGTAAAAAAATATTATGTTTTTCCAACCGATGAAACTGCTACTGATTTTGATGTGGTGCAGTATACCAATATGGATTATGATGAGCCAGACGATTTAGAAGAGCATTTTTTATGGCCATGGGTTAGAAAATGGGAATATAACGATCCTTTCTTTTTTGCTAATGCATCTAATGCAGGGCAATACGACGATCAAATGTTTGTGAGATTAGCAGAAACATATTTGCTTGCAGCCGAAGCGTTAATGAACCAAGGTAAAAACGATTTGGCAGCTCAATATTTAAACGACTTAAGAAGACGTTCTAACGCTTCAGAAATTGACGCTTCTGATGTTACTTTAGAGTTTATTTTAAAGGAGCGCTCTCGCGAATTAGTTACTGAAGAATATAGAAAACATACTTTAGTAAGAACGGGGACATTTTACGAATGGACTATAAAATACAATCCACGTTTAGATGCCTCTAAAGTATTTGAGTATAATGAGTATTTACCAATTCCACAGGGTATTATAGATGCCAATACAGGAGCAGAAATGGAACAAAATGAAGGCTATAACAAGTAGTTATACTTTAAAACAGGATATATGATAAATCGATTTTTTTATAAACAGGCTGTATTTTTCACTCTTAATTTAGTCGCGTTTCAAGGTTTCGCTCAAAAGGTGCAACAAAGTCAGCCCAATATTATTTTAATTATGGCGGACGATCTAGGGTATGGAGATGTTGGGTTTAATGGAAACCATAACATTATTACCCCTCATTTAGATAATATGTCTAAAGAGGGTGTAACTTTTACCGATTTCTATGCGGCAGCACCATTATGTTCTCCAACACGAGCTAGTGTTTTAACGGGTAGAAGTCCGTTTAGACAAGGCATTTTTGCCGCGCATACAGGAGGTATGAGGCCTGCAGAAAAAATAATTCCAGAGTATCTAAAAAAAGAAGGTTACGAAACTGGATTTTTCGGTAAATGGCATTTAGGTTGGTTAGAACCCGATAAAGTAGAATCTCGCGGAATGTACTCACCACCATGGCATCATGGGTATGATGAAACTTTTGCTACTAAAAGTGCTGTGCCTACATGGAATCCAACAAAAACACCAGAAGGATGGAAAAGTTGGGGAGCTATGGACGACGGGTCGTGGGGCGGATCTATTTATATTGAAAACGGAACACCGGTAACCGATAATTTAGAGGGAGATGATAGTCGTATTATTATGGATCGCGCGATTCCTTTTATAGAAAAATCTATTTCAGAAAATAAACCCTTTTTAGCTACTATTTGGTTTCATACACCACACGAACCTGTGGTTGCAGGACCGGAGTATTTAGCAAAATACCCAAACCTTCCAGAAGGACAAAAACATTTGTATGGCTGTATTACGGCTATGGACGATCAAATTGGGCGCTTGCGTAGTTTTTTGAAAGAAAAGAATATTGAAGATAATACCATTATTTTTTTTACTAGTGATAATGGACCTTCGGGACCAATTACTAAAAAAGGAATCGCTTCTGCTGGTCCGTTTCGTGGGCATAAACACCTTATGTACGAAGGTGGTTTAAGAGTACCTTCTTTAGCACTATGGCCAGGAAAAATTAATGCCAATCAAAAGTTAAATTATCAGGCTTCGACGGTAGATTATTTACCTACTATTTTAGATATCCTTGATATTAAACCAAGCAAGAAAATTCCTTTGGATGGCGTGAGCTTAAAACCAGTACTATTAAATGGCGCTTCCGAAGAAAGAACCGTTCCTATCGCTTCAGGTTATCAGCGTTTGTATAATGGAACAGAACTTTATGCATTGGTTAGCGGACAATATAAAATTTGTATTCCGAATAAAGGAGATAGCATGATGCTTTTCGATTTAAAAAGCGACCCTGGAGAAAAACACGATTTAGCTTTAGAAAAACCAGAAGTATTAAAAACCATGATGGCGGAATTAGAAAAAATTAAAGCATCATGGAAAGATAGCCGAGAAGGAAAAGATTATCAGTGGTAAAATTGAAAAAAAAAATTAAAGTCATGAAAAAAATATCTGTTATATTTTTAGCAAGCTTATTCGTTGGTTGCGTAAATACAAAACCAAAAGAAAAGCCTGCTACAAATGCTGATAAAGAGTTTGTAATGGTTGATGCTAAGGTGAAAGTGTATCATAAAGATGGTACTCGAAGTTATAAAGATTATAAACCTTTTAAAACTCGAACAGTAGATTTTCTTCCCGGTTATAATGTAGCTGAAACTAAGCAAGAAACAAGCAAGTATGGTGGCGATTTAAGTAAACAAACAGGTGCAGCTACAGGCTTTTTCCATGTTAAAAAAATAGGCGATCGTTGGTGGGGTATCGATCCGTTAGGCTATCAATATTTTAATATTGCTTTAAATAGTATCAATACAGGGAAATCTGAACGTACTAGAGCAGCGTTTACAAAAAAGTTTCAAACTAAAGAAAACTGGATAAACCAAACGTTAAGGATGTTACAAGACAATGGTTTTAATAGTGCAGGTTCTTGGAGTGATGTGGATGCAATTGTAGAAGTAAATAAAACCTTAGAAAAACCATTTCCGTATACGGTAAATTGGAATTTTATGAGTAGTTACGGGCGCAAACGTGGTGGCACACACCAGCAACCTGGACATACAGGATATCCAAACGATGCTATTTTTGTGTTTGATCCAAATTTTGAAACCTTTTGCGATACGCACGCTAAAAAACTGTTACAGTATAAAGACGACCCTAATTTATTCGGACATTTTTCCGATAATGAAATGCCATTTAAATTTAAAGCTTTGGATAATTATTTAAGTTTACCAACCAACGATTTTGGTTATAAAGCCGCTGCCGCTTGGTTAAAAGAACAAGGAATTACCAAGAAAGAAATTACAAACGATCATCGCGAATTATTTATGGCTGTTGTAGCCGATAAATATTTTTCAATAATTTCTAAAGCTATTAAGAAGTACGATCCTAACCATATGTATATTGGTTCACGTTTTTATGCTAAAGAAAAAAATCACGAAGCATTTATGAAAACGGCTGGTAAATATCTCGATATCATTTCTAATAATTATTACAATTACTGGACACCAGATGCAGAACAAATGCGTGATTGGGAAAAATGGTCGGACAAACCCTTTATAGTTACCGAGTATTATACAAAGGGAGAAGATTCTGGTATGGGAAATACTAGTGGAGCTGGATGGATTGTACGTACACAAGAAGATCGCGGTCTTTTTTATCAAAATTATAATCTAGCTTTATTGGAGTCTAAAAACTGTGTGGGTTGGCATTATTTTAAATATCAAGACAACGATCCAACGGCTAAAGGCGTAGATCCTTCAAATATTGATGCTAATAAAGGTATTGTAAGTAATGAATATGAAGTTTGGGAACCAATGATGAAAAAAATGGAAGCTGTAAATAATAATGTTTATAGTTTAATCTCATATTTCGATAATAACAAAAAATAATATGAACCATTCCAGCGCATTATATGGTCTAATTTGCTTATTTATAACTTTAGGAGCTTCATCTTGTAAATCCAAATTGGATGTTATAGATTGGGGGAATTATGAGTTTGTTAGGGCAGAAAACAACCCCATGATTTCTCCCAAAATGGATGGGCTAAAAGGTAAAATAGGCGGTAATATTAATGGGCCTTCGGTTATTAAAGTTCCCGATTGGGTCCAAAACCCTTTAGGTAAATATTACATGTACTTTGCGCACCATCATGGTAAATTTATTAGGTTAGCTTATGCCAATTCGCCTACCGGTCCATGGACAATTTATAAACCAGGTGTACTTCATATCGATAAAACCGCAGCAGTAGGTCATATTGCATCACCAGATGTTATTAAAGATGACGAAACAAAAACCATGAGAATGTATTTTCATGGCTATAACCATAACAAAGAAGGGCAAAAAACGTTTTTTAGCACATCTAATGATGGGCTGAATTTTGAGGCATCAGAGACTGTATTGGGGCCTTCCTATTTTCGAGTTTTTAAATACCAATCTAGTTATTACGCTTTAGTAAAAGGTACTTTTTATCGTTCGGAAGATGGCATGCAACCGTTTATGAAAGGCGCTTTAATATTACCAAAGGCAAGACATACAGCATTAAGCTTAAATGGAGATAAACTCGTTGTGTTTTATTCTCAAAAGGTAGATTCACCAGAACGTATTCTTAATTGTGAAGTCAATCTTTCTGAAGGCACATGGGAGAGTTGGAAGGCTAGTACTCCCAATGAAATTTTAAAACCCGAAAAAGATTATGAAGGTGTTAATCTTCCTATCGAAACATCTGTAAATGGTTTTTCTCGAAATCCGGTTCATGAATTAAGAGATCCCGCTATTTTGATTGATAATAACGAGGTATATCTCTATTATTCTATTTCTGGTGAATTTGGAATTGCAGTCGCAAAACTGAAAAAATAACTTAATAAGCAACAATCATAATAAAATTCATAATGAAACGAATATTTGCAGTATTTATAATTTTTTTGTTTTTATCAAGTTGTTCGTCAACTAAAAGTAAAGAGACTTCAATAGATACATCGCCAAACGTGCTTTTTATTTCTGTAGATGATTTAAACGATTGGGAAGGCGCATTAATTGGGCATTCACAAGCTATTACACCTAACATGGATAGGTTATTTAGCGAAGGTGTTTTATTTACAAATGCCCATGCATCGCAACCTGTTTGTACGGCTTCAAGAAACTCAATTTTAAGCGGGATTCATCCCACGTCGTCTGGTTGGTATAGTTCTACGGCTAATATGAAAAAGAATTATGAAACCGTCATGGCAAACCATAGTATGCTACCAGAGCATTTTAAAAACAATGGCTACAATACCTACGCTACAGGAAAAGTTTTCCATAGCGGTGAATCGGATTATAAAGATAAAACAGATGATTTTTGGACCGAATATTCACCTCAATTTTGGAGAAATATGGAGCCACATATAAAAGAAAATGGTTATGGGTATCGAGGTACTATGTTTTATCCTTTTCCAAAAAATGGAGGTCAGTTGGTAGAACTTTATGGTGAAAAAGATATAATTGAAAACTATAAGGATACTAATAGGTTTTACTCCTTATGTGGTGGCCCTTTAGAGGATGAAGATATTCCTGAAAAAGGCATGTATGATGAGCAAATAGCTAGTTGGGCAATCAATAAGCTTAATCAAAAACAAGATAAACCATTTTTTATGGCAGTTGGTTTTATTCGTCCGCATGTACCATATACAGCACCAAAAAAATATTTCGATTTATACCCTATCGAAGATATTGTTGTGCCAGAAGTTCCTGAAGATGAATTTAAAGATATTCCCATTATGGGAAAAGCCATTGCTTATGGTTACACACCTCGTGGCGGTTGGGGCGATGTAAGCAAGAAAAAAGAAATTTTACCAGAATTGGTACAATCGTATTTAGCTTGCGTAACATTTGTAGACGAGCAAATAGGAAAGGTAATTGATGCTTTAGAGAAAAGTCCGAATGGAAAAAACACCATTATTGTTTTATGGTCCGATCATGGGCAGCACCTAGGAGAAAAACGCCATTTTAGAAAACAAGCCCTTTGGGAAGAAGCCACAAAAGTGCCTTTGTTTTTTAAGGTTCCGAATAACAAAAGTAACGGGCAAAAAAGCAGTCAGGTGGTTAGCCTTTTAGATGTGTATCCTACATTAACAGAACTTTGTAATCTTCCTGAATTACCAAAATTAGAAGGCGAAAGTATAGTGCCATTAATTAATTCGCCAGAAACAAAAACAGAGCGGTCTATATTAACAACATGGTATTACAAAAACCATGCAGTAAGGAGTAACAAATGGAGATACATTAGGTATCGCAATGGCGGCGAAGAATTATACAATCATAAAACCGACCCAGGAGAACATATTAATTTAGCTGGTAACCCTGAATATGCTGACGTTATTGAAGCGCATAAAAAATGGTTGCCAAAACAGGATGCTATTCCTGCCGGTTCAACCGAATGGGAAGGCGATAAATTAGATGGTATTGTAAAAGAATGGGAAGATAATAACACTATTCCTAATTGGCTACGATAACCGATTAAAACAATTTTTATTACTAATAAAAAATATTACCCTATGAAACGACTCCTTCTCCTTTTTATAAGTTTAGGTCTTATTGCAAGCTGTTCCTCATCTAAAAAAGTGAAAACAGAAAAGAAACCAAATGTACTTTTTATTGCGGTCGATGACCTAAATGATTGGGCAGGTTATATGGGCAATAACCAAACCATTACTCCAAATATGGATGCTTTGGCTTCGCAAGGAACATTTTTTAATTCAGTCCATTGTCAATACGCGGTTTGTGGACCTTCTCGAGCTAGCGTAATGTCTGGAATGTATTATCACAGTTTGGGCTTCGGAATGGAAGGCAGTATACAGCGGGAGGATGAAGAGGTTGTTAACGCTGTTAAAGAGAAAGGTTCTTCTCTCATTTATCAATATTTTTCGAATTATGGTTATAAGACGATGGCTGCTGGTAAGTTACTTCATCATCACGTTCCCGAAGAAACAGTTGATGTATCTCATGGTCGTGGTTCATGGGACTTCAATCTAGATGAAAATGGTAAAAAGAAAAGACTAAACTGGTTCGGCTCAAAAGGACTGTTGGATTGGGGCCCAATACACAAACCAGAAAATGAAATGAGTGATTATAAAGCTGCTGAGTGGGCTGTAGATCAACTATCACAAGAACACGATAAACCATTCTTCTTGATGACTGGTTTTATGCGTCCGCATACGCCTTTATATATTCAACAGAAGTATTTAGATATGTATCCTCTTGATGACATCGAACTTCCGCCTTATAAAGCCGATGATTATGATGATATTCCTGAAGCAGCCGAATCGGTTTGGAATTCGTATCCCGATGTACCATGGGCAATTAAGAACAACCAATGGCGGAAAATGCTTCAGGCTTATATGGCTTGCATAACCTTTACAGATACTCAGGTTGGAAAAATATTAGATGCCCTAGAAAAGAGTCCGTATAGAGATAATACCATTGTCGTTTTATGGTCGGATCACGGATTTCATATGGGAGAAAAAAGTAGGTTTCAAAAACACACCGCTTGGGATCGTTCAACTAAAGTGCCATTAATCATAAAGGATCCTAGATCTAGTTCAATAAACGGTATTGCTAAGCCGGTTGAATCTAACGTTCAACTTATTGACCTTTACCCAACATTATTAGAGTTATGCGGGCTTCCTGAAAATAAACAAGTTGAAGGGCAAAGTCTAGTTCCTCTTATAAAAAATCCTAGCCTTAAATGGGAACACCCAGCTTATACTTTCAGAAGAGGGAAGTATGCTACTGTGAAATATGGTTCTTATCGATTTACAGAATATTTTGATGGTTCTCAGGAACTTTATAACCAGGAAAACGATCCAAATGAATGGAATAACCTAGTACATTCAAATAATGCTAAATATAAAGATATAATAGAAGATATGAAAGGCTTGCTGCAAGAACCACATGCGGTATTGGGTTACGAGCAGTCCAAGTAGAGATGATGCTTTAAATTTAAAAAGCGAGAATAGACGATTTAATATTAGGAAGATGCATGAGCTATTGGAGTAATTGAGAATTTAAACGAATAAATAGCAGATAAATTAAATAGTGATAACAATATGAAAGTAACTAATGGTGCTACCAACTTAGTTTTAATAGTATTTTTTTGTACAGTGTTTATCCCACTTCAAGGGTATGCAGGAAACATAATTGATACTAACGATTACGCATACTGGAGAAAACTGGCAACGACTTCTAAAATGTTTGGAGCCATGAAAACCAGTGCTATTTCTATTGCAAATCTAGGAGATGGTGAAACCCGAGATGTTATGGGATCTAACGCGCTAGCCTATATTCTAGACCCTGCAAATAAAGCTAAATATATTAGTGCTATTAAAAACAAATTCGAAACTAGAATTCAAACTATCATAATTGGTAATGGCGCCGCTACATCTTCTGTACGTTCTCATGAATTGTTTTATGCGCTTTTGGCACTCGATGTTATTCGATATGATTTGGATGCTGAGGTTCTTTCTAAATATGAAAGTTGGCTAGAAGATAAAATAATGGCCTTAGTAATAGGAAAATGGGATCCTCATGGATGGGCTATGAGAATGATGTATTATAAATATATTGGATACGACGCTAAATTTCAAAATGCAAAAAAAGAATTTGATATAGGATTATCAGAGCACTATATGCCTAATGATGGAGTATCGCCTGCAGGTAATGGCTACTGCGTACAACGATGGAACTCTATTGAACGTGCAGCCAAAAATACCATGTTAGATATCATGGAGTATATGGGGTATAATGAATATTACACTAACCCAGGAATTATTGGATTAAAAGAATTTATATACGGTTATGCTGCAGCGCCTTTCGGAAGAATTTTACTGTATGGCGATTCGCGAAATACCGAAGTTCAAAAGCCATGGGATATTGAAGACGGAAATATCATTTTGTCTCCACATATAGTTTCGGGGGCTCGCTTTTCACCAGAAGCCTATAGATATGGCATGTGGGTATTACGTGAAGGTGCTGGTGTTTCAGAAGGTGTTTTAAAAGGCCATTTGTCTAATTACCTAATTATGGCAGGAACAGCTGCAAAAAATAATCCATTAGAATTTAATACCAATGATGCAGAATTAGCACCAAGTCGTTTATTTGAAAATTATGGTGCTTTAAAATCCAAAGATCAATCTAATAATGGCCTTTACATGAGTATGATGAATCTTAAGGGTAATATTGAATATCATACCCATTATGAAACTAATGCATTGGCATTGGCGGGATATGGCGAAATTTTAATGCGTAATGCTGGTTACGATGGTCCTAATACCAATGCTACTATAAATGGAGTAACGGCTACTTTCGATTTTATGCATTCAAATTCAGAGGCAGCTAATACCTTAATGATAGGTGGAAAAAGACATACCTCTAAAGTGGGAGATGGTATTATTGAAGGCATAATAGGACAGGATATAGAATATTTTAGAGGCTCTAGTATTAAAGCAATAGAAGGAACTCATTTTAGAGATGTGGTGTTTATGCAACCTTCAAATAATGTTAATGGGTATTATTTGGTTATGGATCATGTTACTACGGATAAAAAAGAAGATAATGTAAATGTAGTGTGGCATCCTAATTCAGCAATTTTAAATACCGTTAAGAATACCACCGAATACTTTTCTGAAATTAAAATAGAAAAAGGAAATGCAGGGCCTCGTTTGTATTCTGATAACAAGGCCACATTAACTACCTTTTTAGGTACAGAACCAGCATCGGTAGAACTAAAAAAGACAGCCAATCAAGATAGATCGGGGTATGCCTTTGCTTCAGATTATATGTATGTTAATTATAATACACGCAACCAACAAGCCGATATTTTAACGGTGTTATTTCCTGGTGATAAAACCCATAAAGCAGGAGATATAAAGAGAATCAAAACTGGCGATTATTCAGGTAGTGAAATTACCCAAGGTCAGGTTGTAGATATAGCACTTACTTCACATGGTAATGGAAAAGGAAAACGTGGTTTAGAATCTTTTCAAGGAGAAAATATAGTTTATAGAAAACTAGGAGGGAACTTGGTTTCTTATTTTGTAAAGGGATTATCCTTTAAATCAGGGCAACAGACGTTAATAGGATTTCAATCCGAAGCTTCAGTTGCATTATCCATGAGTACTGGTGTTGACGCTAAATTGGCAACTGGTAAGATTGTTTCTCCTGGAACTAAAGTAACTTTTTATGCAGTTGGTGTTTCATCAGTAAAAATTGATGGTATAAAAGTTCCTATAGTTAATTCTAAAGCGAATAATGTTACTGTTATCATTCCGAAAGGCACTTTTAAGGTCGAATTATTATAATGGCTTTTTGAAAAAAAAGAATAGAAAATTAATTGAAAATAGAACTATTAAATGAATAAATTCAAAATACTTTTATTGGTATGTGTTGTTTTTTTGTATCAATGTAAATCAACATCTAGTTTAGCAAAAAGTAATACCCAAACAATGGATCTTTACCTATGTATTGGGCAATCTAATATGGCGGGGCGAGCTCCTATCGAATTGCAAGACCAAGATAGCATTCCAAATGTGTTTTTATTTACTGGAACTGAAAATAAGCCTTGGGAAAAAGCAGCAAACCCTTTAAATAAATATTCTACGATTAGAAAGGATCTAAAAATGCAAAACATAGGTCCTAGTTATGGTTTTGCAAAAGAAATGGCTCAAGCTATGCCAAACCAAAAAATAGGATTGATTGTTAATGCCAAAGGCGGTACGTCTATTGAAGAATGGGAACAAGGAAAGACCTTTTATAATGAAGCAATTAGTCAAGCAAAAAAAGCTATGAAAGATGGTGTTTTAAAAGGTGTTATTTGGCACCAAGGTGAAGCGAATTCAAGAAAGTATAAACAATATATGCCAAAAATAACGGCATTAATTGAAGCTTTGAGAAAAGATTTGAACGTACCTAATTTACCATTTGTTGCCGGACAATTATCACCAGATAAACCACTACGAAATAATTTTAATGCCATGATTTTGGAGTTGCCAAACACGGTTAAAAATACAGGTGTTGTTACTACCGAAAACACATCAACCATAGATAAAACACATTTTGATAGTGCAAGTCAGCGACTTTTAGGAAAACGCTATGCCACCGAAATGTTAAAACTAATTTCAGAAAAATAATAAAATCAAAATGCTTAAAATTGTGATGAGAGATAGAATTGTTTACATTTTTGTTTTTATGACTGCCTTGTTACAAGGGCAAACCACTTATTTTGTGGATGATTTAATTGGGCAAGACACAAACATTGGGATTAGTAAAGCAGCGCCATTTAAAAATATAGAAAAAATTAATCAAATACTTTTAAAACCAGGTGATTCTGTGCTTTTTAGAAGAGGTGGTTCCTGGAAAGGTAACTTTATACCAAAGGGAAGTGGTGCTAAAAACAAACGCATAGTTTTTGGAGCTTACGGTTCGGGACCAATTCCTATTTTAGATGCGGCTGGTAGCATTGCTAATGGAGAATCTGTATCTTATACTATTCGATTCTTTAATCAAGAATATTTAGAATTACGCGATTTAAAAATTAAAAATTATGCCGTTTCAGAAACGCCAAGGGAGTATCCAATAAAAAATAATGCGACTTATGTATATGCGCCTAAAATGGGAATTTATATAGAAGGAAAGGATTGCGGTACACTTCACGATATTCAATTAATTAATTTAGAAATTTGCCATGTAAATGGTGATATGAGTACCAAAGATAATGGAGGTGTTTTTGTTGAAATTACTAGAGATAAAAACGTTTCACAACAGAGAAAATCTAATTTCGATGGTTTGTATGTTGAGGGCTGCTATATTCATAATGTAGATAGAACGGGTTGGTCTAACAAATCTGTTTGGGACCGTAGATCTTTAAATAGCAGTTGGGGGGAAACGCTAGCAAATGGTAAAATTCACAATTGGTATCCAAATACAAATGTTGTTTTTAGAAACAATAGATTCGAAAAAGCTGGTGCTAATGCTTTAATTGTTAGGGTAGCAAAATCACCATTAGTAGAACATTGTTTGTTTACCTATAATGGCATTAAAGGTAGCGGTAATGCATCTTTCCCATTTAATTGTGATAATGCTCTGTTTCAGTATAACGAAGCGTCGTACACCTATTATAATAGTAAAGCCGATAGTTGGGATCATAAACCAGATGTAGATGCAGGTGGTTTTGATAGTGATTGGAATTGTAAAAACACCATATTTCAGTACAATTATAGCCATCATAACGGTCATGGAGGCATCCTTATTTGTAACGACGGAGCCAGTAAAACTAGTTTTAATGATGGCACAATTATTAGGTATAATATTTTTGAAGACAATGCCCATCATATTGTAAGGAACTCTGGTACTACTACAAATATTAAAATTTATAACAACGTCTTTTTTGCAGGTAAGGCGCGTGATGCAGTGCAGCTTATTTATCATAAAAGCTGGAACGGATATCCGGATAATACGGAATACAAAAACAATATATTTTATTCATTAGGCGAAGGGAATATGTTTGAATTTACTAAAAGTACCAGTACCACTTTTCAAGCCAATACCTTTTTTGGAGATATAATAAACGAGCCTAAAGATTCAGCTAAAAGTAAATTGAATCCGCAGTTTAAAAGTGCTATGGCTGCTGGAACGAATTGGAAGGCTTATTTAAGATTTTTATTAAAAGGTGAATCTCCGGATATTAATAAGGGTGTAAAAATTGATGGACACCCAATGATTGACTTTTTAGGAAATCCAATACAAGGAAATCCAGATCGTGGCGTATTCGAAAATATTGATTAACTATTACTATTGAAAATGATAAAAAATATTTATGTTTTAATATTTACCATCGCTGCTGTTTTTAGTGGATGGTCTCAATCGCATCAAAAATTCACCATTAATAATAATTGGGTGTTTTATAAGGGCGATATAGATGCTTCTAAGATTGAAAATTCTTCAACAGAAAAAGAAGTTCAATGGGAAACAATAAACATTCCACATACATGGAATAATATAGATGCGACAGACGATACACCAGGCTATTATCGCGGTATTGGCTGGTATAAAAAAAACATATTTATAGCAGAAGAAGAGCTTCCAAAAACTAAAACCTTCATTTATTTTGAAGGTGCAAACCAAGTGGCCGATTTGTTTGTAAATGGAAAATGGGTAGGACAGCACAAAGGCGGTTATACAAGGTTTCATTTTGATATTTCATCATTTTTAAAATATGGTCAAGACAATATTTTGGCTGTAAAAGTAGATAACAGTCATAATATTGACATTCCACCATTATCTGCCGATTTTACATTTTTTGGTGGTATTTATCGCGATGTGTTTTTACTTAAACGTAGCGCTATTCATTTTTCAATGGACGATTATAGTACGTCGGGAGTTTACATTAGCGCACCTGAGGTTTCAAAAACTATAGCTAAAGTTGAGGTAAAAAGCCTGATTAAAAATGAATTGAGCGGCAATAAAGCTGTTAACCTTGTAAATCGAATTATTGATAAGTATGGACAAACGGTTGCAACCACTGTTAAAAAAGTAAAATTCAGCAAAAGCGAAAAAAGCAAAACGGTTTTAGAAGCTTTTACTATTAAAAACCCGCAGTTATGGTCGCCAGATAATCCGTATTTGTATAACGTAATTACCCAAATTGAAGATGCCAAAACGGGAGAGGTTTTAGACCAATCTATAGAGCCTTTAGGGTTACGCTGGTTTAACTTCGACCCAGAAAAAGGATTTTTCCTTAACGGTGAGCATTTAAAATTAATAGGTACAAACAGGCATCAAGATTATTTAAAAAAAGGGAATGCATTATCCGATGAAATGCACATGCGCGATATACGATTGCTAAAAGAAATGGGTGGTAATTTTTTAAGAATTGCACACTATCCGCAAGATCCAACCGTGCTAGAAATGTGCGACAAACTTGGTATTTTAGCTTCAGTAGAAATCCCTATTGTAAACGCCATTACCGAATCGGAAACCTTTACCGAAAACTGCCTTGTTATGGCAGAGGAAATGGTAAAACAAAACAACAACCACCCATCTCTTATTATATGGGCGTATATGAATGAGGTGCTTTTACGTTTACCGTTTAGTCAAAAAACAGAAAAAGCACGTTATGAAATTTATGCAAAAAACGTCACCCAACTGGCGTCTAAAATAGAAGCTCATATTCGAGAACTCGATTCTAGTCGATATACCATGATTCCTAATCACGGTGCTATCAGCCGTTACAAAGATGCAGGTTTAACTGCGGTTCCTATGATTCTTGGTTGGAATTTATACCAAGGTTGGTATGGTGGTGTTTTTAAGGGGTTTGATGAAAATCTTGATGAACTCCATGAATTGTTCCCAAACCAAGCTTTAATTGTAACAGAATATGGTGCTGACGTACATCCTAGATTACATTCCTTCGAATCGAAACGATTTGATTACACTGTAGAATATGGAAATAAATACCACGAACATTATTTTAAAGCCATTATTGAAAGACCTTTTATTGTAGGGGCTAATATTTGGAATTTAAACGATTTTTATTCAGAATCTCGAGGTTATGCTTTGCCTCGAACTAATTTAAAGGGTATTACAACTTTAAACAGAGAAAAAAAAGACACGTGGTGGTTGTATAAAACCTATCTATCTAAGGAACCTGTGATTAAGTTTGGGCAAAACCAATGGACAATTCGTGGTGGTGTTGCCGAGGTAGGCACGCAGTATTGTACGCAGCCTGTTACCGTTTATAGTAATGGTAATTCGGTAGAGTTGTTACATAACGGAAAAACTTATAATGCTGAGGTTAAAAACAATATTGCTCGTTTTTCAATACCATTTGTAAACGGAACTAATGCCTTGGTTGCTAAAAGTATTATGGATTCAAAGACTTTTGTAGATGTTATGGATGTCGATTTTAGGTTAGCGCCCAATAAGTTTTCTAATTATAAAGATGAATTTTATCAGCTGAATGTGCTTTTAGGTTCAAAGAGAATGTACGAAGATAAAAAGCAAAGCATCATTTGGATTCCAGAAAAAGCATACCAACCAGGTAGTTGGGGATTTGTTGGAGGCAAACCTTACCAACCTAAGACCAAATATGGTAGTTTACCGAGTTCAGAGTTAGATATTATCGATTCGGAAAACGATCCCGTATATCAAACACAGCGTGTTGGAATAGAGCAATTTAAACTTGATGTTCCGGATGGAAAGTATGCCGTAACTTTACATTGGGCAGAACTAGAATCGGATAAAGAGCACGAAAAATTGGTCTATAATCTAGGAAACGATAAAGTAAAGGAAGATATTTCAGATCGGGTTTATAATATTCTTATTAATACTGTTTGTGTTGAAAAAGGATTTAACTTAAGAGCACGCTATAGCTCTGAAAAAGCAGTCAAAATTAAATACGAAATACAGGCTACTAATGGTAAAGGCATCGCTATTGATTTTGAGAAAATAAAAGGTTTACCTGTATTAAATGCTGTGCAAGTTAGAAGTATATAAATTATAATTAACTGTACTAGTACTATGTTTATTTATATATTGAATCTCTTCGTTAGTTTTTTACTATAATGAAGTTTAATAAAATTTAGGCTAAATTAATCCTATTTGTAGTTAAGTTAAAAAAAGCGCCAAATGTTTTAGCAAAATAAAAAAAGCCAAGAGTAAAATTCTTGGCTTTCCCTTTGTTTACCTGTAGCGAGAATGGGGCACGATCCCATGACCTCCGAGTTGTGAATTTTCGTACAAGAAAATTTCATAAGACTAAATAATTGATTATCAATTATTTAAAAACTACCATATTTTAAATCGTGTTCCAAAACGTGTTCAGTTTTGTGTTCACTATTATTAGTAATATTTTGAACAATAAAATTAGATTTTAAGATTGAAATAGACAAGGTTTTTTGTGTTTTTTTTACTTTAAATTTTAGAGTTAAAGCTATCGTGTAAGAAAGTAATAAGTCTATTTTATACTGTTACGTTTACTTATTATTCTACTTGAATAATTTCATAAAATGGCAAAGTCGCATAATGTAAACTGGATTATATATAATTGTTAAAAAATTGATAATTCTTTGATATTGAAGCTTTTTTATTGAAAACAAACATCTAAAAGCAATGCGTGCATCGTATATTTATGACAAGAAAAAGAAATGCGCCATGAAAACATTAAAAGAATTAAAAAGCAGATTAGAGAAACTTAATTTTGGAAGATTATTAAATTCTGAAAAGAGTAAAAAAAATGAACCAAGAACTTTAATTACAGCATCAACTTTTGATGATGAAGATTTGTTTATGTTCATCTAAACGAGAACTTTCTAATCGTTTATAAAAATAGCTGATTTAGTTCAGCGAGCAATTTTATGCTCTCCATTTAACCTAATCACAATTTATGATTCTACTCGTAATTGTGAATCATGAATTTTTGCGCTTTAATTTTTTATATAAATCTTCAAGTTTTCAGAATTTCAAGCTTAGTTTATGCTTTTTTTAAGAAATTCACCAATAATAGATACAAATTTTCTTTTTCAAAACCTTTACGGATTTTTTTAAAAGCGACACTCATTTGTGATTCTACGGTTTTTACAGAAACTCCCATTATTTCGGCTATTTCATGATATTTGAGCCCGTTAATTTTATTCATTTCAAGAGTCTTTTTACATTTTGGAGGAAGTGTTTGAATAATTTGGTTCATTTTTTTTACGCGTTTTTCTAATGCTTCATTATCCTCATCTATTCTATCTCTTAAAGCATTTTCATAAACAACATTTAATAAATTAGTGCGTCTTTTATCTTTATTAATACTATCAATAAATCTGTTGTAAGCAATAGTGTATAAATAGCTTTTTGGTGATTTGCATTCTTGTAATTTATCTTTAGCATTCCATAAATCAATAAAAGCTTGTTGTACAATATCTTCAGAGCTCATTTTATCATGGGTGTATGTAGCTATATAAGCTACAAGTCTATCGTAATATAAATTAAAGAGATGTCTAAAGGCTTTTTCGTCACCATTTTTTATGGCTTTAGTTACTTCTAGTTCATTCATATATTGATATAAGTAATATTTAAGTAGACATGAATATTTTTAGATGTTTAGTGTAATACATAAGCAATACTATAAACAAATGTTTAAAAATGCAATAATTGATTGCTGCAAAGCTTAAAAATATTCAGTTATTATGATTATCGTATTATAGATTGAAAGTATTGCGGAATTCTTTTTTTTTCTTTTAAAAAAAAATATAGTTTCAAAAAATCATATTGAATTACAAGGTGTGCTTGTATGAGTTTCTTTGAATAAATCTCAGTGTTTTAATAAAAAGTGTATTTTTTTTTAGGGGTTTTATTTAATTTACAAGTAATAATACATGTAAACATCTAAATAAGTATTTAATTTTGAAAAAGATTATAACCAAATTTATAGTAAATACAATTACAGAAGAGGAGCTAGAGTTGCTTTACATCTGGCTTGAAAATCGAGAGAATCAAAATAAGTTTGAACGATATGTTTTGGATTATCATGATTTGAATATGGCCATGCTAAAGAACGATGTAGATCTAGCATACAGGAATGTAAGAGAGGTTATTGATGAAAAACCTAAAGTCATTCCAATATATAAAAGAAAATTTTTCAAATACGCAGCAACAGTTTTAATTCTAATTTGTTCAAGTTTTTTCTTTTTATCGAAAAATGCTTTGCCTGAAACTAATAATGTATCAATAAATCCAGGAACAGATAAAGCTATATTAACTCTTGCCAATGGATCTGAAATTTTTCTAGATAGTGTAACCAATTATCGTGATGACATTATAGTTAGTTCAGGAAAAGAAATTCGATATAAAATTGCTGAGGATGATACAAATAAAACTGAATATAATTATTTGACTATACCTAGAGGTGGGCAATACCATATTGTGTTATCTGACGATACACAGGTGTGGGTAAATTCGGAATCTCAATTAAAATATCCAGTAAATTTTATAGCAGGTAAACCTAGAGAAGTTGAGCTTGTTTATGGAGAAGCTTATTTTGAAGTATCACCGAGTTCTGATCATTATGGAGCGAAGTTCTCAGTTATAAATAGGAATCAAACTATTGAGGTTATAGGAACTAAGTTTAACGTTAAGGCATACAAGGAAGAACCTAATGTCTATACGACATTAAGAGAAGGGAAAGTATCTGTAAGCTCAAAATTGGAAACAAAATTACTAATTCCAAATCAGCAATCTATTTTTAATATTGAAAATAATAATTTGATTATTAAGCATGTAGATGTTAAAAACGAAATAGCTTGGATATGTGGAGAATTTATTTTTCATAAAAAATCACTTGGAGACATTGCTAAAGTATTAGGGAGGTGGTATGATGTTGATTTTGAGTTTTTGAATGATTCTATCTCCAAACAAAAATTTAATGGAGAATTAAAGAAAAATCAAAACTTGGAAACTATTTTAAAACTCATTCAAAATACCAATAAAATTGAAGCTTATGAAATGAAAGAGAAATCAGTTTTTCTAAAATAAAAAAGAGGGAAAGAATATAAACATTGGACCGTGAAGATTCCTCCCTCCTAAATTTAAAACAATTAATTAAATAATTAACTAACCAATTTATGCAAATTTATGAAAATTAATCAAACAAACCCTCGTCTCATTTTTGGGAAGCGGTTCTTAAAAATTATCATGCGAACATTACTCTTTACTTTTTGCTTAACAGTATTTAGTTTATCTCCAAAGAATTCGTTGTCTCAGAACGCAAAAATTATTATTGAAACAGATAAAACAGTATCTGTTGATGAAGTTTTTAAAATGATAAGTGATCAAACCGATTACAATTTTATTTATTCAGATGATTGTTTTGAAGAGATATCAAAAGTTCATCTAAAAAAAGGAAAAGTAAAGGTATCTAAACTTTTAGAAGATTGTGTTACCTCAAACAATCTTAGTTTTTTGATATCGGAAGAACATACGATAATAATTAAACAATCAAAATTAGAAAAGCAACAAGATATAATTGTTATTGGAGTTGTTAAAGGTGAGGAAGGTATACCATTGGTCGGTGCCACAGTAAAAGTAAAAAATAAAAACGTAGGTACCTTTACAGATTTTGATGGCGCCTATAAAATAAAGGCTGCTGAAAATACGACTTTAATTTTTAGTTCTATGGGATTTGTTACTCAGGAAGTAGCGATTAAAGGTCAAAAGATAGTTGATGTAACATTGATAGAAGATATTTCTGCATTAAATGAAGTTGTTATTAATGGTTATCAAACCAAAGATAAACGCGAAACAAGTAGTGCTGTAACCGTAATTAAAACTAGCGAAATTGATGTTGTGGGTAGTTCCAGTATTGAAAACATGATACAAGGGCAAATTGCAGGTGTAAGCGTTGTTACAAGTAGTGCAGAACCTGGAGCTGCTCCAAGAATTAGAGTTAGAGGAACAGCTACACTTAGTGGTAATGCAGAGCCTATTTGGGTTGTAGACGGTGTAATGTTAGAAAACGGAGTTCCTGCAACTCCTGCAGAACTTAATGATCCTGATTTTTTAAAATCATTTAACAGTTCAATAGGTGGGGTTAATCCAAACGATATTGAATCGCTTACCATATTAAAAGATGCATCAGCTACTGCAATTTATGGAACTAGAGCAGCCAACGGTGTTATTGTGGTGACAACAAAAAAAGGAAAAAGTGGTAAGCCTAGAATATCTTTTAATCATACTACTGGTATTAAACCAAGACCAACCTATGAAGATTTTGATTTAATGAATTCCCAAGAACGTGCTCAGTTTTCATTTGATTTACTTGACGATGGTATAGCTCTACACGGAGGTGTTGGTGTCCCATATTATCAGGGGTTATATAAGAATGGAGGAATTAGTGAAGCTGAATATATTGCAGGAATAAGAAAAACTTCAGAAATGAATGTGGATTGGTTCGATCTATTATTTCGCGATGCTGTAACAAACACAAGTGATATTAGTTTTTCTGGCGGATCTAACAAAAGTAACTATTATGCCTCATTGAGTCATACCAGTGAAGATGGTTTAGATAAAACAACAGGTTACAAAAGTTATAGCGCTATGGCGAAGGTGAATACAGAACTTTCTAGTAGAGTTAATCTTGGACTTATTTTAAATGCATCTAAAAGAGATAGAGAACAAAATTACACCACCAACGCTTTTGACCATGCGTATTCTAGATCTAGATCATTACCTGCATTTAATGATGATGGAACTTATTATTTTTATGGAAATTATAATTATAATATCCTACATGAGCAAAGTACAACCAATCAGACCTCTAAACAACACGAAATTAGAGCAACTTTAAATCTTGATTATAAAATTACAGATTGGTTAACCTATAACAACCTTATGAGTTATACATATTCAGGTAGTGTAACACAACAATATGCAACAGACGCTAGTAAATATGTGGCTGTTATTCGTGGTTATAACTTTGGAGCAGGCTCTGCAGATCAAATAGCCGATTCAAGCTTACCTTTTGGAGGTGTATTCAATCAATCTAATTTTTCTCAAGAATCTTATCTTCTTAGAAATTCTTTGAATGCTAAATTCAATCCAATTGAAGATTTGTCTGTGGATATTATGGCAGGAACAGAGTTTAGAAACGTTGTTTATGATGGGTTAAACACCCAAAATTATGGCTATTTTCACGATAGAGGTAAAATATTTTACAATCCACAAGAATCAGAAGAGCAAGGTGAAATTAAAAGAAATACGGTGTCTCGTTCACTTTATGATAGATCATTCATATCATATTTCTCAACATTTTCTTCAATGTTTAAAAATAAATATGTTATAAATGCTAACATTCGTTTTGATGGTTCTAATCTGTTCGGTTCTAATCCAGATTATAGATACCTACCACTTTGGTCTGTATCAGGTAAATGGCATATTGACCAAGAATCTTTTTTAGATTCGGCAGATTTTGTTGACGCGCTATCAGTTAGAGCTTCGTATGGACTTAGAGGAAATATTGTTGAAGAAGCTTCTCCGCAAGTGATATCTACAGCATTACCTCCAAATAGGTTTACAAGCTTAACAGAACAACAAATTATTCAAGCAGCTAACCCAGAGTTAAAATGGGAAACTACGAAAACTGTAAATATTGGAATTGACTTTTCTGTTTTCAATAGAAGATTGTCTGGTGCTATTGATTTATTTAGAGATTTAGGAAATGACTTAATTTCTTATAAAAATGTTTCTAGCGTTACAGGTTTTCAAAATAAAGCCGTGAATTATGCGAACGTAATGAACCAAGGTATGGATTTAGGGTTAAATGCTAAAATTATTAAAAATGATAATTTTTCATATAACTTAGGTATTAATGCATCATTCACTGATAGTGAGGTTACAAAATCTTTTATAGAACCGTCTATATCTAGTCTTTTATCTTCCACTTTTACCGTTGGGGAAGTTGTAGAAGGTATGCCTATTAATTCTATGTATTCCTATCGTTTTTCAAGAATTAATGAAGAAGGCGCTGTATTGTTTTTTGATGGAGAAGGTAATGAATACGGTGTAACAGATGCCGATTTTAGAGTCAATATTCAGGATAATAAAGATGCTCTAAAATATGAAGGGTCTAGAGTTCCAACAACAACGTTAGGAATCACAAATAGATTTAACTATAAAAACTTTCAATTATCTTTTTTACTTGTTGCGGGTCTAGATTATAAAATTAGACTTCAAAATCTTGCATTTAATTCAGAATACATTGAAGCTGAAGCTAATTTACGTAGAGGTGTTGAAAACAGATGGAGACAACCAGGTGATGAGAGTTTTGCGACTATTCCATGGCTAGGTTCATCATCTTATTTAAGTACGCAAGCAGACATGTTTAATAATAGTGATGCGCAAACAATTAATGGGGATTACTTAAGATTGAGAAATGTACTACTTCAATATAGTTTACCAAAATCATTAATTGAAAAGGCAGGTTTTTCTAACGCAGTGGTAAAGTTTCAAGCAGATAACTTATTTGTATTGGCTGACAAACGATTACAAGGTATGGATCCTGAAACAGCGAACTTCAATACGTCTTTCTGGGGTGGTTCTCTACCGTTACCAAAAACATTTACATTGGGTATTAGTTTAAATCTGTAATAATGAAAATTGAAAATAATATGAAACATATATATAAAATATTTCAAATAATATCGGTGGTACTAATTGTTTTTGGAACGGTATCATGTGAAGACTACCTTGAAGAGGTACCTCAAAATAAGTTGAACCCGTCTACAGTAACAGATTATAGGGAACTTTTAAGTTATGGTTATGTTACAGACACTAGAATTATGCCATATCTTGAAGCGCTTAGTGATGATATAGGCTTTTTTGAAGAGGACAAAATGTATGGCTTAAATGTAGGTATTCCTAGGCCAGATGCGTCAGATGTCTATATGGGAGCTTACATGTTCGACCTATCTCATGAAGAGGTGCTAGGAACAGATATAGCGTTTTCAAGTCTTTATAAAAGTATTTATTATACCAATTTGGTGATAAATAATGTAGATAATTCATCATCAGTTACACTTGGAGATGAGATGCAAGATTATAAGGATAACCTAAAAGGAGAAGCCTATGCTTTAAGAGCTTTTTCATATTTCTATTTGGTTAACTTATATGGACAGCATTATGACCCGGCTACAGCAAGTTCAGATTTTGGAATTCCAATTACACTTACTACAGCAGCAGAAGACAAGGGTTATCCAAGGGCGACTGTGGAAGAAGTATATAATTTAATGGCAGCAGATCTTGAAAAAGCGGTTAGTTTAATGGAAGCAAATCCTGTTGAAAAATATACAAAAGTATTATTTGATGCTAAAAGTGCCGAGGCTTTTCAATCTAGAGTGGCATTATATATGCATGATTGGGACAAAACAATTGAGATTGCTAATGAAGTTTTAGGAGCTAATCCTTCTATTTTTGATTTAAGTATACTTTCTGATACTTATAATGAAACTGATGAAGCTAATTATAGTGTATTTAGAACGGGGACAAATTATACAGATTTGGAAAATCCGAACGTATTTTTTGGAAACGGTGCCAATGAAAATATTCCTATTCTATCGATTTGGCCTACAGCAACAACTTTTTCAGTAAGTAAAGAATTAGCTGATTCTTATGAGCCTGGTGATGTGAGAAGGTTTTATTTTATTGGTACTCATAATAGAGTATTATGGGGTATAAGTAACACAAAATTAAATTTGATAAAAAATAGAGAAAAAACACCTCAAGCTACAAGTGGATACTATGGTAGTTTTCAGGGTCACAGTAGAGTATTAAGAACTGAGGAGGTTTTATTAAATAGAGCAGAAGCTTATGCGCAAAAAGAAGAGTTGCAATTAGCCATAGATGATCTTAATACACTTAGAGTTAAAAAGTTTGATCCTAATTTTTATACTGAATTAACTGTTACTGGCTTTACAAAAGAAACACTTCTAGACTACATATATACCGAACGTAGAAAAGAACTTTGTTTTGAAGGTCATCGTTGGTTTGATTTAAAACGTACTACACGCCCAGCAATGGATAGAATAGGTTATGATGGTCGTGAGGCTCATTTAGAACAAAATGACCCACGCTATGTATTACAAATTCCGGAGAGTGAAATTCAGGCAAATACAAGTATGGTACCAGCGCCTAGATAATTAAATAAACTATAAAACAAAAAATTATGAAATATATAATAAAACTAATGTCTCTCTTATTGGTAATAACCTCTTTTGCATCATGTGAAGAAGAAGAAGTTCTTGTTTCAGACTTTAACGGTAGAGACCCATTTCCAATAATTGAGCAAGGTACAACTGAAGCTAGCCAACTTGCTTATGGTTTTCTTGAAGAGCATGAATTACACATGTATTATGATCTTGAAGGAGAAGAGGCGCTTCAAACAGAATATGGCGCTATGGGTAAACCATCAAAATTTGTTGATGGCGTATTACCAGCAGATGAAGAAAGGGCTGTGATTTTCTTAAACTTAATTGATGAAATGTTCGACCTATTCAGTGATTATAGAGAACTTCATTTTGCTAGAAGATGGATCTTAGTTGGTAATGGATTTTCTTCTAGTACAGCTGAGAAACTCGACACATATGGTTATAATAGAGATATTCTTTATTATAATACACAGGGCACACAAATGATTTCTAACGTAAATAATGATTTTGAATTCAACCTATCATTAACCAAAGAAATGCTGCTTTTCGCTTACTTTTATGCATATGTTGATCATTCTTATAATATTCCAGAAGACTTTAGCAGTATTTCTGGAGATATTTATAGACGGTATACTTTTTCTAGTATTCCATTTCACACATCAGCAACAGAATATGATGAAGAAGGAGCTACGGATGCTGGGTTTGTGCATCCATGGGGGCTTACAGCTATTTCACTTAAACCTCATGAAGATTGGGAATCATATATAGTATGGATCATTTCTAGACCAAAAGCAGAAAGAGATGTATGGTTAACTACAAAACCTAATATTAAGGCTAAATACGATATTGTAGTTGAATCTATGATGACTGATTTAAACATGGATTTAGAAGCTCTTTCAATCCAATGGCAGTCGGTGGGCATCTAAATTGATGAACGCTATTACCATATTAATACATATTATTACAATATTTAATTAAATGAAAAAAACAATATTTAGTGTCGTACTACTCTTGAGTATTATGGCTTGTTCAAAAGTAACTCCAGTAGAATACGCTTTGTTTTCGGGTAAAATTGAAAATCTAGAAGCTAAGGTAATCACTTTAGAAAAAGCCGATCAATCCTTTAAAAAGGAAATTACAATCGAATCGAATGGTGCTTTTTCTGATACCATTCAGGCGAGTTCTGGACTTTATCAACTTACAGTAGGTAAACACAGAGTTAATGTCTATTTAGAAAACGAGAATGTCATTAATCTTTCAGCCGATGCTAAAGATTTCAATGGTTCATTAGCGTTTTCGGGTAAAGGTGCTGAAACCACAAATTATATCACATTTAAAAATAAAAAGACTGCGGAATTACGTGGCGATAATAAATCGTTTTACACGTTGGAAGAAGTTGAATTTAAAAAGAAACTCAATGATATAAGTACGATACTAAATACTGTAATAGATACTACAAAAGGGATCGATCCTGAATTTAAAGCATTAGAAAAAAGGAATATTAATTACACTTATTTATTACAATTGTCTCAATATGCAAGTGGAAAGCATCGTTATTGGACAAAAAATAATGATTATAAACCTTCAGAAGATTTTTTGTCAGAATTAGATGATTTAGATATTAATAATGAAAAAGATTTTGAACTTTCAAATGCATATAAACAACTAGTTACCGGTTATTATGTTAAAGAAATTAGTGCGCTAGCTAAAAAAGATTCTATTGAGTTTATGTATGCTAAGGTTAAAGTGCATGCAGCTATTCCGAATGAAAGCATTAAGAATGCGCTTATATTTTCTGGAGCTGAATATGGAATAACTAAAATAGAAAACGTAGAGGATTACTATAAAACCTTCATGGATGCTTCTACTAACGAGGAAAACAATGCGAAGCTTACAACAACTTACAACAAGTTAATAGGTCTAAATAAAGGCAAACCATCACCAAAATTTGTGAATTACCAAAACCATGCTGGTGGAACATTATCTCTAGACGAGCTTAAAGGAAAATATACCTATATCGATATTTGGGCTACTTGGTGTGCACCTTGCTTAGCTGAAGTACCGTACTTAAAAAAGTTAGAAAAAATATATCATGGTAAAAATATTAATTTTTTGAGCGTATCTATTGATGTGCCAAAAGATGTTGAAAAATGGAAACAAATGATTGTTGATAAAGAATTAGGAGGCATTCAAGTCATTACTGATAAAGGTCCAACGTCTGAATTTATTGGAGATTATTTTGTGTCAACCATTCCACGTTTTATCTTAATAGATCCACAAGGCGCCGTAGTTGATAAAGATGCTCCACGCCCCTCAAGTCCTGAATTGATAGAATTATTTAATACGTTAAATATTTAAAAAATATTATTTCGATTAGTACGACTTACGTTTTTAATCACATGTATTCCATAACAAAATCGTCATTAGTAATAAACAAAAAATAACCATCCATAAAATGAAAAAAACAGTTTTTAGTTTCGGACTAGCATTAAGTCTTATAGCGTGTTCAAATAACGCTTCAGTAGATTATGCTTTAGTTACCGGGAAAATAGACAATCTTGAAGCCAAAGAAGTTACTTTGATAAAATCAGATCAATCTTTTAAAAAAGAAATTACTATTGAATCAAATGGTGTTTTTGCTGATACCATTAAAGCAGCTTCTGGACTTTACGAACTTATTATAGGTAAAAACAGAACTAATATCTATTTAGATAAAGGGAATGTTATTAACCTTACCGCAGATGCCAAAGCTTTTAATAGCTCTCTTGATATTTTTGGTAAAGGTGCAGAAACTACAAATTATATTCTATTTAAAAACAAAAAAGAGGCTGCTTTAAAAACAAAAGATAGAGCGGTTTATAAATTAGAAGAACCTGATTTTAAAGTTAAATTTAAGCAAATTGAGAACGACTTAAATACAAGGTTAGATACTACGCAAGGTATAACGCCTGATTTTAAAACTTTGGAAAAGCGTAATCTTAATTACGAATATTTAAACGAATTAGAACGTTATGCTGGTGGTTACCACAGACAATGGGCTCGAAAAAAAGGTTATAAACCTTCGGAAGAATTTTTGGCCGAGTTAGAAGGCGTAGATTTAGATAATGCTGTCGATTTTTATTTTTCTAGTGCTTATAGAGAAATGGTTAATCGTCATTACACTAAGCAAATAAATGTTTTACATAGAGAAGATTCTCTTGAGTATGGTTTAAGAGGCGTAACGGTGTATGCTACTGTTCCGAATCAATTAATTAGAAACGAACTCATTTCAAAAAAAGCAGAATATGATATCTACCAAACCGTAGATTTTCAGGAGTTTTACCGAATTTTTATGAACGCTTCTACTAATGAAGAAAACAATGCTAAAATCACAAAAATTTATAACGATTTTATGCGTGTAAATAAGGGGCAACCTTCGCCTAAATTCATTAACTATGAAAAGCATTCAGGAGGCACATTATCGCTGGATGATCTTAAAGGAAAATATATTTATATTGATGTTTGGGCAACTTGGTGCGGACCATGTATTAAAGAACTTCCAGATTTACAACGTATTGAAAAAGATTATCATGGTAAAAATATAACGTTTCTAAGTATTTCAGTTGATATCTCTAAAGATCATGATAAATGGAAAGATATGGTTGTAGATAAAAAGCTTGGAGGTATTCAAATATTAGCAGATAAAGATTTTAATTCGCAATTTATTTTAGATTATAATATTAAATCAATTCCGCGCTTTATACTTATCGATCCAAACGGGGTTATTGTTTCTCAAAATGCACCAAAACCATCAGACCCAGAGTTAATTAATCTTTTCAATGAGCTAAATATTTAAGGGCTATATACTTCATGGAAAAATTAAGAATTTGTTTTATTTCAAAAATTAGTAATATGAAAAATGCACTTATATTTTTATTTGCTTCGTTAATATTTTCTTGTAATCAGGAGCCTCCCCATTATGTCATTAATGGCGTTTTTGAAAAAGGTGTAGGAAAGCAGTTGTTATTAGAAGAAATCTCTAATTTAAGAGTTGTTAAAACTATTGATACTGTAAGTGTAGATAGTACCGGTAATTTCGCTTTTAAGGGCCCTTCATTTGGAGAAATTAAAGAGGCTAGGTTATCAATTATAGGAACCAAATATAAAGAAGACTTTATTATTGAAGATACTATCATTAATGTAACTATTTGGCAAGATTCGATAACAAAATTTAATAAACCGTTTAAGTTCGAGGTTGATAGAGGTAAAGAAGATGCTGTATATGCTAAGCTTAAGCATAATTATAAGGATAGAAGAACGGTATGGGGTAGAGCCACAAATAAATTGGTTGTTGCCAATAAAAAAAATGAACTGAGTGATGATGAGTTGGCAAAAGCACGTCAAAAATTAGATGAAGGCTTTATTGAAGAGGTTATAGATACCTTATCTAATTACCCAAATAGTTACGGAACGTACTTCTATATTAAGAATTATATGTTAAGATTTGATCCGCTTTCGTCGGTTGAAGAAGCATTTAATAATTTATCTGAAAGTATAAAAACTTCAAAAGAAGCAATGGTATTTAAAGGGGAGGTAGAAGAAATAAAAAGATCTTTTGTTGGTGGTACTCCAGATGATTTTTCAATTCCTGCTTTAGACGGTTCAGAAATTAGCCTTTATCAATACAGAGGTCAAGTATTGTTGATTGATTGTTGGGCAACGTGGTGCGGACCTTGTATAGAAGCCATGCCGCATATAGGAGAAATACATAAAGAATTTGGTCCTCTAGGCTTAAAAGTTTTAGGTATATCATATGATAAAGATGACGATAAATGGCGTAATTTTTTAAAGAAAAATGAATACATCACTTGGGATCAGGCTTCTTCTTTAAAGGAATTTAGATGTCCATCTGCAAAAGTGTTTTCAGTAACCATGATACCGGCAACCATCTTAATAGATAAAAATGGTGTAGTAGCTGGAAGAAATCTAAAAGGAGACGAGCTTGAAGCAAAAATAAAAGAATTACTTACGTCAAATTAAATTAGAGCCAACTAGTTACAGTTGCGTTATTCAGGTTTTAAATAACTTTTTTTTGCTGTTTCAGCAAAGGCAAATTATATAATAACTATTAAATCTATAGTATAGATTATCAATTAGAAAATAATGAGCAAATGCTCTTAAGATTAATTATAAGCGTTATCGTTTGTAATAATAACAAAAAAAATAATGAAAAAAATAACAATATTATTTACATTTTTATTTAGCATCAGTTTATTGGCGCAAAATATTAACCTTAATGATCCATTGCCAGAAAACACTAAGGTTATAAAAGGTGTTTTGCCCAATGGCTTTACTTATTACATTTACAAAACAGACGTTGTAAAAGATGCAGCTAGCTATTACATTATCCAAAATGTAGGCTCTGTGTTAGAGGATGAAAATCAACAAGGTCTAGCTCATTTCTTAGAGCATATGGCTTTTAACGGTACCGATAATTTTCCAGATAAAGGCATAACTGATAAGCTTGAAAAACATGGAGCGTCTTTTGGTAAAGATATTAATGCTTATACTAGTTTTGAAGAAACGGTGTATAACATGAATAATATTCCGGCCACTCCAGAGCTTATAGATAACTGTTTGTTAGTGCTCCATGATTGGGCAAATTTTTTGTCTTTAAAAGATGAAGAAATTGATTTAGAACGCGGTGTTATTAAAGAAGAGTGGAGAACACGCCAAACAGGTTATATGAGAATTTATGAAAAGCATATGCCAGCACTTTTTAACAACAGTATTTATACTAAGCGTATGCCTATTGGGAAAATGGATGTTGTTGATAATTTTAAATACAAAGTCTTAAGAGATTTTTATCATGATTGGTATAGAACCGATTTACAGGCAATTGCAATTATTGGAGATGTAAATGTTGAAGAGGTTCAAGCAAAAATAGAAAAGTTGTTTTCTAAAATTCCAGCCGTGGAAAGCCCTAGAGAACGCTTTGTTGTTAGTATTCCTGAAAATGATGCATTAATATTTAGTTCAGCTATGGATGTGGAGGTTAAATCTACGTCTATAGAATTCGGAATACGTCACCCTAAAAATTTAGAGAAAGAAACCGTCGGAGATTTAAAGTCAAGTTTATTAAGAGGTATTGCTACTATGATACTTGGTATTCGATTAGGAGAATTAAATGATGATCCCGGCTCTCCATTGTTAAGAGCTTCTGTAAATTATGGTAGTATTTCTAGGTCTACAAATGTTTTTAAATTTGGTATATCTCCAAAAGTAAGTAAGCAACAGGCGGCTTTTGAAATGGTTTTAAAAGAGGTAAATCGTGCTGTAAAATTCGGGTTCACACAAGGAGAACTTGATAGAGCCATCACTATGTATAAAAATTCTTATGAGAATCAAATCTCTAAGATGGAGAGCATTTCTCATAGAAATATTGAAGGCATGATTCAAAAAAACTATCTAGAAAATTCTAGAATGAGGGATGTTGAAAAAGACTATAGTGTCGCAGAACAGATTTTTAATACCTTAACTTTAGAAGAGTTGCATTTAAAACTTAAATCACTCTATACTATTAAAAACAGATATATTACAGCAACAGGTGTAAAGGGAGAAGAAAACCTAACGGAAGCTGAGGCATTACAAATTATTTCAGCAGCAGAAAACGATACAGCACTTACGGCGTATAAGGATGAGTTTAGTGGTAAAACCTTGTTAGGCAATGTAAAGATAAAAAAGGGCAAGATAGTTTCTGAAAAAGAAAATAAAGAAACAGCTTCTTCAACGTTTATATTAAGTAATGGTATTAAGATACATTATAAATTTGCTGATAAAACAAAAAATGACGTTAATTTGAATGCATTGAGTTATGGAGGACGTTCATTGATTGATGATGCAGATTTACCTTCTGCCAGTTACATGAATGGTTTGGTTTCTGGATCTGGTTTAGGAGATTATCCTAGAAATGATCTTTCGAAAGTACTTGCAGGTAAAACAGCAAGAACAAACCTGTCTATTTCTAATCTTACGGAATCTGTTTCAGGATCATCTTCTACTAAAGATGTTGAAACCATGTTACAAATGGTGCATTTAAGATTTGTAAAGCCTAGGTTTGAAAAGGAGGTTTTTGATGTGCTTATAGCCAATTCAAACAATCAATTGGTTCGTAAAAGTGAAAGCCTGAGTCAAAAAATAAAAGATAGTACGCTTGTAACGTTTTATGGTAAAAACAACCCTAAAAAGCCTTTGTTTACTAAAGAATATATAGAGTCTGTTTCATTCGAGACTATTCAGCAAATTTATAAGGAGCGCTTTAATAACGCTTCAGATTTCGAATTTTTTATTGTTGGAGATGTATCTAAAGAGCAATTAAAACCATTATTAGAAAACTATATTGCTAGCATTCCTACTAAAAAGCAAACAGAAACTTATAAAGATAATTCTACAGAATGGTTAAGTAAAATCATTAAAAAAGATTTGTTTTTTAAAATGGAAAATCCAAAAACTACAGTGAGTATTATCTATAAAAATGATGTGGAATATTCTCTAAAAAACGCTTTAGTAATGAAGGCTTTTGGAGATATACTTCAGCTTAGGTATATGGAAACATTAAGAGAGCAAGAAGGAGGAACTTATGGTACAAGTACATCAGCAGGTTTATCCAAGAGACCTAGAGAAAAAGGAACACTTTCTGTGCGTTTTGATTGTAACCCAGAAAAAGCGGATAAATTAATTGCTATGGTGTATGATGAACTTAATAAAGTGGCGGCAGGAAAAGTAGAAGAAAATGATTTTAATAAAACAATAAGTAACTTTCTAAAAGAGCGAGAACAAGCCAAAGATTACAATCAATACGAGATGAATGTGCTTACTAATTTTTATCGAGAAGGTTACGATATGAATGATCCTGCAAACTTTGAAAATATCGTTAATAGTATTGCAATGAGTGATATTGTAGACATGGCCAATAAAATAATAAAAGACGCAGATAAAGCAGAAGTTATAATTAAGGCGTTAGATTAAAACCTAATTCATGTATAAATTATTTTAATCTTCTTTTACTATATTTTGTTTGAGTTAGTTACAAATGTAAAGGAGTAAGGGCTATTTTTTAATAGCCCTTTTTTATATACTAAGGTAAGTACAGTTAACCAATGTATTACTCCTTTATAACTTTTGTTATAAATTCTCTTTCATTTGATATAAGTTTTAATAGATAAATGCCATTTGGTAATTCAGTTAAATCAATTAATGATTTTGGTTCAATCATTTTAATAAAACGACCTGTTATATCATATAAAATAATATTATTTAAGTTTTTAATTTTCGTGTTTATTATGCCACTAGTTGGATTAGGATAAACGGCAATACCTTGGAATATAGGTGAATTGTTATCTGTAGAAAGAGTACTGTCAAATTCATAAGCTCCTATATCATAATTTATTCCTGTAGGTCTTGTGTTTTCATTTATATCGTACGCAACTATTGTGCTTACAAGGTTGGTGCCTGTATCAATAGCTTGAGAATCTGTTGCCAAATTAAAATCATTTAATGTTGGGTTAACAAATATGGAATTTATGGAGCTAGCCAATAGAGAGTTTGTGTCAAACCCTAATGCTTGCCATGCTGCTAAACTAATAGTAGAACCGTCTCCATTATTACTCATTTTGTCGTTTAATATATTGTTATCGCTTGTAAACATGGCAGTATCATTTATAGCAATACAGCCTCTCCAAGCGTGTTGATTAATGATGATGTTATTATAGATTTCAGTATTAATATTAGCTCCGTTTTGAAGTAGTATTCCCCATCTACCATCAGAAGGAACAATAATGGTATTATTATATATTTTGGCTCCATTAGTTACAATGGCTCCATCTTGTTGGAAAAGTGAAATTCCCTGAGCGGAATGATTATTATATATAAGGTTATTATAAACTGTAGGATTTTGTAGTCCATCCATATTTATTCCAGCAGCTCCATTGTTATCATGAATATTGTTACCGTAGATTAAGGCATCACTAATTATTCCATCTCCTCCTGCAGATGAATCTCCGTTTAAATGGATTCCAACATTATTATTACCATAGCACTCATTATATCTAACTATAGGTCTGTCTGAACTATTAGAGACATAAATTCCGTGTTCATCGATTGAGTTAGTGCAAACATTGTATTCAATTAGAATATCATCTGTAAATGCTGTAAAAATTCCTCGTTCTGCATTATTGTCGCAAGCACAATTTCTAACAATACAATTATTAGAAACCACCACTCGTATTCCATTACCATTTCCTAGCATATCGTTAACAATAAAGCTATCGATTATTATATAGTTAGCATTCTCAATGTTAATACCATCGTTTCTTATTGCACCACTTTGATTAATTAACACATTATTTCCAGTTCCCATAAAAATTATAGGATTTGCTGCTGTGCCATTTACATTTCTTAAGTCAAAACCTACGTAAATTCCATTTTCTACAAAAACGGTATCTCCTGCAATAACAAGATCTGCAGCATGTTGAATCGTTAAGAAAGCATCATTTTGGCTTAATCCTGTATTTGAGTTTAGGCCAGAATTTGAGACATAGTAGTTAGTAGCTTTCAAGTTGTAACTTGGCATTATTATTAAAAGGAAAAGGAAAGAGAGTTTAGGTAAATTCATTTTGTTGGGGTTTTATAGTATAAAGATAGATGTAATCTTATTTTGTTGTACAATTTAATTCCATTTTTTGCGGCTTTTTTTGGCGTGATTTGCGTTAATAAAAGTTTGATCGAGAAATAATACACCAATTAATCAATGTTTTGAATAGATTGTTAATAATTATAAATCTGCTAAAATTCGATATTATTGCAGTGATTTTATATTTCTCAACTCAATATCAATAAATTCAAATTTATACTACTTAATGTTTAATTGATTGCTAATTGTTTTATTTAGGTTGATTTCTATTACAGATTATTAAAAAATATAAGCCAAAACATATTATTTAGAATTTTCAATTTTTAAAAAATCGCCTTTAAATCGCTTTTTTTGTCAACCCCATAAAAAAACGCCTCAATTTTTTCGTAATACAAAAAAAGGGGTAGTGCTTTTTATGTTTTTCACTCCTTTCGTTTTATTCAAGTTTATTAACTTCTGATCTCAACTTTTTATAAAATAAAACTATGAAATCAACTGAATTTAGTAGAAGAGATTTGTTAAAAAAAGGAGGACTTTCTTTATTTACTTTAGCATTAATGCCTAATGATATTTGGAGTGCTAATGTTACAGAGGCTCAAAAAAGTAACAGTCCTTTTTTATATAATTATAAGAATACTTTTAATGAATTTACTCCACCTATACTAAATGAAGTTGAAGATTCATTAGTGATTTTAAGAGCTAATGAGAATCCTTATGGTCCACCTCCAGAAGCAGCTAAGGCATTTCAGGATGAAGTATTTAAAGCAAATAGATATGCATGGAAAAGCTTAAAAGAGCTAGAAGCGAAAATAGTAAAGAATGAAGGCGTAACTCCCGATCAAATTTTAATGGGACCTGGTTCTTCAGATTTGTTAGAAAAAGTGGGTATGGTATTTTTTAGTGAAGGAGGTAATGTGGTCAGTGCCGATCCAAGTTATATGTCGCTTATTGTGGTTGCAAAGTCGGTAGGAGGCGAGTGGAAGTCATACAAATTATTAGAAGATTCTCAACACGATTTAGATGCTATGGAAGCAGGAGTAGATGAGAATACAAAACTTGTTTATATCTGTAATCCAAACAATCCAACAGGTTCAATTACCGATGCAAAGAAATTAAAGGAATTTTGCCGAAGAGTCTCAAAAAAAGCACCTGTTTTTGTTGATGAAGCTTATATCGAGCTTTCCAAAAATGGGTTAAAAGATTCTATGAATTCCTTGGTAGCAGAAGGTGAAAACGTCATTGTTGCTCGTACATTTTCTAAAATTCATGGTATGGCTGGTTTACGTATTGGTTATGTAATAGGTAAAAAAGAAACTTTAGAACGAATTAGTGAAATTACTCGTGGCGGAATGGGTATTACAGGGCCAACAATTGCTGCAGCTTCAACAAGTCTAGATAATGATGCCTTTTTAATAGATTGTAAAGCAAAAATTACGGAAGCTAGAGATTATACCATGACGTATTTAAAATCTAATAACTTCTCTTGTTTGCCTTCTGAAACTAACTTCATCATTTTTGAAATCCCAATGGATGGCGAAAAATTCTTAGAAAAAATTTATGGTAAAAATGTTGCTGTAAGGGCCTTTAAGTTTTGGGATAAAAACTGGTGTAGAGTAAGTATTGGCACTCTAGATGAAATGAAAGCTTTTACTAATGCTATTAGCGAAATCTTTGCCTAATAGATGGAGAATGTTTTAGATAAACCTATTTCGTTTCTTCTTTTTGTAGTTATAGGGCTGTTGTTAAGAAAGAAAATATCGGCAGGCGATGAAACCAATGGATTGAAAAGTTTAATTCTTTCCATAGTTTTACCTGCAACTATATTTATAGCCCTCTTAAAAATAAAAATAGATAGTAACCTCATTCTTTTTCCAGCATTAGCACTTGGTCTAAATTTATTACTGTTGGCTATATCTCCTATGTTACTGCTTATTGTAGGAATAGATGAAAACTCACCATCTGGCAGAAGTGCTAAACTTTTAATTCCTTCTTTGGCTCCAGGACTATCTTGTTTTCCTTTTATTTTAGAATTTCTAGGAGATGGCGCTTTAGCAAATGCAGCCATGGCCGATTTAGGAAACAAATTCTTTGTTCTATTTCTGTTATATTTATTGGCTGTAAAGTGGCATTATAAAAAGGCAGATACACAAAAAATGCCTTTAAAATCGAGGTTGAAATCGCTTTTACTCACTTTACTTTACGAGCCTGTTAATCTTTTTATTTTCGCAGCACTTATATTGGTTTCATTTAATATCTCTTTAGATAGGCTTCCTAACTTTTTGGGCAGTACTTTAACTCGACTAAGTGCTATAATGACGCCGCTAGTTTTAATTTTTATTGGCTTAGCTGTAAAATTGAAAAAGAAGCAATTTTTCGAAATATTTTCATTGTTAATTCTTAGAGCAGCATTTACACTTTTGCTTATTTCTGTTGCTGTTTATACCTTTAATTTGGTTGTAAAGAATGATATATTAGTTATGATCGCTTTTTCTTTAAGCGCCTGTAGTTTTTGGCCTTATGCACACATTTCTTGTATTGATTTTAAAGAAAAAAATCGTGCAAAGCAGGATAAAACCTTTAATGCGAATTTTGCAATATCGATATTAGCCTTATCCTTACCCATATCAGTTTTACTGATTTTAGGAATTCTTACTGCAAATACAGTGTTTGTTTCAGCTTCTAACTTATTATTTTTAAGTTTAGTTTTATTTGTTATTGGTATAATCTATCCTGTTATTTTAAAGGTAAAAAAAAGTTCATTTAATCTTGATAAAGAGCAGATTTTAGAACAAAATGTAAATCAATAACTGACTAAATTAGTTGTCTTTTGCAAACGCTAACAATTCTTTTTCATGGAAATCTAAAATCATTGAGAAGATAATATCTAAGGTCTTTTTACTTTTTTTTGTTTAAAATTTGAGTGTTTATTTTCCTCTTTTACGGTTTTCCGTAAAGTTTCCTCCTACAAAATATCTAAGTTTGAGAGCTTATTGATTTAGAGCTTAATAAAGCAGTACGTTTAACGGCTTAATGTTATAGTTATCAGTTAAAAATTACAGATAATACCAAACCCGTTTAAGTGTAAGAAAAACAATTATTTTTAAACCTAATCAGTTGCTATAATTAATAAAGTTGCTATATTTAAACGCATACTTTTAATTACTTTTTTCTAGTCTTAAAAACGTTATTGTTTTACTAGAATTTTAAGTGTTTCAATACAAAAACAAACATTATTAATGTCTGAAGAACAAAAACAACAAGTACTAAAACAAACCCTGTGGAATATTGCCAACGACCTTCGAGGTAATATGGATGCAGACGATTTTAGAGATTATATATTAGGCTTTATTTTTTATAAATATTTAAGTCGAAAAATGGAACTTTACGCTAACGTTATTTTAAAACCAGATGGCTTAGATTACGATACAGTAGAGGCACATCCAGAAGCTGAAGCTTTGCTAGACGCCATTAAATTTGAAGCTTTAGATAAACTAGGTTACTTTTTAAAACCAAGTGAGCTATTTAGCGAGTTGGCTAAACGTGGTAACTCTGGTAACAAAAACAACTTTATTCTTGGCGATTTAGCAAACGTGCTAACCAACATAGAGCAAAGTACTATGGGAAGCGAAAGCGAAGACGATTTTGGTAACCTGTTTGAAGACCTAGATTTAACAAGTAGTAAACTAGGTAAAACCGAAGACGCCAAAAACGAACTGATAGTAAAAGTGCTAATCCATTTAGAAGGTATCGATTTCGATTTAGAAAACACAGATAGTGATATTCTTGGAGATGCTTACGAGTATTTAATTGGACAATTTGCTTCTGGCGCAGGAAAAAAAGCAGGTGAGTTTTACACACCACAACAAGTTTCTAAAATACTAGCGCAATTAGTAACCACTAATAAAACCAAACTAAAAAGCGTGTACGATCCAACTTGTGGATCAGGTTCGTTATTATTACGTGTTGCTAAAGAAGTAAAAGAAGTAGGCGAGTTTTTCGGACAAGAAAGCAACCCAACCACCTATAACTTGTGCAGAATGAACATGATTATGCACGACGTACACTACAAACGTTTCGATATTTATAACGAAGACACCTTAGTAAACCCAAGCCCAAACCATATAGACAAACGTTTTGAAGCCATAGTTGCCAATCCACCATTTTCGGCAAACTGGAGCGCAAGCCCATTATTTATGAGCGACGATCGCTTTTCGGCATACGGTAAACTAGCACCAAAATCTAAAGCCGATTTTGCCTTTGTGCAACACATGGTACACCAATTAGACGATAATGGTATCATGGCATGCGTGCTACCACACGGCGTTTTATTCCGTGGTGCTGCCGAAGGACACATACGTAAATTCCTTATAGAAGATAAAAATTACCTAGACGCCGTAATAGGTTTACCAGCAAATATATTTTATGGTACCAGTATACCAACCTGTATTTTGGTATTGAAAAAGAAGCGGTCAGACGCTGACACCGTACTTTTTATAGACGCCAGCCAACATTTCGAGAAAGTAAAAACGCAAAACGTACTGCAAGACGCGCACATTGCCGCCATTGTAGAAACCTACCGAAACCGAGAAACCAAAGACAAATACAGTTACGTAGCCACGTTAGCCGAAGTTAAAGACAACGATTACAACCTAAACATACCACGTTATGTAGATACCTTTGAGGAAGAAGAACCTATAGATTTAACCACCGTAGCCAAAGACCTAAAAGCCATAGAGCAAGACATAGCCAAAACCGATGCTACTATTGCCGACTTTTGCAAACAGTTAAACATAGAACCCCCCTTTTAGCCGTCACTGCGAGGAACGAAGCAGTCTCACAAAGCAACCACATGATAACAATTAACAACATACATATAAACCATTTGGGCGTGCCCCAAGGGTCGGGCTATACGCTACAATCTTTTTGTTCGTCCCTCTCAAAAAGGATTTCCACTGCTATCCCTCACGCAAAAAAAACAAACCGATAATGGCAACACAAAACGAAAATAATTCAGCCAGTCAGTGCGAGGAGGACATACGCGGCAAACTCAAGCAATCCGTCATTGCGAACGCAGGGAAGCAATCTGTCAGTGCGAGTGCCTGTTGCGAGGAACGAAGCAAACTCGACGAAGCAATCTCACCAAAGAAAACCAAAAGCCTAAAACCCAAACTACGCTTTAATGAGTTTGAAGGTGAATGGGATTTGCATATTCTTAAAAACTTAATCGACAAGATTGGAAGTGGTTGGAGTCCTAAGTGTTTGTCATATCCAGCAAAAAAAGGAGAATGGGGGTCTTTAAAAACTACTTCTATAAGTTGGCAAGGTTATAATCCAAATGAGAACAAAAAGCTTCCCGGAAAATTGGAGGCACGAAAAGATATCGAAGTTAACAAAGATGATATATTAATTACTCGTGTTGGTCCAAAAGATAGAGTAGGAGTTGTTGTCCATGTAAATAAAGTATGGACTAAATTAATGGTATCTGATAATATGTTCAGATTAAGACTTAAAGGAAATATTAATCCAGCTTTTGTCCCTTTGATATTAGGTTCAAATAGTGTGCAGAAATCTTGGAAAAATAAAATTGCAGGTTTAGCCTCTGCACAAGTTGTAATTAATCAGGGAATTTTATTTAAGACAAAACTTCAACTACCTTCATTACCAGAACAACAAAAAATAGCCAATTTCCTAACAGCAGTAGATACCAAACTACAGCAACTCACCACAAAAAAAGAAAGGTTAGCCCAATACAAAAAAGGCGTTATGCAACAACTGTTTAGCCAACAACTGCGGTTTAAACCAGACGTCATTGCGAGGACGCAGGACGACGTAATCTCACCAAATGAAACGGAATTTCCAGATTGGGAAGAGAAGCGGTTGGGAGAGGTTTTTAAAATTTTTAATGGTTATGCCTTTTCGAGTAAGGATTCAACAAGTGAAGGTGTTTTATGGGTGAAAATCGCAGATGTTGGTATTCAAGAAATGAAAAACGATAGTATATCATTTTTACCATATTCTTTTTTAGAAAAACATAAGAAATTCATTTTAGAAAAAGGAGATTATATTTTAGCACTTACACGTCCAATTTTAAATGGGAAACTTAAGATAGCAAGAGTTAATGAGTTTTTTAGTAATTCTTTATTAAATCAAAGAGTTGGTAAAATCGTAACAGAAAATAATAAAGATTTTGTTTACTTTTTATTGCAGCAAGATTTTTTAATTAAGTCAATAGAAAATAACATTGCCGGTTCAGATCCTCCAAATTTATCTCCAAGTGAAATAAATAATTTGAAAGTTATGATTCCTGAATTAAAAGAACAAAAAAAAATAGCCAATTATTTAAGTGCTATAGATTTAAAAATAGAAGCAGTACAAACGCAAATAACCAAAACGCAAGCGTTTAAAAAAGGGTTGTTGCAGCAAATGTTTGTTTAGGTAAAAAAGAGAACAACACCGACACAACACCGATAAATATGAGTTGTTTCAGTAACTATTTGTCTAAGTATGTTTGCGCGCAAAATTTTACATTATAAATAGTATGCGCTTGTTTTTTATGTATTGCGCCTCATTTTTTCAATTAACGCGCGTGTATTTTTTTAAATAACATATTTAGCGCACGTATTTTTTGTTTAGCGCACGTTATTTGTATATATTTGATAGCATTAGATTACAACAAAACAAATGGAAAATAAACAGTATTCACTAAAAATAAATACTTTTCGAGGTAGACAAACACCAGAAGAAGGCGTTTTAGTGGGTTATGGTGCATTGATAGAACGTTTAAAACTACCAATACCATTACCTCATACGCTATCACTTATTGCACAAAAGTCAAAAAAATACCAATCAGACGGTTGGTCTGTTTACTCACCAACTTATCAGCCAGAAGAAACGCTTTACAAACAATTAGTCTTTGCTATAAAATATGAGGGTATTAATTTATTATTCTTCAAAGCTTATTTTAATAACGTTAACATAAATGAACTTATAGAGTTATTACATATTGAACCTAACGGTCAATATAGTCGCAAAATATGGTTTCTGTATGAGTGGTTAATGCAAAAACAGATAGAGATTAATGTAGATTTAAAAAAACGTAAATACATTCCATTAATAGACCAAAATTTACAATATGCCATTAAAGGTAGCGAGGTAGCAAGACAAAAAATAGTAAATAATCTTCCTGGTACACACGAATTTTGCCCATTAATATTTAAAACGGATAAACTAGATAACTATATTAACGCCAAATTATCAGAGCAGAAAAACACGTATTTAAACAGTATCCACAAAGATGTGTTACAACGCGCCTCTTCCTTTTTACTTTTAAAAGATTCAAAAGCATCGTTTACTATTGAGAATGAAAATCCAGGAACCAATCGCGCTATGCGTTGGGGAAAAGCCATTGGACAAGCTGGTAACAAACCATTAAGTATAGAAGAATTGGAGCGTTTACAGCAAATAGTTATTGAAAATGCCAGATTTGTAAAGCTTGGTTTAAGAGATGAAGGTGGATTTGTTGGAGAACATGATAGAAGCACAGGCGTACCACTACCAGAACACATCTCAGCAAAACATGAAGATTTAGCATCGTTATTAAATGGATTGGTTAGCGCCAATGTGTTAATGCAAGATGTAGCTTATGATGCTGTATTGGCATCAGTATCCATAGCATTTGGGTTTGTGTTTATACATCCATTTGTTGATGGGAATGGTCGTTTGCACAGATACCTTATACACCATATATTGGCTAAAAAGGAATTCACGAAACAAGGTGTTATTTTTCCGGTTTCAGCATCCATTTTAGACCATATTGATGACTACAGGAAGACGCTTGAAAGTTATTCGCATCCACTATTAGATTTTATTTCCTGGAAAGAAACGGAAGACCATAATGTGATAGTTTTAAACAATACAATAGACTTCTATCGTTATTTTGATGCAACCAAACAAGCCGAATTTTTATACGATTGTGTTGATGATACGTTAAAGCGTGTAATTCCAGAAGAAGTAAACTATCTGCAAAATTATGATGCTTTTAAAAGATATCTAGATAATGAATTTGAAATGCCAGATAAAATGGTGGCTACTTTAATTCGGTTTTTAGAACAGAATAACGGTGTGTTTTCAAAACGAGCATTAAACAAAGAGTTTGCTGAATTAAAAGAAAACGAAGTTACTGAGATTGAAAATAATTATAAACTTAATTTTTTGAATGACTAAACAATCCGAATTACAACTAGAAAACAGTCTAATTAAACAATTAGTAGGTTTAGGCTACCAAAACGTAACCATTACAGATGGTGATGCTTTAACTAAATTTGAGTTAGACAATTTTAATAAGACGAACTAGAACAGATAAACAATGAGTCTAAACAAAGAAGACATATTATACACCTCTAAAAATTTATTACGAGATGTAAAACGCACATTAAAAGATCAAGAAGAGATTAAAAATCTTAAAGGCGAAAATTTTAATGTGTTTTCTATTTTAAAAATGGAGAGTAAAGAAAATGGAACACACTCTGCGTTTTTGGGTGAGTTGCTAAACCCTAAAGGCTCGCATAATTTTAAAAGTGTCTTTCTTGGATTGTTTTTGCAACAACTTGGTTTTGAGGGGTTAGAGTTGAGTTCTGCCGAAGTAGTATTAGAGTACTCATTGGGTTTTATTGACGACAAAGCCAAAACTGGTGGTCGTGTGGATATTTATATAAAAGATGCCACAAATAAAACTATTTGTATAGAAAACAAAATTTATGCTACAGACCAGAATCTTCAGATAAAAAGGTATTCTAACCATAATAAGGAAAATAACACAGTTTATTATCTTACTTTAACAGGAGAAGAACCATCAGATTGGAGTAAAGATGATTTAGCTATAAATGAAGATTATCACTGTATCTCATACCGCAAAACAATAATAGAATGGTTAGAGCTATGTTTAAAAGAAGCTGCAGATCAACCTATATTAAGAGAGAGCATTAAACAATATATTATTCTACTAAAAAAACTAACCAATCAACTTTCAGACGATAAAATGGAAAAAGAAATTAAAGATATTATCAAGGCTAATTATAAGTCGGCTAAAACAATTTCAGATAATATTGAGGCAGTAGAGGTAGAGTATGCAAGTCTATATTTAATGGAAATTGGGGAAATGGTAATCACTAAATTAAACGAAACAGAATCAATATGGTCTTTTTCGGTTGGTAACGATTTAACTACATCTTGGAGTGGCTTAAATATTTACAATGAAAAGTGGATAGAAGGACTTAAAGTGCAATTACAAGGTAATAGTAAAATTCATACCTCTCAAAATAAATATGGACTTATCGCCTACAATGAGAGTTTTAGTAGAGAATTGATTCATAAAAAACTGAAGAAAGCAGGATTTTCTGAATTAGAATGGAGCAGTAATATGTATTGGGCTTGTTATAATAATGTTACAAATTTTGGAGATATAGAAGTACGAACTGATTTGTTTAATGATAAAACTCGAGCAAAATTAGTAGAACAGGTCGCTGGTAGGATCATTGAGCTTTGTATACTTTGTGATGAGCCACTTAGAAATTTTCCAAAAATAGAAACAAAATAATAAATTATATCGTGGCTAAACAATCGGAACTACAACTAGAAAACAACCTAATTAAACAATTACTAGGTTTAGGCTACCAAAACGTAACCATTCCAGATGGAGACGCTTTAGTGTCTAATTTAAAAGTACAATTAGAAGCTTTTAATCAAACGGTGTTTTCTACTAAAGAGTTTGATACTATTTTAAACCACTTGGCAAAAGGTAATGTGTTTGAAAAAGCCAAAACCTTACGCGATCGTTTCAATATTACCAGAGATAATGGAGACAGTTTTTATGTACGCTTTTTTAATAGCGAAGACTGGACCAATAATTTATTTCAAGTCACTAACCAAATTACTCAAGAAGGGACTTACAAAAATCGTTACGATGTTACGTTATTAGTTAATGGGTTGCCATTAGTACAAATAGAGTTAAAGCGTCGTGGTTTAGAAATTAAAGAAGCCTTTAACCAGATTAATCGTTATCAACGTCATTCGTTTTGGTCTAATCATGGGTTATTTCAGTATGTGCAATTGTTCGTTATTAGTAATGGTGGAAACACCAAATATTTAGCCAATAATAAGTTGCAGTCTGTTAAGCAAACCTTCTTTTGGGCAGATGTAAATAATAAAAACATAACCGAATTAATTGATTTTGCCAATTCATTTTTAGCCCCAAACCATTTGGGTAAAATAATTGCGCAATATGTGGTACATAACGAAACGCATAAAATATTAATGGTTTTACGACCATATCAGTTTTATGCAACAGAGCATTTAGTGAATCAAGTATCTACAAGTAATGATAATGGTTACATTTGGCACACTACAGGTTCTGGTAAAACCTTAACATCGTTTAAAGCAAGCCAGATTATTATGGATTTGCCAAACGTACACAAAGTGGTATTTGTAGTAGATAGAAAAGATTTAGATTACCAAACCATGTTAGAGTTTAATAGCTTTAAGAAAGATAGTGTAGATGTTACAGACAATACACAATCTTTGGTTAAACAGTTAACGGACGATTCTAAATTGGTGTTAACTACCATTCAAAAATTAAATAATGCTATTTCTAAAGCTAACTACGAGAAAAGCTTAACGCATTTACAATATAAAAAAGTAGTTTTTATTTTTGACGAGTGCCATAGAAGCCAATTTGGAGAAACACACAAAAAAATCACCGAATACTTTAAAAGTAGCCAACTGTTTGGTTTTACAGGAACACCAATTTTTAAAGACAATGCGTCTAAAAACGATTTAGGTAAACGAACCACCAAAGATTTGTTTGGTAAGTGTATGCACAAATATGTAATTACAGACGCTATTAAAGATCAAAATGTATTACGTTTTGGTATAGAGTATATTGGTAAATACAAACAAAAAAGCAATACGTTTATTGATATTGAAGTTGAAGATATTGATACGGCTGCCGTTTTTAAAGATGAAAAACGTTTAGAAAAAATAGCAGATTATATTATTGCCTATCATGATACTAAAACAGATAGAAAGGATTTCTCTGCATTATTTGCAGTAAGTAATATAGAGACGCTTATTAAATATTACGATATTTTTAAACGTAAAAAAGAAGCAGGCGAGCATGATTTACGCATTGCAACTATTTTCTCTTATGGTACCAATGAAGACGATGAATATGCACAAGATTATATTCCTGGAGACGAATTACAACAAGCGGCAGAACCTAACGCACTTTATAAAACAAGTCATACCAGAGAAAAGCTAGACACGTATATTACAGATTATAACCAAATGTATAATACTAGCTTTTCAACACGAGATAGCCAGCAGTTTGAAAACTATTTTAAAGATATAAGTAAGCGTTTAAAGGAACGTGAAAAAACAACGTTTCAGGATAAAGATAGATTAGATATTGTTATTGTTGTAAACATGATGCTTACAGGTTTTGATGCTAAAAAGGTAAATACACTTTACGTAGATAAAAATCTAAAACATCATGGGTTAATACAGGCGTATTCTAGAACCAATAGGATTTTAGGAGAGAAGAAATCTCAAGGAAATATACTGTGTTTCCGAAACCTAAAAAAGGCAACAGACGAGGCTATTACTTTGTTCTCTAATAAAAATGCAATTGAAGATATAATTTTGCCTCCCTATGAAGCCATAGCGGAAAAATTTGATGATGCTTTAAAGAATTTATTAGAAATAGTGCCAACTTATCAAAATGTGGATGATTTGGTAAGTGAAAACGATGAGTTAAATTTTGTTCAAGCTTTTAGACGTTTATTACGCGCCAAAAATGTATTAGAATCTTATACCGATTTCGATTGGGAAGATTTAGGTATAGATGAACAAACCTTTGAAAGTTACAAAGGCAAATATCTAGATTTAAACGAGAAAGTTAAAAGTAATAGACAAAAACACAAAACCTCTATTTTAGATGATATTGATTTCGAGTTAGAGCTTATTCATCGCGACGAAATTAATGTAGCCTACATTTTGCAACTCTTAGCTAAATTGAAACAATCTAAAACAGCAGATGCAAAAGCACAGAAAAAGGCTATTATAGATATGTTATCTGGAGACGTAGAGTTACGTAGTAAACGTGAATTGATAGAAAAATTTATTGAAGAAAACTTACCACATATTAGCGATGTCGATGCGATTCAAGATGAATTTGAACGTTTTTGGCATGAAGAAAAGGTGTTAGCACTTGCTAAATTATGCGAAGAAGAAAACTTAGATAAAGCCCAATTTAAAGCACTTATTGAAAGTTATACCTATAATGGAAGAGAACCATTACGTGATGAGGTTTTTAAATGTTTAGACAGTAGACCAAGCATTTTAAAAGCAAGAGAAATAGGAGCGCGTATACTGGACAAAATGAAAGAGTTTGTTCAAGTTTTTGTAAATGGAATGACAGCTTAAAAAATAAAACCCAAATAAATATAAAATATTAACCTAGTATGAGTACGTTTTTAACGGGTAAAGCCCTAGAAAGTGAAATTGATGATATAATATGGGAAGCCAAAGAGACCCTTTTAATAGTTTCGCCATTTATTAAATTAGATGAACATTTTAAAAAATTATTTAGCAATCCTAAGCGATTTGATTTTCTTAAAATACTTGTAATATTTGGTAAGAATGAAAATAAAGTAAGTAAAAGTTTAAGTAAACAAGATTTTGAGTTTTTTAAACAATTTTCGAATATAAGTATAATCCATGCGCCTAAATTACACGCTAAGTATTATGCTAATGAAAAAAAAGGTGTGATTACTTCAATAAACCTCTATGATTATTCTTTTACAAATGAAAATATTGAATTTGGAGTTTTAACCGAGCATTCCAAATCAGACATATTCAATTTTAGAGGAAGCAATAATATTGAAAATGATGCTTTTAATAGCTGTATGGAGATAGCAAACGAAAACTCACCTGTATTTATTAAACGACCTGTTTTTACGAGTAATAAATTTCTAGTAACATTAAATAAAACTTACGTGAAATCAGAGGTTTTATTGGATGAAACTCAACGTTTTTATAGTTTTAGTCTTAATAAGAAAACAACAACGAAAAAGCTTAGTGATTTTCCAGAAGAAATTGATTTAAACTCAACGGATTATAAGCGACCAGTCCGAGGGCATAAGACAGAAATAAAAAAAGATATTAAACCAGAGATCCAAAGGGAAGTTAAAACAGAATCTCATAAATTCAAATTTAACTATAATAAGGCTAAAGATAGTTCTACTGAGATTAATAGCTTTAGAACCGAAGAGGATTTGGTTAGAAATTTATGTGATAGATTGAATAAATCTTTTATAAATAAAAAGTTTAAGCCTTTTGAAAGAAGGCGGGATGATTGGTTTGCAAAATGTGATAATTTCTATAATGGTGTAGATATCTGTTTTGAAAAAAAGAGGATAACTTTCAAATTTAATTTAAAAAAAGATGAATTATTATCATTGTACAATAATTGGCCTTATGATATGTATGAGTTTGATGGATTTAAGTATTATTGGAATGACCCTTATCGAGAGTTACTAGTTTATCGAGACGATAACTTTGATTGGAGTGATAATAATACTGATAGGAATAAGGACAAAAAATACTATGAAGTTATATCTGGTATCATTGAAAAATATAGAAAGCTTTCTAACTAATAAAATTAGTAACCTACCCCAACACTAAAGCAAATAAACAACCTCACTAGTATCCATATCAAAATAGGGTAGAGCACCATCATTCCGTTGTTGGAGATTAGTTATTTTATGGTAACGATTTACAATCTGTTTTTTCAGGTTTTCCAAATCACCTTTAGTAGCAGGTTTATTATCTAAAGGTGTAAAAACAGATTTTATTGTATCGGCTAGCAAACTACCTGCAGCTGCATTTCCTGTGCCAGCCAAACTCATAGAATCCACTTTGTTTTTTGCAGAAGGAGTTGGTACAGTTGGAACGTTAGTTTTAGTTTCGGAATCAGAAATTATAGAAAGTTTAGTTTCTGTTTTCTTTCTAGCATGATGTGCTTTCGAACGACAAGAATTGCTACAATATTTCTGAACACGACGACGTTTTGGGTCAAATTCTTTATAGCAATATTGACAAGTATAAAATTCCATATCTTTAATTTAGCGTCAAATGAACGCACGTTTGACGCTAAATTAATATTTTTTGTAGTTTTTAGACTAATTTTGTAGTCAAAAATTTTAAAAAGTTAGAGATTAACGTTGAAAACCGAGCTTAATAAAAACCTATCAATCTCATCATCATCAATTTTTAGCTTTTGCTTTTTTGTAGGTTTAGTTTTTTCGCTAACGGGTAGAGGTTTTATAGGTGCAGGAGGAGTGATTTTTAATTCAGTACTAGCATAGGTTGCCTTTAATTGTTCTAAAAGCGCTATAGTTTCATTTGGAACCTTATTTGGTTGAATTTTAAAATGATTGTTTAATTCTTCACTATGTTTTTGAAATTGTTCCGCTTGGAATTTAAACATATTGATAATGCCAACGTCTAAGTTCGCAAAAGTTTTATCTATATTAACATACATCCACCGCGTCATAAATGCATGGCCTTCTACGTGCTCTTTGTATTTATCCAGTAATACTCTAAAATGTTCTTCATCTATAGTCTTTTTAGCTTCAAATAATTTAAACAGATTACTTTCCAGTATATCCGATTTTTCTAAAAGTGCAACTATTGAAAACGCATTAACGTCCGCAATTATTTCTTTTGGATTGAATAGATAGAATAAAGTATTAGCAGCATCTTCAGGTAAAACACCTTCGTAAATACTTCCTTTAAGTTTAGAAAAAAGAATGGTTGGCACATATATAATATAGTGCCGAAGTAAATTATCTTTTATCGTTGTAAAAATATCCATATCTATTTATAGTAAATCGGAATAATCATTTGGTAATTCAGCATCAATATTTCTTAAGTATTTTTCAAGAGCCTGCATTGAAGAGTGCCCTGTGATGGACATTAATTCACTTTTAGCAGCATGAGGCGATGTGCTTTGCGCTAAAGCACGGTATAATTTAGTTATAAATGTATGTCTAAAGCTATAAAGCCCGTGGTTATTATCTAAGTTAAACTTTTCCTTTACTACGGTTTTAAATCGTTTAGAAAAGTAATCGCGTCTGTTATTTTCTGTGGCATCCCAAGCACCACCAAGTTTTATTGGCGTGAATAAAAAGTTTTCTGGATTCAGTTTAGATAAATCTGGAAGTTCTTTTAAAATTATCTTAGGAATGATTTTCGTTTTTAAAGGGCTGTTCTTGGCTTTAAACTTAATGGTGTTATTCTTTAAGTCAAAATCTTTTATTTTCAATCTACACACTTCTATTGGTCTTAGTAGATTATAAGAAATGAATTTAATGTACAGAAGCAATATGGGGTCTTCCTTTTCTAGGTATTTAAATATGTCTTCTTGTTCATTAGCGCTATAAGTTTGATTCCTTTTCGGAATACTTTTAAGAACAGATATTTTCCGCATTGGGTTAGAAGCAATAATCTCATTGTCCTCCAAAGTTTGCATCAAGCTACTTAAATTAAGACGATAATTGTTTCTATTTCTAGCACTAGATTTCAATAACACAGAATTTAAAAACTCTAGAGCTACTTTTTTAGTGAATTGATCTATGGTTTTAATTTTCGGTTTATTCTCTTTTACCCATTTTACAACAGCATTGGTAGAATATTGGTAATCCTTTAGAGACCTTTCATTAATTACTTTAGCCTTGAGTTCCAAACTAAAATCAAAAGCCTCACGAATAGTCATTTTAACTTCTTCTTTTTCTTTTTGTTCTTGTTTTGGAGCTTCAACTTTCACTTCCGTAGGAATAGGTTGTTCAACAGGAATAGTTTTAGCTTGTTCTACGGGAGCAGGAACTTCACTTTTTTTAGCAAGTTTATTTTTATGAAATTCTGTATTATCAAGAAATGGATTGTAGCCTTCTTTAAGTAATTTTAAAAGTCTTCTACGGTATCGAGATAAAAGTGCAAGCCTATCTTCTTTGTTTTTGTGAGAGTTGGCAGAACCATAAATATTTTTCATTCGCTTGAGCTTCCCTGTTTTAGGATCTCTAAAAGAAAAATAGACGTACCAACGTTTTGATAAATCTCCGTTAGCGGTGTGGATTTTAGGAGTTGAAAAAATCTTTTTATGTGCCAAATCGTATTCTAAATCGTGTTCATTTTCGTGTTCAAATGTAATGAATTCGTTTATATTAAGCATAAAAAAACGGTTTAGAGTGAACTAAACCGTTTGTTTTGAATCGATTAAATGTTGTAGCGAGAATGGGGCACGATCCCATGACCTCCGAGTTATGAATTTAGAGCGTACTATGTCAAATCAATATGAATACCTTTAAAATTCATTAAAAATGAAGCTTTAGATTTTATTTAGTATAAAATGAAATCAATTAATATCAAAGAATGTTTTAGCTATGTTTTAGCAGTGTATAAATACACAGAGTTTTATCTTTATTAAAAATCAATACTTATGGCATCAGTAACACCTTTTTTAGTTAAACGACCAAATTCAAAAAATCTACATCCTATATCGATTAGAATTATAAAGGATCGGAAGCCATCATATATTTATATTGGACAAGCTATAAAGTTGAAGCAGTGGGATACCAAAAATCGAAGGGTAAGAAAATCACATCCAGATCATTTAGAAATCAATCAGCTGATACTATCAAAACTATCTTTAGCCAACAAAAGTTTGATTAATGCAGAGATTGAAGCGCAGGATTTATCTTCAAAAAAGATAAAGAATCAGATTGTATCGAAATATGATAACGATTTTTTTAAAGTAGCCGAGAGTTACTTGGTAAACATAAGAAACCGAAAGCAGTTTCATCAATTGGATATTGAAATTGGTCGTATAGCAGTGTTTAGAGAATTTATAAAAAACGATCAACTTCATTTTAAAGATTTGAATGTTGAACTCCTAAAACAATTTGAACATTTTCTGTTAAGTAAAAGAAATTTGGTTGCACGAACTGTGGCTAATTATATGATTACGCTTCGAACTATTTATAATTTAGCTATTAGTCAAAACATCACCAAAAAAGAGTTATACCCTTTTGGAAAAGGGAAATTTCAAATTAAGTTTCCCGAAACAATAAAGGTAGGATTAAATAGAGAAGAAATAAAAACTTTAGAGAATTTAAAAGGTTTAACAAAAGCTCAAGAGTACGCTTTATATGCATGGTTACTTAGTTTTTATTTTGCAGGAATTCGGATAAGTGATGTATTACAATTAAAGTGGGCAGATTTTTTTGACGAGCGATTACATTACCGTATGGCTAAGAACAACAAATTAGTGTCATTGAAGATCCCTGATAAAGTTACTAAAATTCTCGGTAAATTAGAAAGAGAAGAAGATTCTGTTTATCTGTTTAAGGAGTTAGAAGGGATTAATTTAAATGATAAGAAACGCGTAAGAACAAGAATAAAAACAGCTACAAGAAACTTTAACAGGAGGTTAGAGCTTGTTGCCTTGCAAGCAGGTATAGATAAAAAAATGTCCATGCATATTGCTCGCCATAGTTTTGGAAATATTTCTGGAGATAAAATTCCTATTCAAATGCTTCAAAAACTATATAGGCATTCTTCGGTTACAACAACTATGCTTTATCAAGCTAATTTTATGAGAAAAGATGCTGATGAGGCGCTTGATATGGTTATTGATTTCTAATTTTTATTGATTAATCTTTTACTTGGTTCAAGAGAAAGAGGAACTATTTAATTATTTTTTTATAATATTGGTATAGGTTAAAAGAAAACCTGAAAGAACCTATTGCTAAAAAAAATGGGGTTTCACTAATGCTTAATATGTTGAAAAAAAGTATCTGTTTTTTTTTGTTCTTATTATTCTGTTCAAGTTTTCAATCAAATTTATTATATAAATAAAATTAAGTCTGTTTTTTATTCGAATTAGTAAAATAAACCTTTCAATTTATTAATATAAAAAAGTACTGCTTCTAAATTTTTATTTTCAAACTAGATTTATTGTTATAAATAAATTTAACATACATTAGTGGAAATTTAACTTTTTTTTTTGGTAAAATTAATGAATATTCTTTTTCATAATTTTCACGTAAATTATGTGTAACTCCGATAGCGAAATAATACGAAAATTAAAGGTGGACGACAAGAAGGCCTTAACTATACTTTATAATAGCTATTGGAAAGTACTTTATATTTCTTCTTATAATTTATTAAAAAATAAAGAGGTTTGCGAAGAAATTATTCAAGATGTATTTATTGATCTTTGGAATAAACGTAAAGATCTTGAAATAAAAGTATCTCTGCAAAGTTATCTTTATGCATGTGTTAGATATAAAGTTTTTGCTGAATTTAGAACTAATAAAATGATGCGAGTTGAGCTGTTTGATGACCTGAATGAACGGTTACAATACACCACTCCAGAAACTAAAATGATGCATAAGGAGCTTAAAAACTTTGTTAAACTTGTTGTTGAAAGTTTACCGGAAAAGTGTAAAAAAGTCTATAAACTTAGTCGACAAGAACAGTTAAGCCACAAAGAAATAGCAGAACAATTAGGTATTACTGTTAAAACGGTAGAGAATCATATTACAAACGCACTTCGCGTACTTCGTACTTCATTAGGACAGGTTTTATTTGTTACCCTTTTTCTGAATTTATAAATTTCCATTTCTTTTTTATAATAAAATAACATTGCGTTTTATTTACTGTTTAGGCTTATTCGTTGGCTTAAATGACGTGTTTTTGTGTTTTTGTAATATTATTTTCATGGAAAATGAAAAATAATTGATTTTCTTTTGGGGGATAGTAGTCAATTTTGACACTTACTTAATATACACTTAACGTATTTATAGATTTTATGAAAAACAATCAAAATAAAAATCAAGATTTTCAAACCTTAATTGAAAAATATCTTGATGGAAAAATTACGATTGAAGAAGTTAAAAAACTTGTAAACTATTATGAAAGTTTTCAAGAGACCCACGAATGGGTTGAAGAGTTGGGGCCAGAAAGTAAGATAAAAAACAAAATGCTTATTAATATTCTGGAATCTATCCAAGAAAAGAGTCCGGTTAAAGTTATTCCATTTTATAAGAAAGCTATTTTTAAATATGCAGTTGCTGCGTCATTAGTTGCATTTGTGGCTATTGGTTCTATATATAAATCTCAATCTAGAGTAGAGGTTTATGCTGTGCAAACCAGTAATACCATTCAAATCGGATCCGATAAAGCAACTTTAACTTTAGAAGATGGAAGTAATATTGTTCTAGATAAAGAAACCATCTACGAATCTGATAAGCTAAAAAGTAATGGTAAATCTGTAGTTTATAATAAACCAGAAAAACAAGAAGAAGAGCTTGTCTATAACTATTTAACAATTCCAAGAGGAGGACAGTTTTTTGTAGAATTATCAGATGGCACTAAAGTCTGGTTAAATTCAGATTCTAAACTAAAATATCCCGTAAATTTTATAAAAGGAAAACCGAGGGAAATAGAGTTGGTTTATGGGGAGGCTTATTTTGATGTATCAAAAAGCACTAATCATGGTGGAGATGCTTTTCATTTAAAAACCAATGAGCAAAGTATAAAAGTATTGGGAACCATGTTTAATGTAAAAGCTTACAGGGACGAAACTGAAATTATTACCACTTTGATAGAAGGCAGTGTTTGTGTTAGTAATAATATAAATAAAAGAATATTAGAACCAAAACAACAATCAAAACTATCTCAAGCTAAAAATGATTTTGAAATTTCTACAGTAGAGGTCGAAGACTTTATCTCTTGGCGTATTGGTGAGTTTAGCTTTACAAATAAATCTTTAGAAGATATTATGAAGGTGTTGGCAAGATGGTATGATGTTGATGTTGCAATCACTAATGAAGACATGAGAAGTGTTGGATTTACTGGGATTATCAGTAAACAACAATCTATAGAATACATACTGGAAATTATAAAAAACACTAATAATATGAATTATAAAATTGATGATAAACATATAACTATAGAATAAAAAAAAACGGGATAAAACTAAACCTCTAACCGCCAGTGATATCCCATTAAACAGTGATTAATTAAATGATTTAACTAACCAACATGTAAATTTATGAAAAAAAAAATTACTAATCTGCTTCTCTTCAAGAAGAGAAGGTTTTTAACGCTCATCATGAAAACATTTATTTTTCTTTTATCGATGTCCGTCTTTAGTTTATCTCCTAAAAATGGATTCTCTCAGAACGCTAAAATTGAAATTAAAGCGAATCAAGTAATTTCGGTAGACGAAGTCTTCAAAATGATTAAGAATCAGACAGATTACAGATTTATTTATAGAGCCGATTTGTTTGAGAATTATCCTAAAGTTTCATTAAAAAAAAGCGTTGTAAAAGCTGAAGATCTTCTACAGAAAGCATTGTCACAAGGTCAATTTGAATATCAGTTTTCAAAAGAAAAAGATATTTTAATTAAAGCTAAATCACTCGAAGTAACTGCTAATAAACATTTAGCTAGTGCGCAGCAATATAGCATTACAGGAATTGTCTTAGATGATAAAGGGATTCCTTTACCAGGAGTAAATGTTATCCTGAAAGGTAAGAACAAAGGAGTTTTTACCGATTTTGATGGTAAATATAGCATCAAATTAAAAAATATTGATAAAAATATTATTTTAACTTTTAGTTATGTAGGCTTTAAAAGCCAAGAAGTTGTTATAGGTGGTAAAACTGTTGTTGACGTAACTATGGTGGCTGATTTTTCTGGCCTAGATGAAGTTGTAGTTATTGGATATGGCACTTCCACTGTAAAAGATGCAACAGGAGTAATTTCTAGAGTAACAGCAAAAGACATTGAAACCGCACCAATGGGGGCTAGTATATCTAGTCTATTAGAAGGTAGAGCAGCAGGTGTTAATGTACAGATAAATTCAGCATCACCAACTTCTCAAGTAAATATAGTTATTAGAGGGGCTGCTTCAATACTTGGGAATAATCAACCTTTATGGGTTATTGATGGAGTGCCACAAGCAGTTGGAATAACTTCAAGTGATATTGCTGATACACTTTTTAATTTGAATATAGATGATGTTCAGAGCATTGATATTTTAAAAGATGCATCTGCAACTGCTATTTACGGTTCTAGAGCGGCGGCTGGTGTAGTGCTTGTAACTACTAAAAAAGGTAAGCTTAATACACAACCTAGGTTTGAAATTTCTTCTCGTGTAGCAGTTAGTAAACTTGATTTTAATGGGTATGAGTTTTACGACAGAGAAGGTTATATTAACTTTTCACAGGCAGCTTTTAAAGAAGATGTTTGGTCTGATGGGAGTTTTGGATCAAGTACTGGAGACTGGTTAGATGAAGATGCATTTGAAGCTTTAAATACAAGTGAATGGGATAAATCTGATTTAAAGATGAATCCAGATGCATATTTTGATGCTGATAATAAATGGTTAGAATTATTATCACAATCACCTATTAGTGTAGATCATAATTTCTCTCTTCGAGGAGGATCTGAAAGAAGTACTTATTTTGCATCTTTTAAATATATAGATCGAATAGGGGTAATTAAAGGTGGGAAAACCGAGAATTATAGCGGTAGATTTAACTTTGACACAAAAATTACAGATAATTTGAAATTTGATTTGAGAGCAAGTGGAGGTACACGAAATGCAGATAATAAGGATGGGTTGATTAATGCTTTTAGACTAATTCGTCCAGATATACAGGCTTTTAATGAGGATGGTAGTCTTTATACAGAAGATAAATGGACTGAGAACCCTTATACAACTCTTAGTAATACTAATAATTCTAAATCACTTACTTTTAATGTAACTAGTTCTTTAGAATATCAAATAATAGAAGGTCTAAGGTTAAAGACTACGTTTTCAAATACTTATTCAGACTCAGAAACTTTGAGATATTATAGGTTAGGTAGTTATTATAAAACTGTTGCAGAAAGAAATTGGTATAACTCAAAAAGTTCTGCAAATGTTTGGGATAATACCTTGTCATACTCAAAGGTTTTTAACGATAAACATGATGTACAAGCCTTATTAGGTTATAGTGCAGAGACTCGTATAAGACGAAGTTTTTCAATGTCTGCTGAAAATTTTCCAGATGATGATATTCTTAATAATTTTGGATCTCACGCAAGTATTGCTGATATAGATGAAGATAGCACAGAAAGTGGATTAGTGTCACAGTTTGCGCGTGTGCAATATAAATATGACGATCGTTACATTCTTTCAGGAACTATTAGAAAAGATGGTTCATCGCGTTTTGGGCCAGGAAATCGTTTTGGAACTTTTCCTTCTGGATCAGCGGCTTGGTTAATAACAGGTGAAGATTTTATGAAATCTGAAAAGATTAAAAAATATGTTTCTTTTTTAAAGGTTAGAGCATCGTATGGTTTAGCAGGTACTCCTGCCAATGGTAATTTTGATTGGTTAACCTTAGTAGATGCTACAACTTATAATGAATCTCCTGCAATCTTACCAGACGGTCTTGGAAATGAAAATTTAAAATGGGAAGAGAGTGTAATGTTCGATTTAGGTTTAGATTTTGGTTTATTAGATGATCGCTTATTTGGTTCTATTGGGATGTACGAAAGAGAAAGTAAAGATCTAATTTTTAGAGAACGTGTAGCTTATAGTTCTGGTGATTCACAGGTGCAAGCAAATGTTGCTTCAACATTAAATACAGGTATTGAATTTGATTTTAACTATGATATTCTTCGTAATGAAAATCATAGGTTGACCTTTAATTTTAATTGGTCAAAAAATAAAGGAGAGATATTAGCTATTAATGGTACAAACGAAAGTATTGGTGTCGCAGGTGATGCTCAAAATATTCAAAAGGGTGATGTTATTGGGGTTTGGCAAGGATTGCAAACTGCCGGACGATTTTATGTAACTGCAGAAGAAGCTTATGCCATGACTGGAAATACACTTGATTCAGGACAGCAAACACACTACGGAAGTAGTACTGAAACAGCAGGTGATGTTATTTTTATTGATCACTCTGGAGATGGAAAGATTGATGATGATGATATTGTAGATTTAGGAACTTCTACTCCTAAAGGATATGGAGGTTTTGGTTTGACATATTCATACAAGAGGTTTAGGGTTAATTCTGTTTTTTCATATGCTTATGGGCACAAAAGATTATGGGATTTACCAAGACAAGATGTAGATGGTGTTGGATGGAATAACCAAAGTAATTTAATAGCAGGACAAAGTGCAACTCTTTTAAGTCCATATGAGGCAAGCTTTCCTAGAATGGGGCAATACGGGCTTTCTAATAACGGTGAGATTTCTGATTTATACTTATATAATGCATCATATATACGTTTAAATGCGTTGAATATATCGTATAAATTACCAAATGATATATTCAATAATTCAGTAGTTAATGGAATAGATTTTACATTTCAAGCTACTAACTTATTCACAATTACTAAATATCCAGGATTTAATCCTAGTGGTGGATTTCAAGGTGATGCAAATTCTTTAGTTCTTTCTCAAGGAGGTATTGATTACGGGACTTATCCTTCTGCACAAGTATATAGTCTTGGAATAAAAGTTAAACTTTAATAAATTATGTTAATGATGAAAAAAATAATATATATACCATTAATTCTGCTAACTTTTTTAATAGTTTCTTGTTCTGACGTTGTAGATGTAGAACCAAGTTTTAAATTAAATAGCCAGAACGGAATTACGAATAGTGTAAATGCTAGAGCTGCTGTTGATGGAGTTTATAGTACTCTTGATGGATCAGAATATGATGGAGGAATGATGACAGCGATGGCGTCTAGAGCAGGTTTTGTAGATTGGTCAGGTTCAGAATATGCTATGGAATGGTCTCAATCTGGGAGTAATAGTACTCAACAATCTAAATGGCAGAAATATTATGAAACAATAAATGCTGCAAATTTTGCGATAAATGGTATTTCAAATCTAGATGAAACGCAAATAGATCAAGAAGAAAAAAATGCTTTACTTGGAGAGTCTAGATTGTTAAGAGCCTGGGGGCATATCTTTGTTTTACAGCAGTTTTCACATTGGTGGGCTAGTGATGATAATGATCCAGATGGTGTAATGTACCGTGAAGAAACAGTTACTCTAGAAAATGTTCATCAAGTTAGGCTAAATGTAGGTGATAGCTACGAGAAAATTTTTGAAGATCTTGATTTTGCTATTGCTAACGCTCCAGGCTTTTCAGATAGTAAATATATGTCTAAAGAATTAGCCAAGGTTTTAAAAGCGAAGTTGCTATTGTTTAGAGCTGGTTTTAATACAGAAACTACTGGGCTTGACGAAGCACTTAGTTTGATAAATGAAGTGTTAAATGCAAATATATCACGTTTTTCTATGCAGGAAGACTTGGCAGAAGTATATGAAGATTCTTGGGACTCTCAAGAAAATTTATTTTCAGGTTATATAGAAGCATTACGTAGAGACTACTACACTAGTAGTTGGTACAGGTTCTCCATACCATACAATTATTCAAATAGAGTTGAGCTAACAGATGATCGTGATGGAGATTTAAAACGTGGATATGAGTGGTTTTCAGCAGATCCTCGTTGGGATGTTGTAACTGGCTATTGCTGGCCTAGGTCTAATAGAGAGGTTTTTACTTTTACTAAAGTTACAAGATTAGGAGATTGGGGAGAAGATACAAATACAGAATCTACACCTCATAAATACAACACATATTTCTTTAGGTATCCAGAATTATATATTTTAAAATCAGAATTATTGGCAAGAACTGGAGCTTCAATAGCTGAAGCAATTGCACCTATAAACACGATGAGAGCTGTAAGAACGAATCCAATAATCCCTAGTTTAAATCCTACAACTGAACAAGAATTAATGGATGCCATTTTTAAAGAATATTTTTTCGAAACGTTTTTAGAAAATGGAAGTGAATACTTTGCATCAACTCGATTTAAAGATTCTGCAGGTGCTCGTTGGATTGAGAATTTAAGAGGCGAAGGGGTGTTAGAAATATTTCGTTTGTGTTACAATATCCCTTCAATTGAAATGGAACTGAATAATTTAATTCACCAAAACTATCAATTAGACTAATAATATATTTTATGATGATAAAGAAAATACAAAAACATATAGTGATTTCTGCAGCAATTTTTGGTTTAATTTTGCTTAATTCATGTGAAGAAAGTTTAGAACTTCAAATAGCTTATCCAAATGATATTACTTTCAATGAATTAAGTTTGGATAGATTTACTTATCAAATTCCAACGGCACCGTTTACAGCTGGTGACAATGCTTCAGGTATTATTACGGTAAATGTTACAGGAACAGGAAATAATTTTAGTGGGTTTGCATTATCTAATAAAAATTTTCGTTCATACCCTTGGGATTTAAGTCCGGATTTTGCTCCAATAGGAGGGCTTACCGCAGCCGAAGAACAAGCGTCTATAAATACTACAGCTTTTAGTGTTTATACTACTGAGCCAAATAAGACTCAGAATTATTTGGTTGGAAATACTGAAGGAGATAATGCCTTTTTTACGTTATCTTCTCCAAATACTATAGCACATGTACTTATTGCAAATACGTCTTATAATTATCTTTTAGCTCAATATGGCTCTATTTACTCTGATGATTATGATGGTGTAACTGAATCTTATTTAATAGATGGTGGAAAGAGATCTAATCCTAATATTAAAAATCCGGATTCAGATTTAGAAGGTAGGTTTAGGTTACCAGCACCTGGTGGTTTTGATGCTGTTAGGTTAAATGGTTTTCAAAATTTAGAAAGAGATAAAGTAGCAGAAGCAGCAGGATTAGTTGTGATAACGGAAGCGGTAGCAGCAGGAGAAGCAGCAAGATTAGCTGTTAGTGAAGCAGATGCTATTGCTGCAGGAGAAGCTGCAAAAGTAGACGCTAGTGCTAATACTCCAGCTCTTACTCCAGAAGAGATACAAAAAGCTTATGATGATGCTTACAATGCCACTTATGATGATGCTTATAATGAAGCTTATAGTGATATTTATGATGAAGTTTATGATGAAGCTTATGATAGTGGTATATATAAAGGTTATGTAAAATTAACCATTGAAGGATTTTTGAATGGAAATTCTACTGGAACTGTTGATTGGTACTTATGTGTAAATGAAGAGGTGGATAATATAAACCCAGAACATGATTATATTTTAAATGATTGGCAAAAAGTGGACTTATCCTCTTTGGGAGATGTAGATAAAGTATTATTTACAATGACATCAGACTATGTTCACAATGATGGTACTATGGTATATCCGTCTACATTTTGTTTAGATGGTATTAGACTTCAATAAGTTTAAACCCTTAGTTATGGGTTTAGATATTTTTTTTGGCAACTGTTTTTTAACAATCTTATTTATTATAGGGTGATCAGATATTTATGGTCTAAAAATTAAATAACAGGGGTTAATAATCAATTTAAAAATAGTAGATAAGGGCAAAATTAAAAGTTTTGCCACTTTCTGCTGCTATCCTCTAAAGAACTACTTATTATACATATAAAAAAAGCAATTCGCTTTCCTATGTTTTGTTTGCTTCACTTACAGGGGTAGTTTTATTATGCGCTCTAAAATGAAAAAAAAATGAAAAAAATTATTATTTTATTATGTACAGCCGTTTGTATATTCGGTTGTAATGAGAATCCTAAAAAAGATTATATTTTGTTATCTGGAACCATTTTGGACGCTCCATCTAAAGAATTTAGTCTATCTCATAAAGATGCTAAAGGTAGATTTACTATTAAAACAGCAGAGGATGGTTCTTTTACTTGCGACACCATATTTTCAGGAACAGGCACCTACAGGTTTAGTGGTAAAGGCATGAACAGAATTGATATTTACTTAGCTAATGGAGGGGAGTATAACCTCACCACAGACGGTAAAAATATGAGAGCCACCTCGGTATTAACTGGGCCAGATTCTAATGCTTCTAAATATTTGTTGACAGAAGATAGTCGAAGAGATCGCCTTAGAGGAGATTTTAAAGAATTTAATAATCTAAACGAATCTGATTTTAGTGCTAAAGCCAGCATGATTAAAGAAAATCTTATAAAATATTTAGATAGCTTTCCCGATTTGCCTAGCGAGTTTGCTCAATTTGAGCGTGAGCAATTGAATAATTACTATCTATTATCTTTAGTCCGGTATCAAGGAAGACACGGACGAAACCTAAAACAGCCTGATTTTAGAGTTTCAAAGGAATTTCTTAAACCACTAGAAGGAGTGGATTTTGCTAGCGAAGAAACCTATAAACATAGAGGGTGGTATGATGAATTGGTGGAAGAATATTTTGAACTGAAAGCAGTTGAGTTAGTAGATAAAGAAGGGATTGATAAATATTTAGCTAAGCTTAGGGTGTTTGGAGCAATCCCTAACGATTATATAAAGAATGATTTATTAAAGGCGGCCTCAAAATACGATATAGCTTATACCGACGATATGGAAATGTATTATAGCTCTTTCATGGCTGTTTCTACTTCAACAGAGAATAATAAGGTTTTTACTAAAAAGTACGATGACTTAAAGAAATTATCTAAAGGAGCACCTTCTCCTGTTTTTAATGATTATGTAAACAACGCTGGAGGAACAAGTTCCTTAAGTGATTTTAAGGGCAAGCATGTATATATAGATATTTGGGCAACTTGGTGTGGACCTTGTTTAGCCGAGGTTCCTGCGCTTAAAAAAATTGAAAAGCAATATCACGGTAAAAATATTGAGTTTGTGAGTATTTCTATAGATATACAAGATAAGCGTGAAGCATGGAGTAAAATGATTGCAGATAAAGCATTAGACGGCGTTCAATTACTTGCAGATAAAGATTGGAGTACCGATTTTATTCAAGCTTATAAAATTAACAGTATACCACGTTTCATTTTGCTAGACCCAAAAGGGAATATTGTATCGTGGAATGCACCACGACCTTCAAAAGAAGAATTAATAACCTTATTTAATGAATTAGGTATTTAATTATACCATTAAAAACAACAACTAATTGTATGAGAAAATTACTATTTATAACAGGAATTGCAATATTCGCGCTTTCTTGTAAGGCAAAAGCACCTGTAGATTATGCTCTGTTTTCAGGTAAATTACTAAACAATAATGATGACAAAATAATTGTATTAAGTTTTAATGATCGCACATTTAAAGATACAATACTAGTTGCTAGCGATGGATCTTTTAAAGATACCATTCGAGGTAAAGAAGGAATGTATCAATTAATTTATAATAAAATGCGAACCAATATTCATTTAGAAAATGGGTATGATTTAACTATGAATGCAGATTCAAAAGCATTAGATAGTACTGTTGCCGTTAGCGGAAATGGTGCAGGAGAAAATAACTTCTTAAGAGCTAGAGCTAAAAAAGCAAAAGAGTTAGAGGGTACTGAGAACGTCTATACTTTGGAGCAAGATGTATTTAAAGATAAAATGAATACTATAATTACTTCTCTTAACGAACTATTAAGAGACACAAAGGGTATTCCCGAAAGTTTTAGAATAGCACAGCAAAAAGATATAAAATACACTTACCTTAATAAAATAGCTAACTTTGAATATTCTCACGCACGTTATACAAAGAAAAAAGATTTTAAAGTGTCTTCAGATTTCTTAAGTGATTTGGACGATATTGATTATAATAATGAAGAAGATTATAAGAATTCTAGAGCCTATAAATCTCTAGTAGGTATGCATTACAGGAATAAGGCTGCTGAAATTAAAGAATCTGAAAATATTTCTAAAGATATTGCCGATTTAAAGGCTTTTTCCTCTATTGAAAACCAAAGTATTAAGAATGATTTGTTAAGTACAACTATAGCTAGCATTTCTAGAACAGAGCATCTTGAGGAGTATTACAATCTTTTTATGTCTAGTTCTACGAACGAAAAACAAAAAACGGGCGTAACTGAATCTTATGAAAAATTAAAGAAAGTTCAAACAGGAAATCCGTCGCCTAAATTTGAAAACTATATAAATTATGCTGGAGGAACAACGTCTTTAGATGATTTAAAAGGAAAATACGTTTATATCGATGTTTGGGCAACTTGGTGCGGTCCTTGTATAGGGGAGATACCTTCGCTTAAAAAAGTTGAAAAACAATATCATGGTAAAAACATAGAATTTATAAGTATTTCTGTAGATAGAGAAAAAAGCTATGAAAAATGGAAAACGATGATTAAAGAAAAAGAACTTGGAGGTACTCAATTGTTTGCAGACAATGAATTTCAATCTCAGTTTATTAAAGATTATGTTATTAACGGCATTCCTAAATTTATTTTATTAGATCCTTCAGGAAATATTGTAAATACGAATGCTCCAAGACCATCGAACCCGGAATTAATCTCATTATTTGAAGGACTTAAAATTTAATATTCACCTCAATTAAAACATGTTTTTTAAGTTAAAACATTATTAGTCATTTTGTTAGTTTTAAATTTTGGAATTAGTCTTAATCAAAGTTTAGAAAAGAGAATTATAAAATAACCTCTTTTTAATTTGTTTAAGAAGGGATGTTTCTATGTCATTTTGAAATAGAAAAGATCTCATAGTTTGAAATAATAATCAAATATTTTTTTCATTATTATTAATACTAACCATAAAAAAAAATATATAAAAACCTTATTAATACAAAAAAATGAAAATTAATTATATCATATCATTATCATTAACATTAACACTTTGTTGTTGTAATTCTAGTAAAACAACTACTGAGGAAAAAGATACACAAGTTGTTATATCAGGGGATGAAGTAGAAAACGGTTTTGCGTTTATAGCTGCCGCAAATAAAGAAGTAGAAAAAATAGTTTTAGCTAATAAGCATACCACTTATAAGAAACTTCAAAAAGACAAAGTTAAAAACTTTGAAGCCAATTCAGGGGTCGAGATAACTCATACTAAGCTAGATAAAAAAACGGGTAATCAAATGTATTACTATCTACAGGACAGAACAGTATTTATAGGAACGTCTTATTTATGTGATAAGTGTCCAAATGTGCATTTAAGTTCGTCATCAGGTTTTGTAATTCACGAAGATGGTATAATTGTAACCAATTATCATGTTATTAATCCTGAGTCGGGCGATGATAATGGGGGTATTTTTGCAGTAACTCAAGATGGGACTGTTTATGTTGTTACAGAAATTTTGTCCGCAAGTAAATCTAATGATTTAGCGATTATTAAAATTGAAACAAATGGCGAGAAATTAAAAGCACTACCGTTGGCCGAAACGGAACTTATTGGAGAAGACGTATATGTAATGGGCCATCCTTTTAAAAATACTTTTTTTATGACTAAAGGTATCATTTCTAGAAAATATATAAGTTCCAAGAATTCAGAACCTAAAATTTCAATAACAGCAGAATTCGGTATAGGGTCTAGTGGCGGACCTGTTGTTAATGATTCGGGTGAAGTCGTTGGTGTGGTGAGTGCCACCCATCCATACTATACAGGAGGTGGTAAAAAAGGAGATTTACAGCTTGTTACAAAAGTAGTTATACCCGTAAGTCAACTTAATAAATACATAAAAGATTAAAAGAGAAAACTTATAAAAATTAGCGTTGTTGTTAATTTTTATGATGTTTTGGACTAAAATATAAAAAGGGGCATTTGGTAAATAGTAAAAATATCATTCTTGCTTAACCTCTTGAATAAAAAAAGCAGCTTTTTGTTTAGTTTTAGATTATTTGAGTTAGTCATTAAATATATTAAAACAATTTAGAGAGTTCAAAAAAAGGGTTGTTTAGTAAATAACAACCCTTTAAAAAATAAAAACATGAAAAATCTTATATTACTACTAACGTTATTCGTTTTTACAATGAGTAACGGGCAGGTTTTAGAACCAGTAAACTGGTCTACATCAGTTAAGAAAATAACGGATAAAGAATACGAATTGTTAGCAACAGCAACGATTGAGGAAAACTGGCATTTGTATTCGCAGAATGTGCCAGAAGGCGGGCCGGTTTCAACTACATTTTTATTTGAAAGTAGCGACTATTATTTAAAAAAAGGAAATACCAAGGAGGAAGTAGGACACGTCATTAATGACCCTGTTTTTAATATGGAGATTAAGTTCTTTGAAACGAGAGCTTTATTTAAGCAACGTATTTTAATTAAAGGAAATATACCATTTAAGGTAGTTGGAACTGTAGAGTTTATGGTTTGCGACGATAGTAGATGTTTGCCTCCGACCGAAGTAGATTTAATATTCAATATCAAATAAAACAAAATCATATAATGAAGCAATTTATTTTAGTGTTAAGTGTTTTAATATTTTCATTAGCGGGGTATTCGCAAGTCCTAGATCCCGTAAAATGGACAACCTCAGTAGAGAAAATATCAGACACCGAATACCATTTAATTTCTACCGCTATCGTTGATCAAGGGTGGCATTTGTATTCACAGAATGTGCCAGAAAATGGTCCAATACCAACAACTTTCGTTTATGACGATAGTGAGGGTGGGTTTAAAATTATTGGAAATACCGAAGAGGAAGAAGGTCATGTTGTGGATGATCCCGTATTCGGAATGGAAATTAAGTTTTTTGAAAACAAAGCCACGTTTAAACAAAAAGTTGAAGTAGAAGCAGGGGAATCTTCCATTTCTGGATTTGTCGAATTTATGGTATGTGATGATTCTCGGTGTTTACCTCCAACAGAAGTTGATTTAACCTTTCAATTACATAAAGATTCGGGTAATAGGTTGGAAGCCGTAGAAGATGAGGTTATTGATAGTAGTACTCATGTGGAAGAAAATCAGGAAGAAAATAAAGGGCTTTTTGCCATATTTTTTATAGCCTTTTTATCTGGTTTTGCGGCTTTATTAACACCTTGTGTGTTTCCTATGATTCCAATGACGGTGAGTTTCTTTACCAAACAAAGCAAGAACAAAGCTGTAGGAATTAAAAATGCCATCATTTATGGTATTTGTATTATCGTTATTTATTTACTTTTAGGTATCGCTGTAACCGGAATTTTTGGTGCCGATGCTCTCAACGCACTAGCGACCAATGTATGGTTTAACATCATTTTCTTTATTCTTTTAGTTGTTTTTGCTGTTTCCTTTTTAGGTGCTTTCGAAATTATGTTACCAAATTCATGGGCCAATAAAGTAGATTCACAGGCAGATAGAGGCGGACTTGTAGGTATCTTTTTTATGGCATTAGCCTTAGCTATCGTGTCTTTTTCTTGTACAGGCCCAATTGTAGGAACCTTATTAGTTGAAGCCGCATCGAAAGGTGGTTTGGCTCCAGTAATTGGTATGTTTGGTTTTTCTTTGGCAATAGCGCTGCCATTTGCATTATTTGCAGCTTTTCCAGGGTGGTTAAATTCACTGCCAAAATCGGGAGGTTGGCTAAATACCGTAAAAGTAGTTTTAGGATTTTTAGAACTGGCTTTGGCATTCAAATTCTTAAGTCAAGCGGATTTAGTTTTACAACTTCATATTTTAGAACGCGAAGTATTCATCGCGATTTGGATTGCCATTTTCGGAACATTAGCATTCTATTTATTCGGAAAAATTCAGTTACCACATGATTCACCATTAAGTCACATTTCAGTAGGACGATTAAGTTTAGGATTGATCGTTTTAACGTTCACTATTTATATGATTCCTGGACTTTGGGGAGCACCTTTAAACATTATTAGTGCCTTTCCGCCACCGCAAGATTATAGCGAGTCGCCTTATGGTGTTGGCTTTTCTAAATTAGGATTAGGCGTAAGTAATGCGTCTCATGGCGATTTGCCTGAAGGCTCACATTTATTAGCGCCACACGATATTATGGCATTTGACGATTATGATACAGGTATGGCTTACGCCAGAAAAATAGGTAAACCAGTGATGTTAGATTTTACAGGTTGGGCTTGTGTTAATTGCAGAAAAATGGAACAAAATGTTTGGCCAGATCCGAAGGTTTTAAATATTTTAAAAAATGATGTCGTATTAATTTCTTTATATGTCGATGATAAAAGAAAACTTGAAGCCGGTGAGGTTGTCGAATCTCAACTTAAACCAGGGAAGACGTTAAAGTATATCGGGCAAAAATGGAGCGAACTTCAAACCATAAAATATAAAACCAATTCACAACCGTTCTATGTTTTAATAGATCATAACGAAGAAAATTTAATAACACCTGTAGCTTACACGCCAGATGTTGAAACCTATTACACTTGGTTAAAAACAGGAACTGAAAATTTTTAATTAAGTACACTTTTTTAGAGATGCTTAATTGTTTTAGTGAGAAGAATTGCTTCGGTACTTTATTGTGCTAGAGTGATTCTTCAATTAAAGTTTGAAAAACATGAATAATATACTTGATAATTTCAGAAATAAAAAAAGAACTTCCAATCTTGAAGCATATTTTAAGGAGTTTAGGAGTCAAACTGTTGGCATAAATCAAGAGTTTGAATCGCCTTATGGAAAGAAAAAAATTATTTATGCAGATTGGACCGCAAGCGGAAGGTTATACAGACCGATAGAAGAAAAACTACTAAATGAAATTGGTCCGTATGTAGCCAATACGCATACCGAAACATCTATAACAGGTTCTACTATGACCTTGGCGTATCATGAGGCTAGAGCGATTATAAAAACACATGTAAACGCTTCAGAAGATGATGTGCTTATTACTGTGGGCACCGGAATGACGGGAGCTATCAACAAGTTTCAACGTATTCTAGGTATAAAGGTGAGTGAAAATCTAAAAGACCATATAGAAGTTCCGGAAGAGAAAAGACCCATTATTTTTGTGTCTCATATGGAACATCATTCAAATCAAACCTCTTGGTTGGAAACCATCGCTAGAGTAAAAGTGATTCCATCAAACAATCACGGTTTGCCATGTGTAATAAAATTGAAAGAACTCATTAAGGAACATCAAGATTGTCCCATAAAAATAGCAGCTATTACTGGCTGTTCCAATGTTACGGGTATTAGAACTAATTATTACGAGGTGGCAAAAATTATGCATCAAAACAATGGTTTATGCTTTGTGGATTTTGCCTGTTCTGCACCTTATGTCAACATTGATATGCATCCTGAAAATACCGATGAATATTTGGATGCTATCACGTTTTCTCCGCATAAATTTTTAGGAGGTCCAGGATCGTCAGGTGTATTGGTTTTTAATAAAAAACTATATAAAAACTTGGTTCCAGATAATCCTGGCGGCGGCACGGTGTCTTACACAAATCCATGGGGAGATCATGATTATATTGATGATATCGAAACTCGTGAAGATGGTGGTACACCAGGGTTTTTACAGGTGATAAAAATTGCGTTGTCCATTAAACTTAAAGAAGAAATGGGCGTACAGAATATTTTAGACCGGGAACATGAATTAAATACCATTGTGTTTGAAAGGCTTTCAAAAATTGAAAACTTACACCTTTTAGCTCCAAATCAGACCGATCGATTAGGAATCTTTTCTTTTTTCATTAAAGATGCACATTATAACTTAATCGTCAAGCTGCTAAATGATAAGTTTGGAGTACAAACTCGTGGTGGTTGCTCATGTGCGGGTACTTATGGTCACTATTTGTTGAATGTAGATCAACCAACGTCTAAATCAATAGAATTAAAAATCTTGGAAGGTTGTTTGATGGAGCGTCCAGGATGGATAAGAATGTCTATACACCCAACCATGACCAATGCTGAAGTCGAGTTTGTTTGTGACGCTATTAAAGCAGTTGCTGCTAATTATAATGTATGGAATATAGATTACGTTTATAATATCTCTAAAAATGAATTTGTTCATAAAGACGGAATTTCCCTAGAAAAACAAATTATAACAAATTGGTTTAAAATTTAAGATTAAATAGAAATTTTATCTAATCTCAGTATTCAGCTAATAATTTTAACAGATTTAACCCAAGCTCAAGAGTACGCTTTATATGCATGGTTACTAAGTTTTTATTTTGCAGGAATTCGTGTAAGTGATGTATTATAATTAAAGTGGGCAGATTTTTATGACGATCCTTTACATTACCGTATGGCTAAGAACAACAAATTAGTGTCATTGAAGATCCCTGATAAAGTTTCTAAAATTCTCGGTAAATTAGAAAGAGAAGAAGATTCTGTTTATCTGTTTAAGGAGTTAGAAGGGATTAATTTAAATGATAAGAAACGCGTAAGAACGAGAATAAAAACAGCTACAAGAAACTTCAATAGGAGGTTAGAGCTTGTTGATGAGCAAGCAGGTATAGATAAAAAAATGTCCATGCATATTGCTCGCCATAGTTTTGGTAATATTTCGGGAGATAAAATACCCATTCAAATGTTACAAAAACTATATCGCCATTCTTCGGTTACTACAACTATGCTTTATCAAGCTAATTTTATGAGAAAAGATGCTGATGAGGCACTTGATATGGTTATTGATTTTTGAGTTCTATTAATAGGCTTTGTTGTTAGTTTAAGAGATAGAAGTACAATAGAAGGTTTTGTTTTTTTGAATTTTCGTAGGAGTTAATAGAGGGTGTCAACTTATTATGTAACGAATTGCTCTCTACTTATTAATTTATTTTAATCTAAATAAAGAGCAGATCATTTTTGATGAATTGGGTTGTACTAAAAATTGAATAATATTCAATTTTTGAATTTTCGTTTTTTATTTAAAAATTAGGATTTTAATTTTAAACTCAAAAGAGTTATCCGATTTGTCCTATTGGTAAAATCGAATTTTTTAAGAAATTCAAAAATTGTGTTATTCAATATGTACATAGTTTCTCTATTGGTATTTTTGTTTAAGAAATTGAAAAAGTAAATGTTAATTACAATAGATTATTATTCATCAAGGATTATATAAAGGGATACAGACGATGTATTTAACAAGGTTATTACTTTTTGAACATTAACATGATTTTTAAAAGTATTTTATAAATTATTCTGAAAAAACTTTGTTGTCAATGAAAAGAGCAGATAAGCCCCTCTCGATGAACACCTAACCCCTTATAGTTTTGCTTCTAAATTATAATCTTTGTTGGAAATAATTAAACAAACAATCAAATTATGAAACAAAACTTATTAAAACTATTTTTGTTTTCTTTTTTATTATTCACTGTACAAATCTCATTTGGGCAAGAAAAAGAAATAAAAGGAACAGTTATTTCGAAATCAGATGGTATTCCGTTACCAGGAGTGAATGTTATAATTGAAGGCACATCTATTGGAGCGCTATCAGATTTTGATGGAAACTATTCTATAGTAGCTAACAAAGGAAACGTTTTAATATTTTCCTTTTTAGGAATGGCTACAGGAAGGCAAATTGTAGGGGATTCTAATATTGTCAATATGCAATTAGATGAAGATGCAGAACAATTAGGAGAAATTGTTGTTACAGCACTTGGTATTAAAAAAACAAGGAAATCTTTAACTTATGCAGCTCAAGATATTAATGCAGATGAGCTAAATAAGGTTAAACAAACAAATCCTATAAATAGTTTGTCAGGTAAGGTCGCCGGTGTAAATATTTCACGTAGTGCTTCTGGTGCTGGGGGATCGGTTAAAGTAACTTTAAGAGGTAACTCCTCTATAGGTAACAACCAACCTTTATATGTTGTAGATGGTATTCCGTTATCTAATCCGTCATCTAGCCAGCCGGGAAGTTCTTTGGGAAGTAAAGATGGAGGAAATAGAGATGGAGGTGATGCTTTATCATTAATAAATCCAGATGATATTGAATCTTTAACAGTATTAAAAGGAGCATCTGCTTCTGCTTTATATGGTAGTGCAGGTTTAAATGGAGTAATTTTAATTACTACTAAAAAAGGACGTTCAGGAAATTTTAAAGTGGGGTATTCTTCGAATTTAACTGTTGAGGATTCTGCTTATGCTATGGACTTTAATGATGAAGCTCAAAGTAATATTGATGATTTTTTATCTACAGGTTTTACTAATATTAACTCGATATCTGTATCGGGTGGTACAGAAAATGCACAAACATATTTTTCTTATAGTAATACGTTTGCGAATGGAACTTTACCAACAAACAAGTTAAAGCAACATACGTTTAATGTTAGGGAAACAGCAAAGCTTTTTGATGGTAAATTAAGTGTAAATGCTAGTGTTATGGGGTCTACGCAAAGTGTTGTGAATAGACCTGTTTCTGCAACATATTATAACCCTTTAGTTGGGGCGTATGCCTTTGAATCTGATACAGAAAAATTATCGGACTATTCTAATTTTGAGGTTTTTAACCCAAATAGAAATATCATGACTCAAAGATGGTTTCGTGGAGTAGGAACAGAACCAGGAACATTTTTTACTAGTGATATTGAACAAAACCCATATTGGATTTTAAACCGTAATGTTTCCGAAGATACTAATAAAAAGTTAGTTGCTTCGTTAAACGTAAGTCTTAAGCTTAAAGATTGGCTTACATTACAAACTAGAGGGACGTATGATAAATCATTCTTCGATTTTGAAAGAAAAATATATGCAACTACCGAGGCTACTTTGGCGCCACTAAACGGAAGGTATATTGTTGAGAAAAATGATTACACACAATTATACGGAGATGTTTTGGCAAATATTAATACAAGTATTAATAAAGATATTTCTTTCACAGCAATTTTAGGAGCGAGTACAAAACGAACAACTTCGGAAGCTTTTGTAGGAGATTCAGGAACAAACGGAGGTTTGCAATTTGCAAATGTATTTTCATTTCAAAATTTTAATGGAAATCCTTCAGTTAAATTTGAGCAAAATTCTTTAGAAACACGAGTAAATTCATTATTTGCAAGTACAACCATTGGTTTTGAAGATAAAATATACGTTGATATAACAGCTAGAAATGACTGGTCTTCTACATTGCCAGCAGAAAATAATTCATTCTTTTACCCTTCAGTAGGAGTTACGGGTGTTTTAAGTGAATTATTCGACTTAGGAGACCTTATCTCCTTTGGAAAAGTAAGAACATCTTATGCTGAGGTTGGTAGTGGTTTTTCTGCAGATAGAATATCACCTAATAGTAGTATCGTTTTTGGTGGAGGAGGTGTTAGTTCTACCGATCCAATCAGGCCATTCCCTGGGTCTACTCCTAAACCGGAAAGACAAAAATCTTTCGAAATTGGTACAGAATGGAAATTTAGCAATAACAGGTATGGTATCGATTTAGGATATTATAATACTAAAACTGTAGATCAGTATTATGCATTTTCAACATCTGTTTCTATTATCGGTGCAGAGCAAGCGTATTTAAATTCTGGTGAAATTTCCAATACAGGTGTAGAGGTATCTGCTTTTGCTATTCCTATACGAAATGATAATTTTGAATGGATATCAACTTTAAATTTTGCATCTAATAACAATACAGTAGAAAAAATTTATAATGGTCAAGTTTTAGAAGGTTTAATTGAGCCTGAGTTTTTTACAATATCTAGTAAAAGCTCTAATACTTTCGGTTCGTACTTAGTTGAAGGTGGTTCTTTTGGAGATATTTATGCGCAAGTTGTTAGGAGAGATGAAAACGGGTTGCCTATTGTAGATAACGATGCCGTAATCGCTAATGATGATAACACGATTGATGGTTTAACAAAAGTAGGAAATGCAAATCCAGATTTCACTTTAGGTTGGAACAATTCATTTAAATATAAAAATATTACCGTAGATCTTTTAATTGATGGAAAATTTGGAGGTGAAACTATGAGTATGACTGAAGCTATAGTTGAAGGATTTAGTAATAATTCAGCTCGAGAAACAGAGAATGCTAACATAGCAGTAGTAGATTTAGCAGGAAATACATCTACATTAACGGCGCAAGAATACTATGGCAAAGTAGGTGGTAGAAATGGTTTTACTGGCGAATATATGTATAGTGCAACTAATGTTAGATTAGCAGAATTTGCTTTGGGTTATAACTTTCAATTAGGTGAAGAATCATTTTTTTCTTCGGTTAAGGCATCATTAGTGGGTAGCAATTTGTTTTTCTTTTATAAAGACGCACCGCACGATCCTAACGTTTCTTTAAGTACGGGTAATGCATTACAAGGCGTAGATGTTTTAGGGCTTCCTTCAACAAGAAGTATTGGTCTGAACCTTAATTTAACATTTTAAAAAATAAATAAAAGATGAAAAATATAAATAAAATATTAACGTGTTTAATTATAATGGGGCTGGTTGTTACATCGTGTAGTGATTTAGAAGATTACAATGTAAATGATAGAAATACAACATTGTATAATTTCAATAACTCATATTGTACGGTGCAGGTATCTTTATATAATAAAACAGATGATATCGAATTAGCAACAAATACTTCTGGATTGCAAGGCGTGGGGCATGTTTCAGGAGCAGATATTGATGCTGTAACTTTGAGTTATACGGCTGTAGCTGCAGATAATGGAGATGTATTAGAAGTGCGATATGTAAAAACACAAGCAGGAGCATCTCGTAATTATGCTATTGATATTTTAGAACTTAATGGAGCAGCGGTTGGGCCAACGGTTGTAGTTGTTTCTGCAGCTGGCACATGGTCTTCAATTGGAGATACAGCATTGTCTAATACTACAGATGATACTGATAATGGAGATGGTGAAAATGATGGTGCAATATATGTAGACGGACAGTCTGCTGTGGTAGGCCAAGGAGCGGCCTTCACTTTCAATGATGTCATGCTAGAAGGGACACCTTACGAGGTTAAAACTACCATTTATAATCCAGATGCATCTTTTTGTGGTGTAACTGTATTTTTATATAATGTGACAGATGGTTTGCAATTAACGATTCCAACAGATTCAAATTTATCAGGTGGTAATATTGGCGCTTTAACTATTAATTATACGGCTATGGTCAGTGATGCTGGAGATGTATTAGAGTTAAGATATGTAAGAGATGATGATGGGAATGTAGTGCGTAATTTTTCAATAGATAATGCAAGCATTAATGGTGCTGTGATATCAACAGATGTTTCTTCTTTATCGATTGAAAACAATCTATTGAATACAGGTATTTCAATATATCCGAATCCTACAAATGGCGTAATAAATATTAGTAAAACCAATACTAACATTAATATTAAAAAAGTAATTCTTTTTGATGTTACTGGTAAAACAATTTATAGCCAATTTAATAATCAAACTATTAATGTATCCAACTTTTTAAAGGGCTTATATATCTTAAAAATTGAATTTCAAGATGGAGGTGTTGCAACAAGAAAAGTTGTTGTAAAATAATTTTATAAATGAGGAATTCTTCAGTATTGATAAAAAGGGTAGCCATTTAAATAGCTACCCTTTTTTGTTTCATATAAGTTTTGCTTCACGTGTTTTTTTTAGTTTATAAAAGCTATATGTGATCTTAATAACACTCTAAGTTGTGGTTGTTCATTAATGTTTTGAAATAGGTAGTATAAATACTGTAAGTTTTATAAAAATCACCAAAAAAGACTAGTTATCCCCCTTTTCTAAGTACGGAAACACCGCTTAATTTTTTGATACATCACCTTACTTTGCAATAGAAATCACCCATAAGTAGTAAATAGAAAAAATATAAACATTATAATTATTAAGAATGAAAAACCATTTAAATGTAATCCATAGTGCTCACTTGGCTTTTAAAAGTCTTTTTTTAACAAGTCTTTTAATTTGTGCTTCTAGCTGTAAAGAATCCAAAAAAGAGTTAATCACAGAAGTTGTAAATAATAATACTATAAGTATTGATTTAGCAAAACAAATTGATGATTGTGAGTTACAATTAGAAGTTATAGTTCCTAAATTAACAGATCTTACAAAACATCCACGTTTTATTGAAAACTACCAAACAGAATGGCAGCAGGTTGATAACGATGAGCTTATTTGGACTTCTGGTTTTTATCCTGGTATTTTATGGTATGCTTATAATGTTACAGGAAATGAAAAATGGAAAGATGAAGCTATAAAACGTACCGAGGTTTTTGAAGATTATAAAAATATTACAGAACATCACGATATTGGTTTTATGATGTTTCCTGCTTATGGTAAAGGTTTCGAAATAGGAGATAAAAAAGAATATAAAGATATTTTAATAACGTCTGCAAATTCATTAGCAACACGTTTTAATCCTAATGTTGGTGCTATTAAATCATGGTCTAATAAAATGCATCCACGTTGGAAACAACATATTACCATTATTGATAATATGCTTAATTTAGAATTATTGTTTTGGGCAGCAAAAAACGGAGGTGATAAAAAACTTTATGATATTGCTGTGAAGCATGCAGAAACAACGATGAAAAATCATTTTAGGCCAGATTACACTTCATGGCACGTACTAGAATACGATTCTATATCGGGAGTTGTTTTAAATAGACACACTAAACAAGGTTATGCCGATGATAGTCGATGGTCTAGAGGACAAGCTTGGGGGGTTTATGGTTATACCATGGTTTATAAAGAAACAAAAGATAAAAAGTTTTTAGATTTTGCTCAAAAACTTACCGATAAGTATTTATCGCTTTTACCTGATGATATGGTGCCTTGCTGGGATTTTGATGTGGCTAACAATCCAAAAGAAGAGAAGGACGCTTCGGCAGCAGCTGTAGTAGCATCTGCTTTAATAGACTTAAGCACTTTTGTTGAAAAGAAAGAAGATAAAGAACGTTATTATAATGCAGCTTTAAAAATGTTGAAGTCTTTAGGGTCAGATAAATATTCTGGTGTTGGAAAAACGGATTCGTTTTTATTACATTCTACCGGAGCGAAATCTTTGGGATGGGAAATAGATGTTGCTTTAATTTATGCTGATTATTATTATATTGAAGCGTTGTCGAGATTAAAAAAGTTACAAGATTAAGAATAAAGTGATAGGGTTCAAAGGGTAAGTAAATGAAATGGCTCTAAAATTATAAGCAGAATAAAAATCAGTTTAATAAGGTAATTATGATTTATTAATGCTTTTATTTAAAAAACAACCTCAATTTTATACCAAAAACACAAGTAGATGAAAAGAATTATATGTTTTTCAAATAGTATGAAATGCTTCCTTTTTTTAATGGGGTTACTTATAAATGTAAGTTGTTTTGCACAACAAGATTATAACCCTGCTATAGAGTCTTTCGAGTCTCAAAAAGCTTTAGAGTTTTATAAAGTAGAGAATAGTAAAGTATCTATAAGTGAGGCTCATAATAGATATGGAAAATCATCATTGCTTTGGGAATGGAATGGAGAAAGTAGTTTTTCAACATCTAATTTTAAAATCTTATCACAAGAAGAAAGTCCGTTAGCTTATGGCGATCATTTTCCTGCTAGCCCAACACTTCAAATGTCTATTTATAATGAGGAGGCTCAAGATGAAAAAATAACAATTTCTTATGAAAAAAATGGAAAACAAGAAGTTTGGTTCAAAGTAGATTTATCTTTTACAGGATGGAGACGCATTTGGGTTCCGTTTTATGAAATGCAAGGCAATGCTCCATTAAAAAGCAAATCTATTGATTTTGATACCTTTAAAATAAGTACAACTTCTGTTGAAGGAAAATTGTTTTTCGATGATATTATTTTTTCTCAATATCAAGATGATAGGTTTCAATACCCAGATGAAATTGTACCATTTATAAAATCAGATACCAATTTAGGATCCGACCATTGGATGGCTTTGACTAGTAATTATAATAATATTAAAAGTTTAGAACCAACACCAATTTCTATGGCTATTCGATTAGATCTAAAAAAGTTCGAAAAACTAATAGATCAAAGTTTAGCAGTCGATAAAAAATATAAAGTCTATATAAATACGCTCCGAGATTTATATCAAAATTTAAATATCAAAGAAAAAGGAAATATTGTAGTTGGGCCTCCTTTAACTTTTAAGGAATTCGAGGAGTATTATGATGAAAAGCAACAAGGGCCAAATAAATTTAACGATGTAAAAGACTTAGGTCGAGTTTTAAAACAATTAGCCAATTTTTACAATAGAGCAAACCCTGAAGAACAAGCAGAAATTAGAGCGATGTTTTTAACGGGAACAAAGTATTTTTTAGATCAAGGTTGGCAAGCAGGTTCTAGTGGAGGAACCAGACACCATATAGGTTATAATGTTAGAGAAATTACCGAAGCATTTTTTACTATGCGCCAATTATTGTACGATAATGGATTATTAAACGAAGTAGGGGCAAGTTTGCATTGGTTATTTAATTTAGGAATGCTCTTAAACGATGAAAGCACATTTCATGTTAATATCGATTATTTAAACACGCAATCGTACTATCATTTAATGCTCATTTTTATGTTTGAAAAACAAGAGATGCAATCGGCAATGTTACGTGCGTATTCTAATTATATCTCTATTACATTAGCACAACAAAAGGAAGATGGAGGCTTTAAAGTTGATGGAACATCTTGGCATCATAACGGTCATTATCCAGCATACGGAATAGGCGCTTTTCATTCGGTTCCCAAAGTAATAAGTACTTTAGCTAAAACCAGGTTTCGTATTTCTACAGCAGGACACAAAAATTTCAAAAAAGCATTTTTAGAGTCACGAATATATAGTCAGTTTTATGAATGGGGCTTTGGTAACGCAGGCCGCCACCCCATTGAAGAAAATGGAATTGTATCCCTAAAGAAAGAATTTTTATTAATGGTTTATGCTGGTAACCCAGAAGGTAGAGAGAATATTGATAAAGATGTTGCAGCGGCATATTTAAGACTTTGGGGGAAAGATGATATGTTGAATACGTCTCTTTTTACTCAAGTAAATGGTATACGAAAAGAAAATTTATCAGGTTATTACACAATGCCTTATGCAGCCACGTCAGTACATAGAAGAAAGAATTGGGCAGCCATCATAAAAGGATACAGTAAGAATGTTTGGGCTTCAGAGATCTATGTAAATGAAAACAGGTATGGAAGATATCCGGCAAATGGAACTATTCAGTTATTAAATAATGAGGGTGAAACAGGTAGTGGTTTTAAACAAGAAGGTTGGGATTGGAATCGCTATCCGGGAGGAACAATTATTTATTTACCATTGGAAGAATTAGAGGCAGAAATGCCATTACTCATGTTTAGATCTAATGAGTCTTTCGCAGGTTCTACAACTTTAGATGATAACGGTATTTTTGGAATGATTTTAAATGAAGGTAAAGGGACTAATGCTGATGGTCCTGAAGATAAAGTAGGATATCCAGGACGTTTAAAAGCTAAGAAATCGGTGTTCTCTTTTGGTGATAAATTAATTTGTATTGGCACTAATATTTCTAGTATAGATACCAAGAATTTAACACAAACTAATTTGTTTCAAAATTTTTTATCAGATACTAAAATACCATTGTATACGGCATCAGAAACTATAAAAAAGTTTCCTTTTAAAACAGAACTTAAGCAAGATTCAGGATTTGATATTTGGTTAACAGATGCTTACGGAAATGGCTATCATGTGCTTTCTAATACACCTGTTCAAATTAAGAAGGAAAAACAACATTCATATCATAATAAATATTCTATCAATACCGGCTCCATGAATGCAAAAGGAAAAGGAGCTAAAGAAACCGAGGCCGATTATGTTACTGCTTGGGTCGATCATGGGGTAGCACCTAAGAATGCATCTTATCAATATGTTATTTATCCTTTTTTAGATGAAGATTCTCAAAAGAATTTCGGAAAATTAATTGCAACTGATGAGTCTTTTAGTATAGAACGTGCAGATAGTATTGCACATATTGTTTTGGATAAAAAAACGAATACAACAGGTTATGTGGTTTTTGAAAAGGAAGAAAATTTAAAGTATGGTTTATTAGAAACCGTATCAGAGCCTGCTTTGGTTATGGTTAAACAAAACTCGGCAGAAGCTTTTACTATAAGTGCGGTACAACCTGATTTAAATTTTCCTGAATATAAAAAAGGACGATTTAAAAACTACAGTATGCCTGTAGAACTTAAAATAACCTTAAAAGGAAAATGGACAGTCATTCCAGCAGATTATATTCAAAATGTAGATAATTCTGGAGACCATACTATAATTACATTAGAATGCATTAATGGGTTTTCTATGAAGATTGAAGCTAGCAAATTATAATACCATCAAAATAGTAAAACAATAATTTAAAATATTTATGATTACTCCCGAAACCACAACGCAAAAAAGCAGCACCTTGGTGCCTGTAATTATTATAGCAGGAATTTTCTTTATTTTTGGATTCGTCACTTGGATTAATGGGGCTTTAATTCCGTTCATGAAAACTATAAACGAACTTACCGATGCGCAATCTTATTTAGTAGCTTCCGCATCATATATCTCATTTGTGGTTATGGCTTTGCCAGCATCATATATTTTAAATAAAATTGGATATAGAAAAGGAATGTCTTTGGGTTTAATTATTATGGGTATAGGTGCGCTGGTTTTTATTCCTGCCGCTGAAGCTAGAACCTATTGGGTGTTTTTGACGGGGATTTTTATTCAAGGTGTCGGGATGACTTTGTTGCAAACAGCAGCAAATCCATACATTACAATTTTAGGACCATTGGAAAGTGGTGCAAAACGAATTGCTATTATGGGTATAGCTAATAAAATAGCAGGTGCTTTAGGCTCTTTAATTTTTGGAGCTATATTATTATCTGGTATCGATGAGGTTAAAGAAAAATTAGGTTCCGCTACATTAGAAGAAAAAAACACACTATTAGATACTATGGCAGATAGTGTTTTTATACCGTATTTAATTATGGCTTTAGTCCTTTTTGTATTGGGTGTTTTAATTAGAAAAGCACCTTTACCACATGTAGACGCCGGAGGAAAAGAAGAGGCTAATAACGAAAAAAGTATTAAAAACAGTATTTTTCAATTTCCGCATTTATGGTTAGGCGTTTTGGCATTGTTTGTTTACGTAGGAGCAGAGGTTATTGCAGGAGATACTATTATAGCGTATGGAATATCTCTTGGTTTTTCTGGAGAAGAAGCTAAATACTTTACTACATATACCTTAATGGCCATGGTAGCTACTTATCTTTTAGGTGTTTTCTTAATTCCTAAATACATAAAACAAAGCACAGCATTAAAAACTAGTGCTGTATTAGGTATTATTTTTAGTATTTGCATTATATCCACAACAGGATTTACTTCAATATTATTTGTTGCAGCACTAGGCATCGCAAATGCTTTAGTTTGGCCAGCAATATGGCCTTTAACTTTAGATGGTTTAGGGAAGTTTACAAAAACAGGTTCAGCATTATTAATTATGGCAATCTCTGGTGGTGCCATTATACCTCCATTATATGGCAAAATTGTAGATGCTAATGAACTAGATTTAATAGCTCAAGGTATGAATCAAACCGATGCCATGGCAACAGCATCAACACAAAGTTATTGGATTTTAACACCTTGTTATGTCTTTATTCTTTTTTATGCTATTTGGGGACACAAAATTAGAAATTGGAGGAAAAATCAATAAATAAACAAAATAATTTCACCGAAATAAATACACGTTATGTTAAAAAGTAGTATTGACAAAGCAACAGGATTCGAAAAAAGATTTGAGAATATAGGTACGGTAGTTTATCAAGATTCAACAACTGCATCTAAGGCAGTTGCAAAAGAAATTGCCGATTTAATTAATGTTAAACAAGCTCAAAAACAACCTTGTATTTTGGGGTTAGCAACTGGTTCTTCTCCAAAGGGGCTGTATGCAGAATTGGTGCGTTTACACAAAGAAGAAGGTTTAAGTTTTAAAAACGTAATATCTTTTAATCTAGATGAATATTACCCAATGGAACCCGATTCTATAAATAGTTATGTTCGTTTTATGAAAGAACAACTATTTAATCATATTGATATTTTACCAGAAAATTATCATGTTCCAGATGGCTTATTATCAAAAGAAGCTATTGCCGATTATTGTAATGCTTACGAAGCTAAAATTGAAGCCTTAGGAGGTATCGATTTACAAATTTTAGGTATTGGAGGTAATGGGCATATTGGATTTAATGAAGCTGGTTCACTTCAAAATTCTAAAACTCGTTTGGTCGCATTAGATCATATAACTAGAGTAGCAGCAAGTGGCGATTTTTCTGGATTAGGGAATACGCCAAGAACAGCTATTACCTTAGGTGTTAAAAAAATAATGGAAGCCAGGAGAGTTATTCTAATGGCTTGGGGAGAAGGGAAGTCTAATATCATTAAGGCATCAGCAGAAGGTGAAGTTAGTAGTCATATTCCAGCGTCATATTTGCAGGAGCATAATAATGCAAGTTTTGTTTTAGATCTAGCGGCAGCTTCCAAATTAACTCGGATTAATTCACCTTGGTTGGTTGAAAAGATTGAGTGGTCTGATAAGCTTATTAGAAAAGCCGTTTTAAATTTAGCTCTAAATTTAAAGAAGCCTATCTTAATGCTTACTGATGATGATTATATCGAGAACGGTATGAGTGATTTGCTAGCCGATTCTGGTCCAGCCTACGATATCAATATTAAAATATTTAATAAGCTTCAAAATACTATTACAGGTTGGCCGGGGGGAAAGCCAAATGCCGATGATATTAAGCGACCAGAACGTGCCGAGCCATTAAAAAAACGTGTTATTATTTTTAGCCCACACCCCGACGATGATATCATTAGTATGGGAGGTACGTTTAAAAGGTTACATGAGCAGGGTCACGAGGTTCATATTGGATATCAAACTTCAGGCAATATAGCTGTGGCTGATGATGAAGCTTTACGTTTTGCAAGTTTTGTTTGCGATTATAACCAGAAATTTGGTATTGAAAGTATAGAAGCAAATGCTATTTATAAAAAAGCAGCAGATTTCCTTAAAAAGAAAAAATCTAGTGAAATTGATAGTCCTGAAGTGAGATGTATTAAAGGGATTATTAGAAAGGGTGAAGCACGAGCAACATGTCATTTTATAGGTATTCCAGATGAACAAATTCATTTTATGGAATTACCATTTTATGAAACAGGAGCCATTAAAAAGAATCCAATAGGGATTGCCGATGTGAAAATTACAGCAGAATTAATTGAAAGAATAAAACCACATCAAATTTTTGCCGCTGGTGATTTAGCGGACCCGCATGGTACGCATAAAGTATGTTTAGATGCTATTTTTGAAGCCGTAAAAACACTTAAGCCAAAGAAATTTATGACGGATTGTTGGGTTTGGTTATACCGAGGCGCATGGCAAGAATGGGGAATAGACGAAATTGAAATGGCTGTACCTATGGGGCCAGACCAGGTTTTGGAAAAACGCAAAGGGATTTTTAAACATCAATCACAAAAAGATGGTGTGGTGTTCCAAGGTACAGATAGTAGAGAATTTTGGCAACGCGCCGAGGATAGGAATAAAGAAACAGCCGAGTTGTATGATCAATTAGGTATGGCACATTACGCAGCTATGGAGGCTTTTGTAAGATGGCATTATTAATACGTTATTTTTTTATACAATATGAATATCGAAACTCTTAATACTAAGCCACACATTTCAAACTTAACAAAGTTGAGGTTATTAATAATATCACTATTTAGGATAAGTTGGTTAATTGGTGAATTTGATTTATACGTTATGAACGAGTCAAAAAAACTAAAAATATATTCTCCAAATGGGAGGTTTAGTATTAATTTTTTTAGAATGTAGAAGAGAAAGATGTTATAGAGATTAATAGGAACTAATTTATTATCATGTAAGGCGGTTTCTTGAATAGTGTTATTTGTAGAAAGGTCTTTGCTTAAAGACCATCTAATCATTTTTCTATTAAATAAATCAATAATTACTGTAAGGTATAGCCAGTATTGTTTGGTTTGAATATAAGTAATGTCACTTACCTAAATTAGTTTTTTTCGATTAACATCAAAACAGTGATTCAATAAATTAGGTGCTATGAGGTAATTATGATTGCTTTCTGTGATTGTTTTAAAATTACGCTTTTTTTTTGCAAACAAATAATTGATTCTTATTATACGGGCTACTCTTAGTTTAGGTACCTTGTAGTTTTATGCTTTCAATTCTGATTTTATTCTTGAAGAGCTATGGCTTTAAAATTAACCTCAAAATGATCTTAACAAGCGAGCTTATCTTTTGGTTTTCTACTCATAACTTATTTGGCACCTATCTTAACCCGAAGTAATTACTACTTTGCTTATTTTTAATGCTTTGTATCGCTTCAGTAGGAAATTTTATAGGTTGCTGTTTTATAAACTTGTATTTTTTTTATCGTTCATAGAGAAAATGCTAATCGCTTTTTTAAGATATCACGCTCTAATTAAACTTCTTTTGACTATACATTTCTTAAAACAAAAACAAAAACAAAAACAAAAACAAGAAAAAGTTGCTAATATTTTGTTTTTGCATAGGAGTGGTTTATCCGCTATCTTTTATTATTCTGTGGGATTAGTACAATAGCTTTATTAATTCGATATAAATTGGTGCTAATTGTATTATGGTGCGAAAAAAGCACCAAATGTTTTAGCAAAATAAAAAAAGCCAAGAATAAAATTCTTGGCTTTCCCTTTGTTTACCTGTAGCGAGAATGGGGCACGATCCCATGACCTCCGAGTTATGAATCCGACGCTCTAACCAGCTGAGCTACCTCGCCATATGCGTTTCCGCGGGTGCAAAGATAAAAACATAATTAGATTACACAAACATTAGTGGCAAAAAATATTATTAAATTTTCTGTGGTACTTCTTAATTAATGTATATATTGTCAACATAAAGATTAAATCATATATGGACGAGAAAGTAAAATATAATATAGAGTTTCCTATACAAGCATCACCACAATTGTTATATCAATATATATCAACACCTTCTGGATTATCTGAATGGTTTTCAGACAACGTAAATTCAAGAGGAGAGTTGTTTACTTTTATTTGGGATGGTAGCGAAGAAAAAGCAAAACTATTAAATAAAAAAAGTGGCGAGCGTGTTAAATTTAGATGGTTAGAAGATGAAGAGGAAGGCGATTCTTATTATTTTGAAATTAGAATTCAAGTAGATGAAATTACAAAAGATGTTTCTTTAATGGTGACTGATTATGCCGAAGAAGATGAAGTAGACGAATCTAAAATGCTTTGGACCAACCAAATATCAAGTTTAAAGCAAGTATTAGGCTCAGCGTAATATAAAAAACATAATATTCGATTATATTTGTCCCGTTTTTACACTTAATGAAAACGGGACTTTTTTATGGTAAATTTTAACGAAAATATTTTAGAAGATAATACACTCTTATCTATTAACAACAGAGGTTTTGCCTATGGTGATGCCTTATTTGAAACAATTAAAGCCTCTTATGGTAAATTATTGTTTTGGGAAGATCATTATTTTAGACTTATGGCGTCTATGCGAATTATGCGCATGGAGATTCCTATGAATTTTACCATGGAATATTTAGAAGAGCAAATACAAAAGACCTTAACGGAAAACAATCTATCAAACGCATCTTCTAGAGTGAAATTAACTGTTTTTAGAAATGAAGGTGGCTTGTATTTACCCGAAACCAACGATATTAGTTTTCTAATTGCTGTAAAACCTATTGACACTGATTTTTATATCGTGAAAGACGCCTTCTACGAGGTCGATTTATTTAAAGATTACTATGTGTCTCCAAGTTTGTTATCGAGCTTAAAAACTAATAACAAGGCTTTAAATGTAGTTGGTAGTATCTATGCCAAAGAAAACAAACTCGACAATTGTTTAGTTTTAAATACCGATAAGCAAGTAATTGAAGCTTTAAACGGAAATGTGTTTGTTGTAAAAGGCAATACTATAAAAACGCCACCAATAGAAAACGGTTGTTTAAAAGGTGTAATGCGTAAGCAAATTATAGAAACAATAAAAAGTTTACCAGAATATGAATTGGTAGAAGAGGCAATTTCTCCTTTTGAACTTCAAAAGGCAGACGAAATTTTTATTACCAATGTTATTGTTGGTATTCAAGCGGTAAGTAAATACAGGAAAAAGACTTTTAAATCAGAAGTATCTAAACTTTTAATTCAAGAATTAAATATTAAAATTAGAGTGAGTTAATTATAACTCGGGTTTTCGGGAGCATTAGACCAAATACTATATTCTCCACCAAATTCTAACATTTTTTCTTTCCAGAAAGATTTGTAGCTTTTTTCAATAACATCTTTTTTATAGATGTTTTCGGTAACCACCCAAGAATTAGCTTTTAACTCATCAGATAATTGGTTAGTATCCCATCCAGAATAGCCTAAAAAGAACTTTATGTCGTTTTCGTTAATGGTTTTGTTAGCAATAAGTTCTGCTACTTCATTAAAATCGCCACCCCAATAAATACCCAAAGATATTTCAATACTGTTTGGTATTAGTTCTGGTATTTTATGAATAAAGTAAAGATTATCTTGCTCTACAGGGCCGCCATTATAAACTTTAAACGAGGCATCAAGCTCTGGTATTAAGTCGTTTATAGTATATTCTAAAGGCTTATTTAAAATAAAACCAATAGAACCTTCAATAGTATGATCGGCTAGTAAAACAATAGAGCGATTAAATGAAACGTCTCCAATAATAGCTGGTTCTGCTATTAATAAATCACCTTTTTTTGGTTGTGTAGTCACCATATTTTCAGGAATTAGTAATTAAATCTAATATTAATTTATTAAAAAAGCAAGTCTTTAATACATATATACAAAAAAAGCCTTCAAAATTTGAAGGCTTTTCTGAATATTTATGAAGCAAATAATTAGTTTACTGCACTTGATAAATCTGCACCAGCTTTAAACTTTACAACGTTTTTTGCTTTAATTTGGATAGTATCACCTGTTTGAGGGTTTCTTCCTTCTCTTGCAGCTCTTTTAGAAACTGACCAAGAACCAAAACCTACTAAAGAAACTCTGTTACCTTTTTGTAAAGCTCCTTCGATTTCAATAATTGCACATTCTAAAGCTTTTTTAGCAGCAGCCTTAGTAATTCCTGCGTGTTCTGCCATAGCATCGATTAAATCTGTCTTGTTCATAATATAAAATTTAATTATTAATAAATTGGTTAAACATTTTGTTATATCCTATACAAATTTATACGGATTACTCAATAACACAAGTAATAGCAAGGGAAATTCGTGGTTTTGTTAATAACTTATAGCATTTGTTAATAAAGACACGTTGATTTAACGTTTTTTTAATAACATCAGCAGGAATAAGGCTTTACAGCATTTTTGCATCGCTTTCAAATTGATAGCCATTTAAAAGTGATTTTACATCCATAGTTCGCTTACCAGGAAGCTTAATATCATCTATAATAAGGTAACCTTTACTCACAGCGACTTTTAACTCTTTTTTTGTAGAAACAATAAGTCCTATAGCATCCTTATGCTCAATAATTTCTTTTTTAGCACTATAAATCTTAATGTCTAGGCTATCATCACCATTAATTAAGGTACACCATGCTGCTGGGTATGGGCTTAAACCACGTATTTTATTATGGATATCTTCTATAGAGGCATTCCAATCTATTTTGCAGTTATCCTTATTTAGTTTGTATGCCGTTTTTATATCTGCCGTTTCTTGTTGTGGAACTGTTTTAACAGGGCCTTCTTTAATAAGGTTAACCGTTTTTAAAACCAAATCACTCCCTAAGTGCATTAACTTATCATGTAAGCTTCCTGCATGTTCTTCTGGCTCTATTTTTATTTCTTCTTGAAGAATCATAGCACCAGTATCAATTTTCTCATCAATAAAGAAGGTTGAAACGCCAGTTTTTGTTTCTCCATTTATAATAGCCCAATTAATAGGGGCAGCTCCACGATAGTTAGGTAATAAAGAAGCGTGCAAATTAAAAGTACCATATTCAGGCATTTGCCAAACCGCTTTTGGTAACATTCTAAAGGCTACTACAATGTGTAAATTCGCATTTAACGCCTTTAATTCTTCCAAAAAGTCTTCATTCTTTAAGTTGGTAGGTTGTAAAATATTTAATCCAACCGATTTTGCATAAACCTTTACGGCGCTTTCGTTTAGTTTACGGCCACGTCCTGCAGGTTTATCCGGAGCCGTAATTACGCCAACTATGTTTTGTTTGTTTTCTACTAATGTTTTTAAAATGGTAACGGCAAAATCAGGCGTTCCCATAAATACTATTTTTAAATCTTTCATTTCTAATCTTGTTTTTTCTAACATGTAGGCCTTAGCTTAAACATGTTTAGTATTTCGTTTTATATACCTATTATAATAGGTGTAGTTGAAGTTTATTTCTGAATTTAATAATTAAGCTGAATTATAAATGGCTCAACTTATAAGTATTCTTTGCTGTTATCGTTACTATTTGATGTTCTAAAAGTAATTTTAAAACCTGTTTTATATGTTCTTCGGAAGTGTTTAGTAAAGCCGAAATTTGTCTAGAAGATTGATCCCCATTTTCTAAAAGCTCAATAACTTGGTTTTTTATAGTTGAGATATCATTTGATGAAACCTTAATTTTTTTAGCTTGAGTACAAACCGAACAAACACCGCAAGGACTAATTTCTGTTTCTCCAAAATAGGCGAGGAGTTGCATGCTTTTACACACCGATTCGTTTTCAATATAATCTAGCATCGCCTTTACTTGCTGTTGCTTTAAATTATTTTGCTGTTCTATAGTTTTTGCTATTCTGTTAATAGTTTTATCATCTTCTCGTGGCTGAATAAAAGTAACTTCGGCATCTGTTGCAGATAGTTTTAAGGTAATAATACCATCGTGTTCTAGCTGCTTTAAAGCGTTCACTATTTTTACTTCGCTTATCGCCGATTTCTCTGTTATTTTGGCCAATGCAATTTTGGTGACTTGCTCAAAAACACCGCCATACATGCGTAAAATAGATTTTACAATAATACTGTACTCCGTATGTGTATCTAAATAATTGAACAATGCCGAGTTAGAAATAATGAACTGTACTGTAACCTTGTTTTTAAATTGTTTAGAAAGTGTAATAATACTATTTCTATCTAAAATCAATAAAGCGTTGTAGCACGAGCTTGGGCTAAACTTGTACGTTTTGCAAAAGGTATTAAAATCGAACTCAAAAGTTAAATATTCACCTTCACCATAAGGCACCTGAAAATAATTACATAGTTTTCTATAAACTTGCTTTACAAAATCGACACTAGCTAAAGATCCTAAAAACTGTTTTTTAATACTAGCTTGGTCACTTTTGTTTTTCAAAATTACTGCAAAAGCCTTATCACCATTTCTACCAACGCGTCCAGCTTCTTGAAAGTAACTTTCTATACTTTCTGGTAGGCTAATATGTATCACGGTTTTTACATCGGGTTTATCAATCCCCATTCCAAAGGCATTTGTAGCCACCATAACCTGTTTTTGGTTATTGATCCAGGCATCCATGTTTTTATCCTTTTCGCTATTGTGCAAACCGCCGTGGTAAAAGGTAGCGGTTATGTTTTGAGATTCTAAAAAAGCACTAAGCTCAATAGTTGGTTTTCTATTTCTAACATAAATAATAGAAGACTGTTTATATTTTTTTAATATCGTCTGTATTCTGTAATATTTATCATTTTCATCGTAAACTAAATAAGCCAAATTGGGTCTTAAAAAAGATTGCTTAAATATTTTAGGATTAATAAAATCGAGTTGTTTTACAATATCATCAATAACCTCTGGTTTTGCAGATGCCGTTAGTGCAATAGCGTTTACCGTAGGTTGTAGCTGTCTTAAAAGCGCAATATTATTGTAAGCTGGTCTAAAATCGCTACCCCATTGCGAAATACAGTGTGCCTCATCTATGGCAATTAAATTCACATTCATTAACCTAATGCGGTCTTGTACCAATTCTTGTTGCAGTCGCTCGGGAGATAGGTATAGAAACTTGTAATTTCCGTAGATACAATTGTCTAGAAGCGTGTCTAATTCTTTATATGAAATCCCACTTGTAAGCGCCATGGCCTTAATCCCTTTATTGTTTAAGGACTGTACTTGGTCTTTCATTAAAGCAATAAGTGGTGAGACCACAATGCATATCCCTTTTTTTACCAGAGCAGGAATTTGGAAACATAACGATTTTCCGCCACCAGTTGGTAAAAGCGCAAAGGTATCCTCACCTGCCAAAACCGAATTTATAATGGCTTCTTGGTTTGGTCGGAATTCTGTAAATTTCCAATAACGTTCTAGTATGTTAATAGGGTGTTCCATTCTGGACGTTTACATCTTTAATTCGTTTAAAATAAAATGGGTTCTATTTTCAACAGTATCAAAAGGTACATCTATTAAATTATAGTCGTATTTTTCGTATGTTTTTACTAAATGATCGTGAATTTCTAAAGCTTGATCAAAGGTTTCGTAACGCTCATTATCACTGGTGTAAATAGCTTCCCAAGGTTTTAATATAAAAACTGTGTGGTATTTAGATTTGTTGCAAGTTTCAATGAAGTTTTCTGGACATTCATCGCCAATAAAATCCATGTAAGCTAGTACATCGGGCAAACCACGATCGAAAAACACGATTTCTTTTTTAAATAATTCGGCATCAACAAATTGTTTTTGTCGCCCCTTTAAGAGGAGTTCGCTAAACATGAGCGGGTTGGTTAAAAAGAGCTGATCAATACCTTCTTTTTTGGCATCTAAAATTACTTGTCGCGAAATTTCTTCTAAACAAGTATGGCCTCTTTTTATTAATTCATTAATTAAAGTTGATTTTCCAGTTCCTGGACCGCCCGTAATAACAATCTTTTTAGTGTTCAATGCTGCTTTATTTTTGTGTAAAAATCGGAATTTATAATCTATAAAAAAAATCGAAACTAAACTGTATATTTGCAGCCAAATAAATATGTAATGAGCACACCTCCAAATTCAGAAGAATTTTACGATAAATTAAAAGAACAATTATACGATACAGACGTTTGGCCTGCAGAATACTTATATAAATTCATTGTACTTTCAAACAAAGAAAAGATTGAGAAAATTGAAACTATTTTCGATGGTTTAGGTGCTGTTATCAAAACAAAAGAATCTAAAAACGGGAAATATACTAGTGTTTCTATTGATGTTGTTATGGAAAAACCTGAAACTGTTATCGAGAAATATAAAGAGGTCGCTTCTAAAATAGAAGGTGTAATTAGTCTTTAATAATTGTACTTGTTTTAATTCCGTGAAAACGAAAATCTTATTTGTTGTCTTTTAAATTTATGTAAAAAGCGTGAGTTTGAAACTTTATTTTTTATTCTGAAGCAACCTTTTGCATAATTTTGCATCTTGAAATAAAATGTTTAAGATGAAGAAAATTGCTTTAGTTTTATGTTCTGTTTTTGTTTTGTTCAGTTGTGAAAACGGTGATAGTGCTGTTGATGGAAGTTATGAACTCGATTCATCAGCATCTTCGAGCTCAAAAGGTTCAGAGAGTTCAGGAGATTCTGGTAATGGGGGAAACGGCGAAAGTGCCGGCCAAATTACGGCTGGTGAATGGAACGATTTAACTCAGTGGGATTTTTGGATCGATTTATTAAATTCTCAAGATTATACTGCATTTCAAGAAAACTGGAGTTTCAATACATCAAAACGCATTGCGTTTCAAATTTTAGATCAAAACACCTCACAACCTTTAAACAATGTATCGCTTTCTCTGTTAAAAGATGGCGAAATTATCAGCGAAGCTAAAACAGATAATTTAGGTGAAGCTAATTTGTTTGTAGACTTATTCGATAGCGGAAAGGCGAGTTCTTCAGTAAATCTTGCCGATTACGATGTTCAAATTAATGGTGAAGTAATAAGTCAAGCAGTTTCTTTTTTTAATGAAGGTGTAAATGTTTTTAATATTCAGAATACAACAACTACTGCCAATAAAATAGAAGTAGCTTTTATTGTTGATGCTACGGGCTCAATGGGCGATGAGCTTGAATTTTTAAAGAGCGATTTAACTAATGTTATTAGTCGTGCACAAGAAGATAATGCCAATTCTACAATTTTAACTTCTACGGTGTTTTATAGAGATCAGGGCGATGATTATGTTACCAGACGATCAGATTTTACAACGAGTATTTCTTCTACTGTAGATTTCATTAGCAAGCAAAGCGCAGATGGTGGAGGCGATTTTGAAGAGGCCGTGGAGGAAGCTTTAGATGAAGCAATAAACGATTTGCAATGGGGTACAAATTCTAAAACACGAATTGCTTTTTTACTTTTAGATGCGCCACCACACCAAACCGATGACGTAAATTTAAGTATTAAGAAATCGTTAATTAAAGCGGCCAAAAATGGTGTGAAATTGATTCCGGTAACGGCAAGTGGTATCGATAAATCTACCGAGTTTTTAATGCGTTATTTTGCTATTGCAACCAACGGAACCTATGTGTTTATTACAAACGATAGCGGAATTGGCAACGACCATATAGAGCCAACTGTTGGAGAATATGAGGTTGAATTTCTAAATAATTTGCTCGTTAGGTTAATAAATAAGTACGCGCAATAATTGATTTGGTAATAATAATCGTGCTATTCAATTTTTTTTGTATTTTGCGCAAGCATAACAACTACATGCAACAATATAAATTCTACACATTATTTTGATAGACGATTTAGAATACAACACAGAGCGTGAGCATTTAATCATTCCAGAGTACGGAAGACATATGCAGAAAATGATTAATTACGCTAAAACAAGAGAAACAAAAGAAGAACGTAATAAATTAGCAAACGGCATTATTGCTGTAATGGGTAATATGCAACCGCATTTACGCGATGTTCCAGATTTTAAACATAAACTTTGGGATCAACTTTTTATAATGTCTAATTTTGAATTAGATGCAGATTCTCCTTATGAAATTCCTACTAAAGAAATTTACGAAGAGCGTCCTGAGCCTTTAAAATACCCACAAAACTTCCCGAAATATCGTTTCTACGGAAATAATATTAAAACCATGATCGATGTGGCAAACACATGGGAAGATGGTGAATTAAAAGAAGCGTTGCTTTATACCATTGCAAATCACATGAAAAAGTGTTTTTTAAATTGGAATAAAGATACCGTTGAAGATGCCGTAATTTACGGACATCTGTTCGAATTATCTGAAGGAAAAATAGATCTTCGAAATTCTGAAGAAGATTTATCAGATTCTACTAGTTTGTTGAGAACTAAATCGAAATTCGCTAATAATAACAATAAAAAAGGTGGTCAAAAAAAGAGCAATAGCACTAATAACCGCCAAAGAAAACGCTACTAATTTTTACGCATGGGAACATTTAAAATTGAAGGAGGACACCAATTAAAAGGAAGTATCCAACCTCAAGGAGCAAAAAACGAAGCTTTACAAATTCTATGTGCCGTTCTACTAACTCCAGAACTGGTTACAATAAATAATATTCCAGACATTATAGATGTTAATAAGCTTATAAACTTATTAAGAAAACTAGGTGTTAAGGTTGAAAAAATAAATAACGGTAGTTATACTTTTCAAGCCGACGAAGTTGATTTAGATTATCTAGAATCTGACGCTTTTAAAGTGGATGGTCGTGGTTTAAGAGGATCTATAATGATTGTTGGGCCTTTATTAGCTCGTTTTGGTAAAGGATATATTCCAAAACCAGGAGGAGATAAAATTGGTCGTCGTAGATTAGATACGCATTTTGAAGGCCTAATTAATTTAGGTGCTAAATTTAAATACAGTAAAGAAGATCAGTTTTACGGCGTAGAAGCCGAGTATTTAACTGGGACTTATATGTTGCTTGAAGAAGCATCGGTTACCGGAACAGCAAATATTGTAATGGCTGCTGTTTTAGCCCGAGGAACAACTACAATTTACAATGCGGCTTGCGAGCCTTATTTGCAACAGCTTTGTAAAATGCTAAACAGAATGGGTGCCAAAATTAGTGGTGTTGGTTCTAACATGCTTATTATTGAAGGTGTTGAAGCTTTAGGAGGTACGGAACACCGTATGCTTCCTGATATGATTGAAATTGGAAGTTGGATTGGTCTTGCGGCTATGACGAAAAGTGAACTTACCATTTCTAATGTAAGCTGGAACGATTTAGGCGTAATACCTAGCGTTTTTAGAAAATTAGGAATCACCGTTGAAAAGCAAGGCGATGATATTCATATTCCTGCACATACTAACGGTTACGAAATTCAAAGTTATATAGATGGTTCTATTTTAACCATTTCCGATGCGCCTTGGCCTGGTTTTACTCCAGATTTATTGAGTATCATTCTAGTTGTGGCTACACAAGCTAGAGGTAGTGTTTTAATACATCAAAAAATGTTCGAAAGTCGTTTATTCTTCGTGGATAAATTGATTGATATGGGAGCAAAAATTATTTTATGCGATCCGCATAGAGCTACCGTTATTGGTCACGATTTTAAATCGACTTTAAAAGCAACAACCATGACGTCTCCAGATATTCGTGCGGGTGTGTCTTTGCTAATTGCAGCACTTTCTGCAAAAGGAACATCGACCATACAGAATATTGAGCAAATAGATCGTGGTTACGAAAACATCGACGAGCGTTTACGCGCTATTGGTGCCAAAATAGAACGTGTAGAGTAATCTCATGTTCTTCTTTTTTTTATTTTCAATTGTTATATTCGTTTAAAACGAAATCACCTAATGGTGCGGTATGAGTTTTTTTAATAAGTTACTAAAGAAAGATATGCCTGTAAAATCTTATTCAGATTTTTGGAAGTGGTTTGTTAAAAACGAAAAATCATTTTTTAAAGCGATTAGTGAGGAAGGCGATGTTAATGAGTTGTTTTTTAATGATTTATCTTTGAAATTAGATGAGTTAAAAGAAGGGTTTTGGTTTCTTGCAGGAATGTATGATGTTGATACAGCAGAACTTATTTTAACCGCCGATGGTGATTTAAGAAACATTGCTTTTGTTGAAGATTTAGTAAACGAAGCTCCGGAAATTAAAGGTTGGAGAATTACAGCTTTAAAACCTGAATCTGGTTTCGATGACTCGAACATCCAAATAGGAGAGTTGGAGTTTAGTAAAAATACACTTCATTTTTATTCTAACGACTTAGGAGATTATCCTGATGAAATTGATATTACTATAACCCATAAAGATTTAACTGAAGAGCAACGTTTAGATGTTACTAACGGTGTTTATTTGTTTTTAGATAATGCTTTAGGCGAATTAAACGCTGTTTCTATTATCGATAATCTAAATGTTATTAATACCGTTGATGCTCAAGCGGATTTGGTGCCTATAGAGAAATTAAAAGATTTTCTAATTTGGCGTGAAAAGGAATTCATTGAAAAATATGATGGACTGCGTCATTCTACTGATAAAGATAGTTATGCAGCGTTAGAAGCTACTATGGAGTCTGGTTTATCGCTTTTAGCAGTTGTAAATACCGATTTGCTTCAATGGGATAGCAAAGCATCGCATCCATGGGTTGCTGTGCTCGAAATAGAGTATAAATGTATTGCGGATAACGGTATGCCAGATGAAAACACTTATAATCTTTTAAGTGTTATTGAAGATGAAGTTTTGGAACAGCTTAAAGATTTTGATGGCTATCTTAATATTGGTAGGCAAACGGCTGATAATATGCGAGAGGTATATTTCGCATGTGCCGATTTTAGAAAGCCTTCTAAGGTTTTTTATGAGATTGAATCAAAATACTCAGATAGGTTAAAAATTACTTTTGATATTTACAAGGATAAATATTGGCAGTCTTTTGATAGATTCTTACCTCGATAAATAGCTTTTATATGAAACCACATTTTATTATACTTTTTCTATTATTTATTACAGCTTGCAAACAGTCTGAAAATAAACAGGAGATTGTTCCTGATTATAATGCGGTTCAAAATCAAAGTCAAGATGTTCCAAAATTAGATTTAGAGCAAGCAAATAAATTAGCTGCATTACCGCTTCATTGTATAAATTCTGAATACCCAAATAAGTTATCTCAAACCTTAGGGAGTGGAGAAGACTTAAAAAATCCTGCAACATTACATCCTGCTTTTTATGGTTGTTTCGATTGGCATTCTGCGGTACATGGACATTGGAGTTTGGTGAGTTTGCTTAAAACCAATCCTGATATAAAAAACCGTAACGATTTAAAGAATAGGTTGTTGTTTAACTTATCTAAAGAGAAGATTGAAGAAGAGGTTGCGTATTTTTCGGGTAAGCATAGTGCGTCTTTCGAGCGAACTTACGGTTGGGCTTGGCTGTTAAAATTGGCAGAAGAACTTCATACTTGGGATGATGATACTGCAAGAATCTTAGAAGAAAATCTTCAACCTTTAACAAATTTAATTGTTGAAAAATATACTGTTTATCTTCCAAAATTAAATTATCCAACGCGAGTTGGAACACATGGGAATACAGCTTTCGGAATGTCTTTTGCTTACGATTATGCTGTGGCGGTAAATGATGAAGCATTTAAGAAAGCGATTGAAAGTCGTGCAAAATATTTCTTTTTAAATGATAAAAATTGTCCGATGTCTTGGGAGCCTGGCGGTTCAGATTTTTTATCGCCTTGCCTAGAAGAGGCTGCTTTAATGAAGCGATTGTTACCTGTTGAAACTTATAAAACATGGCTAAATGATTTTCTTCCGCAATTGAAATCTAAAACCTTTTCTTTAGAAACGGGTAAGGTTTCCGATAGAAACGATGGGAATTTAGTACACTTAGATGGTTTAAATTTTTCTAGAGCGTGGAGTTTAAATAAAATAGTAGAAGGTTTGCCAGAATATGCACATTTAAAGCCTGTGGCTATACAGCACTTAAATCATTCTTTACCTAGTATTTTCGGTGATAGCTACGAGGGTGGGCATTGGTTAGGTTCTTTCGCTATTTACGCCTTAAATTCTTTCTAATAATTAATTTAAATTCGCTAACTTGGTTTGGTGGAAATTAAAACAATAGATATTAATGTTGATGTAGGCGAGGGGATTGGCAACGAAAGTTTGCTTATGCCGCATATATCCTCATGCAATATCGCTTGTGGTGGTCATGCCGGAACTTTAGAGATTATGCGAGATGTTACGCGTTTAGCTAAACAACATCGTGTTAAAATTGGAGCACATCCATCATTTCCTGATAAAGAAAACTTCGGAAGAGTGATTATGGGTATGTCCTGCGTTGCGCTTTATGCTTCAATTAAACATCAAATTAGAGATTTACTTTCTGTTTTAAAATCTGAAAGCGCAAGACTTCATCATATAAAACCACACGGTGCGCTTTACAATTTGGCTGCTACCGATGTTAAAACAGCAAATGTTATTATCGAGGTAATAAAATCACTCATGTTACCTATTAAGCTTTACGTGCCATATAATTCTGTTATAGCAAATTTAGCTATAGAAAATGATATTAAAATAGTTTACGAGGCTTTTGCAGATCGGAATTATAATGACGATCTAAGCTTGGTTTCTAGGCAAGAAAATAATGCTTTAATTCATGAGAAAAACGACTTGTTTAATCATGTTTTTAAGATGGTTTCTGAGCAAAAAGTTAGGGCGATACAAGGTCGTGATATTGAGATTTTAGCCGATACATATTGTCTTCATGGAGACCAGCCAAATGTTGTGAATTTAATTCAGGATTTAAGGAGCGATTTGGAACTTCATCATATTAAAATTTTTTAGTTTAAATGACTTTTAAACTTCGTTATAAATCCTTAGGTTTGCATGCTGTTTTAGTAGAATGGCCGGCTGAAATTAGTGAAGCTGTTCTTGAGGATGTCTTAGTTTTAAAGGCGAAAATTGAAAACTCACATATTAAAGAGATTATTCAGGTAACTTTCGCATATAGCTCATTAGTAGTTTTTTATGTTAATTTATTTATTTCGTTAGATGAGCGAATCGCTATTATAGATAAAATCTATTCAAGTAAAAGTAATGCTGTTTCTTTAATTTCTCATCTTTGGAAGATTCCTGTATGCTATGATGAGGTTTTTGGTCTCGATTTAAATACTATTGCAAATGAAAAAAAGGTGTCTAAAGAGGATGTTATTAAGCAACATTGCGAGGCTATTTATACGGTTTATTTTATAGGTTTTTTACCCGGGTTTTTATACTTGGGTGGTTTAGATGAATCACTTCATATACCACGTAAATCTACACCACGGTTGCAGGTTGAAAAAGGTGCGGTTGCTATAGGCGGAAATCAAACTGGGATTTACTCAAATGAGAGTCCTGGCGGTTGGAATATTATCGGTAATTCTCCTCTTAATTTTTTCGATGTTTCTAAAGAAAAGCCATGTTTTGCGAAAGTAGGAGATCGTGTTCAGTTTTATCCAATTTCATTAAAAACTTATAAAAACATTAAAACTTTAGTAGAAGCAGGTGTGTATCAATTAGAAAGCGAAAACGTAAATGATTAAAGTTTTAAAAGCAGGTTTTTATTCTACTATTCAAGATTTTGGTCGTTACGGTTATCAGGAATTTGGTGTGCCATTTTCTGGAGTTATGGATCGAAAAGCGGCGGCTTTTGCAAATAGCTTAGTTGGTAATGGTGAAGATGAAGCGGTTTTAGAAATGACCATGTTAGGTGCTAGTCTTCAATTTTCTGTAAATACATATGTCTCGTTTTCTGGCGCACAAATGGGTGCTAAGTTGAATGGTGTTGAAATAATGAACAATAGTTCGATTGCTATAAACCCGGGAGATATATTAAGTTTCGGAAAACTTAAATTAGGCTTTCGATGTTATTTAGCTGTTTTAGGCGGTTTTAACACCGAAACTATTATGAAGAGTAAAAGTATGTATCCGAACATTACAAAAGCAAGCAGGTTACTTAAAAATGATGAATTAGCTATTAATGCTTCATCTCTGGAGAATCAAAATACATATTCGAGAATTCGATACGATGAATCTTATATGAATTCATCGACTTTGGAGGTTTATGTAGGTCCAGAGTTTGAAAACCTCAGTAATACTCAGCAAAACGAGTTACTGTCTACGTGTTTCACTATTTCTAATAATAACAGTAGAATGGGGTACCAGCTAAATGAAAATTTTCAAAATAATTTAGAAGCCATTATTACTGGACCAGTTATTCCAGGAACAGTTCAACTTACACCTTCAGGAAAGCTTATTGTTTTAATGCGCGATTGCCAAACTACTGGTGGTTATCCACGAGTGCTTCAGTTAAGTGAAACTGCAATAAATAGCTTGTCACAGAAATATACTGGACAAGCCATTTCATTTAAATTGAGTAAATAAAACTTGTTTTATGCTAGTTTTAAAAGTGCTTTTCTAAGTTTTAAGTTTGGAGAAGCTCCAATGCGACTTACACCAATATCTATAAATTTTTGAGACATTTCTAAATTAGTAATACCTCCTGAAGCTTTAATTTTTATACTATCTCTAACTGTTTTTTTAATAATTTTTACCGCAGTAAATGTGGCGCCACCTTTAGAAAAACCGGTAGAAGTGGTTATAAAATCGGCATTAGCATCCGAACAAATTTGAGATGCTTTTACAATTTCGTTTTTATTTAATTCTGAAATTTCAATAATAACCTTTAGTGGTATGTTCGAAATTGCTGTTTTTACAGCGCTAATATCTTTCATTACTGAAACGTAGTTTTTACTTTTCAATAAACCAAGGTTGATAACCATATCGATTTCGCTAGCGCCTTCTTTAATAGCGTTTGTTGCTTCAAAAATTTTACTTGCTGTTGATGCGCTTCCGGCAGGAAAACCAACAGTAGAACATATTTTAACGTCGGTACCTATTAGTAATTCTGTAGCTAGTGCTACATAACAACTGTTTATACAAATACTATTTAGAGTGCTTTTTCTTGCTTCTTGGCAGAGTGCTATTATTTCTGCTTCGGTTGTTGTGGGTGATAATAGGGTATAGTCAATGTATTCCGAAATAATCATTGTTAGGGAGTTTTAGGTTAAGCTATTTTTTTATTATTTTTTGAGGGGACAGAATTAGTCTTCATTAGTTTTAAATAATGAAAGTTTAGGGTAATTCCGAAGTAAAGTTAGAAACTAACCGAGCATTGCTTGGGTGAAATTTCATTTTTTAGACGAACGGTAACTTAATTCCTACTTTCATAGAAAAAATAAGAAAAACAAAGGGTTTGTAATATAATTTATCTATGGTAAGGCACATTATTAAAAGACTTGCTATAAAACGAACTGGTTTTTAGTGTTTTGAAAAGCTTATTTTGGTTTGAAAGGTAATTCGTAAAATTAGTATCAGAATTTTATTTTTTAATTGGCGTTTTACATTATTCCGTTAATAAAAAAAAGCAACACATCCCTCATGTTGAGTTTTGTGTTGCTTCAAATTAACATTTAAATTCTAGTATCTAAAACTTAGATTTCTTCGCTAACTAAGTGATTTTCATTTCTAAAAACTAACTCGTCATTAAAGGCATCGAGTAAAATAATACTATCTGTTGTTACGGTCCCTGCTAAAATTTCTTTACTCAAGGCGTTTAAAACCTCTTTCTGTATTACACGTTTTACTGGTCTTGCTCCGTATTCTGGGTTATAACCTTTATTGGCTAAATAACTTACAGCCTCTGGCGTAGCATCAAAAGTAATACCTTGTTTTGCTATCATTTTTGTGATACTCTTTATTTGTAAACCTACAATAGATACAATGTTTTCTTTACTTAATGGTGTAAACATTACGGTATCGTCAATACGGTTTAAAAACTCAGGTCTCACGGTTTGTTTTAATAATGCAAGCACATCTACTTTTGCTGCTTCAATAGCCGAGTCGATATCTTTTGTAGCTTCAAAACGATCTTGAATTATTTGGCTTCCCATATTAGAAGTCATAATTATAATCGTGTTTTTAAAGTCTGCAGTTCTACCCTTATTATCTGTTAAATGACCTTCATCTAAAACTTGCAACAAGATGTTAAACGTATCTGGATGCGCTTTTTCAATTTCATCTAAAAGCACTACAGAGTATGGTTTACGTCTTACGGCTTCGGTTAATTGTCCTCCCTCATCATAACCAACGTATCCTGGAGGTGCTCCAACTAAACGGCTTACAGCATGACGCTCTTGGTATTCACTCATGTCTATACGCGTCATCGCGCTCTCATCATCAAACAAATATTCAGCTAAAGCTTTTGCTAATTCCGTTTTACCAACTCCGGTAGTTCCTAAAAACAGGAAGGTTCCAATTGGTTTTTGCGGGTTTTGCAATCCGGCTCTACTACGGCGTACGGCGTCACTAACAGCCTCTATGGCTTCTTCTTGACCAACCACACGTTTGTGTAGTTCATCTTCTAGTCTTAAGAGTTTTTCGCGTTCACTTTGTAGCATTTTTGTAACTGGTATTCCTGTCCATTTTGCAACAACTTCAGCAATATCGTCATAAGTTACTTCTTCTTTAATAAGTGATGTTTCCGATTTTTCATCCAATTGCTTTTGGAAAATCTCTAGCTGTTCTTGGGCTTCTTTTATTTTCCCGTAACGCAATTCTGCAACCTTACCGTAATCACCTTCGCGTTCTGCTTTTTCGGCATCGAGCTTATAGTTTTCAATGGCTTGCTTCGTGTTTTGAATATTGTCTACAACTTCTTTTTCGCTTTTCCATTTTGCGTTAAGCTCATTTCTAGTTTCCTTAATATTAGCTAAGTCTGAACGTAGAGATTTTAACTTCGTTTCGTCTTTTTCGCGTTTAATAGCTTCAATCTCAATTTCTAGTTGCATGATTTTACGATCTAAAACATCGAGTTCCTCGGGTTTAGAGTTTATTTCCATACGTAATTTTGCTGCAGCTTCATCCATTAAATCGATAGCTTTATCTGGTAGAAAACGATTGGTGATATATCGTGTTGAAAGTTCTACAGCTCCAATAATAGCTTCATCTTTAATACGTACTTTGTGGTGTGCTTCATACTTTTCTTTAATACCACGAAGTATTGAAATAGCACTTTCTGTATCTGGCTCATTAACCATAACTTTTTGGAAACGACGCTCTAGAGCTTTATCTTTTTCAAAATATTTTTGATACTCATCTAAAGTAGTTGCTCCAATAGCTCGCAGTTCTCCACGTGCTAGTGCTGGTTTTAATATGTTTGCTGCATCCATCGCACCTTGTCCGCCACCTGCACCAACTAATGTGTGTATTTCGTCAATAAACAAAACAATATCTCCGTCGCTGGTGGTAACTTCTTTAATTACTGCCTTTAGACGCTCTTCAAACTCACCTTTATATTTAGCTCCTGCAATAAGTGCTCCCATATCTAGAGCGAAAATTTGCTTGTTTTTTAAGTTTTCTGGAATATCTCCATCAACAATACGGTGTGCTAAACCTTCGGCAATAGCGGTTTTACCTGTACCGGGTTCTCCAATTAAAATTGGGTTGTTTTTGGTTCGACGTGATAAGATTTGTAGAATTCTACGAATTTCTTCATCGCGACCAATAACCGGATCTAACTTACCATCTTTAGCTAATTGATTTAAGTTCTTAGCGTATTTGTTTAACGAATTGTATGTGTCTTCTTGGCTTTGTGAGGTTACATTTTCGCCTTGGCGTAACTCATCAATTGCAGCTTGTAGTCCTTTTTCGGTTACACCTTGGTCTTTTAACATTTGCGCTATTTTGCTGTTCGATTTAAAAACAGCCATAATGAGGTGTTCGATAGAAACGTAATCATCTTTTTGTTTTTTCGCAATTATAGAGGCTTCATTTAAGCTTTTTCCTGCTTCGCGAGATAACATAAGTTCGCTACCTGATACTTTTGGAAAGCTTTCTATTTGTTTATCTAGAGCTTGTTTTAGTATCGGGATATTTACGTTTAATTTCTTTAAGATAAACGGTAACACGTTTTCATCGACTTCAAAAATGCCTTTAAAAATATGTTCGTTTTCTATTTGCTGTTGGCCAAAACCTTGCGCAATTTGTTGTGCTTGTTGTATGGCCTCTTGCGATTTAATAGTATAATCGTTTAAGTTCATAATTAATATGTTTTATGGTTTCCGTTTAACGGGAAACCTTATTAGTTTTTTATTTCGGAATGTATATTTCAAATTCCCTACCAATTACAGTAAAGCGACAAAATGACGCTTAAACACTTGTTGTAGATGACTTTTTGTCTTGGTAAGTATGGTTGAATATTACAAATTTAGTTTAAAAAGAATATGTTTTATGTTAATAATAATTAGTGTTTCTAAAATAGAATATCAAAAAAACTAGATTAACTGTAATTATTGAAGTTTATTAATTTAATTTTTTGTAGGAATAGTTGTGTTTGTGTATTTTTATTATTTTTAACTAAAATAGAATAATGAGAACCCTTAAAAATAAAGTAAAACAGAGATTCGGTCTTTTTGCATGCATATCTGTTATTGCTTTTTTTATAGTGTTCATAGTAATTAAAAAGCATGTTCTAACTCAAAATAACGATGCGTTTTTAATTAGTAAGTCTGGTAAACAAGGTATGTTAAGTCAGCGTATTACAAAAGTAATGTTTGCTATGGATAGCGATACTAGGCTAGTTTCCCCTGTCGAATTGGTAGATTCTCTAAGGGTGTTTACTAAGGAGATAGAAACATCTCACAATATTTTACTTAATCAATATAAACAAACTAAGGGAACTAAAAGGTTAGATTCTCTGTTTGATTTAGTTGATACTAAGTTAGAGGTACTAGTAAAATGTAGCGATAGTGTAATGTCTTTAAAGAGTTTCTCTTTAGACAAGCATACAAAAGCTAAAATAAAAGAAGCAGAACTATCCTTTTTATTTGGCATGGATGCTATAGTTCGTGAATATGAGAGAAAATCGAAAGCAAACTTTAGAAGAGTAGAAACTAGTTTTTACATCATTTTTTTAGTATTTGGTTTAATCTTATTAGGGGTATTTATATTTTTATGGTTAACTAATATTCGACAATTAATAAAGAAGAATGAGTCTTTAATATTAGCAAACGAGCGGTTGGCAAAATCTCAATTTCAAATAAAAGAAAATCTGGAAGTTGTTCAAAAATTAAAGTTAGACTTAGAGCAGAAAGATAAGTTTAATAAAATCTTCATTGAACAAGCAGCTCCATCTATCTCAATGCTCGATAGGGATATGAAATATATAGCGGTTTCTGAAAAGTGGAAACAAGTTTATAATATGGTTGATATAGATGTGGTAGGTATGTCTCATTATGATGTTTTTCCAAATCTTACAGATAGCCGAAAGACTCAGCATCAAAAATGTTTAGAGGGTGATATTGATAAGTGCGACGAAGGTTACTATGTACAAGACGATGGCTCGGTAAAATGGTATTTTTGGGATATTCGCCCATGGTACTTACCAACCGGATCTATTGGGGGCTTACTGATGTATTCTGGCGATATTACGGATAGCAAAAATATTAGTATAGCAAAGGATAGAATAGAGAAAATATTAAGAACAACCAATAAAGTTGTTCGTATTGGAACATGGGAATTAGATATTAAGAGTGATAAAATTACTTTTAGTGATATGTCTCGAGAAATATTGAAATTACCCAATGGTTTCCAAGTTTATGGTAATAAAAGCTTGCATCTTTATAAAGACGGCTCTAGTAGGAACAAAATTATAAAATCCATACAGCATTTAAAAAAGACAGGAGAACCATTTGATGTAGAACTTGAAATAGTAAATATGGACGGTGAAAATATTTGGATTCGTGATATTGGTCAGGCTGAATTTGTAAATGGTGAATGCAATAAAATATTTGGGATTTTTCAAGATATAACATATTTAAAAAAGGTTCAGAATGATTTACTAACACAAAACCAGTTATTGAGTTTTGCTGAGAACATCACCATGATGGGCCATTGGCGTTATAATCTTATTGAAGATATTGTTAGTTGGTCTCCCAATTTGTATTTAATGATGGAGGTAGAAGTGGATTCAATGCATGTGGATAAACGAACAATGTTGAAAGTAACCCATCCTGAAGATCGTGAAAAGGTAAGAAGGCATATGGAGAAAACCTTTAAGGATAAAGAGTTTCCTTCTAGATTAATACATAGGATTATAACAACAAATGGTGTTGTAAAAACGATAGAAGTATTAGCTAAAATTTTTACCGATGATAATAATGAAATTACTGAAATCGTAGGGACCTGCCAAGATATAACTCACCAAAGGATTGCAGAAATTAAGTTTAGAGGGCTTCTGGAGTCGGCACCTGATGCTATGATAATAGTTAATGAAGATAAAAAAATACATTTAGTTAATAAGCAGGCAGAAAAAATGTTTGGCTATGCTGCAGAAGAATTATTAGAACAGGAGATAGAAATTTTACTACCGAATAGATTTGTTGATAATTTTAGAATGTATGAGGATAATTATTTTTCAGATCCGGAAAGTATAGGAATTGGTGAGCAAAATGAATTAATTGGCCGACATAAAAATGGAGAAGAATTTACTGTGCAGGTTAGCTTAAGCCCAATGCAAACGGAAGATGGTATGTTAGTTTCGGCTGCTATTAGAGATATTACAGCTCAAAAAGAGGCAGAACAAAAAACGATTAATGCCAATGCTAACTTAAAACTTTTGGCCGAAAAACTTATAGATAAAAACAATCAATTAGCAGATTTTGCTCAAATAACATCGCATAATTTAAGAGCACCTGTTAGTAACTTGAATTCTTTAGTTCAACTATATAGTGCGGCTGGCGATTCAGAAAATAAGCAAGAGATTTTTGATAAGTTCAAAAAAGTGATTGAGCATTTAACAATTACTTTAAATACTCTGTTAGAGGCTCTAAGAGTGAAAAAGGAAAAAGTTTCTAAAACAAAGGTTTATTTTGATGAAACGTTAAATAAAACAAAGGAATTATTAGCGGGACATATCATTGAATCTAAAGCCAAGATAACGAGTGATTTTAGCGCGGTTAATAGTGTATCGTGCAATAAAATTTATTTTGAAAGTATCTTTTTAAATCTTGTTGAAAATGCTTTGAAATATAAATCAAACATTGAAAAGCCCATCATCCATATTTATACAGAGATATTAAATGATAAAATTTTGCTTAAAATTCAAGATAATGGTTTAGGTATCGATTTGAAAAAGCATCGTCATAAAATATTTGGTTTAAATAAAGTATTTCATAGACATCCTGAGGCGCGAGGTGTAGGTTTGTTCATGACCAAAATACATGTTGAGTCTATGGGAGGCGAAATTTTAGTTGAAAGTGCTGTTGGTGAAGGTTCTACTTTTATTGTGAAATTTAACAGCGATTATAAACCAGATTATGTAACTCAAATATAATTTAAGTCGTGTTTTATTAATTCGTTATAAATTTATGCCTATGGAAATGTTACTGGTTATTTTAAAAAAAAAAGGAATAAAAACTGTAAGTTTTATTTAAAATACGGACTATTTTTGTGTTATTTTTAAACATTTGTATAGAGATTTCAATAATGTATTTAATCTATGCTTTTTGAGATACTTTATTAATATAATTAAACAAAACAATACATGGGGTTATTTAATAAAATTTTTGGTGATTCGGGAGAGGCAAAAGAAGAAAAGGTATTGCCTTGGATTCCGTTGAATGCTATGCAGCAATTGGATTTAATAAAGGAAAAATCGAGTACTAAAACTCAAATGATCTTTAAACATTCTACGCGTTGCGGAATTAGTAGAATGGTGATGAGCCAGTTTGTAGATGCTTATGATTTTACTGAAAAAGATGCAGATTTGTATTTTTTAGATTTACTGAATTTTAGAGAAATATCTAATGAGGTGGGTTATAAATTTCAGGTTATGCACCAGTCTCCACAGCTTTTGGTAATTAAAAATGGTGTAGCTGTTGCACACGAAAGTCATGGTGCAATAAATGAAATGGATTTAAGTAAGTTTATTTAATAACTTACTTGTTTATAAAGTACAGAATGCTCGATAAATGTATCGGGCATTTTTTGTTTCTATAATTTTGTGTTTATTAAGTTGATATGCAGTTTAATAGCCTGTTTGTAAGATTTTTTTGTGTAAAAAACGCATAATTATAACGCAACCTTTAAGGATATTTAACATCTTGAAAATAAAAATAATTAATTATGAAGAAAAGTATTTTATTAGTGAAGAGTTTAATGGTTTTTAGTTTACTATTTGTTAGTTGTAACGACGACGACAGTGATGGCGTAACTTGTACTGATAGTTTAACGGGTGAATTAACCGATGTAGAAATGAATTTTAGTGGTACTTGGGTATTAACTGCTGTTGTTGCTGAAGATGAAATTGATTTAACCGATGACGGTGAAGATAATGCAAGTACAGATTTGTTTTTACAATATGATGACTGTGAGAAAGATATTGTTTACGGTTTTGAGGACGATAGAGCTTACTCTTTTGTTTCAGGTGGTACTAGTGATTGTGATAATGAACAAACTACTATTGGGACTTGGAAACTAAATGAAACTTATGGTTTAACGGTAGTATCTAGTTGTTTTAGCCAAACGAGCCAACTTGAGGTAAATGATGATTTTACTGAATTTACTTCTGAAGGAAACATTAATTATATTGATGTAAACGGTGAAACTATAGTTAGTAAAACAACATTTACTTATACAAAAACAGCGATGTAATATTTAATTTACTGTTTTATTGAAAAAGAAAGCCCTCTAAAATTTAGAGGGCTTTTTGTTTTTATTCGGGATTGTAAGTGGTTATAATGTTTTTGAGTTGCAGTTTGAGATCTTCTCCGGTATCGAATATCATTTGTTCGTTTATTGGGAACGGTACCTTACGAGATCTTATAAGTTGTAAGTCTTCGGTGGTTAAGGCACGTTTATCTCCACGATAAGTTGCGTAGATGTTTTGGAAGTTAAAACCGCTATCTACAGGAAAAGATTGTAAAACCTGATTTGTTTTCAGGTCTTTGTAAATCACGTTTCCTAGAATTTGAGACGATTTTTGTTGGCTAAGCTCGTATAACTTGGCTTTTACTTTAATAATGTTGTCTTCTTTAATATCGTTTCCTAAACTATCTTTTTTTACGTTTCCTTTTTTGTCTAAAACATATTTTTTACCATCAACTATGGTTTGCTCTCTTAGTATTTGGCGTTCTTTTACGTGCTCTGGAGAGATAATAATTTGTTTTAATTGCAGTTGCATGGCTAAATCGTACGCTCTAGTTTGCTCTGGTGATGCGTGGTAAACTGTCCAAAATTGGTTTAAACCATAGGTATCGAAATTTAGTAAATCACTTTCCAAATCTCTAGGTATAGCTTGTTTTGTTTGGTTTGCAATGGTTACAATAACGTATTTTGTACCACGAGCATGAGCTTCTTGTATAAGTTCGCGTGTATCTTCGTAATTAGGGTTTATAGATTCTATATAGCTATAAATTTGATGTGCATCTCTAATTTGCTCTTTATTTTCGCTTTCTAATAAATCGAGTCCTTTTTCATATAAATAATTAGAGGTTTTATTTCTATAGCCCGAAATTTTAGAGCTATAGTCGCTAAATTCAAATTTAGCTTCTTTTCCGTTAATGTATAATGGAAGCACAGGCTTTATGGCCTCTTGTCGCGCATTTAGGTTTTTGTATACATTAAAAACATTTTCAAAAAGCTCTGGATTATTGTCTTTTTCTAAATGTTTAATGGTATTTAAATCTTTTTCGACCGCTTTATAATAAGCATCTCGAAGCATTACAATATAATCTTGTTTTCGTTTTTTATCCTTGTTGGTTTCAAGTTTTTTTAAGGCCTCTGTAATGGCTTGGTTGTAGTTGCCAGTATTTATGGCTTTTTCGAGTTGTTTGCGTCCACCGCAGGATATTAAAAATGAAATGGATAACAATAAGAGTAGTAATCTTTTCATAGGTAAAGGTTTTATGTTATTTGGAGGTAATTTCAATTTTGATGCCAAACAAAAACAAACCCTCAAGTTTTTAGTTTGAGGGTTTTTAAGTGTTTGATTTTTATAGTGTTATTTAGATTTTTTTGATTCGAAAACAGGAAGTAATTGTGTAGATACTTCTCCAAAACCAATTCGAGTGCCATCTTTTTCACAGTAACCACGCATAATAACGGTGTCGTTATCATTTATAAATTTACGTTCAGTACCATCTTTCATTTTTAAAGGTTTTTCACCTTTCCAAGTTAACTCTAGCATAGAACCGTAAGAATCTGGAGTTTGTCCAGAAATGGTTCCGCTACCCATCATGTCGCCAGAATTTACTGGGCAACCATTTACGGTATGGTGTGCTAGTTGTTGAGACATGTTCCAGTACATGTATTTAAAGTTAGATTGACTTACCGTAGTTTCTTTAGCGCCTTTTGGTTGTATGGCTACTTCTAAATTAATATCGTAACTTTTTTTGCCTTTGTATTTAAGGTAATCCAATTGTTTTTTAATGGGTTTAGGTCCTTCTACACGGTAAGGTTCTAGAGCATCTAGCGTTACAATCCAAGGAGAAATAGACGATGCAAAGTTTTTAGCTAAAAACGGCCCTAATGGTACGTATTCCCATTTTTGAATGTCGCGTGCGCTCCAATCATTAAAAAGTACAAGTCCGAATATATATTCTTCCGCTTCGTTAACTGGTATTGGTTCTCCTAAATCGTTAGCATCGGTTGTTATAAAAGCCATTTCTAATTCGAAATCTATTAACTGGCTTGGTCCAAAAACAGGTTCTGTTGCTCCGTTTGGTAAAGTTTGACCTTTAGGGCGGTGTACCGGAATTCCAGAAGGAATAATAGACGAACTACGCCCGTGGTAACCTACCGGAATATGCAACCAGTTAGGTAACAACGCATTTTCTGGATCTCTAAATAATGTACCAACATTAGTAGCATGCTCTTTACTTGAGTAAAAGTCGGTATAATCACCAATTTGAACAGGAAGTTGCATTTCAATTTCGTCTAAACGAAAAAGTACAACCTCTTTATGTTGCATGTTGCTTTTTAAGGCATCATTTTCTGCATCAAAAATTTCTGCAATTCTATCTCGAACCAAACGCCATGTTTTACGGCCATCTGCAATAAAATCGTTTAAGGTATCTTGAAGAAAAATATCGTCGGTTAACGGGATGCCCTCAAAATAGCCTAATTGGTGTAAAGCACCTAAGTCTATAGCGGTATCACCAATACGTGTACCAATGGTTATAATATCATCTCGGGTTAAAAAAACACCAAAAGGAATGTTTTGTATCGGGAAGTCGGAGTTTTTATCGACGTGTAGCCACGACTTTCTATCTGGGTTGTTCGCTGTTAATGGCATATTCTGTTTTGTTTTCGGGTTGTTGTATTCTTATCAAACGTACATAATTTTTTTGTTTTACAACGAAAAATTACTTTAAAAATGAATTTTCTTTAACCGTTAATAAATTGGTTAAAAACTTAAATGTAAAAAACGAAATTTTCATCAATTTAAGTAATCTATTTGTTATTTTTGCGGAATATTAAAAATCAAACTCATAATATGCAACGCGACGAACAAATTTTTGAACTTATTGAAGCCGAAAAAGAACGCCAATTACACGGTATAGAACTTATTGCATCGGAGAATTTTGTTAGCAACCAAGTAATGGAAGCTGCAGGCTCTGTGTTAACTAACAAATACGCCGAAGGTTACCCTGGTAAACGTTATTATGGCGGATGTGAAGTAGTTGATGAAGTTGAACAAATAGCTATCGATAGAGCAAAAGCTTTGTTTGGTGCAGTATATGTAAACGTACAACCACACTCAGGAAGTCAGGCTAATACAGCTGTCTACCATGCATGTTTAAACCCTGGTGATAAAATTTTAGGATTCGATTTATCTCACGGTGGGCATTTAACTCACGGTTCTCCAGTAAACTTTTCTGGTAAACTTTATAACCCTGTATTTTACGGTGTAGAGCAAGAAACAGGAGTTTTAAACTATGATAAAATTCAAGAAATAGCTACTAAAGAGCAACCAAAATTAATTATTGCAGGAGCGTCAGCTTATTCTCGTGATATTGATTTTGAGCGTTTTAGAGTTATAGCAGATAGCGTTGGTGCTATTTTAATGGCCGATATATCTCACCCAGCAGGTTTAATTGCTAAGGGTATTTTAAACGATCCGTTACCACACTGTCATATTGTTACAACAACAACTCATAAAACATTACGTGGACCAAGAGGTGGTATGATTATGATGGGGAAAGATTTTGAAAACCCTTTCGGAATTAAACTTAAAAACGGAAACTTACGTAAAATGTCTTCTTTATTAGATTCAGCTGTTTTCCCAGGAAATCAAGGTGGACCATTAGAACATATTATTGCTGCTAAAGCGATCGCTTTTGGAGAGGCTTTAACCGATGAGTTTTTACAATACCAATTACAAGTTAAGAAAAATGCTGATGCTATGGCAAAAGCTTTAGTTGCTAAAGATTATAACATTATCTCTGGCGGAACTGATAACCATTGTATGTTAATCGATTTACGTAACAAAAACTTATCTGGTAAAGATGCTGAACAAGCGTTAGTAAAAGCAGATATTACTGTAAATAAAAACATGGTACCTTTTGATGATAAATCTCCATTTGTAACTTCTGGAATCCGTTTAGGTGTTTCTGCTGTAACAACTCGTGGTTTAAATGATACGGATATGGTTGCTATTGTAGAGCTTGTTGACGAGGTTATTAATAACTTTGAAGATGATGCCGCTTTAGAAGCTGTAAAAGCAAAAGTAAATGCTATGATGCAAGATAAACCTTTGTTTGTGTAAAACTTGTTAAAATATATTTTATAAAAGAATCCTGCTTTTTAAGCAGGATTTTTTTGTTTAAAGGTGAAATGTGAAATCTTTTTTTTACATGAAATAAAGCGGCTTACATGCTTTTAATAAGAATTTAACAAATTTATTTAATGCTTAATTATGCTACTTTAAAGTAATATCCTTAATATGTACCTTTAAATATTCAACATTAATAATTATGCTACGGAATGCTTTTTTATTGACTTTGGTTGCAACGCTTTTGTGCGGCTGTAGTAATAAAAATGCAGCAAAGCCTACTATTGTTTTAGTGAAAACCGATAGGCCTACTACCATGAATTGTTTTGGACCAAATACCGAACTAGATACTTTAAATGTTAAGGACGAGAAAAAGCTTAAGCGATATTTTAATTCTATGGTTCCGGCGCCATCTCGATCGAGTTTGTTTGTAAAGCGTGATTAACTAAGTATTCAAATTACTTTAAAATAATAGAATCAATTTCTAGTTTAAAATCTTCAGCAGTTTTGTTGCCTATTAAAAATGCAACTTCCTCAATACTATTTGCGTCGAAGTTTGGAATATTTAGTTTACGACCTCTAAACGCCGGATACATATCCGCTAGTGATATTTCGATAAGTTCCCATTTTTTTGAAGTGCTGAAAAGCGCGATATATGAATGTTTGTCTGATAGTTTAGATTTTACTCTAAATTGATAATTTTTACCATCACCTTTAATTTTTAATATAACTTTTGAAAAGCCTTCGGTGCTAGTCTCATTAAATCGATATCTTAAAGAGGAAAAACCGCCATTGTTTTCTAAAGATACATGCCCGGTGTAAACGCCATGGCTTGTTTCATTTAAAGTGAATGCTCCAGACGATTTTCCGCCCATAACATCATCGTTAACCACGGTCCAATTAGTAATATCCGATGTGTTTTCAAATTTAAATATAGTATCAGTTTGCATAGTAGTAGCTATTAAAAGTGTTAAAATGAAATGCTTCATGGTATTTTATTTTAGAGTAAAAATGGCTTTTAAGCATCGTAATAATCTAATTGTAAAAAGCTGATCTTTAAGTTAATCATTTTATCAATAAACTTTTTGTTATCGCTATAATTTTTATTTTTCTTAAACTTGATAAAATGGCCATTACCATGTATAGTATACGTTTTGGTGCTATAAGTAACAAATCTGTAATAGGGGATTATCCACGAGTAACGATCGAGTCTATTTGTAAAATGCACGATTATACCTTTTGGTCTTAGTTCTATATTCGCATAATTTGTGGCTAGAGTTTGCAGATTTTTAGGTTGAAGTTTTTCGCTTATTTCTTCAATCATAAATCTACTCGATCCAATACCACCCATTTTTATTTTTTCTAAAAAAGAAAAGGCTTTTCCAACTAGGTTGTCACTTTCTTTTACAAAAGCATCATTAATTTGTGTTGTGTTAAATAGCATAATATTAGTTTTTTAGGGATATTAAATACTGTTCTGCATGTTTAAGATGTTGCTCTTGCTTTTCAGAAGGCATTTTATCAAACATTTTCACCAACATGCCTAATCTAGGGTTTGATAAAAAGAAATTACGATGCGTATGCATAAATCGCCAAAAAAGCCCGTCCCAAGTGTTTTGCCAATCTCCTTTTTTATAATTACTCATTTTCATTAAATAATTACTGCCACTTATATAAGGTTTTGTCGCCATTAATCCGCCATCGGCAAACTGACTCATTCCATATACATTGGTTACCATAACCCAGTCGTAAGCATCAATAAAGAGTTCCATAAACCATTTATACACTTCATCGGGATCGAACTCACAAAGCATCATAAAGTTCCCTAAAACCATTAAGCGCTCTATATGGTGGCAATAGCCAGTTTGTAATACTTTTTTAATAGTTTTATCTATGGGTGCTATGCCTGTGGTGCCATCGTAAAACGATTTAGGAATTTTCTTTTTAAATCCCCAAAAATTAGTGGTGCGTTCTTCACTACCTCTAGCTTCATAAACACCTCTTATAAATTCGCGCCAACCTGTAATTTGCCTAATAAAACCTTCGGTAGAATTAATAGGTACATTGTTCTCTTCAGCATATAATAAGCAAGCATCAATTATTTGCTTAGGCGTTATCAAACCTACGTTTAGCATAGGTGTTAATACACTATGGTTTAGTATCGAGTTTTCTGCAACTATAGCATCTTCATAAGTTCCAAACTCCATAAAACGTTGTTCAAAAAACTGCTGTAACCAATTGTTTGTGCTTTCAAAATTAGTAGGGTATAAGGCATGCTCTGTAAGACTCCCTAAGTGGTCAGAAAAATGCTTTTCTACATATGCTTTCGCCTCTAAATAATAAGCATCGTTATCTGGATATTGAACCGATGGGGGTGTTTTTTTAGCAGGATATTTTTTTCTGTTTTCAGCATCAAAACTCCATTTGCCTCCCAATGGGTTATTTTCCGAATCGACTAAAATCTTTCTTTTTTTACGCTGTTCGGTATAAAATGTAGATTGATGGTATTTCTTTTTATCCTTTCGGAAGAAATTAGCAAGTTCATCTTTAGTGTTTAAGAATAAAGACGAAGTATAAACGGTTGTTGAAATGCCGTGCTCTTCACTTGTTTTTTCTATCCTTTTTTGAAGCCAATTATCTGTCGGGTCTAGGTAGTTAATGTGTTTTACTTCTTGTTTACTTAACTGCACGATTAACTTTCTAATATCCGATAAATCGTTAATAGCTTCAATATAATTTACTTCGAGGTTTTTTTTATTCTGAAGAAAATCTGCGTAGCACTTCATTGAAGCTCTATGAAACGCTATTTTTTGTTTATGAAACGGGTATTGCTTAAAAAACAAATATTCTTCAATTATATAAATAGGAGCAGTGGTTTCAAAAATTGGTGATTCTTGAAACAATTGATGTGGAAATATTAAGTTGATGCTTTTCATTTATTCTTTCTGCAACGTGTGCTGCAATATTTAACGTCGTTCCAATTTTTCTCCCATTTTTTACGCCATGTAAATGGTTTGTCGCAAACCACACATATTTTCTCTGGCAGATTTTCCTTTTTCATTAGTTTCTATTAACGTGAGTTTGTAAAAGTCTATTCTTTTCTTGCAACACAGCAGGGTGTTTTTTATGTCCCCAAATTTTGTCTCTCGCAATTCTCGCACTTTCTTGTAAATCTACTATGGCGTTTGGATAGGTTTCACCAATAATAACGTTGCAAAACGTTTGTTCCATAGCTGTCATTTTCCAAGGTTCATGAATATGTAAAGTTGGAACAGCGCTTAGTTCTGGAATCCATTTTTTTATAAATAAACCTTCAGGATCGTGCTCTTGTGAGTTTTTTACGGGGTTATATAAACGTACGGTATTAATGCCTGTAGTGCCTGCTTGCATTTGAAATTGAGGAAAATGGATTCCTGGTTCATAATCTAAAAACTGCCGTGCCAAATGGTAAGTGCCGTCTCTCCAGTCTTGGTCTAAATTGAGTGTTAAAAAAGAGACAACCATAGCACGCATTCTAAAGTTAATCCAGCCAGTTTGTTCTACAGCTCGCATGCAAGCATCGATTATAGGGTAGCCGGTGTGGCCTGTTTTCCATGCTTTTATAAAAGCTTCGTTTTTCTTGTGAGACAAAAGCTCGTAACCTTTATTTATGCATCGTGTTTCGTAGGTACATTCTACTTCAAACTTTTGAATAAAATGGCAATGCCAATGTAATCGGGTTAACATTGCTGAAAATGCATTACTGTTTTTTGTTCCGTTTGGATGTGTACCTATAAATTGAAAAGCTTGCTTTATACTTAAATTTCCCCAGGCTAAATAGGGTGAGAGTCTGCTGCAAGACATTCTACTTTCTGTAGGTTTAGATATGTGTTTTTGGTAATTAAACCCTCTTTTTGCGGTAAACGATTTTAAGTAGCGCCAAGCATTTACTTCACCTGCTGGTTGGTAATGTTTGGGATAGGCTTTTAATTGATTTTCTAATTTTTCGGGTATACAAAAATGATGATTAATAGAAGCTAGTTCGGAAACAGAATAGATGTTTTTTATAATTGGCGTATGCATGGTTTGATGCCATTGCTTGTTCCATGTATCTCTGTTTTTAAGACCTCTAACAATACCATCTCGTTGCGATTGTTGCCATAAAATAGTATGCTCTTTACAGAATTGTGATATCTGTTTATCGCGTTGCCAAGTTAGTTGAATTCCGCTTTCTTGATAACTAAAAACAGATTTGATATTGAATACGTTTTGTAAATATTGAAAAACAGTAATAGCTTCTCCGTAAAAGACTTCAACACGTCTTTTGTATGTTTCTAATGTTGTGTTTAACTCCGAAATAGAGTGGTAAATGAATTTTAAATGTCTCGGGCTTGTATCTGGATATTCTATTATAGAAGGTTCAAATAGATAAATAATAAGGTATGGAATGCCTGCTTGTTCCGCTTTTTGTAAAGGCTCATGATCTTGCGAGCGAATATCTCGCTTTAACCAAACAATATTTATAGCTTGCCTTTTCAAGAAGTTATTTATTTTTTTAGGGATAATATAATTGAATAAACATTTTTAATTTTTTGCTATTCGTGGTGAGCTGTTTTTACTAACGTTTACTTATTTTGTTGCCAGAAATAGCTTTTTGTCTAGAGCATTTAAAACGTGTAATATCTGGATTTCGTTTTTTTAAATGCTTTTTACTCACTCCGCTATTTACACGTTTACGCCAACGTTTAAAGCTAGACTCTTTTAGGTTGCCACGCATCACTTTAATAACTTCTTTTTCAGGTAATCCAAACTGAAATAGAATAGCTTCAAAAGGCGTGCGATCTTCCCAAGCCATTTCAATAATGCGGTCTAATTCTCTCTCTGTTAATGTTTTTGTTTCTGTCATCGTGAAATTATATTTTTTCCCAAGTTTGGTCTGCATTTAAATAAAAGCTTCCTAGCGGATTAAAATCGCATTGTTCTGGTGCTATTATAGATAGAAACGATTCACCATTAGTTCTTTTATATAAATGATATACTTCGCCAATTACCGGTTCAAAAGAGAACTTGGCATCGAATATGAGTTTGTTGTATTCAAATTCTTGAATCATTTTCTCGTATTCTGCTTTTAGCTCCAAATATTTAGCCTCAACCTTATGATTGATTTTTGTGATGCTTCTGTTTTTCCAAGCAATACTATCGGTTGGCGTAATTACAGGTGCACCTACAGAAGTGGCATACGGCTTAATAGAAGCGTCATATCTTTTGGTTTCTGTATTGTAAACGACCTGATCTGGCTTTTTTTCTTCACTCATTTATTAATTCAACTTTTCTAGTTTTTTCATGACTTCTTCTGCTTCAAACACTTTCTGATCGCTCATTCTTCTATTTGAAGTGGATAGGGCGTGGGCTTCATTCATCAGTTTTTCATATTGTTTTTGTAATATATCTTTCTCTGATTTTGTTTTGAATAGTCCAAACATATCTTATCTCGTTTTTTTTTGATTTTTTAAAAATTGTAACATTAAATACTTTGTAAAGATACAATAATGTTTAATCTTTTTCTTAAAAAGTTAAACAAAATATTTTAGAACGTGATGTGTTGAAACCTAAATTCTGAATATTTAAAGTTTTTAATCTATGTAATAGACTTAGATTTTATAAAGAAAAAAGATAAATAAATTGATGTGTGCAGGAAGAATTAATCCTTAAAACTGATAGTAAATGTTGTACCATGGTTAACCTTACTATCTACATGAATGCTTCCGCCAAGTGAGGTTACGTGGTTGTAAACTAAATATAAGCCCACGCCTTTGCTATCTTCATTTCCGTGAAAACGTTGATTTAATTTAAATATTAGATGTCCTACTTTTTCCATATCAAACCCAAGACCATTATCAGAATATTGAAAGGTAGATTTACCGTATAAATTATTAGATGTTATCGAAATGATTAACGGAACTTCTGGTCGTGCGTATTTAATGGAGTTTGTAATGAAATTAAGAAAAATACTTTCCATATAAGCCGGATTGAACGGAACGCTTTCTAAAGCTTTAAAGTCTATTTCGAATTGTGCTCCTGATTTTTGTATTAACGTACTTATGGAGTGGCTTACTTTGTTGAAAATGGTATTAAAATTAACGAGATCTAAGGTTTCGTTCGATATGTTTTTTTGTTTAAAGGCTTCCACATAAGTGTTTAGAGAATCATTTAAACCTTCTGCAGAGACTTTTATGTAATTCAACATTTTCAAAGTTTCTGGATCTTCAACTTTACTTAAATCAATTAAATCTACTAATGATATTAAATTATTTACTGGAGATCTAAGATCGTGAGATGTTGTGTAGTTAAGCTGCTTAAGTTTTTCGTTAACCTCACTAAGTTTGCTTAGGTGAGATATGCGTTCGTTCTCTAATTCTTTTTTGTGTGTTATATCTTTAGCAATGGCATAAACTAGCTTATGTTTTTCAACAGGAATAGAGGTCCAGTGCAACCAGATAATTGCGCCCGATTTGGTTACATATCTATTTTCAAAATTGATTAAAGGTTTATTTTGTTTTAAATTAGATCTGTTAGAGGCTGTACGCTTTTTATCTTCATCATAAATAAATTCTGAAATTAATTTAGAGCGTAATTCCGTTTCAGAATACCCTAAAAGCTCAACAAAAGCAGGATTGATTTTAACGAAATAGCCATCGAAATTAGCAATACAGAGACAATCCATCGATAGTTCAAAGAAAGGGTCTAAATAGTGATCCATTGGTTTCGCTATACTAAGTTTTAAAAATTAAGGTGGCTGTTAAGGAGCAACGAAGTTAAACCTAGTTCAGCATAAAATCAATCAAAATGGATTTATTTGTATCAATAATGATATAATGTAATATTTAGTCTGATTAAAATATAATTTTTCTGAAAAATAGCTAAAAAACAGAGAAATATGTTAATTGAATATGTCTGTAAATTAACAAAATGAACACAAAAAAAATCTCAGTAATATGGTATAACTGAGATTTAATTTTTTTTTTGGTTTTAGCAACTGTTATTTTATTCTGTATTTTGTTTAATATACTCCGTAGGGCTCATGCCGTATTCTTTATTAAAGCATTTACTGAAGTATTTCTGGTTGTTAAACCCCGTCATGTAAGCAACTTCAGAGATATACATTTTATCTTGTTTTAGTAACTGAGCAGCTCGTTTTAGTTTTATGGTTTTAATGAAATTTACAGGTGTATCATTCAATATTTGCTGTACTTTTCGATATAAGTTTGCTCTGCTCATTCCAATTTCTGAAGCTAAAAATTCTACGCTTAATAAATTATTGTTCATATTATCTTCAATAATTTTGATAAGCTTTTTAATGAATTTTTCGTCGTTAGAGTCTACGTGTTTGTCAACAGGCGCTGTGGTTATAAGTTTACTATATTTTTCCTTTAGATTATGTCTCGTTTTAAAGGTGTTTTTTACTTTCCATTTAAGAAATTCTAAACTAAAAGGTTTTTCTATATAGTCGTTTGCGCCAAGGCTTAAGCATTCAATTTTAGACTCATCGGAATTTTTAGCAGTAAGCATAAAAATAGGTGTATTGTTAAATTCAGGGTTCTGTTTTATCTGTTTCAACATAGAAAGACCATCTTGAATAGGCATTAAAATATCGCTAATAATTAGGTCTGGTTTTTCTGCCATAGCTTGCACGTAACCTTCTTGGCCATTTGGAGCTTCAATAATCTCAAAATCATCGCTTAACTCCTCTTTTACCATTTGCCTTAAATCATCATTATCTTCAACAATAAGAACTTTAGATTTTTTAGTTTTTTGTTCTATGCTTTTTTTATTGTTAAACTCTGTAGAAACTTCTTCAATGACTTGGAATTCGGAGTTTTTTATGAAATTTCGTTTTAAAGGCATACTGGTTTGTATGCGCTCTTTTTTACTGTATTTATCTTTAGAAATAGGAATACAAAAAGTGAATTCTGTATAAACATTCTCTTCGCTTTCTACGTTAATAGTACCATGGTGGCGCTCAATAAGTTTATGTACCAGTTCCATGCCAATGCCGGTTCCTGGTATTTGATTACGTTGCGATTTTGTTGCTTGGTAATAGCGATCAAAAATAAATTCTAAATCTTTTTTAGGAATTCCTAAACCGTTATCGCGAACGCTACACCTTATATATTTACCACTAAATGGCTGTAGCTCACTTTCGTTTTTATTAGGTTTTATAACGTCTAGATTTACTATTATTTTTCCGTTTTTAGCAGTGTATTTAAAGGCATTGGAAACTAGATTAAATAGAATTTTCTCTAATAAATCGACATCGTACCAACCGGATGCTTTCTTTTCGTTAGATGTAAAATCATAATCGATTTCGTAAATTTTAGCAAAGTCGTTAAAGGCGTTTTTAATGGTATTTATATCTTTTACAATATCATTTTTTGAAACCTTGAGTTTAAATTTCCCTTCGTCAAACTTTCTAATATCCATAATCTGGTTTATTAGGCGGTGCATTCTCAGAGTATTGTTGTAAATACGCTGACTTGTTAAAGGGCTTAATGTGAATTTTTTCTCTTTAACTACTTTTTCAATAGTACCTAATATTAATGATAATGGCGTACGTAACTCATGAGAGATATCGGTAAAAAATATCATCTTCATTCTGTTAAGTTCATTGTCTTTTTCTCTAGAAATGGTTTCTTTTACAAGGTTTTTCTTCAGTAAATACCAACGTCTAATTAAAATAGAACCTATGTAAATAATTAATAAGCCTAAAAGAATATAGGTTAGTATAGCCCAAATACTTTTCCATATTGGGGGATTGATAATAAAGGACACCTCGGCAGGTGTTTCATTCCAAGCGCCATCACTATTGGTGCTTTTTACCATAAAGGTGTAAGTGCCAGGCGAGAGGTCGTTATAATTAGCATTTCGGTTAGAAGCACTTGTGTAAATCCAATAATTGTTCAGTCCTTTTAATTTATAGGCGTATTGGTTTTTATTAGGTGTTGTTAAATCTAACGACGAAAAATTTACAGCAATATTATTTTGATTGTACGGTAGCTCTATTGGAGCGCCAGAGTATGTGTAAAATTCATTGATGTTTTTAAAGCTATTCATAGCTTTGTTTTCTTGTGTTTTACCAAGAATTGCAAAACTTGTAATTACCGTAGTTGGCAATATAGTTTGTGGTGTTAGTTTTGTTGTAAAAACACTGTAGAAACCGTCGGTACAACCAAAATAGATAATCTTTTTTTGCGCATTAACCGTGCTAGAATTAAAAAGGAATTGGTTTTCGTTAATACCGTCTTCCACACCAAAAGGTATAAAACGTTGTGTTTTAATATTGAACTTTGTTATGCCATTTCTGGTGCTCATCCAAATATTACCATTATAATCTTCTTCAATAGCCGAAACTATTTTTGGACTATAGGCGTTATTTTCTTTAAAATTCTTGAACTTATCAAGAGATTCTTCATACATATTTAAGCCGCCACCACGTGTTCCTACCCAAATATTATTTAAATTATCTTCATGTAAACTTAAAATAGCATTGGATGTTAAACCATTTTCTAGGGTAGGTAGGTAGTGCTTTATAGTTTCATTTAAAAGATCCACGCAGTATAAACCTTCTCCACGTGTACCAATCCATAATTTGTTGTTTTTAGAGAGCAAAAGGGTAGAGGTGTGGTGGTTTTCTAGTTTTTTAATTACATTTTGTTTAAATTCAGAAACCGCCTTATTGCTGTTAATAATATCAATACCTCCATCCCAAAGGGCCACCCATAATTCATTCTTATTAATAGGTACAATGTCTTTTATGAGTTCTTTGTAAGATTTAATTTTAACTAAATCTAGTTTGGTATCGTTGGAGTTATAGTTGCGAGTTTTATAAATAGCTTTATTATCGGCAATTAAAAACTCGGTGTTTTCATAATTTCTCGTAATGGTTTGTATAAACTTTATATCGTTTTCAATTTTAACATGGGCTTTTGTTTTCTGATTAAAATGAAAAAGGCCTTCGCGTGTACCTACTAAAATGTTGGTTAAGTCCAAACTCTTTAAACTTGTAGTAATGCTGTTGCTTTGAGAGAGTTTGTTGTATTCAAATAGAGACGTTCTGCCTAAATATTTATTAATTCCTTTAAAGGAACCAATCCAAAGATTACCATAATCATCAAATATGGTTGATGAAATATGATTATTTAATAAGTTAACCTCTTTATTGGTGTTTGAGAAATAATTAAAACGGTAAGTATTGTCTATTCTATTCGCTTTAATTAACCCTTCCGATGAGCCAATCCAAATGGCATTGTTTTTCACATCTATCGATACTGTTGTTAAAAAGCAAGTAGAGGATAATTCTTCATTAATATTTGGGTATTGTTCTAGAATCTCGATGTTATAGTCTGCTTTGTTAGTACCTAGAATATACATGCTGGTTGAACTTACTACCATTATTTTATTATCTGCCAAAAACTTCATATCAATAATTTTTTCATTGAAGTTTGTAGCTGTAATTAAATTGTTTTCGTTGATATAAAATAGGCCATTATCGTTAGCAATCCAATGTCTATCAAAATTATCTATCAATACAGTAGAAATGGTTTTGGCGCTCGTTTTGTATATATTATCACTAGGTTCGTTACTAAAAACTTCGGGTAAATTAATTTCAGATATGTCTTCCTTAGATTGAAACCTGAGTAAGCCTTCCGTTTGGATATTTACCCATATATCTCCCGTTTTACTACTTGTTTTTACAAACGAGCTGATATTTTTTAAAAAACCTTTAAATTGGTTTTTCTTTCTATTATAATGAATAAGGTAACTTTCACTTCCTATCCACAGATTCTTATGGGCGTCTTCAATAATAGAATTGATATTATTATTAGGAATAGAATTGGCATCAAAAACATCATATTGATACTCTTCCAGATCATGACCATCATATCTATAAAGACCAGAATTACTTCCTATCCATAAATAACCATAGCTATCTTTAAAAAGGACGTTTACCTTCTTATTGAAAAGAACACCGTGTATGTCTAATTCATGAAAGTTTAAAGAATTAGATTGAGAGAAAGAAATGTTTAAAGTAAAAAACGTAATAATTAAACATATGTAGGTAATGGTGGTTTTAAAAATGCTCATAAAAATCAAAGGAGTAATTATGTTGTATATAAAATATTCTTGACAGCATCACAATTTACATAAGTTTTATCGTTTTTTACCCTTAATTAGCCGGAGCTAGGCCTAATAATGTAAAATAATAGGGGTGATAATGTTGCATCTGCTTTAATTTAACCATGTATTGCAGGTATCGCAACATTTGTAGGGGGATTTTAATAAAACGAAGCTTTAATTTACAAGTATATTTGAATGTATTAAAATGTTCAAAAGGAAATAGATCCTAAAACCTAGAAAAGAAATTGATAAAAATGAAAAAAGGTATTCAAATTTTACTGTCGGCTATTTTAGTTGCAAGTGCGTTTTCGTGTGGAAAAGCGAAAACCAAAGAAAATGTAATTTCTACGGAAGTTGTAAAAGAGAATAAAAAGCCGAATATCATATATATACTGGCTGACGATCTTGGCTATGGTGATTTAAGTAGTTTTGGTCAACAAAAATTTAATACACCGCATATAGATAAATTAGCAGCAGAAGGTATGTTGTTCACTCAGCATTATGCTGGTAATACTGTTTGTGCACCATCACGTTCAGCTTTATTAACGGGTATGCATACAGGTCACACTCCAGTTCGTGGTAATAAAGAGGTTATGCCAGAAGGTCAATATCCAATTCCAGACAATACGTATACTATGGCAGAAGCGCTTCAAAAAGGCGGTTATGTTACAGGTGCTTTTGGTAAATGGGGGTTAGGTTATCCAGGATCAGAAGGTGATCCAAACAAACAAGGTTTCGATGTTTTTTATGGTTACAATTGTCAACGTTTAGGGCATAATTATTATCCTTATCATTTATGGTCTAATCAAGATTCTATTGTTTTAACAGGTAATGCAGGACATAAAAAAGAACAATATGCTCCAGAATTAATTCAAGAAAAAGCCATCGAGTTTTTAGAAAATTATAAGGATAGTACATTCTTTATGTATGTGCCAACTATTATTCCTCATGCCGAATTAGTAGCTCCAGAAGCTGTTTTAGCTAAATATAGAGGTAAATATGCTCCAGAGAAAGTGTTTGAAGGTACAGATGATGGGCCAGAATATAGATTAGGCTTTTATGAATCTCAAACAGAATCTCACGCTGCTTTTGTTGCCATGATTGAAATTATGGATAATCAAGTTGGTGAAATTATGGATAAAGTAAAAGAGTTAGGTCTTGAGGATAATACTATTGTTGTTTTTACTTCGGATAACGGACCGCATACTGAAGGTGGAGCAGATCCAAAATATTTTAATAGTAACGGACCTTTTAAAGGTGTTAAAAGAGATTTATATGAAGGTGGAATTCGTGTGCCAATGATGATTAAATGGCCAGGAAAAATTAAACCAGGTAGTAAAAGTGATTTAATTTCTGCATTTTGGGATGTGCTTCCAACGTTTTCTGAAGTAGCAGATGTTCCAGTTCCATCAAATTTAGATGGTATTTCATTTTTGCCAACATTATTGGATAATGTTTCGGAACAAAAACAACACGATTATTTATATTGGGAATTTCATGAAAGAGGAGGTCGCCAAGCGATTAGAAAAGGGAAGTGGAAAGCAGTAAAATATAAAGTGCTTAAAAACCCGAATGCACCTATAGAATTATACGATTTATCTGTAGATGAAGGTGAGCAAAATAACGTTGCTAGCGAGCATCCAGAGGTTGTAAAAGATATGGAGCGTATTTTAAAAGAAGCAAGAACACCATCGGATGTGTTTACCTTCGATCAGGTTTCATTTTAAAAATTTAATAAGCGATTAATCTTAATTTATGGCTTTTAAAAAAGTAAAAATCATACAATTGGTTTTAGCGGTTTGCCTTGTGCAAACCGCTTCAATATATGCACAAAATCCGGAGTCTATAAATATAGATACCACAACTGGCCATGCTATTAAAAATGGTGCAAGTGGTTTCAATGTGCGTATAGCCGATAAGGTTTGGAGTTATACACATCCCGATTTTGTAGCTTCAGTAAAAGAGCTAAAACCAGGTTGGTTACGTTATTTTTCTGGCACAATGGGTGATGCTTTTAGTAGCGCAACAGGACAGTATGATTTGGATTATATTGCCATGTTCGATCACCAAAAACCTTATTTAAAAGGACATCGCTTTACGGAAGTTAAAGGGCCACATCGCGTTACCGATTTATATCATTTATTAAGTGAAATCAACGGAAAACTAGTGATTACGGTGAATGCCTTTTCTGAAACTCCAGAAATGGTGATGGAATTGGCTCGCTTTTGTAAAAACAATAATATTAAAGTTGAAACTTGGCAATTTTGCAACGAACCCTATTTTTATGTGCCAAATAGAAATAGATATTGGTGGAATGATGGTTATGATTATGCGGCAAAAATGCAGCCTTATGCCGAAGCTATCCAAGAGGTGCTGCCTGATGCTAAATTAGCATTGAATTATACTTGGGATGGTGTATGGACTTTTATGAAAGAGATTAATAAATTTCAAAAAAGCAATGGTGCTTACTGGAATACGTTTTCAAAGCATTCTTACGCACCACACACGGGAAAAAAAGAAACATTAGAGCAAGCTTATAAACGCGCAAACACTAAATTAATAGAAGCAACAAGTCCGTCGGCAATGTCGGAAATAGAAGATTATACTTGGAAAGATGCACCCATGATTATCACCGAATTTGGTGTATGGAACAGCCCGTTAAATGGTATTTATTCCGGTATTTATAACGTGGAATATATTATGCGTCAGTTGCAACACACCAACACTACTTATGTTGCAGCGCACGAGGTTAGTAACAAGTTTTTGCCTGCGGTAAATAAAAACAATTTATTAGAAGAAGCCTTTAAAAATAATAAGCAAATAGATACCGATACCATTATTACCGGTATTCATCGTGATATAGAAGGTAAAACTTTAAAAATATATCATGAGGCTACTAATAATTCTAATTTCTTATATAAAACCGATATCTCTAAAATGGTACAAGTCCCGGGTTTAAAAGGGACAGAAGCAAATGGTATGTTTGTGCAAACCTACAAAGGGAATAATGGATTCAATTATTTAGTGATTACGAATAGAAGTGAAGAATCTAATCAGTTTCAAGTTAATATTAACGGCACACCATTAAAGGAGACTTTATTAACGAACTATATTTCTGCCGATGTCTTAAAAACTAGAAACCCAGATATTCAGGAAACTACATATATAAACGGACTTATAACTGTAAAACCATTTAGTATTTCGGTTAGTAAATGGAAAACGAACTCTAGTGCACTTACGCAACCAACGATTTATAAAGCGAGTATTGAGAAAACGGGAATTCAGTTAAATTGGGGAAAAGTTGGTTTAGCTACAGCTTATAAAGTTTATTATGGTACAGATGCTTTAAATTTAAATAAGTCGGTTACTGTAAAAAATAAAATGGCCTTTTTGGTTGAAACGGTAGAGAAAGGAAAACCGTATTATTTTAAACTACAAGCATTAAATAAAGCTATCGAAAGTCCAATTTCAGATGTGGTTTCAGTAACATTCAATAAACCGGAACAATCTGAAATTTTCAAAGTTTCAAGACGCGATGATAGCGTTACCCTTTTTTGGAAAAGTGTTGCAAACGCCAAAGGTTATTTAATACACTATGTTGATGAAAACGGAAAAGACATAGAGATTGATGCCGATAATGTTTTCGGTTACCGTATTGAAGGTTTAAAGGATCAAACAGATTATCAATTTACAGTTTCAGCATACAACGGTTTAGGTAGAGGCGAAGCTTCTGATAAGGAAAACGTAACAGTATCTTCTAGAATACCGTTTAGTCCGCGCAATGTTTCAGCTGTAAAAAAATCATCAAGTACCATTGAGGTTAAATGGCATAGCCAAGATGAAGTCTTGGAAGGCACAAGCTATAACGTGTATCGTGGTGAGAAGTTGCATGAGTTTACTAAAATTGCAACGGCTGTAAAAGACACCGTTTTTCTGGATAACAATATTGTAAATGATAAGCAATATTATTACACCGTAAAAGGGTTGACTGATGCTGGTGAAAGTAATTTTTATCCAAATATAGCCACGGCATTCTCAGCAGAAAACAATGATAAAATTACTATTCAAGTTGTTGAAACTAAAGAAGACGGTTATCTTGTAAAGGTAAAACTTAATAAACTTCAACTAAAGGAAAATGACGCTTTTGGTATCATTATCAACAATGTATCTTATTTAAATGTAGAAGATATTAAAATTGAAGGTACACGAAGAACTGAAGAAACCAAGCAATTTCAGGCCTTTATTCCTTTATCAAAAGTGAAACAAAATTCAAATTATACCATAAAAGCATTCATTACTAAACAAGGTAAAACACTAGAAAGCGCTTTGGTAAATCAACATATTGCAACAAAATAAAGAGAACCACTAACTTAATTATAAAATGAAAAAGTACTTAATCCTCATCATCGCTGTTATTTCATTAGTATCCTGTGATAAAACAGAAACAAGACCGGTTTATACGGCTGAAAAATGGGAAAATCCAGAATGGGAGAACCCTGAAATATTTCAAATTAATAGAGAAAAGCCAACGGCATCATTCTATAAATATACCAATGAAAATGAAGCTTTAGGTAATGAATCTTGGGAGAATTCTCCGTTATATCAATCTTTAAATGGTGTTTGGAAATTTTATTACGCAGATAGTGTACAAGCGCGTCCAACCGATTTTTACAAAGAAAATTTCGATGTTAAACAATGGGATACACTTACTGTACCATCTAACTGGGAATTAAAAGGTCATGGTGTGCCAATTTATACAAATAGAACGTATATGTTTCCTCCAAATCCTCCTTATATACCTCATAACTTAAACAGCAACGGTAGTTATAAAAGAGATTTTGAAGTTTCAGAAAATTGGGATGGTAAAGATGTTTATTTACATTTTGCAGGTGTTAGCGGTGCGATGTATGTATGGTTAAACGGTGAAATGGTAGGTTATAATGAAGGCAGTAAAACACCGGTAGAGTTTAAAATAACCGACTTAGTAAAGTCTGGAAAAAATAGCTTAGCTGTACAAGTTTTACGTTGGTCGGATGCTAGTTATATGGAAGATCAAGATTTTTGGAGATTAAGTGGTATCGAGCGCGATGTTTATTTATATGCTAGTAATAAAGTAACGTTACGCGATTTTAGAGTAACATCAGATTTAGAAAATAATTTTCAAGATGGTGTGTTTAAAGTAGATTTAAAAGTTGATAATAATACTTCTAAAGCAGCAGAGCAGGTTGTTAAAATTCAATTATTAGATGGTGATAAAGAAATTTATGCCGATTCTAAATCGATAGCTTTAAAAGCTGGAAGAAATGAGTTGAGTTTTGGTAAAATAATTCCGAATGTAAAAACATGGAACGCAGAGTCTCCAAATTTATATACGCTTTTATTAACAACAAATGGCGAATCTACTGCTATTAAAGTTGGATTTAGAAGCATTGATATTCAAAACAATCAGTTTCTTGTAAATGGTATGCCTGTTTTATTAAAAGGTGCAAATTTACACGACCATAGCGAAACTGAAGGTCATGTAATTTCTGAAGCTTTAACCATGAAGGATTTAGAAGTGATGAAGCAAAATAACTTGAATGCTATTCGTTGCAGTCACTACCCTAAAAACCCTCATTTTTATAGATTATGCGATAAATATGGTTTTTATGTTATTGATGAAGCAAACATTGAAACGCATGGTATGGGGACAACCAACCAAGGTTTAAATAACAATAAAAAAGATCAATCTGTTCACCCAGCATATTTACCAGAGTGGGCTGCTATGCACATGGACAGAACGGTACGCATGTTTGAGCGTGATAAAAATTACCCATCTATTGTAACTTGGTCTTTAGGAAATGAAGCAGGAAATGGTGAAAACTTTTTTGCAACTTACAAATGGTTAAAAGAGCAAGATAGCACAAGACCAACCCAGTATGAAGGAGCTACACAATATTCTAATACAGATATTCAAGCACCTATGTATTGGACAATTGATCGTATGGTTAAATATGCTGAAAATAATCCAACACGCCCTTTAATTCAATGTGAATACGCACATGCTATGGGTAACAGTGTTGGTAATTTACAAGATTATTGGGATGTTATTGAAAAATACGACATCATGCAAGGTGGTTTTATTTGGGATTGGGTAGACCAAGGTATTCTTACTGAAAATGAAGACGGCGAAGCGTTTTGGGCTTACGGTGGCGATTTAGGTGCAGGGCATTTACATAATGATAAAAACTTCTGTTTAAACGGTATTGTTAACCCAGATAGAACGGCTCATCCTGCTTTATTTGAAGTTAAAAAAGTATATCAATACATTAAGTTTAAAGCTGTAAATGCTAAAAAAGGAGCCTTTGAAATTAAAAACATTTACGATTTCACAAACTTAAATACTTTAGATTTCTCTTATACTTTATTAAAAAATGGTGTTGAAATTGCAGATGGAAAATTACCTGTTTTAGATGTAGCTCCATACACGGCTAAAACTGTAAATATAGATTTACCAAAGTTTGATGATGATAATGCAGAATATCATGTTAATATTTATGCAAAAACAAAAACAGCGACAGATTTAGTACCAAGCGGACATACGGTGGCTTACGAGCAATTCGAAGTTCAAAAAGGTCAATTTAATTTTGGAATAAATAAATCTTCTGATGAATTAATTGTTGGAGAAGATGCTGAAAAAATATTAATTTCTAGTAAAGATATTAAGGTTGCTTTCAACAAAGCTACAGGTGTTTTAAATGAATTAGATTATGGTAATGGTAACCTTATTTTAAAAGGTATTCAAGCCAACTTCTGGCGTCCAACAACCGATAACGATTATGGTTTTAAAATGCCTAAAAAAATGGGCGTTTGGAAAGAAGCTACCAAAAATCAAGGTTTTGTAGATATTAAGCAAGAAACAGATGCTTCTGGTAACAGCGTAGTAACTGCAAATTACAAATTGGCTGCGGTTAATGGAACGTTACAAATGGTTTACACGATAAATTCGGAAGGATCTATTTTAGTAAACACTACAATGTCTGGTATCAATGGAGAGTTACCTGTATTGCCTAGATTTGGTAATAATTTGGTTATTAATAACGAGTTTAGTAACGTAGCTTGGTTTGGTAGAGGCCCTCACGAAAATTATCAAGATAGAAATACATCGGCATTGGTTGGTTTATATAAAGCATCGGTAAGCGATTTATATTTTCCATACATTCGTCCACAAGAAAACGGTTATAAAACGGATACACGATGGATTACGTTTACAAACGAATCTGGTAACGGAATTAAAGTAACTGCGGAAGATTTAGTGTCATTTAGTGCCCACCACCAGTACAACGACGATTTTGATGCTGGAGAAGATAAAAGACAACGCCATACTACCGATATCGAAAAACGAGATTTAGTAAACATCAATATCGATTACAAACAAATGGGTGTTGGTGGCGATACAAGTTGGGGTAGAATGCCTCACAAGGAATATCAAATAGAAGCTGATAACTTAACTTATAGTTATACTATTAAAGCGGTAAAAGCCGAAAAATAGAGTTGATAGGCCTTATGGTTTTTCATTAAACGTAAAGGATAAAAATGTTAGAAATAATATGCTAAAACAAATTAAAAATATTAAAATATCGGTTGTTCTTTTCAGTTTGCTATACTTATGTCTAGTTGGTTGTAAAGAGGAAAGCAGTACCATAGAAACACGATTACGAACCAGTTTTGATGCCGATTGGAAATTTATCCAAGAGAATATTAAAGGTGCCGAAGTTGTCGATTTTAATGATACAAATTGGCAAACTGTAAATGTACCTCACGATTGGAGTATTGGAGGTGAATACGACGAAAGCAACCCTATGGGAGCGCAATGTGGCTACTTACCGGCAGGTTTTGGTTGGTATAGAAAAACCATTAATGTACCAAGTTCATGGAAAGGTAAACAAGTTGAAATTGCTTTCGATGGTGTATTTATGAATAGTACGGTCTGGGCCAATGGTGTAAAATTAGGAAACCGACCTTATGGTTGGGTGTCTTTTGCTTATGATATTAGCGACATAGCCGAAAATGCTAATAAAATTACCTTTGCGGTGCATGTGGATAACGATAAACAACCATCAGCGCGTTGGTATACTGGTAGTGGTATTTATGCTCACACTTGGATTGATGTAAAAAATAAAACAAACATTGCTCGCGATGGTATTTTTGTAACAACCAAAGGCGATCAGGTTTTTATTGAAACTGAATTTGCTCCAGAAAATAAGGATGTTAAAAATGCAGTTTTAGTAACAACAATACTTGATAAAAGTGGAGTAGTAATTGTTTCTTCCGAAGAAAAAATTGAGAACCTAAATACTGCAACTAAAACAGAATTGGCTATTTCAAACCCTAATCTTTGGTCTACGGAAACTCCATATTTATACACGTTAAAAAGTGAGTTATTAGTGAATAATAAATTGGTAGATGTTGTGAATACCAAGTTTGGTGTTCGTGATATTGAATGGATTGCCGAAACGGGTATGTGGATTAATGGTGAAAATGTCAAACTTCAAGGGGTTTGTAATCATCAAGATGCTGGAGCTTTAGGCGCTGCGGTGCCCGATAAAATTTTACGTTTCAGAATTCAGCAATTAAAAGATATGGGTGTAAACGCCATTAGAACATCTCATAATCCGCAAACGCCGATATTTTATGAGCTTTGTGATGAAATGGGAATGTTAGTTATGGACGAAATTTTCGATGGATGGATGAAAAAAGCCAAAAACGATTATGGTGCTCACTTTTTTGATCAATGGTGGAAGAAAGATTTAACCGATTGGATTAAGCGCGATAGAAACCATCCATCCATAGTAATTTATAGTGTTGGTAACGAAACGCGTGGCGCTATTGCGAAAGATTTAGTTGCAGAATGTAACTTGCTAGATCCAACAAGACCTGTAACATCTGGACATTCGGGTTCGGATTTTATGAATGTTTTAGGTGTTAACGGGAGCAGCGAAAAGCAAGGTTATTTGGAGAACTTAACCGAAAAGCAAAAAGGAAAAGTTTTTATAGGAACAGAAAATACACATACATGGCAAGTTCGTGGTTTTTACCGAACAAAAACATGGTTTAGAGATGGTTATCCTAATAAAAATCAAAGACCATACGAACTTCCTGATTTAACGGAAGAGGAAGTCTTTACTCACGATTGGGTAGATGAATTGGATCGAAAAAACAGGAAACAAATATTTAACTCAAGTTATGATAATGCTACAGTGCGTGTGTCGTCTAGATTAAATATCGAACAACTTCGTGATATTCCGGCCTATGCAGGATCGTTCCGTTGGACGGGTTACGATTATATTGGCGAAGCCGGTTACGTGCATGGCGGCTGGCCTTTTAAAGCGTTTATGGGTGGTGCTATAGATTTGGCAAACTTCGAAAAAGATTTATTTTACTTATATCAAAGTCAATGGACGAGTAAGCCAATGGTTCATGTTTTACCACATTGGACGCATCCAAAAGTAGCTTTAGGTACTGAAATTCCAGTTTGGGTATATTCTAATTGTGACGAAGTGGAGTTGTTTTTCAATAACACATCACTAGGGAAATTAAAACCTGGCACAGCTTGGGATGAAATGCAATGCCAATGGATGGTAAAATGGCAATCAGGAACTTTAAAAGCTGTTGGTTATAGAGACGGAAAAGTGGTGTCGGAAGAGATCGTTAAAACAGCGGCACAGCCATCAAAAATAAAATTATCTATTGATGGTGAATCACTTGGTAATAGCAGTCAAGATATTGTACAAGTACGCGTTTCTACAACCGATAGTTTAGGTGTTTTTTACCCTTACGGGGAAAACAGAACGTACTTTAACGTTTTGGGCGCTGGTAAAATTAAAGCGCTAGATAACGGCAGTCCTGTAGATGTAGAGCAACATGTTGGTCCAAATCATAGAACGGCGTTTTATGGTTTAACAAGGGCTTATATTGAGTCTACAGACCAAAATGGAGCTATTAATTTGTTAGCGAGTTGTATTTTAGGTGAGAAAAAACAAATCACTTCAAACTTGATAAGTATTGATACAGAAGTTATTAATTTAAGAGGTGATAAAGTAGACCCTAAAATTGAAGTGTTTTATACTGTAAATGGCGATGTGCCAACTATAAGTTCTACTAAATATCAAAACAGTTTTAAAATTGAAAAAGAAACTACCGTTAAAGCATTAATTGTTGTTGATGGTGTTGAAACTCAAATTTTAGAAGAACGTTTTGGTGAAAATGAAGGTTTTACTTGGAATAAAAACACAGGAGATGGAGAACAAATAGGAGAGCAAGCTGAGGAAGCCACGCTTAATAATGCCAAGATAATTACTAATGGAGCAAACTTTAAAGGCAAAGGTTTTGTTAGCATGAATAAGGCTCAAGGTGCTTCTGTATCTTGGTATCAAGAGAATGATGGCGGTGCAGGTCCTGCAGATTTGTATGTGCGTTATAGTATAAAATTAAAGGAAGCTGCTGGAACTTTTGTAAAAGTTACTGTAAATGGAAAAGTGGTTAACGATAAATTGTTTTTACCAAATTCTAGCAACATGGGTAAAGCTTGGAGCAAGGCGAAATTACCTATTAAAATTGATCGTGGTGCGAATACGATTAAGATAGAAACAATAGAAGATAAAGGATTATTTATTGATGAAATTATTATTAGATAATTTTCTAATTTAAGTTATCGAGTATAATTTTCCTTTTAGGAAAATTTAAAATAGACATAAAATTAAAAAAAGCTCTATTAGCAGATTAAATGATGCTTATAGAGCTTTTTTGATTCATTTTGAACCCATATTTGAGAATTTTAAAACATTAAAACGCCTTATTTTTGATATTATGCAAGGGGAATTCACCTCTAAGGAGATTAAACCTTCTTGTTTGTTTTGTTTTAGTTTAAGTATAATTGCTGCCTTTAATTTTTGTTTGTTGAAGGCAGTTTTTTAATGGTTGTAGATTGTTTATATTTAGAGCTAGAACCGTAATTAAATTAGAATAAAAAAATAGCTTTTGGGAGCTATTTCATTGAGATAAATAAAAACAGTTATAAAAGTTTATGAAATTAAAAAAAGCATCGAAATATTTGGTACTCGCTTTAACTTTAGGGAGTACGGTTTTTACGTCTTGTAAATCTGAAAAAGCAGAAGTTGAACCTAAGAAGCCCAATGTGCTATTTGTATTGGTAGACGATTTAGGCTATCAAGATTTAAGCGTTATGGGAAGCGATTATTACGAAACGCCGAACATTGATAAAATTGCAAAATCTGGAACTATTTTTACAAATGGTTATGCCACATGTACGGTGTGTAGTCCGTCGCGAGCAAGTTTGCTTACCGGACAATTTACAGCGAGACATGGTATCACGCAATACGAAGGTGCTCAATCTGGACAGGGTTGGAAAGCCAAAAACCGATATACAAAATTATTACCACCAGATTTTAAACAACATTTAGATCTCGATGCGCTTACGTTGCCAGAAGCCTTTAAAGCTGGAGGGTACAGCACATTTTTTGCTGGTAAATGGCATTTAGGAAGTGAAGAGCAACAATCTTTGCCAACCGATCATGGTTTTGATGTTAACCAAGGAGGAAACAAATCTGGAGGACCAAATGGCGGTTATTTTTCGCCGTTTAAAAATCCGAACTTAACAAACTTACCTGAAGAAAAAGGGATGACTCTATCTATGAAGCTTGCCAAAGAAACTTCAAAATTTATAGAAAAAAATAAAGACACTACTTTTTTAGCTTATTTATCGTTTTACGCAGTTCATGCGCCTATTCAAACTTCCGAAGAAAAATGGAAAAAATATAGAGATAAGGCTGAGAAAATGGGCATTGATGAGAACGGATTTAAAATGGAACGTGTTTTACCAGCTCGAAAACATCAAGATAATCCCGTTTATGCAGGTTTGATTGAGCAGGTTGATGAGGCGCTTGGAACTGTAATGCAAACGCTTAGAGATTTAGATTTAGACAAAAACACTATTATAGTATTCACATCGGATAATGGAGGAGTTACTTCTGGTGACAATTTTTCTACAGCACAGCTAGATATTCGTGGTGGTAAAGGTTATCAATGGGAAGGTGGCGTGCGTATTCCATATTTTGTATATGTTCCATGGATGGATCAAAAAGGTAGCAATATAGATGTACCGGTTTCTGGAACCGATTTATTTCCAACACTTTTAGATTTGGCAGGTTTACCATTAGAACCACAAGCGCATATGGATGGCGTGAGTTTAAAACCACTTTTAGAGGGTAAAACTATAGATGAAAGACCTTTGTTTTGGCATTATCCACATTATGGAAATCAAGGCGGAGAACCAAGTTCTATAATCCGAAAAGGAAATTGGAAACTTATTTATTACTGGGAAGATTTACACAGTGAATTGTACAATTTGGATAGTGATTTAATGGAAAGCGATGACGTTGCAGATAGTAATAAAGAATTAACAGCATCATTAAAAACGGAGCTGCTAGAATGGTTAGAAAGTATGAATACACAGTATGCTGAAGTTGATCCTTTGTGGGATGAAGCGGCTAGAAAAAAACGTTTAGAAAATCATAAAACACAGTTGCTACCAAGATTAGAAAAGCAACGTAAAAAGATGTTATCTCCTGATTATACACCAAATAAAGATTGGTGGGGAAGTCAAGTTGAGAAGTAGAATACTTTAGTTCGAAAAGGAATAAAACAGACGTTTAACTTTTCCGCGAAAGCGAGATTTAGATTAGTAGTATATTTTAGATTAAGTAGTTTTAAAACCGATGAATCTCAGGATCTCATCGGTTTTTTTATGCGTTTTTTCTGCTTTGGATTAATAATTAGTTTGATACAGCTAAACTATTCTATGGTTTTGGCGGAGTTTTGGTAGATGAGTTCGTGGCGCGTTTCATATTAAATTCAAACGCAATTTACGTACTCTTAAAAATAGCTATTAACCGATAAAACCACTGTAAATATGGCCATAATAGGAAATATAATTAAAGGAATAATTCATGCATCAGAAATCATTTCTTCAGAATTTGATGCTGCAGAAGAACAACGCGAGGTTCTAAAAGATTTACTAGAAACCGCAAAAGATACCGAGTTTGGTAAAGCCTATCAATTTGAAGAGATTCTAAAATCGGATACTATGGAACGTGATTTTAGAGCTAAAGTGCCATTTCACGATTACAATCAAATTACAGAACAGTGGTGGGAAAAGGTGCAAGCTGGTGAAAAGGATATTACTTGGCCAGATAGCCCAGATTATTTTGCTCTAAGTTCGGGAACTACAGGGAAAACAAATAAACGTATTCCGGTTACAGATGCCATGGTTAAAGCTATTAGAAATGCAGGAATTCAACAAGTTCTTGCCTTAAGAAACTTTGATTTACCAGCCGATTTTTATGAAAAAGAAATTATGATGCTTGGAAGTTCTACAGATCTTGAAGAACATAATGATGCGCTAGAAGGTGAAATTAGTGGTATTAGCGCTAGTAATATTCCGTTTTGGTTTCAAAATTATTATAAGCCAGGAAAAGAAATTGCTCAAATTGACGATTGGGATAAACGTGTACAACGTATAGCTGAAAACGCTGCTAATTGGGATATTGGTGCACTAAGCGGTATTCCATCTTGGATGGAGTTAATGCTGCAAAAAGTGATAGATTATCATGGTTTAAATAATATACATGAGATTTGGCCGAACTTACAAGTGTATACTTCTGGAGGTGTAGCTTTTGGTCCATATAAAAGAAGTTTTAATGCCCTTTTAGGAAAACCTATTACGGTTATTGATACTTATTTGGCTTCGGAAGGTTTTATGGCATTCCAAGAACGACCAGATACGGATGCTATGAAGTTAGTAACCAATAATGGCGTTTATTTTGAATTTGTACCTTTTAAGCCCGAGTATATTCAAGCAGATGGTTCGTTGGTGCAAGATGCGCCGTCGTTATCTATTTCTGAGGTAGAACTTAATCAAGATTATGTTTTGGTAATTAGTACGGTGGCAGGATCGTGGCGTTATTTAATAGGTGATACTATTGAGTTTACAGATATTAAACGTGCCGAAATTAAAATTACGGGACGAACAAAATTCTTTTTAAACACTGTTGGTTCTCAATTATCGGTTAATAAATTGAATGATGCTGTACAACACTTAGAAAAGGAATTTGATATTGAAATACCTGAATATACGCTTTGTGCCAATAGAATTAACGATGATTTTTACCACTGCTGGTATTTGGGTACAGAGTCTAACATAGAGACTGATAAATTGGTAAATGCTTTAGATGAATTTTTGAAGAATGCCAATAAAAATTATAAAGTGGCACGTTCTAAAGCTTTAGAAGGTGTAAAGGTTAACACGGTATCGCCTTCTGTTTTTCACGATTGGAGTGGAAGCAATAAAAAGAAAGGCGGACAAGTAAAAATGGAGCGTGTAATGGGGCAAGAAAAATTTGCCGAATGGGAAGATTTTGTAGCCTCTAAGCTGTAAGAAATTAGTTTTCTACAGCTTCTCGTTCTTTCACTAACAGTAAAATTTCATCTGGAGCTAAATAGTATTTTCTAATACGGGCTTTGTATGTTTCATCAATTTCAGCATTATTTAAAATAAAATGTTTTGTTTTTAGAATATATTCAGCCATTCCAGATGAAACCGCGTAAGAGTCTGCTGCGCGTTCTGCTTTTCTAATATGATTATCGGAAAGTAGATATGTAATGCCAAACCAAATAAGGTTAAGGCTGCTGCGGTTTTGATAATCGCAAATATGACCTAATTCATGACCAAGCCATCCAATTAAAATATCGCTATCTACATCGGTAGTTTTAAATTCTTTCCCCGATATTTTAAACTTTCTACTCAATAACACCAAATACTTTCTTTTTTTACGATTTTTTAAAAGACTGCAAAACACAGGTTGCGCCAGCATGGTCGATTTTTTAATGTCGTTTTTAAAGCGAAACTCTATTTCGGTATCTTTTAATTGCGGATAGTAAGCTAGTGCAATCGTGGCTTCTTTTTTTATAATTTCGGGTATAATGTGTTGTGCTTTTGTGTATTCTACACTCATAAATATTAGTATATAAATTAAAAATTTCATTCGTTTTATTTCGTGGTCTCCTTTTATAGTAACGGACTAAAAAACTTAGCCATACCTTCTAGCAAACGTTTCCAGACTGGTCTGTTTTTAAAAGACTCGTAATCTAGCGGTATGTAATTATTACAAATAGTATCAAACTCTGTTTGTATGCTCTTGGTTAACTCAACATCATAAAGTAAAGCGTTGGTTTCAAAATTATGCTCGAAGCTTCGGTAGTCAAAATTACCAGAACCTATAGATGCAATTTCACCATCGATTAAAATCATTTTACTATGCGAAAAATCGGGCCTCAAGTATACGTTAACCCCAACAGCAAGTAACTCTTCAAAATTTGAAAACATGCTTAGTTTTGCCATTTTAGAATCCGATACTTTTGGTACAAGTATGTTAACTTCAATACCACTCAATGTTGCAATTTTTAATGCTTGTAGCACAGCAATACTTGGTATAAAATAAGGATTGGCAATGCAAATACATTTTTCGGCCAGCATAATCATACTTATATATTGCTGCATGATAGCTGGTTGTTTAGAGTCTGGCCCAGCAGCTACAATTTGGATGGTATGGTTTCCTTTTTGTTCAATTTTAGGAATATATTTTTCTTTTAGAAGCAACTCTTCATCACTAGCAAAATAATAATCTTTTATAAAAACACGATGTAAACTCTTCACTACAGGGCCTTCTAGCTTAATATGTATATCGTTCCAAATTCCGAGATCGGAAATAGGTTTTATATATTGATCGGATACATTTACACCGCCTGTAAACCCAATTTTTCCATCAACAATAATCATTTTTCTGTGATTTCTATAATTCAAGGTAAATAGAAGACTTCCAAAACGAATTGGCATCATAGGGAAGGCTTTCACCCCAAGATCACGAAAACGTTTAATGGTGTTTCCTCGAAAAGAAGAACTCCCGAAAGAATCGTAAATTAATCTCACCTCGACACCTTTTGCAATTTTCTCCTTAAATATGTTGTAAAAACGTTCTGAAAGTTCACCTTCGGAAAAAATATAATATTGTAAATGAATAAAGTGTTCTGCTTTTTCTAAGGTTTCAAATATACTTTCAAAGGTTTCTTTTCCGCCATTAAGTACTGTAGCGTTATTACCATCGTAAGCTTTAAGTAACGTACCGTTTTCAATAAGTCGAGAAAGTTTTTTCTTTTTAGAAGAGTTAAATTCTACACTATTCTCTAACTCATGAATGTCTTTATATTTTTCATCAAAGAGCTTTCGTTTTTCGGTTTGCTTCAACCTGAAAAATTTAAACTTCCTTCTATTAACACCAAATAGATAATAAAGTAATGGCCCAGCAAATGGTAGTAATACCACAGCCAATAACCAACTTAATGATTTTGTTGGTCGGCTGCCATGCAGTATAATACTGATGATGCTCCAAAGGGTAACAACCCCGTATAAAGTCCATAATAGTGTGTTCATTATCTTGTTTTATTTTGTACTCACAAGATAGTTAATGTACCGTTGATAGTTGGATAGCGCGTGCTTTTGAGTTACAAAAGAATTTGATTACGCTAATTAAAAAAGTAGAATGAAGGTATCTTTCGACCTAAATTAAAACATTATGGGAGTGATATCAACAGACAACAGAAAAATTACAATTTATTATCATTCAGAGAACTCTATAGGCAAGCAAACGTATGCTTATGTAAAATCTTCTGAGAAAAAACTACATGCAGTAGATATATCTAAAACAAACGTTACCGGAACACAATGGGCCGAATTAGCCAGTAAGTTGGGTAAAAATATATCGGACTTAATAAATAAAGACCATCCTGGTTTTACAGAAACCTATGGTGAAGATTCTGCAATTATGGAACAGCACGATTGGTTAAAAATATTAGAGAATGAGCCGCAATTATTAAAATATCCAATTGTGATAGATGGTGAAAACTATATACAAATTAAAAGTGCCGCGGAATTTAAACAATATATAGATGCGGATAGCACAGGTTTAAACAAAGAACCTTTAGACCAACAATTTACTGAAGATGACGATGCCTAAAACAGAATATAAAACAAAAACAATACATAAAAAATGGCCCCAAGTTTTGCTTGGGGTTGCTATTATATTATTGTTATGTTTATTAGGCTTGCAGGTTTATGGTAAATATGCTTTAACAGAAGCTATAAATGAAAAAACACCCGATAACGTTGAGTTAAGTTACGACGATTTGGATATTAATATCCTTTTAGGGTCGGTTAAATTTCATAATTTGAACTTAAAGAGCTTAAATGAAATAACTGAAAAGATAGAGATTTTAGCAACTACGGAATTTTTAAAAATAACCGATGTTGCATATTGGCCGCTTTGGAATGATAAGCGATTTGAAGCCGATAATTTTGAAATAAAAAATGCAAATATTACGCTATATAAAGAAGATACAGATGATATTCACTTCTCTGTAAATGAGTTATCTTTTAATATATCTGATGTGAAAACAGACGAGGCTATGCTTCAAAATAAAATTCCTTTTAATTACGAAACCTTAGATGTGGAATTGCAAGAGCTGTATTTAGATTTAAGTCGTTTTGAAGAATTAAAAGTGGCTAGCCTTTCATTTGAAGAAAATAATTTAGAGTTTGAAAATTTATCAATTACTTCAAAATATAATAAAGAAGCACTTTCAAAACGATTAACTGTAGAGCGTGATTATGTAGATTTTAAAGTGCCTCAAGGAAATTTTGAAGCTTTAGAATTGGGAACAGTTAAAGATAGTTTTACAGTTTCAGTAAAGCGTTTCAATTTAAATAATTCAGAATTAAACCTGTATAGAAACAAATTAATAGCAGACGATTTTACAGTAAAAACACTTTATGGAACGCAGCTCGAAAACCTTCCTATAAAACTAAATATTGAATCTTTCTTTATAAAAAATGCCAATGTATTTTATTCTGAAAAGATTGATTTAGATATAGACCCCGTGTCTATTTCTTTTGAAGATTTGGATGCAGAAATTAATAATGTTTCTAACACCAATGCTGAAAAAATTGATATTAAAGTGGAAGCCAAACTTATGGGCAAAGCACCAATATTATTTAATTGGGATTTTAATACTAAGGATGCTGCAGATTCTTTTAATGCATCGGCTATTTTAACCGATTTGGAAGGAGAAACTATTAATCCGTTTTTAGAATCTCAGGCTAATGTAAGGGCTTTAGGTCGCATTCATGAAATGTATTTCACAATACATGGTAATGATTTTGAATCTACTGGTGAAATGAAAATGAAATATGAGAACTTTAAATTCTCTATATTAGATGAAGATCAATTAGGTATAAATAAAACACTGAGTACATTGGTTAATATTTTAACTAATGATGGCTCTAAAACCGATGCCAACGGTTATAGGTACGGAGATATTGCTGTGGAGCGCGATAGAACAAAATCGTTTTTTAACTATTTATGGTTAAATACGAAAGATGGTCTTAAAAATACAGTAGTTGGTAACGGAAAAAAATAAAACAGAACACATGGAAAAGAAGAAAAACAGAGGCTTGAAGAAAAAACGATATACTATACCGGTAATTATTATTGGTGTTTTAATCTTGTTTAGGTTGTTATTACCTTTTATGGTTAAAAAGTATGTAAATAATGTTCTTGCGGACATTCCGGGTTATTATGGTCAGGTTTCTGGTATTGATATTTCGCTTTTTCGTGGTGCTTATGTAATTCATAATTTATATTTAAATAAGATTGATGCAGGTTCCGAGGTGCCCTTTATAAAGTTAGCAGAAACGGATATTTCCATAGAATGGCGTTCTTTATTTAAGGGTAGGGTAGTGAGTGAAATTGTAATGACGAGCCCGCAATTTATTTATGTTTTTGAAGATCAACAAAAAAATGAAGCTGCAGATCCTGATTTTGATGATTGGACAAAAGCTTTAACCGATTTGGTACCAATTGATATTAATAATCTTGAAATTATAGACGGTAAAGCTGCCTTTGTGCAACTTACTGCCGACCCAAATATCGATTTAAATTTAAACCAAATTCAGTTAAACGCCACCAACCTTAGAAATGTAGAACGTACTGAGCGCGAATTGCCTTCTGAAATTAATGCTACCGCCATGTCTATTGGGGAAGGTCGTTTTACCTTAAACGGAAAAATGGATTTAGTGAAGCAAATTCCAGATATGGATGTATCATTTTCTTTGGAAGATGCTTCTGCAACAGCACTTAACGATTTTACTAATTATTATGCAGGCATCGATTTTGCTGAAGGAAGTTTTAATGTATTTAGTGAAATTGCTATTGCCGATGGTTTTTTAACGGGTTATGTAAAACCTTTACTGAAAGATTCTAAGTTAATTAGTGCTGAACAAGACAGCTTTTTAAACACCCTATGGGAAGGTTTTGTTGGCTTTTTTAAATTCGTTTTAAAAAATAAAGGGAATAACACCTTAGCAACAAAGGTGCCTTTATCGGGCGATTTAAACCAAGTAAAGACCAAAGTATGGCCAAGTGTGTTTAATGTCTTTAAGAATGGATGGATAGAAGCTTTTAAAGGTGTTGTGGATAATGATATAGATTTTGAAGATGCCGAAAAAGCAAGCAAAAAAGAAAACAAGAAAAAGTAGGCTCATGGTTAAGGCGTAAAATATGGTGGCCTGGAGCTGTAATTTTTTAGCGCTAATTATTAAATGTTTAGCGTTAATCGAAGCCCATGATTACTAGTATCTTTATATTATAATCATAAAAAAATAAAGAAAATGGAAACAACAACAGCAGCCATAGGCATTAAGAAAGATAATAGAAAAGCAGTAGTAGAAATGTTAAAGCAACTACTTGCCGATGAATATGTAATGTATACTAAATACAGAAACGCGCACTGGAATGTTGAAGGAATTGATTTTCATAGTAAGCATGTGTTCTTTGAAGAAGAATATGGAAAACTAGAAAATACCATTGACGAAGTTGCAGAACGTATCCGTATGTTAGGCTTTTATTCGCCAGGAAGTATGCAACAGTTTATAGAACTTTCTGAATTGAAAGAAAACGGACCAGACACTAATGATAGTGCTAGTTTTATGAAGGTTTTATTAGAAGATCACGAAACAGTGATTAAATTTATAAGAGAAAATATTGGCGACAACGCCGAAGCGCATAACGATGAAGGTACAGCCGATTTTATTACCGGTATTATGCAAATGCATGAACAAATGGCTTGGATGTTACGTTCGTCTTTAAAAACGTTTAAATAGAAAATAAAAATTGTTAGAAAAAGAAAAAACGGTAAGAGGAAACTCTTACCGTTTTTTTTTGTTTTCTAATTTTGATGTAAATAAGTTTTAAAATTTATTATTAACCGTTTATACTCATGCTGAATCACCTTTGTGAGGATTAAAAAGACTACAGGAAAAATAAAATAAGCCGGTATAAAAATGCCTATTTGCAACCATAAATCTAATATTAGCATAAGTATGGGGAGACAAAGTAAAAATAATAACCAATATCTACTTTTAGTCTCTAAAGATATTTTTGTTTTTAAACTAGATAATTTGGTTAAATTCCCTTTGGCTATGATGTCACTTTTGGTGTTATGATAATGTGTATCGAAAGTTAAGCTAGAGCCGAACGAGAACTTTAAACTGATAATGAAACGCGTCTCAGATTCCCATCTAAAATGAAAGGTTTCTATATCTTCATTGAGTTTCTCTTTTAAATCTTCAATACTCAAATTTAAGATAATCTCTTCTTTGTGAGATTTTAATAGGGATGAGATGTTCAATGCTTAAACGATTTTTAACTATTAAAACGTTAAGACATTTGCTGATTTTAACACAAAAATTAAGGCAACCGTAAGTCCTCCACTAAAGTATAGAGCACCTTGCCAATAAAAGGTCCGCGTTCCCCATTGTTTCCAAATGTTTTTACCGAATTCCTTTTCGGCATAAGCACGAGTTAATCTCCAATACAGAAAAGTAATTACTACAAAAAGGCTTATTGCTAAAAGTATTATCGAAGTCTTTTCCATGGTTTTAATTTTTAGTTTATAATTAGATTTTACCCGTACTTGAGTGAATAACTAATTTAATGAATTTAAACCAAATAAACATGAAAAAACAAAGATTTTGATTTTAAATTAGAGCTATCATTAAATTGTATAATGTAGCGTAGTAAGCTTATAATTCAAACAGTAATCCAATATTTCCGGTTAAATGTTGATTAGCTCTCCAGCCAGTATTACTTCCATATCCAGAATCGACGGGACTCAAACCTAATTGCCCTCCTAAATCGAGTGTGATTTTTAAGTTGTTTTTTAATTGATAAATAATTCCAACCCCACCAGCAACCCCAAGATCATAAGGTTTGAATTCATCTTTATTATCCGTAGTATCTTTTTCTCCTCCAATAGAATTCAAATAATATTCTCGTTTGGCGGATATTAATGTTGCTCCATAGGCTCCAAAATTAAAGAAACCTTGTAGATTTCCTTTGCCTAATCTCCATTCGGCCATAATTGGCATTACTAAGTAGTTTAATTTTTGAATTACAGATCCTGTATCCCACTCGTTTTCATTCAGAATTCCTTTTCCTTCATATTTTAACTTCGATTTTATCGCCCAATTTCTAGAAAAATTGAATTTACCCACAAGTCCAAATGATATTCTTTCTATGGAATAACCTTGTACATACCTAGCTTCAATATATCTAAAATCACTAATATTTAAGCCTATTTCAGGGCCTAATTCAAATTTTGAGTTTTGAGCAATACTATTAAAGAAAGCAAAGAGTAATAACAGTTGAAATATTGTTTTTGTCATTTTTGTAATTTTACATGTAATAGTTACTATTTTTCAAATATTGCAACAGCTCTGACAGGAGAGCCTGTTCCTCCTCTTATTTTTAATGGAAGTCCAATAAACCTAAATCGTCCTCTTCCAATTAATAAATCAAGATTTATCATGTTTTCATAATGAGTAAAGCCTAATTCGCCGCAAATATGATGTACTTCTTTGTTCGATATTTTTGGAACGCCAGGAGACATGGTTTCTACGCCAAATGCAGCAATTTTTTTCTCTCCTAGCCAACGAGCAGTTTCAATAGAAACTCCCGGTCCGTTTCCCCAATCTATACCATTAAAATGTTTTCGGTAATGGTCGGTATAAATCAAAACGGTATCACCTTGTTTAATGTCTAAATTTTGTTTTTTACAAGCATTTTCAATTTCAATAGGTTCGATTAATTCTCTAAGCTTTTTGTGTGAAAAATCTAAACAAATACCTTCTGTATAAAACATAGATAAAGGCATGGTATCTATCGATTGTCCTTCATATTCTTTTGCCATATGGTTTATAGCATCAACATGAGTTCCTGTGTGTTCACCGAGTTCTAATTTATGTACTGTAGGTGTTCTTGTTTTAGGGTTTTTTATGCCGTCCCATTCTTCGTGAGAATTATGAATTTCCATTTTAACTTGTGGAAGGTCTTTAAAAACAGGCATTCCTTCATATATTTCCTGACTTAAATCAATAATTTCTGTCATTTAATATTACTTTTTATCGCGATTTATTAAAGATTCTATATTAAGGTTATATTTGTTAATTACTGTATTTATTTCAGTTTTTTCAGATTTAAGGTCTTTTAATGCTTTCTTGTATTGAAGTATTGGCCTCAAAGCTATTGATAAAATAGCAGCTCCAACCAAATAAATTAAGTATGTATCTTCAAAATATCTCCAACTCGAATAACTTAATTCCATTTTAAATACGATCTCTAAAAGGGAATGGCTTTTAAATATAACGATTAATCCAATGGTGGATGTTAGAAGAAATTTTACGTAAACAGATGTTTTTCGTTTTTTTAATTTTTCAATTTGATTCTGTAATTCAGGAAGATAGTTTTTGAATTCCTTACTAAATTTAATTTTTGAACAAGAAACTTTAAAATCAGGTTTTTTATCAGTCAAACCACAATGTAAGCCAGTTTTCAAATTCCTTTTAGGGAACTCACATAAATCACAATGCTTGGCTTGTATCATTTTGTTTTGCAGTAGGTGTAATTAAACGATGGCAACTTTTGAGTATGCGGTATTAGTGAATCCTAAAATCATGATAAACTGAAGTGTTTTAAGCCTAGCATAACAATTCTAGGTGTTATACTGAAGCATTTATTCTTAGTTCAAATTTTATTTTTCTTACTCCATGGTCGGTGTCCCATTGTTTAACTTCTTTGAAATTAAATTTCTTATACAATTCGGAAGCTGGCCCATTATCTACACCTGTTTCAACAACAAATAGTTTAGAATCGAATGTGTTTAAAACAAATTCCATTAATTTCCTTGCAACTCCTTGTCTAAAAAAACTTGGAGACACCACTAAGCTATTAATATGTGTAAAGTTCTTATTATGGCTAATTTCAATAACACCAGCAAGCTCTTTATCTTTTAAGTATCCAAAAAAGGTTGTATCACTGTTTACATAATTTTCAAGAGGTCTTTTTAAAGGAGGGAAATCAATAGCATTTAATAATTCCGCTTCAATTTTATAAGATGACTGAAAAACGGAATATATTTTTTTAGATACTTCTATGTCGTTATTTTGGAGCTTTTCAATCATTTAAAGTAATAGTTTGTTTTATTCAATAGCATCTAAAAAAGGCTTCATCTCTAATAATTCAATATCATCACGTTTACGTAATTCCTTTAAAAACCAACCTTTATGTCCGGCGCCATATGTAATTAGTATGCGTTTTCCTTGATAGCGGTGTTTTTCTAAAGCCTTTTCAATATTCCAATAATGTGCGATATTAATATTTTCCCAGCCACCAAGGCCAAGCTCATCATTAAACAATGTATTATACGTTTGCAGGCTTATATCTTGAATGCTATCATATTGATTTGTATGGATAAAGTATGGATTATTTACTTTACCACTAGCCAAATATAATGAATCTGAAAGTTTATTTCCTTTTACATATTCAGCCCAATCATCAGCTCTCGAAGTGTCTTGGCGAATGGCTCTTAATTTTGCCCCACGTTCGGCTGCCATATATTTTGTCCATCCAGCTGTTGGTATAATTTCAAACTTCATTTTCTTTGATAACGGAAAAATAACATCAACATATTCAGGGAAACGCATGGTACGAGGCTCCGAGATACTGTCGTCTCTTTTAAACCCTTCCATGGCTGTTTTAAATGCCTTTGGAGGAATCTCGGTTAATATATAATCTGGATTTATTTCTGTTATTAACTTTTGGAGATAATCTATATTGTAAACACTATCGGTAAGGTGCCCACCGTGTATTGTGCCTAAAACTAAAACTTCATTTTTTGTTTTTTTATCAGAAGAAGCTTTTTCCTCAGGTTTATTACAACTTGTTACAGAGAAAAATAAGATGAATAAAATAGAAAAATTGATTGTTACTTGTTGCATTAGGTTTTTAGTTTTAATCATTTGTAAATGTATATAATTTGAGAATATCTATTATTATGACATTAAGTAGTCAATTTATTTTTTATTTCTTACAGTTTGTTTATGTCCATAGTGGAAGTTTTTTTTAAGATGAGCATAGGCACAATAAGCGGGATATAAGCACCAAAGTTTATAGACAAATTATAGATAGAAAATTTTAACGAAAATTTAGGAAATACGATCTTCCTCAGAACGTATTGTGAGTCTTGATTCACCCCCTTTTTTGTATATTTACAGTTAACGTTTAATCTCTAAAAAGCTATAAAATATGGGGTTTTATAATAAATTAAAGTGGATACTTGGAATATTAATGGTTTTTGTTTTGATCATTGCAACTAACTTAATCGATAAGAACAATTTTGTTCGTGTTCGTGATTCTGTGGTTACAATTTACGAAGACAGATTAGTGGCGAATGATTTAATTTTTGAAATGCTAAAATCCGTTCAAGAAAAGGAATTAGCAGTAGCCATATCCGATTCTACTTTTTTTGATAGTAAAAACTCAAAAGTAAACCATAATATAGAAGCTTTGGTTTCTAGATTTGAGGAAACAAAATTGACCTCGCAAGAGGAGAACGTATTTTCAGATTTAAAGCAAAATGTTAAGTTGTTGGTAGATGCTGAAACAAAGTTTTTACACTCTGGTTATGCTGATAATGCTCAAATTATTAAACATATTGAAAGCTTAAAAACTAACCTTAGTGATTTATCTAAAATACAGCTTACAGAAGGAAACAGGCAAATGTCTATAAGTAAACGTGCTCTTGATTCGGTAGAATTATTTACCCAAATTGAGATTTTTATATTGGTGTTCTTGGCTATTGTAATTCAGATTATCGTTATGTATAATCCTAAAACGAAGTCTTAAATATTGGTTTTTGAAAATTACTTTATAAAGAGGTTGAATTGAAGACATGTTAGCTTTAGTTGACAACTACTTTATTCAATTCTAAATCATCAGTTTTATTATAATGAATTAAGGTTTTAATTGTTTTTTTGTCTGATTCCATGTATTTATTAATGAAAGAATCAAAAGACATATCGGGATTACTTTTACATAAACGATAACTTATATTTTTATTTTTAACTTGAATTAAGTATTTTTTGTAATGTAATTTTTGGCCATCATTAGTTATATTGTTTATAGTTTTTGATTTAATATCAAGGTTATTAAAATTATAGGTTGCATTTATATTAGGGAATGTTCTCTTGTAAATAACAGTTTGTTTAATTCTGTTGAATTCGATTGTTTTAGGGCACATTTTTCTCTTAAATATATTTAAAATTATAGTAATAATAAGCAGTAAAAAGGTTATTGTAATTTCGATGAGACCTTGATGGTTATAACTTAAAATTTGGATGATTAGCATTAAGCCTAAAGGGCATAAAACAAAAATTTCGAAATAAAGAACTCTAGTATCTGTATGATTTATTAAAATAACATCATCGTTTACTTTTTCGGCATTTATAGATCTATACATTTCAATCATTTACTTTATAGTTTTCTAAATTTATTTTGTTTAAAAGTATTGATGTTTCACGTTGGAATGCGTTTAAATCTTTGTGACTGCTGGAATATCTGTCGTTAAATGTTGGGGCGGCAATAATTAGTGATATAATAAGACTTCCAAAAATCCACAGAAAAGTTTCTAGTTTTACTTTATTTAAATTCTTTACTTTTAAATTTCTTGGGTCTCGAGGAAGTTCAAAAATCATTAAAAATAATAGACAGGGTAAAAGAAAAAGAAGCCAAAGGAAATTGGCCTCCTTTTGTAGTTTATCATTTTTTATTGAAACATGAACGGATTCATAATAGCTATCTGGAGCACCATTGCGTGAAACGCTTCTTTTTTCATCATTCCCTTGAATTCTTATGTTTTGGAAATTTAATGTAGAAAATGGAAACTCTTTTTTTATATCGAACAATATTTTTTCCATGTCATATTTTTTATGCTCGTATATTTTTGAAAACACACTAAATGTGGCATGCGCTATAAACACCCAAAATAAAATTAGTAACACTTGGTATACCGTAATATTCTTTATAAAATTCATTATTGTGATCTATTTTTCTTCTACTTTCAATAGGTTTAAAAAAATATTTTGAATTTAATAAACTTTACAAACTCTCTCAAACATGGTGTTAAATTCATTAGAGTTAAGCTTTTTTAAATTCATATGGTTGGTGTTTAAAAAATCTTTTAAATATTCCAATATGTCTTCTTGCAATAAATCTGTGGCCTCCGTTTTATATTGTTCAACTTTTTTTACTTTCGAACCTCCGAAAAATTGAACGAATTTCGAAGTCGGTACTATGCTAGATTCTTTAAATTCAATAACTAATTTAATGTCTTCGGGTTTTACGCTTGGAGTAGGGTAAAGGTGCGGATAAATATGAAGGATATATTCTTTTTTGTACTTTTCATATTCTATAGAAAAATTCCAAGAATTATCATCCATGATATCCGAATCATTCTGGTTTTCAGGTGTTGCTTTTTTGAGTAATTCAAACCAATTGATGCTTTTATAGTGTTCTATGACTTCCTTAGTAGAAGAGACTGTAGTTTCTACACCCTTTTTTCCTGATAAAGAGTTTTCAAAAGCTATTTTATATTTTTCCATTTAGTTTTCAATTGTTAATGCTTTAAATTTTAAGCCTTTATTATTGGTTAGGTTTTGTTAATATCCGTAGAACTTTCAGTTTATTGAAAATGCTGTTATACGCTATTCAATCCAACCTTCAGAATTTGAACAAGATTCCATAGAGTGTTTTGAGTATCTATCAAACTCTTCATTAAATAACTCCTCATATACTTGATATGCCGAGAAGCCAAAACCTTCCGCTTCTAAATCAAATTTTGCTTTAGATGGAGTTTTGTCTATTAATTCATAGTAGCTTTTTCCCATTCCTAAAATAAAGCATCTGCAGTATAAAAATCCATCATCAGAGCCATCCGTATACGTATGAATCTCTTTTCTGTCAATATGGTAAATTCTTTCTTCAAGGATATGAATAAATTTAGTGAGTTCTTCTTTTTTTAGTTTAGATAATCGTTTGATATAGTTTTCTGTAATATCCTCTTCTAACTGATAACTTAATTGTTCTAAAGAATTCTCGTCATTATTTGCTTCATCTCTCTGTTTTTTTAGCTCAGGAGAATCTTGCCACGATTTTTCTATTATTTCCCAAAATTTTTCTTCTGTCATTTCTTTGTATGCTTTACAATGTTTTTTTTAATGATAGTTACGGTGTTGTATACGAGGGTCTAACAAATAAAATCATTTGAAGCAAACATATAACTACTTTTTTTTTATCACTAAACCGTAATTATTTTCAACCGGTGTTGTAAGTAGTTTTTACTCACACATTGCGTTTAAATAAAAACTTAAATTTTGCCCTCCTTTATTCCAATTATCCATCGATTTTTCCCTGAAATAAGCTGTATGTGTTGGTGAGGTTGCAGTTGAAATTGCAAAATATTTACTCTTTTCATTTGCTTTTACGCTTTCAAGCCATTGAATTGTTACCGCAACCTCTTCGATTTCTTTGTTGAAAAAAATTTCATAAGGTTCTAAATCGACTTTAAACCAACCAAGAAAGTTGTCTTTTATTTCGAATACGATATTCTTTTTAACTATAAAATCTGTTGGGAAACCGTCTTTAATTTTATAAAAATTCACTCTAAATTTTAAAGATTTGAAGTCATTTGAAGTTATATTAAAATTCAAATCTTTGATATGACAATTTCGTCTCATTTTAAACTTCATACCCCTTTCTTTACTCAAACGGTCATCGATATCCTTTTCATAATATGAGTAAAAATTCGAGTGCATCAATCCTAGGCCTTTTGACGTCCTTCCAATTTTTTTAGATTTTAATTTTATCTTTTTTGAACTCACAATTACTTCATCTAATTCCATACTTTTTGGTTGAAGTAAAATCGGTTTTTTTATTTTATTTAGTTCCGAAACTAAATATTTTTCGGTTTTAAAACCAATGTATGAAAAAATAATAGTGTCTTTTGAAGATACTTGGTCATTTAATAAAAGCTTGAATAAACCATTATTATTAGAAACTGTTCCGACGGTTTTGTTTTTAATTCCAATATTAACATAGGAGAGAGGTTCATTATTTTCAAAATTCCATACTTCTCCAATTATTGTTTTTTCTTGAGAGTGAAGAATTATACTTATAAAAATTGATGTTATTGTGAAGAGAATTTTCATTAAAGTCGTTGATTTATGGTTAGTTGCAATGTTAAAAAATCAAAAATCATTTTTAGTTAAGAATTTTATAATTGGCGAAATCTTAAGATTCAGATACCGAATTTGTCGATTTCGAGACAGTTCTTAAATTACTTACAACAAACATATAAAAACAATTCTAAGCAAATACGTCAAATAAAAGGTGTCGTTATTATTATATTTAGCCTAAAGTATATTAATTTGCTAGGGCTTTTCCTAGTGTTTCTCCAAGTTCAAAAATGTACCCAAGAGTTAGCATGATTAATACAAAAGCAATAGTTAAGTACCAATAATTAAAATTTTTTGATTTATTCATTTTTTATGGTTTTAAATAAGTTTTGTCTATTAGAGTCTGATTTTGTTCAAATGTCACCAAATCTATTTATTTATTTATATCAGTGATTAATAAAGGGTTTTTTACGTGTTCTTTTTTTATTAAATCTCTGCGGTCTATAGTTTTGTTTGTAATTCCATCAAATTCCTTTTCTGTTAACCCGAATATTTGTAAAAATTTAAATTTCCCATATTCCGAGTCTCTTTCGCCAAGTTGATTATCTAATATAAACAATAATCCATTTATAGAGGATTTTTCACTTGTAATGGGCCCAGATGATAACGTATGAAATTCATCAAATTCAAGCTCTTCATGGAAAACGATTTTTGCTATTTCTTGTAGCATGTTAACTGGCCATTTTGGAGCATTATTCATTTTAGAATTTGATTTCAGCTTAAAAGTTAATTCAAATCCCCAGCCACTATATTCGTCGTTGTCAGATTCCTTTTGGTGGAGTTCAGTTAATCCGTAAGTTATGTAGTGGTAAAATCCATTTTCCTTATCATAATAAACGCTAACACCATCTAAAGGGTCACTTCCGCCTAAATTAAATGGCGTTTCAGGGGCAAAATGTTCAGGTTTTTGATTGCTATAAACTTTATTCAAAATATTATCTATAGCGTCCCAACCTGGCGATGATTCAAAATTCATGTTAGTTATATTTTTTTAATATTTGATAGCGTTAAGTATTTGGTGGCTTTGTAAATAGAATAACCATTAGGTTAAGTACTAATTGCTCATATTGATAAATATGACGTTGTATAACGTTCTCTTCAATTAAACCACATTATCTTATTAATATTATCGATTTTATTAGTTTCTGTCTTTCTAAATACAATCTCAAAATGAACTTTTGTTTCACTATAGTAAATATCAGGATTGAAAAGTTGTCTGATAATCACATTATAAAGACCATTGTCTAATTGTATATTTAAATCCGAATTATGTTTCGATGGAATTTTAGAATTATGATAAGATGCAGACATAGTTAAATCAGCATATTCTGTTAAGAACAATTGTCCGTCAGTAACATTTATTTTAGTTTCAAATTCTCTAAAACAATCTTTACAAGTCTTTTCTTTTTCAATTCTAATATTCCATTCATCTCCTTCATCTCCTGTTCTCCAAATAACCATATGTCCTTTATTTGATTGTTCAATAAAGTGAGAAGTCAGTTGTTCAAATTCCCAATCTTCCGTTATAAAAGATTTATATTTATTTGAATCAACTAATGCTAAAAAACCGTCATTATCAATAATCTTCAAATTCATTTATTTATTCTGTTTTTTTAAATTCTTTTACAATTTTAGAACCATTTTCAAAAGTCTGTATGATTTTTAGTTTATTATCTTTTTCAGAATACTTTATTTTCTCGTCAAATTTAGTGTCTCTCCATCTTCCATCAATATTTCCCCAAGTAACTTTATTTCCGCTAATCTTAATCTTGTAATCAAACTTTTCCCCGTCATCCTTTCGAGTATACGAAACGTTATAAATTCCGCCATTGTCTTTTACTTTTATTATTTCAGGTGGTTGATTCATAATCGCAGAAACTGTGTATTTGGCTATTTCTGATTCGGTAAAAACTTTCTTGGGAAATTCAACTTTTTCTAATTCAGTTTTTGAGTTGGTTTCTTCTTCATTCTTTTTATTTCCACAATTACTAAATGTCATGGTCAGAATTAAAATGCTTATCAATGTTTTTAGTCTACTCATAATGGTTTGCTCAAATTACTTATAACAAACATATAAAAACCATTTCACTAAACTCAAAATATTGAATAACAACTTGTAAGATTTTTTAACAATTCTGTAGCCAAATTAAACTCACGCCAAACCTTCCCAAAAACAAAAAATCCGCTAAGCTAGCGGATTTTTTCATTGTTATTTCGGGAGTATATCCCAAAAATTTGTTTATTAATTAGGCTGTTACAGCTACCGAATATTGATTTTCTTGGTAATACTTTGGGCTACAGTTATATTTTTCTTTAAAAATTTTAGAAAAATAACTTCTACTTGTCAATCCAACGGTGTAAACAATTTCAGATATATTTAAGTCCGTTGTTTTCAATAGGTTTTCAGCTGTTTCCACACGGGTATTTCTAATAAAGTCTGATACCGTACGGTTGTGCAATAATTTAAAACCTTCTTGTAATTTTGCCGGAGACATACCACCTTTTTTACTTAAGTAAGCCAGTGTATATTTAATTTCCGGGTAATTTTGTATAAAGTTAGATAACTCGTTAATGGTATCCATTTCGCCTCTGCTTAAAGACCCGAAGTTGGTTATGCCATTTTTAGTATCCTCGTTGTGTTGCTCAATTTCTAAAGCCAAAATCATGTGTACAATACCGTTAGTTAATAATTGTCTAACAATACCTTTTTGCTTAATGGCTTCTAATTGTTGTATTTTTTCTGAAATTCTCAAGTTATAAGATCCTATGTATGCAAAAATCTCTTTATCACCTTTAGGCATAAAGGTTTTTAAAAGTTGTGTTTGCAATAAGTTTATAGCATCGGCATCTTTAGTGCTAGATTGCGTATCGAAACTAATGTTAGAGAATTTTACTGTTTGTCCTTTTCTAAAAAAGAAACAGCTTGTTTTATGTGGATCGCTGGCAAATATTCCAGTTTGAAACTGGTTTAAAGAGCGTTGTTTACTGTTTAATCCAAACCCGTGACTCATTTGCCCCTCTGAGCAATACAGAAAGTAAATAGGGTTAGTGGTTGGTGTGTTTCTAGCGATTACAGTATCGTTTTCAAACGTAATATTATATTCTAAGAAAGAAATATTTTCGTTAACAGATACACCTTTAATTTCACCCTTAGCCATGTTATTATCAATTTCTAAAGCGTACTCTTTGTGTGCTGAATCTAAACGGCCACCTAGGTCTGCCTTTAATTGGTTAAAGGTTTGTTCTAAATTATTTGTTTTAAGATCTATAACTTTCATAATAATGCTTTTTAAGGGTTAGGGTTTACTTTTCTTTTAAAACTCTTATAATTAGTACCAATGTTGCCGATACTAAAAATATGTGTGAAATAATGATAAGGTTGTACACAAAAAATCCAATGGCCCAAAGACCGAAAAGAACTATAGCGAGTACATTTAATATTTTAGACATATCATTAATTTAAGGTCAATATTTTTTAATAATTTGGGTCTTGTTTAGTTCCTTCTGTAGAACTTAATTCTGTTGGGTTCGAAACATTGTGTTCCGTATCGTTTAAAGTCTCTTTAGACCATCTACGTCCTACTCTCGAATTTGTCAGGTAATTTTGGCTATTATTTTTCATAATTGGTCTGCTATTTTGTTTGATACAAAGTTCAGAAATAGACACACCTTTTTCGTTATACAATTTTCGTATTATGTTATATAATTATCGGAAAGTGCCTGTTTTAGGCCGTTAAACCATTAAATTTTGATGCAAATGAAGTATTTCTAGCAAACTGTGGTTAATTTTTTATAAATTTCATCTATATATTAAACGGTATTCAATTACACATAAAAAAAGAGATTAAACCATGTTCGAAATATTTTCAAGTCCCGATGCTTGGGTAGCTTTATTAACCCTAACCTTTTTAGAAATTATATTAGGTATAGATAATATTGTGTTTATTTCCATAGCGGCCGATAAACTTCCGGAGCACCAACAGCGAAAAGCAACCAACTTAGGGCTCATGTTAGCCATGGTACAGCGTATTTTATTATTATTAGGTGTATCTTTCCTTGTAGGACTAAAAGAGCCGTTTTACACCATTACATGGTCTTGGTTAGAAGTAGGTATAAGTTGGCAAGCACTCATTTTATTTTTCGGTGGGCTCTTCTTATTATATAAGAGTACTTCGGAAATTCATGAAAAACTAGACGAACCAGGGCAGGAGGAGCAAGATTTAAAAGGAAAAAAGATAACCTCACTTTCTAATGCCATAGTGCAAATTGTTATTATAGATTTTATATTCTCTATAGATTCTATACTAACAGCCGTTGGAATGACAAACGGTATTGGCGAACACCATAACGATGCGCTTATATTAATGATAATAGCTGTAGTAATATCTATATTAATAATGATGTTGTTTGCAAACCCAATACGCGAGTTTATAAGCGAACACCCATCTATGCAATTACTAGCCTTATCCTTTTTAATACTTATTGGTTTTATGTTAATTACCGAAGCGGCACATTTATCTAACACCGTAATATTCGGACAGACTATTGGTGCTATTCCAAAAGGATACTTGTATTTTGCTATAGCATTTTCACTTTTAGTGGAATTTTTAAATATGAAGTTGAAGAAGAAAACAATCAAAAAATAAGCGCATCGTGTTTAAAGATGCGCTTTGTAATTTTGTTTTATAGGAAACATTTCGGGCTACCTAACTCTAAGCAGGCAAGTAAATACAGAATGTAGAACCTTTACCGGGTTCACTCTGCGCTACAATATGTCCTTTATGGTTTAAAACAATTTTCTTGCAAATGGCTAAGCCAATTCCGGTTCCCGAATATTCGTCCTTTTGATGTAAACGCTCGAAGAGGCCGAATATTTTTTCGGCATTTTCTTGATCGAAACCAATACCATTATCCATTATAGATATGCGGTAGTAGTTTTTACGTTTCTTATCAAAGACTTCCGGAATTTTATTTCTAGATAGCTTTTTACAGTCAATAACAATTTTTGGAGCCTCTGTGGTGCTACCGTATTTAATAGCGTTAGAGACTAAGTTATTAAACAGTTGTTCCATTTGAAAAGGAATGGCCTTTAGTGATGGTAAGGTATCTATAGCAATATCAACACCAGTTTCCTCAATACGTTCTTCCAGATCGTCCAATACTTTTTCCATAGTATCGTTAAGCGATATTTTTATAAAATCTTTTTTAGTTCGGTTAATACGCGAGTAGGCCAGTAAATATTTAATAAGCGTTTGCATACGGTTTGCAGAACTGTCTATTTTTTCAAAATACATTTTTCCCTTATCGGAAAGTTTATCTAGCTCACGTTCCGAAAGGCGAGAAATAAACATTTGTATTTTTCGCATAGGTTCTTGTAAATCATGACTCGCCACACGGTTGAAACTTTCCAATTCGGCATTAGAACGTTTTAACTCTTCATTCTTATTTCTTAATTTTTCTTCAGTCTTTACACGGTTGGTTATATCTTGCACAACACCAACAGAAGCTGGTCTGCCCTCTTTAATTACCTTTTGTCCGTTTACATAAATATGCTTTACGTTACCTCTTTTGGTAATTACACGGTAGGTATGTATATCAGAGTTTCCGTGTTCTACAATTTCCTCACCCAATTGATCGTAACGACCTAAATCGTCGGGATGCACAAGTTCTCTATAGCTATCAAAAGTGACATCAAACTCATTGGGAGTAAACCCTAAAATTCTATAGAAATTGTCCGATATATTTGCGGCTCCTGTATCTAAATACCAAACATAACTACCAATATCTGCAACACCTTCGGCATCTTTAAAAATGGAGTTTTGTATTTCTAGTTCAGCATTTAAATCGTTTAATTTTGCAGCTCTTGTTTTTTCCAGTGTAATATCACTAGTGGTTATAGTTACACCATCGTTAAGTTTAATAGCTGTAGCTTGGAACCACCTGGTTTCTCCATCTTTTTCAAAGTTGGTTTCGTATTCAATTTGGCGTTCTTCTTCAATACAAGTTACCATTTTTTCGAATACACCATTCTCGAATACTGTTGGATAAATTTCCGAAGCTTTTTTATGCTTAACATCGGCAGGTATATCGCCAATAACGTCGCTAATGGCATCGTTAATAAATAATGTGTCGAAATCAATAATTTTACCTGCTGCATCTCTAATAGACTTAAAATGCATTACAATATTAGAGGTGCTTTTAAATATGTTACTTAAAAAAGCACGGTTGTCTAAAAGTAAAAGGTTTTGAGTTTGTAGTTGGTCTTTAGCGGTAATTAGGTTTTGCTTAATATCATACTCTTCTGTAGTATCGCTAGCTGTTGCCAGAACACCATCGTTAAGCTTAACCACATTAGTTTTAAACCGATATCGGGTATCGTTAAAATTATTGGTTTTTTCGAAGCGTTGGGTTTCGCCACTGTTGTAGCAAGTTACCATAGCATCAAAAACACCATTTTCAAAATGTATTGGTAACACTTTAGAAAGTAATTGATCTTCCAAAACAAGAGACGATGTGCCTAATACATCTTCAATGTTTTCGTTCACGTAAATAATTTTAAAATCGGTTATTTTATCGTTATCATCCTTAATAGGGGTATAATAACTTACTATATTTTCAGTGTTTTTTAATACACTTTCTAGAAAGGCTGTAGTTCTATCGTTTTTTTTACGCTGCTTGTTAATTTGCCAAAACGAGATTATAAAAATAAGCAATGCAAACATGCCTAAAAATAACGTCATTATTGGGTTTAATCGTCTCGATTTAGAAAACTCTTCTTGGCGACGCGACAACAGAATTTCTTCATGGCCCAACATGTTGGCTTTAATCGTTTCTATTTTTCGCATTAATGCAGATACATCTTGTAAATGTGCATTTTGCAGTTCTTTATCGGCTGTAGCCTCCGTGTTTAAAGATTCTATGCTTTTATAGAAAGCAGCTTCTAAAACTATAAGTTCTTCTAAATTCTTTTGCTGCTTAAGGTTGTCTTTGGTTAGAATATCTAAACGCTTAAAAATTTTTAACGTGGTATCCTTTTGATTTTTTAATAAGGTTTCCCGATCGAAATTGTTTAACAACTTGTTTTCAAAAATTCGAGATTGCATCATGGCATATTGAGAAAACAGACTGTTAATCTCGGTTTCTACACGTAATGTGTGCATTACCATTTCGGCGGTTTTCTCTAATTCTCTAATTTGCTTGTAGCTATTACTACCTAAATACATTAACACCGAGAGCGCCAAAATAAGCAGTACAATAAAAATTTTGTATGTTTTAATCACCTTCTAATTCGAATTTATATGAATGATAACCTCGCTAAAGTAAGGAAACTATTTTTTAAAAAACCGTTTCGGTTAACCCTGTAATCGATTGAGTTAAAAAAAATAGCAAATGAGCACAGAAAGAATATGTTCTGTGCTTTACAGCGATAAACCTTGAAGAAATACTGGTTATAAGCGTAACAAAAAATTATCTCTATTAAGCGCAGATGTGTGGTATTGCCAGTTTATTTTCAAAACTTTATCTATAGCTTTTTTAAGCGCAGAGAAACTGTTAGGTTTATTAATGTACACGTTGGCACCATTAACAAAGGTGTTTTCAATATCTTCCTCGGATGAAGATGTAGAATATATGGCAACGCAAAGCTCTTTAAGTTTATCGTTTGCACGAATTTCTTTTAAACATTGCATACCATTTTTTATTGGCATGTTTAAATCCAGAAATACAATTTCTGGTAAAATGGTATCAGGTAAAACTAAATAATCCATAAGGGCTTTACCATCATTAAATAACGATAGTTTAGTTTTTACATCAATTTCCGATATAGCCTCATCGAATAATAAGCGATCATCTTCGTCATCGTCGGCCAAAACAATATTCATAATAGTTAACGGCATAGCTCTAAATTTTTATTATTCAATTTCTTGTCGTTTTTTTATAATACGCTGAAAAGCAGAAGGCGTAAGGCCCGTTGTTTTTTTAAACTGCGTAGATAAATGTGCAACACTACTATAATTTAGTTGGTGAGCAATTTCTGTTAGAGTAAAGTCTTTATGAATAATAAGATGCTTGGCAAGGTCAATTTTTTTCAGAATAATAAAATTCTCTATTGAAGAATATGTTATTTCTGAAAATACAGACGATAGGTGTGCGTAAGAATAGTTTAACTCATCGGCCAAATAACTAGAAACATTGTACTTTCTAGATTTCTCAGGGTCGCTTATAAGTTCTGTTATTAAATCTTTGATGCGTTCTACTAAAACGTTTTGTGGATTGGCCAATATTTCTATGCCATACTTATTAAAAGCTTCCGTTACGTTTTCGATTTCTAATACAGAGAGTTTTTTCTGGAATTCAACTTCACCTAAGTTGTTAAGCTTGTACTCTAAACCGAGCGCTTCTAATTGTTCGTGTAAAACGGCTTTACAGATAAAAGTATAATCAAATTTGATATTTATTTTCATAAAACCAGACTAAAATTGGATCTAAATTATTTTAAAAAAATGTACTTTTTTGAGTATAATTTTATTTTGATAAATATAATACTTTTATCAATATCAAAACTTTTTTTAAAATGATCAGAAAACAAATGAGAATCTGCTAGTTATTCCGAAGTAAATAAGTTGATTTTAGGTGAAGTTGAAATTACAGAAATTTAAATCTTTTATAATAGGGTGGTGCTGTTTTTATTATTGTATGCCATTGTTTTACAGTAGGTTTTTCGGTGTTTGGAATATATTGACGTTATTTAAATAAAGAATTTATATCTAAATATTAAACTAAAAAGTTAGCTTCTTGAGATACATTTTCTTTAGGAATGGCTTTAAAAAATTCGGCCGTACTCGTATCGCTAGATGGGCTATAGTTAGCCAAAACGGTACCTTTATGTCCTTGTTTGGTTTCAATAACATATAAAATTGACATATCCGACGGATTGCTCATACCTTCAAAACGGTGTTCTGCAACCACCTTAATATCCATAGGGTAGTATTCTGTTTTTGTTTCGGTACCTACTAATTTATGGTTCACCATCATGAAGTTTCCGGTAAAACCTTTCTCTTGGTATACTTTAATAAAGTCTTTTTCGCTTTTTAAATCTTTCTTTTCCATGTTTTCGTTTTTTTAAAGAAACAACGGGCTAAATCTTTAAGTAGAAATGCCCGTTGTTTGCTATTATATTAATTTTCTTTCTTTCAATACTATTAATTGTCGTCTGTAGCATCATCAATTTCGTCTTCAATTTCTTCAACACCTTCTTCGATGTTGTCTCCAGCATCATCAATAGTTTCTTCAACTTTTTCTGATGTCGATTTTTCATCTCTACAACTAGTAAAAGATGAGATTGAAATGGTGAATAATAAGGCGTATGCTAAGAATAAAAATGATTTTTTCATATTGTGTATGTTTTAATGGTTAATGTATTATTGGTGTGTTTTTTCCTTGCCCCAATATTTGCAAGGTGAGTTTAATTATACCCTTTTATTTCCTCTAATTAAAGAGACTATAAATAGTACAATAAATATGAAGAATAAAATTTTAGCGATGCTTGCCGCACCTGCTGCTATTCCTCCAAATCCGAAAACTCCGGCGATTAGTGCTAATATTATAAAAGTGACTGTCCAACGTAACATAGTAATTTGTTTTAAGGTTAATAATTCGGTTGATGCTTTACCAACTTCCTTTATACAAAGATGCCACTTATGTAGCGTGTAGATTGCCGTAATCCGTTCTATTGTTAATCCATTTGCGAAATAGCCTAATAAAATTGGGTGTTCCGGCGCTTAAGGCTATTAGTGTTATTATATAAATAGATTTAAAACAAAAAAAAGGGATGCTATTGAGCATCCCTTTTTTTTGTTAGTAAACGTAAGTTGATCTTAACTTAGGTCTTCTAAAAATTTTATAGTGTTTAAGTCCGATTTGATACTTTGCATCTGGTTGCTTAATAATGTCGCGGTACTTAATGGTAAAGCGGTATCTTTTAAAGCATCTTCATATTCTGATACTGCAGCTTTTTCTCCTCTAATAGATTCCTCTAACATAGATTCGGCATCGTTTGCAGAGAATAAGGCTTTTGTATCCATCCAGGCTCTATGTACAGTTCCTGTAACGCTACCACCTTTTTCTGGTTCTTCACCAAATTTTAAAATTTCGGCTTTCAATTCGTGTCCAAAATTGTAACGTTCTTTACTACGTTTTTTAAAGTATGGTTTTAATAAAGAGTGATCTGTGTTTTCTGCTGCTTTGGCATATCCTTTTTCAGCATCGTATGTTTTTTCTAAAATTTCGTTTAGTTTATTTCCTACTGTTTCTGTGTAAGTACTCATAGTATTTTTTTGTTTTTAATTAGTAGGCTTTTCTTTAATGATACAGCCTATTTAATATCACACTCAAATTTACTATTAATGAAAGGTTAACCTTAACGGAAACCATTCAGTTATTAGCTCTATTGATAAAGAGTTTGATTATTAGTTTGTTAAGGTGAGTTTTTACGCTGTGTTGAAAATTTGGGAAAGAGGTATTTTTTAAACTTAGGATAATATAAGGAAGACGGTCACCCTTCATATTAAAACAAAAAAAAATACAACTAAAACGTTTTAAGGTTCTAGTTGTATCAAATTGTTTTTGTAAAAAAATCTTGGGAATATTTCACTATTTAATAATTTTGCGTAGTAGCATTAGTACGCCGTATTTTTTAATGCCTGCTAGGGCTGTGCTTATCCAGTTTGCTGGACTTAAGTCTTCTTTTAATTGATGTTTGGTCAATTTTAGTTCTTCTAAATGAATTTCACGTTGAATACTCAATAGATGTAGTTCCGTATTAATTTCCTCTAAGGAATTATAATTTTTCTTTTTCATTAGTCAAAATAGTTTTCAGAGAGTTTTTTAATAACGCTATTTTCTATCTTTTTTCTCAGTAAATAAACAATACCGATGAAAAGGAAGAATACGCCAGCTATACATAAGTAACCTAAAGCGGCACTTTCAAAATACGTGCTTAAAGCGGCTGCACCTGCAACGGCTAAAAATATGAGACCCAGCGTACAAAGTATGCCGTAAATGGCTAACTTAATACCAGCAGTAGATAAAATAGCTAACTGCTGAAATACTTTTAATTCAAAGTAATTTTTAGAAGTTTGCACATAGTCTTCTCCTGTTTTTACTGCCTTCGAGCTGGTCTCGTCTAATGCTTCAATTATTCCCATTTATGATTTCTTTTTTATAGTTCTTATTATGATTTTTGAAGTTTTTTATTCTTCGCTTTAAGATCTGCTAATTTAGTTTCTAAAGTAGATATAACGTCTTCTGCTTTGTGACTTGCGTCCGATACAATGTTATTCAATTGCGTATCCAAAGTTTCTCTTTTAGAAGCTACAGTAGAAGCAGCTTTATCTCTAATATCTAATGTGGTTTCTGTAATGCTCTCTTTAGCAGATTCTGCTTGTTCAGCAATTCTTTTTCTAGTTGCAGATCCTTTATCTGGTGCAAAAAGAATTCCTAATGCAGCACCTATTGCTGTTCCTGCTAATACTCCTAAAAATGTGTTTCCATTATTGTTCATGTTGTAAAATGTTTTAAATTAATATTACTTCTTGTTTCTGTTACAAAGATGCAATCTATTTACGGTTAGTATTGACGCAAACGCTTAAAATATTAACTTAGTCGGCATAGAAGGGTATGAGGCAATATGTAAATGGATTGTGTTACCTTTATTAATAATATGTGCATACTTTGTTGCAGTATATTTAAATATGAAAAAACTATGATAACAACTACAAACCCTTTTAATAATAAGGATATAGAGACTTACCAATTACATACGGAGTCTGAAGTTCAAGGAATAATTGATAAAGGCGCTAATGCTTTTAAAGATTGGAAAATGAAATCTATTGGTGATAGAACCGATATGCTTAATAAGGTATCTCAATTGCTATTAGAAAGAAAACAGGAATACGCAGAATTAATGACGAAGGAGATGGGGAAACCTATTTCACAGAGTATAGCCGAAATAGAAAAGTGTAGTGCTGTATGTGATTTTTATGTAAAAAATGCTGCTTATTTTTTAGCGGATGAATTAATTAAAACAGATGCCAAAGAGAGCTTTATTAGTTGTGATCCTTCTGGTACTATTTTAGCTATTATGCCATGGAATTATCCGTTTTGGCAAGTTATGCGTTTTGCTGCACCAACACTTACAGCTGGTAATACAGCCATTTTAAAACATGCGTCTAACACCACAGGTTGTGCCTTGGCGATGGAACAATTGTTTATAGATGCTGGATATCCAGAAGGTTGTTTTCAAACCGTATTAATAGGGCATGAGGATATTGAAACTATTATAGCTCACGAAAGCGTTGCTGGTGTTACACTTACGGGAAGTGAAAAAGCAGGACGTAATATTGCAGCGTTAGCCGGAAAGCATTTAAAGAAATCGGTTATGGAATTGGGAGGAAATAACGCTTGTATTATTCTAGAAGATGCAAAATTAGAAAAGCATATTGATACTATAGTGATGGCAAGAATGCAAAACGCCGGACAAAGTTGTATTGCCGCTAAACGTTTTATTGTGGTCGATGCTATTTACGATGAGTTTATAGAGGCCTTTAAAAAACGCGTTGCTGAAATTAAAAAAGGAGATCCTATGGAAATGGATACCGAAATAGGCGTAATGGCTAGAAAAGATTTAGTAGAAGGTTTAGAGAAACAAGTTGAAGACTCTATTAAAAAAGGCGCTAAAGTAACTTACGGTTATAATAACGACGGTAATTATTTTGAGCCGACTATTTTAGAAGGTGTAAAGCCAGGCATGCCAGCATTCGATGAAGAGCTTTTTGGACCAGTAGCAGCCATTATTCGTGTAGCAGATAAGCAAGAAGCTATAGAGACTGCAACACATTCTAAATTTGGTTTAGGTACCATGATTTTTACAAAAGACTTAGAAGCCGCTAGAAAATTAATTAGTCATATTCCTGATGGCGCATTTTTTATAAATGATATGGTGAAATCGGATCCTCAATTACCTTTTGGAGGAACAAAGGCTTCTGGTTATGGACGCGAATTGTCTCAGGAAGGTATATTAGAATTCGTAAATAAAAAGACGGTGTATATCAAGAAATAGAACTATAATAAAATAGATTGCGTTAAATATAAAAAGAGCCCTATAATTAGGGCTCTTTTTATATTTAGCGCATAAAAAAACCTCATCTTGAAATTACTTTCAAGATGAGGTTTTTGTTATTTAATTCTGTTTAATTTGAAAAAAGTCTATTCAAACTAAGCTTCTTATTTTTGTTGAGTAATGGCTTTTGCATTAGTAAACTCGCGTACACCAAAACCACCGTGTTCTCTTCCGTAACCCGAATCTTTAACGCCTCCAAAAGGCATATTAGGATATGCTAAGCCATAAGAATTAATATGTATCATTCCTGTATCAAAATGATTTTTGGCTAACTCTAAAGCTTTCTCTTCGTTTTTACTGAAAATACCACCACCTAAACCAAATTTACTATCATTGGCAATACGCATAGCATCTTCATTATCTTTTGCTTTTATTAGAGACGCTACAGGTCCAAAAAGCTCATCGCTATATGCAGGTTGGCCTGGTTTTACATTATCTAAAACAGTAGAAGGGTAGAAGTAACCTTTTGTGTTCGGTATTTCGCCACCGCATAAAATTTTAGCGCCGTTTTCAACACTTTTTGTTACTTTATCATGTAGTTCTTCTCTTAAATCTTTTCGAGCTATAGGGCCTAAATCGGTATCCGAATTTGTGGGATCACCAAGTTCCATAGCTTCCATATGGCTAACAAATTTTTCTTTAAAAGCATCGTAAGCACTATCAGCAACTATAAAACGTTTAGCAGCAACACAGGTTTGTCCGTTGTTGTATATTCTAGCTTTGGCACAAACTTCTGCTGCTAAGTCTATATCAGCATCATCTAAAACAACATAAGCATCATTACTACCAAGTTCTAAAACGGTTTTCTTTAATACTTCGGCAGATTTTATAGCTACGTGTTTTCCTGCTCCAGAACTACCTGTTAATGTAACACCTCTAACGGCATCGTTGGCAATAATTTCATCCGATACATCGTGATTAATTACTAGTACCTGAAATAGATCTTTTGGAAGTCCTGCTTCTTCATATATTTCTTTCAATTTAATAGCCGATCCTGTTACGTTTTTTGCGTGTTTAAGTAAAACTCCGTTTCCTGCCATTAAGTTGGCTATAGAATAACGAATAGGTTGGTATAACGGGAAATTCCAGGGTTGAATACCGTAAATTACACCAATTGGCGAATAATGTATAGTCCCTTGTCCGCCATCGTAAAGCGGTCTATGCTCATCTTGTAAATGTTTTAAACCTTCTGTAGCGGTATAGTCGCAAATGCCAATACATAATTCTATTTCTTCATAACTCTGTGAAATTAGTTTACCCATTTCCTGAGTCATAAGTTTAGCGTAAGCATCCTTATTTTTCTCTAAAGTTTTACCAATAGATTTTATAATTTTTGCACGTTCATCTAAAGATGTTAATTTCCACTTCAAAAAGACGTTATGTGCGTCTTTTACTTTGCTGGCAGCTTCTTTGCCGTCCATATATTTATATGTTGCTATTGTTTCTCCTGTTGCCGGATTAATAGTCTCAAAATTGGTTTTATCGTTTGTATTACTCATAATGTTTTCTTTCTTTTTCTAGTTTTTATTTATAGATTCAGGCGCGTTCTACTTCTCACTTCTACTTACATTGGCACGCTCTGGGGCTTCTAAATTCTCTTTGTCTTCACCGCCTTGTCCAAAGAGGGTGTTTTCTTCATCTGTAATAATTTGTGTGGTGTTAATACCACTATTGCTTCTTCCTGGGATATCTAAATTTTTCCCTTGAAAATCTATCGATTCTTCTCGGTCTAGTAACAATCTATCATCTTCAGAGTCTGCTCTCAGGCCTTTTTTTCCTAGGGCACTAATATCATCTTCTGTAATGTTAGAATTATAAGTTGCATCTGTATTATTTATATTTTCTGAAGTTTTCATTGTATTATGTTTTAAGGGTTAATATTAAAATGGGATGGCTTTAAAAGAAATAGGCCTCAACATCCAAAAGTTTGTCAAGACCATTTCCAACCACCTATAGTTATTTTTAATTAAGCGTTTATCTAGCTCCCATTTTATCTTTTGTCTTGTTTAGCTGAATTTCTAAGTCTCGAATAGTTTCAGCAATAGCCGCTTCAAATGTTTCTGCATTTGTGGATGCAAATATCCTTGGGCCTGGTAAACTTAAGCGTATATCACAAATTTGTTCTTTATCGTCTGTTCGGTTTTGCACTTTAAAAAATACATCGGCCCGATGGACGAAATTGAATTTTTTCTGTAAGCTTTCTAGTTTGTCTTTTGCGATGGCCTCTAAGCTACTGCTTGCAGACACATCGTGATATTCATATATAATTTGCATGTGTTTTGTTTTTAATTAATTTCTTTTAAATATGTTAAGAAATTAAGGTGTTAAAATGATTTTTGAGAATGAATGGTATCTAAAAGTTCTGTTTTAGAAACCGACATACCGTAAATTTCTTGATCGGGATCCATGATTTTAGAATCACTTAAGTTCCCAACATAAACAGCATCGAAACCAATATCTTCTATAAGCTCTTTTACCGCGTTTTTACTACTTTCATCTTGCGCTGCAAAAGGGACAGATAGTTTATCTTGCATTCTAAAAGCACGATTTTTTAAGTGATCGGCTTGTATGGTATTAAACGCTTTGGCTGTTTTTGCTGTACCAAATTTCATGGCTGTATATTCCGATGCATTATAATTAGCATCTCTTACATTTTGTGCCATATCGCCATCTCGAGATGGGTATGGGTTAGTAGCATCTAAAATGATGCTATTTGCATATTCGCCTGCGTAATGTTCCGCGATTTCGTCAATGGCTTTAAACGGCATGGCTAATACGTATACGTCAGCTTTAGCTTCAAAAGTTTCTGTTACAGTTAGGGCTTTGGCATTAGCTCCAGCTTCTTTTACAAGACTCCCTAATTCTTCGGGATGTCTCGAGCTAAATAGCACGTTATGGCCTGCTTGTGCCCAATGTTTTCCTAAATTTCCTCCAATTTTTCCGCTTCCTATTATTCCTATTTTCATAATTGTATGTTTTTATATTCTGAATTGCTTCAGAACGGTTTATTATTCTTACTACTTCAATATTACGACTCAATGACGGTGTGGGTTGACTTGTTCCCGTTCTTTTTTGATGCTATCCATTAAGAAGGATAAAATCGCTATAAATTGAATGGTATTGAACGTGTAAGCTGTTTATATTACTATTTATTGGGTTTCTCCGTATTGTTTTTTGTAAATGCGAAGTACAATAAGGAATAGACTAACTAATAAAGGCCCGAAGATTAACCCAATAAAACCGAATAGCGGTACCCCAACCAAAACGCCCACTAAGGTTATTAAAGGGTGTACATCGTCGAGCCTTTTTAAAATATATAGTCTAAACACATTATCTGTGGCCCCAATAGCCACAATACCGTAAATTAAAATTCCCCAAGCCTGAAATGTGTCGCCGTTTGATAAGGCTAATAAAAATACTGGAATGGTACCCAATGCACTACCTACAAACGGAATCATAGATCCAACGGTAACAATAGCGGCCCAAAAAAACGGGTCGGAAATTCCGAATATTAAAAAGCCAATTAAGCTCACAATACCTTGACCAATAGCTACCAAAGGAATACCAAGGGCGTTTGCTTTTACATTGGCGCTAGTTTCTTTGCCTATGATGGTTAAATTTTCGTCTTTAATAGGGATATATTCAAATAATGATTCTTTTAATTTTTTTCCATTGGTAAGCATAAAAAACAAAAGGAAGTACATTAAAGTTATGGATATTACCATATTGAATGTGCCACCTGCAAAATTTTGTAATTTATCTGATAACCAAGATGTAATAGCTCCGGTATCTATATCCGACGCCATGTTTATATTGAAATACGATTCTACTTTTTCTAATTGTCCTTTACCGGCATTAATTACTTTCTGTGAGTTATCTACTGCATATTGAATTTTACTTCCCATCATAACTGCTAAACCAGCTATAGGAACCATAATGCACAAAAAAGACATCAACATTAAAAAGAGGGCTGCCATATTAGGATACCAACCTCTATCCGTTAATTTTTTCATGGGTTTTTTAAGAATAACATAAATTGTTATTGCACCAAGAACACCACTTAAATAAGGTAGAATTTCTTGAAATATGAGTACGCCCATAAGTATTATAAGTAGCAGTACAAAAACTTGTCTAATAATGTTTGGGCTAATGTGTTTCATAAGTATTAGTGATTAATGGTTGGTTTTCCATTACATCAAAATTCAGTATTTAAGATGACATCAATTAATGGTATCGAATAAAAAGTTAACTCGTACAGAACTTTTTTTTATTCTTTTATAATACCTATCGTTTTCGGTTCTATGCCTTTACCATAGCGTTTTGCATAGATATAGGTGAATTCTGCCCCAAAGAATAAAATAAGTGAGGAGTAAGAAACCCATAAGAGAATTAGAACAATACTGCCGGCTGCTCCATAGGTAGAACCTGGATCAGCTTGACCAAAATAAATGCCCAGTAATAATTTACCGAGTACAAAGAGTATGGCGGTAAGTATAGCACCAATCCATACGGTTCGCCATTTAATTTTAGCATCGGGTAAGTACTTAAACATTAAAGCAAAAAGCACAGAAATGATACCCACAGATAATACAAAATCTAATATGTAAGCTATGTAGAGCAGAACATCTGGTAAAGCATCGCGTATGTAACTATTTAAAGCGCTAATGGCGGCGGTAACTATAAAACTAACTAACAGTAAAAAACCAATAACTAATATGAAAGCAAAACTTAAGGCACGATCGGTAATAATTTTCCAGATTTTAGCATTCGGATTAGTTTTGATCTTCCAGATTTCGTTTAATGATATTTTTAATTGATAAAACACACCCGTAGCACCAAAAAGTAGTGTACCAATACCAATAACTGTAGATAGAAAATTACTCTCTGAATTTTGAGTTTCACTAATAATATTCTCTATAGCACTTGCGGCATCTTTACCCAATGCAGCCGAAATTTCATCGGTTAATTGCCCTTGTACAATCTCAACACCCCAAATAGCACCAATTACATTTATTATAATCACCAATAAAGCGGGTAGTGCCAATACGGTATAGTACGCCACAATGGCGCTAAGCCTAAACGGATCGTCGGCCATCCATGAGGTGTATGTTTCTTTTATTAAAGAAGGAAGTTCTTTAATGCTAAATTGATGTGTTGTTTGTAATTGCTCCATGGTACAGCGCAGTTTTGGTGGGATTTAAAAAGCGGATTGAATAAAAATGAGTGCATTATATTTATTAAAAAAGGTGTATCTTTTTTATTCTGAAAATAAAAAGACACACCTAATAGTCTTGAAGTATATACTTTTAATTAAGACAGCGTATCTAAAGCTTTTCCGATAAGAGTATTACCTTCTATAATTTCAAAAGTTTGGTTAATAGCGGCATCATCATGAAGTGATCTTACTAAAGTCTGAGCAACATCGGCTCTACTTATAGAACCACTTTTATTTAAACTTTTTTCTAATTCAATATGGTCTGTGGCGTTATTATCTGTTAAGCTTCCTGGTCTAACAATAGCATATGTTAATTCGCTTAATTTTAAATATTCATCAGCGTTATGTTTAGCCATTAAATAGTTTTTTAAGTCGCTTGCTTTTTCTGGGTTTTCTGCTCCCATAGAACTTAGCATTACAAATTTCTTAACATTGGCTTTTTTTGAAGCATCTACTAATTTTTTTGCACCTTCTTGATCTACGTCAATAACGTTTTTTCCTCCAGAACCCGCTGCAAATATTACTTTGTCTATACCTTTTAAGGTATGAGAGATATCTTTTTCTAAATCTCCTAAAACGGTTGCTATACCATCTTTTTTAAATTGTTCTTCTTGTTCCGTTTTACGAACCATAGCGACAGGTTTAAAATATTGAGATGCATTTAATAAGTTTACTATTTTTTTTCCGGTGGTACCGTTGGCACCAGCTACTAATATATTTTCCATAATTTGTTTTTTTCAAAGGTGCTACTATTTCGTGTTCTGTATTAATTCAAAAACATTTATTGTTAACGCTATTACGTTTTTCAAGGAATAAAGTAGGCTTAAATTGTGCAATTAATGTATTGCGTCAAAAATTTACAGTATCCCGTTAATCCATTAAGGCTTTAATAAATACATTTGAACAACTACTGAAAAGGACATGTTTAGTAAGAAGAAAAAATACATGTCTACATATTAATTCAACATAAAATATAAAAGATATGAAACAAGGAGAAGAAGATTTTAAATTTGTAAAAGAGAAGAATGACGATAAAGGAAATTATATTTTTCAGAAAGATAGGTTAACCAGATATGGTTTCTATTTTGTTGGAACGGTATTAGCTATTATAGGCATAGTGCTTTTTGTGGTTTAATACAAAAGGAATATATATTTCTAGAAAATTAAAAAAGCCCTAAACTTAAGTTTAGGGCTTTTTTATGCCGTAATATCTAGTAAATGGGTAATAGTTTTTAATCAAGGGGTTATAATATCGTTTATTATTATGGTCTAAATTTTAGATTTACAATACCACTCATCTTTAAATTTAGATGAATTTACTGAATTAAATTAGTGCCTGTTTTTCAAAATAATAGGCTTCTTTTTTAGCGAAGTAAACAACAGGAACTAAACTAAAATTATAAATATTAAGACATGAAGAAAACTACTTTCAGCGTAAACGAAACCTTTTCAATTTCAACCAGCAAAACACTTGTATTGCTATGTTTCATTTTGGGGTATATCGGTAGCATAAATGCTCAATTTGTACACCCAGGTTTATCGCATAAAAAATCAGATTTAGAACGTATGAAATATATGGTTGAAGCAGAGATTGATCCTTGGTTTAGCTCTTACCAACATATGGTTTCCGATTCTAAAGCAAGTTACAATTATGCTGTTCAAGGAAATACTTCTATGACGGTTTTGTATCGAGATTCACCTAAAACCAACCTCTCAGCTTTTGAAAGTGATAGCAGAGCAGCCTATTACAATGCTTTGCAATGGAGTATTACTGGAGATAGTCGATATGCTGATAAGGCAGTAGAAATTTTTAATGCATGGACTGGCTTAACTTATCTGCAACACACAGGTACTAGAGCGTTAACGAGTTCCTTAATATATCAAATGGTAGAAGCCGCAGAGATTATAAAAAGCACCTATTCTGGCTGGGCAGCCAACGATATCCAAGCCTTTAAAGATATGTTGGTGTATCCTGGATATTCTAATACAGCAGTACCAGCAGATTTAACTACACAAGGCACATGGTATTGGCGCGCTTATTTGTTTGATTATGTACGTGCTGGAAATCAAGAATTAAGTGCTATAAGAGCGTGTTTGGCAATGGGTGTGTTTTTAGATAACGAAATTATGTACGATAGAGCACTGAGGTATACTATGGGATTACCACACCGCACGGATGATTTACCATATCAGGCTGGTCCGCATATTAGAGGTAGTATAAAAAGTACAACAGACTATCAAGTAGATTACAATTATACCATAGGCAACACAACGCCAGACTACGGTTTTAATGGCGTTTTAACTCATTATATTTATGCCAATGGGCAGTCGCAAGAAAGCTCACGAGATCAGGTGCATACTATGTGGGGAGAATCTTTACTATGTTCGGTTGGTGAAATAGCTTGGAATCAAGGAACGGATTTTTGGGGCGCTTCAGATTCTCGTATTTTATTAGGTTTAGAGTATAACATGAAATACAGTGTCTCTTATATAGCGTCTTATCCAGATCAACCAACAGAATGGACTCCAACAGTTGCTTCGGGTAAATTTATTGAAGGTATGGATAGAACCAACCGAACAAAGTCTTTAGCTATGTCTCCAATATATGGTACCGATGCTTCTAGAATATTACGTGGTACCTTCCATACGGTTGCTGCCTGGGAATTACCAACAGCACATTATGTTGGTAGAGGCTTAAAAACTCAAGATGATGCAAAATGGACGTTAAGAGCTAGAGAAAAATCTATTGATATAAATGGAACATATGAAACTGCACCATCAAATGGGGCATATCTTGGTTATGGCGGATTAACCTTCCGTAGGCCAAGTGAATGTTTTGGAGATCCTATTTCTGGTTTCGATGGAAATAATTTGCCTGTTTATAATATGAATGGTTTGCCTATGACTATAGAAGCTGAGAATTTTGATTATTCAACAGTAAGTGGTGAAAATCGTATTTACCATGATACTTCAATGGGGAATTCTAGAAATGAGTATCGTACTGATGAAAATGTAGATCTTAAAGAATGCACGGAAGGTGGATATAATGTAACAGATATTGCATCAGGCGAATGGCTTACGTACACGGTAAACATTCCGAATAATGGCACTTATGATATTTTAATACGATATGCATCAGTTAATGCCAATGGTGCTATAAAATTTAATATTGGAGGAACAGATGTAACAACCGATGTTGTTGTTCCTTTTGGGGGATCTCATTCTACAGGATTAAGCGATTGGAAGGATTTTAAAGTAGCGAGTAATGTAACCTTAACAAAAGGTGTGCAAGCTCTTAAAATTTTATTTAATGGAATAGATAATGCTTTTGAACTGAATAATTTTACAATTAATTTGATAAGTAATGAGGATGATATCGATGCATGTGGTACTATAATTGCAAATTCTCAAATAAATGCAGAAGATTATTGTGATAGCCAAGGCGTTGAGATTAAAGCAGCATCAGAAGGAGGTTCTTACATTGGTGGTATCCAAAAAGGCGACTTTTTAAACTATGGAGTTTTTAATTTTGATGAAAATAGTATTAATGCAGCTGAGGTTGCAATTGGGAAATCTTCAACTAAAGATACGTTTGTAGAAATTAGATTAGATAGTGATAACGGTACTTTAATTGGTACTATAGATGTTAGCGAAACCACGGGAGGTTCGCAAAACTGGAAAGCAAGTTCAGCTGCTTTAACAAATGTATCAGGTTCTCATGAGGTGTTTTTGGTTTTTAATGGTCAGGCCAACACAACTTTAGCAAACTTTAATTGGTTTAGATTTTATAATGATATTTCTCTATCTGTAGAAGAGGGGAATAATGCTTTAATGTCTATGTATCCAAATCCGGTTATTGATGTATTTACTTTAACAAATAGCCAAGGCAGTATTTTAGAAATTCATGATATGCTAGGCAAGTTATTACTTCAAACTAAAGTTGAGAATAATAATAAATCATTCGATGTTAGTTATTTAAATCTAGGTGTTTATTTTGTTTCTATTAAAAAGAATGGAGTTGTTATAACCGAGAAGATAGTTAAAAACTAAATAAATCATATTTTAAATGGGCTACTCAATTCTCCAAATAAGATTGAGTAGTCTGTTTAGAATATCATCCTTAAAAAAACCGGTTAATTTATTTAAGTTTGTATTATAAGTTCAATAACCCAAAACCATCAAACCAAATAAAATAAATGAATTTGAGATTATATGTTGTATTAGTTTCTCTTTTTATTTCATTTTCAGCTCTAGCTCAATTCAATAATTTAAAATTTGAGAATTTAGATAAGATAGATGGACTCTCTAGTAGTACATGTTCCGAAATATTTCAGGATCGAGATGGTTATCTGTGGTTTGGTACTATTGATGGCTTAAACAAATATAACGGATATGGTTTTGAGGTTTTTAGACCAAATCTTAACGATCCTAGTTCCATTAGCAACATCAGGATTAATACCCTTACAGAAGATAAAAGTGGTAATTTATGGATTGGTACCAATAACGGGCTCAATATTTTAAACAAAAACACTCAGCAATTTTCTCGTGTTAATATTTTTGAAAGTGAATCTCTAACATCAAATACCAATGAGGTTATAAATAAATTATTGTTTGATGAGGTTGAAAACACCATATGGGTGGCGACCAATAGAGGCGCAGTAAAAATTGACTTAAAAGATAATGATGTTAGCGCATCTAACTTAAAAATTAATACGTTTCAAAATAATGAAGACAACAAGAACTCTATAGATAATAACTACGTTAACGTGGTTTTAAAAGATAAGAATAACAACATTTGGCTGAGTACAAATGGATCTTATTTAAATAAATATAATAAGGCTGAAAATAATTTTGAAAGGGTTTTAATTGAAAACAAACGCTTTTATGAGCTAAACCACATCTCTAAACGAGTTTTTATAGATAAAGATGGCGATTTTTGGATTGGTAATGATGTTTCTAATTTAATACTTTGGAATCCTAGAAGTAATAGTTTTAATCACATTTCTATTGTTGAAAATAAAGCACCAATACAAGATTTTTATCAAGATGAAAATGGCATTATTTGGATTTCTACCGATGGGTATGGTTTGTTGTTATACAATAAACATGAAGCAAAATTAGAGCAAAATATAGTTAACAACCCGTTCGATCCGTTTTCATTACCCAACAATCAACCTTCAAAAATATTTCAAGATCATGATGGCGTTTTCTGGCTTGGTAGCTATGATAAAGGTGTGAGTAAATTAGATCCGTCTAAAAACTCTTTTGGGCATCACTATTACCAACCTAATAATCCAAAAGGGCTAAGTGAAAAAATTGTGCAATCGGTTTTGCAGGATTCTAAAGAACGAATTTGGTTAGGTACTTACAATGGAGGTTTAGATTTATACAATCCAGAAAGTAATACTTTTAAAAATTTTTCGCATAATCCTAAAGATGAAAATTCATTAAGTTCAAATAAAATATTATACACTTTTGAAGATTCTAATAACGATATTTGGATCTGTACTTTCGATGGTGGTTTAAACAAATTTAATACTGAAATTGACCAATTTGAAAGGTTTTATCATGATGAAAAAGATAGCTTAACCCTAGGTCAGAACTCCATATGGACAGGTGTTGAGGATTCTAAGAACCGAATTTGGTTAGGTTTAAAAAGTGAGGGTTTAAATATTTATAACGCTAAAAATAAAACATTTCATAGTTATAAAGAGAACTTAGGGAGTAATAACATTTTTACGCTATTTATTGATTCTAAAAATAGATTACTTATCGGAACCAATTTAGGTTTGAATGTTCTAGATTTAAATGCTCTCAGTGAGTTTATTCCAAAAAGGCTAGACGTTTCCGAAGTAAGAGAAAAAGGAGTTGCAGGGCAGAAAATAAATTATATCACCGAAGATGTTTTACACAACATTTGGTTAGGTACCGATAATGGTGTTTTTAAATTAGATAGCAATTTAAAAGTTGTAAAAGCGTATGCATCGGCAAACGGACTACCTAATAACTTTGTTGTTGGTATGGCGGAGGATAATGATGGGAATGTGTGGGCAACTACAAAAAATGGTCTCTCATTTATTAATACAAAAACAGATCAAATTAAAAACTTTAATACGCACGATGGTATACAAGGCGCAGAGTTTCAAAGTAAATCTATAGAAAAAACTAAGGATGGTAAAATAATAGCGGGAGGTATTAATGGTTTTAATATTTTTAATCCTAAAACTATCAATTTAAAGTCTGCGGAAGTTTTAAAACCAAAAATAACAGGGTTTCGTTTAAATAATAAAAAGATAAATTATGGCGATTCTGTAAATGGTAGAGTGCTTTTAACTAAAGACATTTCTCAAACAAAATATATAGAGCTAAAGCATGACGAGAATTATATTTCGTTTGAGTTTGAAGCGCTTTTTTATAATAATCCAGATCATGTTAGGTATGCCTACAAAATGCATGGCATAGATGATAATTTTGTAACTATCAAGAGTTCACGCGTAGTTAATCAGGCTAATTTATTACCAGGTAGTTATACTTTTGAAGTTTTGGCTTCTGTAGATCGCGCTTGGGAGAAAAGTGAATCGGCATTAATACACATAGAAATTTTACCGCCATTATGGAAAACATGGTGGGCTTATCTTATTTATTTAGTTTTAATTACTGGTCTTGTTTGGTTTTTTATGAGATTGTATAGTAGACGTATTCAAGAGTCGCAGGAGCGTAACCTCGATGTTATGAAGCTTCAGTTCTTTATCAATGTATCTCATGAGTTTAGAACACCGCTTACTTTGATCTTAAATCCGCTAGAAAAAATATTGGTTAATTTAAATGAGTCTACCGTTGTAAAATCGTCTGCTTTATCAGCACAGCGTAGTGCTAGACGCCTTTTGCATTTGGTAAATCAGCTTTTAGATTACCGAAAAATGGATGCAGGAATGGCGCCTTTACAATTAGAAAAAGGCGATATCGTAAAGTTTAGTGAATCTATCTTTGATTTATTTGAGGGTTTAGCTGAAAAAAAACAGATAGACTATCAGTTTGCATCTTCTTCCGAAGAAATAATATCTCTTTTTGATTTCGATAAACTCGAAAAAGTAATTACAAATTTAATTTCTAATGCCATTAAATTTACCGATCGTGGCGGGAGTATAAGCGTTAATATAGCAAGTTTAACTCAGGAAAACCGTGTTTCAGGTGTGTTTAAAAAACAGAAACAACGCGGCGATTTTGTAGAAATTGTTATTAAAGATAGCGGTGTTGGTATGGATAAAGAGCAACAAGAGCAAGTGTTTTCACGCTTTTCTAGTTTAGATGCTACTAAGTCGGGTACTGGTATTGGATTAAACTTTACTAAAGCATTAGTTGAAATGCACGAGGGTACTATTACTGTAAAAAGTAAACTTAAAAAAGGCTCTAAATTTATAGTTGCTATTCCTTTAGATATAAAGGGTAGAGAAGAGGTTGTAGAAAATGTTAAGAACGAGTTTTTAATAAACTCAATGAAGGCTGTAGAGTACGATATGCTGACTTCCGATATAACATTACCAACCGAAAAATTACAACCGGAAACCACGAATTCTAAAAAGCAAACCATATTAATTGTAGAAGATAATAGTGAGCTGAGGGCGCATTTAAAAGATGATTTAAGCGATTATTACATTGTAAAAGAAGCCGTTAACGGAAAAAAAGGTTTAGAAATGGTTTTGAAGCATTATCCAGACATTATTATTAGTGATGTAATGATGCCAAAAATGGATGGTTTTGAAATGTGTAAAACCTTAAAAGCGGAGTTTGAAACATGCCATATTCCTATAATTTTGTTAACTGCGAGAAGCAGGGAAGAAGATTTAATATCTGGTTTTAATCAAGGTGCAGATGCTTATGTATCAAAACCTTTTAGAATTACAGTACTGAAAGCTAGAATAAAAAACCTTTTAGATACTAAAGAAAGGTTAAAACAAAAGTTCTCTAAACTTGGTGCTATACTGCCTTCAAAAGAACTGACAACAAATTCTCTAGATGAAGCTTTTATCGAGAAGGCCACAAAAATTGTATTAGAAAATATAAGTAATCCCGATTTTAAAATTGCTGATATTTTAAAAGAAATAGGTCTTGGTAAGTCTCAGTTTTTTAGAAAAATTCAATCTATAACGGGGCAAAACCCAAGTGGTTTTATTAGAGTAATCCGTTTAAAGTATGCTGCGGAATTATTAATCCAAGGTAACTTTACAGTTAAGGAAATTGCATATAAAGCTGGCTTTAATTCTTCAACCTATTTCGGTAAAAGTTTCAAAGAAGAATTCAAAGTAACACCTAAAGAATATATTGATAACCACGAAAATAAATAACATTTTGTTATTTAAAAAGTTGTTTAATTAGTCGTGTTTATAGCTTGTTTATATGTTTTTTACTGCATTAATTAGCCATTACATATACTCTAAGGCCTTGTAATTGTTAGATTTCGGCTATTTGGGTAATAATTACTATCATTAGAGCAATAATTTATATTCTTCAATATTAAATCTCTTTACTATTGTAAAGCACGTATGCAATATGCTTTGTGTTTCTTCCGGAAAGGGTATTCAAAAAATACATTCTTAAAAGGAAGTCTTAAACAAGAATTTTAAATTAATGTATATGAAATTTTTTAAAGTGAACGTTTTCATTTTAGGCTTTACAATGCTAATCGTAAGTTGTTCTTCAGTAAAAAAAGAAAAAGATGTTAAACATATTGATGAGATATTAAGCTCTAATACCATAAAGGTTAAAGCGGCTTTAAAAGATCTAAAAACATTTGATAGTTTTCCTCGTACTATTTCTAAAAATCACTCCAAATGGGAGCAAGTAGGCGTTAAAGATTGGTGTAGTGGCTTTTGGCCGGGTGTCCTTTGGTATGCTTATGAGTTTTCAGGAGATCAAGATTTAAAGCATGCGGCCGAAAACTTCACGGCACCATTAAAAACTATTGCCTATAGTAAGGCCTTAGATCATGACATTGGTTTTCAAATTTACAATAGCTATGGTAATGGTTATAGGCTTACAGGTAATCCAGAGTATAAAAAAATACTGTTGGCGGCAGCTGACACATTAGCTACTTTATATAACCCGATTGTAGGTTCTATTCACTCTTGGCCTATGAAACCGCAGTATCCACACAATACCATTATTGATAATATGATTAATTTAGAGTTGCTATTTTGGGCGGCTAAAAATGGAGGTTCAAAAAGGCTCTATGATATTGCAGAGAGCCATGCAGAGGTGAGTATGAAGCATTTGGTGCGTCCAGATTATTCAACCTATCACTTAGGGTCTTTTGATGATAAAACAGGCGAATTTATTCGTGGTGTAGCGCATCAAGGTTACGCCGATGATTCTATGTGGGCAAGAGGGCAAACTTGGGGTATTTATGGGTTTGCTTTCACATACAGAGAAACAGGTCGAGAAGATTTCTTAAAGACAGCCATTGGTCTTGCCGATAAGTTTTTAGAACGTTTACCTGAAGATGGTATGCCGTTTTGGGATTTCGACGATCCTAAAATTCCAAATGCACCTAAAGATGCTTCTGCGGCTGCCGTTGCGGCTTGTGGTTTATTGGATCTTTCAGGCTTAGTTAAAGATGCGAAATTAAAAGAAACTTACTTTAATGCAGCTAAGTGTTTTATAGATATTCTTTCTTCCGATGCATATCTAAGTAAAAATAACAATCAAGCATTGTTACTGCATTCAACGGGACATCACCCTAAAAATTCAGAAATCGATGTGCCTATTATCTATGCGGATTATTATTTTATGGAGGCTTTGTTAAGATTGAAGAAAATGGAACAGAATAAAGACTAATTATAATTAATTGAAGAGTATTTATATGAAGAAATCATTTTACGTCATATTCACACTAATAATTTGCTTTACTGCATGTAAAGCAGCTTCTGTGAAAAGCGAGAAACCTGCTTTGAAATTAGAAAATAAAGGTGTTGCAGGAAACACAACACGTAGTTTAATAAGTCGATTAGAAAAAGATGTTTTAGTAGAAAAACCAGATTTGGTTATTCTTATGGTTGGAACCAACGATATGTTGAATTCTAGTAAGTTTATACCGTATGAAAACTACTATTTAAATCTTTCTAACATTGTAAAGGATATTAAAAATAACGATGCTCAAGTATTATTGATGACGCCTCCAAGAGTGGATAGTTTATACTTATTTCAGCGTCATGATAAATCATTATTTACCGATACGCCTAATGTAAAACTTCAAAAAGTAACACAAATTATGAGAGCGGTTTCCGAAGAAAATAAAACGTTTTTTGTTGACAATTACAGTGTTTTTAAAGCAAAAGGATTACCACAACACAACCAAGATAATTACATCAGGAACTTAAAAAATAGTAATAAAGAAGATGGTGTGCATTTAAAACCGATAGGGTATAAGCTTATTGCCGAAAATGTATTCGATTACCTAAAAACCAATAATTTGTTAGATAAATACAATCATATTATTTGTTTTGGCGACTCGTTAACCAAAGGTTCGGGAGCTTCAGGAGCAGGAACCATTACAGGGGAAAATTACCCATCGTTTCTGTATCGTATGCTTTTAGAGAATTAAAAAAATATAGAAGATAAAAGGCTTCGTAATATAGAAAATTATAAAACCACTAATGAAAAAAACAATAGCCATATTAGTCAGTTTGTTTTGTTGTTTCACTTTGTTTGCTCAAGATGAAAACGGCATTGCCACAAGTAAGTTTTCAACCTTAAATTGGATTATATTAGTTGTATTTCTTTTAGGAACCACGGTTATTGGCGAATTAGTTAAAAATAAAGACAAAGGCCTTGATGCTTTTTTTAAGGGCGGAAATAATTTGCCGTGGTGGGCGGTTTCCTTGTCATTAATTGCAACAAAAACTAGTGTTGCTACTTTTATTGCGGTACCGGCTTTTATATTTTCCATGAATGGAAATTTAACTTATTTACAAATGACCATCGGTTTTGCTTTAGGAAACGTACTATTTGTTTATGTTTTACTAAAGGAATATTATGAAGAAGGTATTTACAGCCCATACGATTTTATTCAGAAAAGATTAGGCGTAAAAACGAGTCAGTTATCTCGAACTTTTTTCATGATTGGAGCCACTATGAGTCAAGGTGTACGCTTGTTAGGTACTGCTTTAGTACTTAGCGTTATCACAGGGCAAAGTACTTTAATATGTATTTGTATTATAGCGCTGTTTGCTATAGTTTGGTCTTATATCGGCGGTATTACAACGGTAGTTTGGACCGATGCTATTCAATTTGTAATCTTTATTTTCGGTGCTTGTTTTGCGCTTTTTTATGCCGTTGGCGATATTCCGGGTGGTTTTGGAGAAATGATGGCCATTGCAGATAGTAAAGCCAAATTGGTACTTTGGGATCTATCCTTAGATCCGCATAAAACATATACTTTATGGGTTGGTATTTTAGGATGTACTTTTTTTGAGTTTGGCTCAAATGCCGTCGATCAAGTGGTTACGCAACGCGCGCTATGCTGCAAGAATTTAAAAGAAGCAAGAAAGGCCGTTGCTTTTTCTGTTGTAGGTGTGGCCACTACATGGATTATGGCTTTTGTAGGCATCGGTTTAGTAGCTTATTATGATATCAATCCGTTATCCGATTTAATTCAAGCTTCCATAAGTGCAGAACCCGACAGGATATTTCCATATTATGTGGTAAACGAGTTACCAAATGGTATTTCAGGTTTAATTATTGCGGCCATGTTTGCTGCAGGAATTTCCACCTTAGATTCTGCTTTAACAGCTCTTTCTCAAACAAGTGTTATGGGGATTGGAACTTTAGTTTTTCCGAAGTTAAAAACCATGGACGAAAATAAAGTGGTTCAAATATCTAAAATAGCCATCATTGTTTGGGGTGTAGTTTTAGCATTATTGGCTTACGGATTTAGCTTTTTTCAAGATGGTGGTTTGTTAGCTTTAGGCTTCAAAGTTCCTGGTTATGCATATGGAATTTTAATTGGTATCGCTTTTTTGGCGCTTATGCGGAAAGGTACTTTTACGGGCATTTTAATTGGTGCATTTATGGCAATTTTGGCTATTGCATGGATGCATTTTGAAGGGATTAGTTTTTTCTGGTGGTTTCCAGTTGGAGCACTTGTGGTAATTGTTACGGCATTATTACTTTCAAAACTCGGTGTAGATTCAAGTGAAACAGATTTAGTTTAAAAATTATAAAAAATAAAATAAAGTTTAATGAAAACATTCAATACAAAATTAATAGAAGGATATGATGTGATAGTTGTAGGCGGAGGAGTTTCTGGAAGTCATGCCGCGATTGCAGCAGGTAAAACAGGAGCAAAGACATTATTAATCGAGCAATTTGGGTTTTTAGGAGGCTCTTTAACAGCTATGGGTGTTGGTCCTATGATGACGTTTCATAACAAAGGAGGTAAGCAACTTGTGTTTGGTTCTCCAAATGAAATGGTAAATAGGTTAAAGGAAAAAGGAGCAAGTCCAGGACATATTTTTGATAGCACAGGTTATTGTTCTACAGTAACACCTTTTGATGCCGAAATGTTGAAAGTTGTTTTGGAAGATATGGTACGTGAGGCTGGAGCCGATATTTTGTACCATACCCGATTAATTGATATTGCTAAAGAAGGCAATAAAATCAAGTCGGTTTTTATTCATAATAGAGGTGGCATTCAAGAAATTCCAGGAACTATTTTTGTTGATGCCAGTGGAGATAGTGAAATTGTAAAATTATCTGGTGTGCCTTTTACAGAAGGTCGTGTTGAAGATAATAAATCGCAACCCATGACCACAAATGTGAAAATGGGTAATGTGGATACGGAGAAGTTACGTGAATACATGCGAAACAATTGGGATCAATTTGATGCCGAAGAGCGTAGTGACGATAAAGCCGAAGTTTTAAAACGTACCAAACGTATTTCTACTTGGGGCTTTTACGATTTATGGAACAAAGCCAAAGCAAACGGAGAAGTTACTGTGCCGAGAGATAATGTGTTGTTTTTTGAAACCAATACCGAGGGCGAATTTATATTTAATACCTCACGTGTTTTAGGTTTCGACCCTCTAAATCCATTCGATTTAAGTAAAGCGGAAACTATGGGGCGTAAGCAATGTGTAGAGATTTTTAATTTTATGCGTAAGTATGCACCAGGTTTCGAGAATGCAACTTTTATAAGTACTGCGCCACATATAGGCATCCGCGAATCGCGTCATCCGCATGCTAAATATGTATTATCTGCGGAAGATTTAGTAAACGAAGTAAAGTTTGAAAATCCTGTCGCTGTTGGTGGTTATCCTTTAGATATTCATTCGCCAGATGGAGGAACAACCGATACCGTACACTTAAATGATGATGGAGTTTATTCTATTCCAACCGATTCTTTGTTGGTAAACGAAGTCGACAATTTAGTGCTTTCTGGCCGAGCTATTGGTGCCGATCATCATGCTAGTGCAGGCTTACGTGTTACACCTATTGCAATGGCTATCGGTCAAGGCGCAGGAACACTAGCTGGTTTATCTGCCGTTGGTAAAGTTATGCCGAATGAAGTAGTTTATACTAAATTAAAAGAAACATTGGAAAGTAACGGTGCTTATTTAGGCTAATATTAAAGTTAACGAATGTAAATATTTAAGTCTGTTTTGTGAGATTATTTGCAAAACAGATTTAACCTTTTTCAAATAAAATAAATTAAAAATGAACGTTTTATCATTAAAATTTAAAGTTCTTTTAAAACAGTTTTTATTAGGACTGTTTTGTTGTTTAATCCATGTCTTATGTTATGCAGGTTCGCCTATTTCAGAAGTAGTTTTAAGCAGCTCATTACAAACTCAAGCAGCAAAAGCTAACGAAATTATAACCTATAATTTTCAACTAAAAAACATAAAAAGTACTTCGGAAACTTATACTCTTAACGTGAAACATCCGAGAGAATTGGCTAGTGAAAATATACTAAGTGTGGCATCAATAACTTTAGAACCTAACGGAAGTTATAACGGCACACTAAAGGTTACAGTTAGCGATAGAATACCTTTAGGCGGACAAGAAGCAAGTATAATAGAACTAAAAGATTCCGAAGGGCATATTATCGAAACATTAGAGTTTATATCTGTTAGAAGTAAATCGCATCCGTTTTTATTGGCAACTAATGCTGTTTTTGAAGACACCAAACAAAAAATAGAAAACTATCCTTGGGCTAAGCAAAACTTAGATAATATGATGAAGGAACTTGATGGGTTTGAGTTTCCTGAACGTAAAATTGTTAGTAAACGAAGGCCAACCAAAATATGGTCAAGCTTTGATTATAGTGCAAGCGATGGCGAAAAAGCGTTTCAGTTGGCATTGGCTTATAAATTAACGGGAAAGGCTGTTTACAAGCAAAAAGTAATTAGCTTAGTTAAAGCAGTTTTTGATAAAGAGGAAGGTTATTTATCTATTGGCGCGGCTACTAACGGTGTGCAGGTTCATGAAGGGAATTTCTTTTTATTTATATCCGCAGCTTGCGATATTCTTTATAACGAACCAGAATTATCTAGTACAGATAAAGAGAATATTGAAGCTTCGTTTCGTTATTATTTAGAGTTGAATAAAAAGCACATGGATGGTTTGGGAATAATGAATCATCAAGCAAGTGCTAACGCAGGTGCTATATTTGTTGCATTATATTTACAAGATATACCACAGTTAGAATATTTAACCGAAGCTGATGGAGGCATGGCAGACCAAATAGGTAAAGGAGTCATGGCCGATGGCTGGTGGTTTGAAGGTACCGGGAATTATTGTTATTTAGTGGTGCAACGTTATACTTTGGTGGCCCAAGCTTTTGAGAATTATGGTATGGATTTATACCACAGACGATTTCCTACTAAATTCAAAAGTAAAGATTTCGAAAACTCAAAAGAAGGTTTCACTGGAATGAAATTTGACAATTGGGGACCAACCGGAAAAAACACAAGAGGTTTAGAAGATATGGTTATGCCTTACGTACCTTTTATGGATGAAAATGCGTACTTGGTATCGACTAACGATTCGGATTTAAAAGCACCAAATGAGTTTTACGAACTGGCGTATCGCGAATATAAATTCAACGATTTAGCTTGGGTTATTAGTAAAACAGAACGCGATTCGTGGGTATCTTTAATGTATGGGGTTCCTGAACTTCCCGAAGTGAAAGATCCTAGAACAGGATCAGATTTTAGGGAAAATATTGGTTTGGTAGCATTGCGCTCGCAAGGCCAAAAAGAGACTCCTGAAAATCAAATTCAATCCTTTCTTAAATATGGTACGCATGGCGGTTGGCACGGGCAATTTGATAGGGCAAGTTTAGCGGCTCTAGACCGTAACGGACATAAATATTTTGGTTCCGAAATGGTTTGGTATGGTTACGGAAATCCAGGATATAAAGAGTGCGTACAAACTTCTGCAACTCATAATATGGTTATTGTTGACGAACTTCAGCAAGAGGCTGTGCCTTCCGAGCAATTGCTGTTTTATAAAGGCGATATCATGCAAGCATCGGTTGTCGAAACGAATGCTAGATGGCGACAAATTCCACGTTGGAATGCTGAAAAGTTTCCACCATGGGACGATACGGATTATGCTAATGGTTTTAATCCTATTCAGCAACGAAGAATTTCTATCGTTACAGACGATTATGTAATTCTTGCCGATTATATGAAATCGGATAAAAAACACAATTACGATTGGCTAATCCATCCCGTAGGATTTTCTTCCATTGAAGGTGTTAGAAAGAAAGGAGTTACACTTGAAAAATTAAGTGCAGACGATAATTCACCTTATAAATATTTTGAAAACGCGCAGTGGTATACCTCTAAAAAAGGAGCAAAAGTGGAGTTCGTTGAGGGCGAACATAAACTCGATGTTCATACAGTTTGGCCTAAAAAATCTGAAATTGTAATTAGTAACTACCCGAATGGCGGCAAGCAACGCCGTATTCGAAATAATCCGGATAGACGTATTTATGGTGTTCGTGTAAACGAAAAAGAAGTTGTTTTTCTGAGTGTAATTGAACCTTACAAAGGGGAATCTTCTATAAAAAAAATAGAATCTGCTTCTGAAAATGAAATTACGGTAACCTTAAAAGATGGTAAAGTACAAACCATAAGTATCGAAAATTTAAAAGGAACGCTTCCGAAGATAAAAATTACCGAAACGCTTGGTGATAGAGTAAAAACTGAAATAACGAAATAAGTTTTTAATGAAAAAAATAATTCAAATTACATTTATATTATCAGTTCTTATTTGTAAAGCTCAGATTGTATCAGATATAAATTGGCCAGAATTTATGGCACAACACGATTTGGTTTGGGAAGAAATTCCGAAGCAATGGAACGAAGGTGGTTTTGTAGGGAACGGGCAGGTTGGTATGATGATTTATGCCAATTTAGATGATAATAGATTAGATTTTCATGTTGGTCGTCAAGATGTTACCGATCATAGAAAAGCGCCTAATAAGAAGACTTCTATGGGCGTAAAAGGTGCTAATTTATTCGATTATTCTCGTCTTGATATTGGAAGTATGGTGCTTCGACCTGCGGGGAAAATATTGGATATTAAAGTTCGTCAGGATTTATGGAACGCCGAAATTCGCGGAACTATAATTACAGACCTCGGAGAAATTACTTTTAGAGCATTTACACCTTACAATAGAATGTTAAATGTTGTTGAAGTACATTCTACCGAAACTAAATCGAGTAAAACCGTAGATTATAGCTGGGAGTGGCTAGCTGGTTTGCCTATTTCACCTCGAATTATTGCTAAGCCGTCTGCTTTAAAAGAAAAAGATTACGCATTAAACCCGAAACCAGATATAAAAATGGTAGATGGTATTAATGTTTGCGAACAATCTTTATTAGCGGGAGGTGATTATGCTACAGCTTGGACGGATAAACCTTCTGATGGTAACAAATCTACCATGTATATTGCTGTCGCTAATGAAATTCCAGCAAGTTATGTTTCGGCAAAAGTTGCTGTAAAAACGGTTACAGATGCCGCAATCACTTCAATGAAAACTATTGAAGAAGAGCATAGAACTTGGTGGCATAACTATTTTCAAAAATCGTTTTTGTCTATTCCAGATGCGCGCATGGAATCTTTTTATTGGATTCAAATATATAAAATGGCAACTTGCTCGCGTGCCGATGGTCCTGCTTTAGATTTAATGGGACCTTTTCTTAAAAACACAAGTTGGCCAGGTTTATGGTGGAATTTAAATGTGCAGTTAACGTATTGGCCATTTAATGCAAGTAATCATTTAGATATTGCCGAGAACTTTATAACCTTGATAGACGATAATTTTGATATGATGTTGCCAAGTAAACGTGGTAAAAACTTTGGTGATTTTGCTTGGGCAATGCACAATTATTGGTTAATTTATAGTTACAGAGGCGATGCCGAAGCTATTCGAGATAAGTGGTTACCAAAAGCTATGAAAATAGCCGAAGTGTATGAAACTAAAATGATTAGAAATGCGGATAACAAAATTGAATTAACTGCAATGGGTTCCCCAGAATATGGAGGTTTTAAAGCATTTCCAAATACAAACTATAATTTAGCTTTAGTACGTTGGGTATTAAATACTTTAATAAATACGAGTGAAACTCATGATTTAAATACTAATGAAGTTAAAAAATGGAAAGGGCTTTTAGCCGATTTAATTTCGTATCCTGAAGATGAAAATGGATTAATGATTGGAAGTAATCAACCTGTTGATATTTCTCATAGACACTATTCTCATTTATTAGGTTTATATCCGTTATTTCAATTAAATCCAGACGATCCAAAAGTTAGAACTTTAGTTGATAAATCTGTAGTGCATTGGCATCAAATTGATAATAGTAAAGGCTTAGTGGGTTATTCTTATACCGGTGGAGCTTCATTATACGCAGCTTTAGGTCGAGGAGATGATGCTAATAAAATGCTTCAACAATTTTTAGATGGTAATATACAAAGTGCGATGTTATTACCGAATACATTTTACATGGAAGGACGTGGACTTAACCCTGTTATAGAAACACCTTTAAGTGCGGCTTCGAGTATTATGGAGTTGTTTCTACAAAGTTGGGGAAATAAAATTAGAGTGTTTCCGGCAACACCTAATAGTTTTCAGGATGTAAGTTTTAAAGATTTACGAGCAGAAGGTGGTTTTTTAGTAAGTGCATCGCGCAAGGCTGGTATAACTGAATTTGTAAAAATTGAAAGTCTAGCAGGAAATATATGTACATTAAAAGTGAGTGATTGGAAAAAAGCCATACAAATTTCTAAAGGTTCAAAAATTGAAATTATTAAGGTTGAAAATGGCGAATTTCAAATAGTACTTAAAAAAGGAGAATCTATAGTTTTAGCTTCAAACAAAGCTGTAGAACCAATAATTTCTGTGATATCAAATTCTAAAAGTGATATCAATTATTATGGTGTTAAAAAAGGTAAATCGTATACAGAAGTTTATGAATACCCCGTGCCTAATTTTGATTTAAAAGCAAGAGAATAAAGTTAGTATTAGTATGAGAAATAATACTAAAACCATCTGCTATATAAGTCATAACTTAAAAATAGATATTATTAATAAAATCAGTTTAAAAACAACTTATCTTTACTTTTAAGCTCGTTTTTTTACTGATTTTTTAATTTACGAACAGTTTTTGTGTTGATTTGCAAAAATAGTATCATGATTGGTTGAGATTTTGGAAGATTAGTGTTTATATTATGGGTAAAATTGTTTTTTATAAAACCAACCAACTATAACTTTTATGAAACGCACGTTGTTAATTGCAATTGTTTTCACAATAGTCCTTTTCGGACTCTTCTTAATTCCGCTAGACGGTGAAGTAGAAAATACATTTGTATTCTTTTTGGGTAGATTTCACCCTATAATTCTTCATCTTCCAATAGGCGCTTTAATTGTGCTGTTTTTTATGGAAATTATTAATAGTTTCCGTCCAGAATTAAATCTAGATTCAGCATGTAAACTTTTGCTTTGGTTTTCGGTTTTTAGTATTATTCCAACCCTAATTTTAGGTTTTCTTTTAGCTTCTTCAGGGCATTATAATGAGGACGTACTAGGTTTTCATAAATGGTTAGGCTGGTTTACGGCGCTTATAGCTGTTTGGCTGCTTGTTGTAAGACAAAAATCTGTTAATAAAGAGGAAAATAAAGTATCCAAATCTTATAAAATATTTTTATTTATAAATGTTGTTCTATTGTCTTTAACAGGGCATTATGGAGGTTCTTTAACGCACGGATCGACGTATTTAACCAAACACATGCCATCTGGTTTAAAAGCCGTATTAGGTGTCGATGGAAGCGAAGGCGACTACATTGCGCTTAATACAGAAAGTGATTCGACTTCACAAGAAGCTGTAGATTTTAAAACGAAAGTTCAACCTGTGATGGAAACCTATTGTTTTGAATGTCATGGCGCTGATAAGCAAAAAGGTGATGTGCGCTTAGATATTTTGCATTGGGATATGATAAATGGTCACGATGCAGAAGGCTGGCACTCTGCCTTAGATATGATAAATTCTGGTGAAATGCCTCCAAAGGATGAGCCACAACTAAGTGATGAAGAGCGTCGCGCTGTTGTAGATTGGATGACGCAGAATTTAGAGAAAGCTGCCATAGCAAAAAACAACGCCAATAAAGGTGTTATGCGCAGGTTAACCAAAAAGCAATACACCAATACGCTTAATGAATTGCTTGGTGTAAACGTTAATTTTGGTGATGTGTTACCAGATGATGGAAAGTCTGAAATGGGTTATAGTAATAATGGAAGTATTCTTCAAACATCGGCACTGCATATCGATTATTATCAAAAAATTGCACGTGAAGCATTAGATAAGGCCGTTGTTTTTGGAGAAAAACCAGAAGCTAAACGTTACAAAGTAACCTTAGGGAAAAATATCGGAGATGGCAAAACAGGTGCTGAATATGGTGGTTACCAAACAGCTGCTATAAGCAATAAAGATTTGCAAGTAGATATTTTGGATGAAGAGGGAAGAGCTGTTAAAATGGGTCCAAATAAAACCAAAGACAGTATAAAACGCCTAAAAAACAAAATAGGTATTGGCATGCGTGGATCTGCTAGCAACAGGTACAGTGTTGTTGAAGAAGGTATGTTGTTAAATTCTGCTTTACCAGCAAGAGAGGTTACTCCAAAATCTTGGCAAGGGCCTTCACCAAATTTAAAATTATTAGTAAAAGAAGATTTTCCTAGAACGGGCGATTTTGTTTTTCGTGTAGAAGCTTCAAAAGGATATAATTCAGTATCTGTAGAACGTTTAATTGATTTGAGAAAAGATGAACCTGCTAGACAAACTCCAAAAGCAGTTCGTATTTCCGCTAAGGATATTAAAAAAGCAAAAGGTTTTATTTTGAAAGATAACCGTTGGTTGGTAGCAGAAAATGTGGCCACTAATGTAAAAACTCAGTTTACGTATCATGTGCCAAAATCGGGTATTTATCAAGTCGATTTAGTGCATCCATATGTATCAGAAGATGCTATGCCATCGTATCAATTAAGTCTTTTAGGAAATAATAAGGAAGGACGTGTTGGTGAGCGTTTATACATGGATAAAAGTCTTGTAGATACAGATGAAATTATTACGCCTGTAACTTTAGCATATTTATCTGAAGGGGAACACAAAGCTTATATTGGTGGTAAGTTTTTTGTAGGCTTTAGCGATATTGTACTTACACCGTTACCAGAAGATGATCCATTACCAAAAATACTAGCTGAAGAAGCAGATAGAAATAATTTAAAATATGCCGATGTTAATCCATCTATTCAAGTTTTTGCAGGTGCAAGAACCGATGATGGTATGGATTATAAAACCTTTGATCAATCGGTTGAAGTTACCGCTTCCATGGGCGAGTATCAAATGTTTGAATTTAAAGGCAGGTTAGAGAATTTACCAATTCCGTTAGGTAGTGCACAAGTAAGTGGCGATTTGGCAAACATACTCACCGTCGGTCTTTGGAATAATCATTTGGTTAAAGATGGTAGTTTTAATGGTCCGCCATTATTAGTGAAATCTGTAGAGTTTGAAGCACCATATAATCCAGTTTGGCCACCAAATAGCCATACACAATTATTTTTCGATTCACCGAATAAAGCAAACGCAGAATTGTATACAGAAGAAGTGCTAACCAGTTTTATGGAACGCGCTTTTAGACGTCCGCTTAATGATGGTGAGTTAAATAGATATATGGATTTTTGGCGTAGTGTTAAAGATGATTTTGAGCGTTACGAAGATGGCGTTAAGGAAGTTATGGTTGCTGTGCTTTGTTCACCTAATTTTATATATTTGTTTGAACCTGAGGTTCCTGAGGACGATAAATCTAAAAAATCTACAGATGAATTTTATTTAGCCTCGCAATTATCGTATTTCTTATGGAATTCACCACCAGATGAAAAACTAAATAATTTGGCATCTACAGGTGATTTATATGATGAGTTATCAGAGCAAATTGAGCGTATGGTAGATGATGAAAGAATTACAAGAATGATTCATTCATTTTCTTATGAGTGGCTTCGTTTAGATCGCCATAAAAGTATGGATACCGATGTGGGCATGTATAGAGATTATACACGTTTTGTGAAAGAAGATATGTTTAAAGAAACCTACGAGTTTATTCAGCATATATTAAAAAACGATTTAAGTATTATGAATTTTATTGATTCAGATTTCGCTATGCTGAATCAGAACTTAGCCGAATTTTATGGTATTGATGGTGTAAAAGGAAATGAGTTTAGACCGGTAACTTTACCAAAAGAAGAGCATCGAGGTGGTTTACTGTCTCAAGGTTCATTTTTAAATGGGCATTCCGATGGGGTGCAAGCGCATCCTATTAAAAGAGCGGTTTGGTTGAAAGAAAAAATATTGGGCGATTCACCACCACCGCCACCACCAAATGTACCAGAGTTGGCAACCGATACGCCTGGCTTTGAAAAAATGACTTTGAAAGAACAGTTGTTTTTACATAGAAATAAAACGTCTTGTTTAGATTGTCATCATAAAATTGATCCCTTTGGAGTTGTTTTTGAAAATTATGATGCGGTTGGAAGATATCAAACCATAGCCAAAGGAAAGCCAATTGATGTAAAATCTAAATTACCTGATGGGACTGAAATTGAAGGTGTACAGGGTATTAAAGATTATATTTTAAGAATGAAGCAAGACGATTTCACACGTGCCTTAGTAGAAAATATTTATGCTTACGCTTTAGGGCGCGATGTGAGTTTCGCCGATCAAAAAGAAATTGATAGAATAGTAGAAGAAGTTATAGAAGATGATTATCGTTTTAAAACGGTTATAGAACAAGTGGTTTTAAGTCCGTCATTCTATAAAAAAGAACAAAGTTGGTTTAACAAAATATTTGGATCATGAGCAAAAAACCTTGGCATTTAGATCGTCGTACGTTTATTAAAGGATTGGGAGTAGCCTGTATGCTTCCATATTTTGAAGGTATGGCCATGAGTAGTTTTTCAAAATTTATAGAGCCAGAAATACCAAAACGTTTAGGTTTTCTATACTTTCCAAATGGTGTTGGAATTCCTCCAAAAGAAAGTGCTCAACATAAAAACTGGAGTTGGTTTCCTGTGAATGAAGGACGCGATTATAAGTTAACCAAAACCTTATCGCCCTTAGCGGCTTATCGTGATGATATATCTATTATGGGCGGCTTAAGTCATCCATACAGTCGTAATGTTTTAGGGCATATGGCAGGCGATTCTTGGTTAACTGGAGGTGATTTACGTGGTGAATATAAAAACAGTATTTCTGTTGATCAATATGCAGCAGGGAAACTTAGTAAGTACACCCGTTTTCCATCGTTAGCATTATCTACAGATGGCGGTGTTGGGTATAAATCTAGAACATCAACATTGTCGTTTAATTCTTCAGGAAAACCATTACCGTCAGAGCATAGACAGCGTGAAATTTTTGAGCGTTATTTTTCTCCAAGTGGTGGTACTTCAACAACAGAAAGGCGTAAAAGTTTAAACCAAGGTAAGAAGATTGTCGATTTAGTTTTAGAAGATAGTAAAAACCTAGAAAAACGTTTGGGTGCTAATGATAAGGCGAAGTTAGATGAATATTTAACATCCCTTAATCAAGTTGAGCAACAGGTAAAACGAAATGAAAAATGGCTAGATGTGCCCATGGACGATTTTGATGCGAGCTTAATTAATTTAGATGTAGATCCCGTTTCGGCTCCAGATGATTATGTACGCTCCATGATGGATTTAATGGTACTTGGGTTTCAAACAGATTCAACACGTGTTATGACTTATATGATGGCGCGTGAAGATGGTATGGGCTTTGGTGATAATTTTCCTAAAATAGCTTTAGGGTTAAAAGGACATCATAGTATTTCTCACGATAAAACAACTGGACATTGGGAGGATTGGGGACGCTTAGATCAATGGTACGCTAAGCATTTTGCTTATTTTATTAATAAAATGAAAACTACAGAAGATGCACACGGATCTTTATTAGATAACTCGCTAATTCTTTATGGAAGTGCTTGTAGTTCTACGCACAATGCTAGAAACTGTCCGCTTATTTTGGCGGGAGGTGCTAATTTGGGGGTTGAGCATGGCGCTTATACTAAATTCAATGAAAAGGAAGTACGACTGTCTAATTTGTTTGTAAGCATGCTAAACAAAGTAGATGTACGTACCGAGAGTTTTTCGGATAGTACAGGGCCATTACCTTCAATTCTTTAAAAAATACCACACTAAATTTTAATAACAAACTAAACTAAATAGATGAATAAAAAAGAGCGAATTCCGGTTGTAAGTAAAGAATTATTATTTCCTTTTATCATTATAACCTCTTTGTTTGCTTTATGGGGAATCGCTAACGATTTAACCAACCCAATGGTATCTGCTTTCAAAAAAGTAATGCCCGAGTTATCTAATATTCAAGCTTCATTAGTGCAATTTGCATTTTATTTTGGGTATTTTTTTATGGCGTTTCCGGCGGCTTTATTTATCCGACGTTTTAGTTATAAATCGGGGATTTTGTTAGGTTTATCGCTTTATGCTATTGGCGCATTTTTGTTTTATCCAGCGGCTAAGTATGAAGAATATAATTATTTTTTAATTTCATTATGGGTAATTACCTGCGGATTGGCTTTTTTAGAAACCACCGCAAACCCATTAATTCTTGCTTTAGGTGATAAAAGAACAGCGACACAGCGTTTAAACTTAGCGCAAGCTTTTAATCCGGTGGGTTCGCTTACCGGAATGATTATCGCTCAAGTATTCGTACTCCAAGCTTTGCGTTCTGATGATTATTCAGCGGAAGCTTACAGTGCTTTAGCATCAACAGAATTGGCTGCTATTCGTGAAAACGATTTAAGTGTTATTAGTATTCCGTATTTAAGTTTAGGAGTTTTAGTTTTAATCATTATGGCGATTATTGTGTTTACAAAAATCCCTAAAACGGCTGTAGGAGATAAAATGAGTCTATCGGATTCATTAAAAAAATTAAAAGCCAACAAAACTTATTTAAAAGGTGTTTTGGCTCAAGCGGCATGTGTTGGTTCTCAAATTATGTGCTGGACCTATATTTTTCATTATGTTGATAATTTAAATGAAACTACCGGAAGTAATATTACAGCAACTAATTACAATGTGGCTGCTATGGTTTTGTTTTTGTCTGGTAGATGGATTGGTACGGCGTTAATGAAAAAAGTAAACCCACCAAAAGTACTCATGTTATTTGGATTGGGTGGAGCTTTAGCAAGTGTAGGCGCTATTGTGTTACCTGGAATGGCTGGGTTAATTTCGTTAGTAGCTATTTCCATTTTTATGTCTATTATGTTTCCAACTATTTATGGTATTGCTTTAAAAGATATGGGCGATGAAGCTAAAATTGGCTCAGCCGGATTGGTTATGGCAATTGTTGGTGGAGCGCTTATGCCTATTGTGCAGGCCGCTATTTTAGATTTAGGTGGCGATGGTTTAGCTGATATTAATTTTTTAGGCTATATACCTGAGGTTAATTTATCGTTTATTCTACCTGCATTATCATTAGCCTTTGTTGGTTATTACGGTTATAGTAGCATAAAAACAATGGTAAGTAATTCTTAATATGAATGTTAATCTAAAAAACTTCAACCCATTTTTTAAGACTTTATTATTAACGACACTTGTATTTTTAGTGTCTTGTGAACAGGAAGGCGGAAGCGTGGTAAAAGTTGCAAATAGCGACAACCAATGGCCCATGTCTGGTGGACCTGATGGAAGTTATAAAATTAAAACAGATTTAAAAGTTCCTTTAGAATGGTCTGTTCGAAATAACGAAAATATCAAATGGAAGAAAGCACTTCCTGCTGGTGGCCAAAGTGGCATTGCTGTTTGGGACGATAAATTATTTTTCACTATTAATCCGCCTTTAGATACACCTACTTTTTCTGAGTTACAAAGTAATTATAATGAAGCTAAATCTAATTACGATGCTATTTATACTGAAGAATTAAGGCTTTTAAAAAAAGAAGGAGCGTCTGCTTTTGAAACGGTTTTCAAGTTAAAAAAGAAAGCTGAGAATTCTTGGGAAACCTTTTTGATTTCAAATGAAAATTATCAAAAATTATCTTCTGAAAAAAAGAAAGTCAATTATAACCGATTGCTAAATAGGAGTGAGGAAGGCCGTATGTTTTCCGAAGCCAATAAAAAACTGATTGATTATGTGAATTTAAAATCTGATCGGGTTCTAAACAGTTATAATCAATTTCAACAAGCTGAAAAAGCCTTAAAAACCAGACCTGTTGGGACAGATATTGTTCTTTATTGTATGGATGCCAATACAGGAGAAACCCTATGGACGCGTACTGTAAAAGGATTATTACCTAGCGATTATAATTATGCCTTTAGTGATGCCACAACGCCGTGCCCTATGACTGACGGTGAGTTTGTTTGGGCTATTAATGCCAGTGGTGGTATGGCTTGTTTTTCATTAAAAGGTGATTTGGTTTGGGAACGGACTTGGATGCCTACCGTGGGGAGGCCGTTTAATAAACAGTTCGATTCGGTGTTGTTTGAAGATATTATTCTTAACGTAGAACCACCACTTGAAAGTGATTCCACACGAATAAAGGATTGGAATTATCTACACGCTTTTAACAAGAATACCGGAAATCACGAATGGACAACTCAAGCAGCTATTACGCATTATAATACGCCCGTAATTGGAGAAACTTCTGAAGGAAAACCAGCAATTTTAATAGCGCGTGGTGGTCCGCATGGTGTGCCAGAACGTCCTGTTGGTTTGAGTTTAATAAGCTTAGAGCAAAATAATGCTGGTGAAGCTTTATGGCATTGGGAGCCCGAAGCACCTAATAAATTATCGGGTTATGGTGCTTTAAATACCCAACATTGGGATACCGAAAAAATATCGTGGATTTATAAATGTGAAGAAAATTTAACGGTAAACTCAAATACTGGAGAGCTAATGAGCCAAAAGCCTTTAAATATTGTAGATCAATATATTTATGATGAAGCTGATAAAACCTATCATTTAAATGAAGGTGTTGTGCTTAAAAATTCTGAAAACGAATTCCATTGCAATATGGCTGTAGACGATTATACCTTTTATATGGTTATGCATAAGCCATTTATTGCGCGCCATAATATGGTAACTGGTAAAAATGAACATCTAGAATTACCTAATGAAAAAAATACTGATGGTAGTTTTATTTGGAAAACACCACAAACTAATGATGGTTTGAATTCCAAAGGACAATTGCATAGTAATGATGCTCGCGTTTTGGGCGATGGCTTTCAGCGTTCGTTTTTAGGATCTCCGGTTATGATTAATAATTACATCTATTTTACAAATGCCATAGGAATGGTTTATGTTATAGATGCTAATGCGGAACGTTTTGATAAGAGCGCTTTAGTTTCGATCAATGATTTAGGTGAAAAAGGAAAAACATGGACCGTAAACACCTTAAGTTTTGCTAATGGTCACATCTATCACCGAACCTTAAAAGAGATTATTTGCATTGGGGAATAAGCAAGTTTTTGTATTTAAACCTATTAAAACTCAATGTTAATTAAGTAATACTTAATCAATATAATGGGATAAGTATAAAATTAAGGATTTTTTTTATGCGAATAAAGACTTCGCGTAATCTTTATTATTCTAGGCTTGATAAGGCTTATAGATAGTAGTGAATTCAGTAAGTCGCGCTTTATACTTTTTTGTTCATATTAATATTTTTTACTTTATTTTTCTTTCACTTCATGAGTTTTTTTTCTTTTAGAACTGTATATAAATATTTATTACTATATTTGGTACACCAGATTGGTGTACCAAATATTTTTTAATAAAAATGAGTTGCTTTTTCTGAATTTATTAAATTGGAAGTTTCACTAATTAGTATCTAATATATTGAATGTTGCAATGAATAAAGAACTTAAAATGAATTTTAAAACTACAAGATTAACATTATTAATTCTTTCAATGGTTTGCCTTGTGGTATTAACTAGCAGTTGCAGAGATACCAATAAAAAAACGGAGAAAGTAAATGCAAAGGCTATCGTTTATCCAAGTGATGTGATACCATTTATGGATCAATGGCGTATTCTTTGCGGCGATGGAACAAAGTTTGAAGAACTAACTAATATTGAGCATAAAGATCATTTTTATGTTACAAATGATGGTAATACGGATTGGGTAGTTTATAAAACACCAAACTCTGGTATTACATCTCGAACCTCTAGCAATACAAGAACAGAATTAGGACAAAAAGAACATTGGACAACCGAAACAGGAGGTAAGTTAACAGGTTCGTTAAAAGTAATGCATGTTTCAACTTCTGGAGATGCAAGAGTTGCCGCTTCATATTCTGTGGTAGTTGGACAAATTCATGGAAATGAAGGTCATGAAAATGAACCCTTAAAAATCTTTTATAAAAAATTCCCTGGCCACACGAAAGGTTCTGTTTTTTGGAATTATGAAATTAATACGGCTGGAAATGATAATTCAGGAAGATGGGATTATTCTACGCCAGTTTGGGGTTATGATATGTCTGTTGTTGGATCGAGCCCAACTGCATCACCCGAAGAACCAAAAGATGGTATTGCTTTAGGTGAAGAATTCAGCTATGAAATAAACGTTTACAAAGGCATTATGTATCTCACTTTTAAGAGTGATGGTCACGAAACCAAAACATTTACTAAAAATTTGCTAAAATCTGATTTTGCGAAAAAAGAAGATATTCCTCAACAAATATGGACTTTATACGCAACAATTGGTCGTGATGGAGTTGAACGCGAACATGCTTATGCTGGGGAATTACAGAATTTTAAGCAAGGTGCGTATAACCAAACTAATGGTAAGAACCCAGAAGATAACATCGTTTGGAGTACAGGATCTGAAACTTATAATGGAGACATCGAAAAGCAGTACGCTAATGGATGTTATGCAGAAGTTTGGTTTAGAAATGGAACTTTAGGAGCGGGTACTGATCCAAATCAAGAATAATAGTATTTAACGATATAAGGTTTATTTAAAACATTTAAGAATTTGAATAATGTAATCTTTATAATGGGAGTTTCAGGCTGTGGCAAGAGTACCATTGGTGAGTTATTATCTCAAGAACTCGAAATTCCTTTTTTTGATGGGGACGATTTTCATCCGCAATCGAATATAGATAAAATGAGTAGTGGTGTGCCATTAAATGATGAAGATCGTCATGGTTGGTTAGTTACACTTAACGATTTGGCAAAAAGTCAATTACGAGATAATAGTTGCATTATTGTTTGTTCAGCTTTAAAAAAATCTTACCGATATATTCTAAATACAGACATTCAAAATCAAGTAAAATGGATTCATTTAACAGGAAGCTTTAATCAAATTTTAGAGCGATTAAATAAACGAGAAAACCATTTTATGTCTTCCAATTTATTGCAATCGCAGTTTGATACTTTAGAAGAACCGGAAAATGCTTTTGTTATAAATATTGGTTTAAATCCAAAAGACATTGTTGAAAAAATTGCAAATAAAATAAAGATGAAATCAGAATTCGGATTATTTGGATTAGGCGTTATGGGAAAGAGTTTAAGTAGAAACTTGGCTCAAAAAGGATTTAGTATCTCGGTGTTTAATAGAGAAGAAAAAGGAACGGAAGAAGATGTTGCTATAAACTTTAAAAAAGAACACAAGGAACTTGAGACTGCTCAAGCTTATTCTGATATTGAAGCATTTGTAAATTCATTACAAACACCAAGACGAATTATGCTCATGGTGAATGCCGGTAAGATAACAGATTTGGTTATTGAAGATTTGATTCCCTTTTTATCAGATGGCGATATTTTGATTGATGGTGGTAATTCTAATTACTTAAAAACGAAAGAACGTTACGATTATTTAAAATCAAAACACATCAATTTTATTGGTGTTGGAGTTTCTGGAGGAGAGCAAGGCGCATTAAAAGGGCCTTCTATTATGCCTGGCGGAAATAAAGAGACGTATAATTTAATAAAACCGTATTTGGAAAGTATTGCCGCCAAAGATGCTAATAATTTGCCTTGTTGTACATATATAGGTGAAGAAGGTAGTGGGCATTTTGTTAAAATGGTGCATAACGGTATTGAATATGTAGAAATGCAATTGTTGGCAGAGGTTTATACTATTCTTAAAACCATTGGAAATAATCCTGATGAAATTGCCGATATTTTAGAATCACGGAAGCCCGAAGCCGATAGTTATTTACTTGGAATTACCATAGATATTTTAAGAAAAAAAGATGGAGACGATTGGTTGGTAAATAAAATAGTAGATAAGGCAGGAAATAAAGGTACAGGTAATTGGACTACTATAGCCACAGCGCAATTAGGAGCTCCAAGTACTTTAATAGCGTCGGCACTATTTGCGCGTTATACCTCGTTTTATAAAGAAGAAAGGCTTTTGGCTAGTGAAAACTTCAATATAAAACCATCTTCATTAGATTTAGATATACAAGATGTTTTAAACGCTTATCAGTTTGCTAGAATTATTAATCATTACCAAGGTATTAAACTGATTTCTGAAGCAGGAAGAACTTATAATTGGGAATTGAACTTAAGTGAAATTGCTCGTATTTGGACCAATGGTTGTATTATAAAATCTGATTTTATGGTAGAATTAATTCCAATTTTAAAAACGGATGATAATATTTTAAAACACGCTACTATTATTAATAAACTGAAAGCTCTGAAACCTTCAATAAATAAAGTGGTTTCTCAATGCATTTTGAATGAGTTAACAGCATCTTGTTTAAGTGAGTCTGTTAATTTTTTAAATGCGTATACAACATCAAATTCTTCAGCAAATATAATTCAAGCACAACGCGATTATTTTGGAGCACATACTTACCAACGTATCGATGATGATTCGGGTAAGTTTTACCATACCAACTGGAATTAACCACTCCATTTTTAACTAAATACACCATACTAAACTAAATATAATGTCTGAATTAAAAGAGAAGAAATCTTTATTACAAAAAATTGTAGCCATAGTTTTGGGCTTTGGTCCAGGTATTTTTGCTATCGGTTATACCATAGGTACAGGTAGTGTAACTTCGATGATTGTTGCCGGAAGTAAATTTAATATGCAATTATTATGGGTACTTTTAATCAGTTGTGTTTTTTCGGGCGTTTTAATGTTTGCCTACGGTAATTACGCATTGCTTACGAGTGAAACAGCGCTTTACGGATTTAAAAAACATCTAAAATTCGGTAAAACTTTAGCCATATTAATTATTGTTGGCATTACGTTTGGACAATGGAATTCATTAATGGGAATCTTAGGGATTTCATCAAACATTATTTATGAGATATTAGCTATTAATTTTGAAGGATTAAGTGCTTATAAATATGAAACTGTTTTAATAACCGCCATTGTAATCATTGTTATTTTTTACTTATTAATGTTGGTGGGTAAGTACACGTTTTTTGAAAAAATATTAGTTGTTTTTGTAACCTTAATGGGGCTTTCATTTGTGTTATCATTATGTTTTGTACAGCCACTTTCTATAGATGTAGTTAAAGGCTTATTACCTACTATACCAGATGTTCCTGGCGGCAAAATGTTAGTTGCAGCGTTTGTTGGGACCACCATGGCTTCGGCTACATTTTTATCTCGACCATTGTTTGTAAAAGGAAAAGGGTGGACTATTAAAAATTTAGATCAACAGAAAAAAGATTCTATTACCGCAGCCATTTTAATATTTGTGATTAGTGCAGTTATTATGGCAGTAGCGGCAGGAGCTTTATTTTATCAAGGTAAAGAGGTTTCACAAGTGTTGGATATGGCAAATACATTAGAACCTGTTGCTGGTAAATGGGCCGTTTCTATTTTCTTTTTTGGAGCCTTAAGCGCAGGATTATCTTCTATTTTTCCGTGTTTATTAATAGCGCCATTACTAATTGCAGATTATCAATCGGGAGAATTAGATACCAATTCGCGTCAATTTAGAATAATAACTGCTGTAGCTTGTATGGTGGCTTTAATTGGTCCGGCATTTGGAGCAAACCCTATTGAAATTCAAATTCTATCTCAAGTATTTAATGTATTTGTGTTACCAATTGTTGTGTTTGGTATTATTTTGATGTTAAGCAGTAAAAAAGTCATGAAAGATTATAAAACGAGCTTAGGTGTTTACATCGGGTTGTATGCGGCATTGTTTTTTTCTTTGCTGATTTCATATAACGGGATAGTTGCACTTTTAGAATATTTCTAATACTTAATTGAGTACCAATAAAACTAAACTAAACAATATCAAAATGAATACAAAAAACATATCAATAGGAGCTACGCTTGTCATTCTTAGTTTTTTTCTGAGTTTAAATAGTTGTAAAAATGAAACTAAAACAGATAATAAAGAAGCCATTAAAGAAGAAGTAATAAAAACAGTTTACGCTAGTGACGTGATTCCTTTTTTTGATGATTGGAAATTAATTTTAGGAGACGGTTCTAATGTTGGTATTGCAAATAACTTTGAAAACAAAGATTTCTTTTATACAGCTAATGATGGCACTAATGATTGGATTGTTTTTAAGGCGCCTAATGGAGGAGATACGCATGGAACTTCGAATAATACAAGAACAGAATTAGCACAAATAAAAAAGTGGTACCCAAAAACAGCTAGCGATAAATTGACAGCAACATTAAAAGTAATGAATGTTTCTGCTACGGGTGATGCTCGCGTTGCAGCTTCGCATGCGGTTGTTGTGGGCCAAATTCATAGTGCAGATAAGCATGAGAACGAGCCACTTAAAATATTCTACAAAAAATTCCCGGGACATACAAAAGGTTCTGTGTTTTGGCATTATGAAATTAATACAGCAGGAGATGATAACTCTGGAAGATGGGATTATTCTTCGGCAGTTTGGGGTAACGACTTTTCAGTTGTTGGTACAGAAGCAAATACGTATCCTGAAGAACCAAAAGATGGCATTGCTTTAGGTGAAGAATTCAGTTATGAAATTGAAGTTAAGAATGGTGTTATGAACTTGAAATTTACAAGTAAAGATCATGAAACCAAAACGTTTACAAAAAACTTAATAGAATCGGAATACACAACAGCTGCAGATATTCCTGAGCAAACACAAAAACTATTTGTTCCAATTGGTCAAGATGGCGTAGAACGTGAAGCAGCATATACAGGTGAGGGTTGTTTTTTCAAGCTTGGTGCTTACAATCAAACCAATGGAAAATCTCCAGAAGTCAATAAAAATTGGTGTTCTGGTGCAGAAACTCATGGTGGTGATATTAAAAAACAATATGCCGATGGAAATTATGCCGAAGTTTGGTTTAAAACAGCAAGTATATCTGTAAGTGATGCTGCTGTTTCTAACGAAGGTTATTTTACAAAAAATGATTAAACAATTTATAACATCATTATGTGTTATTCAATTTACAACTACTACAACTAATTGATAGCCTAATTCATGTTATATAGTAGACGTTGGAGTAGAACTTAAGCCTATTAAGACTACTCCAACAATTTTAAACTTGCGAGGTATTTTTATATACTCGTAGTTTTTAGTACGCGTAACTTTTTATAGTAAAAACGAGATAAGTTTTAGTATCCTCTGATTTTTAGATAATTATATCAAAATTATATTTTGCTGTAACATTTTTTTAATATATATTTGGTACACCAGTTTGGAGCACCAATTTGGAGTACCAATTAAAAAAGCTTTTTAATCTTAAAATTATAACAATTAAACTAAAAATTTATGACCGCCAAAGTGCCAGAAATTATCTAATTAATTTCTCTAGAGCAATGTGTTTTACGTTGCATTTAACTAACTAAATAAAATAACCAATGAATTTAAAAACTAAACTATTTTTAATGTTAATAATGGTATTCAATATATCATTATATGCACAAGACGGGTACCAATTATCTGGTACGGTATCAGACGGGGCTAATTTACCTGTTCCTGGTGTTAATGTTATTGTGGCTAATACCACAAAAGGCACAGCAACAGATTTTGATGGAGGATTCCAAATTAATGTTAAAAGCGGAGATGTTCTTCTATTTTCTTATGTAGGCTATGTTTCGCAATCTATTACCATAACAAATCAAAAAACGCTTAATGTTGTTTTAATTGAAGATTCGGCACAACTAGACGAAGTTGTTGTAGTAGGTTACGGTACAACAAAAAAATCTCATCTTACAGGTGCTGTTGCAAAAATAGGAGGAGAAGATGTTGCTGCTGTGCAAACTTCGCGTGTAGATGAAGCCTTAGCAGGAAAACTTCCCGGGGTAAATATTCAAAACCAAAGTGGAGAACCAGGTTCAGATTTAAAAGTTCAAATTAGAGCGGGATCTTCGCTTTCAAGTAACTCCGATCCTTTAATTGTTGTAGATGGATTTCCAATTTCAGGAAATTTAGCAACAGTAAACCCAAACGATATTGAAAGCTTAGAGGTATTAAAAGATGCCGCTTCTGCTGCTATATATGGTTCATTAGGAGCCAATGGTGTAATTTTAATTACGACTAAAAAAGGGAAATCTGGTAAACTAAATTTTAGCTACAATGCCTATACAAGTACTTCAAGAAAGTATGTAAAGGATATCGACATGCTTAAAACTGCAGGAGAATGGGCTAACGAATTACAAACCGGTGATTACGATCTTTCTTTAACTGATCCAGGATTATTGGAATACAGATTAGATGCATACGCAAATGCACCAGATGTTGTGAGTATGGAAGATTGGCTTTTTAAGAGTGGTAGTTCAACAAGTCATGATTTTAGTGTAAGTGGAGGTTCTGAAAATATAAAAGCATTTGCTTCACTTGGGTATTTAAATACCGATGGTATTGTAAAAGGGCAAGGTTATGAAAGATATAACGGACGTATGAATATTGATGCGACTTTAAACGATAAGCTAAAAGCGGGATTAAGTATGAATGGGTTTTATGGTAACCAAGATATTGTACCTTGGGAAATGAGAGATCTTTTAAGATCATATAGTATTAGTCCTATTTACCATACACAAGCATCTATCGATTTTGTACAAGAATTGGATCAAAAAAGAGCAGCATTATACAACAATGGAGCTGGCTATACTGATAATAATTTTAGTAGATCATTCGACCAAGATTATAGAGGAGATTTAAGTCAAAATTATGATGCGCATAGCATTTATGATTTGCAACCAGGAGACGTTGTAAACGATTGGCATTATGGTAGAAACCAAAATGGTATTGGAGGAACAGGAGATGCAGGTGTCGCTTCAAAATTCGATAATTCACAACGTTATAAGAAAACGCTTTATGGTAATGTAAGTTCTTATTTAGAATACGAGCTTATGGAAGGGCTAAAGGTGAAAACTATTTTTGGAGCTGATTTACGTGATGTTAATGAGTATGAATATCATGGTGTATTATCAGATGGTCAACAACGTTCTACTTCATCTAGTTTAGATATGTCAGACATAAAAAAATCTACCATATTAAGTACAACCACTTTAAGTTATAACAAGTTATTTGCTGATAAGCATGATATTTCTGCGGTAGCAGGTATGGAATTTGTAAATACAAAATATACGGGGCTATCATCAAACGGAACTAATGTACCAGTTGGTTATCCTTTAAACTATTCTTATTTTAATGCTGAAGATGTTATTTCGAACAGAATAGATGAAACACAATCAAGACGTGGTGTTTTCGGTAGAGTAGCTTATGCTTACGACGATCGCTATTTACTATCGGCATCTGTTAGAAGAGATGGTGATTCTCGTTTTGGATCTAATGAAAGATTTGCAGTATTCCCAGCGTTATCTTTAGGTTGGAATGTACATAAAGAATCTTTTTTAGAAGATAGTGAAGCAATAAGTTTATTAAAACTTAGGTTTAGTTCAGGTTCCTTAGGTACCTCTTCAGATTTAGGTTCTTATAGTTCATTAAGTATTTTGGGAACGACACCTACCGCCTTTGGAACAGGTTTTTTAATTCCTGAGGATGTTACAAATCCAGATTTAACTTGGCAAACTAATAAAGAAACGAACTACGGTATTGATACTGGGTTTTTAAATAACCGTTTCAGAGTTAGTGTAGATTATTACACCTCTGATGTAAACAATATGCTAATCAATCAAAGTGTTTCTGAAGTTCTTGGTACACCTTCAATTAGACTTAACCGTGGAGATATTACAAGTTCTGGTGTAGAGATAGAATTAAATGCAAATATCATCCAAAACGATGGTTTTACTTGGAGTATGAATGCCAACTTATCTACGGTTGATACTAAAATTGCAAGTTTAGGTTCTGTTGATGAGTTACCGCGTCAAATTTATGGAGGACCAAGTGGAAGAGGTGCTGAGTTTAGAAACTATGTTGGTGGCGAACTTGGTGAAATGTGGGGTTATGAAAGTGCAGGTTTAGTTGAATCTATTTATATTGAAGATCCAACAAGAACTATTGGATATACCAGTGGCGTGCATTATGTAGTTGATCAAAACGAAGATGGCCAAATTACTTATGAAGATGATTATGTAAAATTAGGATCTGCGACTCCAGATTTTTATTGGGGTTTATCAAGTAATATGAACTATAAAGATTTCGATTTTTCATTCCAATTTCAAGGATCTCAAGGCGCAGAAGTCTATAATATAGATCCTATTTACTGGCAATCTCATTTCCGTGATGCTACAGCACCTAGTTTTGATCCTGGTAACGATGGTATTGCTGATAATAACGGAATGCATTATTTACAAACTAGAGATGTACATGGTTCAATGATTCAAGATGCATCATACATCGCTTTAAGAAACCTAACTATAGGATACACACTTAACCCAGATTTTATTAGTAAAATGGGTGTTGGTTCACTTAGAGTATATCTTGCCGCTACCAATTTGTTATATGTAATGGGTAAAGATTATACATCATTCAACCCTGAAGGGATAGAGATTGAAAACGATGGTTATGGAGGTCCAACGACTTACGGATACCAAGAAGGGGCAAGTCCAATTGTAAAAAGTTTTACTTTCGGTGTAAATGTTAATTTTTAATTAAGAGAAAATGAAAAATATAAAAACGATATATACAGTATTAGCAGCTATGCTGTTGCTAACAGCGTGTGATAATGATTTGGAACAATCACCTGAATTAGATTTAGAGGCAAGTAAATTGGTAGAGTTCGAACCGGTTTTAAATGCAGCATATTACTATCAAACAGGTGTTGCCATGCCGCAATTGGTTATGGGTGATTTTAGAGCAGACAATATGCTAATGTTAGAAAATCCGCATACTTCAATAGATACTTATGACTCCGATTTAGGAGGAGGCGATATGGCGGGAGCTTTTTTTAGTCCAGTTTATAGTAATTTGTATAAAGCAATTTTAAGTGCTAATAATGTTATTGAAAATTCATTAGATGCTACTCAAGTCAATGAGGCTAAATTTTTAAGAGGGTTGTCCTACTTTAAGTTAGTCATGATTTTTGGTGATGTTTCTGTAATTTTAACACCTCAGCCATCTGTAGTAGAGATTCCTGATGTTGATCTAACAAGACAACCAGTTGCCGATGTTTACAATAATGTTATCATTCCAGATTTACAAGATGCCATAGCAGGTTTAACTAATTCCGGATTAGCAACAGGTAGAGCATCTCAAATTGCAGCGAAAGCATTCCTTGGAAAAGTGTATATGTACAGAGGTGATTTTACCAATGCAACATCAACGCTAGCAACGGTTATTAGCGATGCCGCAGTTGAAGGTATAACTTTAGAACCTAATTTTGCTGATGTTGTTACGGATGTAAGTTCAGAAATCATTTTTGCAACTCAATTATCATCTTCAATTCCAAATGCCGATGGTACGTCGTCTTCATCTACATTTGTTGGATGGTTTGCAGGAAACGATACAAAATCACTTACACCTTTAGATCCGCGTTTAACAGCTGCTTTCGATGCTAGTAGTGCTACTGGCGGAGGTACAGATTTAAGAAAAGCTTTAACTATTGATGCAACAGGAGGTAAAGGTGTTAAGTACACGGGAGGTAATAGCGATCAAGATTTTATAGAAATGAGATTGTCTGATGTTATCCTAATGTATGCAGAAGCTTTAAATGAATCTACAAATGCAACAGGAGCGCAATCTGCAACTATTTTAGTAGGTTTAGATGCTATTAGAACTAGAGCAGGACTAACAACTTTAGTTGGTACAGCTTCAACACAAGCTGATGTTGATGTTGCTATTCAAAAAGAAAGAAGAGTAGAGTTGGCTTTGGAAGGGCATAGATGGTTTGATTTAGTTAGAACAGGAACTGTGGATGCCGAAATGGGACAAACTATTTCTAGTAACTACTATATATTTCCTATTCCAAGTACAGAAATTACTGCTACAAATGGTGTAATTACTCAAAACACCGGGTATTAAATTATAAGATTATAAATAAAAGAAATTAGTGTTGGATTAGTTGTATTAGGTTACCCGACCTGAGGGTGGAAGGGGAAGGGTAACCTTTTATTTTTCTAATACAGAATATAATATGTTTTGTTTTTGTAAATGGTATAAATTTAATAATTTCGCGAACCAATCTGGTGTACCAATTTAATTTGATTTATATGAACATAAATGTGCTTTCTAAAAATGAAAATCAAGAAATTACTAGTATCGTTAAAAAGCTAATCTCTCAAATAAGTGATTTAATAACTAGTAAGCATTTAGAACCAGGAGACAAATTACCCGCAGAACGTGTATTGGCTGAAAAATTTGATGTTAGCCGAAGAAGTGTAAGGGTAGCTATTCTTAAATTAGAATCATATGGGATATTAATCTCAATGCCACAAAGTGGAACATTTGTAGCAAACATTGGTACTATCGCCATGAATGGTATGGTAGAAGATATTTTAAGTCTAGGCATTCCTAATTTCAAATCATTGGTAGAAACTAGAATTTTACTAGAATTAAAAACAGTTAGGCTTGCTGCAAATAGACGTACAGATGCCGATTTAAAAAGAATTAAGAAGGCCTTAAATGCTCACAAGGCAAAATTATTGGCGAGAGAAGATGCAGTTCAAGAAGATTTATTGTTTCATTTAGCAATTGCAAAAGCAAGTGGAAATGTTACAATGAATGAAATTATGATTGGTATAACGCCTCAGATTATTGTAGATTTTAAAAAGTACCATAAAGATTATGATACTTTAGATGAATTGAGAATAAGAGAGCATACCGAAATTTATGACGCTATTGAGGATCAAGACCCAGATTTAGCCGAAAAAAGAATGAAAGAACATTTTAAATTGTTATACGAGTATTGCGACGTTAGTTAACACTGAAAGAATAAAATAAAGAACAAATATTCGTGATTAAAAGAACGATTTAAATCTTTATTTTTTCTACTTCCGCACTTGTATTGAATACATTAAAATGAAAATATATGAAACGATAATTTTAAAATTATCAGCTCAATCAATATAAGAATAATATGATAAAAGATAATAAATTAAGCGGAAAAAACGTACTCGTAACTGCCGGAGCTCAAGGTATTGGGGAGTCTATCACTAAACATTTTATTGATAATGGCGCCCATGTTGCTATTCACTATTTTTCTAGTGCAGATACGGCAAACAAATTAGTAGAATACGCTAAAAGCAAAGGTCAAAAAGCTGTTGCTATTAGTGGCGATTTAACAAAAGAATTTCATGCAAATTCACTGGTTGATAAAACAATAGAGGTATTGGGTGGTTTAGATATCCTTATTAATAACGCAGGTTCACTAGTTGCACGTAAAATGTTGAACGAAATGGAAGCTGAGTTTTGGCACAAAGTAATGGATATCAACATGACATCTATGATGTTTGTAACGCGAGCTGCAGCACCTTATTTGGCAAAAAACCTAAATAGTAGTATTGTTAATCTGGCATCACTAGCAGGTCGTAAAGGTGGGCATCCAGGTTCATTAGTTTACGCGACTAGTAAAGGCGCTATATTAACGTTTACACGCGCACTATCTACAGAATTAGGGCCACAAGGAACTCGAGTTAATGCCGTTGCTCCAGGGCTTATCCTTGGAACATCATTTCATAATACACATACAACAAAAGAATCAGCTGATGAAACAACGGCGGGTATTCCAATTCGTCGTGCAGGTAATGCAGCAGATGTAGCTAGAGCTGTTTTATTTTTAGCATCGGAGTATGATGGTTTTATTACAGGAGCTACACTCGATATCAATGGTGGTGTTTACAATATGTAGTTCTATTTTAAATCAAAAAAAATAAACCCTTATTACTAATTGTTGTAAAATATAATTTATGCTAAAAACGCCAGTAATACACCCAACAATTATGGAAGCGTTGGCGCGTTCGGGACATTTTGCACAAGTTGTCATTGCAGATGGTAATTTACCCGTTGGTGCCATGACAGGGCCTAACTCAACCACTGTACATTTAAACTTTAAACCAGGCTTGTTAGATGCTATTACAGTACTTGAAGGCATACTAGAAGTTTGCCCAGTTCAAGGCGCAATCGTTATGGAAAAGCCTGCTGAAGCAAATGCAGAAATACATGATGCTTATAAAAAACTATTAGGAGAAGTAACTTGGGATGAAATGGAACGTTGGACGTTCTATGATAAAATTAGAGATCCCAATACCACGTTAATTATTCAAACAGGAGAGCAACGCCGCTTCGCTAATTTAATATTAACGGTAGGTGTAGTAAAAATGGCGGAAGAAAGTAATTTTTAAAAGTCTTAAAATCAATAATAAAAAATAGAAACCCTCTACTTAATAACTAAAGTAGAGGGTTTTTTATATACCTATTTTTAATATAGAACCGTATTAAATAATAACCTAACGGTACCTCATATAATACTATAAAAAAATAAAACCTCGTAAACATAAAGCTTACGAGGTTCTTTGCGGAGAATGAGGGATTCGAACCCCCGGAGGTGTAACCCTCAACAGTTTTCAAGACTGCCGCATTCGACCACTCTGCCAATTCTCCTGAGTGCCTCATCAGGTTATTCCCTGAATGCGGGTGCAAATATAAGAGCCTTTTTCGATGTATTCAAATAAAAATAAAGTTTTTTTCAATTATTTTTAAAACTATTTTATAACCTATTCATTTTTAGACTAAAACAATAAAAATAAATTTTGAGCAATAATCAACAAAACCCATAACACTAACATTTCCTAGCTAATTCAAAAAAAACAAACTTATAAAACCTTACTTTTGTAGAACAATTAAGTAAAACTAAATGGATATTATAAAACAGTTGCAATGGCGTTATGCAACCAAAAAGTTCGACGCTAGCAAAATACTAACGCCAGCAAAGTTAAATACGTTAAAAGAAGCCTTTAACTTAACCGCAACTTCTTTTGGTTTACAAACCTTAAATTTAGTTATTGTAAAAAACAAAACACTTCGCGAAAGCCTGTTACCGCATTCTTACAATCAACCCCAAGTGGTAAACGCCTCGCATTTACTAGTAATATGCATTCAAGAAAACATAGAAGATAGCGATGTTATCAACTATTACAACAACATAAAAACCATACGTAACACGCCCGAAAGTATCCTAAACCCATACCGCGAGCAACTCCAAGGCATGATGCAGAAAAAAACTGTAGAGCAACGCCAAAGCTGGTCTAAAAACCAAGCCTATATTGCCCTTGGTAACCTCATGACGGTTTGCGCTATCGAAAACATAGACGCATGCCCAATGGAAGGTTTCATTCCAGCGCAATACGATCAAATATTAAAACTCGGCGAAAAAGGACTAAAATCCGTATTAATTCTTCCCGTAGGATATCGCGCCGACGATGATATGTTTTCAACCCTAAAAAAAGTTAGAAAACCAATTAACCAAACCATTATAGAAATTTAATATCTTTGGGCGTTACCGCAAGGGTCGGGCTTTCACTACTCAATCTTTTTGTTTTTTTAAGGAAAACAAAAAGGATTTCAAACAAGCCGTTCAATCCCTAACGCAGAAGTAACCGTCCAACATAGAATAAAAAGATAAAACAATAACAATATGCCAGGATTCGAATTATTTGGAGAATTAGAAAAACAAGAAGTAAACGATGTTTTAGACAATGGCGTTTTAATGCGCTATGGTTTCGATGGTATGCGTAAAGGGCATTGGAAAGCCAAAGCCTTAGAAAGCGAACTGCAAAATACCTTTCAATCTAAACACGTACAACTTGTATCAAGCGGTACAGCAGCTGTATCGGTCGCTTTAGGATCTGCAGGTGTTGGAGCAGGAGATGAGGTTATTATGCCAACCTTCACCTTTGTAGCTAGTTTTGAAGCTATAATGATGTTAGGTGCTATTCCTGTTTTAGCAGATATTGATGATACTTTAGGTTTAAACCCAGAAGCTGTAGAAGCAGCCATTACACCAAAAACAAAAGCCATTATGGTGGTTCAAATGTGTGGTAGTATGGCAAATATGGATGCGCTTAAAGCAATTGCAGAAAAGCATAACTTACTTTTAGTAGAAGATGCTTGCCAAGCGATTGGGGGAACTTTTAACGGACAGCCATTAGGTAGCGTTGGAGATCTTGGATGTTTTTCGTTCGATTTTGTGAAAACCATAACCTGTGGAGAAGGTGGAGCCGTAATCACCAATAACGAGAAATATTATACCAATGCTGATCATTATAGTGATCATGGTCACGATCACGTTGGTAGCGACCGTGGTGCAGAAACACACCCGTTTTTAGGATACAATTTTAGAATATCAGAATTACACGCTGCTGTAGGTTTAGCTCAAGTAAAACGTTTACCAGAATTTTTAGAGATACAGAAACGTAATTTTAATATTATACGTGAAGCTTTATCAACCATTCCAGAAGTTGTTTTCAGAACCGTTCCAGAAGGTGGTGTAGAAAGTTGCGCGTTTTTAAACTTCTTTTTACCAGATTTAGAAACTTCTAGAAAAGTAATAGAAGCCTTTAAAAATGGAGGAGTAGATGCGTGTTGGAATTATTTTGATAACAACTGGCATTACATTCGTAAATGGGATCATCTAAAGAATTTAAAATCGTTGTTTCCTATCTCTAAAGAAGTAAAAGAAGGATTAGAATATCTTCAAACAAGAACATTCGAAAAATCTGATCATTATATTTCAAGAAACATATCATGTTTAATAAAACTTTCATGGACAGAGGAGGAAGTTAAAGAACGCGCAAATAAGATGGCAGAACTCATTAAAAGTGTATTATAAGCTATAAATACAATATAGAATAACACAAACATAAAAAAGGCTTTAAATTTTAAATTTAAAGCCTTTTTTAGTTCAATTAATTTGTGAAATTAATACTTCACATAATCAACAATCTCTAAACCATAACCAATTAAACCAACACGTTTGGTTTGTTCGGTATTAGAAATTAGGAGTAGTTTATGTATGTTTAAATCGTGTAATATTTGAGCACCAATTCCAAAATCACGGTTGTCCATATTTATTTTTGGAGCTTTAGTAACCGATTCACCATTTTGATTATCTTTCAAAAAAGCTAATCGGCATAAAATATTCATTGATTGCGATTCTTGATTTATAAAGATAATAGCACCTTTTCCTTCTTTATTAATAACATTAAACATGTTTTCTAGTTGTGCATCTACGTTGTTAGTAAGCGTTCCTAAAATATCGTTATTTATAAGTGTAGAGTTTATTCTGGTTGGTACCGCTTCACCATCCGTCCAAGAACCTTTAGTTAAAGCAATGTGTACTTGGTTATTTGTAGTTTGTTTGTAAGCTCGCAACCTATAACTTCCAAAACGTGTTTCAATTTCAAAATCTTCTTTTTTCTCAATTAAAGAGTCGTGTTGCATTCTGTAAGCCACTAAATCCTCAATAGAAACAATTTTAATATCGTGTTTCTTAGCAATTTCAAACAGTTGTGGTAAACGAGCCATGGTACCATCTTCGTTCATAATTTCCACAATAAAACCAGCGGGCTCTAAACCTGCTAAACGTGCAAAATCAATAGCAGCTTCTGTATGTCCGGTACGTCTTAAAACACCACCTTCTTTAGCAACTAATGGAAAAATATGTCCTGGTCGTGCTAAGTCATGTGGTTTTGTATCTGGATTAATCAAAGCTTGTATCGTTTTAGAACGATCTCCTGCCGAAATACCAGTAGTTACTCCATTACCACGTAAATCTACAGAAACCGTAAAGGCAGTTTCCATAGGGTCTGTGTTATTGCGTACCATCATACCTAAATCAAGTTCTTTACAACGAGTTTCTGTTAATGGTGCACAAATTAAACCACGACCATGTGTAGCCATAAAATTTATTACTTCTGGAGTTACTTTTTCTGCTGCAGCAAGAAAATCACCTTCGTTTTCTCTGTTTTCATCATCAACAACGATAATAACTTTTCCATTTCTAATGTCTTCAATAGCATCGTGAATGGTATTTAATTTAATATCTGGATTAGAAGCTTTGCTCATAGGTTCTGTAATCATTTTTTATAAATAGTGTTACTTTAAAGAATCTAAACAAAAACGTTTTAAGTCTTCTTTTAATTTATCATTCAATAAAGGGTAAGTAATCATGTAAAGCGGTAATCCTAGAATAAGTAAACCTACGTTAGGACGTCTTGCTTTTTTGTTTATATAGTTGTAAAAACTATTCAAATTTAAAATAGATTTTAAATAGTAAATAGTATACAGCGCAAAGGATACAATACTTAATTGTATAGAGGCTGTAGCGAGTGGTAATAATTTATTGTTTTTAAATACGAAGAAGAGGATAAGTAATACAGCACCTGTTCCATAAAGAAAAATAGCAAATTTACTATGGTCTTTATAATCTTTTACAATCTTTTCAGAGGCATCGTATTTACTATCAATTGTTATTTTGTTAGCTTCTTGTAACTCTTTAATGCTTTGTCCGCGTTCATTTAAAATATTAAGCGCTTCGTATCGGCAGTTTTCATCGTGACCTAAAGCTTCATAATTTTTAACCACATCAAGAAGCTCTTCGTTTTTATAGCCGCCTAAGAATCTAAAATCTACGCTATCTTTTTCTTTTATTTTGAATAATTTTTTAAGCGGTTCCGTAATACTTCCTAAATCGAAAATACCCTTATCTGCTGTGGCACGTTTGGTTAAATATACACCTAATGGCAGCATAATAAGAGTAGAAAACCAACTAGCCAATACAGGGTTGAAATCACCAGTTTTGGCAGAGTTTGTAGCGAAAATACCAATAAAATGATAACTTAAAAACAGTAAAATAGCAATTACCATTGGCAAACCAATACCACCTTTTCTAATTAACGCACCTAGTGGAGCACCAACGAAGAATAGAATAATACAAGCTATACCGAGAGCGAATTTTTCGTGGAACGAAATAATGTGTCTATTAAAGTTGGTTTTAGCTATTTTATATGATTTTACTTTTTGAGATATAGTTTGTTGTGTACTTGCCGCACCTTTTAAGGTAAGCTCTACCATTTTTATTTTATCCGAAGTTTCAAAAACATCTAGAATAGGGCCTGTGTAAATAGTGTCAATATCTTTTTTAGTATTTCTATAAACCTTATTAACGCTAGAGCGATTAATTAAATTTTTAGCTAGACCAGCATTCTCGTTTTTTTGCTTAACAATTAACGAGTCCATAGCCGTATTTAAATCCACAACATCAAGCATGCTGTATTTATCGGTTTGAGATTGCTCGTCCATATCGACCTCATTAAGGTTAGATAAATCGATATTTATAATATACTTTTCAAAGGTACTTTTTGCAAAAGGTTTTTTGTCTTTGGCTTTTCTATTTTTACTAGCGATATCACTGTAATAGTTTCCGTCGAATAAAATTAACTTTAAAACATTAGAATCTGGATCACTAGCCAATTCTCCAGTTTTCGACTTAATAGTTGTTGCATTTGTACGACCGTCTGCTGCTTTTAAATGGATGGTAACGTCATCTAAATACTGATCACGATCACCATGTTTTTTAGCAAATTTAATATTGTAATTATCGACCTGATTAAACTGACCTTCGGCGAGTAACATGGCAGGTTTCATTTTGGCAATATTTCGTCGGAGATTGTACGAGTTAACTTCGGCCCAAGGAATAACGTTATTCGCAAAGAAAAAGGTAAGAATACCAAGACCTACAATAAAAACACTTAAGCCAGACATGGCACGTTGCAGTGAAATACCTGTAGACTTCATGGCAGCAAACTCGTAGTTTTCTGCAAAGCTACCAAATACCATAATAGATGAAAGTAAAATGGTAAGCGGTAATACCAATGGTATTAGCTTAGGCATAAAATAGATTAAGAACTTAAAAATAACGCCTATTTCTAAGTCTTTACCTGCAAGTTCTTTAATGTATAGCCAAATGGTTTGTAAAACAAAAATCAGCATGAGTATAATAAACACGCTGAAAAAAGTTTTTAGGTAAGTTGTTAGTATGTAACGGTCTAATATTTTCAATGGAATACCTAATCTAGTTTATTGATATAATAGTCTGAATACTTATTCGCATCAAAGGTAAATAAGGTTTTCGATAAAGTCTCGTTTGTTTTAAAAGAATTAACAGTAAGAGTCGTTTTCGTATTATTTTTTCCGATTTGAATTAAATTGTAAATGTTTTTAGTTTTAGAATCTATACCTAATAAAATGGTTTTAATTTCAGAACTAGAATCAATAGGCGTTAATTTCACGTATTGAATTTTTCTACCATTCATGTTTTGTTCAATATCTAAAGCGTAAGTATAGCCATCTTCGTAAAAAGATAACATTTTACTTGGTGTAATGGCATCATTCTCATCATCATTTTCTTCAGAGATGGTTACTTCTTCATCTTCTGGGCTAATGCTGTACAATGTTTTACCATCGAATAAACGGGTAATACCTAAAATGTTTAATTTATAGCGATCACCTTGCATGATCACGTCGCCTTTAGTCACTTGTTTTAAATCTTCAGCAGTGTTTTCTAACACATACTTAAAATCTATTGAAATGTTATCGTAACTTTTTACTTTTTGAGAGACTTCATTCAACAGTGCTTTTCCTTTGTTTTGAGCAAAGGCGTTAACTGAAAGGGTAATTAATAAAAGTGCAATAATTTTCTTCATTTTCATTTTAAATTATATTTCATTTTCTAAATGCTGATCTAATGCTATTAAATCGGTTACTAACACTTGTCTGGCTTTACTACCTTCAAACGGACCAACAATACCTGCGGCTTCTAATTGATCTATAATTCGGCCGGCACGATTGTATCCTAATTTTAATTTTCGTTGTAATAACGAAGCAGAACCTTGTTGTGCTGTAACGATAACTATAGCAGCATCTTTAAAGAGTTTATCTCTATCTGATATATCTATATCAAGACTTGTGCCACTTTCTTCACCAACAAATTCTGGTAATAAATAAGCCTCAGGATAAGCCTTTTGCGCACCAATAAAGTCTACTACTTTCTCAACTTCTGGAGTATCTACAAAGGCACATTGTATCCTTATCATATCATTTCCTTGTGTATATAGCATATCTCCACGACCAATAAGTTGGTCGGCTCCTCCGGCATCTAAAATAGTACGCGAATCGATTTTACTAGATACTCTAAAGGCTATACGCGCAGGGAAATTCGCTTTAATAATACCTGTAATAACATTTACACTTGGGCGTTGCGTTGCAATAATTAAGTGAATACCAATGGCACGTGCTAATTGCGCTAAACGAGCAACTGGCGTTTCTACTTCTTTACCAGCCGTCATAATTAAATCGGCAAACTCATCAACAACCAAAACGATGTAAGGTAAGTATTGATGCCCATCATTAGGGTTTAATTTTCTAGCTTTAAATTTAACGTTGTATTCTGCTATATTTCTACAAAGTGCATTTTTCAGCATTTCGTAACGGTTATCCATTTCTATACACAATGAGTTTAGCGTATGGATAACTTTAGTATTATCTGTAATAATAGCATCACCATCGTCTGGAAGTTTTGCTAAATAATGGCGTTCAATTTTGTTAAAAAGTGTAAGCTCTACTTTTTTAGGATCGACTAAAACAAACTTAACTTCCGCAGGGTGTTTTTTATAAAGTAATGAGGTTAAAACGGCATTTAAACCAACCGATTTACCTTGCCCTGTAGCACCGGCCATAAGCAAGTGAGGCATTTTGGCTAAATCGACTACAAAGGTTTCATTACTAATAGTTTTACCTAAAGCAATTGGTAAATGCATTTCTGAGGACTGAAATTTCTTTGAAGCGATAACAGATCGCATAGAAACTATGGTTGAGTTTTTGTTTGGTACCTCAATACCAATAGTACCTTTACCAGGAATTGGAGCAATAATACGAATACCTAAAGCGGCTAAAGATAGTGCAATATCATCTTCTAAATTCTTAATTTTAGAAATACGCACACCAGCTTCTGGTACAATTTCGTAAAGGGTCACTGTGGGTCCGATAGTCGCTTTAATGCTTGCGATACCAATTTTATAATTACTTAAAGTTTCAACAATTTTGTTTTTGTTTTCCTCTAATTCTTCTTGATTAATGGTAATACCACCAGTATCATATTGTTTTAATAAATCTAAAGGCGGAAATTGATATTTACCAAGTTCTAGAGTAGGGTCAAATTGTCCAAAATCTTCAACGAGTTTATTCGCTAAGTTGTCGGTTTCCGAACCTTCTTCAGCTACTTCAACCACTTTCATTTCTAAATCTTCCTCTACAACTTCTTCTTCAGCAACTTTAACTACAAGAGGTGTTTTATCTTCAACTGTAACTTTTTCTACTTTAGGCCTTACAGGAACTTCAACTGGTTCTAGTGGTGCTTCAATTGGTTTTTCTTCCTCTACAGAGATATTAAAAGCAGATTTGAAATCTTCGGCTTCTTCAGATAAATTATTATCCAAAGGCACGATAATATCTTCTTTCATATCAGATAGCTCGCTCTTTAAATTGCTCTTAGCCGATTTAAATTGATTCGCAATACTTTCAAACGTCACTTTAAAACGAATAGCCAAATAAGTAATTAAACCAAAAAGGAGTAGGAGTGCAACGCCTATTTTACCAATATAATCTTGTAGGTAGCTGTTAATTTCGAAACCTATAGTACCACCAAGAATTGCGTTTTTATTTCCGAAGAACCCTAAAAGAATGGACGCCCAAATAATGATTAATACACCCCAAAACCAATGTCTTCTTAGTTTTTCTTTATTGATGTTCATTAAAACGTACACACCAGATAGGCACATAAGACCGGCAAATATAAATGAAGGCAAGCCAAAACCACGTTGAATAAAGAAATCACTTAACCACGCACCAGATTTACTTAACCAGTTTTCCGTTTCGATCTCGCGATCTGCAAAATGAGACAAGCTGCTTTGGTCTGTTTCTCCTGTAAAAAAGAATGATATAAAAGAAATAGCTAGGCTTATACCAAGCGTAATTAAAAAGCTGCCTAATACTAGTTTTTGTTGACTAGACAATTTAAAACTAGGTAGTTCTGCTTTTTTACAAGGTGCTTTTTTAGGTTTAGTTTTACTTTTCGCCATTAATGCGTTTAGATTTCATGATTGAGGTCTTGAAGCGAGTTCAAAGATGTCATTATATTTATAACGACACAAAAATACAAATTACTAACGTTAACGAAACTATATTTTAAAAAATTGCAGAGCAAACCTGTAATTAACTCAATTTTAAAAGATGATTGTCTAGAAAATTTTAGGAATATAAATAATAAGACCAATAATAGAGGTGAAGATGGCTGCAATAAATACAGCTCCGGCCGCAATATCTTTTATTAAACCTATTTTTTCGTGATGCTCTGGATGAATAAAATCGGCAATAGCTTCAATGGCCGTATTAACACCTTCGGCACACATCACTAAAGCAATGGCCAATAGTTGAATAAGCCACTCGGTAGTAGATATATTGTAGTAAAACCCAGCGATAGTGACTATAACACCGAGTGTAAATTGAATTTTAATGCTGGCTTCGGTTTTAAGGAGCAATACAGCACCTTTAAAAGCAAAGCCAACACTTTTTAATCTATTTACTAAAAAAGATTCCTTTTTGTTACGCATCTAAAAGAGCTTCTAAAGCAGCTTTGTAGTTAGGCTCTTCTGTAGTTTCTGCAACTTGTTCTGTGTACAAAACAGTTCCTTTTTCATCTAAAACAACAACGCTTCTAGAGTGTAAACCTTCTAATGGGCCATCGATAAAATCTAAACCGTAAGCTTTACCAAAGTCTCCTGTTTTAAAATCGGATAAACTTACAACATCATTTAAACCTTCTGCACCACAAAAACGCGCATTAGCAAATGGTAAATCACGAGATACACATAATACTTTAGTGTTATCTAGTTCGCTAGCTTCACGATTAAATTCGCGAACAGATGTTGCACAAGTACCCGTATCTACACTAGGGAATATGTTTAAAACTACTTTGCTACCAGCAAAATCGCTTAATTTTTTTATTGATAAATCGTTTGCTGTTAAAGCAAATTCTGGAGCTTTTGTTCCTTTTGCAGGAAGATTTCCTGATGTATGTATTGCACCACCTTTTAATGTTACTGTTGCCATTATTTTATGTTTTATTAATTGTGTTGTAAAATTAAGAATAATAAGATGTTTAAACTATTTGTTTAATCTTTTTTTAATACTTATGCCCATGATTAAATCACTACAAATCAAATAAATGTATATAGCTAAGCGTTAATAAAGTGTTAAAGCGTAAATTAATCTAAACCAATTACGACTAAGCTACGTACATGTAGGAGAAAGTATATAATTGGGGTTTAAGGAAACAATAATTATAATACATTCAATATAAGAGGAATATAAAATCGAATTAATTAGTACTATAATATTACGATTATCTTAATTTACTAGGGATTTATTAAGATTATATGGAAAAGCTGCTTCAAAACTGAAGTGGCTTTTTTTTGTTCCATAAGTTAGGTTTGCGTAAATTTAGAGACAGATAATGGAACTCGGTATAAGAATTACTTATGATAAAATAAAAACAATCAATTTTATTTATCGTTTTCAGGTTCGCTAATAGAGTAATTTTATCAAAAATTAAAACGTAAAAATTTATATAATATGGATCATAACAACGGCGGTGACATGGGTAAATGTCCTTTTATGCAAGGCGCAATTACTACAACCGAAAAAACAGTAACAGATTGGTGGCCAAACACACTTAATCTAGACATTTTACACCAACAGGATACAAAAACAAATCCGTTAGGTGCAGATTTTGATTACCAAGAAGAACTGAAAAAATTAGATGTAGACGCTTTAAAGAAGGATGTACACGATTTTATGACAGATAGCCAAGATTGGTGGCCTGCAGATTGGGGACACTATGGTGGTTTAATGATTAGAATGGCATGGCACGCAGCAGGTTCATATAGATTAGCAGATGGTCGTGGTGGCGGTGGTACAGGTAACCAACGTTTTGCACCTTTAAACTCTTGGCCAGATAATGCCAGTTTAGATAAAGCGAGACGTCTACTTTGGCCAATTAAGAAAAAATACGGTAATACAGTAAGTTGGGCCGATCTTATTATTTTGGCAGGAACCATTGCTTACGAAAGCATGGGATTAAAAACCTATGGTTTTGCCTTTGGTCGTCAAGATATTTGGCATCCAGAAAAAGATGTGTATTGGGGCGCAGAAAAAGAATGGTTAGCACCAAGTGATGAGCGTTATACAGATGTAAACCATCCGGATACTATGGAAAATCCGTTAGCAGCCGTACAAATGGGATTAATTTACGTAAACCCAGAAGGTGTAAACGGTAAGCCAGATCCATTAAAAACGGCTCTACAAGTTAGAGAAACGTTTAAGCGTATGGCCATGAACGATGAGGAAACAGTGGCTTTAACAGCTGGTGGACATACCGTTGGAAAAACACACGGAAATGGAGATGCTAGTATTTTAGGTCCAGATCCGGAAAGTGCAGATGTAGAAGAGCAAGGTTTAGGTTGGTCTAACCCAACAAAATCTGGTAAAGGTAGATATACGGTTACTAGTGGTTTAGAAGGTGCTTGGACGACGAACCCGACAAAATGGGATAATGGCTTTTTCGAAATGTTATTTAACCACGATTGGGAATTACGTAAAAGTCCAGCAGGAGCACACCAATGGGAACCTGTAAACATTAAGGAAGAAGATATGCCTGTAGATGTTGAGGATATGACGACTAAGCATAACCCAATGATGACAGATGCTGATATGGCCATGAAAATGGATCCTATATATAAAGAAATTTCATTACGATTTAAAAATGATTTTGATGCCTTTTCTGACACATTCGCACGTGCTTGGTTTAAATTAACGCACCGTGACATGGGACCAAAAGATCGTTGGTTTGGACCAGATGTACCACAAGAAGAGTTAATTTGGCAAGATCCAATTCCAAAAGGAAATTACGATTATAATGTTGAAGCTGTAAAAGCTAAAATTGCTGCTACAGGTTTAAGTATTTCAGAATTAGTATCTACCGCTTGGGATAGTGCAAGAACCTTTAGAGGATCGGATTTTAGAGGTGGAGCAAACGGAGCACGTATTCGTTTAGAGCCACAAAAAAACTGGGCAGGTAACGAGCCAGCGCAATTACAAAACGTATTGTCTGTTTTAGAACCTATTGCTGCAGAATTTGGTATTAGCATTGCAGATACTATTGTTTTAGCTGGTAATGTTGGTGTAGAAAAAGCGATTAGAAAAGCCGGTATGGTTGTAGATGTTCCTTTTGCACCAGGTAGAGGCGATGCATCGCAAGAGATGACAGATGCAGAATCTTTTGAGTCTATGGAGCCGCTTGCAGATGGTTACAGAAACTGGCAGAAAAAAGAGTATGTGGTTAGCCCAGAAGAAATGTTGCTAGATAAAACACAATTACTTGGCCTAACAGCTGCAGAAATGACGGTTTTAGTAGGAGGTATGCGTGTTATGGGAACCAACTATGGAGGAACTAAACATGGTGTGTTTACAGAAAATGAAGGCGCTTTAACAAACGATTTCTTTGTAAACTTAACGGATATGATTTTCGAATGGAAATCACTTAACAATGGTATCTACGAAATTAAAAACCGTAAAACTGGCGAAGTTAAATTTACCGCAACTCGTGTTGATCTAGTATTTGGTTCAAATTCTATTTTGCGCGCTTACGCGGAAGTTTACGCTCAAGACGATAGCAAAGAAAGGTTTGTAAAAGACTTTGTATCTGCTTGGACAAAAGTGATGAACGCAGATCGTTTCGATATAAAATAATAATATTAAACATAGATTTTAGAGGAATGGTTTTTATAACCATTCCTTTTTTTATAAAAAAAATCCAAATGAAAGACATTAATAACTTATTTGAAAGCATAAAAAACAGAGATATTTTAACTCTAAAAAACTTACTATCAGAAAATCCTAAATTAGCTGAATCTACTGATGAGCGTGGCTTTACACCATTAATTTTAGCGACCTATTTTGATAACGAAGCTGCAACAAAAACATTGGTAGAACACAAAGCACCTATTAATGCCAAAGATGCCTCAGGAAACACGGCCTTAATTGGTGTAAGTTTTAAAGGTAACGTGGCTTTTGCTAAATATTTAATTGAAAACGGCGCCGATTTAAACGAAGTGAATACCAACGGAACCACAGCGTTAACCTTTGCTACACAATACAACAAAGTAGACATTGTTAAACTACTTTTAGAGCATAATGCTGATAAAACTATAAAAGATAACGCAGGAAAAACGGCTTTAGCTTACGCTGAAGAAAAGAAGTTTACCGAAATGGTTGCGCTTTTAACTTAGCAGAAACGTTGACTAAAATTAAAAACTGAGTTTAGAATTAAGGTTGTTAAAGTTTTTTTTAACTCAGTTTTTTTTAGGGTATCTTACTTATCTTTGACCTAATGAAGAAAAAAATAGTAATTATTGGAGGTGGACTTTCCGGTTTGTATTTAGGATATAAATTAAAAAAAGAAGGCTTCTCTATCCAAATTCTAGAGGCGAATAATAGAATTGGTGGAAGAATTTTTACCAAAAAAAATGATCATACAAAAGTAGAATTAGGCGCTACTTGGCTCTGGAGATACAATGAAGAACTTATAAAGTTGTGTGCTACACTACAAATTTCTTTATTTGAGCAAAACACGAAAGGTGATGCTTTATATGAAGCTTCAAATACCAATTTACCAGAACGTTTTCAATTGCCAGGAAACCAAGAAATTAGTTATAGAATTGTTGGCGGAACGGCAACTATTTTAGAAAAACTGTCTAACGATTTTTCCGAAGATGAATTGCAACGCAATCAGAAGGTTGTGCGCATTGACGATAAAGAAAATTCAATACACGTACTCACTGAAAATGCAACTTTTACTGCAGATATGGTTATTTCTACAATGCCACCAAAACTCTTAGTTAATACGGTTCATTTTTCTTCTCAATTAGACTTCAATCTTTTAGAAATTGCAAATAATACGCATACTTGGATGAAAGATTCCATTAAATTTGCATTGGTTTATAAAACTCCTTTTTGGAAAGAAAAAGGACTGTCTGGAGTTGGTTTTAGTAATGTAGGTCCTTTTACAGAAATCTATGACCATTCTGATTTTGAGAATAGTCATTTTGCATTAATGGGCTTTTTAAACGCAGGTTTAGCTAACGAAACCAAAGCGTACAGAGAGGAAAAAATAAGAGCTCAACTTTTTAAGTTCTTTGGTGAAGCTGGAAAAAATTATCTTTATTATGATGAAAAAGTTTGGAGTAAAGAAGATTTACTACATGTAGATCATACTACTTTTCTAAATCCACATGCAAACAATGGCCATCCAGTCTATCAACAAGCCTATTTAAATGGTAAATTTATAATTGCTGGCTCAGAAACATCACCAAGCTATGGTGGCTATATGGAAGGTGCCATTTATAGAGGCAACCAAATTGTGGAACAATTAAAAAATAAATTTTAAGCGATAGAAGTGGATTTTTAACTTCATGACTATGTTTTATAGCATTCTATTTAAATCTATTTCGCTTCTTCTTTTTCTTTTTCTTTTTCTTCTTTTCTTTCGTCTAGCATATCTAAATAAAGGTCTTCAACATGCTCTCTTGCCCAAGTTGTTCTTCTTAAAAACCCAAGACTAGATTTCATAGTAGGGTTGTAGATAAAACAGCGAAGATTAGTGCGTTCTCCCAAATAAGCCCAACCATAATGTGCTACCAAACGCTCTAAAACCTGTTTTAGTTTTACTCCATGAAACGGATTGCTTAGCTGTGCTTCTGTAGCTGGTTTACGTATGCGTTTAGGCTTTGGTTGCAGTTCTGTTTCTTTGAGTGTTTTAGATGGTGTCTTTTTATTAGCCAATTTGTTCTTTTTTTAGTGTATATTAATTGGTGTATATGCGGATATATGTTCTTCGCTGTTTACCCAAGCATAAGTCTCGTTAAATATTTGTTTTCCAATCGCTTTAAGTTTTCAATATCTTCAAGACTTACGTATCTGATTTTCATTTAGTTTTAGTGATGGCTGGTTTTAATCTCCATTTTTGTTATTAAAAAAAGACGTGTTTACTTCATTAATTCTATTTGAAATTCTGCTGCATTAAAAGCCATTTTTAAACCTAGTATGCTTGGTTCTTGTGGATGTTCTGCAAATAGTTCATTCAAGTATTTGGCTTGTTTCATCACGCTACTACTATCTCTTAAATACATGTGATACTTTAAGAGAACCAAATTAGCTAATATTTTGTCCGAAATATTTAAGTTCTTTTCTTTTAGAATATCATCAATGGTACTTTTTATTTTTCCGTCGTTTTCTGGTAATTCATCCAATAAATAAGCTTGGGCTAAATTAGGCTTAGATTTAGCTGAATAATCACTCTTATCAGACATGTTTAGTCTATAAGTCATTTTGTTGCCATTTAGAAAATACCATCGCGTATAAGAATCATTCGCGATGTCTATTTCTTTTTCAAATAGTTGTTCTCTTGTATTCCAGTTTGTATATGCCACTAAAAGCTCATGGCCATCGTCTGTTTTAAGAATAGCCATTTTTATTAAATAATTTCTATCTCCTGGTTTTTCAATCTCAATTTCCAAAGGCATCTCTACTGAAACATACGTTTTTATAGCTTTCAATATAGACAAAACATCTTCAGTACTTGCCATTGGAAACAAATTCTCTCGTAAAAATAAATCAATATAGAGATAATGTGTTAAATAGAAATCATCGGCTGTTAGATAGTTAGCTTCATTAAGTTGATCCGATTTTATTATAATTTTTTCAGATTGAGTATATCCAAAACTGGTTATGAAAATTATGGCTATTAATAATATTTTATGCATGTTTTTAGTTTGTAATTTTTAGAGGGAGAATTTAATTTTTATAAAATTAGATTGAAATAGGACTTTTACAAATTATAAATCAATACTATTTTTTGATGGTTTTTAGAGAAGGTCTTTAGCTAAAAATTATTGGGTTTTACTTGTTTTTTACCATAGTACTTTTGTTGTGCGTTCGGCTTTCTTCAAGTCGTTTTAATATTCTATTTTCTAAATCAATAGGAAACCATACAGTTGAAAATTCATATTCTTTAAGTTTTACTTCCTCTCTTGTAATTGGAGTTTCTTTTTTTGTACTAAAATCTCTCAATCTAAATCCGATACCTCCAAATACCATTTTAAGGTTATTGTAGTTTGAGTCTTTATATTTATCATAGTTTTCAGTTTGTTCGATTATTTTCCACCTTTTTTTAATAATTCCATCCCAGAATATTTGAATAGGTGAATACATAATTCCAGAATTTATTACTTGTTTTAAATCTGAATTAGCACAACCGATGTAGTTGAAAATTTCCACTAAAACAGAAGAACTTGTTTCTATGACTCTTCCAAACGCAAAGTTTTTAGATAAATCATCTTTTGTCAGTTTCACTTTCAGTTTCCAATCATCTTTTGGCATAAATAAGGGAATACAAAATACTGCTCCTATTATTTTATCTTTATTGACTTTCATTCAGCTGCATTCAAGGTTCTAACGTAACAAACGTTGATGTGTATGGTTAGTTGCGTGGTTAAGCACCTAATTTAGCAAATAAATCACAGATAGAATATTCCGCAGGAATGTTCGTAAGTCGGCAGTGACCAAGCAATTAATTATACACGGTGTTGTGGGTAGTTTTTATTATTCGGGCTTATTTATTAAATCATTAAAACTTTCTACTTTCTTCTTTTTAATAACTGGCTTTTTTTCGGCTACTTTTGAAAACTCAATAATACTTTCATCTTTTAATTTTGAAAACAAGATATTTTGATTTTCTTTTTGTCTTAAATCAAGAACTTCTTTCTCTCTGAAAAATACAGGTATTATATCATCAGATAAGTCACAAAAAGAAACTAGTATATATTTGTTGGGTGAATTGTCAAAATCTTTAATAATCATTTCATATTCTATTCCAACACCACTTTTGAAATTATTTGCTTTTTCTTTATAGCCTTTAGAAAGAAGAACTAAGACTTTCGGATAATCTGTTATGATACTGTGCATCATTTTTCTAAAATCTAATGCTGTTTCTTGTTCTGCTTTGAATCTATCTATTTCAGAATTAAATCCATTATCTCTTAAAAAATTATTAAGAGAAAGAACTTTGTCTTTGTGATTTTCATTGTCCCAACTATAAGTAATAAAAACCTCATTTTTTGATTTAGGATTATTTTCCAAGCTTAAGTTTTGATTATTAGCTAAAAGAGGTTTGAGTAATTTTATATATTTCTTTTCGTTGGCTAACCATTTTTTTATAATTTTAAAATACTTGGCTTCTCTCTTTGAATAATCGGTCAAGAGCTTATTTTGGGTTAGAATATGTTCTTGATTTAGTAAATCAATTTCATATTTATCCTTACTTGAAATTAGTTTTTTTTCAAGTAACTCAGGTGTGTTAATTGATTTTAACGATTCTTTAGTGATTAAAATCAATAATTCAACTAATTCTCCTTGTGTTCTGCATTTAAATTTTGTTTCGCCTGAAAATCGATTAAATTCTGGTTCATAAAGAAAATAGTTTATTGGAAATTTACCCTTTAATTTTTCTTTATGTCTAATAAAATAGGGAAGACTTGGAAATGTTTTTAACCATTTTTGAAATATTGAATACAATATATTCAAATCTGTTTTTGGTTTTGAAATCGGATTAGCAAGATTTTCTAAAAACTCTAATAATTGTTTTCTTTTCCAATTAGGAAAATCAAAACTAGTTGGTTTTGTTTTTTTTACCCAATTTTTGATGCTTGAATAATATTGAGTTCCACCAATATTTGGGATTCCAAAACTGTCAATATTGTATTGAATGTAATCTGTTATTTCTTTAAACCAATTCTCTTTTTCTATTGATTCTGAAATGAAATTTTCAGTATATTCAAAATGCTTTAGTATTTTAACAGGCAAGTTGTTGTAATTCTCTTTTTTAAACCATTTTTTTTTAGCAATTTCTCTATGAGATTCACAACAGTCTGGAAAGTTTAAAAACCAATCATCTAATTGATTTTTTACACTAGAATGATACTCACAACAGTTTGGGAAATTTTCTATTTCATTAAACTCAGCAAATGGTTTACAATCATATCCTGGTTCAAAAATATTGGCCCCATCAATTTGAACAAAAGGTTTTGTATTTAGTTCTTTCAAAAACTTTTCTCCGTTTGGGATTTCTATTTGATAATTTTTATGCATCGAAAGTTTATTTTTTCAGAGTAGGCGAGAACAAGCAATTACTTATAGCCATTTTTGTGGGTAGTTTTTATCTTCTTTTAAGTCATTTACATAACATTTTAAATTGTCGTATATTTTAATAAATACCTTGTGTAAATATGGTTTTACATTGCTAAAATTCAAATCTTCATCTAAATCAAATTGGTGATAACCATTCATAAACTGCTTGATATTTTGTCGTTCTATAGCTGGTAAATCTTGAAACGGGTCATTATTCTCAGGGTTATGATAATTTGATAAGTGAATAAAACCACAACCAAACTTATAGACAGAATTAGTCCAACCTTTTAATTCATTTGATAAGTCAACCATTTTTCTATCCGTTATCAGTCTATTATTCTCTTCTCTCCATCTTTCTCCATTAAATGTTCTATTGATTAACCTTATTCTTTCAGTTTGGTCTTGATGTAGCAGATAAATACACCTAACCATTGAGTCTAATTCTTGTCTAAGTATAGAAATAACTTGACCATACATTTCTTGAGGAAACAAAAGTTCAACAGCTGATTTGTTTTCTTCAGATCGTTTTTCTACTAATTCGCAAAATTCAATTATTTGATTGTTATTCGTCATTTTTTCAATTACCCACAACGGTTACGTATAAGGATAGTGCGTTGTTTGTGTGCGTGGATTTTCCGAAGGAAAATCATAAGCAAGCAAACGCGCATTTACTCTTGATTAGGTACTAAACTAAGCATTATTTTTATACAATGTTGTGCGTTCGTTTTTTATTCTATTTCGTATTTCTCAAAAATTCCTTGTTTTAGTAAATCAAGTTCAGGTGGAAACCCTTCTATAAAATCTTTCGGTTCATCAACTTTTTTACCTTCCACTTTTTCGAACATTATTTTCGGTATATCTCTAACGATTTTCTCATCTAAATAGTCATTTGTCCAATCGTAGCCTTGTTCATCACTTTTGGGATTATACTCAAATATATTTTGTTTATAAAAGTTTTTTAAATAATTTCCTTCTATTTTTTCCGTAAATTCAAAGTCATTCAAGGAATATTTTTCTTTAGAAATTAAGTCTTTTTTGTCCTTAAATTTTTTCCAATATCTTGGTGCCGATTTCCAATATATCATTAATGCGGTTCCTTTATCAGTTAATGGATTATCAGTAAGCCAATTCAAAAATACGGATGAACTGTCCCAATTCCATTCCATAGCCATTTGATGCCAAATTGTAGGTGTAGTCGTTTTTGCATATTCTATAATAAGGTCATTTAATATTTCTTCAAACCTCTCGTCTGTAATTTTTTCTTTCATTGATTTTAGCTTATTTTTCTTTCAACACGATTTTGGTAAATGACGCACAACGGTCTCGGCTATGATTAGTACGGGAATAAAAAGGCACTTTTGTTTCCGTTTAAGCAAATAGCCGAATCTTTTTGTTTGTTTTTATCTTTTCATTTTAAAAGCCAAATCCAAAAGATTTGGGGGACTTCATAAATATACTCAAACTTAGAGTTAAGCACCAAAGCCCGTATTAATTATAGCCATTGTTGTACACAGTATTTTTTTCCACTAACAGTATAATTCAGAGTTCTTTTCGTGTTTAATTTCATCTCCATAATATAAATACCAGTCCACGATTCGGTCGTCAATTCGGTCATAAATATCGTCATCAGTATATGGTTGGTCTTCAATATTCAATCTGTCTAAATCTCTATTTATTTGTTCAATTGTGTTTTTGTCAAAAAGCTCTTTATCGGCTAGTTTCTCTCTTAAGAAGCCGATAAGAATTCCGTGACATTTTTCATTAAAATTTCCGTTTCCATTTCGATGAGCTTCATCACGCAATTTTTCGATTGCTCTTAATAACTCTCCTTGTACAAATTCTGCTTGTCCAGATTTAGGAACAAAGTTCTGCCAGATATATTTTCCGTTTTCTAAATATTCTTCTTTAGTCATTTTCTTTTTATTCGCACAGCTTGAAATTAGTACTATTAAAATCAGATAGAGTGTTTTTCTCATATTGTGTACAACTATTATATATACTCAGTTCTATTAATCATATCCAGCTTATAACAACACTAAAAGCAAGAACCTGCAATAGGTCTTTCAATACAATTTCCTGCGCCAAAACAAACGGTTTCTGTTTCGCAACCGCCTTCTTCTTCGGTGCAAGAGCTAAAACCTAAGGAAATGGTTGCTACGAGTATAATGTGTTTTAATATCTTCATCTGTTTCATTTTATGTTTTCTTCATATTTAAAAAACATAAGCAACGAATTTACTTTGTTTCTGTAAAAGAATCAATACGTATAACTGCGTATTTTTCTTTAACCATAGCAAATTACAAAAGTTTGTTTAATGGATTTTACGGGTTTCCGTAATTGTAGAATAAAAATTAAGTAAAAGAGGCCTTTTAGTTATAGAAAAGGGCTTTGATGCTTTTTTATTATAAAAAGAGTAGGAGGAAAGGAGATTAAAATGCTCTAAAAGGAGGGACTTTTAGGCATTTTTGAGAGTTTTGTGAAATGGTTAGCAACTTTGATTATTTAAACTCAATAATTTCTGCAGACATTGTTGCTGTAATTCTCTTTTTTGTTTCCGTGATATCTACAGATACATTAATAAGAGTTCTGCTGCCAACTAATTCTACACCTGCAGACTTTGCTTTTTTTAGTAGATTTGTTTTTGCCTGAGAAACAATGCCTTCTTTGTTTGTTATGTTACCAGTCATTATTTTCTCTGTAGCTGTTCCTGAAAAGCTACCTAATACATTGAAATTAGAACTTGTTAAAACGGTTTGAGTTTGGTTGTGTTGTTGGTAGCCTCCTGAGTATAAACTCGGTGATTTACAAGATGTAAATGCAGCAGTAACTGCTAGAATTAAAATAATTTTTTTCATTTATTGGGGTTTTAATTTTGCCTACTTCTTTTTTTGTCTCTTTTTGGCTTGTTCAGACATTGTTATTTATTTGATTTTATTTAACCTAGTTTATAGTTAATTAATTAGTGTTTTGCTATAACTGAATGCAAATTATAACAGTCCAATCAATCAATTTTACGGGTATCCGTAATTGTAGAATAAAAGGCGTAAAAAAAGCCCAAAAAGTTGGGCTTTGTGTAGTTTATCGATATTGAAATGCATTATTAAGCGTTCCAATTTTCTTTTAAATATCGAAGAGCTTCTTCTAAGGCTTGTTTAGATGGTTTTGGGTTAAAACCTAAAATGCTTTTAGAAGCACTAATATCATAATCTTGTTTTAATCCATAAAACATATCGAGATAATGCCTTTGGAGTAAAGGTTCTTTTCCTGTTATTTTACTACTAAATTCCATAAGCCCAGCAACGGCGTATAATAGACATTTTGGAACTGTTTTTGGGGTTTTTAGTTTTAATTCGGGATACAAATTAGCCGCAATTTTCACACTGTCTTGTAAGGTGGTGTGTGTAGGATTCGATAGAATGTAACGGGTTTGATTTTTACCTTTCAGCATGGCTTGGTAAGCGCCAAAGGCGACATCTTTAACATCGACCCAGTTTAAGGTTACGTTGGTATCTACAGGAATTTCGCCTTTTAAAATTTGATGCACCAAATGGTTAGAATAACTTAATTTGTGAGCATGACTACCAATCATGGCGGATGGTAAAATGAGTACGGTTCTAATACCGTATTTTTGCCCTAATTTTAAGGCTAATTTATCGGAATCGTTTTTAGAATTATAATACCAATTTCTACGGTCTTTGTTATAACCATTATTAACGTTGGCGGGCAAGGTGGTAAAATCTAAAGAGGCTACCGAACTTACGTAAACAATATGTTTTATACCGCAGGCTTTCGCAACGTCGAATAGGTTTTGGGTGCCTTTTAGATTGTTATCGTAAATTTCGGTTTTAGGATCTTTGGCCCACATGCTAAAGTTTGCCGCTACGGCGTATAAGTGGGTTACATTTTTAAATGCTTTTTTTAGAGAGGCTGTATCTAAAAGGTCGGCCTGTAACACATCGCAATCTAAACCCTCAAAAGGAGCAGAGTTGTTGATATCTCTAACTGTGGTTCTAACATTTTGATTTTTTGAAAGTAGTAAACGGATTAAATTATTGCCTAAATGGCCGTTTCCGCCTGTAACTAATGCAATATCTTTTTTTGTATTTTCAATGTTATCTTTGCTCATGTTTTTATTTTTTGTTTGAGCAAAGGTCTGTGCTTATTGATGTTTTAAAAATAACATTTGTTAGAAAGTGATTTGTTTTCTAATACGACTTAGCGATTGTGGCTCCATGCCTAAAAAGGATGCTATATTATCTATAGAAACGTTTAAAGCTAGATTTGGATGTTGTTTTATAAACTTCTCATAACGTTGTTTTGCCGTTAATATCTGAAAATCTTTAACGCGTTCGAGCTTACAATTTAAATGTTCGTTTGTAACGGTTTTTATAAAATCGCTCCAAAAGTCAGTTTCGGTTTGTAATAGGTTATAATCGGGTTTTGAAATTTTCAATAGTTTGCAATCGGTAATGGTTTCATAGTAATCTGGAGCAGGCGTTTCGCTCATAAAACTATCTAATGAGGTAAAAAAATCTTGTTCTGGTACTAAATGCTGTACTACAATTTTGCCATCTAGGTTTTGATATCCTTTTACAATACCTTCACTTAAAAAATAAACATAGCGTTCCGTTTTTCCGGCTTCTAGCAGTTTGGTTTGCGCTGAGACTTGTTCGCTAATAAAATACCGTTCTACTAAACGAATATCAGTTTCAGTTAAAGTAAATCGCGATTGAATATAGTTTAGCAAATTTTTCATGGTTGTGCTTTAAAGTAGAGTGTAGGTTCTAACCTGTGAAAAACGAAGATAATTGAAATTGATTTAAGGGCAAGTGCTCATTAAAACTAAAAACCGCCAAGCTTCCGCAAGGTGGTATTTCGTAAATGCTAATTTATTTTCAACTGTTACTCTTAAAGTGTTTTTAATACCTCTAAAATTTCTGAAATTGAAGCTCTTTTGCGGTAATCGGCATCTAAAAATGCATATTGCACAAGTCCTGTTTTATCAATAATATACGTTGCTGTAATTGGTAATTCGCTACTATCATCGCCATTATAGTTTTTTAAACCTACTCCGTTTTTATAAACTTCGGCTAAAGCGTCTGTTAATTTATACGATAGGCCATATTGCTTGGCTACTTTGTTTCCAACATCGCTTAGCACCTCAAATTGTAAGTTGTGTTTTTCTTTAGTAGACAAAGATTTGTCTGGTAACTCTGGAGTTAAGGCTAATAAATTTGCTCTATATTTTTTAAATTCTGGTAAGCTGTTTTGTAAAAACTGTAAGGTTAAATTACAATACGGACACCAGCCACCTCGATACCAGGTTAGTATTACCGGACCTTGGTCTAAGGTGTTTTGTAAATTTGTGCATTCACTTAAAGCATTTTTTAAGGTAAAATCTATCATGTTATCGCCAACATTAATAGCGCTTTCTTTAAAATGAGTTGCAATTATAGCTTCAAGATTTTCGGTTGTCATTGCTTTTTGTGCATCTGTGGCTTTGGTTTCCCAACCGGCTTGTTTTGCGCTTAGGGCGTCTTGTAATGCGGTATGTTCTAGAATGCTCATAATGTATAGTATTAAGTTTTTACTTCTATTAAAATGCGATCTTTAGATGAGATACGTGTTATTTTGATTTTCTTGTAACATGAAAGGTTAAAGCAATGGCTGCTAGAGTAAATCCGAAAATGGTTAAACCCGTCCAACCATATTTACTAATTACCGATACACCAACCGCTGAACCAACTGCAGCTCCTATATAGTAAAATAACATATAGACAGCGTTTGTTCTGCTTCGTGCGTTTACATCTATGGCAAATACACGAACTTGGTTTGGTATTTGAGATCCAAAAACACCTAAATCTAATAGTATAATACCAATACAGAGTACTACCATATTATTTTGCCCGAGAGCTAATACTACAAAGCTTAATAGTACTAGAGAAATAGAGACTGTCATTACTTTTCGAGCTCCAATTTTATCAACCCATTTTCCTGCTATTTTGGCTCCAAAAATACCAGCAGCTCCAACAAAACCTAATAACCCAACTTGTTGTACCGATAGTAAAAAAGGCGCGTCCATAACATGAATCGCAATAGTAGCCCACATAGCATTAAATGCAGCAAACCAAAGCGCACCAACAAAAGCAGCTTCGCGTAATACGGGTTTTGTTTTAACCAAAGTAAACATAGAAGCGAGTAGTTGCGTGTATTTTAAATTGGCCGTAGGTTTGTTGGATGGTAAGGCAATTTGTAGAACCACACCAATAATAGCAGCAATAATAGCTGCACCTAAAAATACAGCACGCCAGCCAAAATGTTCGGCTATAAAACCACTTAACGTTCTCGATAATAAAATACCGGTTGTTAAACCCGTCATTAACGTCGCCATAACTTTTCCTTTATTTTCAAGAGTTGATAAAGATGCGCCTAATGGTATTAATTGTTGGGTGATGTTTGCTCCTAAACCAACCACAAAAGTGGCGGTTATTAAAACGGCAAAATTTGGTGCTAAATACACCCCAAGTAAAGCGATTACTAAGGTTATAGAAAGATTTCTGATTAGTAATTTCCGATTCATGACATCGCCTAAAGGGGAAATAAAGAAAATAGCCATAGCGTAACCTATTTGTGATGCCGATGGTATAAAACCTAAAACACCATCACTTAATTCTAACGATTTCCCTATGGATGGTATTAATGGCTGATTGTAATATAAATTGGCTGCTGTTGCGGCTATGGCAGTTGCCATAATAAATAGCAATTTTGTACTTAAAGGTTTTGGTTCTATATGGTCCATTGTGATATTCTAATTTTATATAGAACAAAATTACCAAAGATCACAACCATTTATAAGGTGAGTAACTCATAGAAAATGATACTTTTTAAGGTAGTTTTCTAAAAACGGCAGGCGTGATACCTTCGTTGTTTTTAAAAAATTTGACGAAGTTGGTAGGTTCATCAAAACCCATAGCGTATGCAATTTCGGTAACAGAGCTGGTGGTTTGCTGCAATAAGGCTTTGGCACGCAACGTCATGTAATTCGATAATACTTTTTTAGCAGTGATGCCTGTTGCTTTTTTTACACATTCCGATAAGTAAATAGGAGTGACGTGTAATACTTCTGCGTAAGCGGCAATGGTTTTATATTTAGAAGTTTCTTGTAGAATTAATTCTTCAAAATCGGCCGTGATTTCTTGGTAGCGCTTAAGCGGAATAGTGCCACTGGCATTACCTGCAACGCGTTTTATTTGAAGTAATAGCACTGTAAGATAGGAGCGAACTAATTCGACTTTATGTGTGTCTTCTTTATGAAATTCCTCGTAAATGGTATCGAACAGGTTTTTAATTAACGGTAAATCTATTAATGCTAATTTGTAAGATGGATTGGAGTTTAATTTAAAAAAAGGAAACTCGTGCTGAATTTCATATTGATGCTTTTTAGGTTCAAAAAAATCCGATCCAAAAACAAGGGAATACCCATCACCATCAAGATTACCTTCAAAAGTTTGCACCGAGAATAATTGCAATGGCGAATTGAAAGCGATTGCATTGGTTAAATCATCAACTTTTGTGGCACCAATTTGTCTTTTAGATAAGTTATCGGCATAAAAATCGATGGTAAAAAAGGTCTTAAAATGTGGATTTAGTGCTTTTTTCGAGATGTTGGAGGTTTCATTAAATTTAAAAATATGAAAACCAGAGTGTATCGATGTGCTTTTTACATTAAGGTCTTTTAGTAAATCGGCAATCTGGTTGTAGGTTTTCATGTTCTGTTATTGAACTATGGTTTAATGGATTTGAATTGGAATATAAATGATGTTCCAGGTCAAGCATAGGGCTCTATATGATAAATTAATTTATCTCGTAATTCAATTTATCACTTGTATGTTTCATTAATTCAGCTTTTGAAGAGCACATATCCTTTAAAATATCCTTTTTTAATAATGTTCTTTTAGCATAACTATCATAAGTATCATTATTCCATTTAAAATCTTTTCGAAACAAGCTAGTAGGAGATATGTAGCAATATATGTACTTATTAATAACACTATCTATGGAAACACGATTGTTTAACTGACTAGGATTATGACTTAATAATTTAACATTACGTTTTGTAGATTCATCAATCAATATTTTATTAATGTTATCATATAAAGGTATTACTTTTTCAAGGCTAAAATTATTGTACTCCGTATCTCCTAGTTTAGTAATGGGCCTAATTTGTAAGATGTCAATATCATAATCATTAAATACTGTATAAAACGAGGCTAATTCTTCAAAATTATCTTCATTAAAAGTATAATTTATTCTAAGTACTACTGGATGTGTTTTTTTTAATTCGGTTATTATTTTTAGAGCATTTATAAATTTATCAAAATCACCTTTAGTCATCATAGACTCGTAAGATTCTTTTGTTACACCGTGTAGAGAAACTGTTATTTCAGAAAGGCCATTTACAACCCATTCTTTAACTGTTTCTTTGGTTAATAAATTAGCATTAGTAGTAAGGCTAATATATGGCACTTTGTATTTTGATGCCGTTTTGATAATCTCGTTAACATTTTTATATAATGTTGGCTCAGTACCACAGCCTATTTGAAGTTTTATAGCTCTTTTGAAAAAAGATTTTCCTAAATAATCTATTTCATTCTCAGGGAAAATACCTTTCAGGTTTTTGACGTAATTTTTATCTGTAAAATAACACATTTTACATCGTAAATTACAAGCATTTATAGGATCAAAGTGTACTGCTAAATATCTTCTTTTAGTAATATGTAATAAATAAATCCCCAAAAATTTGAGGCGATGATTTTTAATAGAATGGTTTAGTTTTATTAATTTATAAAAATTCATGGTTGGTTGGTTGGTTGGTTGGCTTTATTAAATATCACCCAACATAATGGGAATATAATCCTGGTTAATGAATTAAATTCGGGAGCAACGAAGATAGCAGAAAAATCTACAAAGACAAACATCATTTAAAACAAAAAACCACCCTGTTTTCACAAGATGGTTTTAAAATAAATACAAATTTTTCTTTTTCAATTATTTGTCGATAGAACCCAACACACGTTGCATAAAACTGTTTACAGCTTCTTTTTTCGGCATGCCCTCTTTTATCATTTTATTCACTTCAATGGCGCCGTACATATTAGAAATAAGCTCGCCAATAACATCTAATTCTTCATCTTTTAGAGAAGAAACTTCGGTTAAAGCTTCAAGTGTTTCAATAGTTTCAACAACGTAATCTTCGTCGTTTTCTTCAATAAATTGTGTTAAATGTTTTATTACTGGTAATTTCATTTTTATATGGTATTAATCACGCTTTCGCGGAAAGGTCTTCTACTTTGTATTATATTACTTCGCTAACTAATTCTTTTAAAACATCGAATTTATTAGTTTGTACTTGCTTAACTAATTTGCCGCCTTTAAAGGTTGCAAACGTTGGTAAATTATCAACCGTAGCTAGTTTTCTAGATTCAGGAAACTTTTCAGCATCAACTATAACAAAAGATACACCTTCGTTTTCTGTTGCTAATTTTTTAAATTTAGGTTTCATAATTCTACAATTTCCACACCATGTGGCAGAATATTGAACAATTACAGTATCATTACTCGAAACGATTTCACCTAAATTATCTTGGTCTAATTCATTTATCATAACTATATTTTTTTTGGAGTGTGTATTTAAAACGATCTAATGGCTAAAAGAAATAGCTATTGCTGTTTTAAATAGAATTTTGAAGGCCTGCCTAAATAAATATGAGAGACAAACAGGCCTTAAAACTATTTTTGTTAACTAGTTAGCTGCTAAGTATGCTGCAGTTCCTTTTGCATTTGGAGCCATAGCTTCTTTTCCTTCTTCCCAGTTTGCAGGACAAACTTCACCTTTTTCTTGTACGTGAGTTAAAGCATCTACTAAACGGATGTATTCACCAACATTTCTACCTAAAGGCATGTTGTTAATACTTTCGTGTTGTACAACACCATCTTCGTCAATAATGTAAGTCGCTCTGTAAGTTACGTTATCACCTTCAACTTGTACAGTTCCAGTTTCTTCATCAAATGTTTCGTTAGTGATATCTAAAATACCTAAGATGTTTGATAAGTTTCTGTTACTATCTGCTAAAATTGGGTAAGTTACACCTTCAATTCCACCGTTATCTTTAGCTTGGCTTAACCATGCAAAGTGTACTTCTGGAGTATCGCAAGATGCACCAATAACAATAGTGTTACGTTTTTCGAATTCTGGTAAAGCTGCTTGAAATGCGTGTAATTCTGTTGGGCATACAAAAGTAAAATCTTTTGGGTACCAAAATAAAACTACTTTTTTCTTGTTGTTAACTGCTTCTTCAAGAACGTTTACTTTAAAAGTATCGCCCATATCGTTCATTGCGTCAACGTTTAAATCTGGAAATTTTTTTCCTACTAATGCCATGTGTTTATGTTTTTATTTGTTAATTGTTTTCTGGGTACAAATATAAAACACATTTAAGGTTTTTAGTAAAATCCGAAATTTTAATTTCTTATTATTGAATAGTTTTTGTCTATTGAAATAAAATTTATTGATAATTTAATTCTATTTAGAAGTGAGTTGTCTAATTTTAATATTTAAGGCTGCAAACAACAATGTAGTAAACGGACTTAACCAGTTGAAAATGGCATATATAAAATACTCTGATATGCCAACACCCAAAACTCCAGATTGATAAGCTCCACAGGTATTCCAAGGGATAAGTACTGAAGTTACCGTACCAGAATCTTCTAACGTTCTACTTAAGTTCTCGGGTGCTAAACCACGATCTTCATAAGCTTTTTTAAACATTTTACCAGGAATTACAATAGCTAAATATTGATCGGATGCTATAATGTTTAAACCTAAACAGCTAATTACTGTACTAGCAAATAAACCAAATACAGAGGTTGCTACAGATAGCAAACCTTTTGTAATTCTTGCCAAGGCACCAATGCCATCCATAATGCCACCAAAAATCATGGCGCAAGTAATTAAATAGATAGTCCAAAGCATACCTTTCATACCACCAGCAGAAAAGAGCTCGTTTAGTTTTTCGTTATCGGTAGTAATTTGGGTATCGGTTAAAATAGAAGTTGTGATGGTTGAAATTTTAGAATCTCCCAAACCATTAAGGATTTCTGGTTGAAAAACAAAAGCAAAAACAGCCGCTAATAAAACACCCGTTACTAAAGCAATAAGGGGTTTCGTTTTTAATAGAATTAAAGCAATTACAGTAACTGGTACCAAAAACAACCAAGGTGTAATATTAAATGTACTAGCAATAGTGATTAATAAACTTGAAACATCGGCACTTCCGGTAGTATCAACATTCATGCTTAAAATAGCAAAAACAATTAGGGTAATTATTATGGTAGGTATGGTTGTAATGGTCATGTACCTAATATGCGTAAATAAATCTGTTCCGGCCATAGCAGGAGCAAGGTTAGTGGTATCACTTAAAGGAGACATTTTATCTCCAAAATAAGCGCCAGAAATTACAGCACCAGCAATCATACCTGGAGGAATACCTAAAGCCGTACCAATACCAACTAAAGCAATACCTACGGTAGCCGATGTGGTCCAAGAACTTCCTGTTGCAATAGAGATTACAGCAGCAATAATAACAGATGCCGGTAAAAATATATTGGGGCTAAGCACTTGTAAACCATAATAAACCATAGCAGGAATTACGCCACTAACAAGCCAAGTACCTGCTAAAGCACCAACTAAAAAAAGAATCATAATAGGGACAAAAACACTTTTTAGGTTGGCCCAAACTTCGGTAACCATGCGGTTAACAGATACTTTGTTGTAAAAACCAACTATAGCAGCAATTGCGCCACCAATAAGCAAAATAAATTGATTAGAATATTCTCCAAACCATTCGCCATCTTCATAAGTGATGTTGTAAAACAATAAACCCATTAGAAGAATTACAGGAATTAAAGCTTCCCAAATATTCAATTCTGAGTTTTCAATAATTGTTTCATGGTCTGCTTTTATCTCAGAAATATTCTTGTCGTCGTGCATGCTATCAATTTTGTACCGTAATGTTACGATTTTAGTTGAATGTATGCAAATAGAAATACTTCCTTACTTTTGCCATTCAATTCAAAAAATAATATGGATTCATTAACTCAAATCGTTTTAGGTGCTGCATGTGGCCAAGCTGTTTTAGGTAAGAAAATAGGCAATAAAGCACTGTTATTTGGTGCAATAGGTGGCACAATTCCCGATTTGGATGTTATTGTTGGTGGCTTAATTCATCAAAATAAAATTGATGCTATGCTGTTTCATCGTGGTTTTATGCACTCTATTTTATTTTCTGTTTTGGCTGCTTTTTTCTTGGGTTGGTTTGTTTTTAAGGTCTATAACACCAAAAAACGTATCGATACAACAAGCCAAAGCGATTGGGTAAGTTTGTTTTTCTGGTCGCTTTTAACCCATCCCATATTAGATTGTTTTACACCTTATGGCACGCAATTGTTTGCACCATTTAGTAATTATAGAGTAGCCTTTAATAATATTGCTGTGGTCGATCCGTTGTATACAGTTCCTTTTTTGGTATGTATTATTGTCTTAATGTTTTTTAAGCGCACGTCAATAAAAAGAATAACTTGGCTAAAATGGGGTATAGGGATCAGTTCAGTTTATATGCTTTTTACGGTGGTCAATAAATTGTATATCGATTCGGTTTTTAGAACTTCTTTGGCAGAAAAAGAAATAGAATATTACCGTTACAGTTCTAACCCCGCACTTTTAAACAATATATTATGGTATGGCATTGCAGAAACAAAAACGGGTTATTTTATCGCTAATTATTCACTTTTAGACACTAAAAGTAGCTTTATTAATTTTGTAGAATTGCCAAAACAACGCGATTTAAAACCTGAAGCTTATCAAGATATAAAAGATCTAGCTTGGTTTAGTAATGGTTATTATAGTGTGTATAAAATGGAGGACAATAATTATCAATACAACGATTTGCGTTATCCATTATTAGATGACAAAGATCCGAACTCTTCAGTATTTAAAATGAAACTTTTTAAAGAAGGCGACCGACTAAACATGATACCTTTCGAGCCAGAATCGAGAGATTTTAAAGCAGCTATCTCGAATCTGTGGGAACGTACAAAAGGAATTTAATCTTCTAAAATTTTGGTATCAAAACCATCAATACTTTGGGTGTTGTTTTCTTTCCAGTAGTTTTCAATACGGGTTTTACCTTGCTTTTCCGACCAAGAATTCAGCATACCGCGTTCCTCCTTAAAATCCATAAAAGGAATAGAGTAGCCGCAAGATGTTTGTACAGATTCTATATCCATAACAATAATTTGTCTAGAGCCTGTGTTTTTCTCAAACAAACCAATATGTTCCTGGTATTCCGCATCGCGCTCATGGTAGGTTATGGCACTACCATAAAGACGTAAAATCAAAGGTTTACCTTCAAAAGCACAAAACATAATAGTCATTCGGTTTTGTTGCAATAGGTGAGCAGCTGTTTCGTTGCCACTACCTGTTAAGTTCAACCAAACTATTTTATTAGGCGATAAAACCCGTAGCGAATCATGTCCCTTTGGCGAAATATTTATGCGTCCATCACTGGCCGCTGTGCCAACAAAAAATATATGTTGAGCTTTAATAAAATCTTCAATTTCAGGAGTTATGCTCGGTGTAAAATCACTCATTTAAATGGTGTAAAAAATTAATCTAAATATTTATTAGGAATCGGGTTTAACCAAGTTTCCTGAGTCCAGTACATATTCAAAATCCACCAACGCTCGCCATCATTCAGTAATTGTATACTATTAATGCCTCGCATTTCAGAATCTTCTTTATTTTCATCTTCGGTATTATAGGTTTTATAACTACTAAAAACATGCGCCATACGGCCATACTCTTCCGTTTTTCTAAGCATTTCTTTTTTTACAAAACCATTAGAAGCAATCCATTTGCTAGAACTTTTCATATAGTCTGCAGCACCCATAAATTTCACCTGAAATTCTCTTTCATTATTCCTTCCTGCTGTAATTAATTTGGCATCTGGGTGAAACAAAAGTTTAAAAAGTTTCCAATCACGTTCTTCATCTTTTTTACCCGAAACCACATCGTAAAGCGTATTAACCACATTATTTACCGTTGCAAAATTTTCTGAGTAATCAATTGGCTCTACAGCTTTTTCTTGGTCTTTTCCTTGTCCTTTTTTAGGCCCTTTTTGCGCCTGAATAGTAATAGAAAATGCAGTTAAAAAAAGTATAAAAACGTATTTCTTCATGGTTGTTTATTTGTAAATTTTCTTAATTCGATCTAAGTTTCGTTTATTATCACGATCTTTTATAGTTTCACGTTTATCATATAGTTTTTTACCTTTTGCTAAAGCAATAACTAATTTAGCGTAACCTTTTTCGTTAATAAATAAACGTAACGGAATTATAGTTAAACCTGTATTTTGCACCTCTTTATGCAATTTTTTTAATTCCTTTCGGTTTAGTAGCAATTTTCGTTCCGCTTTGGGTTTATGGTTGTAATAATTCCCATAAATATATTCCTCAACCGTCATATTTATCACAAAAAGTTCGCCAGCCTCGTTAAACTCGCAAAAACTTTCGGCAATAGATGCTCTACTACTTCTAATCGACTTAATCTCAGTACCCGAAAGTACAATTCCTGCGGTGTACTTATCTAAAATCTCGTATAGAAAGCGCGCCTTTTTGTTCTGTATGTTTATCTTATTTTGCATGACCAACAAAATTACAAAAATTATTATGGCATTCCCTTTTTTAAAGCTAGAAGATTTTCGAAAAATAAAATCTTCTAGCTTTAAAAAACGTCGGGCTATACGCTACAAGTCCTCGTGCCGCCAATTACCATTGGCAGCACTGTGGGCTTTTCACTGCTATCCCTAATGCGAGTGCTAAGGTTTTGGTTATCAATAATTACTGAGACCTTGGTTAATCAATTTTCATTTTAAAAACACTAGAATCATAGCGTTTTTCTAAAAGAGATAAACCTGTCAAAAAAATAAATTACATTTACAACACTAAAAACATTGTTCTGTATACATGCGTAAAATCCTCTTATTTTTAATTTCAATTAGTTTCTGTATTTCATGCGTAAGTGCCAAAAAACATAATGCACAAATAGAAGCATTACACATGCCAGAAAGCCTACATAGGGATATAGATCGAGTTTACAATCAATTAAAAAAACATCACCCAAACCTTTATCAATACACCTCTAAAACCGATTTAGATTTTAAATTCGATAGCCTAAAAAAAGCTATAAATACACCAATTAATTCGCGAGATTTTTATAAAAAATTAGCACCAGTAGTAGCGCAGGTAAAGCAAGGACACGTATCTTTAGGGTCGGCATATATAGAGTATACAAGAAAAGAACTAAAAGTATTAAAAAAGAAAAAGTTTGAGTTTTACGATCTCGATTTCGAATATTTAGACCATAAATTATGGGTTATAGAAACTAGAGGTAAAGATTCATCTTTAGTAGGAGCAGAAGTGCTTAAACTGGAAAACGAAAATGCATCCGATTTAATAACTGGGTTTAAATCACGTTTTGCTTCCGATGGTTACAATCAAACTTTACAAAACAGATTGGTAGGCCGAAATTTTTCAACATTTTATTTTAAAGAGAAAGGTTTTATCGATAGTTTACAAGTACAGTTCAAACTAAAGGATTCTGTGTTTATAAAAACACTAAAGCGTATTGATAAAAAAGAAAAAACTAAAGAAAACGATTCCATTGCTCCAGAACCAAAACCTATAGTAAAATTAAGTAAAGCGGAAAAAAAACAAAATAGAATTGCAGAAAGAAATAAGCGCAAAAAGCATAGAGAGTTAGGTTTTATAGCTAAAAGTAAAGAGTACACACGTAATTTTAGTTTTATTGGTAAAGACAGCGCCACGGCTTACATTAAAATTAGAGGCTTCAATAATGGTAACTATCGTAAGTTTTATAAAAAAAGTTTCAAAAAGTTAGATTCTGCTAAAACTAAAAACTTGGTACTTGATTTAAGAGATAATGGAGGCGGGCGCATAGCCGAAATAAACTATTTATACAGCTATCTAGCGAAAACAAAATACCAATTTATGGCACCTGCCGAAGTAAATAGACGTTTATCATTTTTTCCTGCGTTTATGAATAACACCTCTTCGGTTGCTACTAAAATATTTATGGGTATTGCATCACCTTTTATAGCGGTAGACAATCTTTTAAAAACAAAAAAGCAAGATGGAAAGCTCTATTATAGATTTCCATATTCCAAAGAAAAAGAACCTAGAGACCAAAACTATACAGGGAATTTATATGTATTAACAAACGGAAACTCGTTTTCTGCATCGGCTTTAATTTCTACGCATTTAAAAGCAACTAAAAGAGCTGTTTTTGTTGGAGAAGAAACTGGTGGCGCCTATAATGGTTGTGTAGCAGGTTTGTATAAAATTTATCAATTACCAGAAACGAAGTTAAAAATTAGAATGGGCCTGATGCAAATAGAAGCACCATTTAAACAAAATCCTGATGGTTTTGGCGTTAAACCTAATATTGAAATAACACCGACTATTTCCGATAGACTTTCAGGTAACGATCCAGAACTCGAATGGGTTTTGTCAAATATTTCTAAAAATTAAAAATATTTGGCAATGTATTTGCTTAAAACAATTTGAAAACAATAATTTCGTTTTCAAATTGTTTACAATCTATATACAACAAGATTTTCCTTATGAAATTAATAAAATTATCAACCTTACTATTTTTTGTTTCCACTTTAATTCTTTCTGCGCAAAGTATTAATCAATTTGATAGTGCAGGAAAACGTGATGGAGTTTGGAAGAAAAACTTCGATAATACAGAAGTAATGCGTTATCAAGGTACTTTTTTACATGGTAAAGAAATAGGAGAATTCAAATTTTATAAAAACGTTAGAGGTAAAGCGATACTATCAGCCACAAAGCTATTTAATAAAGATAATAACACTGTAAAAGTGGTGTTTTTAGCTTCTACCGGAAAAGTAATTAGTGAAGGTGAAATGGATGGTAAAACCTATATTGGCACCTGGAAATACTACCAAAAAAGTAATAACAATCTACTAATTTTGGAACACTTTGATAATTCTGGTCAGTTAACTGGGGAGCGTTTGGTATATTATAAAAATGGAGAAATAGCCCAAAGAGAAAACTATAAAGCCGGAAAACTTGATGGCGAATCGTTTTGGTATTCGGAAAACAAAGTGGTTTTAAAATCTTATGTTTATGAAAATGGTGAAATTCACGGACCTGCTAAAATTTATAACGGTAAAGGCGAATTACTTATCGATGGCCAATACAAACGCGATAAAAAACATGGCGTTTGGAAGTACTACGAAAACGGCCAACTAACAGACGAAAAAGATTTTACTTACGTGCCAAAGTACATTAAAAAACAATAATACGCTTGCACTTTTAAGGCTTGAAAACTGTATGTCTTTTGCTTATAAATAGGATAGTTATTTACTATCGAAATTCAATTTAAAAACAATCTAGAATACCTACCTTTGTAAACTAATTTTTTTAGACAACAAACCATTAATTAAAACAATGTATTTGCTGGTTTTTCTAGGTTATATCTAGATTATCAGTACATATATTTTATTATATAAAGCATGAAACGAGTTGTTATTGGACTTTCGGGAGGTGTAGATTCTAGTGTTGCTGCGTATTTATTACAGGAGCAAGGTTATGAAGTTATCGGACTATTTATGAAAAACTGGCACGATGATACGGTTACCATATCTAATGAATGTCCGTGGTTAGACGATAGTAATGATGCTATGCTAGTTGCCGAAAAACTTGGTATTCCTTTTCAAACTGTAGATTTAAGTGAAGAATATAAGGAGCGTATTGTAGATTACATGTTCAATGAATATGAAAAAGGACGTACGCCAAATCCTGATGTACTTTGTAATAGAGAGATTAAGTTTGATGTTTTCATGAAAATCGCTCTAGATTTGGGAGCAGATTATGTTGCTACAGGACATTATTGCCGAAAAGGAACACTTGAAAAAGATGGTGAATCTGTTTATCAACTATTAGCAGGTGTCGATGGAAATAAAGATCAATCTTATTTCTTATGTCAATTATCACAAGAGCAACTTGCAAAATCACTATTTCCTATAGGGGAATTAACTAAGCCAGAAGTGCGTGAAATCGCTATGAGTTTAGATTTAGTTACTGCAGAGAAAAAAGATTCTCAAGGACTTTGTTTTATTGGAAAGGTAAAATTACCCGATTTCCTTCAGCAACAGCTAAAACCAAAAGAAGGTGTTATTGTTGAGATTTCTAATGATCTCGATATATATAAGGAAACAGAGCAGAGTTTTGCTTCCGAAGAAGAAAAATTAGCCTATTTATCTCGTAAAATTGATTATAAAGTCGATTTAGGAAAAACAGTAGGCAAGCATCAAGGTGCGCATTATTTTACAAAAGGTCAACGAAAAGGTTTAGGTGTTGGTGGTACCATCGAGCCTTTATTTGTAATTGATACCGACGTAAATGAAAATGTAATTTACACAGGCCAGGGAAAAGCACATCCAGGATTGTTTAAAAGCGCTCTTTTTGTAACGAATGAGGAATTACATTGGGTACGTGAAGACTTAGCTATAGCAAATGGAGCAACCATGAAAGTGCTTGCTAGAATACGCTATCGCCAAGCTTTAGAGAAAGCTACCTTGCATAAAGTAGACTCGGGTATGTATGTAGAATTTGAAAATCCGCAATCTGCTATTACAGAAGGTCAATTTGTTGCGTGGTATTTTGAAGATGAGTTGCTTGGTTCCGGAGTTATTTCGTAACTTAGTGCAACTAAATTAATTATATTGAAAAGAATTATACTTTCCCTCAGTCTACTTGCTTTTTCATGTCAATTATTTGCTCAAGAAGATGCTTGGGTGTATTTGACGGATAAAGAAAATGAAACCACTTTTATTGCCAACCCACTAACTATGCTCACTCAAAAAGCACTAGATAGAAAGGCTAGGCATGGTGTATCTATAGATGCACGTGACGTACCTGTAAACGAAGACTACATTACAGCTATTAAAAGTGCTGACGGCATATCCGTTTTAGCCAAATCTAAATGGTTCAATGCTGTACATGTTCGTGGTGAAAAAACAGCCATTGAAAACTTATTTATCAATCAAAATAACTTGATTGAACCTCAAAGAACATTTATAAGTAAAATTGTTTTTGCAGATAGATCTCAAGGCGCTTTAGAGAAATCGACCAATGAAAAACGAAGGTATAAGTTCGAAACTATTTTAACCGATTATAATTACGGTAATGCCAACCAAAATAATCAGATTAAAATGATTAATGGCGATGTGTTGCATCAAACAGGTTTTACAGGTGAAGGGATGACAGTTGCCATAATGGATGGAGGATTTCCAAATGTTAATACCATGAGTTCGTTTGAAGCACTTCGAAATAATGGAAGACTACTTGACGATTACGATTTTGTAAACCGTGATGATGATGTTTACACCAATACATCTACAAATCACGGGACTTTGGTTTTAAGTGCTATGGCCGGATATATTGACACTGCAACTAAAAATTACGTTGGTACAGCGCCAGATGCATCATATTATCTTTTTATTACTGAAGATAATAATGATGAAAACCCAGTAGAAGAAAGTTATTGGGTGGAAGCTGCTGAACGTGCAGATAGTTTAGGGGTAGATATTATAAATACCTCTTTAGGGTATGATGATTTTGATCCAGGAACTAAGTACGATTACGAGCCATCGGATATGGATGGGCAAACAGCATACATTACAAAAGGAGCTAATATTGCTTTTGAAAAAGGAATGCTCTTAGTAACATCGGCAGGAAATGCTTGGGGAGCTAGTGTTGGCGCGCCAGCCGATTCTCCAAATGTTTTAACTATTGGAGCTGTTGATTCTAATGGTGATTATGCCATGTTTAGTTCTATAGGTACGACCTATCAGCCGACTATAAAACCTGATGTTGTTGCGCAAGGCGCTAGTAGTTATTTAATTAATGAATTTGATAATATTATCACCAATAGTGGTACATCTTTTAGTGCGCCAATTTTGGCTGGTGGTATTGCATGCTTGTGGCAAGCTTACCCAAGTTTAACCAATTCTGAAATTATGGATTTGGTTAGAGAATCAGCATCACAATACAATAACCCTGATTTTTATTTAGGTTATGGTATTCCAGATTTAGAGAAAGCTTTGGCAAATATCTATGCGCTTGATACTACAAATGCCAATATGAACGATAAAATTACGCTGTATCCTAATCCAATGAATGCGCGTTTGTTTGTGAGCCTTCCTAACGATGATTTTGCAACATTAAATCTCTTTGATGTTGCAGGAAAAAAGATTAATACGTATCAAGTTTCAAATGAAAATAATTGGATTAATACTTCAGAATTGTCCAAAGGTCTTTATATTGTTAGACTTGAAACTGCAAATGGAATTGATACCTTTAGACTTATAAAAGAATAATGGCAAATAGAATTACCGAACTTTTTGGAATTAAATACCCTATAATTCAGGCTGGAATGATTTGGAATAGTGGTTGGAGATTAGCTTCAGCTGCTAGTAATGCTGATATTTTAGGATTAATTGGAGCAGGATCGATGTATCCTGAGGTGTTACGCGAGCATATTCAAAAATGTAAAAAAGCAACAAGCAAGCCTTTTGGAGTAAACGTCCCAATGTTATATCCTAACATTGAGGAAATCATGAATATTATAGTTGAAGAAGGCGTTAAAATTGTGTTTACTTCCGCTGGAAATCCAAAAACGTGGACCTCTTGGTTACAAGACAAAGGAATTACTGTTGTGCACGTGGTGAGTTCTTTAAAGTTCGCTTTAAAAGCTCAAGAAGCTGTTGTAGATGCCGTTGTTGCCGAAGGTTTTGAAGCTGGTGGACATAATGGGCGAGATGAAACAACCTCCTTGACACTAATTCCGATGGTTAAAGAAAAAATAACGATACCAGTAATTGCCGCTGGCGGAATCGCAACAGGTAAAGCTATGTTGGCCACTATGGTTTTAGGAGCAGATGGTGTTCAAATAGGAAGTCGGTTTGTTGCTAGTACAGAAAGTTCTGCACATGCTAACTTTAAACAAGTGGTTGTTGATGCTAAAGAAGGTGATACGCAGTTAACGTTAAAAGAATTGGCGCCAGTACGTTTAGTAAAAAACGCCTTTTTTAATGAGGTACAAGATTTATACAAAACAGCTCCAAGTGTAGATCAATTAAAAGAATTACTTGGTCGCGGACGTGCCAAAAAGGGTATGTTTGAAGGTGATTTGGATGATGGTGAACTAGAAATCGGGCAGATTGCAGGTATTATTCATTCAATAAAACCTGTGGCAGACATTGTTACGGAAATCATCACTGAATTTGAAGATGCAAAGCGTGATGTTTCTCAACTTTAAAACTCATAATTTTACCAATAAATTAACTTAAATATTTCCTTTTAAATTAAGAACACAAAATTGCTTTAAACAAAGCATAAGTTTACTTTTGCCAAATGCAATTAACCGACTACACCAAAGAATTTAAATACAACTGGCAACTTGCTGCGCCAGTCATGTTAGGTATGCTAGGCCATACTTTTGTCAGTTTTATAGATAATATTATGGTTGGCCAATTAGGTACAGCCGAACTTGCAGCAGTATCACTCGGGAATAGTTTTATGTTTATTGCGATGTCTTTAGGAATTGGTTTTTCTACGGCTATTACGCCATTGGTTGCAGAAGCTGATGCTGAAGGAGATTTTGATAAAGGAAAATCGTCTTTTAAACATGGTTTATTTTTATGTTCCGTTTTAGGGGTATTATTGTTTTTGGTTGTGTTTTTTGCAAAACCTTTAATGTACTTAATGAAGCAGCCTATTGAGGTTGTTGAGTTAGCGATTCCTTATTTAGATTTAGTAGCATTTTCACTTATCCCATTAATAATATTTCAAGGTTTTAAGCAATTTAGTGATGGACTAACGTTGACTAAATTCCCGATGTATGCTACCATTTTAAGTAATCTTATAAACGTAGTTTTAAACTATTTATTGATTTTTGGGAAATTCGGTTTCCCAGAAATGGGTATTGTTGGTGCGGCTTATGGAACTTTAGTATCTCGATTTGTAATGGTTTGGTACTTGTGGTATTTATTAAAAGGACGAGAAAAATCTAAGGAATACGTTACGAATATAAAGTTTTTTGTGCTTGATAAATTAATGCTAAAAAAAATTATAAACTTAGGCACACCAAGCGCTATGCAGATGTTTTTTGAAGTAGCTATTTTTACTTCAGCGATATGGTTAAGTGGTTTGTTAGGTAAAAATCCACAAGCAGCCAATCAAATAGCATTAAACTTATCGTCCATGACCTTTATGGTAGCCATGGGATTAAGTGTGGCATGTATGGTTCGTGTTGGAAATCAAAAAGGTTTGAAAAAATATGTAGATTTACGTCGTATTGCATATTCTATATTTCTATTAGGTGTTATAATTGCATTTGGTTTTGCGATTATGTTCTTTCTGTTGCACGATTATTTACCAAGATTATATGTAGATTTGGATGATTTAAAGAACTTAGCCGATAATACAGAAGTAGTTACTATAGCATCTAAATTAATGGTTGCTGCCGCTATTTTTCAAATAAGTGATAGTATACAAGTGGTTTTTCTTGGAGCTTTAAGAGGTTTACAAGATGTAAAAATTCCTATGGTTTTAGTGTTCATTTCGTATTGGATAATTGGCTTTCCTATAAGTTGGTTTTTTGGAACGGAAGATGCTTATGGAAGTTTCGGGATTTGGCTAGGCTTATTAGCAGGTTTAACATCGGCTTCTATTTTATTATATATAAGGTTCAATTATTTAACAAAAAGATTAATTTTGTCGAACGTCGAGTAGGACGGAAGTAAACAATTTATAATATTTAGTCTGTTACTAAAAACTAGTAATTAACAAAAAAAGAAAACATGACATTACCAAAATTTATATTAGGGGATAACACAGAGTTTCCAAACGCTATTTTTGTTATTCATACTGAATTTCCAAGATTTATAATTAACCTTGAAGATGATGAAGTTGAATGGTTTGAAGATTTTGATGCTGACGATCAAGAAGAATTAGAAACAGAAACAGAAAATGCAATTAAGGAAGCTACGGCTTTTTATGATGCAGAAGTTGCTAAATACGACGAGTAATACCTTTTGATAATTCCTTAAAAAGGTAATAATAATTAACGAGTAAAACAGAGGCCCTGGGCTAATGCTAAAATAAAACAGTAATGATAGATCAGCTTTTAAAAAACGACACCGAGTTATTTGTATTCTTAAATAATTTGGGTTCCGAACCTTGGGACGGCTTGTGGTTGGCTATTACAGATAAGCTTACTTTTATCCCATTGTATGCTGTTTTGTTGTATTTACTTTATAAAAAGTTTGGTCTAAAATCGCTATTAATTTTCGTGGTGGTTATTGCTTTAATGGTAACCTTTACCGATCAAATTACCAATGTCTTTAAACGTAGTTTTCAACGCCCAAGACCTTGTGGTGCGGCAGATTTGGTAGATAGAGTTCGTTTTATTGCAGTGCGCTGTGGTAAATATGGTTTTTTCTCTGGGCACGCTTCTAACACTATGGCTGCAGCTGTTTTTGCAGGTTTAACATTAAGACCATTTTATAAAAAATTAATTTATATAATGGTGTCTTGGAGTCTTATTGTTGCATTTAGTAGAATATATGTTGGCGTACATTATCCATTGGATATCTTATGTGGATTAACTTTTGGAGCAATCTCTGGAGTGTTATTTTATAAAATAGCTAAGTATTTATTGAAGCGATTTGTTAAGACTGAGTAGATAATCGGCAGCAGCAAAAGGCGTTGTTTTGTTGCTTTCAATTAATTTTAATTGCGCTTCGAGTGCTTCTTTTATTTCTTTTTTATTGAAGAAGGACCGTTTCAATTCATTTTCTATCGTTTGAATAAGCCAGAATTTATTTTGCTTCGTTCTATTGGTTTCAAAATAATTATTCTCGGTAGTTTTAGTTTTATATTCTAAAATTAATTTCCAAATATCCTTAATGCCTTCATTTTCTAATGCACTGCAAAGCATCACTTTTGGCGACCATTGCGATATTTTAGGAGGATAGAGGTGAAGTGCTCTATTAAATTCAACCTTGGCTAGTTTAGCTTGTTTCAGGTTCTCTCCATCGGCTTTATTAATGGCAATAGCATCGGCCATTTCAATAATACCACGTTTTATTCCTTGAAGTTCATCACCAGCACCAGCTAATTTTAGTAGTAAGAAAAAGTCAATCATACTATGTACAGTGGTTTCACTTTGCCCCACGCCAAGAGTTTCAATTAAAATCACATCAAATCCTGCGGCTTCACATAAAATAATACTTTCCCTAGTTTTTCTAGCGACACCACCTAAAGACGTTCCGGAAGCCGAGGGACGAATAAAGGCATTTTCATCTTTGGCCAAAGTTTCCATTCGTGTTTTATCACCTAAAATACTACCTTTTGTAATAGAACTTGTTGGATCTATAGCAAGTATGGCAATGCGTTTACCTTGCGATGTTAAATGTTTTCCAAAGGCTTCAATAAATGTACTTTTTCCAACACCAGGAACACCTGTAATGCCTATTCTAATAGATTTGTTGGCATGTGGTAAACACGCTTTTATTATGGTGTTAGCTTGTTCTAAATGTTTATGGTTTTCACTTTCAACTAAAGTAATAGCACGACTTAAAGCCGCTATGTTTTTGTCGAGAATAGAAGTAACTAAAGTGTTGGTGTTAATTCGGGCTTTGCGCTTTGCTTTGAGAGTTTCAATGGCATTAGAACTTGTAATTTCTGGAGAAGAAATCCCTGTATGTTCAGAAAGCGCCGATTTGTTTTTTTTAGTCAAAATAGTCCTTTTGGAACTTCAATTTACAAATTTATTCAATAGGGTATTTTGATTTTCTTTGGAAGAATTTTTTAATGAAATTATTTTAAAGGCACAGACACTTTTACAACATCCCAAGCCATAGTTAAAAATAAATCGTCTGTAGAGTTATCAAAAGCAATGGTAAACTGCTCTACAGGTTTCCTTAAATCTCTTACAGGAACCTCAATGCTTAAAGCATCATAATTAGGATCCCACATCGGTTTCATTTCAGAATCGACACCCCAAGAATATTGCTTAGTGTTAAAAATTACAGTCCAAACAGAATCTTTTGGAACGGTCCATAAGGTATATTTTCCAGCAGGTAATGGCATGCCTTTAACTTCTAGAGGTTTATTGGTTTCGAAGGTTGTGGCTTCGTTGGCACCCGTTCTCCATACTTTATCAAAAGGCACTAAGGCTCCAAATACATCACGGTTTTTCTTATAAGGGCGGTTGTAAAACACCTTAAGTTCTAAGTCGTTTAACTCAAACTTCACGGTGTCTTTCGGACTTAATCGAGGAGCAAATATGTCTTCAACGAAAGTTGAATATAAAAACAAGCCTAAAGCTATTACAGCCAAGGACATCAAAACGCGTTTTAAAAAGGTGTTCATTTACGGAGCAATTTATTAAGGCAATAAAGATACTTTAAAAAGTATTGATTACTAAAAAACCTAACGCACATTTGTACAATTTTGTTATATTTTAAGTAAAATTTAATAGTTTTTGCAACACTTTGTTTTTTTTGTCGTCTTTTAAACGAACCTAAGCCAATATAATGATAAATTGGCCTAACCAACCAAAAGCAAAATTAGTATGTTTCAAGTTGACATTATTGAAAAATGTAAACAAAACAATCGGAAAGCGCAATTGCAGTTATACAACCAGTACTGCGACGGGATGTATATTGTTGCTAAACGATTTTTAAAAGATGCTAACGATGCCGAAGACGTGGTGCAGGAAGCTTTTATAAAAGCATTTACAAAACTGGATCAGTATAAAGCGGAAGTTACTTTTGGAGCTTGGTTAAAACGTATTGTTGTTAATAAAAGTATCGATTTCTTGAAATCTAGAAAACAAGAACTTGTGGAACTAGAAGAGGTGCACCTGAAAGTGATTGATACTACAAAAGACGACAAATGGTTAGTTGACGATGCGGTAACGTTGCACGATGTAAAAGAAGCTATTAATAAATTATCGCAAAAATATCAATATGTGGTAATGTTATATTTAATTGAAGGATACGACCATCAGGAAATATCGGAAATTTTGAACATAACACAAGTAGCATCTAGAACGCAACTATCGCGGGGAAAATTAAAATTACAAGAACTGTTAATACACAAAAATAATGGCACAAGATATTAGAGACTTATTTAAGAATGAAAAGGTTGTACATGATGAAATGCCAACCAAGCATGAAGCGCGCTTTCTTGAAAAATTAGATAAGGCTTTACCTGAAGCTCCTAAAAAATCTGGTTTGGGCTGGATGCAAATTGCAGCTAGTGCTGTTGTGTTTTTAGGTTTAAGTTTTGGTGCTTATTCCTTTTTTAAAGGAGACACTGAAACCATCGAAACTATTGAGACCGTTGCAACTACTAAAGTAACGGAAACAAAAACTTTGGGTGATGTATCTCCGGGGCTTAAAAAAGTGGAAGACTATTATTTAGCGAGTATTAATTTAGAATTATCTAAAATGAAATACACGCCAGAAACCAAAGAATTATTCGATGGGTATTTGGCGCAGTTAGACGAATTGGATAAAGAATACAAACGATTATCGTTGGATCTTACAGAGTCTGGGCCATCGGAATTAACAGTGAATGCATTAATTGATAATTTAAAATTCAGATTAAATTTAATGTATCGATTACGCACACAATTAAAAGAATTAAAATCATCTGATGCTTTATCAGAAAAAGAACAATCAATCTAAATCAATCAAAAAATGAATAGTACAATCATAAAAATTAAATTATTAATACTGAGTTTTGTTTTAACGGCAAGTGCTTTTGGACAACAAAAGTTAACAAAACTAGAGCAAAGTATTAAGGTAAATAAAGATGTAGTTATCGATTTAAACACAAGCCATTGTAATGTTGTTTTCGATACGTGGAATAAAAACACCATTGAAATTGAAGCTTATGTTGAAGGTGAAAAAATATCGAAAGAGGCGCTTGAAAGTGTTTTAAAATCTTGGGATGTTGATATTGATGCCACTTTTGATAAGGTTTCGATAAATACAAATAAATCAAAGCCTAATGTGGTTTGGGTTGAAAAGAACAATGATAGTGATGGCGATTTATTAACCATAATTTTTGACGAATTAAAATACGAATTGGCCGATTTACCTCAAGCTATCATGAATGGGTTAACCGTTGACGTGCCTGAAATTCCTGCTATGCCAGAAATGCCACAGTTACCAGAACTTCCTGCAGGCGCACATGCTATGGAGTTTGATTATGAAGCCTATAAAAAGGATGGTGAAAAGTATCTAAAAAAATATGAAGAGAAATTTGAAGCTACTTACGGAAAAGATTTTGAAGCTAAAATGGAAGCTTGGGGCGAAAAATTTGGAGAAGAATGGGGAGAGAAGTTTGGCAAGCGTATGGAAGCCTGGGGAGAAGCTTTTGAAGAACGATTTAATGAAGGTGATTTTGAAGAGAAAATGGAAGCTTGGGGAGAACGTTTTGGAGCGCAAATGGAAGCACAAGCAGAGCGTATTGAGGCGCAAGCCAATCGTGTTGAAGCACAAAGTAAACGTGCAGAGGCTAATAGAGAACGCCATGAAGAACGTGCAACTTTAATGAAAAACCGCCAGAAAGAAGTTGAAAAATTAATGAAAGGGCATGGAGATTCTAATATCAAGAAAACCATTAAAATAAAAATGCCAAACCATGCCAAGTTAAAAGTTAATATTAAATATGGTGAAGTAGAATTTGCTTCTAATGTTAATGATTTAAAAGCTAATTTATCACATTCAAAATTTACAGCATATAGTGTTAATGGGAGTTCTACTTCCATTAATGCTTCTTATTCGCCGGTAAATGTAGAATTCTGGAATTTAGGAGAACTGAATTTAAATTACGTAAACAATGCTGAAATAAAAGAGGTAAAGCAGTTAGTTTTAAATGCCACATCATCTAATATCGATATCGATAAATTAAGCGGTAGCGCTATAATTGATGGAAATATTGGTGATTTAAACATTTCTAAAATAGAAGATAGTTTTAGTAATTTAAACATTATTCTTCAAAATAGTAATGCCTTTATAAAATTACCAAATGTAGATGTTAACGTGCAATATAAGGGGAGTTATTCTAAATTCTTGCATCCAAATCAATCGGCTAAAAATCAATCGTCGTCTTCTTTTTCTAAAAGCGGATCTAGCGGAAAAAGTATTATTATAAATGCAAAGTATAGTAATGTTGAAATGGAGTAGGTTGATATAATTAACCCTAATTTTTCAGCATAAAAAAAGCGCCTTAAAAAGACGCTTAAATTTTATTATTGATATCTAAATGTATTAGAATTGGTATCTTAAACTTAATGCGATATCAAAAAGTGTATTGTCTGTAAAACGATTGTTCCCAATTTCTGGTCTAAAATCTAAAGAAATTAATAACGGAATATCAAAATCGTATTCAATACCAACATCTCCAGCAGCAAAAAATCCGAAATCATCATCTAAGTTATTATCATTTCTTCCAGAGTATGATGCTAAACCTGCACCAGCACCAGCATACCAGTTAAATCCGCCGTCGATATTCCATACCCATTGGTATAAACCTGCTAATTTAAAAGCGCTGTAATCGTTTCCGTTTCTCCAACCTAAATCAGCTTCAATTCTATTGTTATCACCTAGAGCACGTTGGTAAGTAATTTCAGCTCCTAAACCATCACTATCTCCAAGACGTAACCCTAAAGCATTATCTGCAATATTTTGTGCGCTAGAGGCAAATGTAAAACCTAATAATGTAATTGATAATAAAAATAATTTTTTCATAGTTTAAATAGTATTTGTTATTGATATACGGCCTTTCATATTAAAAAGACCATGCTTTGTCTACATATTAAATGCACTGCAATAACGTGAAATTTCGAATTATATTTAAAGAAATATTGCGTAAGCGGTCTTTATTTGTTTTTTTGGGTTAAAAATGAGAGTTGGGGAGAGGCTGGAGGTTGGTTTTAGTGTTTATATGTAAGAATAGTGTGTTTTTGTATGATAGGATTTTCATAAGGAATTTCAAAAGCCAATAAATAAAGAAACCCATATTTATTAGTATAAAACTAGCTGCCTTTTATTATTACTCATATTTTTCAATTTTTGTAATAATGTTATTTTTAATTTCTATTCCTAAAGAATCAGTTTTCTTCTTATCTATTGGTTCTAATGTTAATTCAAATTCAGAGCTTTTATCATGCATTGGATAGATAGCAGATAAATAAAACTCATTTTTCCAATTAGAATATTTTGCAATATTATCAATTTCGCTAGCGTTAATTTTATTTTCAATTTTAGGTAAATACTCATTTTCCCAATTCGTCACTAATTGACTAATAAAATCTAGGTGATTAGGAAAAGGACTTGTATTATTCCCTTCTAAAATAATTGTTGTTTCAAGTAGTTGGTTCTTTAATAATATATTACCATGCCAAGTATAACTTTTAGCATGATTAACACCTCTAATTCTCTGACTTTTTAAAACTCCAATTACGGGATGTTTAAAAGTCTTTTTTTGTCCAAAAAGAGAATCAATTATATTCATATATTATTTTTTGGATATGTTTATAGTATTAGCGTTTATGTATAAAATAGTGCTGTATGCGAGGATTTTCCGCAGGAAAATCAGACGTAATAAACTTGCAACTACCTTTAGTTAAGCCCAAAATCTAGTAATTATTTTTATACATTGTTTGTAAATGTTTTATTTTTTAATTATATATTATTTCTCTCTTTACAGCAACACACAACCAAGCGGAATCGAAACTATAGAAATGAGCGCTATTACTTTTTTATAAACGAGATTTAAAACTCAATACCAATCTGCTACGCACAAAACTTATTCAACAAATCCTGTATTGCATCATTAGGATACCCATAACCACGTTTCTTTTTACCAAGAACGCTTAAAATCTTTTCATTAATATTGGAATTCAATTCGTCCACGTCTATATCATCAATATTGTCACTATAGTCTTCGGTAATATATCTCTTCATATCAAGGGTGGCATCCTGTATAGCGCCCAATACCTTTCTATTATTATTGGTAGTTAAAAAAATTGGCTGTAACTCTGTCGTGATTTTGTCTGTAAATTTAGATGGAAAGCTTATCTCATCATTTTCTAATTGCTTAAAAAAGCGCTCAGCAAATACTTCATGAAAATTCATTAAATCAATTTTTTTGAAATCAATTAAAAGTACAGAATAATAAGAAACATCATTCATTAGTATTACACAGTTTTTCCTGCTAACCGTAAACACATTAGCGTTCCAGTTACCAAGAGGAGAAGATTTATCCGATTTAGCTATACGTGATTTACCAACTACAGTTTCAAATTTTTGGGTACAGTATATTATTGCCATTATTTAAATTTCAAATTATCATTTATCTCAAACTCGTACTGCACCGCTTAGAAGTAATCAAGTGCATTTCAATTCGTTTGGGTAAGCAAAGTTACAAATAATATACGTTGGGTTACTAATCAAAACACTACATGGTCCGACAAAGGTATACTAGGAGATGGTAGAAAAGCACAAGCTACTTTAGGGTGAAAGTTTTAAGTAAAATATTTATCAGTACTTAATGTATGATAAGGGATATCCTTTACACTAAGCCTTATTTATATTTGGCAACGTGATTATGTATAGTTAGTTGCGTGATTTAAAGAGGTAAGTTAGCAAATAAATCACAGATAGAATATTTTGTAGGAATGTTCGCGGGTAGGCTATAACCAGCGATTAATTATACATGGTGTTGTACACAGTTTTTATTTCTCCTTTTTTTATTAATTCAATTAATTCGCTCCTTTTTTCCGAATTACTTTGTTCTGTTAAATTCTCTCCAATTTTCACAAAGTCGTAAGGAATATATTTTTTTTCTGATTCGATGGTTTTTTCAAAACTACTTTCTCCATAAGCTAAAAGTGTTGTCTTTTCAGAACTTTCAGAACTCAATAAAACTCTTTTTAATTCTCCATTTTTTTGTTTAAGAAAGACTCTAAATCGAGAGCTTTGTAATTCCAATTCAGTTGGATAAAAAGCAATTCCGTTTTCCTCAAATATTATTTGTTCTCGTCTATCCTTTTTCTCAAATGTTTGTCCAAAATCAGCATTATCAACAATTATTGCAGTTCCTTTAAAGCCAAATGGAAGTATTAAATCTACTTTTTGAATATCAGCGTAATAAAATGAAATAGCAGAGTATCCCTTCATTACTGGATAAAATAAAACTGCTGGTATTAAAATCCAAAGTAATTTTTGTTTAGTCTTTAAATTTCCAAATAGAAGGGTAATAATTCCAATTATATAAATAGGAAGTCCGATAATGAAACCAAAATAAATAAAAAATGGAATTAAAAATCCAAGTACTATTAATGATATTCCAGTTTTGTCAACTTTATTCATTTTTTAATTTCAGTTCGGGTTTTTCTCAAATTGTATACAACTTAAGGATAAGCTTATATTTCAATGAATGTTCCTCGTATTATTTAATCCTTCTTGCTTGCGTTGCAAAAGATAAGCCTTGTTGGCCTACAGTAGAATTCATAATTGCTTCGAATAAAGGTTCTGGGCAATCTTTCGGTGTTTTCCATTCAAATACAAAATTAGAACCGGTACCTCCAGAGTTATCAATTTCATCAATAATAATTTCGCAGGTTTCCATAGGTGCTAAAAAGATAGCATGACCAATGTAAGGGCGCACATGTTTACCGTGTGTATCAAAATACTTAGCACTTAGCACATAAATGGTATCTACATCGCTTGTGTTTCTTAAACTAACCATAGTGGTTAAATTGTGTGTTTTATGCTCAGACATACTAAAAATTTGAGAATAGGTAGACAAGTAAGACTTTCCGTATTCTAAGGAATCTGTAAGCGTTTTAGATACTTTACGTTTCGACCAATTTTCGGTGCTTACCGAACTCATTTTAGTTTCGTTGTTACAGCTTGTAAAGAGTAAAGCTGTAAAAATAATAAGAAGGTATTTAGATGTATGCATAGAAGACTTTATTAACATGAGTTGATACTTATTAAAATAAGGCTTTAAAATAAACTTTTTTTGCTGTTAAAGAAATTTTAAATCTATTATTTAAGCTGTGATATATACAAAGATAATGAAGTAAAGGCTTTAATAATTGTATCTATTGATATTTTAGAATGTAAAATTTTATTTACAGAAAATAAAGAAAAGCACCAAAATGAATAACATATTGGTGCTTTTTTAAAAGGGCATTTAAAATGCCAAATTATTTTATTTTAGAAACAATAAACTGTGTACGTCTGTTTAGTTCGTGTTGAGCATTAGAGCATTTAATGCTACCATCACATTGGTTTACAAGTTGTTCTTCTCCCAAACCTTTAAAGGACAGAATTCTTTCTTTATTCACTCCATGTTCTACAAGATAATTGTAAGTAGATTTTGCGCGTTTAACAGAGAGCCTTTTGTTGTATTCCGCAGGTCCTCTAGAATCTGTATGCGATTCAATTTCGATTGCCATTTCTGGATACGTGTTAAGCATTAAATCTACAATTCTATTTAGCTCATCAGTATCTTGATCTCTAATAGTTGATTTATCGAAATCGAAGTAAATAGGAGCTAACTCCACAATTGGATAAGGCTCCACAGTTGGTTTTGGTTCCTGTATTTTATTAAGAACAAAATCTTCGGTAATAGTTGATACATTCTTGTCTACATTTTTAGAAGTTGTATCTCGAGAGTCTTCAATATATCCGTCTTTATTTACTTGAAGTTTGTAATCGGTATCTCTATCAATATTGATATCGTAATTGCCATCGCTATCGGTTTCAACAAAAGCAATAGTGTTTCCATCAGTATCCAACAAAGTTATGGTTGCATTTTCTATAGGAAGATTGGTTTCAGAATCGGTTAATTTACCGGCTATTTTTAATTGAGGTGTTTTATCGAATGCATAAATATCATCGCTTCCTACACCGCCTTCACGGTTTGATGCAAAGTAACCAGAAAGTCCATCTTCATTTAAAAAGAATGAAAAATCATCTTTACTAGAATTTACAGGAACGCCTAAGTTAGCAACGTTTGTAATGGTTTTGTCTTTACTGTAAACGGTTGCAAAAACATCCATTAAGCCTAAACCTTGATGTCCATCGGAAGAAAAGAATAATACATCTTCGCTATTTACAAAAGGAAATTTTTCGTTTTTATTGGTGTTTACAATTTCACCTGCATTTATAGGTTCTCCTAAGCTGCCGTCGGCATTAATATTTGCGTAATAAATATCCGACCCGCCAAATCCACCAGGTCTATCTGATGCGAAATATAATTTTGTTTCGTCGCTATTTAACGCTGGATGACCAGTAGAGTAGGAGCTGTCGCTAAAAGATAATTCTTCTAAGTTTTTCCATTTTCCATCTGTAAGCGTGGCACGGTATATTTTTAAATTGGTAATGCCTTCTGTGTTTTTACCTAAGACATTTTTATTGAAATCATTTCTAGAAAAATAAATGGTTTTTCCGTCTTTGGTAATTGTAATAGGTCCATCGTGAAAAACAGAATTAATATCACCTTTTAGTTTTGATTTATGATTTACTAAAGAATCGTTAGTCCCTTTTTCGGTAACATAAATATCTAAAAACGGTTCTTTATTCCAACCGTAAACGTGTTTTGTTAATGCGCCTTTATCTCTAGCAGATGTGAAATAAATATTACCATTATGTTCAACGGCTCCAAAATCGCTAAATTCTGAATTAAACTTTACATCGGTTAAAAAATAACTTTGCTTAGCGTTTACTACAGATTTTAAGAAGTCTTTATCGCTAGCTAATTGAGCTTCATTAATAATACCACCTTTATCTTTATACTCACGCATCCATTGGCGATACCCTTTATAATCTTTTACACCTCTTAAAGCTTGTGCATAATTATAATAGTATTCTATAGGCACATTTGCTTGTTCTACAGCTTTTTGATAATACACCACAGCACTGTCTGGGTTTCTCATAAAAGCATAAGTATCGGCCAATTGCCTAGTGGCATAATCGGTATTAAAATCTTTATCAATTAACCTAGTATATACCTCTGTTGCATCGGCAAAAGCAAATGTATTGAATAGCTTATCTGCTTTTTTTTGCATGCCATATTGTGCGAACACTGTTATGGAAACAAGTAAGAACATACTTGTTAAGCAGTAGTTTTTTAATTTCATGGGTCTATATTTAATTAAAAAAATATAAGTAGGTTTTAGGTATTATAAAACACATGCGATTACATGTCTTTATTATTCCATTTTTATTACTATAAACTGTGTACGTCTGTTTAACTGGTGGTCTTTTTCCTCACAATTTTGCCCATCTTCACAACCATTTGTTAATCTACGCTCACCAAATCCTTCATGTTCTGTAATTCTTTCAGGGTTTACTCCTTTAGAGATTATATACTCGTAAGTTGAATTTGCTCTATCTATAGATAGTTTATCATTGTAAGATAGTAGCCCTCTAGAATCGGTATGCGATTCAATTCTAATTACCATTTCTGGATAAACATTCAACATTAAATCTACAATTTTATCTAATTCTAAAGCCGCATCCGGACGAATGTTATGCTTGTTGAAATCGAAATAAATGGTGTTTAATTCCGCTAGCTTTATAACATCTGGTACAGGGTTTAAAAGTAAATTGGCTGTAATTGAGGTTAACTCGGTTTGCAGGTGTTTAGATGTAAATGTTCTGTAATCGTCGATGTATTTTTTCTGACTTGCAATAATTTTATAATCTTGATTTCTGTCTATATTTATTTGATAGAAACCATTTTTATCTGTAGTCATGTAAGCTACTTTTTCTCCTTTTGAGTTTATAAGTTGAATAACCGAATTTGGAATTGGTTTAGAGTTAATAGCGTCGCTAACCACACCTTCTACATGTAGAACAGGTTTTCTGTGGTAAGCATAAATATCATCGTCACCACGACCGCCAACACGATTAGAAGCGAAATAGCCCGTAATACCGTTGGGATTCATGCTAAAAGAAAAATCATCCTTATTCGAGTTAATTGGAACGCCTAAATTGATAACATCTACAACTTCGTCTGCTTGATCATCTTCACCTCTAATGGTGGCAAAAATATCTAACAAACCTAAACCTACATGTCCTCCAGAAGAGAAGAATAAGGTTCCTTCATTATTAATAAATGGAAAACCATCGGCCTGATCTGTATTAATTACTGGGCCAACATTTTCGGGTTCACCTAAAGTGCCATCAGCATTTATATCTACAACGTAAATATCCGAACCGCCAAAACCTCCTGGTCTATCTGATGCAAAATATAATTTTGTATCATCATTATTTAAAGCGGGGTGTTGTGTTGAATAATCGGCATTATTGATAGATAAATCTTCAACGTCTGTCCAAAGACTATCACGTAGTTTAGCTCTATATATTTTCATGTTGGTTAAACCCTTTGCGTCTTTTTCTTCAACTTGATCTTTATAGTTGTTTCTAGAAAAGTACATGGTCTTTCCATCTTTAGTAATCACCACAGGACCATCATGATAAATGGAATTTACATCCCCCTTAAGTTTGGCTGTATGGTTTACATTACGTCTTGTTCCTGCTTGAGCGACATAGATATCTAAAAATGGTTGCTCGTTCCATCCGTAAACTCTTTTTACGGCCACACCTTCATCTCTTGCGGAAGCGAAATAAACTTGTCCGCCTTTTTCAAAAGCACCGAAATCACTATACTTAGAATTGAATCTAACCTTATCTAAAAAGTATTGTTGTTGTGAATTGAAAACACTTGTTATAAAATTTAAGTCTTTAGAAAAATCGTTAGAATTTATAACACCACCAGAATCTTTAAAGGTTTGCAACCATTCGCGAGAATCGTCATATTTTTTCATACCACGTAAAGATTGTGCGTATTTATAATAATATTCTACAGGAACATTATCCTGTTTTACAACACTTTTGTAATATCTAGATGCATTTCTAGGATCACGAAGTAGGGCATAGCAATCTGCTAATTGCCTAGTAGCGTAATCTCTATTATAGTTATTTTGAATAAGTTCTCTGTATACTTTAGAAGCCTTAACGAACGAAAATTTATTAAAAAGGGTGTCTGCTCTTTTTTGTTTTCCTTGTTGAGCAAAACCATTAATACTTAATATTAAGGCTATACAAACTAATATGTAATTTTTTAGTTTCATATATAGGGTTTTATTTCTTTTTAGTTTGTTAGTTAAGCCGATTGCGTTGAAAAATTTCTATTATGCCATTTGGCAGACATAGTAAAGTTTTTTAGAAATAACGAGGAGATTTTAATTTAGAACTCAAGAATTTGAATTCATAAATTAAAAGAACTTCATGTGTTCCTGTTGTGTAATCGGCAATTTCTGAAATTGGTTTTTCGTAAGCATAACCTAAACGTAATTGTCTAGATACTTGAAAATCTACAATACCACCAATAGCAGCTGTTTGTTCGTTTATTCTATAAGATCCGCCTAACCATATTTTTTCTTTGTAAAGGAAATTAGCAGTTAAATCGTATGATACCGGAGCGCCATTAGTTGCTTTAATTAATGCTGCTGGTTTGAATTTAAAATCTTGACTAATATCTAAAACACCACCAACAGTAAAGTAATAACTTACACGCTCTAAGGCTTCGAAGTCATTTTTGTTGTTAATGTCATTATTTAAGATTCTAGGTGCAGATAAACCTGCGTAAATACGATCTGTACTCCAGTATACACCAGCTCCAATATTTGGTGTCCAACGGTCTTCAGCTCCAAAAATTAAGGGATCTGAAAGGTTAGAACTTTCTAATCTAAAATCAGTATCAAAACTAAATTGTGTAAAACCACCTTTTAATCCGAATGCCAATTTACCGTTTTTACCTGTTGGAATTGAGTAAGAGAAATCAGCATATAAATATGAAAAGTTCTGGGGCCCTAAATCGTCTTCAATAAAAGATAAACCTAAACCAATACGATCGTTTCTTAACGGTGTGTGTATTGATAAAGTTTGTGTAATTGGTCCGCCTTTAAAACCAACCCATTGGCTTCTGTGCAATCCAACAATGCTTAATGCTTCTCTACTACCAGCATAAGCCGGGTTTATAGAGATTGTATTGTACATGTACTGGGTAAATTGCGGTAGTTGTTGCGCAATTCCAACTGTACAGCTAAACAATGCAATAGCTATTATGTTTTGTTTTAAAAATTTCATAGGTTAATATTTTATTTGGTTCCTAAATATATTGGGCCAGTTAAAGGTGCTAATCCACTATCTTGTAAATGAATAATATAATAATATGTTCCGTTAGGTAATTTTCCATTGTTTCCTATTGCAGAAGTAGGAGAGTAACCATCCCAATCGCCTTCGCTACCAGAAGTAGACATACTACCTAAAGTGTAGTTAGAAGACTCATAAACTATTGCTCCCCAACGGTTGAATATTTTTACGCTAGCAACAAAGCCACATAAATCTATTCCTGAGATATCAAACGTATCGTTTATACCATCTCCGTTTGGTGTAATAGCAGTAGAAATTGCAATATCATTTTCACCACAAGGTAATACATCACAATCCGCATGGATATTCATGGTAATTTCTGTAATGCTGATACAACCACTGTTTGTTGTAGAGTATCTAAACACATAATCAATTCCACCATCATTAGGTAAGAAATCTGCGCTAAGCTCTAGAGTAGAAGGATCGAATAAGTTATTCGTTAAAGTAGCTCTTAAATCACCTTCTAATAACTCCCAAGTACCATCGGTATCTAAGGCAGGATCAATAAATTCATTTAAATCTAAAACACCTTCTTTGTAACACCAGTCTGGTGCAACGATATCGCTATAAATTTCATCTAAAGCAACGTTTAATGTTTGTGTGTAAGTTTCACTATTATCACAAGAATCAGTAACTTTCCAAGATCTTACAATTTGGTAATTTACTAAAACCGTTTTATCAAATGAATTCGTTTCGCTGTATTCAATAGTAACATTATCCGAACAATTGTCTGTAAACTCAACTGTTGGTACTTCTGGAATATCTGTACAACTTACATCTAGTATCGCATCGAAAGTAGTAGTAGGTGTTGGCGCTGTAGTATCGATAACAGTAATTATTTGCGTATGTTCTGTTACAAGATCACAATCGTCTGTTGCTGTCCATGTTCTTGTTATGATATAATTAGAAGGACAATCGCCGTCTGTTCTTACATCGTTAACTTCTACAGCAGCATTACCACAATTATCAGTTGCAGTTAAAACTTCAGCATCAGGAATGGCATCACATTCCACTTCTAATGTTTCAGCAGGTAAAGGCGCATCGAAAACAGGAGGCGTAGTATCGCGAACTGAAATTATTTGCGTGTAAGATGCTTTGTTTTCACATTCATCTTCCGCAGTCCAAACTCTTGCAATAGTATAATTAGAAGCACAATCACCATTTGTAATGATATCTTGTACAGTAACTGTTGCTGTTCCACAAGAATCTTCAGCAGTTAATATTTCTGCCGTAGGAACCGCGTCACATTCAGCTACTAAATTAGGACTTGGTAAATCGCCAACAAATGTTGGAGCAGTGGTATCTTGTACCGTTATAGTTTGTGTAAAGCTAGTTATAAGGTTAGCAGCATCTGTTACCGTCCAGGTTCTAACTAGAGTATAGTTGTTTGTACAAGATCCGTCTGTGCGTTCTTCATTAAAAGTAACAACTGGTGTAGCGCAATTATCAGCTCCTGTAAATGTTTCAGGAGAAGGAACTACGTTACATTCTATTGTGATTGTTTCTGCTGGTAATTCTTCAACAAAAGTTGGTGGAATATTATCTACAACCGTTACTGTTTGTGTACAGTTGCTAATATTACCTTCAGAATCTGTTACCGTCCAAGTTACTAGCGTATCTCCAATAGGAAAAGCTTCCGGCGCATCGTTTACTGTAATAACGCTTGTACAATCTTGAATATCTAAAGTGCCTAATTCTACATTTGTTGCGTTGCAAGAATCTGCATCTACAAATACTGAAACATCTGCAGGACAAACAACTTCTGGTAAATTACCATCTGTTACAGTTACTTTTTGTTCGCAAGTCGTTTCGTTTCCTGATGTATCAGTTACTGTCCATGTTACAATAGTTTCACCTAAAACAAATGGCTCTAAAGCATTATTTGTAATAGAGGCTACTTCACAATTATCGCTTGTTGTTGTAAGACCTAAATCTACATTAGTTGCAGTACATTGACCAACATCGGCTGTTATAACAACATCGGCAGGGCAAGTGATAGTAGGAGCAATATTATCTTCAACAGTTACTGTAGCATCGCAAGTACTTGAGTTTCCATTTATATCAGTTGCAGTTAATGTAACAATAACATCTCCAACGTTAGAACAATCGAAACTAGTTTGTGAAGCTGTTAATGAAACTGTTCCGCAAGCATCTGTAGATCCACCATCGATATCTGAGGCCACTATAGTAGCTAAACCATCGCTATCTAATTGAACCGTGATATCTTGACATAAAATTGTTGGCGGAAGATTGTCTTCTACCGTTACAATGGCAGTACAAGTACTAACATTGTTATTAGCATCTGTTACTTCTAATGTAATGCTGTTATCTCCAACATCTGTACATGTAAAAATGGTTTGAGAAGCAACAAGTGTTACTGTTCCACAGTTATCTTTAGAACCATTATCTATATCGTCGGCCACAATAGTAGCAGTACCGTTAGAATCTAATTGCACTGTAATGCTTTGGCATATAGCTTCTGGTGCAATGTTATCTTCAACAGTTACAATAGCAGAACATGTAGAAACATTGTTGTTGTTATCTGTAACCGTAAGTTCTACCGTGTTGTCTCCAATATTTGAACAGTCGAAAGTTGTTATATCTAAACTAGTACTTAGAATACCACAAGCATCATTTGAACCATTATCAATTTGGTCAGTAGTTATTGTTGCGTTTCCGTCAGCATCTAATTGAACTGTAATAGCTTGGCATATTGCTGTTGGAGGTGTAATATCTTCAACAGTAACAATAGCATTACAAAAACTATCATTTCCATTTATATCGGTAACAGTAAGTGTTACTGTGTTTTCGCCAATGTTAGTACAATCGAATGTTGTTTGAGAAACAGAAAGAGAAACTTCTCCACTACAATCCGCAGAACCATTATCAATATCTTCTGGTAAAATTGAAGCTGTGCCTGTATTATCTAATTGTATTGTTATGTTTTTACATACAACTGTTGGGTCAATAGTGTCTTCAACAGTTACTGTAGCGGTACAAGTATCTTCGTTACCGCTAGAATCTTTTACGGTAAGTGTAACCGTGTTAGGGCCAACATCTGCACAAGTAAAGTTAAGTTGAGATGCGCTTAGCACAGGAATACCACAATTATCGGTAGAACCTCCATCTATATCACTAGCAAGAATATCAGCATTTCCAGCACTATTTAATTGAATAGTAATGTCTTTACAAATCGCTTCAGGAGCAGTGGTATCTTCAACAGTTACAATAGCAGAACATGTAGAAACATTGTTGTTGTTATCTGTAACCGTAAGTTCTACAGTGTTATCTCCAATATTTGAACAGTCGAAAGTTGTTATATCTAAACTAGTACTTTGAATACCACAAGCATCATTAGATCCGTTATCAATTTGTTCAGGTGTTATGGTTGCATTTCCATCGGCATCTAACTGAACCGTTATGGCTTGACAGATAGCTGTTGGAGGTACAATATCTAGTACTGTAACAAGTGCATCACATGTACCCGAGTTTCCATAAGCATCTGTAACTTTTAATGTAACAGTGTTTGCGCCAATGTTGGTACAATCGAATATGGTTTGAGAAGCCTCAAGTGTTACTTCACTACTACAATCTGAAGAACCATCATCAATATCACTTGGCTCGATAGATACAGATCCTGTTTCATCTAAACGGATTGTAATATTTTTACAAGCAATAACTGGAGCTACATTATCTTCAACAGTTACTAAAGCATCACAAGTCGATTCGTTACCATTTGCATCAACAGCTTTTAGTGTTACTGTATTTACTCCAACGTCAGAACAGTCGAAAGTTGTTATATCTAAACTAGTACTTTGAATACCACAAGCATCATTAGATCCGTTATCTACATCTTCAGCAGTAATAGTTGCAATTCCTGAACTATTTAATTGAACAACGATATCTTGACAAATAACAGTTGGAGCAATGTTATCTTCAACAGTTACTATTGTTGTACAAGTTGCGCTATTACCATTTATGTCGGTTACTGTTAATTCTACTGTATTGTCACCTATGGTTGAACAATCGAAAGTTGTAATATCAAGATTACGTGTATCAATTCCACATGAATCTGTAGAACCATTATCTATTTGCTCTGGAGTAATACTTGCATTACCATCACCGTCTAATTGAACCGTTATAGCTTGGCATAAAACAGTTGGCGGTGTAATATCTTCCACAGTTACTGTCGCAGTACACTTCTCTTCGTTTCCGTTTAAATCCTTTACAGTTAAAGTTACTGTATTCTCACCAACATTAGAACATTCTAAAATACTTGGAGAGACAGTCATTGTTACAGTACTACATGAATCGTAAGATCCATTATCAATATCAGCTGGAGAAATAGTAATAAAACCTTCTCCAGATAATTGAACCGTAGCATCTTTACATAACACTACTGGCGCTATATTATCTTCAATGGTTACTGTTGTTGTACAAGTAGATGTATTTCCGTTGCTATCTGTTACTGTTAATTCCACAGTGTTGTCTCCAATACTAGTACAGTCGAAAGTTGTTTTATCTAATGAAAGCGATTGAATACCACAAGCATCAGTTGAAGTATTATTAACGTCGTCTGGAGTAATGGTAACACTACCTGAAGCATCTAATTGTGCTGTAAAAGGTTGGCAAATTGCAACAGGAGCTACATTATCTTCTACGGTTACTGTTGTAGTACAAGAAGAAGCGTTTCCGTTGATATCGGTTACTGTTAATTCTACAGTATTGTCACCTATATTTGAACAATCGAAAGTTGTAATATCAAGAGTACGGGTATCAATTCCACATGAATCTGTAGAACCATTATCTATTTGTTCTGGAGTAATACTTGCATTACCAGCAGCATCTAATTGAACTGTTATGGCTTGGCAAAGAACTGTAGGAGCTACATTATCTTCTATTGTTACTGTTGTAGTACAAGAAGAAGCATTTCCGTTTATATCGGTTATTGTTAATTCTACAGTATTGTCACCTATATTTGAACAATCGAAAGTTGTAATGTCAAGAGTAAGCGTATCAATTCCACATGAGTCTGTAGAACCATTATCTATTTGGCTTGGAGTAATGGTTGCATTACCTGTAGCGTCTAATTGAACCGTTATGGCTTGGCATAGAGCGGTAGGAGCAACATTATCTTCAACCGTAACAGTTGCAGTACAAGTTTCTGAATTTCCGTTTACATCTGTAGCGGTTAATGTTACTGTATTTGCACCAATATTATCACAAGTAAAATCTGTAACATCTAAAGTAAGTGTGTCTATTCCACAAGCGTCATTCGAGCCATTATCAACATCAGTAGCATTAATTGTTACATTTCCTGTAGCATCTAATTGCGCTACAATATTCTGACAAATAACAGTAGGTTTAACATTATCTACAACAGTTACAACAGCAATACAACTTTCTACGTTGCCACCATTATCAGTAACAGTTAAGGTAACATTGTTAGCACCTAAATTAGAACAGTCGAATGTTGTTTGCGATAATGTTGTAGAGCTTAGTCCACTACAATCACTAGAACCATCATCCACATCTCCCGGCACAATAGTAGCTACACCATTTGCATCTAATTCAACAGTTATACTTTTACATGCAACATCAGGTCCTTGACTATCTATAATATTAACTGTAGTAGTACAGGTATCAATGTTTCCTGAGATATCAGTAACTGTTAAGGTTACGGTATTTGCTCCACGATTACTACAATCAAAATCTGTTTTATCTATCGTGATACTATCGATAGAACAATTATCGGTCGATCCATTATTTATATCTGCTACAGTAATTGAGGCATTACCAGAACTATCAATAGCAACATCTATTTCATTAAAACATATAGCTTCAGGAGCAATACTATCAACAACAGTAACTTCAGCAGTACATGTAGTTTCTAAACTATTAGCATCTGTAACAGTTAGTGTTATTGAGTTTACACCTAAATCAGCACAAGTAAAAGTTGTTTTAGAAGCAGAAAGTGTAATTGTTGAACAATTATCACTAGAACCATTATCAATATCGGCAGCAGTAATACTTCCATTACCACTAGCATCTAGCTCAATCGTTATATTAGCACAAATAGCTGTTGGAGGAATATTATCTACAACAGTAACTTCTGCAGTACAAGTAGAAACATTATCATTATTATCCGTTACTGTAAGTGTTACGGTGTTTGATCCTAAGTCTGCACAAGAAAAAGATTCTTTATCAACTTCTAAAGATTTAATTCCACAGATATCGTTAGAACCATTGTCTACATCACTTGGATCTAATGTTGCTAAGCCCGCTGCGTCTAAATAAATTGTAGCAGATTGGCAAAGTGCTTCGGGATTGATGTCATCAATAACAGTTACCGTTGCATCACAGGTTGCTGTTTGTCCACTTTCATCTGTTACGGTAAGTGTAACGGTGTTTACACCAACATTACTACAAGTGAATTCAGTTTGTGAAGCGGATAATGTAACCTCTCCATTACAAGCAGAAGAGCTGTCGTTTATTTGATCTGCAGTTATAGTTGCATTTCCAGCAGCATCTAATATGACGTCTATATCTTTACAAACCGCCGTTGGAGGAGGCGATGGCATTCTTGTTATCTGTTGTGTTACGTTGGTAATATTATCACAATCATCGGTAATACTATATGTTCTTGTAATAACCTCTGGTGTTGCATTGTTTGATACATCTCCAACAAAAGCAACTGTAGGTGTTTCACCTGAATTATCTTGTAAGTTAGTTACTAAAGCGGTATCTGCAACAGGTACAACCTCGCCACAATTAATCATTAAATCTTCTGGCGCATCTCCGGTAGGAGGTGAGTCTACATAACTTTTATAATTGATAGGTATAGTTATTGGTGCTGGTATACTTGCTCCAATACAATTACCAGACATTTCGTAACCTTGAATTAAAGTAAGATCGAATGGTGCTCCAGAAATAGCACCTACACCACTAATTTTTCCGTTTACAGCTACAGATTTATCTTCACCATCTTGGTAAAAATCACAATCTGTGGTTACTGTTAAAGAGAAGCTTATACTTGCTAATACCGTATCTGAATTTGTTACTACCGGTAGCGTGCCAATTTCCCATACAATAGCTCCATTGGTTCCAATGGTAGGATCTATTTTAGAAGTTGGAGCAGGAACAATACTACTTTTTATGTTTATATTTAAATTATCAGGATTTACCGAATCAGGCAGTGGTATTGTAACAACGGTATTGTTTGTTGCTTCAGTTCCTCTATTTGTTATCTCAATAATATATTCAGCACTGTCAGTAGGTTCCAAACTTGTAGGAGCAGTTCCACTGACGCTTGTAGCAGTTATAACACCTTCTGGCTCTGGAATATAAGCATCTACAGCAAAAGTAGCGTTGAAAATAATATAAGTATCTTGTGTAGAGTTATATTTAAATCGAGTATAATCTTGGTTGTTATCAATTAAGGACTTATCTGAGTTTTCAATATTGAACATTGCAATATCAACACCTGTATTATTTTTTAGATCTGGAGTTCGTTTTCCTGAAGCTCCATTATGTGTGTATATTGAAGAGTTAAAGAAGTTCCCCACAGTATTACCAGGGTGTACTAAATCGCGATAAGAATTGTTTAGAAAAGTAGCAGGTATGCCTTCAACATCATCAGTATCAGGAATAATCATGGCAAGTCTATCTCCACCAATTCCAACATCACCTTCACCAGCCATTACACCTAGCTTAATATTTACATCACCTGTTTGAACGGCTTTAAACCCGCTTACATCAATAAATTCATCACCACCACCAGAACTCACATAGGCAAAGCCATCGAAAATAGTGATATCACGCCATTTCATTTTGTAGTTATCGTAAACAACAACTAAACCCCAACCACCAGAATAACCAGTAGGGTAACCGTTACCTTCTATAGTTGCAATATCTCCAACGGTATATACTCCAGCACCAGCATTATCAATTACTAATTGAGTAACATCAGCAAAAGCAGCATACATATTGTTCGATTCATCGTCTGGGAATTCAATACCTGTCGCTGTAATCTCTTCGTAATCAAAACCAGGACCTTTAAATAGTACTTTAGTTTTATCAAGGCTTTTCGTTTCAGTACCCTTAGTTGCATTAAATGTATTAGGGTTTCCATCTCCATCTTCGTTTGCATCTGGTCCGTCAAGACTAGCTCTACCGGTCCAATAAAGTCCGGCATAGATAATATTAGAACATTCTGGAAGTGCTCCATTTTCTGTTGAAAATTCTAAAACGGAAGACGATGAGTTGAAGGTTCTAGAATCACCATCGATATCCACATATCTCATGTCTTCACCATTACTAGAGGTTTCATCGTAATCGGTAAGAGTAAGGTTGGTATTTCCAATCATGGAAAAATCACCCTTTATATTAAAAGAACTTACTCTCGGAGTAAATTCAACTACTTGGCTATAACCGTTAAAAACAGATAAGAGAAGCAAAACAGTAAAACACATCAAACTAAGTGATGTGTTAAATACTGAAAATTGTTTAGTGTAGAATTTTTTCATTTCTTAATTTTTATTAAAATCGAAATATTATGTTATGAAGGCCTAACTGAAGTATAAAACACACGTACATTGCTGTTCGATATGTTTTTTACAAAACCTTTAATTTGTTCGTTATTACAATCAAAATGGCATCTAATATATAGGTACTTTAATTTTGATAATCCAGATTCACTAGATAAATTAATAGGCGTAATTAAATCAGCAATACTGTTTAAGGTAATTGTAATTAATTCAACATTTTCGTAATTTCCTGTATCTTGTTTCACTAAGTTTAAAGAAGCAACATCATCAAGGGTGAGTTTTACTACGTCACCATCACCGTATGTGTTCTTTAATTTATTGTTAGCTAGATAAGCTGTTGGATAAAGTTTTTGAGAAAGATTATAAAATTCAGTTCTAGTATCTGAAGTTTTCGATTTACTTGCTGTGGCTCTAGAAAATTGGCTAGAAGCGTTTAACTCATAAATTCCATGTTCTTGTGCGTTACTTTCGTGATTAGATAAAAGTACTACAGCACAAAACAGTGCGATACTTTTAAGTAGGTTAGATAAGTTGTTTTTCATAATCATTCAGTCAATTTTTAATATATAATAACACTTTAGGGCACATTCAAGTTCAAATAAGTCTCAGGTATGCACTATTTGTGTATGTCAAATAATATGTTCAAAGTCTTCTTAGGGAAGAAACAAAATGCCAAAGCACTGCAAAACAATACAGATATTAGGTTTAAAATTAGATTTGGGATCATAATTTTTTATATTTTATAGGTTCATCAAAAGAAAGCATTGAAAGCATGTTAATCAAATATAAATGGTAAATCACTAATAAAGTCGTTGTAAGGTTCTTTGCTTTCACTTAATCGGTTATTAGTATATTTTGAACGATTGCCCTTGCTTCAAATAAATATATTTGAGAGAAATTCTGAGCAACTCAATTTTTTTAATAAATTTATGTGCAAATAAATTGAATTTCATCGAGTCAAAAAACTATATGTCGATGAAATTTAGTGCTTTATCGATAAAAATGAAAAAATTAATACTAGTCCGCCATGCTAAATCTTCATGGAAACATAATGTAATAGATCACGAACGACCATTAAATGAACGCGGATTAGAAGATGCAAGTCTTGTTTCTAGTCACTTCAAAGATTTTATTTTAATGCCCGATTTAGTGATTTCTAGTGATGCTACAAGAGCAAAAACTACAGCAGATATTTTTATTTCTGAACTTAAAATTTCTTCGGAAATCGTACAGTATAACCATGAAGCGTATGACTTTTCAGGCGAAATGTTAACGCGTGTTATCAAATCTTGTCCACAATCTGTAAATACGCTTATGGTTTTTGGTCATAATCATGCTATTACAGATTTTGTAAATTCCTTTGGAAGCAAGTTTATTGACAATGTTCCTACCTGTGGTTTGGTTATTATAGATTTTAATGTTGATAACTGGGAAGCTATTGAAAATGGGGAAACTGTCACTACAATATTTCCAAAAGACTTAAAATAAGAGAGTTAAAGTTTTTTAAGGTTTTGTTTTTTCGAATTCTTCGATAAAAGGTATTTGTCAATGGATAAAAATTAATTATATTCCTCTAAAATTAAATATTTGATAACCCTAAATTGCTGTTTTTTTACATGTAAATAGAATATATTTGTTTTTTACATGTTTCAATTAAAAGTACAATGATAAAAACTGAACCCGTCCATAATAATAGTTATATAAATAGAGAAATAAGTTGGTTGCAATTTAATGCACGTGTACTGCAAGAAGCCACTTGTAACAATGTACCTTTAATAGAACGACTTCGTTTTTTAGGTATTTTTTCTAATAATTTAGATGAATTTTTTAAAGTGCGTTACGCTACCGTTAAACGAATTGTAGAAGCTGGTAAAGGTGGTAAAAACGAGTTAGGTGGTATAAAAGCCAAGGAATTATTAGATATAATTACACAAATTGTAATTAAGCAACAGAGTGAAAGTTTAGACATTTTAAATGATGTTAAATGTAAACTAGAAAAAGAAGATATTTACATTATAAACGAAACTCAAATAGATGAATCTCAGCATGAATTTATAAGGAATTACTTTATTAAAACAGTAAGTCCTGCTTTGGTCACCATTATACTTAACGATTTGGTAGTACTGCCAAACTTAAAAGATAGTGCTGCATATTTGGCTGTGCGTATGCTTATGGCTGGCGATCACAAGCAATTTGCTTTAATTGAAATACCAAAATCTATAGATCGTTTTGTAGAGTTACCGAAACAAGGTAATAAAAGTTATATTATATTGATTGACGATTTATTACGCTATTGCTTAAGAGACATTTTTAACATTTTTGATTATAAGACTATTTCGGCTCATATGATTAAAATCACTAGAGATGGTGAGCTAGATTTTGATAGTGATTTAAGTAAAAGTTTTATTGAAAAAATATCCGATAGTGTAAAGCACAGACAAGTTGGCGAGCCTGTCCGCTTTGTTTACGATAAAACTATACATAAAGAAACATTACAGTATTTAATGTCTAAAATGGGCATTGATGATACCGATAGTATAATTCCTGGTGGGCGTTACCATAACCGTAGAGATTACATGGGCTTCCCGAGTTTAGGCCGACAAGATTTACTTTATGATAAAATAGAGCCTTTACCAATTAAAGGACTTACTTTTCAAGAGAGTATTTTTCAAGCGATTACTAAAAAGGATTATTTGCTTTATGCGCCTTATCAAACATTTTCTTATGTTGTTAAGTTCTTGCGAGAAGCAGCATTAGACCCACAAGTGAAAACTATAAAAATCACGATTTATCGTTTAGCTGAAATTTCTCATATTGCGAGTTCACTTATTAATGCAGCCATTAACGGAAAAGCGGTAACAGTTTCTATTGAGTTACGTGCTAGATTTGATGAGCAAGCCAATATAGATTACGCCGAGCAAATGCAGAGCGAAGGCATTAACCTTATATTTGGTGTAGCAGGGCTTAAGGTACACAGTAAAATGTGTATTGTAGAGCGCGAAGAAGGGAAAAAACTTAAGCGTTACGGTTTTATAAGTACAGGGAATTTTAATGAGTCTACTGCCAAAATTTATACCGATTACACACTGTTTACAGCAGACCAACGTATTTTAAAAGACGTTAATAAAATATTTAGTTTCTTCCAAGCGAATTATAAAATCTACAGCTATAAACATTTAATAGTTTCACCACATTATACGCAAAAATCTATTTTCAAATTAATTGATAAAGAGATAGAAAATGTAAAAAATGGTAAAGAAGGTTTAATACGTTTAAAAATGAATAGTGTATCGAGTTATACTATGATTGATAAATTGTATGAGGCGAGTCGTGGTGGTGTAAAAGTTCAAATGATTGTTCGTGGCATATGTTCGTTAATCCCTGGAATTAAAGGCATGAGCGAAAATATTGAAGTGATAAGTGTTGTCGATAAATTTTTAGAACATTCTAGAGTATATATGTTCGGAAATGATGGTGATATGAAGATCTATATTTCTTCTGCCGATTGGATGAGTAGAAACATAGAAAATAGGGTAGAAGTAAGTTGTCCTATTTATGATGAAGATGTTAAAAAGGAAATAATAGAAACCTTCGATATCAGTTGGAACGATAACGTGAAAGCGAGAATATTGAACGATTCACAAGAAAATCAATATAAAGTAAATGATGAAGAGCCATTGAGATCTCAGTTTGTGGTTTACGATTATTATCTTAAAAAATTAGAAAAGTAATATGCTTTCAATAAAAAAATATGCGGCCATAGATATTGGTTCCAACGCAGTCAGGTTACTTATATCAAATATTATTGAGCAAAAGGGCAGGCCTGTTCAGTTTAAAAAAAACTCGTTGGTTCGTGTGCCTATTCGTTTGGGAGCCGATGTATTTATTAAAAACAAAATTTCTAAAGAAAATACAGCACGTATTTTAGATACTATGTTGGCTTTTAAATTACTTATGAAATCTCATAAAGTAGTTAAATATAAAGCCTGTGCAACGTCTGCAATGCGAGAATCTGATAATGGTGCTAAAGTGGTAGAAGCTGTTTTAAAACACGCTGGGATAAAAATCGATGTTATTGATGGTGAAGAAGAAGCTGCTATTATTGCTGCAACAGATTTAAATAAATTTATAGAGCCAAACAAAATATACTTATATGTAGATGTAGGTGGTGGTAGTACTGAGTTTACTGTAATAGATCATGGAAAACAAGTAATTTCTAGATCGTTTAAAATTGGTACAGTAAGGTTGCTTAACGATATGGTTAGAAAGGAAACCTGGCAAGAGTTACAAACCTGGATTGGTGATAACACCAAAGTTTATGATAAAATTGAAGTTATAGGTTCTGGTGGAAATATTAATAAAATTTTCAAGATTTCTGGTAAGGCAATGGGGAAACCGCTAACGTACTTTTACATGACTTCTTATTACAACACACTTCAAAGTTACTCTTACGAGGAACGTATTACGGAGTTAGATTTAAATCAGGATAGAGCCGATGTAATTATACCTGCTATGCGTATATACATGTCTGCCATGAAGTGGAGTGGAGCCAAAAATATTTATGTTCCTAAAATTGGATTAGCCGATGGAATCATAAAAAGTATTTACTATGATACGGTTTCGAGTAATACACAGTAAAATCTTGCACTTTACCTACATTAATTGTATGCTTTTAATTTTATAATATATATTCGCACACATATTGTGGTATAAATTACAAACCCAAACCTATTTGTTATGAAAAAAATATTACTCTTTACTCTTTTACTAAGCCTGTCTTTTTATGGTTTTTCACAAGATATAAAATACGGAGTTCGCGGTGGTTATAATATTTCTAATTTAGATTTCGACGAACCATATTCAATAGAAAATAAACATAGAAATAGTATTTATTTCGGAGCTTTTGCAACCATTAGCCTAAATAAAACATTGTCATTAATGCCAGAATTTCAATTTTCTGCGGAAGGGGCAAAGGAAGAAGTAATTAATCTAGATTATTTACAAATGCCTGTTTTATTGCGTTACAGAATAAGCGAAAAGTTTCACGCAGGTCTTGGGCCGCAAGTGGGATTAAAAGTCCATAAGTACGAAGATGGTATTCGCAATTTCGCATATTCTGGAGTGGCTTCTGTAGAGTATAAAATTAACTTAATGCTTTTTGCAGATATTAGATATACTTACGGTTTCTCTAATATATTTGATGAGCACTTAGGTATTGGTGCTAAAAACAGAAACATCCAACTTGGTGTTGGTTATAAATTCTAAACAAAAAATTATTAAGCTTAATTAAGTTGAAAAAACAATGTGGTTATTTCTAACCATGTATCGTTTCAGACTTACTTAAATTAAGCATAATTTTAGCTTCATATTCAAGAAGTTGCTGCCATTTGGTATCAACTTCTTTTTTTTCGCCATATTGTCTCGCAAAACCTAAGAACATGGTGTAATGGTTCGCTTCACTTACCATTAGATTTCTATAGAATTCTGCAAGTTCCTTATCTTCTAATTCTTCAGAAAGTAATCTAAAACGCTCGCAACTTCTAGCTTCAATTAAAGCTGCATAAAGCAATCTATGTACCAATTGTGTTGTTCTACTTCCTCCCTTAGGGAAAAACTTTAAAAGCTCAATAACATAGTCGTCACGACGATCACGTCCTAAAACCCAACCACGTTCCAAAATTTTATCATGTACCATTTTAAAATGGCTAATTTCTTCTTTTACTAAAGCTACCATTTCTTGCACCAACTCGGTGTATTCAGGAAAACTAACAATTAATGAAATAGCCGTACTCGTTGCTTTTTGCTCACAAAAGGCATGATCGATTAATATTTCTTTAATGTTTTTTTCTACAATATTTACCCAGCGTGGGTCGGTTGGTAATTTTAAGCCTAACATATTAAATGGTATTTGAGAGCAAATTTATTTCTTTAATTTCAATTGATCCTAACGAATTAATTAAAATACTAAAGTCTTTGTAAGTTTCGGTTTCTAGAACTCGAAAAGAGGTGTTTAATTGCACATATTGATCTGTAGAATTTTGATAATCTATCCAAACATGTTGCATAATGGCTTGCTTCCAAAATTCCGCATTGGCGTAGCTTTCGAACAAACCTTTATTTATTAAACTTTCAGTAATTAATTCGCCATGTATTAAAACCTTTAACTGCGCTTCAAAGTCTTTATAATGCGTTTCTTTAGCGCTTAGATCTTCATCTGTAGTAATATTTGATATAAAGTTGTTTTCAAGCGAATGGTATTTTAATTTCACTTCAAATCCTGTGCTTAAAAGGGTATCGGTTAAAATTTCAACAGGTTCGCTTGGTGTATACTTTACTTTTTTAGAAAAAGATTCTAATAAATTCGAGCTTTGTAAAACATCACGGTTATTACTATACTTACGCTCTTGTCCATCGAAATGTGCAAAAACAATGGAAATAATAAATATTAAAAATATAAGTTTCTTCATGTTTTTTATAGAAATTAATACGACTAAAGACATTCAAAGATACCAAAAATCAGGCGAATGCTCTAATTGATAAAAGGGTGATTAAATGAAATTTTGATAATAATAGTTGGTTTTAAATTCGGGTATTATTATTCATTGATAAGTGTTACCTTTAAATTCATATATTTAGATACCCTCGATTAGTTTGAATAAGAAAAGCAATTTAAATTTCTACAAAAACATTTCTAAAAGCAGTTTGCCTTTGGCTGAACTTTTAAAAGATAAAACCTTGTTTTTCAATGTACCAGAAAACTGGTCTATAGTAGTAACAGATATTGAAAATTCTACAGATGCTGTTGCTCGTGGATTTCATAATGATGTAAATTTAAGTGCCACCGGAAGTATCATTACTGTATTGAATACTTTAAAATTTGTAAATAGTAAGCTTAAAATCCCTTATTTTTTTGGAGGTGATGGTTCTACTTTTATTGTACCAAATAGGGTTTTAAAACCTATACTGTTGGCTTTAAATAATTATAGCCAACATATTAAAAAATCGACAGAGTTAAATTTAAGAGTAGGATATTTAGGAGTTGAAAAGGTTTATGCAAACAATGTAAACTTAATAATCACTAAACTTAGGCATAATAAATATTTAACCACACCAGTAGTTCTAGGAAATGGCCTTAAATATGCCGAGCAGATTATAAAAGATAGTTTTAAAGCATCGGATATTTATAGCGAAAAAGCAACCAAGCTTAATTTAAATGGTATGGAATGTCGTTGGGACGAAATATACCCAAACAAAACCGATAAAAAGGTAATTTGCTTACTTGTAGATTGTGATGATGAAAGTATCCAAGCTGAAGTATATGCTGAGATTATGGCAGAAATTGATGAAGTTTTTGGGACTTTAATTAACCGAAACCCCATTTCTAGTGATAAGCTAAAACTCGATCCGTCTTTAGGGAAAATTAAAAAAGAAATGTATGCTAGAATTGGTAAATACAGCCTGAGATATTTAATTAGTAATTGGTTAATTACTTTAATTGGCGTTGTTTCTTTTAAGTTTTTTAAAGTTGGAAAACTTCAGAAAAAGCGTATTGCTCAATTAACTGATACCATTATGCTGGATGGGTTTTTAAACACCGTAATTTCGGGAACAGAAGCTCAGGTGGAAACCTTAAAAAGGTTTTTAAATAGGCTAGAGACCGAAGGAAAAATAATTTACGGTATACATATTACGCACGCCTCTATAATGTCTTGTTATATAGAAGATCGTCAGGAAAAACACATTCATTTTGTAGATGGTACAGAAGGTGGTTACACCAGTGCTGCCATCATGTTTAAAGAAAAAATGAAGAAGCTTCAGTTAAGACGATAACACCCGATTTATACCATCTTCAAATGTCAATATTTCATTATTTTATATGAATTTCTGACAAGTATTCTGAAAAAATGACAGAAATATTTAGCTAAAATAAAAAAAAATGCGTTTGGTATTTTTTTTGTTTTATACACTCCGAAACCGAAAAGGTTTCAAGTTTGAAAAACATGTTTAATTTAAAATTTTGTAATTATGAGCAACTTAGTAAATGTTCCTAAAAACGGAAGTTTAGCAAACACAAATTCAAATGCAAGCTTCCCAAGTACTTCTAATTGGTTAGATGATATTTTTAACAGAGATTTACCCTCTGTATTTACCTCTAATTTTAATACAGGTGTCTCTTTACCAAAAGTAAATATAAAGGAAACAGCCGATAACTATGTCGTTGAAATGGCTGTGCCTGGTTTAAAAAAATCAGATTTCAAATTAGATTTAGATCACCATGTGTTATCTATTTCCACAGAGAAAAAAGAAACGCACGAAGAGCAACAAGAAAACTATACGCGCAAAGAGTTTGGTTATTCGGCCTTTAAAAGAACGTTTACCTTACCCGAAACGGTAGACGATGATAAAATTTCGGCCAATTATCAAGATGGTATTTTAAATATTCTTTTACCAAAAAAAGAAGAGGCTAAACAAAAGCCTGCGCGACAAATTAAAATTTCTTAACAGTAGAACTAAACTTTAAGCAACCGGATTATTAGATTATTAGTGAGGCTGAATTTTTTCAGCCTTACTTTATTAAATCCTTTTTGTTTAGTAAACTATGTTGTTTTTAGATGTAGATAAATGTTTAACTCAAAACTTAAAATCATGAAAAAGTGTGTTTTATTATTAGCAGTTGCATTATTAAGTATTAATTGCAGCGGACAAAAAAGTGAAGATAAAAAAGTAGAAATTACCGAAATAGAAAAACCAAAAGGATCTTGGAAAGTCGACAAAGAATTTGATGAAAATGGAAATTTAATTAAATACGATAGTATCTATTCTTGGTCTTCTAGCAACAATATAGACGAGTTATCGGCTATGGATAGAGATAGTTTAATGCAAAGTTTTAAGTCGAAGTTTTTTAATAATTATTCGAGATTTGAACATCAAGGCTTTGAGAATATGTTTTCTGAAGATTCCCTTTTTAGTAAACATTTCTTTAATGATGATTTCTTCGGAAGTGATTTCGGTACGGACTTTATGGATATAAATCAAATAACTCAAGACCTGTTTTCGAGACAAAAACAATTTTTAGAAAAGTATCAGTCTGAGTTTGTTTTACCAGAAGAAGATGAAGAATAGCGAGAGCTATTCTTTATGTGTTAGTTGTTAATACTTGTATTTGATCTTTTAACAAATTCGTATATGAATTCTGAATTTTCAATTTTTAAAAATAAAGTATCTTTTTCTGAATTTAATCTATATTCAAGAATAAAATCAGTTTTAAGGTCAGGAATAAGGTTTGTTAGTTGAGTATAATAAATTTGCGTTTCATCATTTTGCCATGAGAATTTTGTTCTTTTTCCCCAAGCATTAGATATTAAAGAATCCTTACAAAATTGTAATTCTACAATATTTGAGCTTTTTGTAGATTTCCAATTTCCTAGTAAGTCATTATTGATGTTTTTTGATGAACAACTAGGTAAAAGAATTATTATTAATACAGTTAGAATTAAGTTTCTCATTTAGGTTAATGATAATTTAAGGCTTAGTATTAGCTCTATGCCTACGTGTAATTTTTTTTAACCAAATTTCTCCCAAATTTTAGGAAGCTTAATAGGATAATCTTTTAATGAAAGTGGAGTTCCAGAAATTTGTAAATCAATATTAATTGTTGGTAATAACTCATTCGTTTTAAGCTTATATTTTTCTTCAATAATATCTCCAATAGTTTCATAAGAAAAACCAATAATTTCCTCTTTAACAATTAATTCGGGGTTTTGACAGGCATATTGAAAATAATTATCGCCTTTTAGAATAAAAAGATTCATCAGCAAAGTTGTTGCTCTAAATTCAGAGGTTTCAAAGATTATTTGTGAAGCAGCAATAATGGTATGACTGATTTTAGAAGAAATAAGTCTATTAAGTAAATTGTCTATTTCTATTAAATCATCTGCGGAATAATTTGTTAATAAAGTTTTCATTACCCCAATTTTGTTGTTATAGTTATTACCAGCTGTTTTGTTAGCTTTATCAACTAACTCCCAAAATTTAGATTCGTTATATTCTTTTAAGTTTTCTCTTGGTTTTATTTTTTTTAATAATTCGGTATATTCGTTTTTCAACTCGTTGTGTTTTTCTATTGTCCTTTGTTTCCTTAAATAATTGAACAACACGATGGTCAAAATAATTAATATTGGTATTAATGGATGCATAAAAATCTAAAAAGGTATTAATTTGAATTAATCAAGATATTGAATTAATAAGAATTATTTTATTTTTACTACAAAATAACCTCATTCAAGCCATAAACTTAATAAATAAAAAGCAAGAAAGGCCTTATTTAATAGCTTAGTATTAAACAAAGTAATTAACAAATAGGATACTGGTAATAGGAAGTGAAGTTTATAAATCTAAATCGAAAGTACGACGTAAAAGCTCTAAACTCGGATTAGCTTCAACAAGCTTTTCGTATTTATCTTGAGGAGTAAAAACGTATTTTTTATTCATTACCTCGTTTACGGTAATTACTAAGCTAATATCAAAATTATTAAGCGTTGTTCTAATATAAGTCATGAGGTCGTATTGACCTTGCATCACTTCTTTTTTATTAGTTTCCGTAGGGAAGGTTAAATGGATATCGGTGCCTTTTAGTTTAGGCGTATCCATATTTAAGATAGAAGCTAAATTATGCTTGCCATCCTTTTTAAGTTTATCCAAGAAAAAGTACCAAGCTTCCATAAAAGCTTCTTCTGTAAAGTCTTCGGTTGGTAAGTTTTCCTCATCAACAACAACTTCTAGCTGTTTTATTTGGTGTTCTTTTTTAGCACGAATACTACTTAAAGATAACCCAGAACGACGTTTACTGCCCGAGGTTAAATCTAATTTTATGCGCGTGTTGATAGCCGGTTTTTCTTCTACTTTTTTGGCTGCCGGATCTTTAGCGGTTGTTTCGGTTTTTACTTCTGTGGCAGGTTGGGTACTTGGCTTCGCTGCAGGAACAGTAACCGGAATAGGAGTAATACCTTTCTTTTTAAAGTAAGACGCTGGAATTATGTAATGTTTGCTATTTTTTTTTTCTCCATCGAAAGTGATAGAGGCAAGCTGCATGAGACAAAGTTCGACGAGGAGTCGTTGGTTTTTACTGGTTTTATACTTGAGATCGCAGTCGTTAGCAAGATTTATACCTTGCATTAAAAACTCTTGTGAGGCTTTTTTAGATTGCTCTAAGTATTTTACCTGTGTTTGCTCACCAACTTCTAGCAGTTCTATAGTTGCTGGTATTTTACTTACTAGCAAATCTCTAAAATGCGACGCTAAACCAGCAATAAAGTGATGACCATCAAAACCTTTAGATAAGGTATTATTGAATTGTATAAGTAAATCGGGTATTTTATTCTCGAGTATTAAATCGGTACTTTCAAAATAGGTTTCGTAATCGAGTACGTTTAAGTTTTCGGTTACGGCTTGTCTGGTTAAGTTTTTACCAGAGAAACTTACCACACGATCGAAAATAGAAAGTGCATCACGCATAGCACCATCGGCTTTTTGCGCAATAATATGTAATGCATCGTCTTCTGCTGTTATACCTTGTTCTTCTGCAATGTATTTTAAATAGTTTTTTGCATCTTTTACCGTAATACGCTTAAAGTCGAATATTTGACAACGCGACAATATGGTTGGTATTATTTTGTGTTTTTCGGTAGTTGCAAGAATGAAAATACAGTGTTTTGGCGGTTCTTCTAATGTTTTTAAAAAGGCATTAAAAGCGGCCTGAGATAACATGTGTACCTCATCAATGATATAAACTTTGTATTTACCAACTTGTGGTGGTATACGAACTTGATCGGTTAAACTTCTAATATCGTCTACTGAGTTATTAGATGCCGCATCGAGCTCAAAGATGTTAAAAGCAAAATCTTCGTCGCCAGTTTCTTTTCCATCACTGTTTATCATTTTAGCCAAAATACGCGCGCAAGTTGTTTTACCTACACCACGCGGACCCGTAAATAGAAGGGCTTGGGCTAAATGATTATTTTCTATAGCGTTTAACAAAGTATTGGTAATGGCTTGTTGCCCAACTACATCTTTAAATGTTTGAGGTCTGTATTTTCGAGCCGATACTATAAAATGTTCCAAATTTTTGTTGCTATTGAATAAGTAACAAAGTTAAAAATTCAAATTGGATTATTAAATTGTTAAGACGAAATTTAAAGGGAGTTATTAACAACGGCGTTTTTTAGGGTGAATTAAGATTTTTAGATGTATGAAACAAGATGATAAGTTTTGAATATGTCTTGTTTATTGATGCTGATTTTATCGTTAAGAAAGCCCGTAGTTAACTCAAAACCAAAAACCTTTACGGACTTGCCCGCGTTAGGGATTGCAGCATTGTTGGAGCTCTTTTTGTGTTGTTGCACCTATTGCAACACAAAAAAGCGACTGCGGAAAGCCCGACCCTTGGGGAACGCCCAAATTTTATTTTGTGTTTTAAGTTTATTATGTTGCATTTTAATATTTGTTTGTTGTAATTTTGACGGCTAGTAAATCGCCTTATCGCTGTTTTAATTTATTTTAAAATGGAGGAAAGTCCGGACACCATAGTTCAACATAGTGGCTAACGGCCACCAGCCGAGAGGTTAGGACCAGTGCAACAGAAAGAATGTACAGATTATGCTGTAGTGAAACCAGGTAAACTCTATGTGGTGCAATGTTATGTAAACCAGTGCTTGAGGGTTGAACGCCCGATGCTGGAGGGTAAGCAGCTAAAGTGTTTTGGCAACAAAACGCTCAGATAAATGATAAGGGCTTTTTAAGGCTTATTTTGGGTTTTACCTAAAGTGGTTTAAAGGGTACAGAATTCGGCTTATAGATTTACTTACCTATAAAAAAAAACCTTCTTGGCTTGCGCCTCGAAGGTTTTTCTGGTTTAAATTGATTTAGTTTAGTTGTGGTGTTTTTATGCGTTTTCGAAAAAGCTAAACATATTGCCTCCGTAACTTTTGGAGTGGCTGTAGTTGTTTAGTTTAGATAAATCGGTATGTTTTGAGTGTTCGATAATTAATACGCCGTCGGGCAATAACATGTTGTTTTTAAATACTAATTCGGGTATTTTCCCAAATTTATCTTCGTCGAAATTGTATGGTGGGTCGGCAAATATAATATTGCTTTGCAAGGTCGATTTTTCTAAAAACTTAAAGACATCACTTTTAATGGTGTTTATTGGCATATCGAACTGTTCGGCCGTTTTGTTTATAAACTTAATACAACCAAAATCCTGGTCTACACAAGTAATTTGTTCGGTACCTCGTGAAGCAAATTCGTAGCTTATATTTCCGGTGCCTGCAAATAAATCTAGTACAGAAACATCGTCAAAATAAAAGGTGTTGTTCAAAATATTGAATAGCGATTCCTTAGCCATATCTGTTGTTGGGCGAACAGGTAGGTTTTTTGGTGCTAGTATTTTTCTACTTTTATATAATCCTGATATTATGCGCATTAAAAGCTATTTGTTAAAGTGAAATTAGAATGGTTTGTTTTTGGGTCTTCGGTAAATACATAGTTGTTTTTTTTGTCTCCAAAACTAACATGGCGTATGTATTTGTAGGCTATATTGTATAACGCATCGTCTTTAATTACATGGCCAAGTAGAATAAGTTTTATTGTTTCTGGGTTGTACTTAAGTTGCTCGGCTGTAAAGAGCATGTAATATATAAAATCTTCTTTTGTGGTATACTCAAAACTATTATAAAATTGAAGTTTACCTTCGTTTACAATAATTATTTCGAACCGATTATGATTGACGTGAACGTAAAATTTTGGTTCTAAAGTATTTTTATCGGCCTCTAAAATGGTTTCTATTAAAACGGTAGAGGCGTGCTTGTATGTGAAATCGCCAAATAAATCGAAAATATAATTGTTGACATTTACATAGGGAATGTAAACATTTACACTTTGGTTGTGCTCTATGGCATCGAAGGTTACAAAATCGGACTTTAAAATTTTAGAATTAAACTTTAAATAGTCGGCTATGGCGCCTTCATTAAAAATAACTTTTGGAACTAGCGTAGATAACTCGTTATCGTGAATGATGTTTACGGCTTCGAATTTATTTTTAAGCATAGGTTCTGTATCAAAACATGCTTTTAGTTCTTGCAGTAATTCTAATGGGTTTAACTGCTTTTTAAAACGTACTTCCTTTAGAGTTGATATGGAATTATTATCTCGATGTAGGATACAAAAAGAAAGTCCACTCAAGCTTATTTGAATGGACAGTTCTAGATTTGTTAATTTGCTAATAATAGCTGTATTGTTATTCGTTATCGCCATAAGTTTTTGGCCAGTTTCCGTTTGTTTTAACTTCGTTCATAGAACCTACTTTTATAGCATCTCCATTAACACCGTCTACCGCGATTACTTGGTTTTCTTGTGCTACTAAATCAGGATTTTGATCGTATAAAAGAACTTCTTTTTTTACTAAAGCTTCAAATACAGGAATGTTAATATCGTTTTGGTTTACAAAACCAGCTTTTAAATCGAAGGTAGCACCTTCTTTACCAACTGGTACATTCATCATTGTTTTATAACGATTAGATTTTTTGAATAAAGAATCTCTTACTGATACAGTTCCTAAAGTATCGATAATAACAATATCCATTGTTGTATCTACACCGTAACGTTTAGTTAAAACTTCATCAATAACACTAGAATCACGACGTTGTGTAATAGTATATTCTGCAGTATCAATAAATTTAATTAATTTCTCAAAGCTATCAGTAAATTTACCTGTTACTTGTCTGTGTGCTAATTGAGAATCTCTAATATCTTTTAAACTTTCAATAACAACTACGTAACGCTCGTTTTTTAATTTGTTAAATTGGATAGGCTCGTAAATCGACATGTACGTCTGGTAACCAAAAAAGGCGATTAATGCCCAAAGCACAATATTTAATACAGGCTTTAATTTATTTGGTACAAATTTATCTACCAGCTTAACTAAGGCGATTGTCCCTAAAATCACCGCAACCACAATAAGAATAAATGTCAACATAATACGTTATTTAATTTAAAAAGTTTATTAATCGTTATTTAGCAAATCTACAATTTTTTTTTAATCGTAAAAACCAAAGCGAATAAAAATCATTCTATCTTTGAAGAATTTCTAAAATTATTTTCAATTAATGACAGCATCCGAATTCTATTCCCTTATAAAACAGCAGTTTCCGTTTAATCCAACAATTAAGCAAAATATTGTACTTCAGCAATTATCAGAGTTTATCTTTAAAAGTGATAAAAACGCCTTGTATTTGCTTAAAGGCTACGCAGGTACTGGGAAAACAACGATTGTAGGGGCTATTGTAAACAATTTATGGAAGGCAAAAAAGAGTGCTGTTTTGATGGCGCCAACCGGCCGAGCGGCCAAAGTAATCGCTAATTATTCTGGAAAAGAGGCGTTCACTATACATAAAAAAATATATTTTCCAAAAAAAGACGCTGGTGGTGGTGTAAAGTTTGTTTTACAACCCAATAAGCATAAAAACACCATTTTTATTGTAGATGAAGCGTCGATGATTCCGGATACGCCAAGCGAATCTAAATTAATGGAAAACGGATCGCTTTTAGACGATTTAATGCAATACGTTTATGCTGGCCATAATTGTAAGTTATTATTAATTGGTGATACCGCGCAGTTGCCTCCGGTAAAATTGGATATTAGTCCGGCTCTAGACGAAAACACCTTAGCTTTAAATTACAACAAAGAGGTGACTAGAATGGAATTGGACGAAGTGGTTAGGCAAGGTCAAGATTCTGGTATACTAGTTAATGCAACTATACTAAGAGATGTGTTGGCAAGAGAGATGTACGACTATTTTAAGTTCGATTTAAACGGTTTTAAAGATATTGTAAGGCTAGTTGATGGTTACGAAATTATGGACGCTATAAACGACGCTTACAGTGAATTAGGAAACGAAGAAACGGCCATAATTGTGCGGAGTAATAAACGTGCTAATATGTATAATCAACAAATTAGAAGTCGTATTTTATTTAATGAGAACGAGTTGTCTGCTGGTGATTATTTGATGGTAGTTAAAAATAATTATTTTTGGTTAAAGCCCACTACAGAAGCAGGTTTTATAGCCAATGGAGATATTATTGAAGTATTAGAAATTTTTAGTATTCAGGAATTGTATGGTTTTCGCTTCGCGGAAGTTAAAGTGCGTATGGTAGATTATCCTAAAATGCAACCTTTTGAAACGGTGTTGCTTCTAGATACTATTGAGGCCGAAACACCTTCGTTACCTTACGAAGAGTCTAACCGATTGTACCAAGAAGTGATGAAGGATTTTGAAAATGAAACTTCTAAATATAAAAAATTTCTAAAAGTAAAAAGTAACAAACATTTTAATGCCTTACAGGTAAAGTTCTCTTATGCTATAACTTGCCATAAATCTCAGGGTGGACAATGGAATACCGTTTTTGTAGAGCAGCCTTATTTACCAAACGGGATAGATAAAGATTATTTACGCTGGCTTTATACCGCCGCCACGCGTGCTAAAGAAAAATTATATCTTATTGGTTTTAAAGATGAGTTTTTTGAGGAAGACCCGCTTTCCGAGTAGCACAGTATAAAAGATAAGTAAAGGCACAGTTTTTGATAAAATTAATAAAATTAGAAACGGATTTCTTCTTTACAACAGGGTAGATGTCGTTAATCTTTTTTAATTATTTATCTTTAGTAACTTTAATATTCCTGATATAGTGAAGAATTTCATTTAAAAGGATTTAATTTTTTTATGACAGTAGAAACAATAATAAGTATTTTTTTAGGTATCGGACTTTCCGCATCAGTGGGTTTTCGAGTTTTTATGCCCTTATTCGCTTTAAGCTTAGCTGCTTATTTTGATGTTTGGGAGCTTAACGAATCTTGGCAATGGATTGGTAGTACCGCTGCTATAATTACACTTGGCGTAGCTACATTGGTAGAAATTTGCGCATATTTTATTCCGTATGTCGATAATTTATTAGATACCGTTGCAGTACCGTTGGCCGCCTTGGCTGGTACAGCTGTTATGTTGTCTACTGTTGCCGATTTAAGTCCGGTAGTAACTTGGGCACTAGCTATTATTGCTGGCGGAGGTACAGCTGCTGCGGTAGCAGGTACTTCAAGTACCACGCGTTTAGCTTCAACAGCAACAACGGGAGGTTTAGCCAACCCTATTGTAGCCACTTTAGAGACAGGAACATCTGTGGTAATGTCGGTTGTTTCTATATTTATGCCAATTCTTGCTATTGTTTTAGTTCTTCTTATATTATTTATAATTTTTAAGGTTTATAAGAAGTTTAAGCCCAGTAATCCTTAAAACATTCTATTATTTATCTTATTTTTGATGAAGATTTAAGGTTTAGCTGAATAATGGCTTTAATGAAAAACTAAAATACAGTTTTAATATACAGTAACATTTCACATGAAAATAATATCAATGATTCCTGCACGGTACAGTGCATCACGTTTCCCGGCAAAACTTATGCAAGACCTAGGAGGGAAAACTGTTATTCTTAGAACTTACGAGGCTACTGTTGCTACCAAACTTTTTGATGATGTTATTGTGGTTACGGATAGCGATATTATTTACAACGAAATTGTAAACCACGGCGGAAAAGCCATGATGAGCAAAAAGGAGCACGATTGTGGTAGTGATAGAATTGCTGAAGCAGTAGAGCTTTTAGATGTAGATATTGTTATTAATGTGCAAGGCGATGAGCCTTTTACTGATAAAGAATCGTTAACTAAACTTATTGAGGTATTTAAACAAGACCCTAATAAAGAAGTGGATTTGGCATCATTAATGGTACATATTACTGACGAAGAAGAAATTAAAAACCCGAATACGGTAAAAGTAATTGTCGATCAGTCCGATTTTGCACTTTATTTTTCAAGAAGCCCAATTCCTTATCCTCGTGATAAAGATGTAGGTGTTCGATATTTTAAACATAAAGGTGTTTATGCATTTAGAAAACAAGCCATTATGGACTTCTATAAGTTGCCAATGCTATCGTTAGAAGCTTCGGAAAAAATAGAATGTATTCGTTATTTAGAATACGGTAAACGTATTAAAATGGTAGAAACTGATGTACAAGGTGTAGAAATAGATACACCAGAAGATTTAGAGCGCGCAAAGAAATTATGGAAATAAATTACGATAACATTAAAGTAATTGGTTTTGATGCCGATGATACACTTTGGGTAAACGAAACTTATTTTCGAGAAGCCGAAGATGAAATTGGTAGGTTATTATCAAAATATGAAACGCCTAATAAAATTGATCAAGAACTTTTCAAAAAAGAAATAAGCAATTTACCCTTATACGGTTACGGTATAAAAGCGTTTACTTTATCGATGGTAGAAGTCGCATTGGAACTATCGAACTATACGGTTTCTAATAAAACCATAGAAGCTATTTTAAACATCGGTAAAAATATGCTTAATAAACCTGTGGAACTTTTAGATGGCGTAGAAGAAGTTTTAGAAAATCTATCAAAAAACTATAGACTTATTCTAGCAACCAAAGGCGATTTACTAGATCAGGAACGTAAATTAGAGAAATCGGGTTTAACCAATTATTTTCACCACATTGAAGTTTTAAGTGATAAGCAAGAAGATAATTATTCTCAAATGTTAAACCGTTTAGATGTGAAGCCTTCGGAATTTTTAATGATAGGAAATTCATTGAAATCAGATGTTTTACCCTTAGTGAATTTAAAAGCTCAGGCTATACACGTACCTTTTCATACCACTTGGGCACACGAACAAGTTACCGAAAAGGAAACCAACGGGAAAGATTACAGAACTATAAATACATTAACCGAACTTTTAAAACTTATTAATTAATTTGAAAGTAATCGATATAAATACTTGGAATAGAAAACAGCATTTCGAACATTTTTCGGGCTTAGCCGACCCTTCGTTTGCTGTAACTATACCATTCAATGTCACCAAGGCATATCAAGTTTCTAAGGAAACAAAAACAAGCTTTTTTACTCGATATTTGCACGATTGTATGCGTGCCATTAACGCGATAGAAAACTTTAAATATAGAATTGAAAACGGGCAGGTTGTTGCTTATGATGTGATACACACATCACCAACCATTTTAAGAGACGATAATACCTTTGGTTTTTCATTTGTGACTTATAATGAGAATTTAGAAACATTTTCTAAAAACTTAGACGCAGAGAAAAACCGTATTAAAAGTACAACAGAATTGTTTCCCCCAGTTAATGGTCAGGATTGTATTCATTGTTCTGCATTACCTTGGGTCAATTTTATAGCACACAAAGAACCTAATTCTGGGCTTGTAGATAGCGTTCCAAAATTATCTTTTGGGAAGGCAACCCTTATAAATGACGAATTAATTATGAATGTGTCCGTACATGTAAACCACGCCTTAGTCGACGGATACCATGTGGGACTTTTTTCTAAGAAATTTCAGCAGTTTTTAAACCAGTAAAATTTAAATTAATAGTATTTTTACATTTCGTAAAAGAAAACCTAACAAATGAGTTACAAAAACTTTCCAATGGTGCCTAGAGTTATATTTGGCAGAGGTAGTTTCAATCAAATAAACGACGTTTTAGCCCCAAAACGATCTAGTATCCATGCGCCTTTTATTTTCTTAATAGACGACGTTTTTAAAAACAACGCTTGGTTAACATCTAGAATAGACCTTTCTTATGATGACAGAATTATATTTGTTTCATCTAAAGAAGAGCCTAAAACTACGCAAGTTGACGAACTTGTTGAAGATATAATATTAAAATCTAAAGAGCGTCCATCTGGTATTATTGGTATTGGTGGAGGTAGCTTGTTAGATTTATCGAAAGCCGTAGCGCTTTTAATAACAAACGAGGGCGAAGCTCAAGATTACCAAGGTTGGGATTTAGTAAAAAACGCAGCTATTTATCACGTTGGTATTCCTACAATTTCAGGAACAGGAGCAGAGGTATCCAGAACAACTATACTTACAGGTCCAAAACTTAAATTAGGAATTAATAGTGATTTTACACCCTTCGATCAAGTACTTTTAGATCCAGAATTATCTAAAGATGTGCCAAAAGACCAATGGTTTTACACAGGTATGGATTGCTATGTGCATTGTGTAGAGTCTTTAAACGGTACGTACTTAAACGAGTTTAGTAAAACGTACGGAGAAAAATCGTTCGATTTATGTAAAGAAATATTCTTAGATGGCGATTTATCTGAAGAAGAATCTCAAGATAAATTAATGATGGCCAGCTGGCACGGAGGTATGAGTATTGCTTACTCTCAAGTAGGTGTGGCACATGCCATGAGTTACGGTTTATCGTTTTTATTAGGTGTAAAACATGGTATTGGTAACTGTTTAGTTTTCGATCATTTAGAAGAGTTTTACCCAGAAGGTGTTGCCATTTTTAAACAAATGAAAGCAAAACATAACATAGAGTTACCAACAGGTATTTGTGCAAAATTAACCGATGAGCAGTTTGATACTATGATTCGTGTGGCATTAAGTTTAGAGCCACTTTGGGAAAATGCAATAGGTAAAAACTGGAAAGAAACTATAACACCAGAAAAATTAAAGGGAATTTACAAAAAAATATAATATGCAATGGCTAGCCAAAGTTATCTATTTTAAAGTTTTAGGCTGGCAAATTGTTGGTAACACAGATTTCTCAAAAGATACGGTTAAAAAAGCGGTTATTATTGCTGCACCACACACCAGTTGGCATGACTTTTATATTGGCGTTTTATTGCGTGCTGTAATTCAAGTTAAAACCAATTTTGTTGGTAAAAAAGAGTTATTTGTATTTCCGGTAGCATGGTTTTTTAGAGCTTTAGGAGGCGCACCAATTAACCGTCAAAATAACGAGAATAAGGTAGATGCTATAGCTAAACTTTTTAAAGAAAAAGAAGAGTTTAGAATGACTCTAGCGCCTGAAGGCACAAGAAAAAAAGTTGACCAATGGCGAACCGGTTTTTACTATATCGCTAAACAAGCCAACGTTCCAATAATCATGTTTACTCTAGATTTTGAAAATAAGCAAAACAAAATTTCAGAACCATTTTATCCAACAGATAATGCCGAAGCAGATTTCGAAGTGCTTAGAGCATTTTTTAAAGATGTAAAAGGAAAAGTATCCAAATATTCATAAGTCATTAAAAATGGCATAATATTTGAAATTAATAGATTAGTTGCGAATCCTGAAACATAAAGTAAACAATTGTTTGTCCCTAAAAAGAAACAGAATTTTCAACTAAAACTCCAAAAGCTATGTCTCTCAAAGAATATAGCTTTTTTTTATTCCTAATTTTAACGTGTTTTTTGTAATGGCGTCGTTCCCCAAGGGTCAGGCTTTCCGCAGTCGCTTTTTTGTGTTGCAATAGGTGCAACAACACAAAAAGAGCTTCAACAATGCTACAATCCTTAACGCAATTTATCTGGTAACAATATGCCAAAATAAAGGCCAGTTATTTTTTAGTGAAAATTCCATAAAAAATAATAAAAAGAAAATATAGAATCTATTATATTTTTTTATCTTTAATAATTATGATAAAAGACACAAAAATTGCCGTTCTAATCGATGGCGACAACATACCATCTAGATATATTTCTGAAATGATGGAGGAAATAGCCAAATATGGCACACCAACAATTAAGCGAATTTATGGTGATTGGACAAAACCGCATCTTTCCAAATGGAAAAATGTGCTTTTGGAAAATGCTATAACACCAATACAACAGTACGGCTATACAACAGGTAAGAATGCTACAGATTCAGCAATGATTATCGATGCTATGGATATTCTATATTCTGAAAAGGTAAACGGTTTTTGTTTAGTATCATCAGATAGCGATTTCACAAAATTAGCAACCCGATTACGAGAAGCCGCTATGGTGGTTTATGGTATGGGTGAAAAGAAAACACCGAACCCTTTTATTGTGGCTTGCGATAAATTTATCTATCTAGAAATTCTTGCTAAGGATAGCGATGAAGATGAAGACGTTAGTAAGGACAAGAAAGGAGTGAAGCCTAAAAAAGAGAATCTATACAACATAACACCAAAAATTATTAAGATGTTGAAGAACTCTGTAGATGATGCTGCAGACGATGATGGTTGGGCATTTTTAGGAGATGTAGGCTCTCTAATTCTTAAAAAGCAACCTAACTTCGATTCTCGAAACTTTGGTTTCCAGAAGTTAACACCACTGTTTAAATCTTTACCACAATTTGAAATGGAGCAACGTGATCAAACTAACGGACGTTTTAAGTTGATTTATGTAAAAAACAAATAGTAAAGTAGTATTTTTAGAGCTTATCTAAAATTTTATCCATTACCCAGCTGGTATGCAATGCTGTTTTTCCTGAAGAAGGATGTGCAGCCAATTCATTGAACAAAACCGCTTTCATGTTTTCCACATGTGGTGTTTGTATATGTTTGGGGTTTTCAATAACTAACGATTGAGTTTTAGATTCGCTTTTTAGTACAATTGGGTTTTCATGAAATACAGAAAATTCAATGGTGCCTTTACTACCATAAATAGTAACATGGTCTACATGATCACTACATCCAAAGTTCCAGGTTCCAGAGCCTGTAATACCATTTTTATGTAACCAAGATGCGGTAACGGCATCTTTAGCAGAATATAAATTTTGTTGGTTTAAACTAAAGCCTTTGGTATTTTCAATATCACCGAGAAAGAAGGTGAATAAATCTAATCCATGGCTCGCTAAATCATCAAAATAACCTGCGGGTGCAATTTTAGAATCTGTTCGCCAATTATCTTTTTTTAATAAATCGGTTTGGTTTGCAGGTTTACTTAAATGTGCCGATATATGCCTAACATCGCCAATAAAGTTATTGGCTAACCATTCCTTAACTTTTAAAAACCGTGGTAAAGATCTACGATAATAGGCTACAAATAGTGGGATGTTTTTTTCTTTAAAAGCATTATATATTTCTAAACTATCAGCATAACTTGGACTTAGTGGCTTTTCAATACAACATGGTTTTCCAGCGGCAGCAACCTTCAAAGCATAAAGTTTATGGCTATCGGGTGGCGTTGCTATATAAACGGCGTCAATGCTACTATCATTAATAAGTGCATCTGCATCTGTATATGTTTTATTGATGTTGTGACGCTTAGCATAATCTTCAAGTTTTTCTCGATCACGACGCATCACGGCTTCAATATTAAAACCACTTGTAAGTTTGTAAGCAGGTCCGCTTTTAACTTCGGTTACATTCCCGCAACCTATTATTCCCCAGTTTATTGTTTTCATATAAAAAGCAAAAAAAAGAGAACCGCTAAGTTCTCTTTAATATATTAAGTTGAATATTACTCAGCACTTTCTTCCATGGTATGATATACGTTTTGCACATCATCATCTTCTTCAAGTTTTTCTAAAAGCTTTTCTACATCGGCAGCTTCTTCCGCAGATAAGGGTTTTGTTACTTGTGGAATGCGTTCAAATCCAGAAGATAAAATTTCAATTTCTCGAGATTCTAATTCAGCTTGAATGGCTCCAAAACTTTCAAAAGGTGCGTAAATTAAAATACCATCATCATCGGCAAATACTTCTTCTGCACCAAAATCGATAAATTCAAGTTCTAATTCTTCAGGGTCTAATCCTTCCGCATCAATTCTAAAATTACAAGTATGGTCGAACATAAAAACTACAGAACCAGAAGTACCTAAACTACCATCACATTTGTTAAAATAGCTACGTACATTAGCAACTGTTCTGGTATTGTTATCTGTTGCAGTTTCTACTAAAACAGCAATACCATGTGGTGCATAGCCTTCAAAAAGAACTTCTTTATAATCGCCTTGGCCTTTTTCACTTGCTTTTTTAATGGCACGTTCTACATTATCCTTAGGCATGTTTACAGCCTTAGCATTTTGTATTACAGCACGTAAACGCGAGTTACTTGCAGGATCGGGTCCTCCTTCTTTAACCGCCATAACAATATCTTTACCAATACGTGTAAAGGCTTTGCTCATAGCAGACCAACGTTTCATTTTTCTTGCTTTTCTAAATTCAAAAGCTCTTCCCATAATTACATTCTTTTAGTTGATGTGATCTTAATGCATCTGGATATTTTAGATGTATCAACTTCACTATTATTGTTATATTTCCGCGAAAGCGAAAACACGTCTATTATTTTAATCGCACAAAGTTAAAAACCTTCAGCAGAAATACAAATTATTCCTCGTCTTCAGGCACTACAATGCTATCTATGGCTTTGGCTAGTTTAAAATCTTTGGCTGTTACACCATCTGCATCGTGCGTAGAGATTGAAATATTGAGCACATTGTAAACATTACTCCAATCTGGATGATGGTTTAAAGCTTCGCATTCAAAGGCTATACGACTCATGGCGCTAAAGCAATCTTTAAAATTATCAAATTCAAATTCGGCGTGAATTGCATTTTCATAATACTCCCAATCTGGGTATTGAAGCAATCTTTTTTCTATATCGTCTTCGGAAAGTTTCATCATTATTTATATGTTTTTGAAGAGACTAAATTAGTGATTTATTTACGGATAATATGCTCATTTTCTTAATTCTGATAAAATATCCTGACTCACCAATTGTAAGTGTTTTGGTAGCTTGTTGAATTTTGGTAAAACAGCTAAATAGCGCTCATCGTTGGTTGTGAAAACTTGTTTGTATTTTGCTTTATGTTCTAGATGAAGGGTTTCTATAATTTCTTTTATAAAATCGTCGTGATGTACTAAATCATTACTTCCTAGATGGAAAATACCCGATTTATTTCGGTTGATGATGTAATGAATTTGCTGTGTCAATTTATTATCAGAAGTGACATTCATTACTAAATTAGGAAAAACTTCAATAGGTTCGTTTAAATCTATAAGTTGAAGTATTTCTGTTAACCTTGGGGCATGTGGACCAAAAACCATAGGTAACCTTACAATAGCCACTTTCTTTTTTGGTAAGCGCAGAAGCATGTTTTCAATTTTAATTTTGAAGTGTCCATAAATACTATTACTAAGCGTTTTATCTTGTTCGTAACTTGGGTATTTGCTGTAGGCATCAAATACGTTTGCCGAAGATAAAAAGATGAGTTTGGTGTTTTCTAATAGTAAATACTCGGCCAAGTGACGATGAAGCATAACTTGTTTAGAAAAATCGCCACGAAGTGCCGAAATAATGATAGTTGGTTTTACAATATCTAGAATTTCGTAAATATCATCTTCTTCATAATTATAATGGAAAAACTGATGATTTTTTTCTAAGGTTTTGTTCGATGTATTATAAGTGCCCGAGGTTCTGAAATAGGGAAGAAGCTCTTTGTAAATGGCGCTTCCTAAAAAGCCACTTACTCCTAAAATTAGAATTCTATGTTTACTTTCTCGCTTTATCATACATCAAACTTCTTAAGCCATTTATAAGTTAATAGTAACTTAGAAAATGGATAACTTTGTTTTAGTCGTAAAAGCCTCTAAAGCCAACATGCCAAGTTTAGAATTTCCTTTTTTATTTAGTCCTGGAGACCATGTTGCAATAGTAAAATTATCGGGTAGAAGCGCTACAATACCACCACCAACACCAGATTTACCTGGTAAGCCCACCTCAAAAGCGAACTCTCCAGCCTCATCGTAAAACCCACAAGTAAGCATTATGGCATTTATACGTTTTGCTTGAGTTTCTGTAAGGCGTACTTTATCTAACATACAGGTGCCTTTATTTGACAAAAACGAAAATGTTTTTGTCAGTTGGCTACACGTCATCTCTAATGAACATTGTTGAAAATAAAAATCTAAAACATCGTTTACCGGATTGTCTAAATTTTTAAATGATTTTAGAAGATTGGCTGCCGCATAATTTTTAAAACCTGTTCGTTTTTCAGAATCTGCAACGGCTTGGTTATACTCTATAGTTTGATCGTTAGTTAAATCGCGTACGTAATTTAAAAAATCTTCTTTTGGATTTTCTAAATTTGAAAGTAGAATATCTGCAATTACAATAGCTCCAGAATTAATAAATGGATTTCGAGGAATACCATTTTCAATTTCCAATAAAGCCAATTGATTAAACGGGTGGCCAGAGGGCTCGACATCCATACGTTCCCAAATATTTTCGCCAATTAGCGACATAGCTTTAGATAGTGCTAAAACTTTAGAAATACTCTGTATGGAAAAGGGTTTATTAAAATCGCCTGCCCCATAACTTTTACCATCGGAAGTACGTAAATGAATTCCGAAGTTATCCTTACTAACATGGGCTAACTCCGGAATATATGTTGCCACATCACCTTTATCGGGTGCTTCTGTGGCGTTTTTTTGAATGCTTTCTAAAATAGCTTGAAAATCTAGCATAGACTATTTGTAAAATGGTAATTTAACTACTGTTGCAGGTACCGCTTTTTTTCTAATTTGAATATTTATTTTACTGTTTACATCGGCAAAAACCGTTGGTACATAACCTAAACCAATACCTTTACCTAAACTAGGAGACATGGTTCCAGAAGTTACAACACCAATTTTGTTACCATTACCATCAACGATATCATAATCATGACGAGGAATACCACGCTCGTCTAATTCAAAAGCAATTAATTTTCTTTCCGATCCGCGTTCTTTTTCAGCTTTTAAAGCCTCGGAGTTTGTAAAATCTTTGTTGAATTTTGTAATCCAGCTTAAACCAGCCTCAATAGGAGAGGTGGTGTCATCAATATCATTTCCGTAAAGGCAATACCCCATTTCTAAACGTAAGGTATCACGTGCTGCTAAACCAATAGGCTTAATGCCGTAATCTGCACCAGCTTTAAAAACGTTATCCCAAACTTGTTTTACTTCGGTGTTTTTACAATAAATTTCAAATCCGCCACTACCTGTATAACCAGTAGCCGATATAATCACGTTTTCGATACCTGCAAAATCTCCAACTACAAAGTTATAAAATTTAATAGCAGCCAAATCATGACTTGTAATAGATTGCATAGCTTCAATAGCTTTTGGACCTTGAATGGCTAATAATGAATAGTCTTCGCTTAAATTCTTCATTTCTGCGCCAACATTGTTTTTAGACTGAATCCAATTCCAATCTTTTTCAATATTACTGGCATTAACCACCAAAAGGTAAGTCTCTTCTTTTATTTTATAGATAATTAAATCGTCTACAATACCACCATCATCATTCGGTAAACAGCTATATTGTGCTTTTCCTATAGTTAATTTTGAAGCATCGTTACTAGATACTTTTTGAATTAAACTTAATGCATGTTGACCTTCAATTAAAAATTCACCCATATGAGAAACATCAAAAACACCAACACTGGTTCTTACCGTTTCATGTTCAGCATTTACACCTTCATATTGAACAGGCATATTATATCCTGCAAAAGGTACCATTTTAGCTCCTAGAGCTTCGTGAGTTTGGGTTAAGGCTGTGTTTTTCATTAAGGTTGTGTTTTTATGATTTTATAAATATTAGTGAATCGTTTCAGAAAACAAATGTATTGAAAAAATATAGATTTACTTTTAATCTATTCTGATGATATATTAACACCTATAATAGAGGCTGTATTGATAATTATTTCAAAAAGAATGGAATAGATTATAGATTAAAAGCATTTCTAAGTGTTTTTTTTGAAAAAATATTTTACCAAACTTGCATTTAATCGGTAAAAGCGTTTCTTTTGTCTGTAGCAATTTCCAAATGGAACCAACAATAAGGACTCTCAATTTTAAAGATTTAAAGCGTAAAACTTTTTTTAAGCACGCTATTCGTATTTATTTATCTACTACGCTTTTTACTGGTGCTTACACTATTTGGAACTACAAGCAAGGTTTAACCGCTTCGGCATTGCTCATTATATTGCCTTTAATAAGTTTTTTTGTTAGTGTTTATTTTTTTGTGGTACGCCGTAATTATTTAGCTGGCCCATATATTGTATACATAACATTAGGAAGTGCATTGGTTGGTCTATCTTATTTAGAAGGTTTAATGTCTGGGTATTATTGGTTTCAATTGGTTATGCTTTTTTGCTTGCCGTACGTTATTAGGCATGAAATCTATTTTCAAAAACATACTAATATTCTATATGCGGTAATTATTTCATTAATGGTTATTACTGTTGTGGTTTCTCCACTATATTCAAACTATTATACGGATTTAACAAAAGAAGAAGTGCACTTAAAGTTTGTTATCAACTCATCGGTAGCTTTTATACTTATTATGATTTTTTCGCTACAAGCACTTGGACAAAGTAAATCTTTTATAAAAAAAATATTTAGTGATAAGGAAGATGCCGAAAACGAGAAGGAGCGAAGAACTAGAGTGTTATCTAACCTTGGGCACGAATTACGTACACAAATTAATAGTATTAATGGTGTTACCCAATTAATTTTAGGTAATGATAACAACGAGGCTACGACTAAGAAGTACTTTGAAATTTTAGACTATTGTAATGATAACATGTTATTATTGGTTAATGATATGTTAGATATTCATAAAATAGAATCTGGCCGTTTTGAGTTGTTTAATGAACCTAAAGAACTTTACGATTTTCTTAATAAAATTACAATTCCGTTTATTAATAAAGCAGAAGAAAAAAACTTAGAACTTCATTCGTACATCGATAGTAGATTAAAGGATGTTGTTGTTAATGTAGATGGAAAGCGTTTTGCTCAGGTTGTACATAATTTGATATCAAATGCCATTAAATTTACAGAACAAGGCAGAATTACCTTTTCGGCTGAAGTTGTTGAATTAGATAATGATATGGCATCTGTACATTTTGTGGTTCAGGATACCGGAATTGGCATAGCTCCTAGAAATTTAAAGAAAGTATTTGAAAGTTTTCATCAAATTAAAAATGAAAAAAATCCCGTATACGGTGGCACAGGTTTAGGTTTGGCTATTTCTCAATCCATTATAATAGCCATGAACTCTGAGATAAAAATAGAAAGTAGAATAAATAAAGGTACGCGATTTCAATTCCCTTTAACTTTAGAACGCGTTGAATTAACTCCCAAGAAATTGATAAACAAAGAAACTTTCAGTGATGATTTTTCATTGAATTCAACCTTATTATTAGTAGAAGATAATATGGTTAGCATGATGTATGCTAAAAAACTATTAGAAAAGCACGTTCCAAAAATATACAAAGGAACAAACGGCCTTGAGGCTATTGAAGAAATAAAATTACATAAAGATATTGACCTTGTTCTTTTAGATTTAGAAATGCCTAAAATGAATGGTTTTAAAGCTATTGGGCATATTAAAAAGCATAGACCAGATGTTATCGTTATTGCTTTTACCGCGAACATACCAAGTACTGAAATTATTGATAAATTGGATACTCTAGGTTTCGATGATATACTATCTAAACCTTTTAGTAAAGAGGATGTTTTCTCAATTTTGAAAAAGTATGATAAAGTGTTAACGACTTAATATAATAAGGACACCTTTTTATAGAAGGCCTTCATATATAAAGCAAAAACGGTTTTACAACTAAACATCCTAGAGTGTTTATGTTTGTAAAACCGTTTTTTTATGTTGATTTCTTTAAAGGTTTAGCTTAATAAGAAATCTTTTAAATCGTTATAAGTTGCAATAGAAATGGCAACTTTTTCTCCTCCCATAACCGATTGTATTTGCTCAGGAAGTGGTTGTTTTTCTTTTATAACTTCTTCTACAACATCTAAGAATTTTGTTGGGTGAGCAGTTTCTAAAAATACGCAATGTGCGTTAGGGTTATCTTTTAAGTAGTTTTTAGAACCTAAATATCCAACAGCTCCATGCGGATCTACAACATAATTGTATTTATTGAAAATTTCTAACATCGCTTCTCGAGTTTCATCATCTGAAAAACTATAAGAAGAGATGTTTTCTTTTAAAGCGCTAAAGTTGTTTTTATAAATTTCCTGTATACGAATAAAATTACTTGGTGCACCAACATCCATAGCATTACTAATAGTTTGCACAGATGGTTTTGGCTCGTACTTTTCAGAATCTAAATAACGTGTAACCACATTGTTTTCGTTATTAGAAGCAATAAAATGCTTAATAGGCAAGCCTAATTGTTGCGCCATCATTCCGGCACAAACATTACCAAAATTCCCACTTGGTACAGAGAATACAATGTTTTCGTGTGTATTATGTAATTGCTTGTAAGCAAACATAAAATAGAAAAGTTGTGGTAACCAGCGTGCCACGTTAATCGAGTTGGCCGATGTAAGTTGCATTTTGCTTGTTAAAGTTTCGTCTAAGAAAGCTGTTTTTACCATAGCCTGGCAATCATCAAAAGTACCGTCTACTTCCAATGCTTTTATGTTTTGCCCTAAAGTTGTAAGTTGCATTTCTTGAATATCACTCACTTTTCCGCTAGGGTAAAGTATCACAACATTTACACCTTTAACTCCTAAAAATCCATTGGCAACAGCACCACCAGTATCTCCAGATGTAGCTACTAAAACAGTAACTTCGTTGGTGTTGTCTTTGTTGAAATAACCTAAACAACGCGCCATAAATCGAGCGCCAACATCTTTAAAAGCCATGGTTGGTCCATGGAATAATTCTAAAGTAGAAATGTTGTCATTAAGTTTCACAATAGGGAAATCGAAAGACAATGTTTCTTCAACTATAGTTTTTAAAACATTTTCAGGTATTTCCGGTGAAACAAATTGTTTAATAGCTTCGAAAGCAATTTCGGCATGCGATAAATTATCAATATTATCGAAAAATGACTTTGGCAAAGGCGTAATACTTTCAGGAAAATACAAGCCTTTATCTGGTGCTAATCCTTTTATAACAGCATCTTTAAACGATGTGTCTGCTGCTTCTTTGTTTAATGAGTAGTAGTTCATAATTTATGAAAACCTGCCTAAGCAGGAAACTATTTATTATTAATTTGTAATTCTTAAGCGTGATTTTTATTAACGTCTAAAAGACGAGATTAATCAAACTTAAACTATTTTAACGCCTTCTGTATTAATCTTAGAAACGTGAATATCAAATTCAATTCCTGTTTTTGCATAAACGTTATTAATGGCTTCTTTTATCTTGTTAGCTGTTTCCAAACCTTTGCTTAATGAAAATATTGATGGTCCTGAACCAGATATACCACAACCTAAAGCGCCTGCTTGCAATGATGCCTTTTTTACATCATTATAATGCGGTATTAACTTACTTCTATGCGGTTCTACAATAACGTCGTGCAGTGAGTCTTTAAGTAAATTATAATCACTAGTATGCAAAGCATGTACCAAGCTGCCAACATTAGCCCATTGGGTTATAGCATCGCTAAGTGCAACTTCTTTTGGAAGTACAGCACGAGATTCTGATGTTTTAATTTCTATCTGTGGATGTATAATGGTTGCGTATAAATCCGTTGGTGATGGAATTTCTAATATTTGAACAGGGTTAATGCTTTTCACTAAAGTAAAACCACCAAAAAGGGCAGGAGCGAGGTTATCAGCATGTTCGCATTTGCTTGCAATAGCTTCACCTTTAATAGCAAAAGCTGTTAGTTCTGTTTTATTAAACGGACGTCCTAAGAGTTCGTTCATTCCAAAAACACTACCAACGGCACTTGCAGCGCTGCTTCCAATACCACTACCAGGCTTTATGTTTTTGTATATTTCAATTTCAAAACCAAAATCTACATCAATAGCGTTGTACATGGCTAAAGCCGAAACGCCAGCAACGTTTAACTCAGTTTCATAAGGCAAGTCGAAACCAACAATTTTAGTTATAAAAATTCCTTTTTTATCGGTTTTTCTAATCACCATATCATCGCCAACACTATCTAAACAGAATCCTAAAACATCGAATCCGCATGATACGTTGGCAACGGTTGCCGGTGAAAATATTTTTATTTCGTTCATTCCAAAAGTTCTTTTGTTATTTCCACGAAGGCGGAAATCTCATCAAGCAATTATTTGCTTATTTAATCGTTTCCTATTCTAATTATGTCGGCAAATAAACCAGAAGCAGTAACATCTGCACCAGCTCCGGCACCTTTAATAATCATAGGTTGTTTTGGGTAACGTTGTGTGTAAAACATCACAATATTGTCGCTACCTTCTAAATTATAAAACGGGTGTCCTTCAGGAATTTCTTGAAGACCAACACTTGCTTTACCGTCGTTAAATTGTGCTACATATTTTAATTGGCAATTGTTCGCTTTCGCAGAAGCATATAACTTTTGGTAATGTGCTTCGTCTGCAATTAAAGTTTGATAAAAATCATCTACAGAATCACTTTTCAATCCAGCTTCCGATAAGAACGATGTGTTTTCAATGTTTTCTAAATTCATTTCAACACCACTTTCTCTAGCAAGAATTAAAATTTTTCTAGCAACATCTACACCACTTAAATCAATTCTTGGATCTGGTTCAGTATAACCTTCAGCTCCAGCTTGCTTTACAACATCGTAAAACTTCGTTTTATCTGTAAAGTTGTTAAACACAAAGTTTAAACTTCCTGATAATACAGCCTGAATTGAATTCACTTTATCTCCAGAAGCAATTAAATTATTTAATGTATCAATAATTGGTAAACCTGCACCAACATTAGTTTCAAATAGATAAGGCGCATTATATTTTAAAGATAATTCTTTAAGTAATTTATAATTTTTAAAATCACTAGAACATGCAATTTTATTACAAGCTACTACACCAATACTTTGGCGTAAATAATCAGCATAAAGATTTGCAACATCTGCATTTGCAGTAACATCTACAAATATACTGTTACGTAAATTTAATGCTTTTGTGTTTTCAAAGAAACCTTGTAGAGTGGCTTGTTTACCATCTTCTAATTGCTCTTTCCAATTTTTTAAATTGATACCTTCTTCATTAAAAATCATCTTTCTAGAATTTGATAATCCAGCAACACGAAGATTAATTTTAAGGTTTTCTTTTAAGTATTTCTTTTGTTGTTTTATTTGTTCAACCAAACGCTCACCAACATTTCCTACACCAGTGATAAATACATTTAATTGTTTTGTTTTAGATTCAAAAAACTGCTCATGTAACGTGTTTAAAGCTTTCTTAACATCACTTTCTGTAATTACAGCAGATATGTTTTTCTCTGAAGCACCTTGAGCGATAGCACGAATATTAATATTGTTTTTTCCTAAAGTACTAAACATTTTACCGCTTATACCTTGATGGTTTTTCATTTTATCACCAACAAGTGCAATGATTGAAAGACCGGTTTCAACAATAATTGGATCTATTTTTTCTAATGCAATTTCATTTTCAAAAGCAGCATCAATAGCTATTTTAGCGCTATCTGCTTCTTTTTCGTCTATACCTAAACAAATAGAATGCTCTGATGACGCTTGAGTGGTCATGATCACATTAATTTTTTCCTGCGAAAGCGTTTCAAATAAACGTTTAGAAAACCCAGGAATACCAACCATACCGCTACCTTGCAATGTCAATAAGGCTATATTGCTTATGTTGCTAATTCCTTTAACAGGAGTAGACTCTTCAACAATTTCATTCGAAATGACTGTACCAACAGCTTCTGGTTCCATGGTGTTCTTAATATGAATAGGGATTCCTAAACTTAACACAGGTTGTACCGTTGGTGGATATAATACTTTGGCTCCAAAATGCGATAATTCCATCGCTTCTTGATACGAAATCTTAGAGATCGGGTAAGCCTGTTTCACCATTCTAGGGTTAGTTGTGTACATACCACTAACGTCTGTCCAGATTTCTAATTGATCTACTTTTAGAGCTGCAGCAACAATAGCAGCCGTAAAATCCGACCCGCCACGTCCAAGTGTAGTTTGTTCACCTAATTTAGATTTTGAAACAAAACCAGGTAAAATAGTAATATTTTGAACTGCCGTTTTGAAGTAATCTTGAATATTAGCATTGGTGATTTTAAAATCAACTTCTGCTTTTGTAAAGTTAGAGTTAGTAACTACAAGCTCCTGAGAATTTTTTCTATCGGCTGATAAACCACGATTCTTCATGGTTTCAGCAATAATAAAAGAAGACAGTTTTTCGCCAAAACTTACAAGTTTATCCGATGTTTTTGGGGATAACTCATTTATTAAATAGATGCCGTTTAGTAAATCTTCTAATTCTTGAAATTCATTATCAACCACTTTGGTGATGTTTTCACCGGTACCCAAGTTCAATTCATTTATAATACTAAAATGAATATCCTTAATTAAGTTTAGCGTGTCTTTATAGCTAATGTCTTTATTTTGAGCTTGCTTACCTGTTAACAGTAATTTATCTGTAATACCGCCAACAGCAGATACTACACAAACAACGGCATCTGTTTTGCCATGGTTTTCTAAAATACTAATAACTCTATTTATGTTTTCTGAAGAACCTACAGAAGTTCCTCCAAATTTTAAAACTTTCATGTTTTAATGAATTGAAAAATTAAAAAAAATATTTTTGATTATGCGATTTATAAAATCGCAAATATTGCCTGAAGAATATATAATTAGCAACCCCAAAGGGTTGTAATATTTGTAGTTGTAGCCAAAATAGTAGCCGTTCCTTTCGTAGAAAAAGAAGTTGTAGCGTTTATATTTTGGTTGAATTGAATCATTATAGTTATATAATATGTTCCAAAAGTATTACTTTTAGCCTTATAAAAAAACTAAAACAAATTTTTTATAGAATTCTTATATAGTAGCGATTTTCATAGAAAAAAAGCGACAAAGTTTAAGAAGGATTGAAAAATCAATAATAATACTATTAATGAAAATATTTTCCAAAGAGCAAATTTACGAAGGCGATAAACTTACAGCCGAAAAGCAACAAATTTCATCAACCGATTTAATGGAGCGTGCAGGAAGTCAGATTTTTAATTGGATCGATTTACGTATGCAAGGCGCCCAAGTACCGATACATGTTTTTTGCGGTATAGGTAATAACGGTGGCGATGGTTTGGTTTTGGCCAGGCATTTAATTTTAGCCGGTTACAACGTAAATACTTTTGTGGTGAACTGCAGTGATAAAAGATCTAAAGATTTTTTAATTAATTACGATCGCATTAAAAATGTAACGAAAAAGTGGCCAACACTTTTAAAATGTAAAGAAGATTTTCCAGTTATAGAAGCACAAGATATTATTGTAGATTGTGTTTTTGGAATTGGTTTAAACAGACCTGTAGATGAATGGGTTAAGAACTTATTCCTTCATTTTAGAGCGTCTAAAGCGTTTACTTTGGCTGTGGATATTCCTTCTGGATTATACACAGATAAAGCTGTTACAGATGAAGATGCTGTGGTGCATGCTGGCTATACGCTTAGTTTTGCTTCACCTAAACTTGTTTTCTTTTTACCAGAAACGGCTAAATATACTGTGCAATGGGAAGTTTTAGATATTGGTTTAGATCCTGAATTTTTATCAAACACACAAACAGAAGTGCAATTAATTGGTAAGAATGAAGTATTACCGAACTATATACCTCGCGAAAAATTTTCTCATAAAGGGCAATTTGGGCACGCTTTAATTATTGGAGGTAGTTATGGTAAAATAGGAGCTGTTTCTTTAGCGAGCCGTTCGGCACTTTCGGCAGGAGCAGGTTTAGTGACTGCTTATATTCCAAAATGTGGATATCATGTTTTACAGACAGCTCTGCCAGAAGTTATGGTAATTACAGATGCTGATGATGAAAAGATAACGAATATAAAATTTGATATAGAACCAACCGTAATAGGTATTGGTGTTGGTTTGGGAACAGATGCTAAGTCTCAGAAAGCTTTTGAAGCCTTTTTGAAAACCAACAAAAAGCCTCTTGTTATAGATGCTGATGGTATTAATTTATTAGCTAAAAAGAAAAGCTTACTAAAACTATTACCGGAAGAAACCGTTTTAACGCCACACCCAAAAGAATTAGAACGTTTAATAGGAAGTTGGGAAAACGATTTTGATAAGTTAGAAAAAGTTAAAGCTTTCTCTAATAAATATAAAGTTATCATAGTGGTTAAAGGTGCTAATAGCATTACTGTTTTTGATGATACACTTTATGTTAATACCACCGGAAATCCAGGACTAGCTACAGCCGGAAGTGGAGATGTGTTAACGGGTATTATTACAGGTTTAATTTCTCAAGGTTATCATCCTGTAGTAGCATCTATATTTGGCGTGTACTTACATGGCAAAGCTGCAGATATTGCTGTTGAAGATTATGGTTATCAAAGTTTAATTGCTAGTTATGTTATTGATAATATGGGGCAGGCGTTTATCGATTTGTTTAAACAGCCAGAACAACCGGAGCAAGTAGAAGCAGAGGAGCCAAAATCTTAAACAAACAAAGTATAACAAGATTTCTAATAAATAAAAAAGCCCATTTAAACATTCGTCTAAATGGGCTTTTTGTTGTTTTATAAGTGATTATAATTTGTGTGTTAAGGTTTCGTAATCCACTATTTCAGGGATAATATTTAACGCAAATAATTCCTTTTGCACATTATTTAGTGTGTCTTTATCTATTAACTCCTGAGACCACTCTGTAATACCTAACCATTCTTGAACATCTTCTAATTGTTGTTCATAACGGTTAGCTATAGTTTTATCTATACTTGGGATATCTTTAAACGCTCTAGTCGTGTTATTAATTATATCAAGAATTGTTTTTAATTCAACTTCATTGTTTTTTATAAAATCTTCGCGAACTGCAATTACAAAACAAGGCCATGGAGACGGACAATTATCAATTCGCCTAAAAACACCATTATCTACTAAAGGTTTAGTCGTGAATTTTTCCCATAAAAAGTAATCGCCTCTACCTTGAGTTAAGCCTTCTACAGCACCATCAAGGTTTTTTATCACTTCAAAATCAAGATCTTTTTCTAAATCCCAGTTGTGGTTTTGTGCATTTATATAAGCCATTAAATGAGAACCAGATCCATAACGGCTAATAGCTGCTTTGGTTCCTTTTAAATCTGCTACGGTTTTGTATGTAGAATTTTGCGCGACATGCACACCCCAATGTAAAGGTGTTTGCACAAATGTTTGCACAATTTTACTTGGGTTTCCAGCAATTATATCTCTTACAATACCCTCTGTTAGTATCACGGCAATATCAATATCTCCATCACGCAACGCTTTACACATGGCACCAGTGCCACCATAATAATCGTGCCAACGAAGGTTTATGTTTTCATCTTTATACTCACCTTCTTTTAGGGTTAAATACCAAGCTAAATTAAAGTGTTCTGGCACACCGCCTATATTTACTTTTGTCATGATTTTGAGGTACTAAGCAATTATTTTATCTAATGAAAATTGAATTAAACTATTAACGATTTTTTCAGGATTTTCACTGAAGCTACCGTTTGCTCTATTCGCGATAATAGCGTTTAAAGATACGGCACGATGCCCCAATAATTTAGATAAACCGTAAATGGCAGATGTTTCCATTTCAAGATTTGTAATACGGTAATCGTTGAATTTGAAACTATCAATTTTGTTGTTCAATTCTGAATCTCGAAGCGGTAAACGAAGCACACGACCTTGAGGACCATAAAATCCGTTAGCCGTAACTGTAATACCTTGATGAAGCTTTACATTTTCATCTTTAAACTTTTCAGCAAGTTCAGTACTTTTTTCAACAATAATAGGTGTCGATTTGTTTTTATCCCAATCGCTATGTGCAACAAAAGCATCTTCAATATCAGGATGCGAAATGTGCTCGGTTTTATAAGAATGAAGCATACCGTTTATATCCATACCATGAGAACTCATTAAAAATGAATTAACAGGAATATCACTTTGTAAAGACCCTGAAGTTCCTATTCTAACAATATCTAGGCTAACTAAGTCTTTATTAATTTCTCGAGTTTCTAGATTTATGTTCACTAAAGCATCTAGTTCATTTATAACAATATCAATATTATCGGCACCAATGCCTGTAGAAATTACAGATAAACGTTTACCTTTATAAAGACCAGTTTCTGTTTTAAACTCACGCTTGTGGGTAGAGAATTCAATTGAATCGAAATGCTCGGTTATTTTTGAAACACGATCTGGATCACCCACAAAAATGATGGTTTGTGCGATATTTTTGGGTTTTAAATTTAGATGATAAACACTACCATCTGGATTTAATATAAGTTCAGATTCTTTAATTGGCATTCGTTACAGTTTTTATTAGTTTGTTTAATGGTTTACTAAATTGAAAATCATACTTTTTAACACCGCCAAAACGCATATCACTATCAATTTCTTTCGAAAAATTATGTTGACTTAAAAGAGCTTCATGACCATCTCGATTTAGTGTAATACTATTTTCTTCATCAATTAAAAACACACTTAGTTTATCAATAAATCTAGCCAATTGTAAATCGCGATAGCCATAATAACCTTGGTAATTTAGAGCATAACCCAATAAATGATGTTTGGATTTAATGGTATTGTCACGAACAATTTCAAGAATGTTACGTTCTAAAATATTTAAACCATCTTTAGAGTTTGGAAAGCGTTCTAAATGCGCTTTTAAACAATTACTTAAGTATTTAAAACTCGAGCTTTTTACAATAAATGGTTTCAATAAATTATGGTCTTTGCCACAGTAAATGCCCCAAACCGTAGTGGCCATATCGATATCATCTTTATTTAAAGTAACCTTGCTTTTATATTGATTTACAAGTTGAGATGTATTTAATTCGGTTAGGGCTGTTAAGCTTTTATTGCCAGGAATTCTACCGCTGCACACTAAAGATATAGGAAGTTTTATTTTCTTCTGATAAATTAGGCTAATTACAGCTAGCATGTTGATATGCGAAAACAAATCGTAATCGAACCAAAGGATAATTTCAGAATATTTAGCTTCCGCATCATCTAGTTTTTCTAGCTCAATATCTACTTTCTTTAAATCTAAATCCACATCATAAAAATCATGCAAAAATGATTTTCTAACCTGAATAGATTCTTTACAATGAATAGTTTCTAATGTAGGACCTTCACAAAATAATTCTTGCCAAGTTAACTGTTCTCCTTGAATTTCTAATTCCGTTAAACGACCAGACAGATGTCCGCTGTTTGTAATATGCAGTAACTGTTTGCTCATAAATTAACCTCCAACGCGTTTTACGTTAAACCCTTTTTCTTTTAACATGCCCATAATTTTATCTCTGTAATCTCCCTGGATAATAATTTTATCGTCTTTAAAACTACCACCAACACTTAGTTTAGTTTTAATTTCTTTTGCTAAAATTTTAAAATCTTCGGTAGCACCAGTATAGCCATCTAAAATAGTGATAGGTTTTCCTTTGCGCTTTTCATATTTACAAAGTATAGGATCATCTTGCATCCATATATCAGATCTTTTTTGCTCGCTTTCGGGAGTTTCTTCTTCAATATGTTCTGGAAACAGGTTTTTTAATTGGTCTTGTAAATCCATAATTTATTTTTGGTTGGAAGTATGAGTCGTAGTCATTGATTTTTCAACTAAAAACTACGACTTAGGTATTTACTTTTTCTTTAATCCTAATTCAATTAAGCGTTCGTTTAGAAACTCTCCGGCTGTAATATCATCAAATTGTTTTGGGTTATTTTCATCTATGCAACCTTCTAAAACATCTAATTTCATGGCACTAACTGGGTGCATAAAAAACGGAATAGAATAACGAGATGTACCCCAAAGTTCTTTAGGCGGGTTTACAACACGGTGTATAGTCGATTTTAATTTATTATTAGTGTGTCTAGAAAGCATGTCTCCAACATTAATCATTAACTCATCATCTTCAGCAATAGCATCAATCCATTCACCTTTATGGTTTTGCACTTGTAAACCACGACCTTGAGCCCCCATTAAAAGGGTAATTAAATTAATGTCACCATGAGCAGCAGCTCGAACGGCTTCTTTAGGTTCTTCTGTAATTGGTGGATAGTGAATTGGGCGTAAAATAGAGTTCCCGTTGTGTATGTAATTATCGAAATATGTTTCTTCTAAATTAAGGTGTAAAGCCAATGCGCGTAAAACATATTTAGCTGTTTTTTCAAGCATTTGGTAAGTTTCCTTTCCTATTTTATTAAATTCTGGAAGTTCTTCAACTATTACATTCTCTGGATATTCTGCTTTCAGTTCATCATTATCATCAACATACTGTCCAAAATGCCAAAACTCTTTTAAATCGCCTTCTTTTTTACCTTTTGCACTTTCTTTTCCGAAAGAGATATAACCACGTTGTCCTCCAATTCCTGGAATTTCATATTTACGTTTAGTTTCGGTCTCTAACTCAAAAAAGTTTTTTACTTCTTGGTATAAATTTTCAACTAAAGTATCATCTAGAAAATGCCCTTTTAAAGCAACAAATCCAATTTCTTCATATGCTTTACCAATGGCATCTACAAACTGTTGCTTTTTGTCGATATCGCCAGAAATAAAATCTTTTAAATTAACGCTAGGTATAATATTCATTATAAAATAATTTTAATCAATGTGATACAAATGTACAAAAACATTGGGGAGTTTTGTAATCTCTATTTTATATTCATATTTCTGAGAATTATTGATTAATACGTTATATTTACTAGATTAAACTGATTATATTATGACTTCTAGCCAATTTAATTATCAAAACCATAATCTAGATAGCGCAATTCTATTAACACTTTACAAGAATATGCTAAAACCACGGCTAGTAGAAGAGAAGATGCTTGTGCTATTAAGACAAGGGAAAATCAGTAAATGGTTTTCAGGAATTGGCCAAGAAGCGATTTCTGTTGGGGTAACTGTGGCTTTAAATTCTAACGAATATATTCTGCCAATGCACCGTAATTTGGGAGTTTTTACAACAAGGAAAATTCCGTTAAGTCAATTGTTTGCGCAATGGCAAGGTAAAGCTTCTGGTTTTACAAAAGGACGAGACCGATCGTTTCATTTTGGTTCGCAAGACTATAAAATTATAGGCATGATTTCGCATTTAGGACCACAATTAGGTGTTGCCGACGGGATTGCTTTAGCATCTAAGTTGAAAAATAAAAATGAAGTTACAGCCGTTTTTACTGGAGAAGGCGGAACGAGTGAAGGCGATTTTCATGAGGCTTTAAACGTCGCTTCGGTTTGGGAATTACCCGTTTTATTTTGTGTTGAAAATAATGGTTACGGATTATCTACACCAACAAACCAACAGTATAATTGCGAAAATATTGCCGATCGCGGACTTGGGTATGGTATGGAATCGCATATTATTGATGGTAATAATATTATTGAAGTTTATTCTAAAATGAACACAATAGCAGAGAGTGTTCGTCAAAACCCAAGACCTGTTTTAATCGAATTTAAAACCTTTAGAATTCGAGGTCATGAAGAGGCGAGTGGTACAAAATATGTTCCAAATGATGTGTTGGATATGTGGTCTAAAAAAGATCCGATAACTAATTTCGAGTTATTTTTGAGAGATAGCAATATTTTAAATGAAGAAGAAAATAAACGGTTAAAAGCAGATATTTTAAATGAAATTAATAAACATTTAGATATAGCATATAGTGAAGATGAAATAATACCAAATGAAGCTAATGAGTTAAACGATGTATTTCATTCTTTTGAAAATAAAATAGTTAGTAGTTGTTCTGGATTTAAAGAAATACGTTTTATTGATGCGGTTTCCGAAGGTTTAAAACAAAGTATGCAACGTGATAACAGTTTAGTTATCATGGGGCAAGATATTGCAGAATACGGTGGTGCGTTTAAAATTACCGAAGGATTTATTGGAGCCTTTGGAAAAGATAGAATACGGAATACACCCATTTGCGAATCAGCTATAATTGAAACCGCTTACGGTTTATCTATTGCGGGAATTAAAAGTATTGTAGAAATGCAATTTGCCGATTTTGTGAGTTCTGGTTTTAATCCTGTTGTTAATTTATTGGCAAAATCGTATTACAGATGGGGACAAAATGCAGATATAGTGATTAGAATGCCATGTGGTGGCGATGTTGGAGCAGGCCCATTTCATTCGCAAACCAATGAGGCTTGGTTTACTAAAACTCCGGGTTTAAAAGTTATTTACCCAGCATTTCCATATGATGTTAAAGGATTATTAGCTTCATCCATAAACGATCCAAATCCGGTGCTATTTTTTGAACATAAAGGCTTGTATAGGAGTATTCGTCAAGAAGTTCCAGTAGATTATTTTACACTTCCAATAGGGAAAGCTAATTTAGTGAAAACAGGAAAAGACATTACTGTTATTAGTTATGGAGCAGCCGTGCATTGGGCTTTAGAAACTTTGAAAAAGAATCCTCAAATTTCCGCCGATGTTATTGATTTAAGAACATTACAGCCTTTAGATTTAGAGGCTATATTTAATTCAGTTAAAAAGACAGGGAAAGCTATTATTTTACAGGAAGATTCAATGTTTGGAGGTATTGCTAGTGATATTTCAGCACAAATTATGGAGCAGTGTTTCGAGTATTTAGATGCGCCGGTAAAACGTGTAGCGAGTTTAGATACGCCAATTCCGTTTTTAAAAACTTTAGAAAATCAGTATTTACCAAAAAATAGATTTGAAGCCGAGTTGATAGCAATTTTAAAGTATTAATATAAAGAATATTGAGTTATTCTGTTGCCGCAAAAGAACTCAATATTCAAACTAGTAATAATTTTTACTTCGTTTCGGCTTCTGATAGGATAAACGGGTAAGCTTTTTTAACCTTCTGTAAATCTTCTTTACTCAAATTATCAACCGATTTCTGTAAAACATTAGCAGCGTAATTGCTTCTTAATTCAAAATAAGCTTTAGATAATTCATTTTGAACCGCCACAAATTGCTTGTAAGTAGTTTGTTGTCCGTTTTGAAGTGAAACCACAGCATCTTCGGGATTGTCCGATGCATTGGGGAACTTATTCCCATTGCAATACAAACAAGTACCATCACCATTATTATCCAAAAAGGCTTTTGTAGCCTCTTTCAAATCGGCTAAATCAACCTGTTCATTTTCAATCATAATTCCATCATTATTATTAATAACAATGCGTAAAATGTTGCGCTCATGTTTTAAGCTTTCACAATCTCCCGTTGGGCATTCGGCTGGCAAAACCCGATTGATTCCTGCATCGGAGGAAATAGTTGCGGTTACTAAAAAGAAAATTAGTAGTAAAAATGCAATGTCGGCCATGGAGCCTGCATTAACTTCTGGTGCTTCTTTTGAATGTCTCATAAATGTTAAAATTTAAATGTTAATATGTAATCAAGACACACAAAAACAATACCATAAAACGAAAAGAACTACTACAAAAATAAGATAGCAGTAGTTCTTTTAACTTCTATTCATGGAATACAAGAGGTTTTAAATCAGTTTATAACGTGTGGGTTTAATGCGAATGTCCTTCCATGCCTCCGGATTTTTTTAATAATTCACCTTTTAAATAATGAGAGCCATCGGTAACGATGTTAATGTTAAAATTATTGTTTTAAATAGTATTGATGTTTGTAAGAGAGAAATTATAGCATTTTTTAATTTTGACATTAAGTGCAACATAGCTAATGAAAAAACTTAAAAAATAGAGGAGTAAGAAAGCTTTAAAGTTGAGAGAAATCGATGAGATTTTCGATATAGAACTTAATAATATAAAATCGTAAACGTAAAATATAAAAGCCATTTAAAATCAAACATTATCATTACAGCTTATATTTTTTCTGTAAATTTGCGTCAGTATTTTCGCAAATCAACTTTATGAAAAAACACTTTCTTTTACTTTTATTATTTCTTAATTTTTCTTCAACAGTTTTTTCACAAATTAAATCTTCTGAGGATATAATAAAAAAATATGACGAATATTTTGAATTGGAGCGAGAAACAATTTTTACGCATTTCAATAAATCCAGATTTTTTGAAGGAGAAGAAATTTGGTTTAAAACCTATATTTATAACAATAACTATCAAATACCTTTCGAGAGTACAACTAATATTTATGTTAGTATTTTTAATGAATCAGGAAATATTATTGCTTCAAAACTTCTTTACGCCTCAAAAGGTTATGCCAATGGAAATTTTTTAATTGAAGAAAAATTCACTCCCGGAATTTACTTTGTAAAAACAAGCACTAATTGGATGAAAAATTTTAAGGAAGATTTGTCTCACGTTCAAATGATTGAAATTATTGGTGATAGGCAAGAAGATAATGTAAATTTAGTAAGTGAAAGTAAATATGATTTACAGTTTCTGCCAGAAGGCGGCCATATTGTTGAAGATGTTAACAATACTATTGGTTTTAAATTATTAAATAATAAAGGAAATGGAGTTGCAATTAAGGAAGGAACTGTTTTTGATGAAAACAAAAATATAATTACAACTTTTAAGAGCAATCAATTTGGGTTAGGGAAGTTTTCATTAAATGCCAAAGCAAGCACTAATTACAGCGTTAGCATTTCTCTAGCAACTAGTGAAATCATAACAAGACCAATTGGAATAATTGAGAAAAAAGGTGTCTCTTTTAAAGCAGCTGTTACAAATAACGATAACGTAATAATCGCTTTGGAAACCAATAATTTTACTATACGGGATTTAATTGGTAAATCTTATTATTTGTTAGTACATAGGGGAGGACAAATAATAAAATTAAAAATTGATTTTGTAGAAAATCAACTAAAATATTTTCTCAGGTTAAAGAAACCAGAATTATTACCAGGTATTAATATACTTACTTTAGTTAATGAAAATTACAAACCCGTTGCTGAGAGATTGGTGTTTAATAATTTAAAAACACCAATTAAAGAAATCATGGTAGAAGGCATAGAAAATCAAAAAGATTCTAGCACGGTGAAACTTAGAACAAATATCAACACAGAGATTAATCCGAGTTTTAGTGTATCAGTTTTACCTGCATCAAATGAATCATATAACAGTCAATCTACAATAATGACTTCATTTTTATTGACTCCTTATATAAATGGAAATATAGAAAACCCGTATTATTATTTCAGTAATAACGATCACAAGACGCTATATGATTTAGATTTATTATTATTAAATCAAGGATGGAGCAGGTATAATTGGGATGACATCTTCAAAGCGCCACTAAGCGTTAATTATGTATTTGAAACAGGGTTCGTGATAAAGGGAAGTCTTAATAGTTATAAACAAAAAGCAGGAGATTTGATAGTGCTATCTTCATCAGAAAATCAAATTCATGAATCTGGCATTATTGAGAATTCAACTTTTACTTTTGAAAATTTATTCTTTGCGGATGACACAAGTATTAATTTTAGTTTAAAAAACAAAAACGGAAAATTCACCAAACCATTTGTATATGCCAACATATTCCCGAAAAGCATTAATGATAACTTACAAAATTTAAGTGCTTATAAAAAAAGTATATCAGAGATACAGCAAATAGACGAAACAGGTAATAATCTCAACTTAAATTTTAAATTAACAGAGCTATTAGACACCATAGTTTTCAAAGTTCGACATAAAGATGAGATACCTAAAAACAAGCCACTTATATCGATGCATGGAGCAAAATATATCAATTTAGTTGAGTTTGATTTTCAAAATGAGCCTATAGTAAGTATAATTAGAAAAAATGGATTTGATGTTGTTACTACGTTTGATAATGTGTTTATTAAGACAAGACGAATAGTACCTGGAAATTCAGTACCGTCTGTTTATATCGACAACATGCCATTGTTTGATGATTTTAAAACATTGTTAAATCTAAGAGTTTTAGATTTGGAAGACATGTATATTAGTCGCATGCCAAACCCAGGTGATTCACCAGCTGGAACCATCAAAATTTTCACTAGAAATGGTCAAGGTTTAAGTACTCTTGGAGATGATTATCAGACGATAGACAATCTTTTTGGTTTTTCGATACCTAAAGAATATTATCAGCCCAATTACATAAATACCACTTCCAATACGTTCTTAAAGTTTGGAGCCATTCATTGGATACCGAACCTTACACCTAATGATGAAGGAGAATTAACTTTTAAAGTGCCAAATTATGGTTCTGATAATGTAAAAATTTATATTGAAGGTATGTCTGCTGAAGGTTATTTATGGTCTAAAGTAGAATCTATTAATTTAAAAAAATAGCTTATACTCTTCAAAAAAACAAAGGAGCTTCTTTGGCGAATTAGTTTTATAAACCATTTAATATTCTTATAAATATAACCTTGCTTTGTAGAACTAGGTTCATTTTTAAGGAGAATTTAATATTTTGTCGCTAATAATCATGCAATTATAAACGTTGAGATATTTTAGGAATGGTTATTGTATTAATTTTTTCCTAAATAGAAACACGTATAATTGTGATTTAAACGATAACAATTATCTTTGAAGCATAATTATAGCAATTTTGTTTCCTATTATAATTAAAAGACGCCGACAAACCAATGAAGTTTCATTTTTCATTTTTTATATTTTTAGTTTTTACTATCTCTAGTTTTTCCCAAATAGATAGTAGAAATAAGTCTACGCCATTTCCTGTTATTGAAAGCAAAAAAGATTCTTTAAAAGCCGAAATACCAAAACCATCTACACCTATTGAAGCCAAAGCAGACCCTTTAAATGGTTTGAATGCACCAAGAGTTTCAGTAGATTTAAGTATGCCTAAAAGACAATTATCTATGTTTCCGGAGGAAGAATTTGGAAATCCAGGCGAGCTATATACTAAAAACTTAGACCGACAAGCCAAATCTGTATTGCCAGATGGTTATGGTGAAAATAGTGGTTTAAAAGAAGATGCTTTTTGGGGCGACTACCATACAAAATCTTTATCGGTACAGATTAAGTATAGAGATCACAGTGCTATTGATGGCGATTTATTGCGTGTTTATGTTAATGGTGATGTATTGAGATCTAACGTGTATTTAGGTAGGAGTTTTAGTGGTTTTACTTTGAAGTTGGAAGAAGGATCTAATAAAATTGAGTTCTTTGCTATAAACACAGGTTCTTCTGGGCCAAATACTGCTGAGTACCGTATAGTTGACGAAACTGGTGCTGTTATAGCTAGCAAAGTTTGGGCGTTAGAAGCAGGAGTGAGAGTTACTGTTGTTGTGGTTAAAGATTAGACGCGGATCTTTTAATTATATCTTCTTTTAGTAACCAAATATTCCTCTCCATTTACTGTTTTATACTTTTTAGTCCAAAGACCTTTTTTGTTGTATTCATATCTAAAATACTCATATTTATATAAAAGTGGTCCGCCAGTAATTTGAATGGGAAACTCTTGTTTTGGTTCAAATGCTCTATGAATTTCAATTACGTTATTATGATCGTCGTATTTGTAACTGGTTATAGATTTTTCGTTCTCGGGTTTAGTGGAAATATCACTATTTTGATAATCACTGGAAGTAGTAGATTTGATAATGTTTCCTGCAGTATCATACACAAGTAGTTCTCTAGTGAAGGGTTTAAGCAAAACTAATTCCTCTGTTTCAATCAGTTTTGGTTTTCCGAATTCATTGAAATCGGAATATTTTTCAGTCTTTCCAAAACTATACTCTCTTTTTATTAACAAAGAGTCTTTATATACCAATTTTATATTTGAAACATTATTTTCATTTTCTTTATTAATATTATAGTTGTTAATTTTTCGCTCAATGTTTCCAAATTCGTCATATTCAAATTCTATTCGGCTTCGTAATTCACTTCTATAATAATTTTCTTGTATAGTAATTAGTCCATTAGAAAGGTAGTATTTCGTTTTCCATTTCTCCTTTTCTACGTTGCTCTCAATATAAGAATTGTACTTGCTTAATAATTCCTTTTCGCTTTTTTGAGCAAAAGAAATATTAAAAAATAAAAGTATTATAATGAATGGAAGTAGTTTTTTCATTTTGATAATCAACGCATTTTTATTCTGTTGGATTTATGTTTTTAGTCTCTATAATTTACTTTCTAGAATCAACCATTATTCTTTAAACTATACAAATTTGAACCCATTGTTTTTCAATTGGCAATGTTAGTAACCTACTTATAAAAGGGAAGCCTGCTTTCCAAACTTTTAAGCTATCTTGATTCTTAAAATCAATTAAATATTTCCCTTTTTCTGGAACATCAAGAGTCATGATTTTTTTTGCTCTTTCCCCATCTTGATAAGATTGTACACGCCATTGTGTAACTTTTGGGTTAATTACTCTTCCCGTTAAAGTATTTGTAAGAGAAAAAGTAAAATCGTCAACAAGAACATCCCAACCACCGAGAACATAAACATCAAAAGTGCCAGTATAAAGTTCAACTTCAATATCTGATTCAATTATTCTTATTGGCTTAATCATATTTTCATTATTAAAACACTTCCCTTTTTTAAGAAAGCACCTCTTCAATACGTTTTAATTCTTCCTCAGTAAATTCTAAATTATCTAAAGCCTTTACATTTTCTTTCAATTGATTTGTAGAACTCGCACCAATTAATACCGATGCCACTTGCTTTTGCCTTAAAATCCAAGCAATAGCCATTTGCGATAATTTTTGTCCGCGAGATTCTGCAATTTCAGCAAGTTTCTTAATCTTTTCAATATTCTCGTTTACGGTTTCAGTATTTAAATACGTTAAATCTTTTGCTGCTCTCGAGTCTTTAGGAATACCATGTAGATATTTATCGGTAAGCATACCTTGGGCTAGTGGTGAAAAGGTAATACAGCCAACACCGTTGTCTTCTAAGGTATCCAAAAGTCCATCTTCAACCCAGCGATCTAACATAGAATATCTTGCTTGGTGCAATATAAAAGGGACATTGTATTCGCGTAATAATTTGGCTGCACGTTGCGTTTCTGCTGGCTGATAATTAGAAATACCAACATATAAAGCTTTTCCTTGGCGAACAATATCAGCTAGCGCTCCCATAGTTTCCTCTAAAGGTGTATCAGGATCTGGACGGTGATGATAAAATATATCAACATAGTCCAAATTCATACGTTTTAAACTTTGGTCTATGCTCGAAATCAAATATTTTCTAGAACCTAAATTGCCGTAAGGCCCAGGCCACATATCGTAACCTGCTTTGGTCGCGATAAACATTTCATCTCTATAATTTTTAAAATCATTTTTAAATATGGTACCAAAGTTTTCTTCGGCAGAACCGTAAGGAGGGCCGTAATTATTGGCTAAATCAAAATGCGTAATTCCTAAATCGAAAGCACATCTTAACACTTCTCTGGCATTTTGTATATTATCAACAAAACCAAAGTTATGCCATAGACCTAAAGAGATGGCAGGCAGCAATACGCCACTTTTCCCAGACCTTTTGTAGGTCATGGTATCATATCGTTTTGGATTTGCTAAATAGCTTTTAACTCCAGACTTATCATTAATTTGCATAATCTTATTTTTTTGATACTGTAAATGTATAAATTACTTTTTATATTTAGTAGAAAGTAGAGAAATCAAACATGATTTAAAATTTTCACTAAGAACATACCATAAAAACCCTTTAAAGGTGTTATTTTTGCAGCCACTTTAAAGAATATTTCATGTCCGTTTCCAAAACCGAATTAGAAGAAAGAAAAGCAGGGAAAGATTTATATAGTTACCAAAAAGGTGCTATTGACAAAATTTTTACAAGTTTTGAAGAATCTCCAGCCGATTACCATTTACTATATCAACTTCCAACAGGAGGAGGGAAAACAGTTATATTTTCAGAGATTGTTCGTCAATTTTTGAAAACACACAAAAAGAAAGTGTTGGTAATGACGCACAGAATTGAATTGTGCCGTCAAACATCGAACGTACTTACTGAGTTTGGTGTAAACAATAAAGTGGTTGATAGTAAGGCCGATTTGAGCGATCAAGCAGATTTTAGCTGTTTTGTAGCTATGGTGGAAACCTTAAATAATCGTTTAAATGATGATAAACTTGATATTTCTGATATTGGTTTAGTTATTATTGATGAGGCGCACTACAATTCATTTACAAAGTTATTTAAATTCTTTAGCCAATCGTTTATTTTAGGAGTTACAGCAACGCCTTTAAGTTCGAGCATGGAATTACCAATGACCGATAATTACGATGAGTTAATTGTTGGAGAAAGTATAGAATCGCTTATTGAAAATGGCTTTTTGGCGCGTGCCGAAATGTTTTCATATAATGTAGGTTTAACCTCTTTAGTTGTTGGTGCCAATGGTGATTATACTGTAAAATCTTCTGAAGATTTATATACAGCTAGCGACATGCTTTCTAAGCTTGTACAAGCTTATGAAGAACGTTGTAAAGGCAAGAAAACGCTTATTTTTAATAATGGTATTAATACCTCTTTACATGTTTACGATTCGTTTAGACGTGCCGGTTACCCAGTAGCTCACCTAGATAATACAAACACTAAAAAGGAGCGTGCCATGATACTAAAATGGTTTAAGAAAACGCCTGGTGCTATTTTAACATCGGTTAGTATTTTAACCACGGGTTTTGATGAGCCTACTGTAGAAAGCATTATTTTAAATCGTGCAACAAAATCGTTAACGCTTTACTACCAAATGATTGGTCGTGGTTCTCGTATTTTAAAGGACAAAAAATCTTTTGCAGTTATCGATTTAGGAAACAACTTCCACCGTTTTGGTCCTTGGGGAGAAGATTTGGATTGGCAACGTATTTTCCGTTCTCCAAACTATTATTTAGATGCCATTTTAAGTGATGATGAATTAGAAAGTAACTTTAGATATGAAATGCCGGATGCCTTGCGCGCCGAGTTTGCAAAGTCTAAAGATGTGTATTTCGATATTCAGAAAACATATGTAAGTTCTATTAGAAACGGAGAATCTTCTAAAGTGGTTTTAGAGCGTTCTATCGAGCATCATGCAAAAATTTGTATTGAGAACAGTGAAGATGTTTACGATGCCTTAGGCTTAGCCAAAATGCTTGGAGACGATATCGATTTCCGTATACAACGCTATACAAAATGTATTAGTAAAAGTACATTTAACTTTGTAGAGTGGTTAAAAGGTGATTATCGCAAAAAGCTAAACGCATATTTACGTTCTAATTTTGATGAAGTTTTTGAAGAAATTCACGGGCATCCACCAATAGAAGAATAACCATTTAAACTTTAATACTTTTTTCAAATTATTATTTGATTTTCTGAGACGTTTAAACCTTTTATGGATTTATAGGTCTTATTAGAAAATATTTAATAATGACGAAGTATATCTCTATTTTAATTTTCTGTTTAAGTTTTCAACTTTTTTCTCAATCTCAAAATGAGTTAACAGCCACCATTATTGGTTCGGGTTCGCCTAAATACAATACGGAGCGGGCAGGACCTTCTGTTTTAATTTCATACAAAAACACTAATCTTTTAGTGGATATGGGAAATGGAACTCAAGGTAATTTGTATAAGTTACAGGTAAAAAATAAAGATTTGGATGCGCTTCTTTTTACTCATCATCATTTAGATCATAATGAAGAGTTTACGCCAATTTTTATTAAAACCTTGCTAGCTGCAGATCAATTTAAAGTGGTAGGACCGAAGCCAACCAGCGATCTGGTTAATAGCATTATAAAGAACTACGAAGAAGATATTGCTTATAGACTATCTAAAAAGCAACGTGCTTTTAGCGATGTTGCTAATAATTTTACTGTAAACGAATTAGAGGGCAACCAAAGCTTTACTATTGGCGATATAGAAATCTCTTGCACGCCCGTAAACCATACCATTGCAACCATGGCATATCGTTTTGATGCTGGTGGAAAATCCATTGTTATTTCGGGAGATTTATCTTATTCCGAAAGTTTACCCATACTAGCAAAACAAGCCGATTATTTAATTATTGATTCTGGTGGAGCTATTGAAGAAGGAAAGGCAAACAAGAGAACAGGTAACGGAAAAAATAGAGGAAATAAAGAGCATGCACATGTTAATTTAGATGAAAGCTCACGAATGGCAAATGAAGCTCAAGTTAAAAACTTAGTATTAACGCATTTAAATTTTAATAATGTAGATGAAGTTGCAACAAGCCAAGCCATAAACGAAAACTATACAGGTTCAATTTTTTATGCTGAAGATTTAATGACGTTTCCAAAAGCTGAAGGTAATACGAACACACCCCAGCAAATTCCAAATGGGACAAAAAATAATCAAGGACCTAATTTTGAAAATATGCTGAAGCGTTTGGATACAAATAAAGATGGAAAAATAGCTAAAACGGAAGCTAAAGGAAAGCTAAAAGAAAACTTTGATAAAAGAGACGCAAATAAAGATGGTTTTATTACTGAAAATGAACTTGGAAGAGGGAAGTAGTAGTTCTATTTGTTTTTCTGTTTGAAGACAATATTGATGCCTTTTTATAGAATAATTATTTGGTATATCTCTTGAAACAGTAAAGTCGCAACCAGCAAATAGATGATAATATCGAAAACCGCCGTAGAAATAAGGGATTTGTTAATTTAAACTATTTTAATTCGAATATATTTTTAATCCTCTGAATATTATCACATCATAAAAATAAGCCGTATCTTTACTCCTTATTAATTTACAAAAAAAAGTAGGATATTTTAAACTATGGCAAAATCGCAAGTCACATTTAACAAAATTGAAAAAGAGAAAAAACGCTTAAAGAAAAGAGAGGAAAAGCAAAAGAAGAAGGACGCTCGTAAGGCAGAAGCTAAAGAAAACCCGCAAGGCATCCAGTTTGCTTATGTAGATTTTAACGGAAATTTAACCGATACGCCGCCAGACCCGGCTATGCGTGAAAAGGTTGAAGCCGAAAGTATCGAATTGGGAATCCCTAAAAAGGAAGACCGTATTGAAGAAGAACCAGTAATTAAAGAAGGAAAAGTATCATTTTTTGATCATTCTAAAGGTTTTGGTTTTATTATCGACAGCGTGAATCAAGAGAAATATTTTGTTCATGTTAGCGGTTTATTAGACGATATTGAAGAAAACGACAAAGTAACTTATGATCTTGAACGTGGTCAAAAAGGTATGAATGCCGTTAGAGTAAAGAAAATATAATACATTCGTTAAATGGTTCTTTTTAAAGAACTTATCGCGTTTTATTTAAAGGAAATTTTAAAATAATCCTCAACAGTTTTACTGTGAGGATTATTTCTTTTTAAAAAGGTTTTTAATGGCTGTTTCTCGTAAAACGATTTCTATTGTATTGGCCTTCTTTGCCATTTACGTAATTTGGGGATCTACTTATTTGCTTAATAAAATAGCGGTAACAGAATTGCCGCCATTTATGTTAGGCTCCATGCGTTTTATAACGGCTAGTATTCTTATTTTTATAATTGCTAAAATTTTAAAATTTGATCTTTCCATCACTAGAACGCAATTAAAAAACACCATTATAGCAGGCTTTTTATTTCTAGCTTTTGGTAATGGCGTTGTAGTTTGGGCGCTTAGGTTTGTAGATAGTGGTTTTACTGCTTTAGAAATTTCTGCACAACCTCTTGTTGTACTTATTTTAATGCGCATTTTACAAGGCAAAAAAATATCTGCTATGTCTTACATTGGAGTGGCCTTAGGTTTTTTAGGTATATTTCTATTAGTGAGCCAGAAACAAATAATTAGCAAAGACGGACAAATTTTAGGAATGATCATGATTTTTGTATGCATGGTTAGTTGGGCTTATGCCTCTATATTTGTAGGTAACGCTAATTTACCGAAAAACTTTTTTGTGAACACAGGCTACCAAATGCTTTCCGGTGGTGTAATGTTAGCCATAGCAAGTGTATGCTTTGGAGAAGAGTGGACATCGCCAACAACTTGGAGCACTCCAGTACTTTGGTCTATGCTTATGCTTATTATTTTTGGTAGTATTATCGCTTTTACAGCGTTTAATTATTTACTAAAAGAAGTTTCACCAGAAAAAGTATCAACGTCGACTTATGTAAATCCGGTTATCGCTTTGTTTTTAGGATGGTTCGTTTTAGACGAAAATTTAACAAAACAATCTATTATTGCAGCTGTTATACTATTAACTGGTGTCTATTTTATAAATTCGAAACGCAAATTTAAACCCCGATCTCTTGGACGTTAAAAAAGCTTTACAATTCATGCTTATTAGTACGTTAGCCTTTGCTTGCATGAACACCACAGTAAAATATTTAAGTAATTTCAGTGCCTTTCAAATTGTTCTGTTTCGTTCTGTAGGCTCTCTGTTTTTTACATTTGGTTTCTTATTAAAAAATAAAATTTCGTTTGCAGGTAACAATAAAAAATTATTGATTCTGCGCGGTGTAGTAGGCGTAACGTCTATGAGTTTGTTTTTCATGGCTACCAAATATTTACCCATAGGTAGTGCAGTATCTTTAAGATATTTAGCTCCAATTTTCGCTGCTATATTTGCAGTATTCTTACTTAAGGAAAAAATTAAATTAGTGCAGTGGTTCTTTTTTGCACTTGCTTTTGCTGGCGTTTTAGTTCTAAAGGGATTTGATAAAGAAGTGAGTGGTTACGGACTTCTTTTAATCTTTATTTCGGCTATTTTTAGTGGTTTAGTTTACATTATATTGAGTAAAATAGGGAAAAGTGAACATCCCGTAGTAGTGGTTAATTATTTCATGATTATTTCAACCTTAGTAGGTCTTTTGGGCTCGATAAACAATTGGATTATGCCAATAGGTAAAGAGTGGCTTTTACTCGGTATACTAGGTGTATTTGGTTATTTCGGACAGGTTTACATGACCAAAGCTTTCCAAATGGCTTCTACAAGCCAAGTAGCGCCTTTAAAATATATTGAAGTCGTATTTACCTTAATTTTCGGGACTTTTATTTTTGGTGAAGTGTACACATTTTGGAGCTTACTTGGTATTGCGTTAATTGTTGGCGGACTTATTTTAAACATTAGATATAAAGAGAAAAACAAGGCCTAATTGTTTTTTTGCCAAGCTCTGCGCTTATTTGTAATTTTACAATCTTATTTTTAGATAATTTAATAGATGACTTTTAAAACACGCGTAAACAAAGTAAGAAGAAGAGTAATGCGTAACATTACTAAAAATGTTGGTAGCTCTTATACTGAACCTCAAAAGGGTTCGCTTAAGGCGGAAGACATTAAACGTGTTTTAATTATTCGTCCTAATCATCGTTTAGGTAATCAGTTACTATTAACGCCATTAGTACAAGAGGTTTTAAATACCTTCCCTAACTGCGAAATAGATTTATTTGTAAAAGGAGGTGTTGCCTATCCTGTTTTTGAAAACTATAAGCAGGTTTCTAAAATTATTCAATTACCAAGAAAACCATTTAGCAACCTTTTTAAATACGCTAAAAGTTGGGCTTCGATTAAATCTAATGCTTACGATTTGGTTATAAATGGTGATAAAAACTCATCTTCTGGACGTTTATTAACGAATTTGGCTAAAGCTAAAATTAAAGTATTCGGTGATGTAAACGAAAGTATACAGAATACATTCAGTGATCATTTACATATTTCTAAATACCCTATTTATAATTTAAGGTATAACTTAAATCGTTTAGGTTTTCCTAAAAATGAGAGCCCAATGCCTGTTTTAGATATTAAATTAACAGATGCTGAAAAAGCAAAAGGAAAAACTATTTTAGATGATATTATTAAGAATGACAAGAAAACCATTTGTATTTATACCAATGCTACGGGAGATAAATGTTATTCTGAAACGTGGTGGGAAGCTTTGTATGAACGTTTAAAAACGGAATATCCAGATTTTAATATTATTGAAATGTTGCCTATTGAGAATATTTCAAAGATCAATTTTAAATCTTTAAATTTTTATAGTAAAGATATTCGTGAAATGGCAGGTATCATGAGCAATACAAGTGTTTTTATTGCAGCAGATAATGGTGTGATGCACTTGGCTAGCGCAGCTTTAACGCCTTGTGTTGGATTCTTTTCTGTAACTAATGAAAATATTTACGCACCTTACGGAAATGGAAGTGTTGCCATTAATACAAACCATACCGACATTAACGATTGGATTAAATCAATCGATGGTATTTTAAGATAAATTAATCTTTAGAAATTCCATTAACGTAATATTTTATAACATCTAGTTCTTGGGCTTGTTCAAATCCTTTGAAGTCAACAATATCGGTGTAACTAATATTAGCATTATAAAATTCTAAATAAGTTTCAGCTAACGGCATGTAAGACCAATGCCATTTCTCCATATTATAGCCCGTTCTTCCATGTGTTTTTTCGGTGTAAACCTGCTTAAAACCATACGATTTGGCATGCTTTAATAACCAATTGTGAATTTTTAAACCTTCACCTTTTTCAAAATAACTATTGTTTAGGTTATTTAAATCCATGTCTGTTCCCCAATGATGGCGTGATGATGTTGGCATGGAGCTATATTCCAAAATTTTTAAAGCACGTGCATTTGGTTCAAAGCTCTCGTATTTTTTCCATTTACGCTCCCAAATACTTTTTTGCTCGTAAAAATTTCGTGTTCCAGAAATAATAATCAAATTAATACCATCTGCTTTTGCTTGTTTATGCATGGCCTTGAAGGCTTCATAACAATTCTTGTTTAAGTAAATTGTTTTGGAGGAATGAGAAGCACTTACTTTTTCAAAAGCGTGATGCTTGGTGTAATTGAATTTTCCGAGAACAAAATCTTTGGTAATCATGCTGTCTATTTTTTTCTTCGGAATTTCCTTAACAATGGTCTCCACAGCTAGGTTTTCAACCAAAACAGGCTGTTTTTCATCTTTACAAGAATAGAGTAGGCACAATATCCCGACAAGAGTAAACAATACAAGGTTTTTCATATAAAATAAATTAATGTCTACGTCCAGAAAATTCCATGGCTTCACCTTTTCCAAAACCGTAGCTTACGCCAAAAGTAACAAAACGACCGCGTTTACGGCTGTTGTATAAATAAAAGTCATCTTGTGAAGTTTCCGATTGGTTTACACGAGAAGCAAAAACATCTCGCACACTCATATTTAATATAACTTTTCCTTTTAAAATCTTTTTACGAAGACCTAGATCGGCATACAGATTATCATAGGTTTCACCTTGTAAACTTTTAAATTTAGATTGGTAATCGCCAGACATTTCAAAATCGAAATCTAGAGGTAATTTAAATTTTGAAGTTAAACTTGTAGTCCATCTATTTCCTTTAAAATCGAAAGATTCAGATTCAAAAACACCTTGTCTATCAAAGAAATTAATATTGAATTCTCCGCTTAATGAAAACCAGTTTATAGGATTGTATTTTCCGTTAAATTCAAAACCAGTGGTATTACTTGTCCCTATGTTTTCAGGACGTGAAGTACTAACGTCATCTGCATACTCTGTAATATTTTCAATAACATCGGTGGTATAACGGTTGTATAAACTGAGGTTTAAAGAGGCTTTTCCTATTTTATGAATACTGGTTAACTCATAAGAATTTGTGTATTCCGGTTGTAAATCTGGATTTCCTGTAGAAATATTGAAGTTATTTCTAATATTAGAAAATGGATTTAATGATCGTAAATTTGGACGATTAATACGTCGTGAATAACCCGCTTGTAATGAAAAATTATCACTAACAGTATAAGAAGTATGCGCGCTAGGAAAGAGGTCTGTGTAATTCTTGGAGTCCTTCTCATCGGTGGTTTCCAATAGGGTTTCAATTTGTGTATCTTCTAAACGAATACCCATTTTAATACCCCATTTTTCACCTTCGTAAGCGGCTGTAGTATAAACACCAAATACATTTTGATCGAAATTAAAAACATTCGTTAAATCAGTATTATCGACCCAAACACCTTCTTCAAAATCGCTAACGGCAAAATCGTTTGAGACTTGATTAATAACATATTGAGAACCTGTTTCTATTGTGTAATGTTCCAAAAAAGGGTGGACATAATCTAATTTAAAGGTGTAATCTTCCAACTTATAATCGGTTCTTGTATTTTGAAGTTCATCGGGCAAATCACCAATGCTAGTTGTATTATTAAAATTAGACGATTGATCTTTTCTAAAAGAACTTCCCAAAGCGCTAAAAAGTAAACTTTGATTTTCGTGACGTTTGAAATCCTTTTTATATTGCAATTCATAACGCAATTTTGGATTGGTAGCCTCAGTTTTTTCATCACGAAGCCAAGCATCGGTAACACTATTGGAAGCATCTAAACCAGTATAGTTTTGTTGCGAACTTTGATCTTCCACTTCGTAAGCGTAAGATCCTGAAAGGGTAATCACGTTTCTGTCGTTAATATGATAATCGGTACCTATTAAAATATTACTGAATTTTTCGTCAAACTCACTATCTCCAATACTGTTTATTTCTGTATTGTTTAACAAGTCGCGGTTAATACTTTCAGTTTCTCCAGGGTAGGTACGCAAGCCAAAACCTAACTGACTAAATAGATTAAACTTTTCTGTTCTACGGTTTAAACTTAACCCGAAACTATTACTATTTGGCACCCCAACATTTAATGACGCTGAACCATTTAAGCCTTTCTTTTCAGATTTTTTAATCACAATATTTATAATACCAGAAGTACCTGCAGCATCATATTTAGCTGATGGATTTGTAATAACTTCTATCTTTTCAATCATATCGGCAGTAATAGTTCCTAGTGCATTACCGTCGGCACTAGCCAAAACAGAAGGCTTCCCATTAATTAGGATTTGCACGCCCGAATTTCCGCGTAAGCTAACTTCACCTTCAATACTCACATTTACAGAAGGTACATTGTTTAACACCTCTAAAGCACCCGCACCAGTAGCACTTAAATCTGAGCCCACATTAAATACACGTTTATCTAGCTTAAACTCGGTTTGCGATTTTTCTGCTCTTACCAAAACTTCACCCAAAGATTCTAAATCTTCCGAAAGGCTAATGGTTTTTAAATCGATAGTGTTGTTTACTACATTAAAGGTTTTAAATGTTTTGGTTGTAAAGCCCAAAAAGCTCACTTCAATGTAAAAATTAGTTGCTTTTACATCTATTGAAAACACACCTTTTTCGTTAGTTATTGTTCCAGTCACAGGTTTCTTGGTTGCAACATCCAAGATAGATATTGTGGCATACTCTATAGTTTGTTTACTTTCGGCTTCTAGAACTTTCCCTTTAATTTCTATAGTTTTATTTTGAGCGTTACCTAAAATACTTCCTATAAAAAAGAAGAAGTAAATAATATGTTTTAAACGTTTTAAGATCATGAAATGAGTTATTTGGCTACCTTACAAATATAAAATGCATCCCTTTCTTTTTATGTTAATTTTGAAGCTTTTTTCTGAAGAATTTTGAAAAAGTTTTAAAAAAAAAGAAACATTGACGCAAGTTTTTAAGTTTTTTCTTATCTAAATTAGAAAACAATATAAAAATGAATTATAAAACTACTTTACTAATAGGTGTAATTACCTTGTTTTATGGTTGCCACGCCCAAAAAAGCAATACAACTACGGAACAAAACGAAACAGAAATCTCTAATAATTATTTTGGGAATTATACCATTAACAATAGTACGTATGGTACCAAAACCACAATGGCTATAGATGGAGATTACCGTGTAATGACAACCAATGCGTTGCCAAACCACACCACTGGAGAATACCCTAGAAAGGGAAACCCTAATACCATTTCTGCACAAAATAAATCTTATAAAATTCCTTTAAAACCAACCTTTACAGGTGCAGCCAAATGGATGAGAGAACCAGGTGTGGCTTTAAATGGTGTAAAGCTTGAACCAGAAACGGCAGAAATGGTAATTTGCGATAGTGGAGAGAATTTTAGAGTTGAAGCTGTACAAGATTTAATTAATTTAGGTTTAGATTTTAATAACGCACACGTGCAACCTACAGGAGAATATCACTACCACGGTATTTCGGAAGCGCTTGTAGAGGCTTTTGATTCTGGAGAAGATTTGGTTCATCTTGGTTTTGCCAAGGATGGTTTTCCTATTTATTATTCAAAAATTGGAGCATTTAAGTCTAGTTTCCAGATAATTGACGGAATTTATTCTGCTACAGATTGTACGTATTCTAATCCTAAAACAAGTATGGATGTGGAGTTAGAAAATGATGAGTTTGATGGTACGTTTGTTTCCGATTGGGAATACGTTAAAGGTTTAGGGGATTTAGATGAGTGTAACGGTGTTTATGTTAATGGAGGTTATGTATATATGGTTACAGATACTTATCCATATGTTGGACGTTGTTTAATGGGGGAGTTTGAAGAAGAAAGACATCCTGCTGGGCCTCCTCCAGGACAGGGTGGTAGAGGACAAAGACCACCAAGAGGGCAAGGGCAAAATCAAAGACCATAAAAAACTTTATAAATTTTAGTAAAAAAGGAATTATTTCAATTTGAAATAGTTCCTTTTTTATTTAGATTTTAATTGAGATAAAATAACTATTATTTTAATAGCGGATAATTTTGTCTTTTATTAAAATAAACTATCTTTGCGAAGAGAAGTATTTATAAAATTATCTATAATTGGGATTAAAAAAAAGATAAAAAGGTCTTTTAATCCATTATAACGAAGATGATGAAAAAATACAACAGCGCATTACTAACAATTTAAATGAAATAATTATGAAAACAGCATCACTTACAGAAGCACTTATTTATACCGAAGACAAACCAAGTATAACGTTATTATTAAAAACAGACACCACAAAAGAACTAAGGATTGCCTTAAAAGAAGGACAATTGATGAAGGAGCACAAAGCACCATACCCAATAATAGTTGAAATTTTTGAAGGTGAGATAGAGTTTGGTGTAAACGGAGAACAAAAGATATTGAAAAAGGGAGCACTGATAGCGTTAGACGCTAATGTGCCGCACGATTTAAATGGATTGCAAGATTCTATTGTTAGACTTTCCATTTCTATTGCAGATACCGTAGAACGTGTTCAAGACGTTGCAAAACTATAATTATTTCTAGAAACTAATAAAAATCAATCACAATGAAAAAAGTTTGGATCGCATTTTCCAGCGTCGTAATACTATCCTTTATCGCATTAATTTGGGTAGGGACAGAAGTTTATCAAAAACAACCGCCAATTCCTAAAACAGTTATTATACAAGAAACCGGCGAAACCGTATTTACTATAGAAGATATACAAACAGGACAAAACGTTTGGGAGTCTATTGGAGGTATGGAAGTAGGTTCTATTTGGGGACACGGTAGTTATGTTGCTCCCGATTGGAGTGCCGATTGGATCCATAAAGAAGCTGTTTTTTTATTAGAAACTTGGGCGCAAAGAGACTTTAATACAAGTTATGAAAGTTTAGGAGTAGAGCCAAAGGCAGCATTGAAAGCACGTTTAATTAAAACTATAAAAACAAACACGTATAATCCATCAAATGAAAGTGTTACAATCACAAAAGATCGTTATAGTGCTATTGTAGAAAACGCTAAACATTATACAGATATTTTTTCTAACGGACACGAAAAATATGCCATACCTGTAGGCGCTTTAGTTGACGTTAAAAAGTTAGAACAATTAAATGCGTTCTTATTTTGGACGTCTTGGGCAGCTAGTACAAACCGCTCAGAAAAAGATTACACCTATACATCCAACTGGCCACACGAGCCATTAATTGGTAATACTATTACTGCCGATTCTCAAATTTGGTCTGGATTTTCTGTAGTGCTTTTACTTCTTTTTATAGGGATTTTAACATATTACTACCTCAGAAAACATGAAAAAGGTGATGCTATTGTTCACCCAAAACAAGATCCTTTAGATACACTTGTTCTTGTAAAATCTCAAAAATCGGTTTTAAAATACTTTATTGTGATTTCATTATTGATTGCCTTACAAGTTATTTTAGGTGCATTGACAGTGCATTATACTGTAGAAGGTCAAGCCTTTTTTGGTATGGATTTATCTAGTATTTTACCATATTCTATTACCAGAACTTGGCATACACAATTAGCTGTATTTTGGATTGCTGCAACATGGTTAGCTACAGGTTTATTCTTGGCACCAATGATTAGCGGTAAAGAAATGAAATTTCAGGTATTTGGAATAAACTTCCTTTTTGGAGCTTTACTCGTTATTGTTTTAGGCTCATTAATAGGTGAGTGGTTGGGTGTGCACCAATTTTTAGATTTAACAACCAATTTCTTCTTTGGTCATCAAGGTTACGAGTACATGGACCTCGGTCGTTTCTGGCAAATATTTTTAGCAATTGGCCTTGTATTATGGGTAATTATGGTGGGCAGACACGTGGTTTTTGCTATTAAGAAAAACGACGATTCTAAACATTTATTAATCATACTATTGATTTCTGTAATTGCCATTGGTATGTTTTTCTTTTCAGGATTAATGTATGGTGAAAACAGTAGTTTACCAGTAATTAACTATTGGAGATGGTGGTTGGTTCACCTTTGGGTAGAAGGATTCTTTGAAGTTTTTGCAACCGTAATTATTGCTTTTATTTTCTTAAGAATGAAGATTCTTTCAGCTAAAACAGCTGGACGAGCTTCTATTGCATCGGCAACTATATTTTTGGCAGGTGGAATTATTGGAACACTTCACCACTTATATTATTCAGGAACACCTGTACAAGCAATTGCTTTAGGAGCCACATTTAGTGCTTTAGAAGTGGTGCCATTAACTTTAATGGGCTTTGAAATTCGTGAAAACTGGAATATTTTAAAAGAACACGATTGGATGCAAAAATACAAATGGCCTATATTCTTTTTCATCGCTGTTTCTTTTTGGAATATGGTAGGTGCAGGTGTATTTGGTTTCTTAATAAATCCTCCAATTGCCTTGTATTATATTCAAGGTTTAAATACAACAGCAGTACACGCACACACCGCATTATTTGGAGTTTACGGTCTACTAGGTATGGGATTCATTATTATTTGTTTACGTTTTTATTCCGATCGTGTTTGGGAGTCTAAAAAACTAAAACGTGCCTTTTGGTTGTTAAATATTGGTTTAGTTGCTATGGTTGTTTTTAGTATGTTGCCAGTTGGAATTATACAAGCGTACACCTCAATAACAAAAGGATATTCGTTTGCTCGTAGTGCAGATTTATTATATTCACCAACGGTACAAACTTTAAAATGGATGCGTATGATTGGTGATGTGATTTTCTCTGTGGGTATATTTTATTTCTGCTGGTTTACTATAGGAGAAACTATTTATTGCTTAAAAAGAAAAACTAATACATTAAAATAGAATGAAGAACATAGAAAACAGAGGAGACGTAAATAAACTAGTATCCGAGTTTTATACCATAATTAGAAAGGATGATATGTTAGGCCCCATTTTTAATCATCATTTAACTGATGAACAATGGCCGCCGCATATTGAAAAACTTACCGATTTTTGGGTTACTAATTTGTTTGGGGAAGTCTGTTTTAAAGGTAACCCAAGCAAAGCACATATTGAAGTTGATAAATACTTAAACCATGGTATGGATCAAAATCATTTTAATCGATGGCTACAATTATGGGCTTCTACAATAGATCGCCTGTTTGTTGGTGCTTTAGCAAAGCGAGCAAAAGAAGCTTCAGAACGAATGGCTATTGGGCAATTTGCTTATGTTTATAAAAATAGACCAGAACATTGTAAATTTTAAAAAATGAACACATAAACTGATTATTTAATTAATTAATGTTCTTAGTAAAAACGGGTTCTTTAATTCAATACTTAACTTATAAAAAACTAAAATCTAATTAATTGATTTGTGGTTTAATACGGTGAAAGTTTTGAGTTTTAGAATCCGTTTTTTTTATTTACAAGAAGTAACTAAGCTCTAATACTAGAAGCGCAAGCACCTCGCTTAAGTAGCATATATTCACCATTATTTTTAAACTCGCGGATAGAAGTGCCTGCATAACGTTTAAAGGTTTTAGAAAGATGACTGACATCTGTAAAGCCTAATTCGTCTGCAATTTGAGTTAATGTAAAATCGGAGTTGAGTAAACGTATTTCTACTTGTTTTAGCTTTGCTTTGATTATATATTCTCGCAATGGCATGTTTACTTGTTTTTTGAAGAATTCGCTAACATATGTTGGAGACATCATAAACACATCAGATAAGTTTTCAACTTTCAGTAATTCTGTTTTGTCAAGATTTTCGTTAATATAGGTTAGCATTTTAGTAATTCTATCATCCGAATTATTTTTAGGCAATTCAAAATAACTACTCTTTTTAATATTTCGTATTAGTAACTCCAAAACACTAGTCATTAAGCTGGTTACAAGATTTATAGACGATTCTCCATAATTTCTAGATTCTTGTAAAATCATCGAAATTAAGCTTTCTAGATGATTTCTGTCGACCTCATTTTTTATAATATCACCTGGTAATTGATTGTAGTTTGATAGTATATACGAGGCTTCTTTAAACCATTCATTTCTATCAATAGTAATGCGGTTTACACTCTTAAAAAAGGTGTCTGTAAATTTTAAAAACACAAATTTTGTAGGTTGCTCAATAGAAAAAGAGTGACATTTTAAAGGTGGTAATAAAAAGATACTCCCTTTATTATACTGATGCTCGTTGTAGTTAATACATTGTGTGCCTTGACCTTCCTTTATCAAAACCAATTCGAAAAAGCTGTTTTTCACAGGGCGCTGTTTCCAATCTGTTAATTCTATTTCTTGTATTTCAAAAGGTTTATAAGCTTCAATTACTTGCATTTCAGTATGATTTATTGAAAATTCTATTCAAATTTAGCTAAAAAAGAACTACAAATGTATATTTTCATACTTCAAACCTTTATTTATACCATATTATCCTTTTGATATACATTTCAAACCGACTTCCAGCTTAAATTAAAGGATAATTAATCACATTTAAATACTAATCTCTATTTTTACAAAAAAGCTATAATTTGATTTTAAAATATATTAGAAAACATACCATTTTATCAGTTTCAATCAGCATCATATTTACTTTTACATTAATCGTGTTTTTAGCTACTGAAACGAGTTATAAAGCTATTGAAAGCACTTCTTTATGGGTTAGAAACTACTTTGGCTATTTTTACTTGTATTTAGGTTTTGGCTGTGTTTTAGCGCTATTAATTATAGCTCTTTCCAAATATGGAAAAATAAAATTGGGAAAACCATCATCCAAACCAGAATACTCGTTATGGTCTTGGACAGCTATGCTGTATAGCGCAGGAATGGGTTCCGGAATTTTATTGAGAGCTGTGCAAGAACCGGTTTTTATGCAGCAGAACCCACCGTTTAGTTCTAATTTATCTGCGGAAACAGTGGCTTTAGAGTTTACGTTTTATCAATGGGGACTTACAGCTTGGGCATTTTATGGCCTATTTGCAGTTATAGTTGGCTACGCCTTACATGTTAAAAAGAAAAAGGTAAGAATCAGTTCGACCATTGAAGATTATTCTAAAAGTGAAACACTTAAAAACAGTGTCGATATTATAACCATTATTACAACGGTGTTTGGGTTAATTGCCGCAATTGGCTTAGGAACCACACAAATTAATGGTGGCTTAAATCATATTTCAAACCAAGATTTCGGACTAACAACAACCATAATTTTATGTGTGCTTATTTCTGCAATTGCTTGTTATTCGACTTGGCAAGGTGTTAATAAAGGCATTAAAATATTTTCTAAATTAAATATCATTGTCACTTTCGCGATTTTGTTATTTATCTTTTTTACAAGCGATATAAAGGCTATTTTAATAGCATTTGTTACTTCAACCTATAATTACATAATCGATTTTGTACCTATTAGCTTAGCGCTTGGGGATTACAATCCGGGTTTAGAATTTTTAACAGGTTGGACCTTTTATTATTGGGCATTTTGGTTGGCTTGGGCACCGTTTACAGGAATATTTATTGCACGTATTTCTAAGGGGCGTAGCATAAGGCAATTGCTACTGGGAGTTTTAATTATTCCATCATTAGGAACATTTTTTTGGTTTTCGGTTTTTGGAACTTCGGCCTTTCAATTAATAGAAAATAGGGGAGCTTATAATGATGAGTTTGGCAATGTGTTTTCCTCAATTTTTGTGTTTTTTGAACATTATCCGTATGCCACATTTTTAAATATAACATCTATTGTTTTATTAATTAGTTTTTTAATTACTTCAGTAGATTCTGCGGTATTTGTACTGAGTATGTTTACAGATAAAGGCGCTAAAAACCCGAGTAAAACACATCGTGTTATTTGGTCTGTTTTTATTTTATTAGCAACTATTGCTTTAGTGCTTTTAGGTAACATTAAAGCAGATATAAATGTATTAGAAGCTGTTCAGCGCTTGTTAATTATCACGTCGCTGCCATTTTCGTTTTTCATAATAATTATGCTTATTTATTTTATAAAAGACATTTTGCAGCATAAGACTATAATTGATAAAACATAACTGTTAGTTTTTACCATTTTCTACGATTAAACTTTAAAGGAAGGAATCATGGATTTATTTAAACAACCCAACTTATTTTCTACAAATGAAATTATAAAAACGGAATTTAATCTTCCCGGAGCGGAGGTTATATTATTTGAAAATTTTTTCTCTGTAGAAGAAAGTGATCGCCTTTATCACAGCTTAATAGAAAATACCATTTGGGAACAAGACCAATTGACTATTTACGGAAAACAGGTAGATTTACCTAGGTTAACGGCATGGTATGGATCTGAGGATGAACTAATGGTTTATGCTGAAAGTGAAAGTAGAATGGTGCCTTGGAATGCTGATTTACTATTTATAAAAGAACGAATAGAGCAGGAGGTTGATATTAAATTTCAACGTTGCTTACTTAATTATTATCGCGATGGAAATGATAGTGTAGATTGGCATCAAGATTATGAAGCTGATCAACGGAAAAATACCGTTATAGGTTCTGTAACTTTTGGTGAAACTAGAAATTTTCAGTTAAAACATGCCACACGCAAAGATTTAAACCGTGTTGGTATTCCTTTAGAACACGGAAGTTTCTTAATTATGCAAGGCGCTACCCAAGACAATTGGAAACATAAAATACCAAAAACCTCTAGAAAGATTAGACCACGAATTAATTTAACGTTCAGATGGATTGAATAAGTTTGAAGGTATTAATAAAGGGTTCGTTCTTATTTTATGGTACAAATAGAAGTCGATAAGCATGTTTAAAGCATCAATTTTATCGAAAAGTATCCTTTTTCTTGTTTAATACCTCGATTTATACCTAATTCACCTTTTTTTATACTTCAAATTAAAACTTAAACGCGCATATATTTGCACAAACATTAAAACATCAATTAAAAAAATATAAAATGAGTACGCCAAACATTGCAAAAGAAGATATTTTAAACGCATTTAATTTTAGACATGCTACTAAGGAATTTGATTCTACTAAAACGGTTTCAGATGAAGATATTAATTTCATATTAAAAACAGCTCAATTATCACCAAGTTCATTTGGTTTCGAACCTTGGCATTTCATCGTAGTTCAAGATAAAGAATTACGCGAATTATTAAAACCAGTAGCTTGGGGAGCACCTTTAAAATTAGATACAGCAAGTCATTTTATTTTAGGTTTAGCCATGAAAGCGCCTATGGTAAAGCATGATGCAGATTATATTATGCACATGATGAAGGATGTAAAGCAATTACCTCAAGATGTTATAGATATGTATTCTACTTTTTATAGAGAATTTCAAGAGCGTGATTTTGATTTAGATAGTGATAAAAAATTATTCGATTGGTCTTCTAAGCAAGCTTACATCGCTTTAGGAAATATGATGACAGCTGCTGCTTTAACAGGTATTGATAGTTGCCCAATAGAAGGTTTTCATCAAGAAAAAGCAGAGGCTTTATTACAAGAAAAATTTGGTGTAGACACAAATAAATACGGCTTAGCTTACATGGCAGCCTTTGGATACAGAAAAGAAGATCCGGCGCATGGTAAATCTAGAAGAAACTTTGATGATATTGTAACTTGGAAATAGGTCTCTAATTAATAAGGTTATAACAACCTATTTTATTAAAATGCTGAAATTAATTTTTTAATTAATCTCAGCATTTCTTATATTAAACCAATTCGTAAAATAAATATTAAAAATAAATTAAAATTGATTTGGTGAAACAGAAGTAATTCAAGTTCTTTCCAGATTCAAATTTTCGCATTAAATGGATAACCTAATTACCTTTGCAATAACCGTATTTACTGGTTTTTTTGCTATTACTAACCCTATTTCAAACATGACTGTTTTTGTATCCTTAACACAAGGTGCGCATAAACAGACCAAAGATGCCATCAATAAAAAGGCAAATATCATTGCTTTTATAATTGTTGTGGTGTTTATTCTTTTAGGAAAATATATTTTTGAACTATTCAATATTAGTATTCCTGCCTTTAAAATTACAGGTGGAATTTTAATATTTTTTATAGGTTTCGAGATGTTACAGTCTAAACAATCGAATGTAAAAAGTTTAAACGATGTCCATATTGAAGAAGATATTGCTGTTTCTCCATTAGCAATACCAATTTTAGCTGGTCCAGGAACTATTGTAACAGCCATGAACTTTGTATCAAACGCTGCACCATTACAAATGTTTTTGGTGATTCTTATTTTCGGATCTATGAGTTTAATAACTTATTTCACTTTTAAGTTAAGCGACCATATTGTTAAGTTTGTGGGATATAACGTTATTTCTGTAATAGGAAAAATAATGGGTTTAATAATTGCCATTATTGGTACAGGTATGATAATTCAAGGTATTAAAATTTCTTTCGATTTAATATCGAACTAGGTTCTTTAACTTTTAATGCTGGAAAGCAATAAATTGATAGTCATATGAAAAAAATATTAATTTTGTTTTCGCATCCAAAGTTTGAAAAATCTAGAGCAAATACTATACTCGTTGATCATGTAAAAGATAAGGAAGGCGTTACTTTCCATGATTTATATGAGAAATACCCCGATTTTCACATTAATGTTAAAGCTGAAAAGGAACTACTAGAACAGCATGATGTTATTATTTGGCATCATCCGTTTTATTGGTATAGTTGTCCGCCTTTAATGAAGCAGTGGATCGATATGGTTCTAGAATTTGGTTGGGCTTACGGTCCAAATACTAATGCTTTAGAATATAAAACCTGCCTAAATGTAATTACTACAGGAGGCTCTAAGGAATTATATTGTTCTCAGGGTTCCAATAGTTTTACAGTAAATCAATTTTTAAGGCCTTTTGAACAAACAGCTAACCTGTGTGGTATGACTTATTTTCCGCCGTTTGCCGTTATGGGGACGCATAATTTAGATGATGAGGCCTTATCAAATCACGCTAAACAATATAGCGATTTAATCGATTTATTGCAGCAAGATTACACCTTAGGAGATTTTAATGGCTGTGCTTTTTTAAATGATATACCAGAACTAAATAACGCTTAATTATTATGACAGGAAGTATCCTTTTTGAAGCCATTGTATTTTTAGCAGGAGCCATTATTTGCGTATCTATCGCCAAACGCTTGGGCTTAAGTTCCGTTATTGGTTATCTGCTTGCCGGTGTTTTAATTGGACCTTATGTTTTTGGTTTTATAGGAAATGAAGGTGAAGATATTATGCATTTCGCTGAATTTGGCGTTGTTGTGATGCTATTTTTAATAGGATTAGAAATAGAACCAAAAAACTTTTGGAACATGCGGAAAACCATTGTAGGCATGGGAGGTATACAAGTAGGAGGCACCATGTTACTTTCCTATATTTTATTTACTGTTTTAGGTTTCGAATGGAAAGTGGCTTTAGTTATTTCTATGGCCGTAGCATTATCATCTACCGCAATTGCTATGCAAACTATAAAAGAGAAAGGTTTAATGGAAACCACTTTTGGATCTTCGTCATTTTCTATTTTATTATTTCAAGATATTATAGTTATTTTCATGTTGGGTTTTATTCCGTTATTATCTAATACTGATGCTAGCGCTTCCGCGGAAAACGTGAGCGATCATACCAACTTGTTAGATGGTTTACCATTAGGTTTACAAACTTTATCTATTATTTTATCGGTAGTTGTAATTATAGTAGCAGGCCGTTATTTAATAGTACCTATGCTTCGTAAAGTTGCCAAAACTGGTGTTAGAGAATTACTAATAGCAGCAGCTTTTTTAATTGTTTTTGGTATTTCACTTTTAATGGAATTTGTTGGCTTAAGTCCTGCTTTAGGCGCTTTTTTAGGTGGCGTTGTATTGTCTAATAGTGAATTTAAACACGAGCTAGAAAGTACCTTAGAACCTTTTAAAAACTTAATGCTGGGCTTGTTTTTTATGGCTGTAGGCGCATCAATCAATTTTATTGTTATAGCAAATAGTCCTTTAGAAATTGGTGGTATTTTGGTTGCTATTATCATATTAAAAGGTATTGTATTATATATTACAGGCCATATTTTTAAACTGAAATTAGATCAAAAACTACTGCTTACTTGCAGTTTGGCTCAAATTGGAGAATTTGCTTTTGTATTACTATCGTTTGCTTTTGGATTAAATATTTTAGAACAAGAACAAATGGATATGATGTTGGTAATAACGGCACTTAGTATGTCTTTAACGCCAATTATTGGTATTATTAACGAACGTTTTATACTCCCAAGAACAGGCACAAAAGAGTCTGTAAAACGACCAATGGATCATATCGCGAAAACTCAAAAAATTATATTAGTAGGTTTTGGTCACTTCGGAAGTACTATTGGGCGTTTTCTGCGATCTCATGGTGTAGAAGCTACTATTCTAGATCACGACTCTAACCGTGTTGATTTTCTTCGAAAAATGGGATTTGAGGTTTATTATGGTGATGCTACACGTCTCGATTTACTAGAATCGGCTGGTATTGCAGAGGCTAAAATTGTTATTTGCGCCACCAATAAAATCTCGGTTTCAAAAGCCATTGGTAAAATTATAAAAGAGAAATATCCACATGTGGAATTCATGATTCGTACTAAAAATAGATACGATGCTTATGAACTACTTAACCTTGGAAATGAAAATATTTACCGAGAATCTTTAGAAACTTCACTTACGTTAGCTAAAGATGTTTTGAGTAAAATGGGTTTCAGAAAATACACTTTAAACCGACAAGTTCAAAATTTCATTAAGTATGATGAGGATAGTTTAAGACGTTTATCGCAAGAGCCTAAAGACGAAAAAAACTATATATTCAAAGCTAAAAAAGAGCTTGAGCAACAAGAGAAATTCTTAAATGAAGATTTTAAACGCGGCATTGTAGAATACGATAATCACTGGGATAGCGAACATATTAGAAAGGCTTTAAACAAAACTAAAAAAGGATAACTTTTCTTAAAAAGTTATCCTTAATTTTAAATCTTTAATTTTTATCGATTTACCAGCCATCTAGCACACATTGCATGGTGTAAGGCTCTGTTTCATCTAGAGGTAATTCTTCTAAATTATCTCCCAAATAGTTTCCGCTAGCAAAACCTGTGGCGTTTTTAAAACGGTAAGACCAGCAATATCTCAGGTTGGTAAATTCTTCAGAATAAGTAACAAGATTATCAATTAAAGTAACATTTTCAAAATCTGAAAACGCTACAAAATATCCTAAAAATTGGTTACGTCTCACATCGGCATCCGAGCTGTTATACATGTACATGCCACAGTTATTCATTATGTTTTCGTGTACGTAAGTGGTTTTGTTATGGCCTTTATCACCGCCGCTAGAATATTGAATATAACCTAACCTGCCATTAGCAGAACCACTAACCATAGTTACCGTATTACGGGCAATAATATTATGGGTTTTATGCCAGCTTACTATTGGGCCATCGGTATATTCGCTATCGTCACCTTGCTCCATAATATTATCGAGAATATATACGTTTTCTCCTGTTGCATTTACTATATCGCCTCCAGAATTATGATGAAAATAATTGTCTTCTATTAAAATGTCTTCGTCCACACGACCCGGACCTTCTATATCAATGCCAAATTGAGGCGAAGTTCCGTTAATGTGGTGTATTTCATTATTACTTATTTCAATACGCATACCACCGACAATAGAAATACCTTGGCGCCTGTTATTATAGATGTTGTTGTTAATAAAAGTTACATCGTTAGAATCGAGAACTAAAGATCCATCGCCTGTGACATCATGGATTTCCATATTTTCTATTAAAACATTATTGTTGTCCCAAACGCAAATACCATGGCCTTCGTCATGAGCGGTACTTCCATCATCACGAGTTGTGAAAATGTGCGTATCACGTTCCCCTTTTATTTCGCCATCTCTTACAATTATATTATCGCCGTTTAAACGTAAAACGCAATAATTCCATTTGTTATTGGCATCAATAGATAATACAGCGTTTTCACTAAAAACAAACTCGGTATTATCATATATTTCTATACCACCGTAATAAATATCGTTAATATCTTCGCCAACTAAATAATCGCCATTTGGTAAAATAACGCGTGTGTAACCTTCGTTATGTGCCCAATCTATAGCTGCTTGTAAATTTTCGGTAGTTTTAACAACATCCGAATTTGTATTCGGAATATCCCAAAAATCCAAATCGATTGTGTATTCTGTTATTAAAGAAATTTCAGGTAACTGCGCATTAAAAGTTTTAATAGGCAAACCTTCTTCATCTAAATCTTCTTGATTTACGGGTTCAGTTTCATCATCTGTAATGCCTTCATATTGATCATGTCCACAAGAACTTACTAGAATAAAAATTGAGAATAATAGGTAATAAGGTAAGGTTTTCATTAATTCATTTTAAAATAATAATACATATTGAACAAATTGATAAAGCATATTTTTGATTATTAATAAGCATCAATTTAGTCTAAACAAGAAAACGAATGTTATTTCAGAATAGTATAAAATGCTTAATTTTTCGATAAACGACATATTCTTAAATCATGTCATTTATAAAATCTTAAAAAACAAACTGTTCCAATCTAAAATAAAAAAGGCTATTTCATTCATATAAAACAATCATTTTAGCATCTTTGTATATGCATCAATCTATAACAAAACACATACAAAATCATATAAAGCCAACAGTTGCGGATATGCAATTATTTTACGCGGTTCTAAATGAAATTTCTGTTGCTAAAGGTCAGTTTTTACTAAAACCAGGCACTACAGTAAAACATGAATATTTTGTAGTTAAAGGCTGTTTAAAAGGTTATTATATAGATGAAAAGGGCAGTAGACATATTATTCAGTTTGCTGTAGAGAACTGGTGGATTGGTGATTTTGATGCCTTTTACAACCAAGTCCCATCGAGATTGTATATTGAAGCTATTGAAGATTCTCAGCTATTATCTATCAATTATGATAGCCTTCAAAACATATATAATAAAGCGCCAATTTTCGAACGTTATTTTAGAGTTTTGGTTACTCAAGCTTTTATTTCTCAACGTAAACGCATTCTATCTACTTTAGAGAAAAACACTAAAGAACGATATATAGAATTCTGTACATCGTATCCAAATATTGAAAACCGAGTTCCTAATTACGACATCGCAAATTACTTAGGTGTATCTCCAGAAAACCTAAGTAGAGTAAGGAAACAGATGAAAAGTTAAAACTTTCTTAATTGATATAGGTCAATGAGATTGGCAAACATGTCTTGTAACTTTGTTGTAAGTAACAATTTACATTACAACATGAGCAAGCAACCTTTATTAGTACCATATAACAAGAATATAAATCTTAAAAATAGAGTCGTTATGGCTCCCATGACGCGTAGTCGTGCAGATAACGAAGGTAAGGTAGCAACCGACGAATTACAAGGCTTGTATTACGAGCAACGTGCTTCGGCAGGTTTAATTATTTCTGAAGGTTCTCAAGTTTCTGAGCAGGCCGTGGGATACATTAACACACCAGGAATCCATACCGATGCCCAAGTTGAAGGCTGGAAAAAAGTAACAAAACGTGTGCACGATAAAGGCGGAAAAATCTTTATTCAGTTATGGCATGTTGGGCGTATGTCGCATCCAGATTTTCATAACGGAGAATTACCGGTTTCGGCGTCAGCCTTAAATCCACACGCAAAATCATTCACTCCAGAAGGTTTTAAAGACACTGTAGCCGCTAGAGAAATGACTATTGAAGACATTAAACAAACGGTTAAAGATTTTCAAAATGCAGCAGCAAATGCAGTAAAAGCAGGTTTTGACGGTGTAGAAATTCATTCATCAAACGGGTATTTATTTCACCAATTTTTTAATGGAACATCTAACAAAAGAACAGATGAATACGGCGGAAATTTTGAGAACAGAACTCGTTTTTTCTTTGAAGTTCTAGAGGCTATGAAAGAGGTTATTCCGCAGGAAAAAATAGGTGTTCGTTTTAATCCTTCTTTAGATGGACTATTCGGAATTACGATGGATGAGGAAACGATTCCAACGTTTGAATACATTATAAAAAAACTAAACGATTACAATTTAGCATACGTACATTTATCTGAACCCTTTACAGATGTATCTGAAATTCCTTTTGCTGTAACCGAAATAGCGAAACATTTTAGACCCTTATACAACGGTACTTTAATGATTAACACCGCTTTCGATCAAGAAAAAGGAAATAAAGTGTTAGAAGATGGTGATGCTGATTTAATAGCTTATGGTAAACCTTTTATCTCAAACCCAGATTTAGTAGAGCGTTTTGAGAACCATTTGGAATTAGCCGAATGGGATCAAGATACCTTTTACACAACCGGAGCAAAGGGCTATACCGATTATCCAAAAGCTTCTAAATAATTAGAAGTTTAACTTAAAACACACAACATGAAATTTACAAGAAAAGCAAATGCCGAATGGAAAGGAAGTGGTAAAGACGGACAAGGAAATATTACTACAGGAAGTAAGATTTTAGATAAAACACAATATTCATTTCACACACGTTTTGAGGATGGTGAAAAAGGAACAAACCCAGAAGAGTTAATTGGTGCAGCACATGCAGGCTGTTTTGCCATGCAATTGAGCTTTTTGTTAAACGAAAATAATTTTACGGTAACAACTTTAGATGTTGATGCGACCGTTAATTTTGAAGATGGCGCTATTACAAAAATCACCATAAATTTAGTAGGTGATGTCCCTGAAATAGATGCTGAGCAATTTCAACAAATAGCACACAAGGCAAAAGAAGTTTGTCCAATATCGAAGTTATTAAATACAGAAATAGAACTTAAAGTAACATTAAAAAAATCATAATAATGGCAACTACAACAGTAAAAGCATATGGTGCAACAGCATCAACAGAAGATTTAAAACCTTTAGATATAGAAAGAAGATCGGTTGGAACCGACGACGTAAAAATTGATATTACTTACTGTGGTGTTTGCCATAGTGACATTCACACAGCAAGAAACGATTGGAAAGGTTCTACGTACCCAGTAGTTCCGGGACACGAAATTATTGGTCGTGTTGTAGAAGTTGGTAATGGTGTTAGCAACTATAAAGTTGGCGATTTAGTTGGTGTAGGTTGCTTGGTAGACTCTTGTCAAACCTGTTCTTCTTGTGAGCAAGATTTGGAGCAGTTTTGCGAAAAAGGAGCAACTTGGACTTACAACAGCCCAGATAAACATATTGAAGGCGCTCAAACTTACGGAGGGTATTCTACCTCTGTAGTTGTCGATGAAAAATTTGTTTTAAGTATTCCTGAAAATTTAGATGAAGCAGGAACGGCTCCTTTATTATGTGCAGGTATTACAACATGGTCGCCATTGAGCCACTGGAAAGTAAAAAAAGGAGATAAAGTTGGTGTTATTGGTCTTGGCGGATTAGGACACATGGGCGTTAAATTTGCACACGCTTTAGGAGCGCATGTAGTTATGATTACAACGTCTCCAGAAAAAGGAAAAGATGCTAAAAGATTAGGAGCTCATGAGGTATTGGTATCTAAAGATGCTGAGGATATGAAGAAACACCAAGGGAGTTTCGATTTTATATTAAACACCATTCCTGTTGGTCACGAAATGGATCCATATTTAGGATTGCTTAAAATTGATGCTACTATGGTTTTAGTTGGAGCTGTAGAACCTTTAAAACCTTTCCATGGTGGAAGTGTTATTGGTGGACGTAAACGTATTGCTGGTTCTTTAATTGGCGGTATTAAGGAAACTCAAGAAATGCTAGATTTTTGTGGAGAGCACAATATTACTAGTGATATCGAGATAATTGATATGCAAGATATTAATAAAGCTTACGAGCGTGTAACAAGCAACGATGTAAAATATCGTTTTGTAATTGATATGAAATCGCTTAAATAATAGCGAATAAGTTTATAAATATTAAAACAGCATCTTATTAGTTTAGATGCTGTTTTTTTATGTCTAAATATTTCTCTTCATTTAAATAAACGTTGTTAAATCGAAACATTTAAATGAATAAAACCAGCAAAACTCTACTATCTTTGCACAAAATATAATTTATGTCACAATCATTTTCTAGTTTAGGTATTCACGATGCATTGCAAAGCAGTTTAGCAGCATTAAATATCACTGTACCAACCGATATTCAAGAAAAAGCCATTCCGGTAATTTTAACTAAAACCGACGATGTTGTTGCTATTGCGAAAACAGGAACAGGAAAAACAGCAGCTTTTGGATTACCATTGCTTCAATTAATAGATAGTGGTAAAACCAATATACAAGCGGTTATTTTAGCCCCAACTAGAGAATTAGGACAACAAATTTATAACAATTTAGAGTCTTTTAATTCAGAAGAACTTAAAGTGTCTATAGCGGGTTTATTTGGAGGTATTCCTATAAAACCTCAAATTGAAAAACTTAAAGCAACTACGCATATTGTAGTCGCAACACCAGGACGTTTAGCCGATTTAATCGAAAGAAACGCAATAAACGTTAAAGAGATTAGTTATTTTATTTTAGATGAAGCTGATGAAATGGTGAGCGCTCATAAAGAAGGTGTAGATGCTATTATTAAGGCTTTGCCAAAAAGTAGAAGAACGCTATTGTTTACAGCAACTATGCCTGGTACTATTAAACAATTGGTGCAAAATAGTTTATCAAAACACGTGGTAACTATTGAGGCTAATATGGAAACTACAGGTCATCAAGGTATAGATCACCAATATGTGGTTGTTGAACCTATTGAAAAACTAAATGTATTAATGCATTTTTTAAATTCTAATGAAGGCCAACGTGGTATCATTTTCTGTAAAACTAAAGCGGCAGTAAATAAACTTGCTAAAAATTTAGCTATAAATAAATTCTCTTCTGGAGCCATACACGGTAGTTTATCGCAAGGTATTCGTGATCGTATAATGGGACAGTTTAGAGAAGGACACATTAATATTTTAGTAGCTACAGATTTAGCGGCTCGTGGTATTGATGTTAAAGATTTGGCATTTGTTGTAAATTATCATTTACCGGATACTTATGATGCTTATGTACACCGTAGCGGACGTACAGCTAGGGCAGGAGCTACTGGTTTATCATTAAGTGTTATTCAGGAAGATGAAGTACAAGATATTCCAGAATTTGAAGAAGAATTAGGGATTAAGTTTAAAGTTTATCAAAAAGCAGATGCTAAAAGTATCGAAGAGAATAACGGGTTAATTTGGGCTAGAAAAATATTTAAAACTAAACCAAACCGAGATATTCCAGAAGATTTTAAAGCCAAAGTGAAAACTATTTTTCATCATTTAACAAAGGAAGAACTGGTTGATAAAATTTTAGCAAATTACATTGCCGAAAACAATACTATAGTTGAAAAACCAGCAGTGGTAAAGAAGAAAAAGAAAAAATAAGTAATGGATAATTTTAGAAAAACCAAACAACATATTTTAGATAAACTGAAAATTAAGGCGCTTAATTCCATGCAGGAAGAAGCGTTGCTATCTATTACCAATGTTGAAAACACCGTGCTTTTATCGCCTACCGGAACAGGTAAAACACTTGCGTTTTTATTACCAACCATTACAGCTTTAGATAAGGACTGCGAAAACGTACAACTCTTAATTTTAGTACCATCACGCGAGTTAGCAATACAAATTGAGCAAGTAATTCGCACCATGGGTTCTGGTTTTAAAGCGAATGCCGTTTATGGTGGTCGTAACTTCTCGAAAGATAGAATAGATTTAGCACACACGCCAGCTATTTTAATTGGTACACCTGGTCGTGTTGCCGATCACTTACGTCGTGAGACGTTTATAGTTGAAGATATTAAAACATTAGTTTTAGATGAATTTGATAAATCTCTAGAAGTTGGTTTCGAGAAAGAGATGAGCGAGATTATCAGTAATCTACCATATATTCAAAAACGAATTTTAACTTCGGCAACTCAAGATATTGAAATCCCAAAATTTGTTGGATTAGAAAACGAATTGGTGATTGATTATTTAGACACGAAAGTTTCTAAACTAGAAATTAAAAAAGTAATATCTCCAGATAAAAATAAACTTCAAACTTTAGTCGATTTATTAAATCATATTGGAAATAAACCAGGCATTATTTTCTGTAATTTTAAAGATACTATTCAATATGTAAGCGATTTTTTAAATGATAATAAAATTGGTCATGGTTGCTTTCATGGTGGTATGGAGCAAATAGATAGAGAGCGCGCTTTAATAAAATTTAGAAACGGAACCCATCAAATTATTATTGCTACCGATTTGGCTGCACGTGGTTTAGATATTCCGGAACTTAACTACATTATTCATTATCAACTTCCTTTAAAAGCTGAAGAATTCACTCATAGAAATGGTAGAACCGCGCGTATGAATACAGAAGGTACAGCCTATGTATTACAATGGGAAAAAGAAACCACGCCTGAGTTTATTGAAACTACCGAAACCGTAATACCGAAAGGAAAAACAACTAGAATTACCAATCCATGGAGTACGCTATTTATTTCTGGTGGTCGAAAAGATAAAATATCAAAAGGCGATATTGCTGGTTTACTTTTTAAACAATGCCATTTAGATAAATCTGAAATTGGTGTTATTGAGTTAAAGCAAGATTGTGCCTTTGTTGCGATACCTAAAGCAAGAGCTGAAAGTATTATTGATAAAACCAATAACATGAGGTTGAAAAAAAGAAAAGTACGTACATATATTATTTAATAATACATGTTACTTCTAATAACTAAAAAGCTGCTATATGCAGCTTTTTTTGTTTTATGAAATACGTCAATGTTGTAAGGTATTCCTATAATTATGTAACACCGTGGTTAAGATAGCCGGTATCTTTACATTAAATATATTAACAAATATTAATAGTAAAGACCGTTGTATAATTACGACCAACTTTAAAATTAATTAAAGCATAAAACGCAATGATTAAACCAAGAGAAAAAGCACCAGAATTAGAAGTACAATTAGTTAATAGTACCACATGGAAATTAAGCGAACAGTCACCAGAAAACTTCACATTAGTTTTATTTTACAGAGGTAAACACTGTCCTGTTTGTAAAAGTCAGCTGGAAGATTTACAAAAGAAATTAAATAAATTTGCAGAGCGTGGCGTTAATGTTATCGCGATAAGCACCGATACAGAAGAAGTTGCAAAAGCAACACATGAAGCATGGGATATTGCAGATATACCATTAGGTTATGGCGTATCTATAGAAGATGCTAGAAAATGGGGCTTATTTATTTCAGAAGGGATTAAACAAGAACCAAAACATTTTGCAGAGCCAGGTTTATTTTTGGTAACACCAGAGCAAATAGTTTACTGGGCATCTATACAATCGATGCCTTTTGGTAGACCAAGCTTTAATGATGTTTTAGGCGGTATTGATTATATATTAAAAGCAGATTATCCTGCAAGAGGAGAGGCATAAGCCTTAATAGCATATCGTTTTATTTATAAGAGATTAATTTCTGAATACGTAAAATTGATATTAGAGTTAATAATTTTTTAGAGAGAAAAGATCAAGTGTAAGCTTGGTCTTTTTTTTGCTTAAAACAGAAAAGTTACTTAAATTAAGGAATATTTCGCTTATGATTGTTATTGTTTCTGACTTTTAGGAAGCGTAAAATAAAATGTAGAACCTTTTTCTATTTCACTCTCTACCCAAATGGTTCCGCCATTGTTTTCAACCATTTCTTTACAAACACGTAGACCTAAACCAGTTCCTTTTTCGTTTTGAGTTCCATAAGTTGTAGATGTTTCTTTTTCAGAAAAGATATTAGTTCGCACGTCGTCACTCATACCAACACCATTATCTTTAACTTGTATTTGCCAAAACTCCTCTTGTTCGATGGCTGAAACGGTTATCGTGCCATGCGCTCGTGTAAACTTTACGGCATTACTAATTAGGTTACGAATTACAATATCTATTTGATCAATATCACACCAAGTTATTACATGGCTCTCAATGTTATTTATAGTTGAAATAGATTTTCCTTCGGCCTGTTTAGAAAGCAGCCTTAAACTGTCGTCTACTAATCTATTAACAGGAATAAAATCGGGTTTGGTAGATAAACCATTCATTTGGCTTTGTCCCCAAGTTAATAAATTGTTTAAAGTGAAAGCAATAGACTCTATGTTTTCGCCTATTTGCGGCATAAAGTGCATAAATTCTGTTTGGCTCACTTTACTATTATTAAATAAATCTAAAAGTGATTTAAATGAATTTATCGGCCCTTTTAAATCGTGAGCAATAATGGAGAATAATCTAATTTTAGTATTATTGGCTCCATTTAAATGTATTTCATTTTTTTTAAGTGCATGTGTATTTTCTATCAGTTTTTGGTTTAAGCTATTTTGAATTTTATTATTCCTTTTAAGAATCACGATAATAATAGTAAATGCTAATATAATTAATATTGAAAAGTATATATAACTACGTTGCAAGAGGTTCTTTTGTTCACTATCAGAGATATATTTTTCTTTTTCTTGTTCAAATTCTAAGTTCGATTTAAGGATGCTTAATTCTTTAATATTATTATTTTTATTAATAGTATCAGAGATTGCTTTAAATTCTTCTAAATAAGTTAAGGCTTGCCCAAAATCTTCGTCTGCTTTTTTAATTTCATATAAAACTTTTAGAATTTCATCTCGGTTCTCTAAATTATTAAGGTCTTTAGATATTTCTAGTGCTTTTACCGCATAAGATGCTGCTATTTCGTTATTCTTAAGCCCGTAGTATGCTTTAGATAAAAGCAGGTAAAGTGGTATTTTATATCTGGTTTGATCGATGTTTTTATGGAGTACTTCACTTTTATTCAACCAAAACAAAGCATTATCATACTCGTTCTTTTTAAGGAAAATTGTGCCTTTTATTTCGTAGACATAAGTTAACCAACTATTCATTTCAAGAGCTTCAAAAATATTGATGGCCTTATTAATTGGGGCATTAGCCTTTTCTACATCATCAATTTCTATATATGTAAACGCTAAGTTTGAGAGTATAATACCTGTTAATTTTTGATCATCATTTCGCTCATTAACTTCTAGAGCCTTTTTTAAAAAGAATATAGGTTGATCATATTCCTTTTGAAGACTGTATAGTACAGAAATATTTATATAAAGAACAGGTAACCACTTGTCATTTTTATTTTCTTTAGCAATTTCAATACCAGTTAAAAACGTTTTTAAAGACTTAGCATATTCATCTTTATACATATATTCTTTTGCTAATTCACTGTAAGAAAAAAGGATTAGACTTATATCATTTATCGCCCTGGCCTTTAAATTGGCCTTTATAAAATAGAATATGGCTTCATCTTGCTCTCCTATATCCGAATAGTAACCACCTTTAACAATATAGCCTTCAGTTTCACCTTTAGCATATTTAATGGCTTTACTTAGCTCTATGGTTTGGTTTGAAATAATTAGTAAGCTATCTAGGTTGTACTGATTGTATTCTCTTCCTAATTCATGTAATAAATTGATATATGTAGTGTCTCTTTCGAAATTGGGAGTTTCTTGTAATTTCTTAATATCCCTTTGTATTTCTTTTTTTATTCTGTCTTGTGAGAAAGCAGAAAAACTATTAAACAAAGTAATAGCTGCCATCAATAAAAACAGATAGGATAGTTTAATATTTTTTATGTTTAATACGTGTAGCATGAATAGCTTTAAACAGCTTGTTTGTAATGTTTTATTGTTTATTTCGCAATATAGTTTGCAAAATGGAACGCACCAATGATATTTTAGTATTTATATAATTTTCGCACATATATTCTCGATAAAATACTTATTTTATCGATTAAAAGTGTTCTATTTCAGTTGAATGGTTAAAAAGATGCTGTAAATACTATAGTTAATTTGATTAAAAACACTTTTAAACTTTGGATATGGAATAATATTTAAATGGATTTGTAATAAATTGGAAACCTTATAAAAAAAGAATACTAAGCCGTTTCGGTTTTAGGAAGCGTAAAAGAAAACGTAGAGCCTTTATCTATATCACTTTCAACCCAAATACGTCCACCATTATTTTCGACCATCTCTTTACAAACGCGAAGACCTAAACCTGTACCTTTTTCGTTTAAAGTACCGTAAGCAATAGCAGTTTCTTTTTCCGTAAAAACATTTGCTACAGCCTCTTCGCCCATACCAACACCATTATCTTTAACTTGAATTCTCCAAAATTGATTTTCTTCAACTGCGGAAACAGTTATTGTGCCATGCTCACGAGTAAACTTAACAGCATTACTTATTAGGTTACGAATAACAACATCTATTTGATCTCTATCAGACCAAGGAATTACATTTTCGTCAATATTATTTATGGTTGAAATAGATTTTACTTCGGCTTGCTTAGAAAGCAACCTAAAACTTTCGTCTACTAATTTTTTAATACTTATAAAATCTGGCTTGGTAGATAAGCCATTCATTTGGCTTTGTCCCCATGTTAATAAATTGTTTAAAGTGAAAGCAATAGAATCAATGTTTTTACCAATTTCTGGCATAAACTCCATGAACTCTGTTTTACTCAATTCGCTTTTATTAAATAAATCTAAAAGTGATTTAAATGAATTTATCGGACCTTTTAAATCGTGGGCAATAATAGAAAACAATCTAATTTTAGTATTATTTGCTTCATTTAAATGTGTTTGATTTTTTTTAAGCGCCTCGGTATTTTCTAATAATTTTTCGTTTAATGTATTTTGAGTTTTGTTATTCTTTTTGAGGATAAATATGATAATAGCAAACGCCAGAATAATTAGAATAGAAAAGTAAATATAACTAAGTTGTAAAGTGTGTTTTTGTTGACTTTCTGAGATATATTGTTCTTTCTCTTGTTCAAATTCTAAGTTAGATTTTAGTATTCTTAATTCTTTAATGTTGTTATTACTGTTAATCGTGTCCGATGTCGCTTTTAACTCTTCTAAATAAGCAAGTGCCTTTTCAAAATCGTTATCTGCTTTTTTTATTTCGTAGAGCACTTTTAAAGTAAGGTCGCGTTCTTCTAAAATATTCAATTTTTTAGAAATTTGAAGCGCCATTAAAGCATAACTTTCCGCCGTATCATAATCTTTAAGACCAAAATATGTTTTAGCTAAATTTGTGTATAAAGGAATTTTGTATCGCCCTTTATCAATATTAGCGTGAATTTTTTCACTTTTACTTAACCATCGTAAAGCTTGATTGAATTGCCCTTTTTTAATATAAATAGATCCTTTTAATTCATAAGCATAAGAAAGCCATGAATCTAATTTTACTTTTTCAAAAATAGAAATAGCCCGATTAATAGAAGTAGAGGCACTTTCTAAATCTCCCATTTCAATAAAACAAGCCGTTAAATTATTTAATGTTTTACCTACTTGTGCTTCATCTTTATTTAATTCATTTATTTCTAGTGATTTAGATAAGAATGAAATGGTTTGTTCATACTCTTTTTGAACCCGGTATATTGACGATATATTTAAATAACATTTAGATAAGTACGCTTCATTATTATATATTTTGGCTATTTCTATGGCATCTAAGTAATGCTTTAAAGCATTGGCATAGTCTTCTTTATATTTATATTCTGCAGCCAATTTAATTTTAGACTCTAATAATAAATTAGTCTCCGAATTAATAATAGCTATAGAAACAGATTTTTTGAAATACGAAATTGCACGGTCTTGTTTCCCTATATTAGAGTAGTATAAGCCTTCGATTAAATATCCTTGAGCTTCGCCTTTAGGATAGGGAATAGACTTACCCAATTTAATAGATTCGTTAGAAATAATAAGTAAGCTGTCTAAATTGTATTGTGCATATTGCATGCCTAATTGATACAATAGATTAACATAAGTAGTATCTCTTTGAAAATTATTATTTTCCTTATGTTTCTTTATTTTTTGCTGTAGACTTTTCTTGATGTCTTCTTGTGCATAAACCGAATTATTAACACTAAATGAACTAAGAATAACCCACAAAAATATACTGCAAAATTTGAAATGATGTATATTAAAATAGGCTTGCATGGGTATGGGGTATACTTTTTTAAGTTTAGGGTAATTGGATTTTAATACAAGATAAAACCTTAATAAATCAGAAAAAATATTAAACGTTCTTTTAACGGTTTTTTATGCATAAAAACAGTTTAAAAGCGTTTAACTTCGATAAAAAACAATTTTTAGTCGATTGAGTATAGTGGCTTTATTAAAATAACTAAGGGAATTCTGCAGGTTTTTAATGAAAGAATTAATGAAAATTCAAAAAAAAAAGTTGCCCAAATAATGGGCAACCTTTTACTCTATAAAAGTATGTTTAAATTATTTTAAACTCTCTAATAATTTTTCTGCAACCAATTCTGAAGATGCTGGGTTTTGACCCGTAATTAAGTTACCATCTTGTACAGCGTATGGTTTCCATTGGTCTAAATTAGAATACAATGCTCCATTTTCAATAAGCATATCTTCTAATAATAAAGGCACAACCTCTGTTAATCCAACAGCTGCTTCTTCTGAGTTAGAAAACCCTGTAACACGCTTTCCTTTTACTAAAGCTGTTCCGTCTGCATTTTTTACATCTTTTAATACAGCTGGTGCGTGACATACAAAAGCGATTGGTTTTTCTTGACGATCGAATGCTTCAATTAAAGCAACCGATGCTTTATCATTGGTTAAATCCCATAAAGGACCATGACCACCAGGATAAAATACCGCATCAAAATCGTTAGGATTCATATCGGCTAAAACCTCAGTGTTTGCAATTTTTGATTTTGCATCTTCGTCTTTATTATAGCGATCTGTAGAAGCTGTAGCAGCATCTGGAGAATCACTACTTGGGTCTATTGGTGCAGCACCACCTTTTGGTGTAGCAATAGTAATTTTAGCACCTTTATCTAATAATGTATAATATGGGCTAGCAAATTCTTCTACCCAAAATCCTGTTTTTTTTCCTGTATCTCCTAATTTATCATGAGATGTTAATACAAATAATATTTTCATGTCGTTTTGTTTTTTTAATTCTGTTTTTACTTCTGAAACTTTTTCAGAAATTGTTTCTTGTTTTACGTCTTTACAACTTGAAGCTGTAATTATTGTAAATGCTATGGCTAATGTTTTTAAAGTCTTCATCAATAAAATTAGTAAGCCATTTTTACAATTTTTTCAACTTTATCAGGCGATAAACTTTGGTGTTCACCTAAGCCTAACCAACCACGATCTGTAAAACGTTTAGAGATTTCTTCGGCAGTGCCTTCGTAATCTTTGGTGTAATCGGATAATTTAGTGTCTATACCTAATTCGTTAAAAAACGCTTCCGTTCTTTCAATCGCCGCATAAGCTTTATCGTCCATGCTACCTTCAGTAATATTCCAAACACGCTCACCGTATTGTGCTAATTTTTCTTTTTTAGCTTCAAAATTATATTTGTAATGGCTTGGTGCAATTACAGCTAAAGTACGCGCGTGATCAATACCAAATAAAGCCGTTAATTCGTGCCCCATGGCGTGAACAGCCCAATCATTAGGCACTCCTTTTTGGATTAATCCGTTTAAGGCCATCGTGCAACTCCACATAAAATTAGAGGCTGCTTGATAATCTGTAGGGTCTTTTAAAACCTTTGGAGCAACTTCTATAATGGTTTGTAAAATACTTTCAGCAAAACGATCTTGCAATAAAGCACCAACCGAATACGTCATGTATTGTTCTAAAACGTGTGTAAAGGCATCGGTTAAACCGTTTACCAATTGGCGTCTTGGGATAGAGGTAATCACTTGCGGATCTAAAATTGAAAACTCAGGAAATAAACCAGGACCACCCATAGCTAATTTTTCTTTTGTTTCTTTTCTAGTAATTACAGCTCCAGAATTCATTTCTGATCCTGTAGCCGGCAAAGTTAAAACGGTTCCAAAAGGCATACCTTTTTCCGTTCTAATATTTTGGCTTAAAATATCCCAAGGTGTATCACCTTTAAATAATGCTGCTGCCGATAAAAACTTGGTACCATCTATTACAGATCCACCACCAACAGCTAATAAATAGCTAATGTTTTCATCTTTAATAACCTTTAAAGCATCCATTAATACAGAGTATTCTGGGTTTGCAGGAATACCTCCAAACTCAACAACTTCAACCTTTGTTAAAGCTGTTTTAACCTGATCGTAAATACCGTTTTTCTTAATACTTCCGCCACCATAAAGCAATAATACTTTAGCGTCTTTCGGAATTTCATTTTCTAATTTTTCAATAGAATCTTTTCCAAAAATAATTTTGGTCGGATTTTTAAATTCAAAATTGTTCATCTTCTTTCTCTTTAATTTTTTAAATTTTCACTATCATTTTTCCTTTGTTTTTACCTTCGAATAAATCGATAAAAGCATTAGGAATATTATCGAAACCATCAACAATAGTTTCAGTGTAAGTTAATTTACCTTCTGCTAACCATCCTGATAAATGTTTCATAGCTTCTGGGAATTTTTCAGCATAGTTAGAAACAATAAAGCCTTGCATTAAGGCACTATTTTTAACTAAAAATGGTTGTACACTAACGCTTTTTGGTAATTCTGTTTCATTATAAACCGAAATAGCACCACATATAATCATACGTGCAAAACGATTGATGTTGAATAAAACAGCATCCGAAATAGGCCCACCAACATTATCAAAATAAATATCGACACCATTTGGCGCTAAAGCTTTAATGTCTGCATTAATATCTTTGCTTGTATTGTAATTAATACCAGCATCGAAACCAAATTTACTTTTAAGCATCTCGATTTTCTCGTCGGTTCCAGCAATTCCTATAACGTGAAGTCCTAGTATTTTTGCTATTTGCCCAACTACAGAGCCTACAGCTCCAGCAGCACCAGAAACCACAATAGTTTCTCCTGCTTTAGGTTTTCCTATTTCGTTTAACCCTAAATAAGCCGTTAAGCCCGTCATTCCTAAAACACCTAAATAAGTACTTAATGGTGCTTTATCGCCATCAACTTTTAAAAGGCCTTCACCTGTAGAAATTTGTTGTGTTTTCCAACTTAACAATCCAGAAACATAATCACCTTCAGCAAAGTTTTTGTTTTTAGAGGCAACTACTTTTGCAACCACTCCAGATTGTACGGGTTTATTAAGTTCAAAAGGAGGCACATACGATTTTGCATCGCTCATACGTCCTCTTAAATAAGGATCAACAGATACATAAGCAGCTTCTAACAAGATTTCTCCTTCGCCAACTTTTAATTCAGTATGGTCACTAACAAATTCAAAATTTGAAACTGTCGGTTTTCCTTTTGGTCTATTGTTTAATAAAATTGTCTTTGTCATTTTTCTTTTTTTTATTCAATTACAGTCACTAAGTCTTCCATAGGTTTTCTAACCTTTACAAGATTTACTAACCAATCTGCATCATCTTTTCTATAACCCATTGGTAATAAAACGGCACTACGTAAACCTTTTTCACGTAAACCTAAAATTTGATCTACAGCATCGGCATCAAAACCTTCCATTGGGGTAGTATCTACACCTTCGAAAGCAGCAGCAGTAAGCGCTTCTGCGAAAGCAATGTAAGCTTGTTTTGCAGCATGATTAAAGTTTTCTTCCGCATCTTTTTGAGGGTAAGAGTTTAATAACATTTTACGATAATCTTCCCAACCTTCGTTTTTGAAACCACGAATATCATTGGTTAAATCGAACATATAGTTAATTCTTTCTGGGGTGTACGTATCCCAAGCAGCAAAAACAAGTAGGTGAGAGCAGTCTGTAACAACAGATTGGTTCCAAGCTACAGGCTTAATTTTCTCTTTAACATCTTGGTTTTTTACTACAAAAATTTCAAAAGGTTGTAAACCGCTAGATGTTGGTGCTAAACGAGCTGCTTCTAAAATACGTTCTACTTTATCTTCAGCTATTTTCTCGCCATTCATCGCTTTTGCAGCGTATCTCCAGTTTAATTTATCTAATAATTCCATATCTTAAATTTATTTTTTAGTTATTGTTTTGAAATTTGTTTTATATCGTTTGAAGTTATAATCACTTCGGCATTACTTCTGTTATTTGCTAATTTTATCATCGCTGTTGCAATGGTTTCGGCATCTATAATTTTATACTGTTTTAACTTCCCTATAAATAAGGGTTCAATGACTTGGAAAACAGCCAGTCCAATTTTTTCTAATAGTCTATGTTCTTTTCTTTCGCCACCAATTAAAGATGGTCTTAACACAAAAGTGTTTTTTATATTTCGTTTTAAAACATCGTGCTCCATTTGGCCTTTTGTTTTATTGTAAAACACATTACTGCTTTCATTAGCACCCATAGCTGATATCACTAAAAACGTAGGTATGTTGTTTTCTTTTGAAAGCTTTGCTGCCGTTACCGGAATACCATAATCTATTTTTTTATAGAGTTCTTTATTTGGTGTTTTCTTGGTAGTTGTACCAATGCAACAATAGACTTCGTCTGCTTTGAAATCGGGTTTAAAATCTTCCAGGTTTAATAGATCTCCTATAAATTGTTCTACCTTATCAGGTAATCCTTCTATTTTAGAACGAGAAAACAGTTTGATGGTTTTATATCTATCATCTTCAATTAATTTATGAAGAATAATATTCCCTGTTAAACCAGTTGCGCCAAGTATAATAGCTGTTTTATTCATGTTATTTACAAACTTTTATACTGCTCCAGGCAGATTGATAAGCTTCTTCTAAATGTTCTTTATCTAATTGAAACACGCCACGTTTTTGTATCATCATTAAAAACGATAATGGGTTAATGGCATAAGCATATAAAAGATAATCTGATAATGGTTTTATAACACCTTCCTCTTTACCACGTTTCCACAAATCGAGTAGGGGTTGCAAGTGTTTTATACCTTGTTGGCGACTTGCTTCATCAATCATAGGCGAATTATCACACTGTGCTAAAAACATAGCGTGTTCACATTCCTTTAGTTTAAAATCGGCAATACGTTTCCATATTAATTCAAAGCCAGCTTCAACACTCATGTTTTCATCATAAGTTTCAAAAGCATACTTTGTGTATTCCGCTTTTACATCTATATAAGTCTGATTTACTAAATCTTGTTTATTTTCAAAGTATAAGTAAATAGTTGCAGGCGAAACATTGGCCATTTTAGCTATTTTACTCATAGGTGTTGCATGGAAACCATCGTTGTTTACCAACTCTATGGTTGCTTTTACCAATGCATTACGTTTATCTATACTTTTCTGTAGCTTAGCCATAATTTATTGATTTTTTGTAAATTTATAAGCCAACGCAATTAATACAAGTTGCAATGGCAATCTAATTAATGCGGCTTCATGACTACCAATTGCAGGGTTTGCAGAAAACACATCCCAAACATGTATTGGTAAAAAACATATCATTAATACAAAAATACCGCTAGCCGCTGTGCGTTTGTATTGTGGTATAAGTAATAATATACCTAGCATTACTTCTATAACTCCCGATGCGTAAATAATAAATGCTTTGTACACCAGAAAATCTGGAACAAAGGCTTTGAAAAAGTCAACATTAACAAAATGTTGAGCACCTGCATATATCATAAATATGGCAAGTAATACTCTTAAAATGTTCCAAAAAAGTTTCATCTCTATGTTTTGTGAGTACAAATATATGTAAAAAATGAACGTTCATTCTTTTTTTAACAAAAGTTTATATTCAATAGTTGAAAATTAAGATGAGTGACGTTGTTTTACCGCTAAAACTATTGTTATAAGATGTTTAGAAATATGAAATATATTTATACTATGAATACAGAATAAGAAAAACACCTAGCATAATGCCAACAAGTGGTACTAATTTCTTGCGTTTATTCTGTTCTTTGAATATTAAACCACCAACAACCACGGCAATTATAATCTGACTTCGCTTAATAGCGGAAAGTAGCATAATTAAAGCTTCAGGATCTTGCAGTGCTTTAAAATAGAAATAATCTGCCGATGTTAAAAGAATTCCAACAGCCGGTATAGTCCATCTCCATTTAAAGGCTTTTCTTTTGTCTGCAAAAGGAAACCAAGTTATCGATAGTATCACTAAAAGGATTAAAATAACATAAAAGCTAAACCAAAATAATAAGGTTTGTGGATCTAGAAATAAACTTTGTATTAAAAATTTATCGTACAATCCGCTAGAGGCTCCTAAAAACGTAGCTGCTATAATGGCAAAAATCCATTTGTTTCGTTTAAAGTTAATACCTTCTTTTTTTCCAATTTTGGAATAGAGCATAACCGAAAATATAATAAGAAAAAAGCCTACCCATTGTAATCCGTTAGGTTTTTCATCATAAATAAGAATAGCGCCTATAAACGTGAAAAACGGACCTGCAGACCGAATAGGAGTAACAATGGTTATTGGTAAATGTTTTAGAGCTTGATATGCTAAAACCCATGAGCTTGCCATAATAGCCGATTTTATAAAAATAAAACCATGTGTTTGCCACGGAATAGGTTCTATAAAAAAGCCGAGGCCTTTAGTGAATTCAGGATAATAAATTGAACCAATGAAAAATGGCAAAAGAAAAATAAAACTTGAACCTACCGTACCTAAAAGCACCGGAAACACTTCATTGCCTTGAACGGCATGCTTTTTACATAAGTTGTGTAACCCTAAAAATAACGCGGCTAAAAGCCCTAAATACATCCACATCGCGCGAAGATAATTTAATCTCTAATTCTACAATAAAAAATATAAGATATCTTGGCGTTATTAATTGCAATACAAACTTAAAATAAGGAGTAATTTATAATTGTATAGATTCAATACATTGTTCCATTTCGCTTTTAGCATAAGTGAAATCTGCCATTTTTTTACTTTCTCCAATATGGATAGGTATATTATTCATACGGCTTGTTAAATCTTTAATGGGCATAGCTTCTAAGCTATTAAATTCATCTTTCCAATACTCTAAATGCGAAAGCCTATCGTTTTGAAAGCCTGTAGTTTTTCTATCATTATCAGTCCTAAAAAAGGTTATTTCACCAATAAGTGAATTTACTATTTCAAAATCTATAATAATACCATCATAGATTAACTGCGTATAAAATGCGTTCTTAAAAATATCCGAAATATTTTTTAAATCCTTCGCTTTTATATCTGTTAAAATTATAGAGTATTGTGTTTTTGCATTAGCCACAAGCCAACACTTTTTTCTATTAACATGAAAAATAGTAGCATTCCATTTTCCTAACAAACCTAAGTTTTTTATCGGTTCTGTTTTAATTAGTTTTTTAATTAATTTTTCTAATTTAATAGATGTATATATTGGGGTTTGCATAATCTATAAATATTTTAAAATTTAATGTTCTCCATAACCAACATCGTCCATTTTTCCTCTAAAGACTTTATATTGAATAAACATATATACAGCCACTAACACAATAGCGATAGCAAACCAATATACACCAACAGATAAACCATACTCATCTGCTGCTACGTTATAAAGCGTTAAATCTGGATTAATATCATTTGTTGAAGGCAATACTTTAGGGAAAATTGACGATACGGTTGTGGTTAAACCTCCAAACAAAAATAAAGATGAAAATATAAAGCCATAGCCATCTTTCTTAAATGATTTAATTTTGAACAAACCCAATAACCCTGTTAATGTTATAATAGGGAATAACCATAACCAAGGGTATTTAAAAAAGTTGTGAAATGGTTTTGGTTCTATTAAATGCCAAATTAAAATTGAGATAATTACTAAAACTAATAGTACAATATTTAAGTTGAAAATCACCTTTCTAAGCTTGGTGTTTAAATCGGAATTGGTTTTAAAAATAATCCAATTTGCACCATGGATTGCTAAAGATATCACACCAATAATACCTAGTAAAAGTGTAAACCAATCGATAACACCTAAGGCTTCTGCATGTGGACTAAATGTTGGGTTCCAAAGTGGTAAAAAGAAAAAATGTGCTTCGTGCGTAGATACACCATTTACAACATTACCTAAATTAACACCACGAACTACGTTACCTAGAGCAACACCAAAAAACAAGGCCAAAAGCAAACTAGATATTCCAAAAGCTTTATCCCAAATGGCTTCCCATATGCGGTTGTGTATTTGTCCGCGTAACTCTAAACCAATAGCTCTAAAAATTAGTAACCATAAAATCATAATTAAGGGTAAATAAAAGCCACTAAACGATGAGGCGTACAACGTTGGAAATGCAAAAAACAAGATCCCACCAGAGGCGATAAGCCAAACCTCGTTGGCATCCCAAAAAGGACCTATAGCGTTAGTTATTGCTTTTTTATCTTTTTCTGTTTTAGCAAAAAACAAATGAATAATTCCTGCTCCAAAGTCGTAGCCATCCAAAATGACATAAACAGCCAACATGGTCATTAAAACGATATACCAAAATAATTCCATAATTAATGTGTGTTGTTAAGTTGTGGACCTTTGTTAATTATTTTTCCGGCTAGCATTAAAAACAGCAAACCTAAAAGCAAATACAAACCAATAAAACCAAGTAGTGTAAATAACGTATTTCCTGCCGACACGGTTGGTGATGCACCATCTGCGGTGCGCAGCAAGTTATACACTAACCAGGGTTGTCGGCCTAATTCTGCAGTATACCAACCTGTTGTATTGGCGATATATGGAAAAGGAAGCATAAACATAAGTGCCCACAGAATCCATTTTGTAGTATATAGTTTTTTTCTGAAAAGCTGTACGGCCGCCAATAACATTAAACCTATAAAAATGGTACCTAAACCAACCATTATATGATAAGCATAATAAAGCCCAGGTATGTTTGTTGGGTGTGTGCTTTTATCAAATTCATTTAAACCTTTAATCTCCGCATTCCAGTCTTGATAGGTTAAAAAGCTTAGAATATTTGGAACGGCTATTTTATTATCTAGTTTTTGCTCGAGTATATTAGGTTGTCCAATTAAAACAATTTCCGAGCCGCCTTCTTCGGTTTCAAAAATTCCTTCCATAGCTGCAAAGGTTACCGGTTGGTGTTTTACAACGTTTTTAGCTACTAAATCTCCTGTTGGGAATGCCACTAAAATACTAGATACTAAACCGAAACCAACACCTGTTTTTACAAAGAGTTTTCCGAATTCGCTGTGTTTATTATTCAGAATATAGAATGCGCCAATGGCAGCTACAACAAACGATGCCGTAATTACCGATGCTAATTGATTATGGAAATAGGATGGTAATAACCATGGATTTGAAAATAGGGCACTGAAGTTGTTTAGAACAAATCGGCCGTTTTCCAAAATTTCATAACCCACGGGATGCTGCATCCAGGAATGCGTAGCAATAATTAAATAGCCGCTGGCCCAAGAACCTAAAAAGACTAAAAACCCAGTAACAAAATGGAGTTTATGCCCTAGAAGCTTTTCACCAAAAATAAAAAGTCCTAAAAATGAAGATTCTAAAAAGAACGAAAACATGCCTTCCATTGCCAAGGTTTGTCCAATAATACCACCGGTAAGCTCCGAGAATTTAGCCCAATTGGTTCCGAACTGAAATTCCATTGGTATTCCGGTAACCACACCCATAGCGAAGTTTAGTGCGAAAATTTTCATCCAAAATTTAGCAGCGTCGTTATATTTTTCAATTTCTGAATAAAGATATTTCCCTTTAAAATAAACCACTATAAGCGATAAGCCCATAGTTAATTGCGGAAATAAGTAGTGAAAGGTAATGGTAAAAGCAAACTGCATTCTATCATAAAAAAGCATGTCTTCCATAAAAGCAATAATTTGTATATGTTGCCGACGAAATTATTCGATTTTAATATAAAGCACAGTAACTTTTGTTACAGATAAAAGTTTCAGTAAAAAATATAAAATCGCTAATTCATCAATTAAATTTACTGTAAACAAAGTTAATGATTACGGATTGTTTCCTTGGTATAATATCCGTTAAATAAAGCCCTTAAATCAAGTTTTATCAAAAGTTCAAAGGCTTTTATCTATATTTCAATTATCTGCAATAGTTATAAAAATCTCGTCGATAGAATAGGGGTTTTGGTATAGTCAATTCCATCAAACTTCTATTACTATTTTATAAGGATGTATTTAGTTTCATTTTTGAAGTGTAAAACAAAAACACCTTAACAAATGAAATTATATATTATTATCGCAAGCTTTCTATTTGCACAGATTTCAATAGGGCAAGAAACACCTAAAGACGTTAGCTCGAATGTGTGGTCTTTAGAAGATTGTATCAATTATGCTATAGCACATAATATTAGCGTAAAAGATGCTTCTTTAAATACAAATCTTGCCGAAGTAGATTATAGTAAAGCAAAATCGTCTAGATTACCAGACTTATTTGGTAGTGCGTCTCAAAGTTTTTCTAACGGAAATACTATTGACCCTATTACAAGTAGTTATGTTACCGATCAAATACACAGTACTAATGTGGGTATAAATAGTTCTGTAACGCTGTTTAAAGGCAACCAAATAAGTAATCAAATTAAGCAGAATAAAATTCTTTTAGAACAAAATATTTTTTTAGAAGAAGAAGCAAAAAACAGCATTGTTATTAGCCTTTTAGAAAACTACTTGCAAGCACTTTTCAGTAAAGAAGATATTGCTATTGCCGAATCTAATTTAGAAGCTTCTAAAACAGAAGTATTGAGAGCAAAAGCCCGTTTAGATGCAGGAACTATTGCTTTAAGTGATTATACAGAAGCACAGAGTCAAGTAGCTACTAATCAATACAATTTAATTGCAGCTAAGAACAATTATCAACAGTATATTATTGATTTGAAACAACTATTAGAGCTAACACCAATGGACGATTTAGAAATTGAGTCTATTGACGAAAATATGGATCTAATAAATTTAGAATTAGATAGAATTTCCATATATAACAACGCGCTAAATTACTTGCCAGAAATAGAAGCTAGTAAGTTAAATGTAGCAGCAAAAGAGAAAGAACTCGATATTGCTAAAGGAGGATATTCGCCAACATTATCACTTTCCGGAAGTGTAGGTTCTGGTTATACAAGTATAAACGATAATACATTTTCCGATCAGTTTGATGTTAACTTTAATCAGAAGTTAGGCTTATCATTAACCATTCCTATTTTTAATAGAAACGCAACAAAATCAGCAGTACAATCGGCTACCATAAATATTGAAAAGGCTGAAATTCAGAAACAAATTACTGAAAAAATTCTTTACAAGAAAGTAGAAACGGCTTACCAAAACGCATTATCTGCACAAGAACAAATTATAGCTGCGGAAGCTTCCAAAGAAGCATCAGAACAAAGTTACAAACTAGCTCAGAAGAAATATGAATTAGGCGATTTAAGCACAACCGATTTAGTAATTAGCCAAAACACGTACACTAATGCACAGCAAAACTATTTGCAAGCAAAATACCTAAATATTTTATATCACCAATTATTACAATTTTATCAAGGAAACGATATCAAACTTTAATCTAAAGGATCATGAAAAATAAAAAAAACATTATAATAAGTAGCATTGTCATTGTAGTACTCGCTATTGTAGGATATTCATTTATAAAAGCTGACGACGCTATTATCATTGAAGCTAAAACAATAGCAGTAAAAAAAGCAAACGTCACTACCATGGTTACTGCAACAGGTACAATGGAACCAATTACACAAGTTGAGGTTGGTACACAAGTCTCTGGTGTAGTTGAAAAAATATATGTGGATTATAACAGTGTGGTTACGGAAGGACAGTTGATTGCTGAATTGGATAAAACTAATTTAAACGCAGCAAAAACGCAAGCACAAGCAGCTTATGATAATGCGGTTAGCCAAAGAAACTACACGCAAACGATTTACGACAGACAGAAAACGTTATTTGATAATCAAGTGATAAGCAAATCTGATTTTGATGATGCTACTTTCAACTATCAAACAGCAAAAGGAACGGTGACGCAACGTTATTCAGATTTACAACAAGCCAGAACTAATTTAGGTTATGCTAATATTTATTCGCCTATCGATGGTGTGGTTTTATCTAGAGCTATTGACGAAGGGCAAACGGTAGCAGCAAGTTTAAGTACACCAACGCTATTTACTATTGCACAAGATTTAAAAGAAATGCAAGTAGAGGCAGATGTGGATGAGGCAGATATAGGACAAGTAAAAGAAGGGCAACGCGTAACTTTTACAGTCGATGCTTACTTAGGTGAAACCTTTGAAGGTGAAGTAACACAAGTAAGATTGGACCCAACTGTTACTTCAAATGTAGTAACGTATACCGTTGTAATTAAAGCAGATAACCCAGATTTAAAACTAAAACCAGGATTAACAGCAACTATTTCAATTTACACATTAGAATTAAATGATGTATTAACTGCGGAAGCTAAAGCCATCAACTTTAAACCAGAAAAAGAAGTCTTTGCAAGCTATAATTTACAACACCAATTAGAAGCTAATAACACTGAAAGAACTAAAGAAGGAACAACACTTTGGGTATTGGAAAGTAGCGGGTCTATTTCACCTAAAACGGTAACGCTTGGCGCGAGTGATGGTGTAAATGTACAAGTGTTAAGTGGTGTTTCAGAAGGTGAAAAATTAGTGTATAGTTTAAAAGGCGTTGCAAAATCGGAAGTGAGTGCAGATGCTAAAAGCGAAAGTCCATTTATGCCACAACGCCCAGGAGGTAACAAGAAAAAATAAAAAACCATGAACAAAGCAATCATAAAAATAGAAGATTTAAAGCGAGAGTTTACCATGGGAACCGAGACGGTTCATGCATTACGAGGCATTTCGTTTGATATTAAAGAAGGTGAGTTTGTCACTATAATGGGATCAAGTGGTTCTGGAAAAAGTACGATGTTAAACATTTTAGGATGTTTAGATCAACCAACGTCTGGAACCTATGAAATTGATGGTGTAAGAGTGAAAGACTTATCTAGAAATGAATTGGCAACTATTAGAAACGAGAAAATTGGATTCATTTTTCAATCTTATAATTTATTAGCAAGAACATCAGCTATTGAAAACGTAGAATTACCACTGTTATATAACAGTAAAGTATCTACAGAAGAACGCAGAAAACGTGCTATTGAAGCTTTAGAGAAAGTAGGATTAGGCGAACGTTTACATCACACACCATCTCAACTTTCCGGAGGACAACAGCAGCGTGTTGCTATTGCCAGATCACTAGTTAATAATCCAGTAATGATTTTAGCCGATGAGGCGACAGGGAACTTAGATACGCGGACATCTTATGAAATTATGTCCTTATTTCAAGAGTTAAACAAACAAGGTATTACGATTACATTTGTTACGCACGAGCCGGATATTGCTACATTTAGTAGTAGAACCATTGTATTAAAAGATGGTGCGGTTATGAAAGATTATAAGAATGATAATATTCAATCTGCAGCAAATGAATTGGCCAAATTACCTAAACAAGACGATTAATTATGAGACTATTAAATTTATTTAAAATCGCAACAAAAGCCATTATTCTTAATAAAACAAGAACCTTATTAACGATGCTTGGAATTATTATAGGTGTAGCTTCCGTTATTGCAATGTTAGCTATTGGAGAAGGCTCAAAAGAGAGTATTCGGACTACCATATCAAGTATGGGGTCTAATATGATAACGATAAAAGCAGGCGCAGACACAAGAGGCGGTGTAAGGCAAGAGGCAAGTGTTATGGAATCGCTGACTTTAAATGATTATAAAGCGATTAAAGCGCAGTCGACTTTACTAAGTTATAGCACGCCAGTGGTAGAAGGTAAAGGACAAGTTATTAATGGGTCTAGCAACTGGCCATCCTCGATTTACGGTGTTAACCCTGAGTATTTAAACATTAAAGTGGTTGATTTACAAAGTGGAAGCATGTTTACAGATGCTGAGGTTCAAACAGCCTCTAAAGTGGCTGTAATAGGTCAAACGGTTGTAGATAATATATTTCCTGATGGGCAAGAGTCTGTAGGGCAAATGATTCGTTTTAATAATATTCCGTTTAAAGTCATAGGTGTTTTAGAAGAAAAAGGAGAAAACACCTTTGGTCAAGATCAAGACGATGTAGTTATTGCACCTTATACAACGGTGCAAAAACGTATTTTAGCTATTGATCATTTAAATCAGATTATGTCATCTGCTATCAGTGAGGAAGAGGCGCCAAATGCTGTTTTAGAAGTTTCTGAAATTTTAAGAGAACAACACAAATTAACAGATAGTGATACAGACGATTTTACTGTGCGTTCTATGGAAGAATTAATTTCAACGTTCAGTTCAACTAGCGAAATGCTTACAATACTGCTAGTTGCGGTAGCTAGTATCTCTTTATTAATTGGAGGAATTGGGATTATGAATATCATGTATGTTTCCGTAAAAGAACGTACAAAAGAGATTGGGTTACGTATGGCTGTAGGAGGAAAGGGCTCCGATATTTTAATGCAATTTTTAATAGAAGCCATTTTGATAAGCATAACCGGAGGAGTTTTAGGTGTATTATTAGGGCTTGGAGCAACGGTGTTCATAGAAAAATTCTTAAATTGGCCTACAAGCGTGGCGATGTATTCTATAGTTATTTCTTTTGCAGTATGTGCTGTAACAGGTATCTTTTTTGGATGGTATCCAGCTAGAAAAGCATCGGCTTTAGATCCTATAACCGCGTTGCGTTACGAGTAAAGACTCGTGATTCTAACTCATTAATAAAACGGATAAACATGAAAACCAGCAAACATTTAAAACCATTTTTACTTTTAGCAATCACCATTGTAATGGCGTCCTGTAAATCAGATAAAAATACAGAGTTAGTTAAAGTTGTTTCAGTAAATCCAGATTACTTTATCGCAGATAATATTATTGGGAAAATTACTCAGGAAACCGTGGAACTAGACGGAACACCAACATTATGCTATGTGTTTAAAACCAACTCAAGACCATCAGAGCATCAAATGGGACCTTGGTGCCCAAGACATATTGATGATGCTAAAGAAAAAGGAGGTATTTGGTTTGAAGATGGAAAAGTCTATGATGTAGATGGTCATTTTATTGCAGAATTAGCCGAGTTTTATAAAGATGATGAATGGAAAGTCTTTAGAGAAGATGGTAGCGTAAAGTATACTGCAACACAGGAAGAATGCGAAGGAGCAGCAAAGCCAGATGTGGAAGAAGCCTATCAGAATTATTGTGTAGAGTGTTTACCTAAATATTATAAAGACCAAGTAACAACGTATACTATTCCGGTTACACCAGTTTATACAAATAATGAACAACGCTTTAGAAGAGGTGCTATTGGTGTCGCTTTTAATGGTGTTAATTTTGATCCACCAGCACCAACAGAAGCTATATTGGCTGCACATACTATTGCGCCTTTAGATGATCAAGGAGGACATGTAAATCCTCATGGAGGCTACCATTATCATGCAGCTACAGGATTTACAAAGGAAGTAAATCAAGCAGATGTGCATGCCCCAATGTTAGGCTATGCTATCGATGGTTTTGGTATTTATGCACTTTTAGACGAAAATGACCATAAACCAACAGATTTAGATGATTGTGGTGGTCATGAAGACGAAACTAGAGGTTACCATTATCATGCTGGAGAACCAGGAGGTAATCAAATAATAAAATGTCTAAATGGTGTTGCAGGAAATGCAATTGTACAGGAGTAAATAGACCTTTTTGTAACAAAAGAATAGTAAAATTAAATTAAAGTTAATGTACAAGAATAAAAACATAACCATCTTTTTGCATCTGCTAGTTTGGCTAACATTAGTCAGTTTGCCTTACTTGTTATCTTATAATCAAGATCAAGAGTTAGATAGAGTTAAAGCACATTTTTGGATTCCTTTGTTCTTTTCTGCAATTATCTTTTACTTCAATTATTTTGTGTTGATAGATCGTTTTTTGTTTCCTAAAAAAACGTTATTATTTATAACGGTAAATATAGCACTGATAGGATTTTTCTTGTTTTTAAAAGAATATATTGAAGACAACTATTTTCAAGATATTTTAAAAAAGCGTCTCGCAAATACCGAGAGAACAGATCCTCCATTTAAAATGGCTATTTACATACAATTGCTATCGTATTTGGCTCCTTTGTTCTTTTCAGTAGCATTAAAATCTACAAAACGATGGGTTAAAACGGAAGCTGAACGTAAGGAAGCCGCTAATATTAAATTAAAATCGGAGTTACAGCATTTACATTATCAATTGCAACCGCATTTCTTCTTTAATTCTTTAAATAACATTTATTCTTTAGTAGATATTTCGCCAGATCAAGCCAAGTCTTCTATACATAGTTTAAGTAAATTGATGCGCTATATGTTGTACGAGACTAATTTAGAAGTTGTACCGCTTAGTAAAGAAATCGATTTTCTTAAAAAGTATATCGATTTAATGAAGCTAAGAGTGTCCGATAAAACAAGTGTTAGCTATAGCTTTCCTGTTAAAGAAACAGGTATACAAATAGCACCTTTATTATTTATTTCGTTAATCGAAAATGCTTTTAAACATGGCGTTTCGGCGACTAAACCAAGTACTATTGATATTAATATGACTTGTGATGATAATACCGTTTTGTTTTCAGTTGAAAACCATAATTTCCCGAAGAAAACAGACGATAAAAGTGGCTCTGGTATTGGACTTCAGAATTTAGAGAAGCGTTTAGAGTTATTGTATTCAGATAAATTCAGCTTTAAAACTATTCTAAAAGATGATCGGTTTTTGGTAACCTTAGAAGTGGAAACAAACTAAGCATAATAAAATAATTGAATTCTCAAATCACAATACGTTTAAACTTTAATATATGAAAGATGCCTCTAAGCAAACGCTTGTAGAGCTTTTTAAAAAACTTTGGGATTACGTAAAACCTTATAAAAAATTGGTGATTGCGTCTTTAATCCTAACCATAATTGGCGCATTATTGGCGCAGGTTAATGCGTTAGTATTACGCTACACCGTTGATGAATTAACGACATTAAGTGAAGCTAATAAAACCGTAAAAGAGGGGTTTTCGCTATTAGCAACAATTAGTATTATTCTGCTTTTAAAAGAAGGTTTTTATGCATTAGTACAATTTGGTCAAAAGTTCTATGGAGAAAAAATGAAAATTTACATTTCAAAAGACTTTGCTCAAAACATTGTAGAACGCATATTGACTTACAAAATGGCTTTTTATAGTTCTCCAACTAATGAAAGCGGCAAATTACAAACCAGAATAGATTTAGGCGTTTCTAGCCTTACACAGTTAGTAAAAAACTTCTTCATAGATATATTACCGTTATTCTTTAACGCCTTTGTCGCTTTAATTATCATGTTCAACGCCAATGTATATGTGGGGTTAGTGAGTCTTTCAATTATTCCACTTTTCTTCTACATAAGCAGTCTGCAAGCTAAAAAACTGAAAGGTTTTAGACGCACCATGAGGAAATATAGAGAAACAAAGAATAATGGCATAATTGGTTTAATAAATTCTATTACTGTTATAAAATCTTTTACAAGAGAAAATTTTGAAAGTAAAAAGCATGAAGCCATTCAGTTAGACATGACTGAAAATCAATTACAAACAAGAAAATTAAGTTTCTTATTTGACGGATTGAAGAAATTCACAGAACAATTTGGAGTCGTAATTATTATCATATTAACCGCTTATTTTGTTTTAAATGGCAGCATGACTATCGGCGCCATAATGTTTCATATTTTACTATTTAACAATGTATCGGCACCTATACAACAATTACATCGCATATATGATGAAGTACAAGATGCAATAATATATTCGGATGCATTTTTTGAAATTATGGACGCCGATGAAGAAACAGAATTAAGTGGCACTTACATTCCTGAAAAATTCACCGGTACTTTTGAAATTATAGATGTAGATTTTGCATATCCTAACGGAACCAAAGCCCTTTATGATGTTTCGATGGTTATTAAACCCAATACGATAAATGCTCTAGTTGGTTTAAGTGGTGCTGGAAAAAGCACAGTCATTAATTTGTTAGATAAATTCTATGCACCAACCTCAGGAGAAATACTTTTAGATGGAGTTGATTTACAAAAATATGATACGCATTGGCTCCGAGATAACATTGGGTTGGTATTACAAAAAAATCATATATTTAATGGAAGCATTAAAGAAAACATCCTTTACGGAAAAGAAAATGCTACAGATAACGAGGTTGTAGCGGCAGCAAAACAAGCTTATATCCATGAGCAAATTATTCAATTGCCAGAGGGCTATAATTCAAAAGCAACATTACTATCTGGAGGGCAACAACAACGGGTTTCTATAGCACGATTATTTTTGAAAAATCCTCCTATTATTTTTCTTGATGAACCCACGGCGAGTTTGGATGCCATAGCAACTGAAGAAATCAAGAAAAGTTTAGACGCCATAAAAAAAGGGCGAACAGTAATCGTTATTTCCCACAGTATTTCTCAAATAATTGACGCCGAAAATGTCATTGTTTTAGAAAAAGGAAAAGTTATCGAACAGGGTACTCATGTGGCATTGTACAACAATGAGAGTGCCTATTATAAAATATTTAATGCTATGGCAAATAGCTTAAATATTGATAAAATTAAAAACACTTTAAAAGAATAAATTTAACTATACCTATAACTTTTAAAACCTATGAAACATTCGATCTTAATGATTCTCTTCCTCTTTTCTTTTGGCTCTATTTCTGCGCATGAAGGTGGACATGAGCTAGCTTTGAAAACATGGGAACTAATAACCAAAAACAAAACAATAAATGCTGACTTTATAAAATATGAAAATGGCGAGGTTTGGCTTTTAGATAGCAACCATAAGGTCAATATATATGAAATTTCAGAATTTACAGAAGTCGATCAAGATTACATTAAATCCAAAAGTGGGTTCATTCAATCTTTAAATAATAATGCAACTATTGAAGTGGAGTCACAACCTTTATCTCACTTTAATATAAGTCTTATCGCTTTTGGTATCTTTCTTTTATCTTTTTCTGTTTACAAACTCATAAACCAAAAAAGAGCTATTTACCTCACGCACGGCACACTTAGTTTAGTCGTGCTTTTTATTGTGTCTTGCAAAAATACAAGTACTACTAAAACAAGTCAAACAGAAACACTTTCGAATGATGTTGCGATGATGCAAACCTTTTTCGAGAAATTTGATGGGGTTTCAACTCATTCTGATGATAATTATCTCTATATTTCATCAAATGGGTTACCAGATCATGATATGATGGTTGGTATTACAAACTGGCAACAACAAGTGCCTATTAAGCAAAATTACACGGGTAACAATAGTTGGGCTATACCTACGCATCCAAAAATGGCAGAAAACCCATTATCTACAAAAACCAATTTACTTAAAGGAGCCATTGCTGTTGCTGTAAATGGAATCCCCATTTTTAACCCTTTAAATAATAGGGGTGAAGATGCAAATGCCATTGGAGAGTTAGATAATTGGGGAGGACATTGTGGTCGTGCAGACGATTATCATTACCATTTACCACCAGTACATTTGCAAGATCAAGTTGGGGCAGGAAACCCCGTTGCTTATGCTGTTGATGGATTTCCTGTGTACGGCGAAACAACGGATACATTGGATGCCTATTTAGGAAAAACAAACTCAGATGGTTCTTATCAATATTATACTATTAAAGAGTACCCTTATTTTATTGCAGGTATGCGGGGCGAAGTACAATTAGATCCAAAAACAAAAGCACCAGAAAACCAAGTGTATCCGCAACCTAGAACGCAAGAATTACGGCCCGCATTAACACCGTTACGCGGTGCTAAAATTATTGATTTCAAATCTTTAAGAGAAAATTCTTATGTATTAACGTACAGTTTAGATTCAGAAGAATATATCATAAATTATAAGTGGGACAATGAAGATAATTACAGCTATCAATTTATAAATCCTGATGGTACATCAACGGTTGAAACTTATAAACCTAGAGAAAAATGAAACATTCGAAATTTTTAGTGCTTCTGCTTGTTACGTGTTTTATGTCTTGCAAAAACAATGACAAAGAACTAACAAAAGTAAATCATGATGATTTTAAAACTATACATTCCGATTTTAAACTATCAAGCAATGCTATAAAGAATGGTGAATTATTGGATATTTACAAGTGTGAAGAGAAGGTCAATGATGTCGAAAATTCCATTCCACTTTCATGGGGAAATGTTCCTGAAGCCACTAAATCTTTAGCTATTGTAATGTATCATTACCCTAAAAGAGATGATAAAACAGAAATCAATTCATACCTCTTATTATGGGATATAGATCCTGAAACCACAGGAATACCATATAAAATGGCGTCTAAAGGCAATTGGTTTATGGGTGCAAATAAAGATGGTACGGCCATATCTTATACTTCGCCTTGTTCTCGTGGAAAAGGTAAACATGAATACACCATAGCGCTATATGCTTTAGCAGAAACACCTGCTTCGTTACCTAAAACACGTAGTTTAAACGTAGATTACAATGTATTTATGAATGCATTGGCAACTGTAAACATTATAGACAGAACGACTCTAACATTTATAGACTCAAATTAAAAATAACAATAAAATGATATACTTAAAGAACACTTTACTACTCTTTGTTTTCGCTTCTTTAACGATGACAGCTTGTAAAAACGGTCAAAACAGTAAAAAAACGACTGCCGAAAATTCAGAAATTTATAAAGGTACAGCATCTGTATCTCAAGGATCGGCAACCGTACTTACCCAAAATATATTTGAATGTGATAGAGGTAGAGAAGCGCCAATTGGAACTTCTACTGCAACAGATGGTAGTAAATGGACGGTTCCTGCTGAGGTTAATTTTACTGATGATAGTTTTCCTTTTGCATCCGATTTGTTTAACCCTTGCACAAAAGTAGAGTACGCATCTGCCGATGAAGCCTTAGCAGCATTAGACGGAACCGATATTATTGAAGTTGATGCCGATGGCGAGATAGTTACGGCTTATGTATTTGCCGATAACTACTTTGAGATGTATATTAATGGCGTTCCTGTAGCTAAAGATAATGTGCCTTTTACGCAATTTAATTCGAATATTGTTCGGTTTAAGGTGAATACACCTTTTACAATAGCAATGAAATTAGTAGACTGGGAAGAAAATAGTGGATTAGGTTCTGAAGCAAATAGAGGACAAGCGTTTCATCCTGGAGATGGTGGTATGGTGGCTGTTTTTAAAGATGCTAATGGAGATATAATTGCTACGACAGATGCCAACTGGAAAGCTCAAACATTTTACACAGCCCCTTTAAGGGATTTATCTTGTGCTAGCGAAGAAGGAACTTTAAGATTAAGCAAAACTTGTAGTACGGAAGATTCTAACGACGGAACATTATATTACGCCTTACATTGGAAAGTCCCTTTAAATTGGCAATCAGCAGATTTTGATGATAACGAATGGCCAAATGCAACCGAATTTACAAATAATACCATTGGCGTTGATAATAAACCTGCGTACACCAATTTTATTGATATTTTTGATAATAGTGAGGCAGATGCACAATTTATATGGTCAACAAATGTTATTCTAGATAATGAGGTTATTGTTAGATACACTGTAAACTAAGTTAGTACTACTTTTAATATATAAACCAAACGTATGAGCAATATAAAAATTACTTGTGTTATTGTAGACGATGAGCCCATGGCGCTTAATTTAGTGGAAAGCTATGTTAAAAAAACACCATTTTTAGAGCTAAAACAAAAATGTAGCAGTGCTATTGAAGCAATGGAGTTTATAAAGGAACAGCCTGTAGATTTATTGTTTTTAGATATACAAATGCCAGATTTAACAGGTATAGAGTTTTCTAAAATGCTTCCAAAAGAGACGCGTGTGGTTTTTACAACCGCTTTTGATCAATATGCTTTGGAAGGCTTTAAAGTTGAAGCCTTAGACTATTTATTGAAGCCTTTTGATTATGCCGAGTTTTTAGCAGCAGCAAATAAAGCAAATCATTGGTTTGCATTATTAAAAGGAAAACAACAACCTGTTATTTCCGAAGTAAAAGAATTTCTTTTTGTAAAATCGGAATACAAGCAACTACGTATAAAGCTCTCTGATGTTTTATATTTCGAGGGTTTGAAAGATTACATTAAAATTTGGTTAAAGGATAATCCGAAACCTATTTTAACTTTAATGAGCTTAAAATCTTTACAAGAAGAATTACCAGAAACTCAGTTTTTACGTGTGCATCGCTCTTTTATTGTGTCTTTAAAAAATATTGAAGTTATTGAGCGTAGTCAAATTATTATCAATAACCAACGTATTACTGTTTCTGAGCAGTATAAACCTGCTTTTCTAGAATTTGTAAATAGTAATTCACTATAATTTATAGGGTTAATTTCACCTTTATATTTCCAAATAATCATCCATGAAACTATTCCGTAAATTAAGAAGAAACCTAATAGCCTTCGGTAAGTTTAAGTCTTATTTGGTTTATTCTATTGGCGAAATTATACTTATTGTAATTGGTATTTCAATTGCTTGGAAAATAAATGATCTTAACGATATTAGAAAGAATAATATTGTAGAACAGAAAATCTACCAGAACTTAAACGAAGAATTAAATACCAACTTACACTTACTAAAGGGGTTAATAGATGAGTATCCTAAAACGATAGTTTATTTAGAAAACACTTTAAAATATGTTGGCAAAGCTCCAAATGAAATCACTCAAGGCGCTAAAGACACCATAATTAATATACAGCACAAAGATGTTAGTTTGCTAGACAACTCTGTAAATTCTATTGTAAATACTACTAAATTTGAGATTATTGAAAGTGATGACCTCAAAGATTTAATAGCTGTATACCCAAGTAAAATAAACGGTTTTAAGGAGCAAGACGACAAAATTAAAGCGATAATTAGCGATAGGTTAAAACCTGTTTTAGAAAAACATATTTCGTTGGTAGATATGCTTCCTAAAGAAAACATAAAGTATCAGCATATTAAAGAATTTGGAAGTAAATCTAATTATAGTATTTTACTGAATAATAAGGAATACCAAAACAGTATTATAGACCGTTTATTACAAACGCAGATACAGCTCAACAATGCTAAAATGCTACGTGGTAAGACTAAAATATTAATCACCAAGTTAAAAGAGGAATTGGATTAATTTCTTCAAAAGTCTATCATTTCTATGTTCTGATCAATTGATTAGGAACATATTTTTTCATCATTATTTTTTCATCTCTAACAAACAGATAATCAGTTTTTTTTAATATACTAGTCTCTTTGTTGGGGATTGTCTTTGTTAGAACGATAATACTTTTAATGGATTTTACCTACATTTACTTCTCTCAAAACAAATAATAAACCTATGAAAATTAAAAAAATGACTTTATCCTCCCTTAATTGCACTTTTTCTAATATTAACTTTCATGTCTTGTGATAATAGGTACTATTGAATACATTTACGAGTAATAAACACAACTAATAACTTAAATATATCAAAAATGAAAAAACTTATTTTATTCATAATACTTGGAGGCTTAATCATGTCTTGCTCATCTGATGATAATAATGAAACAAAAAGTTTAGATGAACAAATTCTTGAGGATTCTTGGAATTTTCAAAGACATGGGGAAACATGTTCTGGCGATTTTGAATTAGGAGAAGGTCCAGCGTTTGAATTTATATTTTTAGCAGATCAAACTATAGAATTTACAGACCCTGGTTACTTAACAAGTTCTTATTATGAGTTGAATGGTAATACATTAATTATTGAAACCATATACACATTGCCTTCTGGTAGCAAACGTAAATTTACGGGCAATTACCTTTATTCTGAAACCGATGACAATTTCACAGGTACAAATACATTTATTGCTTACGATGATGATGAAAATGATACGGAATGGACTTGTGAAGGAACAGCTAGTGTCTTTAGATAAGAATAAAGAAAACGAAATTAGGAGTTAAAACTATTTCGTCTAAAAATCTACTTGTTTAAAAGATAAAATTGCTGTGTTGGTATATTCCTTTTCTCAAAAATAGCGCGTAGCACTACATTTGTTCAAAATAAATTAAAACCTATTATGAAAAAAGTAATACTATCGCTAGCTGTTGTTGTAAGTTTAACAAGTTGTAACAGTGTAAAAAATATGGATACATCTAGCATTGCTAGTGCAGCAACTTTATTAAGTTCTTTAAGCTCTAACTCTACAGTACAACAAATATCTAGCTTGTTTACCTTATTGGATGCAAATAAAGATGAAGCCATTAGCTCTACAGAAGCAATCGGCTCTGTTTCAGATAACTTTAGCGCATTAGATGTCGATAACGATTCTAGTTTAGACCTATCGGAATTAACAGGATTATTAGCGCTTTTAAAATAAAACGCACATCATAAAATTATCTATTTTGCTTTTGCAATTTAGAATAGTAAACCTTTCATAATTATTGATATTATTCAATTTTTATGAGAGGTTTTTGCTTTTATATTGTTAAGTATGAAAGAATGTATAAGCGTAAAATTTAGATAATTCAGAAATAAAACACAATCAAGTGATTTTACTTACAAATAGTTTTAAATCTATAACTATCTTTAAAGCGGAAAGACACAAAACAGATCATGGCACAAGAATTAGATAAAAAATCAGAATTCACACCTTTTGAAAACATAGGCCTTTGCTTTAGTGGTGGCGGTTATCGTGCGACTTTTTTTGCTTTAGGTGTTTTATCTTATCTCGATCATGTTTCTTATAAAAATAATTCTCTATTAAAATCGGTTAAAGCGCTGAGCACAGTAAGTGGAGGCACACTTACAGGAGTTGGCTATGCCAAGGCGGTACAAATGCCTAATTATAATTTTAAAGCCTTTTTTAAGCAGTTTTACAATACGTTTACACCAGAAAACGATGTATTATTAGAAAATGCCATTGCGAAGCTAGAAAATGATACAATTTGGAAAGCTAATCCTTATAAAAACAGATCGTTAATAAATGCTTTTGCTTTAACGTACTCAGAAATGCCTGTTTTTGAAGGCGCATTTGGTAAGTTTGAAAAAAGCAAAATAAAACAGCTAGAACAAGTTTGTTTCAATGCTACCGATTTTTCATTTGGTTTAACTTATCGGTTTCAAAATCGCGGATATTTTGGAAATAACCCGCTTTATAGAAACAATCAAAAAGAAATTAACGCTTTACGAAATGATGTTGAATTAGGAGATGTTATCGCCTCGTCATCATGCTTTCCTGTTGGGTTTGAACCGTTAGTGTTCCCTGACGATTATTTTAAAAATCATGACAGTTCTTCATATAAAAATTTAAAAGGTCTAGACACTTTTATTGATGGTGTAGGCATTATGGATGGAGGTATAGCGGATAATCAAGGGGTTGGTAGCATGATGCTTATTAACGATAGGATGAAAGGCAAACTAGACTTAATTATCGTGAACGATGTAGGTAGTTATAAAATGAAACCTTGGAAACAAGATGCTACTAAAATTGAAAAGAAATCGACCGCCAAACGAGTTATAAATAAGGTGTTGCAATATTTTTCGATTAAACCCATTTATTGGTCTATTCTATTGGTTGGTTTAGCAATTTTACTTTTAAATAATATGAAGGTTTTTGGGCCAGCAGATTATGTGGGTTGGTATATTTTAGGAAGTGCACTTTTTGGTATGGGTTTGCTCTTAACTGTTTTTGGCCTTGTAGCATGGTCAGTTAAAATAGCAGTACTCTCTAGATTGAAACATCTCTTTAATAAAAATATCCCCGAAGCTTTACTAGATGATATTTTAACGTTTGAAAAATTGGACATTAGCTTAATACAAGTAATGCTTTCTAATCGTGTAACTTCTGCTATGACTATGATAAACGATGTGTTTTTAAAACAAATGCGTCGCGTTAACTACGATTTATTCTATTCTAAAAACGAATTAAAAAACAAACGTATTACAGCAACGGTTTATAAATTGAGTGGTAAAAAATCGCCATACATGAAAACGCCTGCTTATAATAAAGGCATAAAAGCACCAAGTAAAAACTTAGAAAGTGTTTGCCTAACAGCTTCTGAAACGCCAACTACATTATGGTGGGATAAAAAAGATATTGTAAAAAACAGAATGCAAACGTTAATTGCTTGCGGTCAATTTACTGTATGCTACGAACTCATGGAATATATTTTAGAACTGAAAGCAGATCCTGATAGCAACATAGCCGACTTTACTGAAATAGATAAGTTGTATGATGCTTTGAAAGCCGACTGGGTATCATTTAATAAAAAACCACTTTGGTTAGTGGAGGAGTTGTGTGATTAAAGCATCAATAAAACTACTCTAAATTATTTAAAACTCGTAATAAATTCGATTTACTGATAAACAATTGATATTCCACATCGATAGCTTTTAGTTGGCTTTCAATGAGTTTAACTTCTCTGTAATTTACTAAAAATAGAGAACCTTCACCTAAACTAAATTTACGTTCTTCACTTTTAACAAACGCCTTGTAATCTACTACAATATCTTGCAATAAATCGTATTGTGTGTTATACGAATCTATTTCTTGTATGGTGGCATTCACCTTATTTTTTAAGCTCACTTTCGTTGCAGAAATATCAAAACCTATATCCTGAAGTTTCAATTTAGCGAGTCTTAAATCGGCACGTTCTTTTCTTAAAAACAAAGGGAAACTAATGTTTAATCCGCTTTTATAATTGGCCGTATTAAAGCTATTTACATTCTCATAATCACTCGATAGAAAGTTATATTGCAAATCTATTTTTGGTAATAAGTTGTTTGTTTTTAAACGCTTATCTACGGTTAAGATTTCTTGTTTTATCTGAAGACTTTGCAGTTTTGGATGATTAGCAATTAATTCATCAGTACTATTTAACACAGAACTATTCAGTACTACATCAATTTTATCAATGGTAGTGGTATCAGGAGAAATGCCTTCTTCTAACTCTAAGGGAATATTGTTTTCTAACCATAAATAATTAGAAAGTTCTAAAGCCGATTTTATATATCCAATTTTAGCTTTTTCATAATCAAGTTTTCTACTTTTAAAATTAATATTAGCCTCTAGGGTATCAATAGCGGGTTTGTCTCCTGCAAAAAAGCTGCTTTTCACATTCTTTAATCGTGTATCTGCATTTACCAAATAATCGCTGTAAACCAATTTAGCTTGGTAGTTTTTCAGCCAATTAAAATAGGTGGAAATAGCATTGTATAAAATGTCGTTAATAACAAGTTTTTGTTCCGCTTGAGCGTATTTTAAATACAATTTAGACTGTTTTAAAGTCGCCATACGTTCATTGGTTAATAAGCCTTTTGCTAACGAAACAGAAACACCTGCGCTATACAAGCCATCATCTGGCGTGTTGTATTCCGGATTTAAGTAACTGCCATCATTATTTTCATAATTAGCTTTAAGCTCTACGCCATACCACGTTGGAATTTTAAAAGTGCTATTTAGCTTATCATAATAAGTCGTCGATTTAAACTTTTTACGATTATAATCAACTTCTAATTTTGGATCGAAAGCACCTCTAGATTTCAATAGTTTAGCCTCACTTTCCGTAGTGATTAATTGAGCTTGCTTCACTATGGGGTGATATTTTTTTACATACCCTAAATATTCTTCTAATGATAATACAGTATCGTTTTCTTGCGAAAAACCTACGGAAGACATTAAAAACAGTACAATAATTACAAGTTTATGCATTCGGTTTACTTTTTATCTTTAGAATATTCAGTTTTACTATCCGGCTTATAGAAATCAGGAGGGAAGCTATTTATTTGTCTCCATAGTTCAAACCAAATTGGCACATCATTAAGTAGTGCTATACTTTTTGCTCCAGAACCTACACGAATGGCTTCTGGCCAAGCCACATCATCAGCATCTGGTTTTAGTAACACACGGTATTTACCATTGGTACTAATATAGTTTTCGATAGCTACAATTTTAGCGCCATAAGTACCATAAGATACATTTGGCCATCCGCTAAAAATAATAGCAGGCCAACCATCAAACTGCACACGAACATTTTCACCCGTATGGATTAAAGGTAAATCTATTGGACGCACGTACATTTCAACAGCTAAATCGTAATCTGCCGGCATAATACTCACCAGTTGCTCACCTTCTTTAAAAGTTTCACCAATACCAGATTTAATAGCTTTATTTATGTAACCATCTTGTGGTGCTGTAACAAATAGTAAACTGGTACGCTTAGTATAATTTGCTAAACTGGTTTCTAATTTAGAAACCTCGGCTTCGGTATCATAACCGCTAGATTGTGCAGTATACAAACCACTTTGAGCTTTAGCTAACTTATCGCCATACGTTGCACTTATAGTCGAGATTGCAATTTGCGCATTAATCAATTCATTTTTAGTGCTTAAATACTTATTTTGTTGCGATATAAGTTTAGCATCTGCTTCTTGAAGTTTTGCACGTTTTTCTTCCACATCTTTAACCGCTTTCAAGCCTTCTTCTTGTAAAGAAATAGTACGTTCATATTGAATTTTAGCTATATCGGCTTTAATTTTTGTCGCCTCGAAATCCATACTATCTGTGGTGACTTTTAAACGAGATTGCAATAATTTATTTTTGGCAGATTCTAGCTTTAATCGACGTTCTTGCTGCAAAGCAGAAATTTGATTACCTAAAGCAACTACCTTGTTTTTATAGGCTTCAACAGAAGATGATTTTACACTAAGCTGATCACCTGTTCGTTCTGCTAAACGTGAATCGAAATAATCACTTTTTACTTCAGAAATACGAATAATAGTATCTCCTTTTTTTACAAAATCGCCTTCTTGTACAAACCATTCCTCAACACGCCCTGGTATTTGAGACTGAATAGATTGTGGACGCTGGTTAGGTTTTAAAGTGGTTACCAAACCGGTACTCGATATATTTTGAGTCCATGGTAAAAAGACAATCACTACAATTAGTATTGAAAATACCATTAGAAACTTTTTAAATCGTTTATGGTATTGTACCGTAAAAATTTCTTTTCCAGATTTAAAGCTTTTAATGTCTATATATTCTGAAACTTTATTGTTTGTTATATTTAACATAGCTTACTGTTTATTGATGATAACTCCATTTTTAAGCACAATATGCTTATTACATTTTTCTTCCCAAAAGCCGTTGTTACTAACCACAACTAAACTCCATGGGCATTTAGGGTTCGCTAGTAAATCGATAAGTATTTTAGCTTCGTCTTTATCGAAATGATCCAGCGGATTCTCAAGAATTAAGAGTTTTGGCTGTTTAACTAATGCTCTGGCAAGTATTATTTTTTTAGAGATTGTGTAGGCCATTTGCTTGCCTTCTGGTTTTAAAATGGTATTTAACCCTTTGGTTTGCTGTTGTAAAAAGGTTGTTAACTTTAAACGCTCTAAAACTTCATAAATAGTTTCATCGCTAATATCTTTATTTCCAAAAGTGATGTTTTCTCTTAGTGTGCCTTCAAATGGAGATTCTTCCGATAATGATAATCCTAAATTAGATCGGTATTCATTTTTAATCAAACTCTGTAATGATAGATTATTTACATAAACATACCCAGAAGATGGAGAAATTAGTCCCGCAATAAGCTGTAATAAACTAGATTTTCCAGAACCACTTTCTCCTTTAATTAAAATTTTATCTTTAGGTGCTATAGTGAAAGATACATCGCTTAAAATTGGTTTATAGCGGTTTTCAACTTGATAAGATACATTTTGAAACTCAATGGTTAAATCGGCATCTTTTTTAACAGCTTCGCCTTTTTGAGCCTCTAAAGACATATCTACTACTTGGCCTAGTTTTTCAATAGAGGTTAAAACATCGTAAAAAGACTCTAAACCTTTGATTAGTTTTTCAACTGAATTAATAATTAAGATGATAATAATTTCTGCGGCAACAAATTGCCCAATGTTCATACGTTGGTCTAAAACTAAGAAGCCACCAATTAATAATAAACCCAGTGTAACTAATACTTTAAAGCCTATTAATTGTATAAATTGAAGCACCAAAACCTTAAAATGTTTTTCTCTAGAGTCTAAATAACCAGCTACTAAATCGTCACTTTTATCAATAGCCAAACTTGTTTTTCCTGAAAGCTTAAAACTAATAACGGTTCTAGAAATTTCTTGTAACCAGTGAGCCACTTTGTACTTGGCTTTAGATTCTTTTAAACTCGTCTCCAAACCGCGCCTAGCAGTATATTTAAAAACAACGTAGATAAGTACTAATAATAGTAAACCAAAAATTATAAAAAACGGATGGTAAAACGAAAGTAAAAGTAAGGCGAATATAATTTGTAATAACGCCGAAGGAATATCTACTAAAATTTTCGATAATCCTTTTTGAATGGTTAGTGTATCAAAAAATCGGTTTGCCAATTCCGGAAGGTAATATTGACGTAATTCCCTCATTTTAATCTTCGGAAAACGATAGCTTAATTCTATAGATGCACGTGTAAAAATACGTTGCTGTATAGTTTCAATAATACGCATTTGCATGAGTTTAAGCACGCCAGAAAAAGCTACACCAGCTGTAACTAGCATAACTAATACTACCCAAGAAGTTGAAATTTGGGCACCTTGAAGTAAGTTAATAATAGCTTGAATTCCTAACGGAAGCGATAAAGCTACCAAACCATCGAATACGGCATAATATGCAATTTGGTAAATATCTTTACGCTCTAATCGTAGTAAACCTATAAAGCGTTTCCAGGGTGATAAAGTAGTGTTATCCATTTATTAATAATGTTTTTAGGGCTAAATCTGTGAAAAAATCTGTTGGTTGCTTATCACCATCGTAGTTAGAAATTGATTTAAAATGTTTTTTTATAAAATGTTGCTTTAAAGAACCAACTATAATAGTAGAAGCTAGGCTTAACGGATATTCGTAGGTTGGGCTACAAGTAATAATCATGTCTGATAAACGATGTACAACGCGTTTAAAAGGAAGAAAAAGTCCTTCTTCATTTTCAGTATCGACATCCTTGGTTAGGTACGATTTTGAGTTTTCTTCAATTACTATTTTATTAAGTAATACTTCGTTAATATGCGTGTATTTATCATCTTGTTCGGTTGTTTTGGTAACAATCTCGATGGCTTTTTTTAATTTGTCTTCAATATTAGTCATACTGTAAGTTTCCAAAACTAATTGATATTCCAACCAACTCCAATACCAAGACGTTAAATATAATAGTACTTTATGTTTACTTTCAAAATAACGATATATCGAACTTTCGTTAGAACCTATTTGTTTTCCGAGCTTTTTAAAATTGAAATCTTCAAAGCCAATATCTTCAATAAGAATAATGCTATTTTCGATAATTTTTTTTCCTAAAGTAGAAGATTCAGGATCCTTTAGATAGATACCTTGAGGTAACTCAATTTTAAATTTCAACAGTAAATCTTTCATAATTAAAACTTATTTACGCAAATATAATAGTATTACTATCATTTTTACAAATTCTAAATACTAATGACACCATAGAGATTTACTATTTAAGCATGGATAATACCGTATTAAATGAGCAAAATCAATACTTAACAGCCTTTTCAACTAAAACACATCTAATGTTAACTTAATGTTAAGTTTCACAAAGTTTTCATAAAACGAGTATTTAAGCACAAGTTAAAACAGAAAAGATAATCTAAAATAACATATAACAATCAATAATAAAAATCTTACGCTCATGAAAACAAACAAAATAGTATTAAAAAGTTTTATCCTTTTTTGCATGATTATTTTATCCTTTACGGCATGTAATTCCGATGACAGTAACACAACAGATTCGGAAACAGCCGAAGAAGGTGACGATTTAGTTTTAGACGTCGATTCATCACTATTTTTAACAAACACATCGGCCGTAACAGTCACCACGGTACCTTGTACTTTATCAGATGGCACGAGTACCAATTGTTACGAAATAGTAGCGACTAGTGCACCATCTGATCATGAAATGGGACCATGGTGTCCGGGTAACATTTCCGATGATGCTTCTGCAGGAGGTATTTGGTTAGAAAGTGGCGAAGTGTATGATGTAGATGGCGATTTTATAAAAAACATGGCTGATTTCTATAATGATACCACATGGCACATGTACGATGAAAACGGTGATATTTACACAACCGAAACCGAAGATGATTGCGCAAATGCCGCAAACCCAAATGTAGGTGAAGAATATGAGAATTTTTGTGTAGAGTGTTTACCTTCTTACGTTACCGATATTACGCAAACGTACTTAATACCAATTACACCTATAAAACAAACCACACCTGTTAATTTTAGCGGCGGTTTTGGTCCTGTCGCATCAGGTCCATCTCAAAGAGGTGTTGCTTTTAATGGCGTTGTTTTTGATGCTCCAGCACCAACCGATGCTATTTTAGGAGCTTATACTTTAGCGCCTTTTGATGATGCTGGCGGACACATTAATCTGGCTGCAGGATATCATTATCACGCGGCAACTGGTGTTAGTACTCAAATAGCACAAGAAGATACGCACGCCTCTATGATTGGTTATGCCTTAGATGGCCATGGTATATATGCCGAGCTAGATGCCGACGGAAACGAACCTACAGGTTTAGATGCTTGTAGAGGCCATAGTGATGAAACTAGAGGTTACCATTACCATGTAGATGCTGCAGGAAACAACAATTTTATAGATTGTTTGTACGGCGCTTACGCTATTTAAAACTAATAATTAATACGTGCTGTTCTATAAATGGCACGTATTTAAATCGCTTTCGCGGAAATTAATATTACAACACTTATTTATTATGAAAAAACTAGCCTTAATTATACTTTTCTTGAGCTCGTCTATTTTAATGCAAGCCCATCAGCCCGATATATCGACCACTATGTTGGTAGAACAAGACAACAAAACTTGGGTGCTACAAGTTAGCGGATCGTTAACAGCATTTCAAACGGAAGTCCGTAAACAATTTGCCAATATGCCTTATAAAATGCCCGAAGAGTTTCAAGAGATGGTTTTGGAACACATGAAAAACAACATAAATATTACTATTAATAACCAGAATGCTGAAGTAAAATTAACACATGGTGTTGTAAAACTAGGTCACGAAACTAAAGTCGTTTTCCAAGTAATGGGCGTTCCAGATGATATAAAACAAATAGAAGTGAGCAATACTGCTTTTAGCGATATTAACCGAAGCCAAAGCGCTTTATTATTATTAAAATCTGGATTTAATAAAGAGCATTTTGTTTTAAATAAATCGAATAATTTTTCTATAAAGTTGAAAACAGAAGGAAACACCTTTGTAAAACAAATCGATAATCAAGCTTCTTTTTTATCAACTAAAATATTACTAGGCCTATTTTTGACTGCCTTAATTGTGTTTCTTATTCAGAAAATAAAAAGCAAAAAACATATTCCTGTGCCTGTGCAAGATGCAGTGCTCAGTATTGTAAGAGATTAAGTTCTTTGCATGAAGGTTTAGGATGAAATTTATTGTTATATTTAACTGCAGTTATGATATGGTTAGCAACATTTGAAAAAAAGTTTATATAAAATTTACAATTCCGAAAAACGAACATAATTCTGAACTAGATGGAGTTTTTAAACGAAATATAAAAAAATGATTATCAGTATTTTAAGTTCAATTATTCCTAAAGGAAATCTAGATTTTGAAACCAAATTGATTGAATTCAAAACTTAATAGCTTGGATAAGATGATAGAATTAAATATTTAAAAGAACAAAGTTGATTATAGTGGTCCAAATCGAGAAAATGTAATCTATTTTACGGACAAATCTAACGAACATAAAATTACATAATTAACTAAAAAAACAAATACATGTAAAATAGTTGATGATGGAATTGAACAATCATTAAGTTTCTACGAAACTAAATTATTAAATGAATAACAAAGATTTTTTTTCTAATGAGCTAATAATCGAAAATGATTTTCTTGTTTTACGACCACTAAATAAATCAGATATAAGTAAAATTAGAACAATTAGTTTTACTCAAGAATTGGGAGAATTTGGTGCCAGAGTTAAAAATGACAATGATTTATTAGAATATTTCAACTATTGCTTATCTGCAAAATTAAACAGAGAGTTATACCCTTTTATTATATTAAAAAAAGATGACGAAAAACCAGTTGGTATAACAATGTTTGGTAATATTGATTTTCATAATAGAAGATTAGAAATTGGATGGACCTGGATTGCTGAGAAATTGCAAGGAACTGGAATAAATAAGATTTGTAAAAAGCTCCTTTTAGATTATTGTTTTAACAAATTATTGTTTAGAAGAATTGAATTTAGAATTGATGTAAAAAACATTAAATCGCAAAAGGCAGTAGAAAAACTTGGAGCAATAAAGGAAGGCCTGCTTAGAAATTATAATATTCAATCTTACGGGGAGAGTGAAGGAACTTATGTTTACAGCATTTTGAAAGAAGAATGGACGTAAATACCTAACTATTTTTATAATTAAGCACCAATGCTTTGGACTACCTAGTAGTTGTCTATAAATTAAAAACGTATTTATTAGAATCTAAAAATAATTCCTATTTTAGATTCTAATAAAACCGCAACCTTTCATATACAAAAACAACATGACAGTTACAGATTTCACATTACGCCTTGCCGTGGCTGCTTTAGCAGGTTTAGCGATTGGTTTCGAAAGACAATTACGTCAAAAAACAGCTGGATTAAAAACCAATATGTTAGTCGCTTCTGGAGCGGCTATATTTGTTTTACTATCATACATGATTAAAAATGAAGACGCAACCGTAGATGTTACCCGAATAATTGCACAGATTATTACAGGTGTCGGTTTTTTAGGTGCAGGAGTAATATTTAGAGAAGGCGCCAATGTACATGGTTTAGGTTCTGCCGCTACAATTTGGTGTAGTGCTGCTATTGGCTGTATTGCCGCCACAGGTTTTTATAAGGAAACGGCGATTTGCACAACATTAATTCTCTTTATTAATTTAACCATAGAACCATTAGATAAATGGTTAAAAGGTAGACGATAAAAAAGAAAACGGATAAACACTGATGGCGCAAAAAGGAACTACAATTGATAAAAAAATAGGACTCGTACTTTCTGGCGGTGGGGCAAGAGCATACGCACACATTGGAGTGCTACACGCTTTAAACGAACACGGAATTTTCCCAACACATGTATCTGGTTCTAGTGCCGGTGCTATGGTTGGTGCTTTGTATTGTAATGGCTACACGCCTTTAAAAATATTAGAATTAGCTAAAAGTCACGAGTTTTTACAAATTTTCAAAATAGGATTAGTCAATAAGGAGTTAACGGAAATGACACGTTTAAAATCTTTTCTAAATCAATATTTAACCGATGATTTTAGTAGCTTAAAAACACCTTTATCCATTTGTGCGTCTAATATAAATGTAGGAGCTTACGAAATTCGCTCGTCTGGAAAGTTAATAGAGTTTATTGCCGCATCTTGTGCCATTCCGTTATTATTTAAGCCCATAAAAATTAATAATCAGCTCTATGTAGATGGCGGATTACTAAATAATTTACCTATCGAACCCTTATTTGAAACTTCAGAAAAAATAATAGGAGTAAGTGTTAACGAACATGAGCATAAGGATCAAATTAAAGGCACCTTACAAATTACACAGCGCTGTTTGCAATTAGCCATTTGGAGCACTATGCAAGAGCGTATAGAGAAATGTGATGTTTCAATATGTATTGATAAACATTTAAATTATAGCATGTTTTCTATCAGTAAATCGCAAGAATTGTTCGATATTGGCTACAAAGAAACTATAAAAAAAATAGATAGTATTTTAAAGGCTATAAGCTGAATTTTAGATACGTTTATTCATTATTTGTACTACTCCATGAACCCCTTCCAAATAGCACTAGTCTGTATTTTATTCGTGATTTGATCTTTACTAAGCTCTTTTATATTTGGCACCTTAACATTAAAAGGCGCAGAAGTTAAAGTAATTTCATCAGCCTGATTATCTATAACATTAGTTTCAAGTTGCGTTAAAAACTTTACGACGCGTTCTTTGCCTAATGCGTTTGCGACATCCATCATCATGGTGTTTATTTCAGCTTCATAATTATCACAATTAACTAAAGCACCAAGCATATTAATTAAACCAAACTCGCTAGTTGCAAAACCATTATAAGCATAAGCTTCAGTAAATAATAAATCTTCTCTATCAGTTTCAATCTCTTTTTCGTTATCTGATACAAAAGCAAAACCTTCCACAGATTTCACATATTGTATGGCTCCAAGGGCCATAGGATATTCCTTATTGGCCATTATAATATCTAGCTTGTAATGCAAAGCAAAATGACGAATATTTTCTACAGCTTTCTTTTGTTTTTCATCTAAAGTTTCAATACTTGCTTTAATAGAAAAAGCTTCGTTTACAATGTACTCTAACTCTTTAATAGCCTCATTAAACGTATCATTTTCAAGATGCGTAATAAGGCTGATTGCTGTAGTTTGGTAAGTGTCATCTTTAGAAAAAGCCTCGGTATTACCAATAATTAATACGGCTTTTATAAAATCATTTATAGCATTGGCATGATGAAATATATTATCATCAATTTTAAAATTAGCTAATTTCTTAATTGGTTTAATGGTTTTAGGAGATGGGGCAGAGGCTGTTTTTTTTAAAACGGCATTTTTCTTTAAACTTTTGTAAAAATCAGAACTTAAAATAGTGGCTCGGCAAGAACTAGGAGATTCTACAAAGGGTGAAAACTGGATTGTTTTTCCGTTAAAATTATACTTCAAATTATATCCTTCACCTTTCTGTATGGTTTTAAGCATAGCTTCTAATTTTGGTAAAAACACGGCAGCATCAATAAGAGCTTCATATTCTTTTAAAGTATTGGTTACATGGTCGCCATAACTTTGCTGGTTCATTAGGTTATGTAAAAGGTGAAGCACGGCCATATCGTAATTTTTGAGCTCAAAATAAGCTTCCGATACATCGAACTCCATTCTTAAAAAATCTTTATTTATAGTCGTTCCGCTAGTTCCTTTAGGCGCATGTGTAAACATCGCTTTATCGTAAAAAGCAATAGCCTGTTTGTAGTTTTCTGATGTAAAATAAATATCTGCCAGAGCATGTGTAGCTACGTGATGCATATTGGCCATCTCTTTGGTGAAGTGAAATGGTGAATAATATTTCTTGATGGTTGCTTCGCTTAATTCGAGCTCATCGGCTATATATTTTAAAGTGGTTTCGTAGTTTTTAATGTTATAGCGATCAAATGTTTTAGGTAGCTTTTCTGCTAGTTCTAAAAAAGTGGTATTATTTGCGTATTCTTCGGTAGTTGCTAAAAATTTAATGTTTTCTCGCATCATATCAATGGCATGATTATGATACATACTAGGTTCTTCCGATTGGCTCCATGATACGTAACTATATAGAAAACAAAACAATAATATACTCTTAATACCTTTTAGGTTTAAATTTGATGCAGAAAACAAACTCATTTGTATGATTTTTTTTCAAAACTATAAATAATCTTCAAAGAAACCCGTTTTTTATCTTTTAAATAATCTCAGGAAACGCTCAATAAATCACTTAAAATATTAACAAATCATTTCAGTAAATCTAGACTAAGGTATCGCTATCTTTGCACGAATTATTTTTTATATCAACCCTATTGCGATATATCACTTTTATATATGCCAGAAGAAGATAAACAAGGCCAAACGGCTAACCATAAGATTGTTTCTCCAGAAGAAATAGACCAATGCATTGCTATTTTAGAGCAATTAAATGCAGATACTAACCAAATGTTCGAGCTTCCAGAAGCACAGCGTAATGCGCTGTTTAAAGCTTCGGGATTGTTATCTCGTCCAAATCGCGATGAGTTTCAACGCCGTAGAAAAGATGCTAAAAAAGCGGCAAAACGTAAAATGATTGCCAAAGATAAGCACGCACGTAAATCTACAGGTATTCGTTCGGCAAGAGAATCGGCTTTATTTGTAGCGCCTAAGTTATTAGCTGCAGCAGCTATTTCAGAAGATACTCCAGAGTTAGAATCGCCTAGAAACTGCTACGTTTGTAAAACGGTATTTACCAAATTGCATCACTTTTACGATACTATGTGTACGGAATGTGGTGATTTAAACTATGCCAAACGTTTTCAAACCACCGATTTAAAAGATCAAGTAGCTGTAATTACAGGTTCGCGTTTAAAAATTGGCTATCATATTACATTAATGTTATTGCGCTCTGGTGCAACGGTTGTAGCTACCACACGTTTTCCGGCAGATTCTGCTATTCGCTTTTCTAAAGAAGACGACTATAAACAATGGAGCGACCGTTTACATATACATGGCTTAGATTTACGCCACATACCAAGTGTTGAAATTTTCTGTAACTATATAGAGCAGAAATACGATCGCTTAGATATTTTAATAAATAACGCCGCACAAACAGTGCGTCGTCCGTCTGGGTTTTATTTCCATTTAATGGAAAACGAAAAACTACCCGTAGACCAGTTACCAAAATTAGCACAAACCTTATTAAACGATCACGTAAGCTGTTTGCAAGAACTTACAGATTTAAGTGTAAACACGGCTAAAACGAGTAAAAATAATGTGTTGCCAGTAACATGGCACGGTCCAGAACCAGGTATTGGTTTGCGTAATTCGGCCGAACTTTCTCAAATACCTTACAGTTTTGATAACTCGTTACAAACCTCAGAGGTATTTCCAGAAGGAAAATTAGATGCCGATTTACAACAAGTAGACTTACGTAAAACCAACAGCTGGCGTTTAAAATTAGGCGAAATAGAAACTACCGAAATGGTGGAAGTACAGCTTGTAAATGCCGTAGCGCCTTTTGTGTTGTGTAACCGTTTATCAAATTTAATGATGAAGGAAAACACAGGTAAAAAACACATAATAAATGTTTCGGCCATGGAAGGGAAGTTCCATAGGTTTAAAAAACAAGATAGACATCCGCATACAAACATGGCAAAAGCAGCCTTAAATATGCTAACACATACCTCGGCAGCTACCTTTGCAAAGTCGGGAATTTACATGAATGCAGTCGATACTGGGTGGGTAACCGACGAAGATCCGGCCGAATTATCGAAGAAAAAGGTAGAAGTTCACGATTTTCAACCACCGCTCGATATTGTTGATGGCGCCGCGAGGGTAATGGATCCGCTTATTGACGGCATTAATACCGGAAAACATTGGTCGGGTAAATTTTTAAAAGATTATTTTCCTATAGATTGGTAGTCCTTATCTATAAATTGGCACTATCTTTGCGTTTAAGTAAGTAATTATAAATACTATATTATTATGAGTAAAGGAACAGTAAAATTTTTCAACGACACTAAAGGATTCGGATTTATCACAGAAGAAGGTGTAGACAAAGATCATTTTGTACACATTTCAGGTTTAGTAGACGAGATTCGTGAAGGCGATGTTGTTGAATTTGATTTACAAGAAGGAAACAAAGGATTAAATGCAGTTAACGTAAAAGTTATCTAAATATATACTTAAAGTTTTTAAAAAGGCCCATCAATTTATTTTGATGGGCTTTTTTTGTTTAAAATTTTGAAAGCTTATAGAGAACATTAAATTATCAATTAAAATAATCTCAAATCTCCATCAATAAAACAGCAAATAATCTGTACTTTTCGGAAAAATTAGAAGAACGATGTGCAAAGAAAAATTTATGCAGGAAGCTGTAAATGCAGCTTTAAAAGGAATGAACAACAATGAAGGCGGCCCATTTGGCTGCGTAGTTGTTAAAGACGGAAAAATAGTTGGTCGCGGTAATAACAAAGTAACATCTACCAACGACCCTACAGCACATGCCGAAGTTACGGCCATTAGAGATGCATGTAAAAACTTAGATTCTTTTCAACTAGATGGTTGCGAAATATATACCTCTTGCGAGCCTTGCCCTATGTGTTTAGGCGCTATTTATTGGGCTAGACCAGATAAGGTTTACTACGGAAGTAATCAGGTAGACGCGGCTAATATCGGTTTTGACGATGAGTTTATCTACAAGGAAATTCCGTTACCGTACGAAAAAAGAAGTATCCCGTTCGAACAATTAGCTCGTGAAATTGCTTTAGAGCCATTTAATGAATGGACTAAAAAAATGGATAAAACAGAGTATTAGTTAGGTTTGTTGGAACTACAATTCCGTTGAACAATTAATTTAAGTATTTCTAATGATAAATTTAGAAGATCAATTAAAAAATCCAGTTTGGCATTCATTAAAAGAAACGCATAAAAGATTTGCTGTGGTTTCCGATGGTGTACAATTTTATCACCATGAGGTTTGTCCGTTTGGAGCTTTTTTCGATGAAACAAAGACGGCAGAAGCTTCAAGTGAATATGTGAAAAAATCAGATTCATTCTTCTTTGTTTCAGAAAACCAAACACCTATAATAGACGAAAAAAACGTGGTCTTAGATAGAAAAATCAACGGCTGTCAAATGGTATTAAATCAACTATCAGACGTTGAAATAACAGAAGATATTGTATTGCTTGACGATAGCTATATTGAAGAAATTTACAATCTAGTTTGGTTAGTTATGCCTGGTTATTATAAAAAGCGAACCTTTGAAATGGGTAATTATTACGGTATCATTAAAGATGGTAAATTAGTAGCAATAGCTGGTCAGCGCATGCAAACCGATCTTTTTATAGAAGTTAGTGCTGTGGTTACACACCCCAATTATACAAGAAAAGGATTAGCAAAACAACTTATAGCGCACAACACAAAAGAAATTTTGAAAGTAAATAAGCAACCTATTTTACACACAAATAAAGGTAACTTAGCGATTCCGCTTTATCAAAAATTAGGATTTGAGTTAACTCGTGATATGAACTGGTGGTTGTTTCATAAGAAATAAGTTGAAACGATTGTTTGAAAATAATAGCTTGAATACAATTTGAAAAATGGATATTAAAATGGAGAACAAGGAAATAATAGAGAAGTTTTACACATCATTTTCTAATGGAAATTTTGAAGGCATGCTAGAATGTTATCACAAAGATGTTGTATTCCAAGATGCTGTATTCGGAAGGTTAGAAGGTAAAAGCGCTTTTAAAATGTGGGAAATGTTGCTTTCACAAAAGAAAGGAGATACTAAAATCAGCTTTAACAATATAGAAGCTAATGCTGAAACCGGAAAAGCAAATTGGGTTGCAGAATATTTTTACGGAGAGAAAAAAAGAAAAGTTATTAATAAAGTTAGTGCTGCCTTTAAATTTAAAGACGGTAAAATTATAGAACATTTTGATACTTTTGATTTATGGAAGTGGACCAAACAAGCCATGGGAGCTCCGGGATATTTATTAGGTTGGACGCCTTATATGAAAACCAAAATTCAACAAACCACTAACAAAAGGTTAGCTGCGTTTATGAACAAATAATATGAGACTCTTAATAATTGTACTACTAATTTCTAACTCTGTTTTTGCACAATATTGGGGCGGACAAGAGATTTCTGAATCTGATTTAATGCCTTGGGTTCCTAAATTTGAAATGGAGTATCAAGGCACATATCATTTTGGTGAAAGCGAAATGGAATCGAATTTAAATTTATTTTTTTCTGGAGGCTTCATAATTGGCCAAGTAGAAAATGGCTCTTGGGTAGATGATACAAACCAATGGAAAAGTAACTACATCAATCTCACAAATATTAAAATTGATAAAACAGGCAAGTTTTCTAGCGATCAGCATACTGGGCAATTTGTTCATTATAAAACTGAAAACGGAGCGCTTTATAAAAGTTTAAAAATTGATAATCCTTGGTCTAGTTGGATTGAAGATAGTAAGTTTGAAATAGGAACAAAATCCGAATTAATTTTAAAAGATTCCTATTACGGGAAATACATAGAAGCTTCATATAAAAAATTACAACCTGCTGAATTACATGCTATGCATCCTGACGACTTGCAGATTATGAGAAATGAAATATATGCACGTTATGGCTATATTTTTATTAAGAACGGGAAAATGGATCTTTACTTTAGAAATCAAGATTGGTACAGACCAGAACACAAAAATGTAAATGATTTTTTAAGCGATTTAGAACGTTATAATATTGGTTTAATTAGAAGCATCGAGTAATAACGAATGCCTCAATAATTTCAATCTTCACAAAGACTTTCTAAAGCATAGAATAAGCGATTCTTGGCATTATCTTGCGATCCAAAAATAGAACGAAACAGTTCGCCTTTTTCCGAAATAAGCAACCATTGTGGTGTGCCTTCAGATTTGAATTGATCGTAAACCTGATGATGCTTATCTATATAAATAGGAAATGGATTTTCACCACTTGTAAATATACTTTTAATAGACGCTTTTGTGCCTTCTCTATTTACAAAATCGGCATGTATACCAGCAACCTGAATCGATGGGTATTTCTGTTGAAACTTATAAGCCAAAGGTATAGCACGACCCGTGCAACCCAAACAATCATTGTTATAAATAATGATTAGTAAAACCTTGTTTTTATACAGCTCCATTAGGTCTGTGGCCACACCATCTAGGTCTAAAACATGTATGCTTTCTATTTCTATATTCATCTTTAAACTCTAGATTAAGGTTTCACAAATTTAGGAATTTCTTAGGATAAGTTTTTTATTTAAAGAAGTACTTTTGTTTAATAGAATTTTCCTCAAAGAACACCTACTTCAATAGATTATTAGCACATGAAAACACAACATACAAAGTATTCCATTTTAGATCTTGCATTGGTTTCTCAAGGGCATACACTTAAACAAACATACAACGACGCTTTAAGTTTAGCGCAACATGCCGAAACCTTTGGATATACTCGCTATTGGTTGGCAGAACACCATAACGCACACAATATTGGTAGTAGTGCCACATCGGTTTTAATAGGCTATGTCGCTCAAGGTACCAACACGATTAAAGTGGGTTCTGGAGGTGTAATGTTACCAAACCATTCTCCTTTAATTATAGCTGAACAATTTGGAACCTTGGGATCTTTATACCCAAACCGTATTGACTTAGGTTTAGGTAGAGCACCTGGAACCGATAGAGAGACCGCGCAAGCCATTCGTTCGGATTTTATGGATGCCGCACATGCTTTCCCACACGAATTAGACAAAATACAGACTTATTTCTCCAAAGAAAATGCGACGTCTAAAGTGAGAGCCACAGTTGCCGAAGGGGTAGAAGTGCCTATTTATATTTTGGGTTCTAGCACAGATAGCGCACATTTGGCTGCTAAAAACGGATTGCCTTATGCTTTTGCGAGTCATTTTGCAACTACACATTTATGGAATGCCATAGACATTTATCGTAAGGAGTTTAAACCTTCTATAGATTTAGAAAAACCTTACGTTATGGCGGGTGTCAATATTATAATTGCAGATACCGATGAAGAAGCACAACGCTTATTCACATCATTAATTCGTATGATTGTCGGGATCTTTACCGGAAAACGAGACTTTGTACAACCACCAACAGATATGACGCCAGATTTAGAGGAGATTATTAAAAATCCGCAGGTTCATCAAATGTTGAAGTATTCTTTTGTAGGAAGTAAAGCTACTGTAAAAGCTCAAGTTAAAACCTTTATGGAACAAACTCAAGCAGATGAAATTATTGCTGTTACTAATATTTATGATGTGCAAGATAGAATACGATCTTATGAGTTGTTTTCTGAAATTATGAAGGAATTGAATTAAAACTGAAAATTAATGTGTTTTCAACTTTTGGAATAAGCACGTTATAAAGCAAAATAGGAGCGAAGCGTCTTTTAATTAAAATATGAATCTATGTTTTAGATCACATTTTCGTTAAAAGACGCTTTTTGCATATTAAATCTATATATTTTATTCTTCTTTTTATCTAAAATATATAATCTTAAAGATAAGTATTACATTGCGTACTATTATTTGTAGCACTTAATACATCCAACCCCTATGGAATATACTCTTTCAGTTATAATTATACTTTTATTAATCTTTCAGAATACTAAATATAGTAGAGAAAGAGAACGGTTAAAGGGAGATATAAATGATTTAAGGGATAAATTAAGCGGAATTCAAAAGCTATTATCAAGAGAGCGTTTTGAGCATTCGACTCAAGAAGAACCTATTCATGATAATGCTTTTGAGCAATATGCTAAAGAAGAATATGTTGAGGAGGATGTTCCTGAAACTGTTATTCCACCAATTGAAACGCCTGTAGAATTCCCTGAAGTTGTTGAAAATGCAACGGAAGAAGAATACTCACCAACTTATGCCAGTGTTACTAAATTGAACACGAAAGATGTTGATATTATAAAGAATATTTTAGCTACTGCAAAAGTGTCTCAAGACTCTGAAACGTTACATAGATTAAGAAATAAAATGGTTGATGTCCTTGACATCAATGAGGTTAAGGAAGCTAGTGATTTTGAGTTTATTAATACGTTGTTAAATGATTACAAGTTTTACAACAACGAAATTATAGATCATGAAGCCGTTGAAACTTTTGAAAATGCCGACACTGAAACCACTTTCGAAAATCAAGATACTACTTATGTGGCATCTGCCGCTCCTATTCAAAAGGAAGAAAACGAGCCTGCTCTGCCACTTTGGGATCGTTTTAAACAGAAAAATCCAGATTTAGAAAAGTTTATTGGCGAAAACTTAATTAATAAAATTGGTATTTTAATTCTAGTTTTAGGTATTAGTTATTTTGTAAAATTCGCCATAGATAAAGATTGGATTAACGAACCTGCTCGTGTTGGTATTGGTATTCTTGCTGGTAGTTTAGTGCTCTTTATTGCACATAAATTACGCAAAAAGTACGCACCATTTAGTTCTGTGCTTGTTGCAGGTGCCATTGCTATTTTCTACTTCACTATTGGCATTGCGTTCCATGAATATAAATTGTTTGGACAAGAAGTTGCGTTTGCTATTATGGTTGTGATAACCGCTTTTAGTTGTCTCATTTCATTATCATACAATAGAATGGAATTGGCTGTATTATCACTTATTGGCGGTTTTGCCGTCCCGTTCATGATTAGTACAGGTAGCGGAAATTATGTTGTATTGTTTACTTATATCGCTATTTTAGATATTGGTATATTAACATTGGCCTATTTTAAAAAATGGAACCTTTTACACATTCTAGCCTTCATATTTACCATATTACTATTTGCTGGTTGGGTCACTAAAGATTCACTGAGCTTAGAGCCACATTATTTTGGTGGTTTAGTTTTTGGTTTCATTTTCTACTTAATATTCTTAATAATGACGACTATAAACAACCTACGAAATAAAGGTAGTTTTAGTGGTATTCAATTGGGGATGTTAGCAAGTAACAACTTTGTGTTTTACGGTATTGGTATGTTTATTTTATCTCAATACAAACCAGAGTTAAGAGGATTATTTACAGCCTTTTTAGCTATAATGAACATGGGCTATTCGCTATTATTATTCAAAAAATTCGGTTTAGACAAAAAAGGAATTTATCTATTAATAGGTTTAAGTTTAACCTTTATAACTTTAGCAATTCCTATTCAATTTTCAGGAAACAACATTACCATGTTCTGGGCAATTGAAGCGGTTATGTTAATGTGGTTGGCTCAAAAATCTCAAATTAAAAGTTACCGTTTTGCATCTGTTATAGTACAAGCATTAATGATAGGTAGTTTGGCAATGGACTGGGAAGTTTACACTAATGCAGAAGATTTTAGTATCGTGCTTAATCCTGTATTTATTGCTGGGCTTTTAGTGGTTTTATCCCTTGTTGCGGTGCACTTATTATTACGTAAAGAGACTGAGAAACTAGAAAAATTTGGTTTAGTTTTCAATCCGGTTATTTATAAAAAACTTACCCGAATTGTTGCCGTAGTTATGGCTTACTTTGTTGGAATGACGGAAGTGGTCTATCAAGCAGATCAGCACTATTTGTTTAACGCCTTATTATCAATATGTTTACAATATCACTTTTTATTTACAGCTGTATTATGCTTTGTTTTATACCGAAACAGAACAACTGTTAATGATAAAATAATTAATGTTTTAGCTATTTTTAATATAGTCATATTTACTTTTGGTATGGCAACATTACCAATGCAAGAAATTGAAGAATATATACTTTATGGCGATACTTACAGGATATCTTATAACATGCATTTTGTTGGTTTAGTTTTTATTATGTATTTCTGGTATTTGGTTTACAACAGTAATAAAACACAAAAAGTGTTTACCATTTTCAATGGAAAATTCACCATTTGGATTGCCGTATTTGCTTTAGTACTTTTAGCAAGTAACGAAGTGATTTTACAAGGACTTCACCTTATGGACTTTTCTGCAATGCAAGACCCACAAGTTAATAAATATGCTATATTTTCAACTGGCCAAAATAAAATAATAAAAACAGGACTTCCCGTATTATGGGGTGTTTTAGCGTTTGTATTATTACTTTGGGGTATTAAAAAACAATTAAAACCTTTACGAATTATTGCGCTAACACTTTTAGGACTTACCATTGTTAAGCTTTTTGCTTATGACATTAGTAACGTATCTGAAACCGGAAAAATTATCGCGTTTATACTATTAGGAATTCTTATTTTAATTATTTCATTCATATATCAAAAAATTAAAGTTTTGGTTATTGATGATGAGAAAACAACAGAAAATGAAAACATCGATTAAACTACTTTTTATGTTATGTGTCACTATGGCTTTTGGTCAAAAACACACCGTAGAAGGAGAAATAAAGCCTGTAACAGAAGCTGGATTGCACCACATTCCTGTGCCTTATAATTTTCGCACGCATGCTACAGCCAATTTACGTGATCTTAGAATTTTAGACGCTAAAGGGAATCAAGTGCCTTATTTTTTAAAATCGGTAACGGCTTTTAAAACAACTCAAGTTTCAGATTTTACAGAATTTGCAATGGTTTCAACATCACAAGAAACCGATAGTAGCTCTACGTATATATTTGAAAATCCAGATAAATCTATCAAACAAGCAGTATTTTTAATTGCAAATTATCAAGGTTCTAAAAGTTACAAACTAGAAGGAAGTAACAATAAAACAAAATGGTTTGGTATTGTTAATAATGGACAATTGGATAATTTAAGTCATCCTGAAGACACTCAAGTTTATAAGGTTATTAATTTTCCTTTAGGGGCTTATCGTTATTTAAAAGTGGTTTTCAATGATAAACATTCGTTACCAATAAACCTTTTAAAAATAGGAAAGGTGAGTGCTGAGAAAGAAACTATATCTCCAATAAAAATGGATGATATTCCTGTAAAAACAATTTCTTTTTCAGAAGAAAACAAAAAAACACAAGTGCATATTACGTTTGAAAGACCAGAAGTGATCCATCAAATGAAACTGAATATTACAGGGCCAGCACTTTATAGTCGTGATGCCACGTTGTATGCTTTAAGGTCTCGTGAAGAAAAACGCAACATCGAAACATATAGAAAAGTTATTAGCTCGTTTTCATTACGTTCAGATAAAGATCTTGTTTTCGATATTCCGCCAATGGTTGAAGGTGAATTATATTTAGAAATTGAAAATAAGGACAATCCTAAACTTCAAATTAGTAGCATTGAGTTTATGCAAAAACCTATGTATATGGTTGCTGCTTTAAAGCCTCAAACTACATATAAAGTTACAGCCGGAAACAAAGCACTTAATTTTCCAGATTATGATATTTCGGAAGTTGTAAATACCTTAAAAAAGACTTTACCGTTAGCAACTATAACATCAATAAAGACTATAGAGCCTGCTAAAGAAGCTGTAACACAAACGTCTTTTTGGCAACAACCTTGGTTTATGTGGTGCTGTATTGGTGTAGCAGGATTATTTATTGGCATCTATGCTTCTAACTTAATAAAAGATTTAAATAAGAAACAAGTATAATTAGAATCCGTTTCTTTTAAAAAAGTAAATTTGTGGAATGAAAATTCTATGGGTTTACTTTTTTTTTGCTCAATACTTTCAGAATAAGTTTAGAAATACAAATAGCAATATTCAATTATTCAAGCTAAACGCTTGCTATATTTTGCATTTTAGAGCATTTAGCATAGTGACGTAGTATTTTATTTCATATCACTGATACTTATATTTTAATAAGAAGAATCTAAATATTATCTTAGTCAAGTATAAAAGACTACATTTTATTTTAAATCTTAATAAGTCGAATGAAAGCAGATCACCAGGACCAAGCGAAATCAATTTCAGAAACAAGTTTCAGCCAAGAAGAAAAAGATAAAATCATAGAACGTCAACTGCGTTTTCAAGACTTATTAATTAATATTTCTACAACATATATCAATTCAGATTTATCGGATATTGATAAACTTCTAGAAAAATCACTTAAACAAATTTGCGAGTTTGTAGAATCGGATAGAAGCTACATATTCTCCTACGATTTTGTAAACAATACAACCTCCAACACCTATGAATGGTGTGCAGAAGGTATTGAGCCAGAAATAGAGCATCTACAAAATATACCCATAGATCATATTACACATTGGTTAGAGGCTCATAAAAAAGGAGAGGCTTTCTTTGTTGAAGATGTGAGTTTATTACCCGACGATGGTGAGTTTGGTTTAAAAGCCATTTTAGAACCTCAAGGTATAAAAAGTTTAATTACTATTCCTAAAATTAAGAACAATGAGTTAATTGGTTTTATTGGTTTCGACTCCGTTAAAAAGATTAATAAATACAACGATAAGGAAAAGGAAATTCTTTTTGTTTTTGCAAACATGTTGGTAAATGTTAAGCAGCGAAAAGAAAATGAAGACCAAATAAAAGAACAAGAAAAGAAAAAAGAAGAGTTACTAAAAAGCTTATCACAACAAAATGTAGAGCTAAATGAATACGCCCACGTAGTATCTCACGATTTAAAAGCGCCATTAATAAATATACATACTTTGGTAGGTTGGTTTATGTACGACCATAAAGATAAAGTATCAAAAGAGGATATGAAACCACTAGAACAAGCTTTGTTTAATGTGGAAAAAATGGACTTTTTAATTAAGGGTATTTTAGATTACTCTACCGTAGATCGTTTAGAATCTGAAGATAAACATGTTGATTTCAATGAAATGATCGACGATGTTCTTCAAACCGTTTTAACGCCAAGCGATACAACCATAACAGTTCAAGAAAATCTACCAACGTTGTTCGGAAATACTTGGAGATTTAAGCAAGTTTTTCAAAACTTAATTCAAAATGCTATTAAGTATAGTGATAAAGATAACGGCATTATTGATGTTGGATATTCCGAAAAGCCAGAGCATTACGAGTTTTATGTAAAGGATAATGGTATGGGTATTAAAGCAGATTATTTCGATAAAATATTTAAAGTATTTACTAAACTAGAAAGCACTGGAGCTTCTTCTGGTATTGGACTTTCTATTGTTAAAAAGATTATCACGTATTATAATGGTTCTATTTGGTTAAAAAGTGAAGAAGGAGTTGGTTCTACGTTTTTCTTTACTCTTCCGAAAAGTTAATCGTATTAGTTTATAACTAGAATTTTAAACATTACATCCATCCAAGGTTCTAAATAATCATACACTTCAAATTTATCTTTTTCAATAAGAAGATAAATCAATAAGGCAATGCAAGTTTATTACAAATTTATGGGGTTCATAACTTGCTCCAATTTTGAAATCTTCTAATAATTCAACTAGTTTCTTATAATTAGTCTTATATTCGTCGCTTTTAGTCGTTAATAAATGTATTTAATCGATTAAAAATAATGAAATGAATATTGATTTTAACTAAATTATCAAACCCCAAGACATGAAGAAACACTTAATTTCAAACCTACTATTAGTATCTATAGTATTCGTCCTTTTTGGATGTACTAAAGATGAAACAGAAAAAGAAGAAGAAACTCCAGATACTGAAATTGTTATTACAGTTGAAGATTTCGCGACAGCCATAGACGAAAACGAAGAAAACGAAACCAGTTTAGGTACCGTAACAGCAAGTGCAAACGAAGGCGATATAACTTTCAGTATTAAATCTCAAACACCAGATGGCTCAGTAAGTATTAACCCAACTACTGGCGAACTTTTAATTGCAGATAACACGGCATTCGATTATGAAGCAAATACTGAAATTACTGGAGTTATAGAAGCTAAAGTAGATACAGAAACCGAAGATATTAATTTCACCATCACGATAAATGATGTTTTAGATTCTAGCTTAGTCATTACTTCCGATTCAGCTTTTACTATTGAAGAAAACGCGGCTACAGGTACAGTTATCGCAGTAGTAACTGCAACAACAGATAGTAATGAGGCATTAGTTTTTAGTATGGAAAGTGTAAGCGTAGATGGTGCTATTGAAATCGACCCTTCTACGGGAGAAATTAGAGTTGTAGATAGTAGTTTGTTAGATTTTGAAACCTTACCAGAAATAATAACCACTATTGTAGTAACCTTAGAAAACACAGATATCATTTTTGCTCAAGAAATAACAATTGGTTTAATAGATGTTATAGAAGCTTTAACAGCGAGTACGTTTGCAGGTTCTACTGAAGGGTACGTAGATGGAGATATCTCTATAGCAACTTTTAACAGACCAACAGGAATGGCTACTGATGATGCTGGAAATATTTATGTTACCGAATACGGAAACCACACCGTTAGAAAAATTACACCAGCTGGCTTAGTTTCAACTTTAGTAGGTGGTTTTAATGGTTTTGCAGATGGCACAGGAACCGACGCTAAATTATTCCGTCCAACAGATATTATTATGGGTGTAGATGGTTTTCTATACGTTGCAGATAGCTCGAACAACAGAATTCGTAAAGTAAGTTTAGCCGGAGTAGTTACAACTTTTGCTGGTGGCTCTTCTGGCTTTGTAGATGGTATGGGTACCGCTGCTAAATTCAACAAGCCATCTGGTTTAACTACAGATGCTGATGGTAACATTTATGTAGCCGATTTAGAAAACCAAAGTATTAGAAAAATTACAACTGCAGGTGTAGTGAGTACGCTAGCAGGAGGAACCGAAGGTTATAATAATGGTACAGGTAGCAGCGCTCAATTTAAAGATCCAAGAGCCATTGTGTTAAGTAACAATAACGAATTAATGGTTACCGATCAATTTGGTCGTACAGTTAGAAAAGTAACTTTAGCTGGTGTTGTAACTGTTTTTGCTGGTAATGGAGTTTCTGGTTCTAGCGATGGCGTTGGAACAAGTAGCAGTTTTGGTGTGCCAAACGGAATTACTATCGATAATGATGGTAATTTATTAGTTTCTGATAGATCGGAACATAACATTAGAAAAATAACTCCAAATGCAGAAGTAACCACTATTGCAGGTACACGTTCATCAGGTAGTGATGATGGTGTTGCTTCTCAAGCGACATTTTACAATCCTGCAGGTATGTTAGTAACTACAGACGGTACAATCTATATTGCAGATTATGATAATCACAGAATTAGAGTTTTAAAATAATACAGAACCTCAATTTATTTCATATTAAAAAACCTATTAAAGCTAATGTTTTAATAGGTTTTTTCTTTTTAATATATCTTGTGCCAGACAACCACTTTTTAGCAGTTTAATCTATTTTATTTAAAGTTTAATCGAAATAAGACTGCAATTCCTTTTTTAAGTTTTGCCATTGATCTTTATCTCCAGTAATTACTTGTCCGACTTCTTTTAACTTAGACGTTCCGAAACCAATAGCTTCTTTAACACCTATATGTGGCGGTAAAGACAAGGCGCCACTACTAACTACAGCATCAATTATAAATGGCTTTTTACTATGTTTTGCTTGTATTATAGCCGCATCAATATCTTTGGCATGTTCTACGCGCACACCATCGCCACCACAGAGTTTGGCATATTCAGCAAAATTCATATTCGTTTCATGCAAAGCATCTAAACTGGCAGCAAGACCAACTTGTTCCATTTCTAACTTTACAAAACTAAGTTCGGAGTTATTAAAAATCAATACTTTTATAGGGAGCTCATACCGAACAGCCGTAATAAAATCTTGCATCGCCATATTAAAAGCGCCATCGCCACTTAAACACCAAATCTCTTTATCCGGATTTGCCATTTGCGCTCCAATAGCCGATGGCAAACCAACAGCCATAGATCCATGATTAAAAGAACCAATTAAACGTCTCTGTTTATTGAACGAAATATGATGCGCTGCCCAAATAGCCGAAGTTCCAGTTTCCACAGTAAAAATAGCATCGCTAGAAGCATGTTCATTTACTAAATCGGCAAATATTTGTGGGTGCAAAGGTTCGTTTTCACGAGTAGGCGAGGCCTGTTCCTTCATATTCTGTCTCCAATTATTAAAACTCTCTTTTAGTTTATCCATAAATTGAGAATCTTCCTTTTGATTTATCTTCGGATTAAGCAGCTCTAAAAACGATGAAATATCACTCCAAACACCCAAAGTAACGGCTGTTCTATTTCCTATATTTTCTTGTCTAATATCAACCTGAATGGTTTTCGTATCATGCGGAAGAAAATCGATATACGGAAAATCTGTTCCTAACATCAACAATAAATCACACTTCATCACGGCATTGTAACCCGATGGATTTCCTATTAAGCCTGTAAGTCCCACCACATTTTCGGTATCATGATCAAAAACATCACTAGCACGCAAACTGTGGGTAATAGGCGCGTTTAGTCGCTTAGATAAAGCAATTACAGCCTCACGACTTTCACGGCAACCATCACCAGCCAAAATACCAACTGTTTTGGCATTATTTATTAAATGTGCCGCTTCTAAAATCACAGCTTCATCGGGAACTAAATTCGATTTATATTTAAGTATTGGGTGTATAAATTGATCGTTTTCAGCTTTCATTTCAGCAACATTAGCCGCTAATTCAATTCTACAAACCGAGTTGTTAGCCATAGCAATTTTAATGGCACGTTGTATTACCATAGGCGCTTGTTCGGGCGTTTCAATAATAGCCTGATAATCGCAAACATCATCAAAAACCTTTTTCAAATCTACCTCCTGAAAAAAGCTCGTCCCTTGTTGTTTTTGGTTTATTTGTCCGGTAATAGCAATAACAGGCGTGCGTTCTTTTTTTGCATTATAAAGTCCGTTAATTAAGTGCAACGCACCAGGACCAACAGTTCCGGCACAAACCGCTAAATTATTTGTTGTTTGGCTATGACCAAAAGCAGCGAAAGATGCATTACCTTCATGTTTCATTCCTATCCAATCTACGCCATCGCGCTGTTCTATTGCTTTTACAAAAAAGTTAAGGGCATCGCCAGTAACTCCATATACTTTCTTTACGCCAACACTCAATAAAATATCAAGTAATTGTTCTGATACATTTTTAGACATAATTTAATATTTTTAAGTTTATATTTTATTTACCAATACCACTTTGGCATTCGTAAACCAGATTATTATACAATTCCAAATTGGGGTTATTTCCCTATTATTTTTACGGTTACAATACCAAACACAATATGGCCAATAAGCATGGCAATTAATCGCATAGGCATGCTGCCATCCATAGGTGGCATTTCGAAAACCATCCCCATTAATTTCATACCAATTTGGGCAACCACTACAGCAGCAATACCAAATACAACACCTTTTATCCAAGTGTTTTGTATATTAACACTCGGTGCAAAAACATAGCTATAACCAAAAGCTAAGAGTATCCCCATTACAAAGTGTAAAATCCAGCCTTCTACCACAGAAACAATTAATGCGCTCGATAGTATTTTCCATGGCGCCATTTCGGGCATTCCTATATTTGGAGCCATAAGCATAATAATTGTCATGGCTGCGGTTGCTATAATACCTGCGAATACTGATTTTGAAATAGTTTTATTCATTGTAATTCTAATTTTAAAAATTTATGATTCTTTCTTCAATGTGATTTTAATAATGAATGCTGCGTTTTGAGTGAAGCTAAAACCGAAAACAAACAAGTTCTTTTATTAAAGTATTGATTATAAGGTGCAAGTTAGCCGAAGAATGCGTCGCCGATTACCTCATTTAAATAGATTATTGCCGTAGAAATTTTTGAAACAGATAGTTTCTTAAGAAAAAACAGAGTTTTCTTTATTGGTTTTAGACTATATAATTTGAAAAAACGAATTTGAAACAGCTTTTAATCTTTCTTAAACAAATTAATATTTCTGAGACTTTTGTAACACCACTATTTTTCTGTTGTCCAAGTAATAACGAAAAGAATAATATCATGTTTAATTTATTTAAAAAAACAAAAAAGATAATGGGAAAATTAGAAGGAAAAACAGCAGTTATTACAGGTGGTACAAGTGGTATTGGTTTAGCTACAGCGCAAGAATTTGTAAATAACGGGGCCAAAGTAGTGCTTTTCGGTAGAGGGCAAGAGGCCTTAGATGCTGCAGTAAAACAATTAGGAGTAAATAGCTATGGTGTGCAAGGTGATGTAACTAATCATGCTGATTTAGATCGATTATTTGCAGAAACCAAATCTAAGTTTGGAGGTATTGATACTTTATTTATTAATGTTGGAAAAGGAAAATTAGCACCTGTAGCAGATACAGACGAAGCCTTTTTTGATGATATGATGGATGTAAATTTTAAAGGCTCTTATTTTACATTACAAAAAGCAATTAAAAATTTAAACCCAAAAGCGTCTGTAGTTATTACAACCTCATGGTTAAACCAAATTGGTTTTGGTGGCTCTAGTTTATTAAGCGCAAGTAAAGCCGCTTTAAGGTCTCTTGTACGTGTTGCATCAGCAGAGCTTGCGGATCAAGGTATACGTGTAAATGCAGTAAGCCCAGGGCCAATAGGAACTCCTTTTTGGGGTAAAATTGGTTTACCTGACGATGTGCTTTCTGGAGCAGCAGAAGGGATTACAGCACAAACCGCTTTAAAACGTTTTGGAGAACCATCAGAAGTAGCAAAAGCAGTATTGTTTTTAGCATCAGATGAATCTTCATATATTATTGGTGAAGAAATCCCGGTACATGGTGGCATCAACGCTATTTAATTCAATATCTATATAGAATTTCAATTATAAGCCTTATTTTAAATGTTTTAGAATAAGGCTTATTTAAATTTACTGTTATGACAGATTTTTTTTCTGATAATTACACCGATTATAACGATACTGAGTTGGTCGATTTGTCGATAGACGGAAACAAAAAAGCACTTCAAACGCTTATTATTCGTCATCAGCTTTTTGTTTATAATTTGGCATTAAAAATGGTTGGTAATGTTGCCGATGCCGAAGATATTACACAAGAAGTTTTTATAAAAGTTATTACGGCTTTAGCTAAATTTAATGGAGAAAGTAAATTTAGAACGTGGTTATACCGCATCACAGTCAATCATTTTCTAAATAATAAAAAGAAAAACGGAAAGTTACAAGTGGTTAATTTTGAAAATTATTTTAACGACATTGATAATATTCCGAGTTTTGATTTGAATGATCAGGAACAAAAAGAATATAGAGATACCATAGAAGAAATTAGAATTAATTGCACTACAGGCATGTTACTTTGTTTGTCTCAAGAACAACGCATGATTTATATTTTAGGTGAAATGTTTGATTTGGACCACAACCTTGGTGGAGAAATTTTAGGCATTACGCCGGGTAATTTCAGAATTAAATTAATGCGCACCCGAAAAGAACTCTACAATTGGATGAATAAAAAATGTGGATTGGTAAATACCAACAACCCGTGTAGGTGTTCTAAAAAAACAAGAGGCTATGTTGCTGCCGGAATCGTAGATCCCGAAAACTTGCAATTTAACACCAGATATACTTCTAAAATCAGTAAATTTTCTAAAAACAAAGCCACTAAGTTCTCTAATACAGTAGATGAATTAAATAAAAAAGTATTTCAAAGTCATCCCAGTCAAGTACCAATACAAGCTTCAAAAATTGTGGACGATATATTAAACAATAATTTAATTAAATCCATCTTAGATTTTTAAACAGGCTATACATTTCTTTATTTTTTGGTTACAACATTAAACGGTGAAAAATCTATAAACTCGGTATCTACCGTATGATGGTTTATTGTTCTAATCCATTTTTTTGTTTCAAAAGTCCAAAATCGTCCTGTCTCTCCCGACTTGTAAAAATCATCATCAGAATTCTGTTCAAATTGTAATGTTGCTTTACCAGAAAGTTGCAATGTTTCACCCTTTTTATGATCTACAAAAAGCAAAGCCGCTTTCGGGTTTTCATAAATATTACCCAAAGTACTAAACATACTATTGCCTAAATAATCGGGCACACGCAATACGCCATGCTCTAGAATTTCAATAAACCCAGGGTCGCCACCTCGGTGAGACGATTCAATATCTCCTTTTTTGGTTTGTGTTGCTATAAAAAACGTATGAGCCTTACTTATCACATCCAGTTCTAATGCACCTAAAAGCGTTCCGTTTTCATAATTAGAAACAGGAAGTGCTGCATTTTCGGGTACTTCAATAACTTCGCGTTGTATGTGTTTCGGGCAACTCGGGTAGCCCATTTTTATAGCAATACTAAGTTCATTTCCTTCTGTTCGAGCAACACCCCAAGCTCTATATCGTGCGCGTCTTGCAGCTTCATGAAATAATATACCTACGGTTGGCCTAGTTTCAATATTCTTAAAAAATATATCATCTCGATTACTTTTTAGTTTAGATAAATCGAACTTAATTTCTTCTACAGAAGGGATATTAATAAAACCTCTTTCACCAACTAATAAAGACAACCAAAGATCACCATTTTCATCTTCACTACCAGGAAACGCAAGAACCTGATATTCTAAAAAAGGTATCGATCTTGGATGAAGCGAATCCTTTATCATCGGTATTCTTGCTATAGCTATGTTTTCTTCACCTGCTTTTTTTTGCACTGCTAATTGCCCGTCATGGAAAATATCACTCATATGTTTTATCAATATATAGTTATGTAAACAACTCCATCGATTAGACGTGGTTTAGCAAGTAAACTTTCCTAGAAAACACCAATATATTATAAAGCAAAAAATTTATTTAAGATTCATTTATTTCTGTTAAGAAACTCCTGAACCTCAAATAAATTTTATATTAATCTATATCCTTTTTTACAAAGTTACTATTAACAATATTTAGCTAATAAAACCATGGTTTAGGTAGATGCAGACTACTATTTATCGGCACGTTTTTTAAACTTATAAGTAATACCAAAGTTAATTCCGAAAGAAGAATATGGCACCTTTTGAGATAGCTTTTTAGAATCATCGGTATTGGTATTCGATAAATTATCGACATACGTTGTTTTTCTAACCGTACCATCAGGCAAGTTATCTAGCGAGTAAAAACTCTCTACAGCAACCGTTCCATCAGGCAGTACAATATTGGTATTAAACTCAGCAAGTTCTGAGTCTTTACGCTTTAAACTAATACCGTAATATTCGGCCTCTACAAACAAACTGAAATTAGAATCTAAATCGAATTTATAACCCAAAGCCCCAACAAAACCTAACGGAAAATGTCCGTGGAAATCCTCAGTGTAGTTCGTTTCAGAATACGATCCCTCTGGCACACCAAAAGCATCTGCTTCAGCTTCCGAAAACACCGCTTTTCTATACACCACCGCTTCGGTTTTTCCGCCTACTTTTAATAAGGCTCCAAAACGACCGTAAATGTTATTTGTAAATTTATACACCACAGACGTCGATGCTCCAAAAGCACGAGCTCTAGCCACCGCATTTATATCGGTACTAGGCGTATTAACCTCCGATACCGTTTGGTCTGTACCTTGTAGATACCCAAAACTTAAATCGACACCAAAAGACTCATTAAAAAAGTAAGTTCCTCTTATCTGCACATTGGCTCCTTCGCCATAACTCCCATAAGAGTTTCCTGTTTCCGAAACGTTTACCGTTTCTCCTAATTTCATACCTGCACTCGCAAAGGCGTAACCTGTACTCACCGAAACCTGAACTTGGGCATAAGCCAAACCGCTCATTAAAACAGCTGTAAGTACTATGATTGAATGTTTCATAATGTATAATTTAGATTAAAAAATCACAAAAAAATGATTGAAGATTATGATTTTAACATTAATCTAAAAAGTAGTTATTTATATAAATACTTAGAAGTTATCTAATGATGCCATAATTTACAATCGCTGACAAATATACTTTTTTTATAAGATTAGTTAGATGTATTAAATATAAAGATTATCAAGCCGAATAGATAATTCATTCTGTTAATTTTATTAACCATTCTTCTCTGAATTAGTATAGCTTAGTAATGAGTAATTTAAAATATCTTTATACCATTACACCTATGTAAAACTTTAAAACTAAGATAACCTATTAACAAAGTATTCTAGAGTATACTTTTGTTGGGTAATTATAGTTTATTCTACATAAATAATTGAGTGTTTTTTATGTGATTGAGTAGGAGGGAACCCTTAATAGGTATAGAATTTTACTAAATTTGGCATATAAAAAAAGTGATACTTCTATTAATAGAAATATCACTTTTTTTATTTAAGAAGATAACCAATCTTCAAATTATAAACCCAATATTAATTTGAAGCTATAATTTCATCAATTTTTAATCTAAAATCAAGATTTTTTGCGTCTTGAGAATCAATAAATGTTTCAGAATCTGAACCTTTAGAATACACATTAAAGAATAAGCTGTTACCGTACCAATTCTCTAAATCTTCATTGTTAGGTTTGTCTTTTATAAAAATATTTCCATTACTGTTATTGAAATACATTTCACTAAACTTTAGCTTATTCAAGTTTTCAGTAGATAACTCAATTTCATTATCTAATATTACGGCTGGGTTAAATCCAGAAATAACACTTTTACTCATATTTAAAGATGCATCTTTAGATACATAGATACCTTCTTTTACTAAGCCTATTTCAATAGCTGAAGCTAAATCGTTACTTAAATTAATTATCGATATGTTCTTAGCAGTAACCAATGTGGATTTTTTTGAATAATCTACTTCTTCTTTTCTGTTATAAGATGAAATAGACATAGATCTAGATTCTTCTGAACCTGAAACATAAGGAGAGCGTATAGCTAATGAGTTTGTTATGTTACATTGAGTACCATAATTAAAATCAAAATCATTACCATTACTTCTATAAGAAACCATTTTATCTAAATTAACGACTCCTCCAATAACATTAAAAGAATTTCCTTTACAGTAAGTCACCATAACGTTTTCCAAAACAGTTTCGCTTCCAACACCAGCCATAGTAATACCGCTAAAATAACCATTGTCTTTAGTTCTTTTTCCTGCGTACTCTATTCTTACATATTTCAAAACACCTGAATTACTTCTAGCATTTTCTCCTCCATAAAGAGCATTTTGATTGGATACTTGTTGAAAACCATATTTTACATTAGATACACCACCCATTTGATTAATAGGAGCATCACCAAGAATAAATAATCCACCCCAATCACCACTTTTCTTAATATCTTTACTTGACGTAAAAACAATAGGATCTGTTTCTAGACCTTCAGCGATTAAAGTTGATCCTTTACTAATAATTAGAGAACCATTAGATTTAGAATCTCCCATTATAATAGTACCTGGTTCTATAGTAAGTGTTGCGTTTCCTGTTACAAAAACATTTCCTACTAATAAATAGATTTCTCTTTTAGTTAACTTAGTATCTTCAGTAATGTTACCAGTTAAAATTTGACTAGGTTGACCATAATCATTTGTTTTAGGTTTAAAATCTGTCCAATAACTAAGCCAGTTATCATTACCGATTATTCCTTTTTCTTGCTGCGCATAGATACAGCTTACGAATAACATAGTTATAAGTATTAATGTTTTTTGGGTTAAGTTTTTCATAGTTTTTATTTATTCATTACAACATAATCAAGATTAATACCAAATTCAGAATTAATCTAGAAAACAACTTTATCATGATTTGAGGGCCTAATGATAAAATTTTTAAGCGTAATAATTAGAGAGATATTTAAAGTTGTTCTATTTATAAGACACCTTTAAATTTAATAAGTCACAATTTTTATTTTATATTTATTATTAACTGGTGCGAAAATATTTTAAATTCTTGAGAGTTGCTTTTAAAATTAGTTGAACGGTTGTAAAAAAAAGTTTAATAGATAAACGGTCATTAAAAAAAGCATAATAAATGTGTTTTATTAAAAGTTATACTTTAATAAATTTTAAAAAAAAGGGGGTTATAGTGTTTTTTTCTTGAAATAAAATAACACTAACCTATTTATTAATAGCTATATAATAAGTGAAGGATTACTTTAATAAGCAGATAAGAATATTAGAACAACTATGCTCTGTTACATAGCAATTAAATCACTTTCTTAATTATTTAATATTTACATTTTTATCACCTTCTATTATGGATATAATATCAAAACTTTGATTAATCATTTTTTTAATATATAACGATGTTACGAATTCTAGATTAACCCCAACGAATTCTAAAACCCACTTAGATTAGCATGGCTTCTCTTTTAGATTTGATGTATAAATAACAACAATCTAAAAAATAAAACCATGAAATACTTAGTTACACTCTTACTTTTTTGTTCTATCTCTTTAGGCTTTGCTCAAAATAGCGATAGCCCTTATCTAGCGGTTTTTACCAAAGACGCTGTAATTCCTTTAAAATCATCTAAAACAGAAGTCGAAATTTCGGGAACTATTGCGCACGTTAAGCTTACGCAAGTGTATCAAAATAAAGGAGAATCGCCCATAGAAGCTAAATATGTTTTTCCGTTGTCTACTCAAGCCGCAGTTCATAAAATGCAGATGACGATTGGCAATCGTATTATAAATGCCAAAATATTTGAAAAGCAAGAAGCTCAAAAAGTATATGAAACGGCTGTAAAACAAGGGAAGCGAGCAGCTAAACTAGACCAACACAGACCTAATGTTTTCCAAATGAATGTGGGAAATATTATGCCTAGTGATGAAATTACTATTGCTATCTATTACACCGAATTATTAGTTCCTATTAATGGAACCTATCAATTTGTAGCTCCAGCAATAGTAGGTCCAAGATTTACAGGAGAAAGCGAACATGTAGAAGCTGCTTTTAATTCGCCATATACCCCAAAAGGATCTGCAAGTACTTTTAATTATGATATTAAAGTGACACTAAACGCTGGCATGATTATCCAAAATATAAATAGCAGCAGCCACCAAGTAAATATTAATTATCCAGATCCAAAAACAGCAGAAATATTTTTATCAAAAAGTAATAAAAACCCTGGGAACAGAGATTTTATTTTAAACTACAATCTTCGTGGCAATAGTATACAATCTGGTTTATTGTTATATGAACATGGCGATGAGAACTTCTTTGCGCTACAAATGGAACCAACAAACAAAATTAATTTCAAAGATATTCCATCGAGAGAATACCTTTTTATTGTTGATGTTTCGGGGTCTATGAATGGTTATCCTTTAGAAGTTTCAAAAGAACTCATGCGTAATTTACTTTGCGATCTTAGTGCTACAGATACTTTTAACGTTCAGTTATTTGCTTCTAGCTCTACTGTTTTCAGTACAAATTCAGTTGAAGTCAATGAAAAAAATATAGAAGCTGCTATTCTTTTTCTTTCTGAAGGACAAGGCGGAGGCGGTACAGAATTACTCAACGCTTTAAAATTAGCTTATAAATTACCAAGAAAAGACTCAAGCAGTGCGCGTTCTATGGTTGTAATAACAGATGGCTATGTGAGTGTAGAAAAAGAAGCTTTCGAGCTTATTAAAAACAATTTAGACCAAGCCAATGTGTTCACTTTTGGTATAGGCTCTAGTGTAAATCGGTATTTAATAGAAGGTATGGCAAAAGTATCTAATAGCGAATCTTTTATAGCAACCTCTAAAACGGAAGCTTTAGAAACAGCAAAAGCTTTTAAAAATTATATAGAAACGCCTTTATTAACACAAGTAAAACTTAAAGCAAAAGGTTTTGAAATCTATGATATGGCTCCAAGTAGCATTCCTGATGTTTTTGCAGCTAGACCAGTTCTTGTTTATGGAAAATACCATGGTAAAGCAGAAGGAAGTATTATAATTTCCGGCTACCAGGGCAAGAAAAAATTTAAACAAGAATTCCAGGTATATCGAAGTAATGTAAGCTCTAAAAACAAAGCCTTACGTTATTTATGGGCAAGAAAACGAATAGAAGAACTAGACGATTACAATAAGTTGTTTTCTGATGATGTAAAGCAAGATGTTATAGACTTAGGAATAAAATACAACCTGGTAACCAATTACACCTCTTTTGTAGCTGTAGATGAAACCATTGTTAATGAAGACGGTACATTAAAAACTATAAAACAACCGCTTCCTATGCCTAAAAACGTAAGTAATTCGGCTGTTGGAGCAGAAGCAGAAGTCTCTAAAAAAACCATGTTTAAGAAGTCTTTTTCTATAACAATGAATGAAAACCTATTGAAAATCGATAAAAGAAAAATTAAGATGGAATTTAAAGCATTATACACAACTTTAGTAACCAAATACTTAAAACAATATGAAAGCCTACGTATTAAATTTAATGCCGAAGGTGAAATTACAGAAATTGAAGTTCTAGACCATGGTACCTGGGTTTATGCGTCATCTGTTTTTAAAGAATTTACGGGTTTATCTGTAAAAATATTAAATGTGAATAGAAGTATAACTTTAACCTTAAAAAGATGATAAAAAACGTTTTAAAAATAGCAGTTGTATCATGTATCGCGTTAAATATTTATATGATTTTAGTGAGATGTCATTGCATTGATTTTTATTTAAATACTGAATCAGTGCAAACCCGAGATAGTGTATATAATTTTAAACAACAAAACACAAAAGCGGATAGTAACCTTGATTTAGAATATCAATATGAGGAATTTGTAGAATGATAGTTTAACGATTGATTTTTTTTAATTGAAGTTGTTATTCTGAATAGAGAATAAAACAGTTATCACCCTATAATTTCAAAAATTAGAAGAACCTGTAAGGCTTAAAAACTTTGCAGGTTTTCTTTTTGTTGGCATAGATAAACTTGAGGGAAATGGTAATCCAAATAAGTATAAACCATCAAATAACAACGAATTCTAGTTTATAGCTAACGGATACTAGAAGCGACCAAATAAACCCTTAGTTCTCCCTTAATTTTGAGGTATAGAAACATAACAACCTAATATATATACCATGAAAAATCTAATTATTCTTTTAATCACAGTAATCAGTTTTCAGTTTACAAATGCGCAAGAGTTTAATAAAACAAACAAGTATACTGTTGCAAATAGAATGGACACCAAGCAGCAAGAATATGCTACAGCACTGTTCGATATTGTAGCGACAGACGATGCTTCTATGAAAATAGCAACTTTAAGCATTCTAGATCTTGATCTTTTTGAAGATGTTACTATTACATTATTAACAGATCCTAACCTGGATAACATTAATGAAATTATAAAAGTAGACATCAATTATAGCACATGTTGCTACCATGCCGAAACTCATTATTACATGATAACGGATACTAACGAGTCTATTTCATTACCATATATAGAAAACGAATTTTGCGAGAACACAACAACAGAAGTTCAATATATATTCCCAGTACAAAAACTTGGTAAAGAAGCCATAATACTTAAAACAGAGGTCAGCTTTACAGAAAAGCACACTATTAAAGATCTTAAAATTCTACAAAGTTTTGCGTGGAATGATGATGACTTTAACGACAACGAATCAGTAGCCTATTCAGGCATTGACAATAATTAATATTAATCTTTAAATTTATTCAAAATGAAAAATGTAAAAAACAGTATCCTAGGATTATGCCTAGCAGCAATGTCAACCATGTTTGGCCAAACAGAACCACAAGTAAATTTCGCAACAGCAACACCAAGTACCACGGTAAGCAAAGTAACTTATGAATACTTACTTGCAGACCACGTTTACTTACGTGAAAATCCATCAATAAAAGGGAAAGCAGTAGCATTATTACCTATTGGAACCAAAATGATTATACAAGAAAAAAGTGAACGTGAAGATACCTTAGATGGCATTAAAAGCAACTGGTATCGCGTAAGTATTGGTAACGACTCTGGTTGGGTTTGGGGCGGTTTAATAGCTCAAAAAACCTTTGGTAGTGAAGCAAGCCACAACGTTAAATTTGCTTACGGTTTTGAAAGTGCTACCGTAAATGAAGCAGGTGAAATTGAACAAAAACACCAATTACGAGCTTTTAAAAACGGGGTTCAAATAGATAAAATTGTTTTCAACGGACATCAGTCTAAAGCTTTGAATATGAAAAACATTGGAAACAAAGGGTTGTTTAATGTTGAAGATATTATCGCTCTTGATATTCCAGCAGCCGAAGGAAATGAAACTAAAGGCAAAATGTACATTTTTTGGAACAATGGGAAATTTACAAACGTAGCCAGTTTAATAGATCACTGCGATACATCGTACAGTAAAACAGAATCCTTTGTTTTCCCATCGGATATGGAAGGTGTAAAAAGCAGATTGGTTTTAGAAACCTTTATTACCGATCATAAAACGATAGCTAATAATGATAACGCCAAAGAAGATAAAAAACTAATTATTAGTGAATACAAATGGAACGGATACAAATTGGTTAAAATAGAAGATATGCCAAAAAGCAATGAAGATTTAGTAGCTAGTGAGCATTTAAACCCTAATAATTTCTAAAAAAGTAATAATGAAACTATATTCAATATTAATCTTTTTAATTCTAATATTAGGCGGCAAGAAGCCGTTTTCGCAAACACCGGAAACGGCACTTGCTTTGCCTATAGAATTTACAGAAAAGACAGAATCTATTGTTTTTATTGCTGGCTTTGATGAAGGTGATAATACCTATTACACCAATGCAAAACACTATTTTGAAGCACAAGATATACAGGTTGTAGATCATTTATTTTCAATAGAAGAAATCATTAGCTTTCTTAATGAAACTGCTAGTAAAACATACGATAAAATTTACATTGTAAGCCATAGTAATCCTTGGTTAGGCATGTCTTTAAAAACAACAAAAAACGGCGAACGTATTACGGTAGAAACCTTATCTGAATCCAAAAATAATATGCCCGTTTTAAAATCGGGTGTTAATAATACCACGCAAATTGTTTTTCATTCCTGTGGTTTAGGAGCAAATAAAGCACTTTTACAGGCTTTAAAACAAGTCTTTACAACAGTAGAATCACCAAAAATAATTGCGTCTTCATATTTTAATGTATTTGGAGGTAAATATGCAGGACACTATTTAGCTAAACCTTATTACGGATATTACCCAACAGCCGAATCTCCAGGTCCAGCAGCACTTTCAAAAGATTTTAAAGCGAGTTATCCACAAACTAAAATAGATTGGTTTACAGCATTAAAAACAAGAAAAGAAACAGGCTTAGGTGGCATTTATAGTTACAAGTTTAATATTCCTGTAGAATGGGAGTTTACTTTTAATAATAAATCAGAAATTCCAAAGCTTAGTGATAGAGATGCTATTATGGATTGGATTTCCGAGTCTTCAGAAATGGCAACTATTTTATACAACCTAAATATTCCTATAGAAAAATACCGTTGGAAAAGTGAAATCCGTGGCAACAAACTTCTTATTAAAGGAAAAACAACAGTGCTTTGTGTGTTACAGCCCATTTTACAGAAAGATGATGCAACAGAATATAGAAACACAGCAATAAACGATACTAGTTTATACCAAACAATATAAAATACAATTCACTCTTAAAAATTAGATAAAAAATGGATCCAAAAAAAATATTTAAAACCATATTAATATGGTTACCGTCAGCTATAATAACATTATTCTTTATACCGAATGCTTTAGATAAAATATTGCATCCTAGTGAAATGAATAAAATTATCACAAACAGCACTATACTTGTCATAACGGGCGTTTTTCTATTAATAGCGACAGCTTTATTTTTGTACAATAAAACGATTGTAATCGGAACCATACTTTTAGCGTTTTACATGACGCTTATTGTCGTTATTCATATGTACAAAGGAAAACCGTATGAAGTTGCAATTCTAATTGTTATGGCTACCATATTTGCAGCATATATTAGAAATCCGTTTACTTTTCAACCAAAACGAAATTATTAATTTGAATAAAACGAGATACTAGAAAAATTTAACCAATTCAATTAAAAATGAATAAGGGTTTAATATCTAAATGGAAGGTAGTAAACATAAAAAAAGTTTATATTTAACCGAAAATCTAGTCATAGACAAATTTAAATTTTAAGCGCTTATAGCAAGTAAAATATACTTTATAACAATATCCCCATTTGAATAAATACACCACATACGTCCTATTATTTCTGCTTTTTGTAAGCCCTTTTATCGGTGCGCAAAACAGTCAATTACGATCGTATTCCATAGAAGATGGTTTACCACAATCTCAAGTATACGATATTGTTCAAGATGAAATAGGTTACTTATGGTTAGGCACACAAGGAGGCGGACTTTGTAATTTTGATGGCACCAATTTTTCTATTTGGAATGAGAATGACGGACTGCTTTCCAATTATATTCATGCGTTATACACGTCTAATGATAGCCTATATATTGGAACAAATCTCGGGTTATCTATTAAAATAAAAAACAACTTTTCAAACTTTAAATGTCCGCAAGTCAATCATTTTTATAAATCAGAAAAAGGACTTTATTTAGGAACAGCACAAGGGGTTTATAGTTATTCTAATACTGAAAAACTTAAAAAACTAAGCATACACGCAGACATCGATTCTAGTATGGTAAACACTATTATTTTCGATGGTGCTTTTTATTGGATAGCAACTAATACTGGTCTTTGGAAAAGCAATGGGCTAGAAGGCACAGGACTTCAAATAGAAAAAATAGAAACAAATAATTTTAAATCTGTAGTTTATAACAACCATAAAATATTTGCAGCAACTTACAGAGATGGTATTTTAATATTAGATCAAAAAAATAATGAATCGCCTATTTTATTACGAGAACCACTTGGTATTAATTCCATGGAAATTCATAATAAAAATGAATTATGGGTGGCAACAGATAATGATGGCATAAGCATTATAGATACCCAAAATTATTCTGAAAAAAGAAACATAAACAAATCCAAAGGGCTTTCGGTTTCACATATTAGAAAAACGTTTACCGATAGACAATCTAATATTTGGATTGCCACATCTGGTGGTGGTTTCTATAAATATTTCCAAAATAATTTTCAACATTTCGATGCATCATCGGGCTTAAAAGGCAATCGTATTTATGCTGTACATCATGCAAAAAACAGCCTTTGGATATCGAGTTCCGAAGCTGGTTTAACTCAAATAGATACGTTAGGCATTCATCATATACCTAAAATTAAAGGCTTTTCGAATATAAAAATAAAGACCATAACTAGTGACGATTATGGAAATATTTGGGCCGGATCGGATGGTAATGGTGTACTTTTAAGAACCACGAAAACAGTAGATAGTTTAGTTCCCGATTATAGCGATTCTTTAAACGTTGTTACAAAAGTATTTACCAAAACAGTAATTAAAAACAGGGTTCTAAATAGCGAAAACGGATTCCCTTTCGATTGGATTCGTAAGCTTGTTAAAGGCCAAAACACCATGTGGGCAGCCACTTATTCTAGTGGTATTATACAGTTTAATTACGATAATGAAAAGGATAGCTTAGTTATCAAAAAAAGATATGGTAAAAAATCTGGCATCACCGATTTATACATAAAAGACATCGCATTAGATAATCAAAACAGATTATGGTACGCCACACAAACAGGTCTTTTAGGTTATATTCAAAACGGTAAACACACAGCTTTAGGGGCCGCTTTAAATCAACAAACTACAATAAGAACCTTATTATTTCATCAAGATAAACTGTTTCTAGGAACAGCCGGAAAAGGTATTTGGGTTTCAAAAATTAGCGATAACACTCCAGTTTTTAAGCCTTTAAAAGGAGCGAAAAAAATGTCTTCAGAAAATATATATCAATTAATATTTGATAATCAAGGCTATTTATGGGCAGGAACAGAACGCGGTGTAGATAAAATTCAATTAAACCAAGATAGCGATATTGAAGACATCTATCATTTTGGAAGAAACGATGGTTTTCTAGGTATAGAAACTTGTTTAAATGCCGTAGATAAAGATGAAAAAGGCCACCTTTGGTTTGGCGCGCTTTATGGCTTAACGGAATACATACCTAGTGCTGCTAGCAAAAGTACTTTAAAACCCGAAATCTATTTTAAAGATGTGCAAGTTGCTTATAAAAGTGTCGATTCTATCAACTTAAAAGTTTGGACCAATACAAACAAAGTTCTAAACTTAAACCCTAACCAAACCCAATTAAGTTTTACCTATAGAAGTGTGGATATCGATCATCCAAATCAAATAGAATATCGGTCTAAATTAAACCAAAACGCGTGGAGTCCGTGGTCTAAAGAGAACAAACAAAACTTTGCAGGTTTAGCTTATGGCGCGCATCAATTTTCTGTGCAATCTAGAAATTACAGATGGGAGGAAAGTACACCCATAAAATTCAACTTTTTTATCGATAGTCCGTTATACAAAAAAGCAGCATTCCAATGGACTGTAATAGGCTTCGCAATCTTACTTTTATTAATTCTAGGTTGGCTATACATTAGAAGAATAAGATTAAAAAACAAAGCGGATAAAGAACAATTGCAAATAAAAAACGACCTGCTTACTCTAGAACATAAGGCGTTGCAATTACAAATGAATCCGCATTTTATCTTCAATGTTTTGAATGGCATAAAAGCTATGGCTATTAACAAACCAGATAAAATGAATGCCACAATAAATAGTTTTGCAACCTTACTTCGAGAAACGCTAAATAACTCGAGAAAAGACCAGATAACTTTAGGGCAAGAAATTAAAACCATACGCCATTATATTACTGTAGAGCAGTTAATGGCAGCAAAACCGTTTACGTTTTCAATTACTAGTAACTGCGAACTCGATCCAGAAGAAATTCTTGTGCCACCCATGTTAATTCAGCCTTTTGTAGAAAACGCAATTCGCCATGGTATTTTAAAAGGCGACAAAGCAGGAGTGCTTCAAATTGAATTTAATACTACCGAACATTATTTACATTGTACAGTAATCGATAATGGTATTGGTATTTTTAAATCTCAGGAAACAAAAATAAAAACAGATCACCAATCTATGGCGCTTACCGTTACAAAAGAGCGTTTAATATCCATTTCGGGCGAAAATGTACTGCAGATTACCGAAATTAAAAATGATGACGGTACTATTGGCGGAACAAATATTACCTTTAAAATTCCTTTATTAACAGATTATTAGAGAACCTATGCTTACAGCCATTATTGTAGAAGACATGATTGATGCTTTACAACTTTTAAAAAGCGATTTAGAAACCAGGCATCCCGAAGTTGAAATTATAGCCACCGCACAAAGTGTTGTAGAAGCAGCAAAGGTTTTACGTAAAAAACAACCCGATATTCTATTTTTAGATATTATGTTGGGCGATGGAACTGGTTTTGATATTCTAGAGATTTTCCCCGATTTAAAATCGAAAATTATCTTTGTAACAGCCAGTGATGAGTTTGCTATTAGAGCCTTTAAATTCGCGGCTATAGATTATGTTTTAAAGCCGTACACTTACGAGGAATTGGATTTGGCTGTAGATCGTGCTAAAAAGCAAATACAACCTAATAAAGAACGATTAACCATTTTAAAAGAAACACTTTCTGCTCCAGAACAAAAGCCAGATAAAATATCGTTACACACACTAGATAAAATTATTATTGTGAGTTTAGATGATATTATTCGTTGTGAATCTGATAGTAATAACACCATTTTTCATCTTCAAGATAAGCGTAAGGTGTTTGTCACTAAAACATTGAAGTATTTTGCAGATATGCTAAAGAGTTACAGTTTTATAAGAATCCACCAAAGTCACTTGGTTAATTTAGACTATGTGAGTGAATACATAAAATCTGATGGCGGTTATTTAATGCTGAAAAATGGCGAAAATGTTCCGGTTTCTGTTCGAAAGAAAACAGAGATTATTGAGATTTTGGATACGATGCATAGGTGAGTGGGTCATTTTTTTTAATGACATTTTTACCTTTAATTTCAATGGCGGGCAGATATACTTTTTTTGCTTGAAAATAGGTGAGAAGGGCTGGGGTTTGTATTTGAGAAGTTATTTTAAATAAAAGTCATACGATTACGGGTTTCCGTAAATTAATTCTTATAATATTTTGTAAATTTCAGCCTTATGCTTTGAGGCAAGATTCTACTTAAATAAAATTAGGTAAATCACTCATGAATTCTTTCTTTTTTTAATCACATTATGAGTAGTAAAAAAAACAAAATAAAACCAGTATATATAGCTAGTTCTCCAACTGGAGAAGATTTATTTGAGAGTAAGTCGCATGAAAAAATATCTCAAACAATTTTTGAGCTTATAAGAGAAAAGTCATTACCAAATAATGTAATTGGGTTAGAAGGTGAATGGGGCTCAGGTAAATCTAACGTGGTTAGTATTCTTAACTCTAAATTTACAAAATTAAATTCAGATTATTTCTTTTTTACTTATGATGCTTGGGGACATCAAGAAGATTTAACTAGAAAAACATTTCTCGAAGAATTAATTTCAGATCTAAAGAAAAAAAACAAGTTTAAAGACGCTATTGACTGGGATAAACAACTACAAAGATTACTTTCTAAAACTTCTCTTAAGACAACAGAAAAATTCCCTAAGATCAAGTTCTATTGGATTCTAATAATGGGTTCAATTTTATTATTTTCTTTTTTAGATATTTTAAACCAAGACTTTTTTAGTACTAGAGATTTTATTTCTTGTTATCAAGCACCAATATTAAAACTTATTTTAATAAAATATTTTTTACCTGCAATTTTATTTATTTGGGGAATTAAAGAAATAGTAAAAGAATATAATGATTTCGATAATGATGAAAAAACAAAAACTTTAAAATTTAAAGATAGATTTAAACAATTATTTTACATTTTTAGTGGTTCAGACTTAACTTCTGAAGAGTTCGAGTATACTTTGGAAGAAGAACCTTCTGTAAAGAGTTTTAAAGAATATTTTGAAAAAATAACTACAGATTTAAAATCAGAAGGTTTAGTTATAGTTTTTGATAATATGGACAGACTATCCGATAGTTCTAAAGTACTATCATTGTGGTCATCAATACATACTTTTTTTGCAGAAGAGAACATTGATAATGTTTGGGTTATTATACCTTATGATAAAATACACTTATCAAGTCACTTTAATGAAGAAAAGGATTCAGATATAATAGATAATTTTATTGGTAAAACCTTTTCGACAATTTTTAGAATTTCACCCCCAGTATTATCTGATTGGAAAAAATTCTTTGTTTTAAAATTTAAAGAGGCTTTTAAGAAAATTATTGTTGAAGACGACATTGATTTTATTTCATCTCTCTACGAAATAGTTACTAACACCAATAACAGAAGACCGAGAGATATCATAACATTTATTAATAATTTAGTGTCTCTCTATCTGCAACATAATAGTTCAATAGATATTAAATATTTAGCTCTTTTCTCCTTGAGAAAAAAAGAGATTCTAGCAAATCCTTTAACAACTATTTCAAATAAACAATTTCTTGAGCATGAGTCATATTTATTTAATAATAATATTGAATTAGAAGAGAATCTCGCGGCTATAGTTTATAACGTGGATAAAGAAAAATCAAGTGAGATTTTACTGAAAAACAATATTCATGATATATTTATTAAGGCTAATTTCGACGTCCTAAAAGAAGTTAAAAAGCATAGTGAGTTTAAAACATATTTTGATAATGTAATTCAGAGAGGAGACTTTCCTAGTTCAAGACCAGAAAATATTGCAAAAATATTAGATGAAATTAAAGATGTAATACCCCCGAACTCTTTATCTAATTATTGGGAGAAATTTGGTAAGAGTTTAGATAACCGGATAGAAGAGGATTTTCAAACACTAAATGATTGGCACAAAGACATCTTAATAAAGACTTCAAAAGGTACAGCCAAGAAATTAGCTAATAAACTAGTAAATAAAAGCAGGGAGAAATTTGAGAAATCTGATAATGCAAGTGATTATTATTCAACAATATTTGATTTAATTAAATATTTAAATGATAAATCAATTAAAATAATACCTGATTTAACTAATGTTCGATTAACTCCTGAGCAATTTGTTCATTATATTGATGATATGGAGAATTTATTTAATAATAATAAATGTTCATCAAAAGATTTAAAAATTCACACCAACTCTGAAGAATTAAACACATATTATATTGAGCACAAAGATGGAATATCAATGAATTACAATTGGTTGCATGTTATAAAATTTTTAAAAAATAATGATAAGAGTTATAATTTTGAAGAATTCAGAAAACATATTGAAATAAAACTACAAGCAATAACACATTCCAGCAATGATGAAATTAAATCATTAATTGAAATAATCAAGATACTTACAGGTAAAAAAAGTATAAAACTTATTCCTGAAACAATCGCGACAAACTATTTAAACCAAAATGGAAGTAACGAGGAAGGACCTTACTTTGATATAATTGCAAATCAAATTGCTCAATTAAAATATACAGAGCCAAGAAGTCGCTTTTTTATCGATGAATTAGCTAGTATAGAAAATGCAGAAAATATAGCAGAAGTAATACATCATTATATTAATTTAGGGGAACTTTTAAAACTTGTTATAGATAAAAACCAGAAATACCCTTTACTTAATAAAGTAATTAATATCATAACTCTTGAACAATTTGGATTTTCACAAGTATTAGATATAGAATGGATTTTCAAAAACCTAGACAAAATTCAAACAGAAATTTTCCCAAATAATTTCATAGATTTTTTGAATCGGTTTGATGATTGGAGTCATCATTTTGATGAAATGTATAATGAAGATAAAATATTTGATTTAAGAAGGAGAAACCTAGAGTTAACTTTTAAAAAAAATAATCATAGCTTTAAATCTGTTAACTATATATATGATAAAATTCTATACAAGCTAAAAAATGCTTCAAAAGAAATTTGGCTTGAAAATTTTGATAAGGATAGTAATTTTATCTTTGCTTTTAAGGGATTGGTTCTTAATGACCTTTTAGATAAAAAACTAACCAAGAGCACGTCTTTTATGAGTGCTTATGATGAATATCTCATCTCTATAGCTAGGACAGAAAACCCCCTTCCGGAAGATTTGATTTTTTTGGATGATTTATTAAAAAATGATTATTTGGACGGAAGGAAATTAAACAGGATATTTAATGACATTTTAGATGTTATTTTAAACAGAACAGATGTTTCTTCAGATCATATCAGGTTTTTCACCTTAGGACTATTTGAACACTCTTCTAATTTAATCTCTAAGGCAGATGAAGTATGTAGAAAACTAATTCTTCATTTAAAAAATGATAATAAATTATTTGTTTTTATCATGAGAAACTATTTAGAAAAAGTGATTGAGATTCTAAATGAATCAAAAGGGCTTTATAATCAAGATTTAACAGAGATGTTTAATTTGGCTATGCATAGTGGCATAATTGAACATAGTATTATAAATCATATATTTAAAGAAACAAAACTAACTATTCCTGAAAAGAAATAGACTAACGAAGAAGTAAATGGAAACTAAATTATAAAACAATATTCATAAATTTTTGTCTATCTATTATTATATTAAAACTCGATTAACAATTCTATAAATATTATCTTCAAAAATGATTTGTATTTAAAAATCTTCATCCCCAACCAAGTAATGTTCCATCACTTTCTACGACCAAAGGCTGCATTAAGCGTATAGTTTGTACTTTTGTAAATACAAATTATTTCAGCAATTATAGAAAGCTACATGCAACAACAACATCATAAACTCAATATATTTAAGAGCGTAAATTTCAATAAAGGGATTTACGTTTCTTTGTTTCAATTAATACTTCTAGTTTCCGTTTTTACTCAGGTTACAGCAGGCGCACAGGTAAAAGACACCCGTTTACCCATCATTATAGATGCCGATACCGCTAATGAAGTAGACGATCTTTATGCTATAGTGAGAGCCATTAAAGAACCGAGTTTTAATATTTTGGGTATTACTTCGGCACAGTTTCATACATCACCATTGGCAACCGAAAACACCGTACAAGAAAGCCAAGATATTAACGAAAAGATACTGAACTTAATGGGGAATTACAGCATTCCGCTACCACTAGGAAGCAATGTACCGATAACCAAAATTACAGAACCAGCGAGTTCTCCAGCATCAAACTTCATTGTTAAAATGGCGCATAAATTACCCGCTGGCGAAAAGCTAAACGTGGTTATTTTAGGATCGAGCACCAATGTGGCGAGTGCTATTTTGGAAGATCCTTCGATTATAGAAAAACTAAAAGTGCATTATCTTGGTTTTTGGCATACCGTGGAAACCAACACTTATAACAAAAAAGAATTCAATACAGGTAACGACCCAAAAGCGGTGGATATTCTTCTAAATACCAAAAGTCTAGATTTAAGTATCATGACGGCAACAACCAGCCAACACTTGGTGTTTACTAAAGCAGAAGTAGATGCGCAATTAAAAAACAAAGGCGGTGTTGCCGATTATTTAATAAACCGTTGGGACACGTACGAGCGTTGGTGGACCAAAGACGATCCGGAAAAGAAAAGCTGGATTATGTGGGATGTTGCTATTATTGAAGCGCTCGCACATCCGGAATTATCCAAAATTGAGACCTTTTTAACACCACCAGAAAACACACCTCGCTTAATAAACATCCATACAAAAATAGATGTAGACCTTATGAAAACAGATTTCTGGCAAAGCTTAAATAAAAAATAACCTATGTATTTAGATATTAATAGTTCCATTTTAGATTTTGAGGCGTCTTTAAATACCATGGGGTTTTTAGACCTAAAACAAGAACGTATTCTTTCTATAGAAAAACCTGGTGAGGGCAACATGAATGTGGTGCTTAGAATCCGTACCAATACGCGGTCTTTTATTGTAAAACAATCGCGTCCGTTTGTTCAGAAATATCAAGATATTACGGCACCTATTGAGCGTATTGATGTGGAGTTTCAGTTTTACAAAGCGGTTACCAATAAGGTAATTGCACCACATATTCCTAAAATACTGGCTTATAATGCAGAAAATTATTTGCTTATTCTCGAAGATTTAGGCGATTGCCAAGATATGTCGTATCTCTATGAAGATAGAACAATGCACAGCTCGCAACTGCATGAACTTATAGATATTGCTGCGGAAATTCATAAATCTAAACCTACAGCATATCCTGAAAATATGGCCTTGCGTTTGCTCAACCATCAACACATATTTGTTTTGCCTTTTTTAAAGGATAGCGATTTTCATTTAGATACCATTCAAAACGGACTTCAGGAATTGGCTTTAATTTACAGACATGATGCCGCTTTAAAAACAGAGATTGCAAAGGTTGGCGAGCAATACTTATCTAAAGGTGATACGCTTTTGCACGGCGATTATTATCCTGGAAGTTGGATGATGAAGGCAAACCATACCTATGTCATTGATCCGGAATTTAGTTTTATGGGTTTTGCCGAATTTGATATTGGCGTTATGGCTGCACATACTATTATGATCACCATGAACATCGATTGCTTAGAAAGCATAAAAAATAGATATCCAAAAACATTGAACGCCAATTTGCTTGCCAAAGTTGCCGGAATAGAAATTATGCGTAGATTAATTGGTTTGGCACAATTGCCTTTAAAAAGATCGATTGAAGAAAAAAAGTTGCTTTTAGAAATGGCAAGAACGCTTATTTTGAGTTAGAGGTATCTAAATTTAATTTATAAGATGATATCTTAAATAAAGGTAGTTGGCGTTTAGATTGGTTAGCCGTTTTTAAATTCTTAAATTTGGGTAAAACCCTTAAAAACATGCTAGCATTATTTAATACATTGATTTTACAATTACCAATGGGAACTCCAAACCCAGACGACAACCAACCATTAGATTTATCGGATCCGTTTGAGTTGATTGTGTTTATTATTTTACCCGTTTTAGCGGTTTTCTTTTATATACTTTGGAGAAAGAAACGAAAGGATAAAAACTAGTTTAATAAATAAAATAGCGGTTTATTATTTAAGGATAGGTTGTAAAACCGTCCAAACATTTTTAGCCAATATTTTATGACCTGCTTTTGTAGGATGAATGCCGTCCGATTGATTTAAATCTGGAATACCGCCAACATCTTCTAACAGAAAAGGCACCAAATACAAGTTGTTTTCTTTAGCTAAATCGGGAAACATATTTTTAAACGCTGTAGTGTAATCTTGTCCCATATTAGGCGGAATTTGCATACCTGCTAAAACAATAATAGTCTCTGGATATTTGGTTTTTACCGCATCTATAATAGTTTGTAAGTTGGCTTTAGATTGGTCTAAAGGCACACCACGTAAACCATCATTAGCACCCAATTCTAGAATAAAAATACTAGGTTCTTCATTTAAAACCCAGTCAATTCTATTTTTTCCGCCAGAAGTGGTTTCACCGCTAACACCAGAATTTACAATGCTGTAACCCAAACCCAAAGCATCTATTTTATCCTGAATAATACTAGGGAATGCATCATCAACATCATCCAAACCATAACCAGCTGTTAAGCTATCTCCGAAAAATACTATTTTTTTAGAGCTTGTGCTTTTGGTGGTTTCAACTTCAGTTTCTGGCGCAGTTTCAGCTGAATCCGTAGCTTTTTTAGTAGCATCTTGTTTACAAGACAATAAGAATAGTAGTACGTAAAAACAACAAAATTTTAAGAAAACCTTTTGAGTTCTATTGTTGATATTTATTATCAATTGTCTATTTTTCAACATCGGGATTTTTTAGTAAAAACATTAAATAAGCGTCATGTCAAATATATTAAAGATTAATGATTTAGAGAAAACTTATACCAGTGGTTCTAAAAAATTAACAGTAATTAGCAATATCTCTTTTGAAGTAAAACAGGGGAGTGTTTTCTCTATTGTAGGACCTTCAGGAAGCGGAAAAACTACGCTTTTAGGTTTGTGTGCAGGTTTAGATTATCCAACCTCAGGAAGCATAGAATTATGCGGTGCGGCTTTGCATGATTTAAATGAAGATGAACGCGCCGCTTTACGAAATAAAGAAGTCGGTTTTATTTTTCAAAATTTCCAGTTACTACCCACTTTAACGGCATTAGAAAATGTGATTGTTCCTTTGGAATTGCAAGGCGAAAAAAACGCTTCTAAATCTGGTATTGCTTTATTAGAAAAAGTAGGTTTGGGAGATCGTTTGCATCATTATCCATCGCAATTATCGGGTGGAGAACAACAGCGTGTTGCTTTGGCGCGTGCTTTCTCTAACAAACCGTCTATTTTATTTGCCGATGAACCTACAGGGAATTTAGATGAAGAAACCGGTGAAAAGGTGATTCAATTACTCTTCGAACTTAATAAAGAAGCTGGAACCACTTTGGTGATTATTACCCACGATTTAGATTTGGCAAACCGCACCCAACAAATTTTAAGATTGAAAGGCGGTAAGATTATTTCAAACGAAAAAACAAGCGCGATCTAATGAGCAAGATTTATTCAAAACCGAATTTTCAATGGCTTTTTAAAATGGCTTGGAGAGATGGAAAAGCCAGCCTTTCTAGGTTATTGCTTTTTATGGCTTCCATAATATTGGGGATTGCTGCGGTGGTTTCCATTCAATTATTTAGCGATAATTTAAAATCAAATATAAAGCTACAATCGAAAGCCTTAATGGGTGCCGATTTTGTAATTGATAGCAAACAAAAACCTACCGAAAAAACACAAGCTATTATAGATTCTTTAGGTGCCGATGCATCTGAAGTTAACTTTGTGTCTATGGCTGCTTTCCCTAAAAATAACGGCACAAAATTAGTGAAAGTGAGAGCGATTGAAGGCGCATTTCCTTTTTACGGAAATATAACAACCACACCAAAAGATGCAGGTGCTACTTACCAGAACTTAGGCGGCGCGTTAGTTGATGCCACGCTACTTTTACAATACAAGATTACACCTGGAGATTCTATTAAAATAGGAGAGTTAACACTACCTATTATTGGAGAATTAAAAGCCATTCCGGGTAGTACAGCCATTTCATCTTCAGTGGCGCCAACCGTTTTAATTCCGTTTCGTTTTTTAGATAAAACCGAATTAATACAATTAGGAAGTAGAAAAGAATATCAATACTTTTTTAAAGACCCAAAAGCTAATTTAGACGATTTAAAGAAAACATTAGAACCCGTTCTTGAAGCGGAAAACGCAGATCTTGACACGCATATTAGCACGAGCAAACGTTTAGGCAGACGCTATGATAATGTGAGTCGGTTTTTAAATTTAGTCGCTTTTATAGCGCTTTTATTGGGTTGTATTGGTATTGCAAGTTCTGTGCATATTTACATTAAAGAAAAGCTAAAAAGTGTGGCTGTTTTAAAGTGTTTAGGCGCTTCTAGAAAACAAACCTTTTTAATTTATTTGTTGCAAATTATTAGCATTGGACTTATTGGAGGTTTAATAGGTTCGGGAATAGGTACAGCATTGCAATATGCATTTCCTTATATTTTACAAGACTTTTTACCTTTTAGTGTTGAAATTTCTATTTCGGCGCAGCCTATAATTATGGGGATTACTTTAGGCGTTTTAATGTCGGTGTTATTTGCTTTATTACCTTTATTAGGAACTTGGTATGTATCGCCTTTAGAGGTTTTAAGAGGCTCGGAAGATAATCTTCAGAAGCCTAAAAAAGCGAGAATTGCCGTTATGTTGGCTATTGGTCTTTTTATCTTTTTGTTTGCGTTTTGGATGCTAAAAGATGCCTTAAACGGATTATTTTTTACCGTCGGAATTTTTACCACAGTTGCCATTATGGCTGGGATAGCACAGATATTTATTAAATTAATTAAAAAATATTTCCCGAGCTCTTGGGGTTACACTAAACGTCAAAGTTTATTGAATTTATTCCGACCAAACAACCAAACCATGGTATTGGTATTAGCGATTGGACTAGGGACATTTTTAATAAGCACGCTGTATTTTACCAAAGATATTTTATTGGCAAAAACCACTATAGAAAACAAGCAAAATGATGCCAATATCATTTTAATGGATGTTCAAAAAGAACAGGAAACGGCGCTTTTAGAGACTTTTAAAAGTAAAGGCTTGGAGGTGATTAATAACATACCAATTATTACAATGCGCATGCATAGTATTCGTGGTAAATCGGTAAATGAAATTCGCCAAGACACCACCATTAAAATGCGTAAATGGATTTTAAACCGAGAGCTTAGAGTAACCTATAGAGATGCTTTGGTAGATACCGAAGAAATTTTGGAAGGTGAATGGACAGGTAAAATGGAACCCGGAAAACCCATCTATATCTCAATAACAGACAATATTGCTAAAGATGCTAATTTGAAAATTGGGGATGCCGTTGTTTTTAATATTCAGGGTGTGCTTAAGGAAACCGTTGTTGGTAGTATTCGTAAAGTGGATTGGAGCAGTATGAAAATAAATTTCAATGTTTTATTTCCGGTGGGTGTATTAGAAAGTGCACCAACGTTTAATGTCATGACGACGCATGTACCAGATGAAGAAAGTTCGGCTACTTTGCAAAGCGATTTGGTTCAGAAATTCCCGAATGTTACTATTTTAGATTTACGCCAGGTGTTTATCATTGTTGAAGATATTCTAGATAAAATATCATGGATTATTAATTTTATGGCCTTCTTTAGTATTCTAACTGGTTTTATTGTGCTTATTGGTTCTGTTAGAAATAGCAAATACCAACGCATAAAAGAAAGTGTGTTACTACGAACTTTAGGAGCAAAAAGCACGCAAATTTTACAAATTACGGCTCTAGAATACGTTTATTTAGGTGTTTTAGGAAGCTTAACAGGGATTTTATTAGCTTTTATTGGAAGTCAATTAATAGCCACATTTTTGTTTAAAGAACCGTTTGTACCATCGGTAATTCCGTTTTTAGTTTTTCTGCCAAGTATTACGTTTTTAGTTGTTTTGGTTGGATTAAGTAACTTAAAATCTGTATTAAAAAGTCCACCTTTGGAGGTGCTGAGGAAGGAAGTATAATTTTAATAAAAGTAAACTACCGCCGTATTATTGTGCTCATTTTACAAAGCAACAATATGAGAGAAGCGGTAGAATACAAAATATATATTTAGTATCCCATTTTGTTAAGAATCACTTTTAATTTGGTTTGTATCATTCTCATGTACTGCACATTAAAAGTGACAGGGATTTCTTATCTGAAATAAAAGTAATACTTAATTCTAGCTTAAAAATTGTGTTTCGCTAAGTTGAGTTTTAATTATGGTGAGTGGCGGATAAGTGTCGACGGTTACTGAAACAAATTGATGTTTTGAAGGTTATTTCTTAACACAGATAATGAAGTGCACTCTGATTTTCTATTAAAAATAAACTTAATAGATAGTTTTAGCCCTGATAGCAGCGGCATCCTTTTTTTTGTTATTTAATTAGGACTAAACTTAGGTTGAAGAAAACGGTTTAAGATGAAAAACAATTTTAAGGCTATCTACAAAAAAGATATAGCGGATAGCAGGAAATAGCTTCTAATAACTATTATTTTTATTGCTTTTCGCTTAAATATTTCCAGTAGCGTTTGGGTACATGTTGAATGTGGAGTTTCATGTTTTTTCGTGACTTGATGTTTGTGCTTTTAAAATAGTCTTGCCACAGTTGTTGAAACTCTAATTCAATAGGTGCGAAAAATTCTGTTGATGTTTTAGAAGGATCAAAATTACGATCGAGTTCGAGACTAATAAGTTCTACGGACTCCAGATTGTAATAGATGCCATATTTTCGGCTTAAGTCGTAAATAAGCCACTTTTGATCTGCATAGCGTTTTTCGAAATGTCTTTTTATTAATGGTAAAACATTGAAATCGGGTTCTATATTTGCAAAATAAACACCGTCTTTTGTGAGTTTGAACCTAACGAAAGCTTCCATTCTATGTTTTTCTCGACTTACATTTTTAGTGAGTTTTGAAAGTTGTAAAATATGAACGTTTCCAAAATCTGAGGCAACGTTGTTTTTAGATTCAAATACATATGAAATGGCTTGATATATGGTGTTTTCTACGGTTGGTTTTTCGCTTAAAAAGGCATAGTAAAAACGTTGCAACTCATTGGCAGACATTTTCTTTTTTAAACCCGCCCAAACCCGGTTTGCTTTCTCTAGCTCAGTATTAACCAAATCCCAACTCCCGAACATCGGCTCCTGGAAATGCTTTTCTTTAACGATAGAGACTGGTTTTAATTTCATCTCATACGCCATAAAAACGCAGGTTAAAAACCCATCGAACGTGCCATCGTAAACTAAAGTTGTTTCCATAGTATTACTATCCAAACAGGTTTAATTGGTTACTAAGCATTGATGTGTATTTGCTTTTAGAGTTTTGTAGTATTAAACCTTTAATTTTTTCTGGAGTGAGATCTCGCTTTTCAAATTGATTTGAAGCACAAACCATAAAATATTGCGCTCGATTGAAGGCAACGCCAATAGCTTTTAAATGATCCCAGTTAAGCTGCCTGTAGCGCCTTGCATTTAAAATTTTAAAAACTGATTTCATGCCTAAACCAGGAATTCTAGCAAGCATGCGTTTATCAGCTTTATTAACATCTACGGGGAATTCATGCATATTACGCAGTGCCCAACCCAATTTAGGATCGATATCTAAATCTAGACTTTGGTTTTGTTCGTTTAAAATTTCTTCAATATTAAAGCCGTAAAAACGCAGAAGCCAATCGGTTTGATACAACCTGTTTTCTCGCAACATCGGGACAGGTGTGCCAATTTGCGGTAATCTCGTATCGTAACTAATGGGTACATAACCCGAATAATAAACACGTTTTAAATTAAAGTTTTTATAAAAATAATTGGACGTGTACATGATTTGCATATCATTCTCGCCACTTGCTCCAACAATCATTTGCGTGCTTTGTCCGGCAGGAGCATATTTGGGTGTACTTTTAATTATTTTCTTTTCACTTTTATATTGAATGATTTCATTTTTAACCTTTTCCATGGGTTTTATAAAATCGGCTCTGTTTTTATCAGGCGCTAAAAGTCTAAGGCCTTTTTCGGTTGGAATTTCAATATTAACGCTTAATCTATCGGCGTATAAACCAGCTTCACGCATCAACTCATCGCTCGCTCCGGGAATGGATTTTAAATGAATGTAGCCATTAAAATTCTCTTCTAATCTTAATTTTTTAGCCACAGCCACTAAGCGTTCCATAGTGTAATCGGCACTTTTAAAGATACCAGAACTTAAAAACAAGCCTTCAATATAATTACGTCGGTAAAAATTCATGGTTAAATCCACCACTTCCTGAACCTTAAAAGCAGCACGTTTAACGTCGTTACTTTTACGAGTTACACAATAGGCACAGTCAAAAATACAATGGTTGGTTAGTAAAATTTTTAATAAGGAAACACAGCGACCATCTTCTGTATAAGAATGACAAATTCCAGAAGCCGAGGCATCGCCTAATCCTTTGTTTTTATTAGTTCTGTTACTCCCACTAGAGGAGCAAGAAACATCATACTTTGCAGCATCTGCAAGGATATTTAGTTTTTCTTGTACACGTTGAAAAGACATTAGTAGGTGTTTAATTTGAAGCCCAAAGATACAATCTAATCAAATATAAAATGATTTTTTGGATAAAAAACCTCATATTAGTCATAATTAATATCTCATTATATGATATATAAATATTTATTGTTTAAATTCGTACTCTGAAACCAATGGTTTAATTATGAATCGTATTAAAGAAGTATTAGAAATAAAAGGCATAAAGCAAACCTGGCTCGCTACCAAGCTTAATAAAAGCTATAATATGGTAAATTCTTATGTGCAGAACAGAAGGCAGCCTAGTCTAGAAATGCTTTTTGAAATAGCAAATCTATTGCAAGTTGAAGCCAGAGAATTACTGGACGCTAACCCATTGGTATCAAAAGAATCGAGCAGTAGTGATACTGTGGAAATCCCGTTGATTGGTTCTGTAGCTTGTGGCTTACCTATTTATGCTGAAGAAAATATTGAAGCAAAAATTTCCATCTCTAAGACATTGGTTAAAAATGCAAGTGATTATTTTCTTTTAAGAGCTGCTGGTGATTCTATGAATAAAAAAGGTATTACTAGCGGAGATTTACTATTAATTAAACAGCAGCAAGTTGCTAACCATGGCGATCTGGTGGTTGCTTTAATTGATGATGATGCTACCGTAAAGGAGTTTATAGATAATGGAGATACTATTGTGTTAAAACCACATTCTACAAATTCGAAACATCAACCTATAATTCTAACTACGGATTTTAGAATACAAGGTATTGTCGAAAAAGTAATAAAATTATAATAGGGAAGAGGCTTATAAAAGAAAAGCCTGCATTATTAATTAGTAAAAAAACATTTTTGAGCATTGAAAATGCTCGTTTAAATATGAAATTTTATTTCTATTATAACTTAAATCAATATTAAAATAATTATAATCAATTGTATATACCCTTAATGTACCTTTTGTTTAATTATATTTATATAGAAATAAACAAAATGCAAAACTATGGAATTGATTAACGAAGCAATTGAGTTTGAAAACGCGAAAATGAGTAATATGTCTACAAGTGACAGAGTAGTAGCATCGCGAGAAGCAAAGCGTTTAATACTCGCCTTAAACGAAATTTACAAAAAGTCTAAAGATACTAGCGTAATGGATATCATGAAGCGCTTAACTGAAAAGAAGAAAAAAATTGAAAAACGTTTAAAAGGTAGACCTGAACCTGCTTTTTAAATTATAAAATTTAAAGTAATCGTTACAAAATTAATACCCTATTGTAAAAATTCTACAATAGGGTATTTTATATTTTAATAATACATATAAATACGTTCAATTTGAAAATTCTACATACTACTTTAATTATTTTATCGGCAATCTCCTTTCTATTTTATGGATACGGCTGTTTGTTTTCTGATAAAATGAAGCAGGAGTTTTTACGGTTTCAGTTGAGTGAGAAGCAACGAAAAATAACGGGTATTTTACAAATATTAGCTGGGCTCGCCCTTCTATACAGTTTTGTAAATCCATTATTAGGCGTTATCGCGACGGCAGGACTAACAATACAAATGTTATTAGGTTTTCTAGTAAGATTAAAAATTAAAGATCCATTTATACTAGCATTACCTTCATTTGTGTTTATGATTTTTAACGGCTATTTATTTTTCTATTTTTTAAAAATTTATATTTAATATATTAAACCAAAGCGACAATTAGGGATAGTGATAAAAATATAAATGCAGGTAAAGATTTTTTAATAGGATCACCTATTTTTATATGCATTATTATAGCCACAAGCATTAAAAACGCAATTCCAAGTGCCGATGGTGCTGCGAACGAACTATAGAATATAGACACCAAAAGACCTAAAGAAAATAGTAGTTTTAAACTTCCAACAACATACATTAACCACTCTGGTAAACCGTAGCTTTTAAATTCCTCCTTCATGCTACTAGCATTATTCCCTCTCCAGCTTGTAGATTTATTAATACGAAATAGCCATACGTTGATTATACTTAGGGCGATTGCAATTTTGATTATAATTATTAAATATTCCATGAAATTATTTTTAAAGTTAGATTTTTTTTTTGGTGATTAGATTATTCTGTTAAGTTTTTGAATTGGTTAAACTAGATTTTAAAGATTGTAATACACTAAAAGCGGCTTGCTCACCAGACATCATTGCGGCGTTTAACGAAGCGTTTAATTGCGTGTCACCAGCTAGAAAAACACGACTCGTTTTTTCAATTTCGGAGATAGGTCTTTCATACTGTAATTCATCTAGTTTTGGCAATCCTTTTGGTATTACATAATGTTTTATAAGAGCATGTGCTTCTATACCACAATACTGTTGTAACTCGTGTTCAACTCGTATTTTTAAAGCATCAGAAGATAAATTATGCTCTTTTACAACAGTAACAGATAATAATTCTTTGGTACCTCTAGATTTTGATGAAATACTTGTGTGATAAAATATATTATTAATAAGTGCATCTTCTTTCGTTATAAGGCCAATTAGCGGCTTATTTATACTTCTAGTGCTTGTTTCAAAATACAGTGTGTCACAAGATTTCCATTCAGTCTCTTGCTTTTTTAAATTCATCAAAAGTGCACTAGCATCGGCAGCAATTATGGTGTAATCGCTTTGTAATTCCGCTCCGTTTTCTAATAAAATTTTACCAGTATCTACAGACTTAACCTTTGTGTTAAATTTAAATGTGGTCTGTTTTAAATTAGATTTTAATTGCATTGGTATAGCTTCAATACCGGCCTTAGGTAAGGTAGCAAAACCTTCACCAAACATTTTGTAGACAAACTCAAACATTCTGCTAGATGTTTCTAGGTTAGGCTCTAAAAATATACCACTAAAAAAAGGTTTAAAAAAGAGCGTTATCATGTCTTGAGAAAACTCAAAATCTATTAAATACTGAAGTGTTGTTTTTTCTGGTTTAGCGAAAATTTCAGTAATAGAAGTTTTTTTCAGAAGACTATCCAATTTTAAAATTTTTAATTTATCTGAAAACGTTCCTATACCTGATAGCAAGGTTGGAAAAAGTAAGGATATTTCCCTTAAAGGATCCCCAATAGTTTTTCTGCTTCCATTATTAAAAATAGTAGCACCAGGAAGAAAATGCTGTAACTCTAAAGCTTCAAAATTTAAGTATTTTTGGGCACTTGGATAGGCTGTAAGTAAAACTTGAAATCCGCGATCTAATTGATAACCATCAACTATATCTGTTTTAACGCGTCCTCCAACACGATCTGTAGCTTCGATTATTACAGGTTTATAGCCATGATCTTCCAAAACCTTTGAAGCTATTAAGCCACTCACTCCAGCACCTATAATATGTATTTTACAATCTTGCTTGTTCATATTTACTCGCGTTAAAAGGGGGATAACATCTCTAAATTAAAGGTAAATATAGTTAAAAAAGATATGTTTTGTTTAACTTTTTAGATATAATGTTAAACAAAATAAATTAATCCTAAGTTTTTAATCTATTATCAACTGAGAAAACAGGAGCGAGGTTAACTTATAATTACAAGATTTAACAATCTGTAATGCAGCAGAAGTTGTGACAATTTTGAATTTAGAATATAATTTCTTTTTTACATTTTTTCCAAAAAGCAAAGAAAGAAGGGTAGTAGCCTTTTACATCAAACATCCAATCTCTTTGCCCCTCGACACCTATATAATGTACATTCAAAGGATGCTCTTTGTAATACACGTTTTCTAAACGGTATAACAATGTAAGCTCACTAAATTCACCTACAAATATTTGGATATTTTCTATGTTTTTTGAGAGACCAATTATAAAATCAATAGTCTTTTGAGATACGGGATATGCCTCAAAATGTGAGGGTTCCAATAAGAGGATTCGATTGGCAGATTCGTTGTTTTTCCAAACCGGATCTAAGTTATAAAAATTATAAATTAGTGTAGGTAGCTCCTCATTTATAATTATAGTTTTAGATTCTGGAAGCGGAGTTTTTAAATCTAATGGTTCAGAAAATGTTAACACCTCAGGTATAGATAAGTTTTCAAAATCATTGTAAGATACATCTAGAAACGTATCCGTTTGCTCGGTATAGCAAAAGTTATTAATATTTTCTTGATTGGCATAATACTTCTTATTGCTATTTGCACCAGCAACCCATTGCCAACTTAGCGCATTACTTGCCCAATCTGCATCTAATAAATGATAATACATCCATTTAGCGGGATGCAACCAATGATTTTGAGCAATGTTGCAAGACATAGAAGCTATGTACATTCTTAAATGGTTATGGATATAGCCTGTGCTGTTAAGTTGTTTAACACCAATATCTATAGCCTTAATACCTGTAGTTCCATCGGCTAAACTTTTAGAAATCCCGTTTGTTATAACCGGAGTTTGCGTATGTTTTAAATCCTTATTTATAGCATCACCTTTGGCAATCCAAACGTGTTGCCAGTAATCCCGCCATGCTAGTTCTTGAATAAATTTTAATATAGTGTTTGGATTAAAACCTCGCTTTAATAATTCTTGAAAAACAAATTTTGTAGAAATCACACCACGAGAAATATAAGGCGATAAATAACTTACTGCACCGTCTATATAGTTTCTAGATTTGCTGTAACCCACAGGATTTATGTTTGCTATTCTATCTATTATAGCTTCAAATTCTGTTGGAAAACAAACTTTAGTATTGGCGTTATTTCTCATTAAAATGGTGTTTTTCTTAATAAAAATATATTACGAAGATATAGAATGTTGAACTTTAATTACGAAACAAAAAAAACTAAGGGAAATAGAATCTATGTTATTACTAACATAAAGGTTGGTCCTCAATATTTAAAAAAGTTCTATTTGAGCTCTTATATGTTTTAGATGAAATCGCTAAAAAGAGTAAAAGATTTATATTAATTTTGTGTTTTAAATACCTTCATAAATTCTGAGATTTGTTAGAAAAAAGACAGCAATTACCCCAAGAACAAGTAATAGATACCGATTATTTCATTTACTGTTTAGAAGCGGTTGAAGATGTAGAAATAGATACCGTTACCGAAGCTCAAAAAAAACTAGATCAATTAACCTCGCAATACGGAGTAGCTAGTATTTATAACACTTGCGACACCATTGAAGGATTAGAAGACAACTTAAACGCCTTGGTTTTAGGTGATCATAATTTTAAAGATTACGAAATAATTTACTTGGTTATTACAGGTGAAGCTAATAGTATTTGTTTAAACGACTATTACTATAGTTTACAAGAAATTGCAGAAATTTTTGAAGGACGATTAGACGGAAAGATTTTACATTTTTCCAACGCTAAAGTTTTAGATTTAGACGAAGAAGAAGCTCAATACTTTTTAGATATCACTGGAGCAAGAGGTATTTCAGGGTACGGTAATGCCTCTAATGGAATTACTAGCTCAAGTCTGGACATCGCATTCTTTAACTTGTTTAACGAAGATGATAACATGCTAGATGTTGTGGAAGATTTGCATCAAAGACATTACAAACTTTGTAAACTACTCGATTTTAGATTGTATTATTAAGTTGAGGCTGTTCTTAATTATTGGACAAACTTATAATTCTGAGGTTTCGCTGAGAATCGCGTATTTGAAAAATATTTGTATCTATGTAAAATAGAACCTAAAAGTTCTATTCGCCGTTTTAAGCATATAATATATCTGTACTATAATGTTCCGCGTTATGTTACTTGAGTTTTGGTTAAAAGCGAAAGTTATTACTACATTTTCTTGTTTTTTTATTCTAAAATATTTCTTGACAATGTCAGTGGAACACTGGAGAGTAGTGGAATGTGTGTATGGAATGAGATTAATAAAATTTTACTAGAATAATTCTTAGGTAGCACTAAAGTTATTTAACCAAATTCTCACTTTTTTATTTTTAGCTTTTCTGTCTTTTCTTGCACTACATCTTTTTTGAAGTAACTTTATTATTTTTGAATTATAATTTAACATCATTTGCGAACTAGGAACCACATTATAAGAATTAGGCAACAATAAATAGTAGTATGGAATGAAATTACACTACAAAAATTTTACTTTTTTAAATAATTTGTACAGCTTTGATGCATTGCGTCGATTTTATTGGTAATTATTTCTAAAATTTAAAAAAAAATACCATTTTTACTTTTTCCATTCTAAAGCCCCAAAGCTTTAACCTACATATCATGAAAAAACTATTATTTTCTTTACTTTTCCTACTATTTACTTTAACAAACTTATTTTCCCAATGTCCAACTACGGAAATTGTTTTAACCACACAACAGCAAATCGATGATTTTGCAAAAAACTATCCTGACTGTACTCAAATTAATGATGATTTAGTCATAAAAGGTAGTAGTGATATAAAAAACCTAAACGGGCTAATTGGCATAACACTTATTGAAGGAGATTTAACCATCGGCGAAAATTCTCTAGGAACAACAACATCTTTAATTAACCTCAATGGCTTAGAGTCTCTTATAACAGTAAATGGCGACCTAACAATCCAAAGAAATAACCAAATACAGTCATTAGTAGGATTAAATAATTTAATAGAAATTGGAGGGGTATTTAAGCTTAATTCAAACCAAGAGTTACTTAGTTTAGATGGCTTATCCGTACTAAATTCGGTACATGGATTATTTATAACATTAAATAATAAGTTAAATAGTATTGAAGCCTTAAGTAGCTTAAAGGTTATAGCATCTAACCCATACAATAACGCTTTTTTAATTTCAAGAAATGATTCCTTAACGAGTCTAGAAGGTTTAGATTCTATTCACACAATTGATGGAAGTGCTGTAATTAGTGATAATGGGGTTCTAAATTTATATGGATTACGTAATTTAAAAATGGTTAATGGTTATTTAAGGATTGAATATAGTGAGTTTTTATTGAATTTAAATGGATTAGAAAATTTAGAACGCATTGCGGGGAGTTTTAGAATAGCCTTTAATACGGCAATGCTAAACTTAGAAGGATTGGATAATTTAAAGCATGTAGAAGGTGAATTAGAAATTCATCAAAATGCGTTAGTAACCCTAGATGGTTGTAAGATTGAGCATATCGAAAAATTAAATATTTTTAATTCTAACCATTTAATTGACCTTAAAGGACTAGAAGGACTTACGAGTATAAATGGAGATGTACTTATTAAATCTAATGATTCCCTAATAAATTTAATGGGGTTAAATAATCTTAAAACTATAGGAGGAGAGTTTGTTATTTATCTAAACAAATCTCTAATAGATTTGGAAGGCCTAGAAGCATTAGAAGAAGTTAGTCCGCTTGCAGCAATGCCTTTTGAAATCAAATATAACAACAGTTTGCAAACGCTAAGAGGTTTAAGTTCATTAAAAACGGTTGGAGATGATTTATACATAGCGTATAACGATGAATTGACTCAATTAAACGCGCTTCAAAATTTAGAGTATGTAGGAGAAATATTTACCTTTGCTGGTAATGATAAATTAATCAATATAGATGGTTTAGAGAAAATAACGGTCTTAAATATGATGAGCATTATTGGAAATGATTCCTTGGCGCATATAAAAGGTCTTAAAAATTTAACATCAGTAAACACCCTCGGTATTAGTTATAACTTGAGTTTAGAAACATTAAATGCACTTTCTAATCTCAATGAAGTTAATGGGTTGGTAATTAATACCAATAATTCTTTATTAAATTTAGAAGGATTAGAAGGACTAAACTCAGTTGGTGGTGCGTTATCAATAACAAATAATGCGAATCTTGAAAATTTAGTAGGTCTTGACAATTTGGAATTTATAGAGGGCAATTTTAATCTTAATAATAATATTAAACTGGAATCCGTAAATACACTTTCCAAACTGAATAAAGTAGACGCTAAATTATCCATTGACGCTAATGATTCACTACTTAGTTTAGAGGGCTTTAAAGCCCTGAATTCAATTAACGGAGAGCTAGTAATAACTGAAAACGGTAGTCTTGAAAGTCTATCTGGTATTCAAAATATTCATAACGAATCAATAACAAAATTAACTATAAAAGACAATATAAATTTGTCTCTTTGTGAGACAATTAATGTATGTAATTACCTAACAAGTAATGCAGAATATATAATTGAGAATAATTTAGAAGGATGCAATAGTTCTGAAGAAATAATATCTTTATGTGGAGATGAGTTCAACACAATTAATGGTCAAATTTTATATGATATTAATGATAACGGTTGCGATGTTAACGATATTCCTGTCAAGAACACTTTAGTTTATACTAGTAATAACTTAACATCATTTTCTACTATAACAGATGATACAGGGGAATATGTGCTTTATGTAGAAGAAGGAAGTTTTACAACTACAGCATCTGTAAATGATGAATATTTTGAAATATTCCCACAAGAATATACCTCTAATTTTGAAAACCTTATACAAGACGAAACGGTTAATTTTTGTTTAATCGAAAAGCAAATTGCTAGAGATATTGCTGTGACATTGATTCCTCTAAAGGAAGCAAGGGCAGGTTTTGATATTAGTTATGAATTGATTTATGAGAATATTGGAACATCGATTGAAGAAGGTTCTGTCATACTAGAATATGAAAATTCCCAACTTAATTTTATAAATGCATCTATCAATGAAGACTCGCGAAGTACAGGACTATTAACATGGGGTTTTCAGGATTTATTGCCATTTGAACAAAAAAGTATTATTGTCAATTTTAATATTTTCACACCTCCAACAGTAAACAATGGTGATATTCTAACTCTAATTGCAAGCACAGGAATCTCATTTGAAGATGTTGACCTAGATAATAATAGGTTTGAGCTTCAACAAATTATAATAGGTTCTTATGACCCAAATGATAAAACTGTATTAGAAGGTAATGAAGTTCCTGTTGAACAAGCTGATAATTACTTGCATTATATAATTAATTTTCAAAATATTGGTACAGCTTCTGCAATCAATGTGAGGATAGAAGACATACTAGATGCAAAATTAGACAGAAAGACATTTCAAATACTCACATCTAGTCATGAAGGCTTAGTTACTTCATTAAAAGATAATAAAATTACTTTTTTGTTCGAAGACATCAATTTAAATTATAAAGATAACAACGAAGAAGAGAGTAAAGGTTTTTTAGTCTTTAGGATAAAACCTGAAAAAGAAGTTAATGTTGGAGATATTATTTTAGGTCAAGCAAGCATATTTTTTGATTTTAATCAACCCATTATAACGAATACGGTATCGACAACTTTTATCGAAAAAGCCTTAAGTATTACAGAACAATCCATCCAAAACATGCGTTTATTTCCTTCGCCATCTAACAGCAAAATATCCATAAAATATGAAGGGTTGATATTACAATTTAAGATATACAATACTGCGGGAAAATTGTGTTTAGAAAACGGTGATAATGGTGGTATAAAAAGTATAGATATAAAAAAATTATCGCAAGGAATATATTTTATAAAATTAATGGATCAAAGCCAAGTAGAAACAGTTTTGCGCTTTGTGAAAAATTAATCAATTTTTCACAATTCAAAATAGGTTTCCAAACGTTTTTCTTAAAATTTTATATTCTCGCGGAAACCTTTACGAGAATGTCCTAGAAAAAAATATTGCAGAATTATGTTGAATTATAGCTTATGTATATTAATCAAACTACGACTGTAAACCGGCTGTTACATAAATGCTGACGATATAGACCTAACGCTATATCTGCATCTATGTAAAATAGAACAGAAAAAGTTCTATTCGCCGTTTTAAGCATATAATATATTTGTACTATAATGTTCTGCGTTATGTAACTTGAGCTTTGGTTAAAAGCGAAAGTTGTTACTACCGTTTCTTTAAAAAATTTCTCCTAAAAAGTTTCTTCTACAATGTTAATGGAACACTTTTTATGCGACGACGTAGGAGGGAAGCGTAATGTGTGTGGAATGATTACTAATTAATATCTTTCAAATATTTACGGTTTTCCAACATAAAAATTCCTACAATATTTTGTAAATTTAAAATTTCCTGTAATAAATAAAAATCAACTATGAATATAAAAATCCCTCAAAGATTTGATGAAAAATTGACTGGTGATTATCGAGCTTTTATTGATGGTACTATCTCAAATTTCAGTGTGATACTTCAAGACAATAAGTTAGAGTTCTTCCAAGAGTTTACCGACCATGGTATCGCTCACATAGAAGAAGTTCTTAATACTGCATGCAACTTAATATCAGATGAGTCATTTGAGTTTCTTAATGAAAAGGACATTGCTGTTTTGATTATGGCAGTTATCCTTCATGATGTCGGAATGCATATTTCAAGTGAAGGTCTAAAAAAGATTTTTGATAAAGATTATGAACAAAATAGGGTACATTATTTTGACAGCCTCTCTTGGGAGGATAAGTGGAATGAATTTTTTTACGAAGCCAAACGATTTAATGACGAACAATTGACGAACATATTTGGTAACTCAAAGATTGAAGTTTCAGAACCAGATATTGATAATCTTGATGATTCCTCAAGAAAGCTATATGGAGAATTTTTAAGGAGACACCATGCAAGGTTAGCACACGAAATAAGTCACGGTGGATTTCCGACTAAGTTAGGAGAAAAAAACATATTGACTAATACGAATATTGACAAAGAAATTATAGATATATGTGGTCTTGTAGCTAGAAGCCATGGTATGAATTTAAGAAAATCATTTGATTATTTAAAAGATAGACATGGAGAAACTTGGAATATTCCATATGATATAAAGGTGTTTTTTTTAATGACAGTTTTAAGAATAGCCGATTATATTCAAATACATTCTGAAAGAGCTAACTCTTTGTTGGTAAAAACTAAACGTTTTTCAAGCCCAATCTCTAAAAAAGAGTGGGAAAAGCATAATTCAATTAAGGATATAAGTGTTAAAACGGCTGACCCAGAGAGGATTTTCGTTACTGCAAAGCCAGAAAATAGTTTGATATATTTAGAATTGAGAAAATTATTTGATGATATACAAAGTGAATTTGATATTTCTTGGGCAATACTTGGAGAAGTATATGGTAAAGATGAAGAATTGAAAAATCTAAAAATTAAGTTTAGAAGGCTGACTTCTAATTTGGATAACATTGAAAAATACGGGGAGACGGTTAAATTTATACCAGAAAAAATAAGATTTGATGCTGACCCAGAATTATTAAAACTTTTAATAGGACCGTTATATGGTGAAGACCCAAAATATGGAGTTAGGGAACTCCTTCAAAATTCAGTAGATGCAGTTAAAGAGCGCGCCTATATCGAAGAATCATTTGATCAAAACATTGAAATAGCACTGGAAGAATTAGAAGTTGATTCGAAAGAGTACTATTTAACAATAAAAGATAATGGTATTGGAATGGCGAAGGATACAATAATAAATTTCTTCTTTCGAGCTGGTGCATCTTTTAGAAATAGCATGCTTTGGAAGAAGAGCTTTGTTGAAGATAGTGAAGTGAAAATTGAAAAAACTGGAAGGTTTGGCGTTGGAGTATTAGCTGCTTTTTTATTAGGAGACGAATTTGAGCTTTATACTAAACATTATAAATCTGAAAATGGTTTTCAATGTAAAGCTTCTTTAAGTACCACACAAGTTGAATTATTAAAAACAGATTGTGAAATAGGAACTTACATAAAAATCAAATTGAAAAAAGAAATTAACGATGAATTTCAAAAGTTAATTCTACAATTTAAAAACCTTAAAAAACAGAAATACACTTTATCTAATTATAGAAGAAGAGATGAAGTTAATAAATTGGAATGGTTTAATTGGTATGTTATGGATTTGCCAAGAGTAGAACTCATCATAAAAGATGATAACCTTAAAAATATATTTAGCTTATCTAATTTAAAAATATCCTCAATACCGGAAATTCCATATAAAGGTTGGTATAAGTTTAATACCAAGGAATTTAAATCAATTCATTGGACTATAGATTATAATAGTCCAGATTTATATTATTATTCAAGTAGATGGGAGGAACGTAGAGGTCATAAGTTATATTGTAATGGATTTAAAGTTGTTAGAGGATACAAATTGCCAGAATTCCCTTGGAGTTACCCTACCGTTTCTGTTTTTGATGGAAATGCAAAAATGCCTTTAAGTTTAAGTAGAGATTATTTATTGAACGATAGATTACCCTTTGAAAATGAACTAATTAATAATGTGTGTTTTAAAATAATTGATGTTCTTAACAAGACTGAATTTAATAAAGTGGGTGAATATTGGGTACCCGAAGAAAATATCTTACAATTTTCTGGGATAAAAATTGATATAAGCAAATATGTAGTAGTTTCTGGAGACAAGTTTACATTAATGACTCCTTTTATTGCTAAATCCCTGGGACTGGAAGTATTTTATCAAGTTTGGTTAAAAGATTTTGATAGTTCAAATTTTACTTTTTTAGATAAAAAAGTTTTTTATCAAGCTCTAACTAAAAATAATGACCCAAACTATTTTTATAAAAATTTATTAGAGCCAAAACAATATGGAGAATCTAGTTTGTTAGACTGGTTTAGTCTAGGAGACACACCAAGAAGACGTAGAAGACATTTAGTACACAATGACTATCTATTAAATGATAAATTATCATACATGCTTGAAAAAAATAGACTCTCAAAAAGTTTCAGAGATTCTATAAAAAGCCAATTATTTAATGATAGATGGACAGTGATAAAAAATGTTCCAACTAATACTGAAGATGATTTTCTTATTGAGGAGGAAATAATAGATAAAAATATTAAATTAAAAGATAAGAAAAAGAAGGCTTTACTTAAGCAAAGTGATTTGGATAAAAGTAAATTAAAAGATAGCTATTATTATTTTGTAAAAGAATATTTTATAGATAAAGAACAGCTATCAGGCTTTGATAGATTTAAAGAAGTATGGACAGAATTATATGGAGGTAACGATTTCCTAATTCCTATTAATAAAGAATATCGAAAAATGCTAATAAAATGACCTCATAAAATTTTGGGTCAAAAACAAATGAGCGTGCATATTTTAGGGGTTTAGTAATAAAGCCTCTTAATAGTTCTAAATACACAAGGGATTTCAAAGTAATCTTAATTAGTTACAATGTTTCCTAAAATATAGCATAACGGACCTTAATTGTTTCCAAAATTATACGCAGTCTTGATTTTTTTGTTTCTTTTTTTATCAAAAAAAAAGATTTTAAATTTAATTGAGATTATAGACTAATTCAATTATATAGTCGATTTCTCCAGCTTTATCCGTATAATCAATAATTGTTTTGACATAGTAGTTTCCAATACCAAATGAAAATTTTTTGAAACGGTCTAATTCTTCACTCGGAATATTGTCAAACATTTCTTGTGTATAGTTAAAGATAGAATTCAGTTTTGGTTGTTCGTCAAGAGTTACTATTTGCCAAAATTTATAAGAATCATTGTCTAAATTTTGAAGGAAATGTAAATGAATTTTAGGCATATTTTTTTTATTTAGTTGATAATTAATTATTTACTTATTACAAAAATATGCTTAATATTTTAGTCTTGAAAAAGTATTAAATTATTTGTGATATTTTCTATTTTACATAATATTAGAAGTTCTTAATTAAAAAAGATTAAATAGTAACGAGAGAATAGAATAAGTACATAGAATTTTATTTTTACTCACATATTTAATTATTTGCAGAAACTTCAAATGTCTTCGTAAATCTCCTAAAAAGTCGATTCTTAAATTTTATACTCTTGTGGCAATCCACGAGAATCGTCTAAAATTTTTTATTACGTACATTTTATCGAATGCGCGATTTTTAATAAGAGCAAAAAGGTTAGCTTTTATTTTGGCGTTGGATAATTGTGTCTAAAATAAATTGCCAGAGCAATTTGATTTTATTTTAGCTTACCAATTTTAGCAAACATCATCACGTAAAAACAGCTGTTACATGAATGCTGACGATATAGACCTAAAGGCGCTATATCTGCATTTATGTAAAATAGAACAGAAAAAGTTCTATTCGCTGTTTTAAGCATATAATATATTTGTACTATAATTAATATTATGTAAAATAGGATATTTTAAACCATACTCTAGTATCATTCAAACTACAAATAAAATATAGAAAACACGAATGACGAAATCCTGTTAAGCCACATTCATTTGTATAATATCTTTAAGCTGGGTTTTACCTATAGGTTTATTTACAATACCATTCATACCAACGGCCATACATTGTTCTTTAACTTCACTAATTTCTAATGCAGTTAATGCAACAATGTTACAATCTGGTTTAAAAGATTTTATTGTTTTAGAAGCTTCAAAGCCATTCATTAACGGCATATTGATATCCATAAGTATTAAATCGAAATCGTCCGTTTTACAACGTTCTACGGCCTCTAATCCGTTATGCGATATCGTACAAATGTGTCCAATAGAAACAATAAGTTTATTGGTAATCATTTGGTTAATTTTATTGTCTTCCACAACTAAAACCTTTAACGGCTTTGTTCTATTATGTAAAGTACTTTTGGCAATAACATCTGGCGTAGCAATTTCACAAGGAATTACAAACGAGAATACACTACCTAAACCAAGCGCACTATCTAATTTTATTTTTCCGCCCATGGTTTCTACATGGCTTTTTACAATAGATAAACCTAGACCAGAACCAAACGATGTGTTTTCTTCTATGGCTTGTTTAAAATTTTCAAATATTAATGTATGGTTTTCATTAGCGATGCCTATACCGGTATCTTCAACTTTAAACTCTAAATAATCGATATCACTATCTGTATTTATAAGTGCTACGCTAACATCTATTCTACCTTGATTGGTGAATTTTATAGCATTAGAAATTAAATTATCTAAAATTTCCGTGAGCTTTAAACTATCTAAATAATATAGATTATCTATAGCTGCAGGCATGTTTAAAACCAGCTCGTTATCTTTTTCTTTAGCCGAATAATTAAGCGAATTTATAAGGTCGCTTATTAAAACTTGTAGATTGATAATTGTTTTTTTCTCCGCTACCCTATCCGATTCAATTTCGGTAATTCGTAAAATTTTATTAACCAATTCGTGTAATCTGTTACCCGAAAACTGTAAGGAATTAATTAAGTTTTTATGTTCTACACCCAAAGTCTTATCATCGGCAAGCATTGAGGTTATCCCCATAACACCGTACAAAGGCGTACGTAACTCATGACTAATATTACTCAGTAATTCCGATTTTAAACTAGTTAAATGTTCGGTTTTAGATCGTGCTGCTTCAAGATCTTTTCGTCTTTGTTTATCTTTAAACGAATGCACAAGAAAAAGCATTAACAAGAAAAACAAAACAAAGGAGACTACAATAGCCGTAATAATATTATTTCTAGAATTAGAAGTTTCGGTTTCTAATTGAGCCTGTGTAATTTCCTTTTGGTATTCACTAAATTTAAACTGCGCATTTAGATCTTCTAATTTTAAACGTTTTTCGGTATTAAAGCTTAAATCTTTATAAAACTGTTTATTTTTTAAAGCGGCAATCGCTTCGGTATAATTGTTTTGGGCTTCAAATATTTCATATTGCAAATTGTAACTGTCTATCAATTCTGGATACAGCTCTTCTTTTTCAGCAATTTCTATAACATGCTCTAAATGAATATTGGCGATATCAAATACCTCTTTCTGTTTGTTATAAAGCGCTTCTAGGTAATGCAACGTCGCTAAAAAAACAGGGTCTTCAATATTATTATCTGCTATGGTTTTGGTGGCAGACTCTAAATAAGGTAAAGCATTGTCGGTTTTATTAAAATCTAAAAACAAACCAGCCATATTTAAATACCACGCCGAAATATTAACCGGATTACCATGCTTTGTGGCATAAATAAAAGCTTCGTCGTAATATTTTATAGATTTATCTAAGGTTTTTTCATCTTTAGAATAAACACTTCCTAAACCATTTAAAGCAGAAGCGGTGATATAATCACTATTTAATTCTCTACCGAATTTAAGGGTAAGTAAAAAGTATTTTTCAGCACTACGATCATCGTCTAACATTTGATATGTAGTTGCTAAACTATTATAGGCTCTGGCTTGCTTATCTGTTACATTAGAAATATTAGCCAATTTTACGGCAATTATAGAATACTCTAACGCTTTCTCGAAGTTAGAACCAAAATTTTCTTTACGAGCCAAATCTATCAATACACTTATGCTATCGCCAGCCTTCTCTGTTTTATTTTGAGGCTTACCATAGCTAAATATAAAGCTAAACATTAATAACACTAAAAGTAAAGTTCTATTCAAGCTAAATTTGTTTAATTTCTTTGGTTAAGGTATCGATATAATTTATGAAATGCAAAATACCGACATATTATCTTACGAACCAATTAATTATCGGTTTTTGTACGCTTATTCTTTTTTTAACAAAATTTGAGCGTTTTTATTATCATTCATGGCATAATTATTGAAAAAGCAAATGTTAAAGTACTGTTATGTAACGTTTAGCTTTAGTCTACGACTAAAAAAATAATCTTATATTTGTCAGCCCAAAATTTTATCAAAAATGAAGCCGGATCCAAAATCAAAAGCAAAGAAATCTAAATTCAAGCTTTTACATCAATACTACTCTTACACAGGGTTTTACAGCTTTGTTTGGCAAGCTGTAAAGAAGGCTTTACCTTATATTATTGGTATCGTTATTTTGGTATATGTGGTAAATCATTTTTTCGATATCAACAAAACACTAACACATTTAACCGAAATACTTCCGGCTTACGGTGTTTTAAGTTTCTTTTTTGTTTCAGAAACACTTCTAGGTTTGGTTCCACCAGAAATTTTTATTGCCTGGGCAGGTAAAATGTATAGTCCTTGGTTTTATTTAGGAGTTTTAGCCGTGCTATCTTATGGTGGCGGTTTGGTATCTTATTGGATGGGGCGCACCATAACTAAAATTCCATCGGTACATAATTACATTGCCGTTAAAATGGAAAAGCAACTTAAAAATTCAAAAAAATGGGGTGGCTTTTTAATTATGGTTGGTGCGGTATTGCCTCTACCCTTTTCTATTGCTTGTTTGGCAGCCGGAATTATCGAATTTCCGTTTAAAAATGTTATGCTTTTTGGTTCGCTAAGGTTTATCCGTTTTGCACTTTATGGTATTCTTATTTTTAGTGCCCTTTAACAGGTTTTTACATTAAGGAATTTCACCTACTATTTATCTTATTTTTAACGATTATTATGAAGGGATTACAACTTTAGAACCTTATTTTTGCTGAAAATTTACAGCATGTTTTCATTATTAAATATTTTCAGAATTGTAGCCTTTTTAGAAGGTGTATCTTATCTTCTTTTATTATTTATTGCAACTCCAATTAAATACATTTCCGATAATCCTGAATACGTAAAACTTTTAGGGATGCCTCACGGAATGCTTTTTATAGTCTACATTATTTTAGCTTTTTTAATTAAAAGTGACATGAAATGGACTAATAAAACCTTTCTTATTGTGCTTGTAGCTTCAGTTATTCCTTTCGGAACTTTTTATGTTGAAAGCAAACTTTTAAAACCAACCGTTTAATGAGTGGTTTGCAACATAAATTTTATGACTATTTAATATTAAGTGGTTTTACCGAAAACTCGGCCAAGTATTTAAACATGCTTGCACTATTAGTTGCGTTACTAATAGCTGTGTTTATTATAGATTTTGTAACACGAAAAATATTAGTAAAAACCTTTGCTCAGTTTGCCTCGGTATCTAAATCTAATTTTGACGATTTATTGGTTGCCAATAAAGTACCACGTAATATAGCACACATTATTCCCTTACTTATAGCTATTAGATTTGTACCTGAAGTATTTGGAGATTTTCCAACTTTTGAAGATGTTTTTGAGCGTGGATTAGAAGTTTTTGCCATTATTTTAATTTTATGGATTGTTAGAAGCTCACTTAATGCCTTAAAAGATTACCTAAAAACCTTACCTCGTTTTAAAGATAAACCTATTGATAGTTACATACAGGTTTTCATGATTTTCTCTTGGCTTGGCGGTATTATGTCGGCCATTGCAATTTTAACAGGTATTGAGTTTATAAAATTTGTTACCGGTTTAGGTGCTATTTCTGCAGTAATTATACTTGTTTTTAAAGATACTATTATGGGCTTTGTAGCCAGTATTCAGGTATCTATTAACGATATGGTGCGCATTGGCGATTGGATTACTTTTGAAAAATACGGAGCCGATGGTGATGTTATCGAAATTAATTTAGCCACCGTAAAAGTGCAAAATTTCGATAAAACGATAACCACGATACCGACTTATGCCTTAATATCCGATTCGTTTAAAAACTGGCGTGGTATGACGAATTCTGAAGGAAGACGTATTAAACGTGCGCTTTACATTAAACAAACCGGTGTTAAATATTTAACCGATGCCGATGTTGAAAAACTAAAAGGGATTCATTTAATAACGTCTTATTTAGAAGGCAGACAAGAAGATATTAAAACTTACAACAACTCGAATAACGTTGATAAAAACCTATTACTAAACGGACGTAACCTTAGTAATTTAGGTGTTTTTAGAAAATACATTGATACTTATTTAAAGCAGCACTCTGCGGTAAATAAAGACATGATGATTATGGCGCGCCAATTGGCCCCAACTACACAAGGTATTCCTTTAGAAATTTATGCTTTTAGTAGCGATAAACGCTGGGAAAACTACGAGTATATTATGTCGGATATTTTCGATCATCTTATAGCAGCACTACCCTATTTCGATTTAGAAATTTTTGAGCTGCCAAGTCATGGTAGTTTTAAAGCTTAATTACCAAACACAATATTTTAAACTATACATTGCTGCGTAACCAGTAATTTCTATTAAAAAAAGCACAAAAAACGCTATTAGATTTTAAAAGATTTAATAGCGTTTTAAAAGTTAATATTATTTCATGAAAAAAGTTATTTCTCTCATATACTTGCTCGGTATTTTTCAATCTTTAACCGCTCAAAACACAGCCGAAATAAAACAAAAACTAGATTCTTTAGCCAACGTTTACACGGAATACAAACTAAACAATCAGCTACAGAAAGAACGATTTGAAGCCACCATTACTAATGAAAAATGGGATAGTATCAATTTCGATCCTTATAGAAGTGACATTAAAATTCAACCTTTCGAAATTACATTTTCAGATAGTACTTACACCTCACCTATTGATGGTAAAAAGGTAATAACATCGCGCTATGGTTGGCGTAGAGGGCGTGCGCACCAAGGTATAGATATCGACTTAGTTACAGGAGACTCTGTTCGAAGCATGTTTGATGGTATTGTTAGGTTTGCGAGATATAGCTCGGGGCATGGACGCATTGTAGTTGTACGTCATTATAATGGCTTAGAAACAGGTTATGCCCATTTATCGGAATACCAAGTTAAAGCAAATGATACCGTAACTGCTGGCGATATTATTGGTATTGGTGGTAAATCTGGAAATGCAAGAGGCAGCCATTTACATCTTATTGTAAGTTATAAAGGTAATTATATAAACCCAGAATATTTATTCGATTTCTCGGAAAGCAACGCCATTAGAAACGAAAATTTATGGGTGACTAAAAAATGGGTAACGGCTCAATATCACGGTTCTAAACGACAAACGGAATTAGAACTTCTTACCAGTAAATCTATGGCCGAAGCTAGCCATAAGGAAGACGGTAGAAAAAAGATACATGTAGTTAGAAGTGGCGAAACGCTTTCTGGTATTTCTGATAAATACAGAATTTCACTTTCCAGACTTTGTAAAACCAACTCTATAAGAAAAACAAGCCTTTTAAAAATAGGTCAAAAACTAGTTGTTAGTCTTTAAGAAGTTCAAAACACTTCCTTTTTTTAAATAGGAATGAGTCTTCTTATCGTCTTAAAATCATTGGTTTTTTAAGCTTAGAAGCCTCGTAATAAAATACGCTATCAATTTTATAGGTTTCGAATAGCTCTGCTGCACCCTTAATTTTAAGTTTATCTCTTATATGTAATAACCAGTCGCCTCGATCTACTTTTACACTATCTAAAACCGCATTAGTTAGGTTTGCTCCTTTTAAATTCGCTCTAATTAAAAAAGCTCCAGTTAAATTAGCACCTTCTAAATTGGCGTTAATTAATTTAGCATCGTCCATATCAACGTGCGATAAATTGCTGTTTTTTAAGCTAGCGTTTTGTAAATCAACATTCATTAAATCAGATCCAGATAAATTGGCATCATTTAAATTAATATCTCTTAAAATAGAGCCTCTTAATTTAGCATCCATTAATTCTGATTTTGTAAAATCACTTTCTTGTAAAATTTCATCCACAAAAAAAGATGATGAAATTTTACTCTTACACAACGAAATAAGTAATTGTCCACGCTCTGGGCTAATAGGTTCGTCAATAAGCTTATCGCCTACCATGTATCTGTATGGCTTCATGGCACGGCTTAAGCCTATAATTCGTCCTGCTAAAGTATTAGAAAGTCTAGAGGAAGCATTGCTTTTTAATTCACTATTTACATCACTCAAAACTTCGCCCATAATAAACATTTGAGTAGAACGACGAGACGCTTCAGCTAAATGTGTTTGGGTTTCTATTTTACTATTCTGAATTTTTAATAAATTGTTTTGGTAAAACATTAAGGTTGTTGGCAAAATGGCCACCAACAAACCAATAACACCAATTCGGGTAATGCGCCTAATTAAACTTGCTACAAGATTAGATGTAGTATCTATTGATATTTTATGCTGCTCATTAAATTCATTTATAGAATTATAAATACTCTTTTTAAGGTTTTTACCAGCAATTAGGGTTCCAACAAACTTAAAAACGCCGCGCTTATTAGATACAGATTTTTTAGAATCTAGCTTTTCGAGACGTGCCTTTAGGCGTGCATTTTCTCGTAATAAGTCGTCAATATGTTCACTCATTTGTAAGTTTGGGGTTTTGTTACTTTTCGGTTGAAAACAAATTTACTGCTTTAAATTTAATTGAACTTCAATTCTGATTTCGCAGAGTTTATTGTTTTTAATAATTTGACTATAAAGGCTTCTTTATTATTCGATAAAACCTTAGCATGACAATATAAATAATCTTTTTATTAAAAATCTACACAAACATATTTTCATCGACGAAAAACATCTTTAAATAGGTGTATCTACGTATAAATACGATTAAATGCACTTATAACTAACTTAATGTAGTCTATTTCATTATGTTTGTCGCTTATTAACCATAACCAAATTTAAATGATGAAATTAAAAATTAAAATTACCGGATTATTCCTAATCTGCTTATTATCAAATTTTAACAGTACAGCCCAAGAAGGCTATATTGGAGAAGTGAGAATATTTGCAGGTAATTTTGCTCCCCGAGGTTGGGCACTTTGTCAAGGACAGTTATTAGCAATCTCTCAAAACACCGCATTATTCTCAATTGTAGGAACAATATATGGTGGAGATGGCAGAACGACATTTGCATTACCAGATTTACGCGGAAGAGCGGCTATAGGACCTGGTAATGGCCCTGGATTGTCTACTTATAGAGAAGGATCTCAAGGAGGAAGAGAAAATGTCACTTTAACTGTTTCAAATATGCCTTCTCACAGTCATACCGCTACATTTACCCAAACATCCGGTGTTTCAACTACGCCTGCCGTTGCGGAAGAAGCAAACTCAGATGATCCTACAAATAATAGTCTAGCAATTCCTAGTATTGGAGGAGCTAACAAAATATATAGTAGTGATACTCCTGATGCGAACTTATCAAATGGAAATGTTAACGTAGAAGGAAATGTTAATATTCTTAATAACGGAAGCCAATTGCCTTTTGATATTAGAACTCCTTATTTGGGTATCAATTATATAATTTGTCTTCAAGGCATATACCCATCACGCAGCTAATTAAATCAACACAAATCTTTAAAATATGAAAAACAATTACACATTAAAGTTTTTAAAAATAACATTGTTATTTTTTGCTCTGTCACTTACAAGTTTGCCTGTGTTTTCTCAAACTGTGTTAACCGAAGGTGATATAGCTTTTACACGAATCAATACAGATGATGAAACACTCTCGTTTGTTCTTTTGGTGCCAATAGCTAATTCAACTAAATTTATAATAACTGATGAAGCATGGAACGGAAGTTCTTTAGATGCTATTGAATCCTCGATTGAATTTACAGCTACATCAGATTTTTTAGCAGGAGAAGAAATTTCTATTGATACAAATATCTTAAGTTTTACTTCTTCAGGTTCCGGAATAGCGTCCCTTTCTAGCACCGGAGCCTTTAACCCAACAAACACAGGAAATATGTTGGGAACTGCAGGTGATAATCTTTTTATTTATCAATCTACAGGAATGCCTACAGCGACTGATTTCGTGGCTGGTATTAATGCAAATAGTGGAATAGCAGGAACTCCTGGAAATGCTTGGAGTATTTCACCTAGTAACTCAAACTCTCTTCTGCCAAACGGTTTAACTAATGGTACAGACGCTTTAGGTCTTTTTCCGAATGGAGGTGCACAACCAGAAGTTGATAACGCTCGTTATATGCCTACATCGTTGCATACAGGTGATAAAGCTACAATTCTAGCTGCTATAATGAATCTTTCAAATTGGGAGTTTGATAATGCTGTGCCTTTTCCTGTATCTTCAACTACATTTAACGTTACAGTGCCTTGTATGGAACCAGATATTCCAACAGTAACTGCTACATCTAATCCTGTTTGTCATGGAGAAAACACAACTTTAAATATTAGTGGAAATTTAAATGATGCTACAGAATGGAGTATTTATACTGATTCTTGTGGAGGAACTTTAGTGGGGTCGACAGTAACATCTACGTATTTGCTTGAAGCTATGTCTACCACAACTACTTACTACATAAGAGGTGAAGGAGGTTGTAGCAGTGATACATCATGTGCAATGATTGAAGTAACCGTGAAGGCAGAAATTAATAATGAGGTAACCGAAAATGCAGGAGTATTAACAGCAACTCAATCAGGTGCATCATACCAATGGTATAAATGTGGTGACGGAAGTGATTTACTCATAGCAGATGAAACAGGTCAAAGTTTTACAGCGACCCAACCTGGAAATTACAAAGTATGGATTTCTGTTTTAGACTGTTCAGTAGAATCTACATGCATTACTGTATCTACTCTAGGAACAACGGAGATTACCGATAGCAAATCTAATTTTTCAATGTATCCAAACCCTAGTTCTAGCCAAGTGAAAATTAAATCTAGTTTAGGTGGACAATTTAAAATTATTAACCAATTGGGACAAACTGTAAAATCATTCAATGCAACAGCAACTATTGAAACTACAGTGTATGTTGGAGACTTAAGCGAAGGTATGTACTTTATGCAAGGCACCGATGGCGCTTCTGAAAAACTAATGATTAAAAAATAATTAATATACATTTTAAACAAGCATAAAAAAAAGCGTGAATTCTAATTTAGAATTCACGCTTTTTTCTTTTTATCATGTTAAGCTTGATAAAGCATCGCTCCTATTTAGGATCTAAAATGGTATTAATACGCTCTAAACAATCTTTATAGTGGTATTTTGTTGTAGTTTCAGTAGAACGATAAGACGCGCTAATAACAATCTTTTTTAATACCGATAATTCTCCTCTAGCCAAAGCTCTAACATCTGACGATTCCGTCATTAAAAAAGCCATACGCTCAATATATGCACGTTGTAAATTACGACGATAAATATCTACATTTTTAGTTGCATTAGCTTCTGTCCAAAGTCCTTTACGAACATCTTGTAATAACTCTAAAGCAGAGTAATTGTTTGCATCTATAGTTTCATGATCTATTAAACGTTCTAGAATCTCCTGGCTTAATAATTTATTTAAAAAACTGTTTTGGTATTTACCTAAACGCGCTGTGTAACCTTCAAAATCTGTTCGGCTTAAAAGTTCTTTTTCAACTAACCAACTTGGTGTAGTAAATGCATTTTCGTGCAACCATTGTACGGATGCCTTTTGAGTTTCTTTAGGTACAGCTTCAAACGGAATTCCTGATTGGTTCGGGTTAATTAAATTCTCATGTACACCACCAACATTGGTTAAAACATGACTAATGTAACGACGCCATGCTCCAAATAACTCATCATATAATTCCTCTAAATCATCATAATCATTAGTAACATCGCTAGTCCATTCTGGTAAATGAATAGAAACATATTTTAAGTTTTTAAGCGCATAAGTACTCGCTTTTATAGCATCGTTTCCTATATCTTCTGTTTGTGATGTAGGATCAAAACGGCTTCTTTGTTTTCCGAAGATATATTTTGGATCACCAGCTTTTTCAAGAATCCAACCATCTAGAGTTATTAGTTCTGCCTCTGGAGTATGGGCCTCTGGAATAACACGATATCCCCAGTTAATTGCATAATCATCATAAGCTCCTAGTTGTCTAATAAACCTGATGTTTTGGTCTCCAGGTTGCGCAATATAATTATAACGTGCATAGTCCATAATAGTAGAAGCAATACCGTTTTTTTGTGTGAAATCACCATTTCTATAGTTTTCAACATCATAAGCTTTACTCGCACTCATGTTATGTGGTAAACCTAAGGTATGCCCTACTTCGTGAGCAATTACCATTTTCATCATTTCACCAATATCTTCTTTCGGTGTATTTAATGTTCTAGCTGCAGGATTAGCGGCGCCCGTTTCAATTAAATATCTATTTCTATAAGAGCGTAAATGGTTATGATACCAAATAATATCACTTTCAATAATTTCCCCCGTTCTTGGGTCTGATACGCTTGGTCCCATAGCATTTCTAGTTGTGCTTGCTACATAACGAATTACAGAATAACGAATATCTTCTGGACTAAAATCTGGATCTTCTTCCTTACTTGGCGGGTCTTTAGCTATGATGGCATTCTTAAAACCAGCTTTCTCAAAAGGACCTTGCCAAAGCTCTACGCCTTCTTTTATGTATTTACGTAAGTTTTCTGGCGTAGCCGGATCTAAATAATACACAATAGGCTTAATAGGTTCTACCAATTCACCACGAGCATAAGCTTCGGGATCTTTAGGCTCCATACGCCATTTACGAATGAAAGTTTTGGTGTCAGATTTTAATGCTTCACTTCCATAATCTACATAATCTAAAGTAAACCATCCCACACGTTCGTCTGAAAAACGAGATTGCATTGGGTTTTCTGGTAACAAAATCATAGATTGATTCATTTGTAAACTTATAGATTCACCACTTCTAAAAGATGGTGGTGCAGATGCATTGTAAGTCATATCTTGTACAACTTCAATATTCTCAGGAAAACTTTTAACACTGTTTATAAAACTTCTAGAAGCATCTAAATTTTTCACCTTATACTCCGTGCGCATATAAGCTGGTAAACCACTAATAGCCTTAACATCACTCGTGTAAAACTTAGTAACATCGACCACTACAGCAGTAGAATCTTTGCTAAACGCGCTAATATCAAAAGCAAATAATGTAGGTTCGTAATTATTAGATTTAACCGAAATACTAATTGGTAACTCTTCATTAGCTACCGAACTATAAGATTTCTCTTTAATTAATATTTTGTTTTGAAAACGCTCCCATGTTACTAAACGCGAATTGGTTTTAGTACCCGCATTAACATAACCGTCTCCCATGTTAGCAGGGAGTTTAGATATCCTGCTTACCAGAAGCATATCTTTTCCTAAATGCTCCATAGGAATTTCATAAAAGTAAGACTCTCCAACCTGATGGGTTTTAAACAAACCATCATCGGAAATTGCACTTTTAGTAATCACTTCGTTGTAAGGTTTTATTTTACCTTCCTTTTTCTTTTCAACGGGTTTAGATATTTCACTTTTATCTTTTTTATTCTTTTTTCTTTTAGATTGCGCATAGTTGTTTGTAGAAGCTAAGCACATCATTAATGATAATGTTACTAGTATTGTTTTTTTCATAAAGAAAGGGTTAGATATATAATCTTTAAAAATAAAAAATTTATACCGTTAACCCTTTTTTTTCACAAAATTTTAAGGCAAATAAATATTGTAATTACGAATTTATTATTTTTAGACACTTTTAGTTAGAATTTAATATTTATACGACACGAAAAATAATCATGATAAAAGCTAGGACCTTCGTGAGTATATCATGTCTAATATTTTCAATCATGTTATTAAAGCCTTTCCTTACTTCGAGTTATAAGTTTTTGAGCCACCTAGTTGAGATTACTTCAAAAATAAATAAGTTGTTCAGCTTAATTCAAAACTAAATTAGTAATCATTAAATATTCGTTAGTAATTCTCCTATATATTAATTCTTTATATAAGGTTTTCTTTACTATACACCTTACTTTTATATATTTGCAATATAATTAGCCGAACTATAGGCTCTTTATAAATTAAGAAATGAATAAATATTTAAATATGAAAAAAACTTATTTTATAGTAATAGCCTATATAATATGTTTTCAAGTAAAAGCGCAAAGTGTAGACTTTTTCTTTGAAGAAGAATTAAACACTTTTATTAGCCAAAAAGAAGGTGGTTCTCCTTATACTTTCGAAATAATCAGTGTTGTATATAAAACAATTGGGAAAAATCCATCTACTAAACGGCTAACACCTTTTTATAAAAAAGCTTTAGCATTTACCAACAAAGCTAAAGCAGATAGTACTCGAATAGCTAACCTAAATAAAGAAGCAAAACTTACATCTACTGTTAAAAAAGAAATCGCAGATGTAAACAATCGTTTAAGAATAGCACAAAGAACTTTAAAGTCTGTAAAAAAATATGAAATTGTGCCTAGCGAAGTTTCAATCGGAAAATATAATAAGTATAAAATAAGAAGAAGTGTTTTTAAACCTGAGACCATATTTGTAGGTCCATATAAAAAATTAGGAGCTTATTATGTTACTAAAAGTATAGACGGCTACAATGAAAGAGATTTAATTTCTGTTGCTGAAGCTGAAAATTACAATTTAACAAGTGAATATTTTCTTTTCGAAAATCAATTTATAGTAATTGAAAATATTCAAACTAAGGTTGTCTATATGGTTTACCCAGATTTTTTAGAAAAATATGCTATTAATAATTTAGCAGAGCAAGAAAAATATAAAGGAAAAGTTAGCTTACCTAAAAAGGAATATGCACATCTTTACGATAAAAAAATAGACTCTATAGTTATAGATTATAATTATAAAAAATATAGCAGATCTATAAAGCTACCATCAAATAATTAAGATTGTCGCTTTAAATAAATATGTTAAGTATATATTTTAAACATTAAAATATTCACATAAAAAAACCTGTTAAGCCAATTGCTTAACAGGTTTTTTTTATATAATTGAGTTAGTTAACTCTAGATATTTGCAGCAAGATAATCTCCTACTTCTTTAGTTCCGTAAGCTTTTCCGCCATCGGCTAAATCTTCAGTAACAATACCTTCAGCTAAAGCTTTATTTACAGCATCTCTAATTACTTTTCCTTCTTCAGGTAAATTAAAAGCAATTTCAAACATCATTGCAGCCGATAAAACCATGGCCATTGGGTTTGCAATATTTAATCCTGTTGCTTGTGGGTAAGATCCGTGAATAGGTTCAAACAAAGAGTTCTTTTCTCCCATAGATGCCGATGGCATTAATCCCATAGATCCAGAAATTACAGAAGCTTCATCTGTTAAAATATCACCAAATAAGTTTTCAGTAATTAATACATCATAGGTATTTGGCCATTGTACCAAACGCATAGCAACTGCATCAACCAACTCGTAACTTACTTCAACTTCAGGATAATCTTTTTCCATAGCCTGTACAGTTTCTCTCCATAAACGAGACGTCTCCATTACGTTAGCTTTATCAACACAACATAATCTTTTAGAACGTGTCATTGCTAATTCAAAACCTTTTTTAGCCAAACGTTGTACTTCAACACGGGTATAAACACAGTTATCAAAAGCCGTTTCACCACCATCTCTTCTACCTTTTTCTCCAAAATAGATTCCGCCAGTTAACTCACGTAAAAACACTAAATCTGTTCCTTCAATACGCTCTTGTTTTAAAGGTGATTTATCTAATAAAGACGGAAACGTAAACGTTGGCCTTAAATTAGCAAATAAGCCCAATTGCTTACGCATTTGAAGTAAACCATTTTCTGGACGTACTTTTGCCGAAGGATCATTATCAAAACGAGGCAAACCAATAGCTCCAAATAAAACAGCATCCGAAGCCAAACAAACTTGGTGCGTACTGTCTGGGTAAGGTTCACCAACCGCATCAATAGCGGCAGCACCTGTTAATGCTGGCTTCCAAGTTATTTCATGTCCAAATTTTTCCGCAACCGCTTCACTAACTTTTTGTGCTTGCTCCATTACTTCAGGTCCAATACCATCACCTGCTAAAACTGCAATATTAAATTTCATCTTTATTAATTTTTAAACTTTAAATTCTATTTATTTTTTGGCGTTTCTTTTTACTCATCCCTTTCCTTCTACCGCCAATCGTTGAGATTATTTCAACTCACAACAATATTCATCATCTTTTCAGTAGCCTTAATTGCCGAAACTGTTTGATCGGAATCTAAACCACGTGTTTTAAATTCTTTTTCAGCACTTTTCCATGTAATAATGGTTTCACAAAGCGCATCAGAGTTACTTCCCGGTGGTATACGAACAGCATAATCCACTAATTTAGGCAACTTTAATTGTTTCTGTTTAAAAACACTTTTAATAGCATTCATAAACGCATCAAATTGGCCATCGCCATGAGCGCTTTCTTCAAACACTTCTTCATTTATAGTAAGTGAAACCGTAGTTGTTGGTTTTAGACCCATAGCATGCGTTAGCACGTATGCGTTCACTTTCACCTTTTCTTCATAACTTCTGTCTAAAACATCCGAAATAATATAAGGTAAATCCTCTTTGGTAACTACTTGTTTTTTATCGCCCAACTCAATAATACGTTGAGTTACTTTTTTAAGATCTTCACCATCTAGCTGAAGGCCTAATTCTTGTAAATTCTTTTGTATGTTAGCCTTTCCAGACGATTTTCCTAGAGCATATTTTCGGGTTCTCCCAAAACGCTCTGGCATTAAATCACTGAAATACAAATTATTTTTATTATCACCATCGGCATGTATTCCCGCAGTTTGCGTAAATACATTGGCACCAACAACGGGCTTATTAGCAGGAATCATAAAACCAGAAAAGGTTTCTATCAGTTTACTAATAGTATATAAAAAGGTTTCGTTTACACCAATTTCAACCTCAGGCATAAAGTCGTTTATAACAGCAATAGTACTAGCCATTGGCGCATTTCCTGCACGCTCACCCATACCATTAATTGTTAAATGCAAACCATTTGCTCCGGCTTTTAAACCAGCCATAACATTGGCAACACCTAAATCGTAATCGTTATGTGCGTGAAAATCAAAATGTAAACTCGGGTATTTATCTTTAATTTCTTTTACAAAATTAAAAGATTCCTCTGGTGTTAATACGCCTAAAGTATCAGGAAGCATAACGCGCTTTACAGGTTGTGTTGATAAAAACTCTAAAAATTCAAAAACATAAGCTTTAGAGTTTCGCATACCATTACTCCAATCTTCTAAATAAATATTAGTTTCAATACCGTGTTCTGTGGCTTGATTAATATTTTCTTTAATTTCTGTAAAGTGCTGATCTGGAGTTTTTTTTAGCTGATGCGTTAAATGGTTTAACGAACCTTTAGTAAGTAAGTTTTGCACCTTTGCTCCTGCTTCTAGCATCCAGTTTATAGAGATGCCTTTATCAACAAAAGTTAAAACTTCAACAGCATTTAAATAGTTGGTTTCTTTAGCCCATGCTGTAACATCTTTAACCGCTTGAAGTTCACCTTCCGACACACGTGCCGAGGCAATTTCAATACGATCTACTTTTAGTTCTTCTAATAAAAGTTTAGCTATAGTGAGCTTTTCAGAAGCAGAAAACGACACGCTCGAGGTTTGTTCACCATCGCGCAATGTCGTATCCATTATTTCAATTCTTTTTACTTCCATTTTTTAGAAAGGACGAGATTCTGTAAATGTTTCTATCTCGCTTTTCATACTTTGTAAATAGTCGATATCATCAAAACCATTTAGCATGTTGTCTTTCTTGTAACCATTAATATCAAAACTTTCTTTCGTTCCTGAAGAAAGCAATGTAATAGTTTGAGCTTTTAAATCAATTTCAACTTCTGTTTTTGGATCTGCATAAACAGCTTCAAAAATTTCGTCTGCAAATTTAGGACTAATTTGTACTGGTAATACACCAATGTTTAAACAGTTATTTTTAAAAATATCTGCAAAGAAACTAGACACTACACAACGAAAACCATAATCGTAAACCGCCCAAGCAGCATGCTCACGAGAAGAACCTGAACCAAAGTTCTTTCCTCCTAATAAAATTTTCCCTGTGTAAATTGGATTGTTTAATATAAAATCTTCTTTTGGTGTATTATCACCGTTATATCTCCAGTCGCGGAAAAGGTTATCTCCAAAACCATCACGAGTGGTCGCTTTTAAAAAACGAGCTGGTATAATTTGATCGGTATCTACATTCTCTATTGGTAACGGTACTATGCTACTCGTTAATGTTGTAAATTTATCGTATGCCATTTTTTTAATATTCAGTTTGCCAGTATTCAATGAGCAGTAAGCTGCCATAAACTGACGATTATTTTTTTATTCTTTTATAAAATCAACATATTGTTCTGTTAATTAACTTAACAACCGTTGACTATACACTGCGAACTTATAGTAAGTCTCTAGGGTCTGTAACTACACCTGTAACTGCTGCTGCTGCTGCAACTAGCGGGCTAGCTAATAAAGTTCTAGATCCTGGTCCTTGACGACCTTCAAAGTTTCTGTTTGATGTACTTACTGCATATTTTCCTGCAGGTACTTTATCATCATTCATTGCTAAACAAGCTGAACATCCTGGTTCTCTTAATACAAAACCAGCTGTTTCAAAAATATCTAGTAAACCTTCTTCTTTAATTTTAGCTTCAACAATGTGAGAACCTGGTACTAACCAAGCTGTAACATTATCTGCTTTTTGTCTTCCTTTTACAATAGAAGCAAACGCACGGAAATCTTCAATACGTCCGTTAGTACAACTTCCAATAAATACGTAATCGATTTTCTTACCGATCATAGATTCATTTTCAGCATAACCCATATAAGCTAAAGACTTATCGTAAGTAGCTTTACCACCTTCTACAGATTCTGCAGACGGAATATTTTTAGAAATACCCATACCCATTCCCGGATTTGTTCCGTAGGTAATCATTGGTTCAATATCTGCTGCATTAAACACTAATTCTTTATCGAAAGTAGCATCTTCATCAGTTTTTAACGTTTCCCAATATGTCATCGCTTTATCCCAATCAGCTCCTTTTGGAGTCATGGCACGACCTTTAATATATTCGAAAGTTTTTTCATCTGGAGCAATCATACCACCACGTGCACCCATCTCGATAGATAAGTTACAAACCGTCATACGACCTTCCATAGTCATGTTTTCAAAAACATCACCAGCATACTCAACAAAATATCCAGTTGCACCAGACGTTGTTAATTGTGCAATAATATATAAACCAACATCTTTAGGTGTAACACCTTTACTTAATGGTCCATTAATGCTAATACGCATCTTTTTTGGTTTTGGTTGCATAATACATTGTGTAGTAAGCACCATTTCTACTTCTGAAGTACCAATACCAAAGGCAATAGCTCCAAAAGCACCGTGAGTAGATGTATGTGAATCTCCACAAACAATAGTTGCTCCTGGAAGTGTAATACCGTTTTCTGGTCCTACAACGTGAACAATACCATTATTTTGGTGACCTAATCCCCAGTGACTAATACCGTATTGATTAGCATTATCTTCTAAAGTTTTTAACTGATTAGCAGATAAAGGATCTTCAACAGGTAAGTGTTGATTAATTGTTGGTGTATTGTGATCGGCAACAGCGAATGTACGGTCTGGGTACAAAACACTTAAGCCTCTACTTTTTAAACCTACAAAAGCCACAGGACTTGTAACTTCGTGAATTAAGTGACGGTCTATATAAAACACATCTGGTCCATCTGCAATGTTTCGCACTACATGCGAATCCCACACTTTGTCAAATAATGTACTACTCATAAAAAATTTAAATTTTTGTATTAAAATAGCTTTAAAGCTATAAGTGTAACAAATTTAAAGTTTATTACAGTATTTCAAAACTTTATAGTCCTTAGTTACTTTATTTTTATAAAATCACCAACGGAACTGATATAATTTGAATTTAATGCAATGAAATCTTAAAAATGATTACAATTTTTAAAAGAATATCAACACTCATTTTTACAACCTATCGGCCACATATTCAATTTCTGTTTTACCATGCGGTAATGCTTTACCATCAGGCCCAATATTAACCATTACAATGTTTGAAATTGTAATAATGGTTTCTCTCGTCATTTTATTTCTAACCTCTGCTCCTAACACTAATGAGGCTTTTCCAAATTTTACAACATCGATACCAATTTCTACAATATCACCTTGCTTTGCAGACGATTTGAAATCGATTTCACTCATAAATTTTGTTACCACTTTTTGGTTCTCTAATTGGATGATAGAATAAATAGCAGCTTCCTCATCAATCCATTCTAATAACCGACCGCCAAACAATGTACCATTGGCATTTAAATCTTCGGGTTTAACCCATTTTCTAGTATGAAATCTCATATTTTATATCTTTAATTTTTAGTTCTTTTATTAAATAAAGGTACTCTAAAAGTGAGGATTAAAACAACCATGTTAATTACTCTTACTTATTCTAGTATGTGTTTTTATTATTAACTTAAAATAAGGATTGCTGTTTCTCCTCATTCGGAATATTTAAGGCGTATCCTAACTTTTCATTAATCTGTTTTATAAAATATGCTGAAAGCAATGGCGATTCTACTTCAATATTTTGATGAATAAAAAAATCTATTTCTTTAACACCTTGCTCGTTCCAAAGTTTTAAACGCTCAATCCAATCATCTAATCGCGCATAATCCGAAGGGTGGTTAGCACCAACATAGCGTACAAAGGCTGTAGAATTTGTTAATCGCATATGCATTAAATCACGACGTCCAGCGGTATCTACAATAACGTTGGAAATATTCTTATCTTCCAAAAGTTGATACAAGTCTTCTGAAACCACTTTATCGTTATACCAATCGGTATGTCTGAATTCAATAGCTAACGGAATACTTTTTGGCCATTTTTCAGCAAAAGAGACTACTTTATCAAAATCTTTCGGTGTAAAATTACTATGCATTTGTAAAAAGACAGTGCCTAGTTTTTCTTTTAAATGAGAAGCGTTGAATAGATATTGCTCAACAATACCTTCAATATTATGCAGACGTTTATAATGACTAATTTCTTGATTCAACTTCGGAAAAAACTTAAAACCTTCTGGAGTTTTATTATACCAAGTTTCAAACTGTTCCGCAGGGAAAATGCGATAAAATGTAGCGTTTAGCTCTATAGAATTAAATTGTGAAGCGTAATATTTAAGTTCATCTTTTGTACCACGAGGATAAAACCCTTTCAAGTCTGCCCTATTCCATTTTGCACAACCTACATAAATATCTGGCATATAATCATCCTTTGCCGTATTTAAAATGCGCTTAGTATCTATATGATCTTGAGGTAAGGTAAAATCAATAGTTTCAGGATTTGTAACACTGCCAAATTTCATGTAAAACGTTGTATTAATACGGTTTAAAAAGATGTAAAATAATGAGATTATAAAGATAAAAATATTAAATGTTAATAACCTCGTGAATAATTAAAATACACAAATACTATTACAGTCTTATTAATTTCTATCTTGAATAAAAATCAAAACTATGAATTCAAGAGATTTTAATTTGAAGAGTATTCGTCCAGAGATTTTAACAGCAACCATTAATGATGCTATGAGTAGCGAGGAGCGTTTCCAAAACCTAGTACTCCGCCCATGCATTAAAATGCAAAACGATTTACTTGTTGCCGCTTTTAGAAATTACATTATAAAGCATAAATCGGTTTTTCATGGTTTAACGCTCGATAAACGTATGGAATATATTGAAAATGCCATTCAGAAAAATATGAAATTTAGAAACTCTCTAAAAGGCATGATCACCGGTATTTTTACTGTGGAAGAATATTTAATTTACACTGAAAACTCTTCGGCGCTAAACAAACGCATGATGAATATTGTAAAAGATAGACTTTTAAGCAATATTCAGCTTTTTGATAAACCGGAATTACTAACTGCTGTTTAACTAAATTTTAGGCGTTATCTTTTTATTTATTTTAAAATGAAATAGATAAAATATAATGCCTTTTGTTTTGGAAACGTAAATTAGGTTTTGATTATTTTTAAGTTTTCTTTGTTATCGATATTTAGAAAATAAATTCCGGCTTTAAAATTGCTTAAATCTATTTTTACGTTTAAAGCATTTTCGTTTTTAGATAGTAAAAGTTGGCCATTAATAGAATACACATTTATATTTCTGTATTTTGATGTTGTAAATGAAATGTTTAGATCATTTAAAACGGGATTTGGATAGAAACTAAAAGAGTTTTGAGTATCAGCTTCACTACCCAAAGTATTGTTTGAAATGGCGTTATACATGTTTCCTGATAATGCAAACATATAAATAACTCTTAAAGTAGCTCCAAAATAGGCATTTGTAGGTTGGTTTTTTAATTCGGAATAACCATTATTTACAAAATTTTGATTAGATGCAGACATCGCTGCTACGGCGTACGCTCCTGTAAAAGTGGGATCTTTATAAGATATATCTATAGCAACGCCTAGTTGAGAATAGCCTGGGTAAATTTGATTAAAACCACCTTGTGCATTTACAAAATCGTTACATAAAGAAGCGTAATTAAGAGCTTTCGAACCTCCATACCATATATAGTCTAAAGCTATTCGCCAAGGTGTTCTAGCCGCATCATAATAATAAGATTTCCCTTCGTCGTAAGCCCAGGACACTTCATTTGAATATGTTCCATCAGCCTTACACCAATCTGAAACTAAATTATAAGATGCATTGTTCTTAGATAAGTTGGTATTTAAAATATCATAACTTTTATCGCTTACAGCCTCCCAAAAAGCTACATCATTAGAATAAGTTCCAAAAACCTTAAAATATCCAGGTGATAAATAAGAGAGATTGGTATTGCTCGACCCGCCCCAAACATCTCCAGGTTTTAGAACGTAAGTACCATTTTCTATTTCGTGATTTTTAATGGTGTTTATTAAAGTTAAAGCATTCTCTTTATAATCTAAATCACCTAAACTGCCCCATTTTTTTTCTGCAACAATTAAAGCATAAGCAGCATCTAATTCTGCATCAGATGCTCCGTTAAAACCAATAACGGTTGAACATTCACTAATTTTCCAGTTCATCACACCATTATTATTAGAGAAATCCTTATAATACAGCCATAAACCATCGAATAATTCCTTGTCATTGGCATAAACAGAAAGCAACATACCGTATCCAATTCCTTCAGATACAGTTTCTGATGGCGTATCAAATTTTATACGGTAGCGTCCATTCACGCAAGTTTCTGCAAAAGTATTTCTCCAGGCAAGGTAGGCATCATAAATATCACTAGACCCAATGTTTGTAGGTTGAACTCCATAACTATAATTAGAATTAACAAAGCTAACCTGATTTATTTGTGAAAAAGAGCTAAGTGATGTTATTAAAATAAAGCAAATTGATAGTAAGTTTTGGTTTTTCATATGTTTAGGGCTTTTAAATAAACATATACGCCTAAAGTAATAAAAAAGATTATGTTTTTCGAATTGAATCAAAAAAATGAATACTCTCCTTATTTCACCTAATTAATTAATCCTCAATCAAATAAACTCCATTTAAATCAGTGGTTAACACATCACTCATATAATCGAAAAACGGACGAATCACCTTAAATGCAGAACTTACTTCGTTTATAAAATCAGGGTTTAAAACTTCGGTATCAGTATATTTCTTTATAAAAATATATTGTTTCTTTTTAATTAAATCGATGGCTTTATCTTCTTTATTAAATCCGCGTGGCGCTGTTTTTACTTCATCTCCAACAAAACCACCCCAAGTTTTTTGAAACGATTTTTTACTAATAATCTCGCGGATTTCAGAATCGTCCATTTCAAACTCTTTTCGAATACGCATTAAATCGGCCGGAGCAGGATCCCAAAATCCGGTAGCAATAAAACTTTCGTTATTTGGTTTTATTTGCACATGGTAACCACCACGCAATCTCGGTTTTACTCTACGGTAAGAACCACTGAAATGTGATTTGTAAGGAAGCTTGTTTTTAGAAAACCGTACATCTCTATAAATTCTAAAAATTTTAAGTTTATCAATTTCATCATGCGTACTTAAAGCCTCTAACAGCGTATTATAAAATACTTTTATATCTTTTTGAACAGATTGAAACTCTGGCTTATGCTCTCCAAACCATTCGCGATTATTATTTTTTTCTAACTTTTTTAAATATGTAAAAGCCGCTTTCGGCACAGAAACACTCATATATATTACTTTCCTTTTATTGAACATCTAAAATACAAAAAGTCCCGAACGAATCGGGACTTTTATAAATAACTTAACACCGTTATCTATTATAGTTTTACTGGCTTGTATGAAATTGTTTCTATACTTTTAGAATCAGCATTGTAATGCTCTACAACAAACTCACCTTTCTCGGTTAAGTAACCAATGCCGTTATATGTTTCTCCTTTTACAATATAACTCCCAGGGTTTTTAGTACTCCAAGCTTTTCCTACAACAACAAACTCATTATCATTATTATCGAAAATAATATTGAATCCGCCATCACTAGGCGAAAATTTGAAACTTTTATCATCACTTATAAAGTGAGTTTCTTTGGATAACAAATCGTAATCAGGATCCACATCATCATCTACCATCACCATTGTCTCAACCTTTTTAGTTGTTGCAACCCGTTGTTGATCTACCTTTTCCTTATCATCCAAGGCCAACTCTACGTTCGATGTTTCTCGAGAAATAACTTTAAGTTTACTTTCGGTTATTTCTTCTCCGTTATTGTATTTAACCGTTTTCTCAATGGTTTCTTGTTTTACTTCTTTTGGTTTTTCTTGTGCCATGGTTGCACCGCAAACAAGCAATACAAACATGTATATATAATTTTTCATTGTTTTTATTTTTAATAATTTGAATTAATAATTTATCACGAATGATAAACCTACTCTAGTTGTTAGAGAATTCATTCTGCTTCGCTACTTGTTCGCCTTCTACAGATAATTTGTTGTCAAATTGTAACGTTCTAATAGGGAACGGAATATTAATTCCAGCCTTATCGTAAGCTTTCTTAATTGCTATAATAGCCGATGTTTTTGCTCTATATTTTTCAAGTAAACTTTCAGAATCAATCCAAAATCTACATAAATAATTAATAGAACTTCCTCCAAATTCTTCATAGTAAAACTCAACATCATCTGCGCTCTCTACTTGGTCAAAAGTTTCTGCTATAGTTTGTTTTGTTAATCTTTTTACTTCTTCCAAATCCGATTCATACCCAACACCACAATTTAATGCGACACGCATTCTGGTTGTTAAAGAATAATTTTTTAAAGGATTTTCTAAAATCATTTTATTAGGAAGAATCACAATATTATTATCGGCTTCCTTTATAACAAACTCTTTTAAATTTATATCCATTACCTCTCCAGAATGGCCATTGGTTTCTACCCAATTTCCGATTTGTATTTTTTCTCTAAACGAAAGTGATATACCTGCAACCGTATTACTTAACGTGTTTTGTAACGCTAAACCAATTGCTAAACCAGCAACACCGGCTGTAGCTAATAACGAGGTTAACGTTTTACTTAAATTTAATATACCTAATGATATGTATAAACCTATTAGCACCACAACTACTGCGGCAATTCTAGACATCATTTTTGATACGGAGTCTTGCTTTACTCGTTTTGAAACAATTTTGTATGTAAAGTTATTTACATATTTCGCCACAAAATATGCAGCTACAGATACTAAAATTGCCAATGCTAAATTTGGTAAATAATGTATTATAGTTGCAAACCAACCTTCTAATTTTGTTACGAGACCATTAAAAGCCTCACTAAATGCTGTATCCATTTTTATTATTTTTTTTTATGATTTATTAATTAATTTTTAAGGAAAATTAACAAAACTTACATCACCTCCACAACTTCGGGATGTGCAACCTCAGAAGGCTTTTTTGTCCAAGCTTCAAGCATCCAACTCGTTTTCTCGAGTTCTCGAATATAGGCACCAATTAAATCGGCTGTCCCTTCATCGGTAGCTGCATTTGCTTTCTCCATTACTTTTCCCATTTGTTCCAAAAGTAATTTGTGATCGTTTAAGGTTTCTAAAACCATAGCGCGATCGGATTTAAGCACGGCTTTTTCTTTTATAGTTGAAGATTTAAGATAATCTTCCATTTGACTCATTGGGTGATAACGTAGCGTTAAAATACGCTCTGCGATTTCATCAATTTTTACGCGAGCATCATTATACATGGACTCAAATTTTTCGTGTAAATCGAAAAAATTTCTTCCAACTATATTCCAATGATTGCTTCGTAATTTTTGATAGTAAACGTGGTAGTCAGCTAATAAAATATTCATTTCTACCACCACGGGTAATAAGTCCTCATCATTCATTTTTAAATAGCTCATAATTTATTGTTTGTGTTCCCACCCAATATAATGGCTATATAAAAAATGTCAAGGCCTTTAACAGGCTTTAACGGTATTAAGATTTATTTAACTTAAATTATGTTAAATAAATCCCAAAAAGTTAAAATTATTAAGAAGAAAAGATTATAAATTAATCTATAAAATCAATGTTTTTTAGTATTAAACCCGATGCTGGAGCGATATAATTCATCTTAATATCGTTATCAGGTTTTAAACTATCCTTTATATCTTGAAGTGATAGCTTGCCTTTTCCTAAATCTATAAGTGTCCCCATCATTAAACGGATTTGATTTCGCATAAAGCCTTTGCCTTGTACACGAAGGATATATGTTTTTTCAGGAAAATAGTTGGCTGTATATAAAGTGTTCTCTACCAATTCACACAGCATAATTTCGCGGGTGTAAACTCCATTATCGGTAGGTTTGTAGCAGTAAGTTTTTAAATAATTTTCGCCTTCGAACAACTTAGCTCCTTCTTTCATGAGTTCAATGTCCAACTCATCAAGAATCGTTGTCATTATAGGTGCGCAAAAAGGATGACACTTTTCGCCATGTGCAAATAAGTATAAGTATTCTTTAATTTTAGAGCTTTGAATAATGTTGAATTTGGCATCAACTTCCTTAATCTCTAAGGCGCGAATATCTTGCGGTAAATTACGATTAAAAAGCTCTAAAAAAGCTGGTATATCTTCAATAGGTTCGAATAAAAAGAGCTCTATTGCAGCACATTCTGCAGACACCATAGCATCTGTTCTACCCGAACTTAAACTCTTAAAACGTTTACCTTCTAGGATAAAATTAAACGTTCTATCCACCATTAAATGCAACGTTTTCACGTTCGGCTGTTTTTGCCAACCATGAAAACGATAACCCAAATATTGTATGGTAATTAAATAAAAATACTTTTTCAAAAGGAATATTTTACTTGTGTCTACCTATTAATTCCTTTTCAATATCCTTTAATGTGAAGCCTTTAGCTTGAAGCAACATGAGGTAATGAAACATTAAATCGGCAGATTCATATAGAAATAACTCATCGTTATTATCCATAGCTTCAATAACCGTTTCTACAGCCTCCTCACCTACTTTTTGTGCCACTTTATTAATACCTTTTGCAAACAAACTCGCTACATAAGATTTTTGAGTATCCTTATTAGCAACACGTTCTGTAATGACATCTTCTAACGTTGAAAAGAACCCGTAATTAGATTTATTTTCTTCTTTCCAACACGTATCAGTTCCGGTATGGCAGGTAGGCCCAACAGGATTTACTTGTATTAAAAGAGAATCGTTATCACAATCGTTTTTAATATCGACTACGTTTAAAAAGTTACCACTTTCTTCACCTTTAGTCCAAAGACGTTGCTTACTTCTGCTAAAAAAAGTAACTGTCTTAGTTTCTAAAGTTTTCTCGTAAGATTCAGCATTCATATACCCCAACATCAAAACATTTTTTGTTGTTGCATCTTGAATAATTGCAGGCACTAGTCCGTTACTGTCGTATTTAATAGTCATAATAAAATTTTATAGGTTGCTGAATTAGATTCAGCATGACGACTAAAGTCGTACTTCGATATTATTTGCTTTTAATTCTTTCTTTAATTCAGGAATTGGAATTTCACCAAAGTGAAAAACACTAGCAGCCAAAGCTGCATCCGATTTTCCGATTTCAAAGGTATCAATAAAATGTTGAACATTACCCGCACCTCCCGATGCTATTATTGGAATATTCAAGCTTTCTGATAATTTAGCTAAAGCTTCATTAGCAAAACCATTTTTTGTACCATCGTGATTCATTGATGTAAATAAAATTTCACCTGCACCACGTGTTTCAACCTCTTTTGCCCACTCGAATAAATCAATATCCGTTGGAATACTTCCGCCAGCTAAATGCACTTTCCATTGTCCGTCAACTTGTTTAGCATCGATAGCGACAACCACACACTGACTTCCAAATTTATTTGATAACTCGTTTACTAATTCCGGACGTTTTACTGCCGATGAATTTATAGATACCTTATCTGCACCACAGTGTAAAAGCTCGTCTACATGCTCTACAGAAGAAATACCACCACCTACTGTAAACGGAATATTCACTTGTTCTGCAACACGTAAAACCATATCCAACGTGGTGCCACGACCTTCTAAAGTCGCCGAAATATCGAGAAAAACAAGTTCGTCTGCACCAACATCGGCATATTGTTTTGCCAATTCTACCGGATCTCCAGCGTCGCGTAAATCTACAAAGTTCACACCTTTTACAGTACGACCGTTTTTAATATCTAAGCAAGGAATTATTCTTTTTGTAAGCATTATTTTTAATGTTGTTGGTTTTTAGTTGTTCACTATCAATAAATGACCTTCTAAAAACGGATTAGGATTTATTTAAAATGAAATCCTCTAATTGTTTTAAGCTTATTTTATTCTCGTAAATGGCTTTACCGATTATGGTGCCTTCGCAACCCAATTCGGCTAATTTCGGTAATTCATCAAACGTTGAAATACCACCACTTGCTATTAATTTTATATTTGGCAGTTGTGCTAACATTTTTTCATACAAATCGAAAGAAGGGCCTTCTAACATACCATCTTTAGCGATATCTGTGCAAATAACATACTGCACACCATCTTTTTGATAATTTTGAACAAAGGGAATTAAATCTTCATCAGATTCTTCTAACCAACCACTAATAGCTATCTTTTCGTTGTTAGCATCGGCTCCTAAAATAATTTTGTCGGCACCAAATTTAGATAACCAATTTTTAAAAACATCAGGTTGTTTAACCGCAATACTACCACCAGTGATTTGACCAGCACCAGATTCGAATGCAATTCGTAAATCATCATCCGTTTTTAAACCACCACCAAAATCAATTTTTAAACTCGTTTTAGAAGCTATTTCTTCTAAAACTTTATGATTTACAATATGACTAGCTTTAGCGCCATCTAAATCTACTAAATGTAAAAACTCAATACCATGAGCTTCAAATTGTTTAGCGATTTCTAAAGGATGCTCATTATATATTTTTTTTGTGCTGTAATCGCCTTTTGAAAGTCGAACACATTTCCCGTCTATAATGTCTATTGCTGGTATTATTCTCATTAGTTCACTTGTTAATCAACCCTGAAATTAGCTCAAGGTTTATTTAAAATTATTCTTTTTATATTCTAAAGTGCGTTTAAAATTATATTTTATATTTGAAACTTATGAATATAATAAAAAACTTAGCATTTCGATTATTTATTTCTATTGCAATTGCTCAAATGACAGCAAAACAATTTCCTTTATTTGAAGATATTCTATTAATATCTCTTACTATCCTTTTCTATGTATTTCTATCATACCTCGCTAAGAAATTTTAACTTATCTTAAATTAAAGGTTTAGAAAGTTTTGTAAAATTTTAGCACCTTCGGTTCCACTTTTTTCTGGGTGAAATTGTACACCATAGAAATTATTATGCTGTAAAGCCGATGCATAATTTAAGCCATAATCGGTTTTTGCAATGGTTTCATTACAATGCTCAGCATAATAACTATGTACCAAATACATGTATTCGTTGTCTTTAAGACCTTTAAATAAATCGGATTTTAAATCTTTAATCACGTTCCAACCCATGTGTGGTACTTTTACAGAATGATCAAAACGTTTTACATCCGTTTGAAAAATACCAAGACCTTTGGTTTTGCCTTCTTCAGTGGTTTTACACATCAATTGCATACCCAAACAAATACCTAAAACCGGCTGTTTTAATTTTGGAATTAAATTTGCCAATCCACTCTCTTCTAACATTTTCATGGCTGAACTCGCCTCTCCAACACCAGGGAAAATAATTTTATCGGCCGCCAAAATTTCTTCAGGATCGTTCGATAAAATAGCATCGACACCTAAGCGTTTAAAAGCAAACTGTATGCTTTTTATATTTCCGGCTCCGTAATTTATTATAACTAATTTCATTTTCTTGTTGTTCGTTTTTGATTGTTTATTGCATGATTATATTAAAAACCATTCACTAAAAACAAAAAAAACATTCTATAACATCCCTTTTGTACTCGGCAAAAACATTTTATTAGAATCGCGTTTAACCGCCATTTTCATTGCTTTTGCGAAAGCTTTAAAAATACCTTCAATTTTATGGTGTTCGTTTATGCCTTCAGCCTTAACATTTAAATTACATTTTGCGCCATCGGTAAACGATTTAAACAAGTGGAAAAACATTTCAGTTGGCATATCACCAATTTTCTCACGCTTAAATTCCGCATCCCATTCTAACCAGTTTCTACCACCAAAATCTACAGCAACTTGTGCTAAACAGTCGTCCATTGGTAAACAGAATCCGTAACGCTCAATACCTAATTTATTACCTAGAGCTTTATTGAATAATTCACCTAAAGCAATCATAGTATCCTCAATGGTATGGTGTTCGTCTACATTTAAATCACCATCTACTTTAACTGTTAAATCCATAGCGCCATGACGTCCAATTTGATCTAACATATGATCGAAAAACGATAAGCCCGTATCAATATCATTCTTACCAGAACCATCTAAATTCAACTTAATGTAAATTTGAGTTTCATTAGTGTTTCTCGTAATTTCTTGAACGCGATCTTCTAATTTTAAAAAATTATAAATAGCTTCCCAATCGTTACTTGTTAATGCAATACAGTCTAAAATTTCTTGTTTTGAAGTCTCAATTTCATCTGCTCCTAATTCCGGATCTTCAGACAAATAAATACCTTTCGACCCTAAATTTTTAGCTAATTCCATATCGGTAATTCTATCACCTAATACAAAAGAATTTTCTAAATCGTAATCTTCAGAAAAGTACTTTGTTAATAAACCGGTTCTAGGTTTGCGCGTTACTGCATTTTCATGAGGAAATGTTTTGTCGATATGTACATCTGCAAAAACAACGCCTTCTTTAGCAAACGCATCCATAATTTTATTTTGCGGTGCCCAGAACGTGTTTTCCGGAAAAGAATCTGTCCCTAAACCATCTTGATTAGTTACCATTACCAATTCGTAATCCAATTCACTAGCTATTTTAGCCATGTATTGAAATACTTTAGGGTAATATTCTAATTTCTCCAAACTATCTAATTGATAATCTACTGGCGGTTCTAAAACTAAAGTTCCGTCTCTGTCGATAAAAAGTACTTTTTTACACATCTAATTAACTTAATTAATCAATCCTGAACTTGTCACAGGATCTATTATTCTATTTATAATGTTCTTAAATTTGCATTAGGAACCTATATATGTTTTAAATTCTATACTTGACTAAATTCCATTTTTATCTTCCGTCATATCGTTGAGGAACCTGTGGATCATATAAGGGACAATCATATTTACTCATTACTTCTATTATCCTATTCATATCATCACCTTCCATTCCATAACAATCAAAACGAATAAATTGTTTTGTAGTAAATATTTGAAAAGCACCTTTTCCTTCTGGGTTTTCAAAATCAATATCACTCTCTTTCATTTTCCAATCAACATATTCTTCTTGAATATCCTTTATTATTGACTCAATTTCTAAATCTTCTAAACCCTCAATCAATTGATCGTCAGAACATTTTTCGTAAGTATCTTGATTATCTAGATAAATATCTTTTTTATATTTCCAAAAATCTAAATCGTAACTCATTCTCTTTAATTTATATTCAGTAATGATTTTATCAACCTTTCATTTTCCCCAATTGTACCAACCGTAATACGAATACAGTTATCAACTTGCGTATTTCTATTTCTAACAATAACTTTTTCATCAATTAAATATTGATAAACCTTATCGGCATTATCAACTTCAATTAATAAAAAATTGGCATCTGTTGGATAGATTTTTTTAACTAAAGGAAGCTTTTTTAATGCCTTTTTTAATTTTGTTCTTTCTGAAAGAATAGAATCAATATTATGCTTTACTTCTTCTAAATTATTAAGTCTATCTAAAACCGCATCCTGATTTAATGTACTTACATTATAAGGAGGTTTTACACGGTTGTATAAATTAATAATGGCTTCACTTGCATAAGCAACCCCTACTCTAACACCTGCCAATCCCCAAGCTTTACTAAAGGTTTGACTAACAATTAAGTTATTGTATTTATTAATATTTTTGATGAAAGAGTCTTGTGAACTAAAATCAATATACGCCTCATCGACTATAACAACACCATTGAAATTTTCTAAAATATACTCAAGATCCTCGGGGTTTAAATTGTTTCCTGTTGGATTATTTGGCGAACATATAAAAATAATTTTTAGTTCTTTAACATCTAAAAACGGTTGTAATTGATTTAGGCTGATCTGAAAATCATTAATTAACGGCTGTTTTATCAACTCAATATTATTGATATTCGCAGATACATCGTACATACCGTAAGTTGGTGAAAAGGTTAAAACCTTATCTTTTCCTGGTTCACAGAAAATACGAAATGCCAATTCGATAACTTCATCACTTCCATTACCAACAAAAATCTGATTTGTTTCTACCCCTTTAAGAGCAGACAGCTTTTCCTTAATCGCTTTTTGATGAGGATCTGGATAACGATTTAATGTCCCGTATGGGTTTTCATTAGCATCTAAAAAAACATCAGCAGTGCCTTTAAATTCATCTCTTGCAGACGAATATGCCTTTAAATTCCATATATTATCTCTAACTATATTTTTTAACTTAATCATTTCTCAAATCTTTTAATCGGATAGAAACAGCATTTTTATGAGCTTGTAAACCTTCTGCTTCTGCCATTAATTCAATAGTTTCACCGATATTTAAAAGTCCTTCTTTAGATATTTTTTGAAACGTCATTTGCTTTAAAAAGCTATCTAAATTCACACCCGAATACGCTTTACTAAATCCGTTAGTTGGTAAAGTATGGTTGGTTCCCGAAGCATAATCTCCTGCACTTTCTGGTGTATAATCACCAATAAAAACAGAACCCGCATTGCGAATACCATCAACATAAAAGTCATTAGCTTCAGTACAAATAATAAAATGTTCTGGGCCGTACTCATTAATCATTTCTAAGGCAATCTCATGATTTTCAACATAAATCAGCTTAGAATTAGCAATCGCTTTTTCTGCAATCGCTTTACGCGGAAGTACTTCTAATTGCTTCTCAATTTCACCAGAAACCTTTTCAATAATATCTTTTGAAGTTGAAACCAAAATAACCTGACTATCAGTACCATGTTCAGCTTGACTTAACAAATCTGAAGCAATATAAGCTGCATTTGCGCTCTTATCGGCAACAACTAATAACTCACTTGGTCCGGCCGGCATATCTATAGCCACACCGTGTTTAGTTGCTAATTGCTTAGCCACGGTTACAAATTGATTTCCAGGTCCGAAAATTTTATAAACCTGAGGTATACTTTCTGTTCCAAAAGTTAAACCAGCAACAGCCTGAATACCACCAACTTTAATAATTTTGGTAACACCACATAAATGCGCTGCAAATAAAATTTCTGGCGCCAACTCCCCTTTTTTATTTGGAGGAGAACATAAAACAATCTCTTTACAATCTGCAATTTGTGCTGGAACTGCCAACATTAAAACCGTTGAGAATAGAGGCGCTGTTCCGCCAGGAATATACAAACCTACTTTTTCAATAGGTCTTTTTTCTTGCCAGCACGATACACCGTTTGTTGTTTCTACTTCAACTTTAGTTGTTTTTTGAGCTTTATGAAAGGCTTCAATATTATGTTTTGCTTTCTTAATCGCATTTTTAAGTGGTTCTGCAACCACTTTTACAGCCGCTTCAATCTCTTCGGTAGATACGATATTCGACTCTAAATCTACACCATCAAAACGAACAGTATATTCTTTTATAGCCGCATCACCTCTAGCGATGACATCTTGAAAAACACGTGTTACTGTACCTTCAATATCGTTAACCGTTTGGGTTGGACGTTTTAAAATTTCCGACCAATCGATTTTATTTGGATTGTTTATTATTTGCATACTCTTACATTTTGAGATTTCCGTTTTAACGGAAATAGAAAAACAAATTAATTAAAGCACCATTTTTTCAATTGGACAAACTAAAATACCTTGTGCGCCATTTGCTTTTAGGCCTTCAATAATATTCCAGAAATCGTTTTTCGGAATTACAGAGTGCACAGAACTCCATCCTTCTTGCGCTAATGGCAATACCGTTGGACTTTTCATGCCTGGTAATAATGAAATAATAGCGTCTAACTTATCATTAGGTGCATTTAAAAGCACATACTTAGAGTTTCTTCCTTTTAAAACCGATTGAATTCTAAATTGAATGGTATCTAAAATAGCTTGCTTTTCTTCACTTAGAACTGGAGAAACCGCAAGTACTGCTTCCGAAGTTAAAATAGTTTCAACTTCTTTTAAATTGTTTTTAAACAGCGTACTTCCACTAGAAACAATATCGCAAATAGCATCGGCTAAACCAATATTTGGCGCAATCTCTACAGAGCCGTTAATAATGTGAAGGTTTGCAGTAATACCATTTTTCTCTAAATACTGTTGCACCGTATTTGGATAAGATGTCGCAATGCGCATACCATCTAAATCTTTAACACCTTTATAATCGGCATCTTTAGGCACAGCAATACAAACGCGGCATGAAGAAAAACCTAATTTTTCAACCACATTGATACCTTCTCCTTTTTCAATTAAAACATTCTCTCCGATAATAGCGACATCTACAACACCATCTTTTAAATATTGAGGAATGTCTCCATTTCTTAAATAAAACACTTCTACAGGAAACCCTTTAGCCGAAGCTTTCAATTGATCTTTACCGTTATCGATAGAAATACCGATATCTTTTAGAAGCGCCATTGAGTCTTCATTTAAACGTCCTGATTTTTGTACTGCAATTCTTAAGTTACTCATTTTATTTGGTTTATGAGTTTGAAACAATCTCGTTGGTTTTAAAAAAATAAACCCGCTTGATTGGCTCAAACGGGTTTAAATATATGTTGATTTTATTCAATACATTTTCACTTCGCCTGAGAGCAAATTTGAAAATGATGATGGATTTGAATAAAAGTCATGTCTTTTGTTTTTATAACGTTACAAATATGCAAAATATATGTTTAAAACGCCAAATTATTCAGAATTAAATTTTCAATATTTATGCTTTCCTTAGTTTTATTAAAAAAAGATTAATTAATCTTCAAAATAAGGTTTAAAATACTGCGTTGTTTAATCCATACTGTTCAATTTAATTATTGATTTCCTAAAATAATAGGTAATCCACTATCTCCAGAACCAATAATAATAGTTTTACTATTTGGAGATTCAGATAATTTTACTGTAGCCTCAATACCTTTATCTTGAAGTATTTTATCTGTAAGCGATGCACTTAAAATTCTATTTGCATCAGCTTTACCTTGCGCTTCAATAATTACTTTTTCTGCTTCTTTTTTCGCGGTAACTAATCTAAACTCGTATTCTAAAGATTCTTGCTCTTGTTTAAGTTTACGCTCAATAGCATCTTTAATAGTAGTTGGTAGTTTTACGTTTTCTACAAGCACACGTTTTACATTTACAAACTGACCGTCTAACTCGTTTCTTACTTCTTCCAAAATCTCTAATTCAATAATATCCCTTTTACTAGAATATAATTGCTCTGGAGTATAACGCCCTACAACACTTTTTGCTGCCGCATTAATCGCTGGGTTTAAAAGCTCACGAATATAATCTTCACCTTTTGTTTGTATTAAATTACCTAAGTTTTTAAACTCTGGTTGAAACCAAATTGTTCCGCTTACAGTGATATCTAAACCATTTACAGAAAGTACATTCATGTTTTCTGAAATAGATTGTTGACGCACCTTCTGAACAATCATATCATTCCATGGTGCTACAATATGAAAACCTTCACCATAAGTATGTTCCGTATTAACACCACCCCCTAAAGGCTCAAATAAAACACCACCTTCACCAGGACCAATGGTTACTAAAGATTTTGATACAACTATAATTAGTACAATTATTCCAATAATAAAGGGAAATGCAATTTTTGGTAATTTTTCCATATTTAATTTTTTATTTAGTTCTCAAAGATAAGGTATTTAAACAGCTTTAACGAATTAAAAACCGATTATAGACAGCACAAATCAAGTGTTAAAACTATAGCTAATTCCCTCTAAAATCCTTAATTTTAATATAGATTTTATACCCTAAAAATTTCATATTATGAAAACGATTATTATATCATCCGATTTCTCGGAAGAAGCCCAAAACGCAACCTTATACGCTATACAAACCGCTAAAAAAGTTAAAGCAAAATTGGTGCTTTTTCACTTACATATTCTATCCATACACGTGGTGCAATCTAGATTGCCTTACAAAAATATATTACAATCTATAGATTATGCAAAAACCAAAATAGAAAATCGCGCAAAGAAGCTTTCTGAAACTTATGGCGTTGAAATTAAAGTAGATTTTGCCATGGGCGAATACTTTAAACAATTACAACGCGCTATTGAAGAACATCATGCCGATATGATTATTATGGGCATGCACACAAAAACCATAGAAGGCGATTTACTAGGTAGTACAACATCCGAAGCTATTAATAAAATTGAGATTCCTATTTTGGCTGTGCCGTTAAAAGCAAAATTTACAAGCATCGACAAAATTTTATTCGCTTGTGATTTGGATAAAGGATTAACATCTAACATTTTAAAAGAAATTAAGAAGACTACTAAAAAGTTTGATGCTGAATTAAGAGTGTTTCATGTAAATAATAAAATATCAGAATTAGAAAGCAACGTTGAAATTTTAAAGCCACTAGAAGAAGTCTCTTATTTTTATAAAAATGTGCAATCTGAAGCTGTTATAGACGAAATAAGAAACGAAATGCTAGAATACAAGCCAGATGTTCTAATTATGGTGCCTTACGAGTACGGCTTCTGGTCTTCGTTAATTCATAAAAGTAAAACACGAATTATGTCTTCTGGATTAGATATCCCATTATTGTCTATACGAGGATAATACAACTCAAAGTTTTAATATAAAAAAAGTAGTAAAACTTCAATTACCAAGAAGATTTACTGCTTTTTTTTTCAATTAAATGAGACCTTTATATTTACGTAAAAACCACTCTGCAGAAAGCGCCAATGCGATAACAGCTAATAAGTACTTCCAATCTATTAACGGACGACTCGTATTATGGCTTTTTTGAATAGACTGATAGCGATCATCATTTAATAAATCGGTGATTACGGCTTCATGGTTATCGATAAAATAACTCTCACCATTACTACTTACAGCCAATTGTTGTAGTTTTTTAGAATTAGCATTTAAAAATTGCTGCTCCACATTGTATTCTAGAATTTGAAAACTACCAGATTTCGAGAGATTTTCTTTTGACGTACGAACAGTAAAACTATATTCTGAAGGCGGTAAACTACTTAAATCTACTTGATAGTTATTATTTTTAAGAATAAAAGGAAATGTTTTTTCTTCTTTTGAAAGCTTATCAATTATCTTTATCTGAAGACTTTCGCGCGTATCGAAAACAAAATTCTTATCAAAAAACTCAGCTTTAATAACAATATTTCCACTCCCGTTATAAAAAGATTCGTAATCAACATTTAAACGATTTCTCTTTTTATTTGAAGCTAAGTATTGAATAATCTTCCCAAGGAAATCATCAAATTGATTAAACGATTTCGAATTCAGAAAACTCTGTGAACGCCATTTCCAGATATTCTCACCAAAGAGAATAGCTTCTCGCCTTCCTCCTGCTTCAAGAGTTACAAACAACGGTTCTTGAGTTGAAATACCATTAACGTTTTTATATAAAACAGTTTCAAACGGCACCGAAAAAACAACCGATCCATAATTTGATTTTAATGGAGGGAACGCTTCGAAATTAATATCATCTACTAAAAAAGGCGTATAATTTAAGTTCAACTGAGCCTGATAATTTTCTGTTTGATCTGTTATTTCATGATCGTAAGTTGTATTGTTTTTATTCAGAAAATCTAAATCAGTATTACTCCCCTCTATTATAAATCTATTCTTGTTTTCAGTATTCAACTTAGCAATTAACTCTTTAAACTTATTATTCGGTTGATATAATATAACTAATTGAAAGTCATTTATTTTTGAAATAAATTCATTTGGCTCAAAAAATGAAACTGTACTACGCTCATTACTTTCTATACTTTTTTTAAGACTCCCCAAATCTGGATGCGAAAACGTAGAAACTACAGCAATATTGGTTTTTTGATCGATAACTTCTACAGCGAAATTCTTGTAATTATTAACCTTATTTTTTTCGTTTTCTATTGGAACTAAATATGCTTTATAAGCACTAACGCCTACTTGAGAAGCTGGTAAATTAAAATTAAGAAGTGTTGAATTATTATTTTTCGAAAATGATACATTTTGAGAAAACACAGTAGCATTGCCTTGCTTTACAACAAACTTAGAAGTTAAATTAGAGTTTCCGCTATAAACAACAATGGCTTCCACTGGAAATTTATTTTTTAAATAAGCATACTTATTGACGTTTAACTGCTGGATTTTTAAATCGACATACGTAATAGTATCACCTAATATTATTGAGTAAACAGGTTGCTTATAAGTATTGCTAGCAAACTCATAATCGTTCCCTAATGTTTGATTTCCATCGGAAATTAAAACTGTTGGTGCATTACTTGTTTTATAAATTTGCGACAACTGAGTAAAGGCTTCATTGATGTTCGATTGCTTTTCTGTAAAAGTAAGCGAATCAGAAGCTTTAAAGGTTTCTCCAAAAGTGTAAAATGAAAGATTAAACTTGTCTTTCAATTCTGAATTTCTAGAAATTGTTTCAACTAAAGTTTTAACCTTTTCACTTTGATTAAGATGTTTTATTGAATTCGAATTATCTACAGCGATAACCAAGTTTGGCTTTTCTGTAGTAAACGTAGTTTGGTTAAATTTTGGATTTATTAATAAAATAAGAATTGAAAATATACTAATAAATCGCAAAAAAGCGAAAAGCATGTTCAATTTAGACATGCTTTTCCTTTTATTGATATACTGAAACAGAGCTAATGAAAGCGCTACTATTCCAGCGAGTATAATGTATAATAGAGTTTCTGAACTCATTAAAAAATTTTGATGTGTTTTGATGAAATCCCCTCTTGCGAGGAAATGGAAAATAATTCTAAGTTAGCATTCCGCCATCAACATTCAAGGTTTGTCCCGTTACATAAGCCGACATATCACTAGCTAAAAACACACAAACATTTGCGATATCTTCTGGAGTTCCACCACGTTTTAATGGAATACCTGCACGCCATCCTTTCACCACTTCTTCATCTAACTTAGCAGTCATTTCAGTTTCAATAAAACCTGGAGCAACTACGTTGCTTCTAATGTTTCTTGAACCTAACTCTAAAGCTACAGATTTAGAAAAACCAATAATACCAGCTTTTGATGCCGCATAATTGGTCTGCCCAGCGTTACCTTTAACTCCAACAACAGAACTCATGTTAATAATAGAGCCTTTACGTTGTTTTAACATGGTACGTTGCACCGCTTTCGTCATGTTGAAAACCGATTTTAAGTTCACCTCAATTACAGTGTCAAAATCGTCTTCGCTAATACGCATTAATAAATTATCTTTAGTGATACCTGCATTGTTTACAAGAATATCAATACTTCCAAACTCAGCAGCTACATCTGCCGCTAATTTTTGAGCATCGTCAAAATTTGCAGCATTACTTTGGTAACCTTTAGCTTTAACACCAAGTGCATTTAAATCTTTTTCTAACGCATTAGCCGCTTCTACAGACGAACTGTATGTAAACGCTACATTTGCACCATGTTGCGCAAAAACTTCAGCTATACCTTTCCCAATACCTCTACTTGCACCAGTAATTATGGCCGTTTTTCCTTCTAATAATTTCATGTATTTACTTATTATTTTTTATTTCCCATTCGAGCGTCTTTAAATAATTAGGTTTTAACCATGTATTTACTTCTAAAATGGATTATAAATTTTTAGTTGATTTCTAATTCTATTAATGATTATTGCTAACCTTTAACCAAAATCAAATATAAGAATTCCTATTATAACTGCACATAAAAAAAGCCGATAGGTTAAAAAACTTATCGGCTATTTGTTTACATTTTTAATTTTTCTGTCTTTTCATAATTAAATAGAAAATCCACATCCATTTCTTGAACTTTACCAAGCTCTTTTAAAGCTTTAAAATCGATGTCTTTTTTATTCCCTATAACCATTACATTATAGTTTTCCCCTTTTATATTACTATTAAAAAAGTCGCGTAAATCTTCAATAGTCATATCTTTTATGGTATTGTACATCGCTTCTCGATTATCATTTTCAATACCGCGCTTTTTCAAACTTTCATAATTCCAGAAAATATTAGATTTAGTAATACGCTGTGCTGCTATTTTCTTAAGAGTAGCTTCTTTAGCGGCATTAAACTGTTTCTCAGCTTCAGGCATATCGGTCATTAAGTCCATCATAGCACTTACGGCTTGTGGCATTTTGTTGGCCTGTGTGCCCATATATGCCATAACGTAATTCGCATTTTCTTTTTCATCAGCCATTTGGTAACTAGAAAAAGCTGAGTATGCTAAAGATTTAGATTCGCGTATTTCTTGAAATACAATAGACGATAACCCGCTACCAAAATAAGTATTGAACAACGTTGAAGCCGCAATGTTTTCAGCTTTAAATGGCTCTCCTTTTGCTAAGAATAACATTTCCGACTGTACCATATCAAAATCTACAAAATAAACATTCCCTCCTGTTTCTTGTTCTTCATAAACTAAAGCTTCAGGGTATTGTTTTAGATCTTCAGGAATGGTATGACTTGTATTTAGAGCCGCTACAGCAGCATCAATATCTTTTCCATAATAAAAAACACGTTGTTTGTAGTTTTTCATATCCTTAACAATATCAACCAATTCTTTAGGATCGATAGCATTTAATTCATCGGTTTTGTAAATATTTCTTAAACGAGATTTTTCGCCATATTTACCATAACTCATTAAACCGTTCCAAAGAATACTACCTTTTTGACCTTTATTATCTTGACGACCTTTTATTATAGATTCTACATATTTTTTATAGGCATCCTGATCTGGAACAGCATTATTCCATAGATTTTCTAAAAGCTCTAAACCTTTTGGTAAATTTTCTTTTAAGCCATTAAGTCCAACATAAGTTTTATCATCTCCAGCAAAAACATAATAACTTACACCAAGCTTGTAAAACTCCTTTTTTAACTCCTCGTTGCTATACTTAGCTGTACCCAAGTAATCCATATAATTAGCAGCAAGTTGTAGTTTTTTATCGTTATCGCCACCCATATCGAAAATAATATTTAAATCGAATAAATCATTCAATTCATTTTCAATGTAAGATACCTCGATACCGTTATTAGTTTCGGTAGTTTTAATAGCCGTTTTATAATCTATAAACTTTGGTTTTAAATCCTCAGACTCTATACTATTGAAAGCGGTTAAAAACTCAGAACTTTTATCTCTATTTAAATGAACCGGCGTGATACCAGGGTTTTGAACCTTAACAATATTAGAATCTTCACCTTGGCGCTTATAGGTTACCACATAATTGTTTTGGTAAAATTTATTAGCAAAATCTACCAATTCTTGCTTGGTTACCTTTTTTAAATCGTTTAGAAATTTTACTTTGCTAGCCCATTCTTCATGATGAATAAAAGCGTTGTAATATGCCGAAGCTAAAGCCGTACTGTTTTCATATTGTTTGGTTTGACTTAGTTTTAAGTCGTTTACCACAGCATCAATCATCCAATCTTCAAACTCACCTTTCTTTAGTTTTTCAATTTGTTCTAATAAAAGTGCTTTAACATCATCTAGAGATTGTCCTTCTTTTGGAGTTCCTGTAAATTGATGATAACCATAATCATTTAAAAACGTTGGAGAACAACCAGCATTTTGCACAACTTGCTTCTGGTTTAAATTTAAATCTATTAAACCAGCATTTCCGTTAGCTAGAATCATATCTGCTAAGGTTACAAATTTTTGATCTTCGCTACCAATACCTTGAGCTCTAAACGCTATAGATACATTTTCAGCTGTTGGACCAAAAACTTCTTTAGTTACCGGAGATGTAAGTGCATCTTCTTTTGGTAAAACAGGATGTGTAACTTCTTTATTTTTAAATGCACCAAAAGATTTATTAACTTTTGTTATGGTAGCATCAAAATCTAAATCGCCAACTAAAACCATAGCCATATTATTAGGCACATAATACGTGTTGAAGTAATTATGAATATCTACTAAAGATGGGTTTTTTAAATGCTCGGCATTACCAATTGTAGTTTGCTGACCATAAGGATGATTAGGGAATAAGCCTTTTAACATGGCATAATATCCTTTTCTGAAATCACTATCTTGTGTTCTATTGAATTCTTCAAAAACAGCTTCTAACTCTGTATGAAACAAGCGTAATACCAACATGCTAAAACGTTCACTTTCTACAGTTAACCATTTATCCAATTCATTGGCGGGAATTTTATTTTTATAAACAGTTTCTTCAAACCAAGTATGTGCATTGGTCCCTGTAGCGCCTAAAGAACTAATCATTTTATCATACTCGTTAGCTACGCTATAGTTAGATGCTTCCAAAGAAACTTCGTCTATTTTTCTGTATAACTCTTCCTTTTTATCAAGATCGCTTTCTGCACGGTGTGCTTCATATAAATTAGAAATAGAATCTAAATACACTTTTTCTTTTTCCCAATCGAGCGTGCCGATTTTATCTGTGCCTTTAAACACCATGTGTTCCAGGTAATGAGCCAAACCTGTAGATTGCTTAGGATCGTAATTAGAACCCGCACGAACAGCAATATAAGTCTGGATTTTAGGTTCATCGGTATTTTTACTTAAATAAACTTTTAAACCATTTTCTAAGGTGTAAAGCCTTAAACCGGTTGGGTCGTTTTCGGTAATTTCATAAGAAAACCCATTAGCATCGGTATGCGCTGTTGTAGCAGCGGCAACTTCTGAGTTTTGATCTGTTTTACAACTAAAGCATGTCGCTAAAATTGCCAACACAAAAAGTGTTTTAATTTGAGTCATAGATTGAAGTTTTTAGATTGTGTCCTTAAAATTAAGCATAAAAAAATCGTTAACTTAAATAAAGTTAACGATTTTTCAAATGAATTATATTTGAGTTTAAGTAAGTAATTATTTACCTAAAACTTCTGCAATTTTCTTTCCAATTTCAGCAGGAGAATCTACAACGTGAATTCCACATGCTCTCATAATAGTCTTTTTTGCTTGTGCAGTATCATCACTACCACCAACAATTGCTCCAGCGTGTCCCATAGTACGACCTGCAGGTGCAGTTTCACCAGCGATAAAACCAACAACTGGTTTTTTACTTCCACTAGCTTTATACCAGTTAGCAGCATCAGCTTCTAATTGACCTCCAATTTCACCTATCATTACAACAGCTTCAGTTTCTGGATCGTTGATTAATAATTCAACAGCTTCTTTAGTAGATGTTCCAATAATTGGATCTCCACCAATACCGATAGCTGTAGTGATACCTAAACCTTGTTTTACAACTTGGTCAGCAGCTTCATAAGTTAAAGTTCCTGATTTAGAAACAATACCAACAGTACCTTTTTTGAAAACGAAACCTGGCATAATACCTACTTTAGCTTCACCTGGCGTAATAACACCTGGACAGTTAGGGCCGATTAAACGACAATCTTTACCTTTTATGTAACTAGATGCTGTAATCATATCAGCAACAGGAATACCTTCAGTGATTGTAATAATAACTTTTATTCCAGCATCGGCAGCTTCCATAATTGCATCGGCAGCAAAAGCTGGCGGTACGAAAATAATGGTAGTATCTGCTCCTACTTGCTCTACTGCCTCTAATACAGTATTGAAAACAGGTCTATCTAAATGTGTTTGACCACCTTTTCCTGGTGTAACACCACCAACAACGTTGGTTCCGTATTCAATCATTTGGCTGGCGTGAAAAGTACCTTCACTACCTGTAAAACCTTGAACTATTATTTTTGAATCTTTGTTTACTAAAACGCTCATAGAAGATTTTTTATCGTTATTTTATTTACTTAACAAAAGTAATTTTTTGAATTCTATTTTTAAAGTAAAAACCGAATTACTTTTTGTTATTTTTTTATTGATTTTAATATTTCAGGAATCTTTCTAATATAGGCTAATTCCTTAAATTTTTCTCTAGCTTCACCTGCAGGTGAACCAAAGTATGCTTTGTTTGCATCGGTTGAATGTCCTAAGCCCGATTGCGCGAAAAGCTCGGTGCCTTTTGCAATCGTAATTCCACTTTTAACGCCCGCTTGTCCCCAAATTACAACTTCATCTTCAACAACCACACAACCAGCAATACCTGCTTGCGATGCGATAAGGCATTTTTTACCTAAAACGGTATCGTGCCCAATTTGAATTTGATTATCTAATTTAGATCCGTAACCAATACGTGTATCGGCTGTTACACCTCTATCTATAGTACATGCAGCTCCAATATCAACATGGTCTTCAATAACCACACGTCCGCCAGATTTTAATCTATCATAACCATCAGGACGTTTTTTATAATAGAATGCATTTGCACCTAAAACCGTTCCTGAATGAATGGTAACATAATCACCAATTACGGTATCATCATATATACTAACATTGGCATGAATTAAGCAGTTTTTGCCTATTTCAACATTATGCCCAATAAAACAATTTGGTTGAATTACTGTGTTTTCTCCAATTTTAGCTGACGCTGAAATAGCACTGTTAGCAGACTGAAAAGGCTTAAAGTGATTGGTTAAAGTATTGAAGTCTCTAAACGGATCATCACTTACTAATAACGCTTTCCCTTCTGGACAATCTACCTTCTTATTAATTAAAATAATAGTTGCCGCAGAGTTTAAGGCTTTATCATAATATTTTGGATGATCTACAAAAACAATATCACCTGCTTCTACAACATGAATTTCATTCATGCCTAGAACAGGAAAATTTAAATCCCCAACAAAATCACAACCAATAAGGTCTGCAATTTGTTTTAAAGTGTGTTGTTTTGGAAATTTCATAGGTTTAGATAAACTGAATACTAAAGAATTGCTTTACTCTTTTACACGCTCTTTGTAAGTTCCTTTTGCTGTTTCAACTTTAATTTTATCACCTTCATTAATAAATAAAGGTACATTTACAGTTGCTCCAGTTTCTACGGTTGCAGGTTTTGTAGCATTAGTTGCTGTATTACCTTTAACGCCAGGTTCCGTTGCTGTAATTTCTAAAACAACACTTGCTGGTAAATCTACAGAAAGTGGTGAGTTATCTTCAGTATTAATTAATACGGTTACAACTTCGCCTTCTTTCATTAAACCTGGATTATCTAAAGCCGCTTCTAATAAACGAATTTGAGTATAATCTGCTTCATTCATAAAATGGTAAAATTCACCATCATTATATAAATATTGAAATTTATGAGTTTCAACACGAACATCTTCTAATTTATGACCTGCAGAAAATGTGTTATCTAAAACCTTTCCGGTGGTTACACTTTTCATTTTAGTTCTTACAAATGCTGGACCTTTTCCTGGTTTTACATGTAAAAATTCTATAATTTTATATATATCATTATTGTATCTAAGGCATAAACCATTTCTAATATCACTTGTAGTTACCATAATTTAATTTTGAAATTTAATATTTGTTTTAATCTCTTTTTTGAAAGATTAAATAATCGATTTAATTTGCTTTGAAGTATCCCTTCATGATACCTCTATGAGAATTTTTGATAAACTGAAGAATCTCATCACGCTCTGGAGTGGCTTCCATTTCTGCTTCAATAATTTCGGCAGCTTGCGTGTTGTTATAGTTCTTCTGATATAAAATTCTATAGATATCTTGAATTTCTCTAATTTTTTCTGTGATGTAACCTCTTCGTCTTAATCCTACTGAATTAATACCCACATAAGAAAGTGGCTCTCTTGCTGCTTTTACAAAAGGAGGAACATCTTTTCTAACTAACGATCCGCCAGTTACAAAGGCATGATTGCCAATAGATACAAATTGATGAACAGCCGTCATACCTGCTAAAACCACATAATCACCAATAGTGATATGGCCAGCAAGCGTACTGTTGTTAGAAAAAATACAGTTATTTCCAACAATACAATCGTGGGCAACGTGGCAATAAGCCATAATTAAACAATTATTACCAATAACTGTTTTCATTCTATCGGTAGTACCTCTGTTTATGGTAACACACTCACGAATAGTGACATTGTCTCCAATTTCAACAGTGGTATCTTCATCGTTATATTTTAAATCTTGAGGAACTGCAGAAATTACAGATCCTGGAAAAATATTACAATTCTTTCCAATACGTGCACCTTCCATAATGGTTACGTTACTACCTATCCATGTGCCTTCGCCAATGATAACATTGTTATGTATGGTTGTAAAAGGCTCTATGACCACGTTTTTTGCAATTTTTGCACCTGGATGCACATATGCCAATGGTTGATTCATTTGTAAGTTTTTAGTTTAATCTTAATAAGTTAAAACAGGAATTACCCGCCTTTACCTACTTATTTTACTTTTGATATTTGAGCCATTAATTCTGCTTCTGCACAAAGTTTACCGTTTGAGTAAGCATAACCTTGCATATGGCAAATACCACGACGTATTGGCGTAATTAACGAACATTTGAAAATTAATGTATCGCCAGGAACAACCTTTTGTTTAAACTTAACCTTATCCATTTTCATGAAAAATGTTAGATAATTTTCTGGATCTGGAACTGTATTTAAAACTAAAATACCGCCCGTTTGTGCCATAGCCTCTACTATTAAAACACCTGGCATAACTGGAGCGCCAGGAAAATGACCTTTAAAGAACTCTTCGTTCATGGTAACATTTTTTTGAGCGATTACATGACTATCAGACAATTCAAAAACCTTATCGATTAATAAGAATGGCTGACGGTGAGGTAACATATCCATAATTTGATTCACATCCATTAAAGGTGTTTGATTCAAATCTATTTTAGGAACATTGTTTCTACGTTCAATTTTAATAAGCTTCGATAATTTTTTCGCGAACTGAGTATTAATATAATGCCCAGGTTTGTTAGCAATCACTTTTCCGCGAATGCGAGTACCAACTAAAGCTAAATCACCTAAAACATCTAACAGTTTATGGCGAGCCGCTTCATTTGGGTGATGCAGTGTTAAATTATCTAAAATACCGTTTGGTTTAACGGCAATATTATCTTTTTTGAAGGCTATTCTTAACTTCTCCATAGTTTCTGGAGATAAGGCTTTATCAACATAAACAATAGCATTGTTTAAATCGCCACCTTTTATTAAGCCATGCTCTAAAAGCATTTCTATTTCATGAAGAAAACTAAATGTTCTTGAATTAGAAATATCTTCTTTAAAATCTGAAATTTGATTTAAGGTTGCGTTTTGAGTTCCTAAAACCTTAGTACCAAAATCTACCATAGTAGTAATTTGATATTCTTTAGCAGGCATTACTAAAATCTCGCTACCAGACTCTTCATCGATATATGAAATAATATCTGTTACCTCATACTCTTCTCTAAAAGCATCTAGCTCTACAATTTCAGCTTTTTCAATAGCTTCCACAAAAAACTTAGACGACCCATCCATAATTGGAGGCTCGGCTGCATTTAATTCAATTAAAGCATTATCGACATCTAAACCAACAAGAGCTGCTAAAACATGCTCTGATGTTTGAATAGATACTCCATTTTTCTCTAAACACGTACCACGTTGTGTGCTGGTTACATAGTTGGCATCGGCCTCTATTACAGGTGCGCCTTCTAAATCTACACGTTTAAAACACAACCCAGTATTAGCTGCGGCTGGTTTAAAAGTTAAGGTTACATTTTTACCTGTGTGTAAACCAACTCCTGTTAAAGTAACATCTTTTAGAATGGTTTTTTGTTTGATCTCAGTGTTAACTATTCCCATTTATTTTTTCTAAATCATTTATATTTTTAACAATCTTAGGAAGATTTTTAAAGTGAACATACGACTTATTATAATCGCTAATAGCCAAAGCTGGTGAGCCTTGGAGAATTTCATTATCTTTTACATGTCTAGCAATACCAGACTGCGCCTGTATTTTAACGTTATTTCCAATGGTAATATGACCTGCAATACCAACTTGACCGCCAATTTGGCAATGTTCGCCAATATGTGTTGAGCCAGCAATACCGGTTTGTGCAGCAATCACAGTGTTTTTACCAATTTCAACATTATGTGCAATTTGAATTTGATTATCCAATTTAACACCTTCTCTTACTATGGTTGAGCCTAGTGTTGCTCTATCAATAGTTGTACCTGCGCCAACATCAACAAAATCTTCTAGAATTACATTTCCTATTTGTGGAACCTTGTTATATCCACCATTTTCATTTGGAGCAAAACCAAATCCGTCGGCACCAATAATAGCCCCAGAATTAATTACACAGTTTTTACCTATGATGCTTTCTGAATATATTTTAGCTCCTGAAAAAATAATAGTATTGTCACCCAATGTTACATTATCACCTATGTAACTGTTTGGGAAAATTTTTACATTATTTCCAATCACCACATTATCGGCAATATAACTAAAAGCTCCTATGTATAGGTTCTCGCCATACTTAGCAGACTCTGAGATAAAGGATGGTTGCTCTACGCCTACTTTATTAAGTTTTACAGAATTGTAATATTCGAGTATTTTAGAGAATGCCATATAAGCATCATCTACCTTTATAAGCGTAGTTTTTAAATCGTTATCTGGTTCAAACGTTTTATTTACAATAGTAATAGACGCTTGTGTTTTATATATATGTGCGGTGTATTTAGGATTGGCTAAAAAGGTTAAAGAACCTTCAAACCCTTCTTCTATTTTTGATAGTTTAGAGACTTCAGCTTCCGGGTTACCGACAACTTCTCCCTCTAAAATACCCGCTATTTGTTGTGCAGTAAACTTCACACTAAAGATTTATTGTTTTGTTTGATTTTTGGCAAAAATAGGAAAAATGTGTTAAACTTTAACCTTAGGGTAACATATATAATATTTGGTAACCGGTTTTGATAGCGCTTTTAAATTAAGCTGATCGGATGCTTTTACAATATCTTCTATTTTACCAGACTTATGCAAGATGTTAATTCCTTGCGTCTCTAACTGATATGCTTGGTTAGAAATACTTCCTGTAAACACAAAGTAGTCAGCCTCTTCTCTACTTATCTGGTGTTGATTAACAAATATTTTAATCTGTTTTTCTAGGGTTGCTTTCTTAATAGGTTTATTCTTTAACTTAATTTTTAAAAGATTCCTATTAATAATCATTTCGCAAATATTTCTTAAAACAAAATCGTCATTAAATTGCCAAGCCTTCATTGCAGAAATGATATCGTAATCATCTAATTGAGAAAACACGCTTAATACTTCATCATTAAAATCATCAATAGAAATTTCATTTTTTAGAAAATATTGTAGTGGTTTGCTCGCTTCTAACTCTACACCTTTTAATGTTAACTCTTTGGCGCGTTTTAAAACACGTATTAAAAGTTGCTCGGCTACAATACCCGTTTTATGCAAATACACTTGCCAGTACATTAAACGGCGTGCAATTATAAATTTTTCAACGCTATAGATTCCTTTTTCTTCAACTACAAGTTTATCATCTACGGCATTTAACATGGTAATTAAACGTTCACTATTTATATTCCCTTCGGCTACACCGGTATAAAAACTATCACGTTTTAAATAATCGGCGCGATCCATATCAAACTGACCAGAAATAAGCTGATACAAGAACTCACGGTGATAATTACCCTTGAATATTTCGATAGCCAGCGTTAAACTTCCGTTAAATTCTTCATTTAAACGCTCCATAAAAAGCATTGAAATTTCCTCATGAGACACGTTATTTACAATGCTATGCTCCATGGCATGCGAGAACGGACCATGCCCAATATCGTGCAATAAAATAGCTATGTAGAGTGCGTTTTCCTCATCGTCAGAAACGCTAACCCCTTTAAAACGAAGTACATTAACAGCTTGTTGCATTAAATGTACGCAACCAATGGCATGATGAAATCTTGTGTGATGGGCGCCCGGATATACCATATATGATAAACCCATTTGCGTAATTCTGCGTAGGCGCTGAAAGTATTTATGTTGAATTAAATCGAATATTAGCGAATTTGGAATAGTAATAAATCCGTAAATTGGGTCGTTTAATATCTTTAGTTTGTTCAAACTTTAAGTTTTTACAATTATTATTTACAAATATAGGTATATGATATGAGCCTAACTAAAATTTTAGCGCTTGTAAATATCAATGATATCTTAATATTTTACACTTTATAAACCTTTACAAAAACATACAAATGAATACAATAAAAATACTTTGGGTAGATGATGAAATTGATTTACTAAAACCACATATTTTATTTTTAGAAAAGAAAAACTACCAGGTTACTAAATGTAATAGTGGCTCGGAAGCTATTGATATTTTGGATGATGAAAACTTTGATATTGTATTTTTAGATGAAAACATGCCGGGTTTAAGCGGCTTGGAAACATTACACGAAATTAAAGAGAAACGCGATAACCTTCCGGTGGTAATGATTACTAAAAGTGAGGAAGAATACATTATGGAAGAAGCTATTGGTAACAAAATTGCCGATTACCTTATAAAACCAGTAAACCCGAATCAAATTCTATTGAGTTTAAAAAAGAATTTAGACCACTCTAGGTTAGTTTCAGAAAAAACAACATCTAATTATCAGCAAGAATTTAGAAAAATTGCTATGGATCTATCCATGGTAAACAGTTTTGAAGAATGGGTTGCGCTTTATCAAAAACTGGTGTATTGGGAAATTCAGTTAGAAGATATTGAAGATGTTGGCATGTTCGAAATTTTGGAATCTCAAAAAAACGAAGCTAATTCGCACTTTGGTAAATTTATAGATAAAAATTATGCCGATTGGTTTGAGCCTAATACCGATGCGCCAATTATGTCGCATACATTGTTTAAAGAAAAAATTGCTCCAGAAATCAGTAAAGAGCAACCAACTTTATTGGTTGTAATCGATAATTTACGTTACGATCAATGGAAAGTTTTTGAGCCAATAATTAACAACTACTATAAAAAAGAAAAGGAAGAAGCCTTCTTTAGCATCTTGCCTACTGCTACGCAATACGCACGAAATGCTATTTTTTCTGGCTTAATGCCAAGCGATATGGAAAAGCTTTTTCCTCAATATTGGAAAAATGATACAGATGAAGGTGGTAAAAACTTATTTGAAGCCGAGTTTTTAGAAACACAATTAAAACGCTTAGGACTTGGTAATTTAGAGCATGAATATTACAAAATAACCAACTTAAAATCTGGAAAAAAGTTAGTTGATAACTTTAAAAGTTTAAAAAAGAATGATTTAACTGTAGTGGTTTATAATTTTGTTGATATGCTTTCGCACTCTAAAACAGAAATGGAAGTTGTGAAAGAATTAGCCTCTAATGATAAAGCTTATCGCTCTTTAACGCATAGTTGGTTTAAAAACTCACCATTACTGGAAATGATTCAGCAAGCGCAACAAATGGGCTTTAAACTTATTTTAACTACCGATCATGGTACTATAAACGTGAAAAACCCATCTAAGGTTATTGGAGATCGCGATACTAGCTTAAACCTACGTTATAAAACAGGACGAAGTTTAACTTATGAAAACAAAGATGTGTTTGTAGCTAAAGATCCTAAAGAAATCCATTTACCATCTATTAACATGAGTAGCTCGTTTATTTTCGCGAAAACCGATATGTTTTTTGCTTATCCAAATAATTATAATCATTACGTAAGTTATTTTAGAAATACATATCAGCATGGTGGTGTATCATTAGAAGAGATGATTATTCCTTTTGTAGTATTTAATCCAAAGAAGTAAAAGTGTGTAAAATAAATTCTAATTTCTGAATTATTTAATGATTAGAAAAGCAAGAACAAACACTTCCCTTACACAATAGAGAGAAACCTATAAATACATAGCCATTTTAGATTTTTAATTAAAAATCTAAAATGGCTTTTTGTTATATAAAAAACTAACATTTGATGACTTACACATCAAATTATCAAGACTTTAAACAAACTCAAAAGAGTGATTTACACTAAAAAACACTTAAATCTAAATTGACAGCGAAAACCAGAAACTCAATGAGAATCGCTAGCAAACCCATATTTATAAGAAAAATCAGCTGTTAAGTGCTTTTTTACGGGAAACCCGTAGTGAATTTTTAAAAAAAACACGTTTTTAACATAATTTTAACATTTGCAACCCGTTTACATCTCTCTCTTTCTTTAGATTTGGAATATAATTATTTAAATCCCTATAGAATGAAAACAAAGAATTATTTAATCGCAGCGGCGATTTTCGGAGGAATGTTATTTACAGCTTATGCAGCGAATTCAATTGAACAAGATGAGCAGCAAACCGCTAAAATTCAAAGAAGTGCGATTCGCGTACCGACGCACGGATAAAATTTTTTAATTATAGTTTTGCTATAATTTTACAATTAATATTCTGTAAAAGTGTTCCAGATGGTAAAACATCTTGAACACTTTTTTTTATGCTCAAAAATTAAAACGGAAAAGCAGCTTTTTATTTAATAAACTTAACAGCTAACTATTCTGTAAGACATTTCATAAATACATATCTGCATGCCAGCACTACACTGATTAGAATAATAAACCATCACTCTCCGTTTTATCAATAAAAATGTGCGAACAGCCATAAACACTAATAAGTTTAACATATTTTTTGGTGTTTTTAAATTATATTCCTTAATATTGTTAAGTTAAAATTTTCGAATTGAATATAAATTATACAATAGACGAGGTTGATCAGGTTGCAAGCCAACTTATTAGTTATGCATCTGGAAGAACCCTATTATTTTACGGCGATATGGGTGTTGGTAAAACAACATTAATAAAAGCACTTGTAAAAGCTTTGGGTAGTAAAGACGATGTTAGCAGCCCAACATTTTCTATTGTAAACGAATATAAATTGAATGAAGAAAAAATTTTTCATTTTGATTTGTATAGAATTAATGATTTAGAAGAAGCCTATAATTTTGGTATAGAAGATTATTTGGATTCTGATAATTGGATAATTATTGAATGGCCTGATATTATAGAACCAATTTTATCGGGTGATGAATGTGTTATAAAGTTATCAATTCAATCGGAAAATAAACGACAATTAGTAGCAGAATAAACAATAACAACCCTAACAACTATAGCCAGTAATACGCTATAACAACCAAAAAAGTTCCTAAAAAAATAGTGTTTTACGGGAAACCCTCAGTGAGAATTTTCAAAAACAATGTTTTTAACATAATTTTAACGTTTCAGTAGGTTTTACAACTCGGTCTTTATTTAGATTTGAAATATAAATATTAAAACCCCCTACAGAATGAAAGCAAAAAATTACTTAATCGCAGTTGCGATTTTCGGAGGAATGTTGTTGACAGCTTATGCAGCTAACACAATTAATCAAGATGAACAGCAAACTGCAAAAATTCAAAGAAGTGCAATCAGAGTTCCAACGCACGGATAAACAAAGTTTGATAATAGGAAGTATAGTCGCAACATTAATTGCAACTAGCCCCTATTTATTTTACCTATACGAAAGTGTCCCAAATACACCAACTTGGGATACTTTTTTGTTCAGATATGATAGTAGATATTACGGAAGTATGCTTACTGTCGCTTGGACCATAATGGGAAAAGCAATGCCCCTATTTTTACTGTTTATTTGGTTTTTTACTTGTCGCCACTGGTGGTACCACACGTTGTTAGTGCCAATTTCGATGTATATTTATCAAATATTCACAACAATAAATGATGATTTAAATTATGTGGATTCAAACCAACTCGTGTATTTGATTCCGATTATGGTTATAATCATTCCCTCCATTTACCTAATAAGAGCACAAATATTTAATAAGGTAAATAACGCAAACAAGTCCCTACAAGATTTAGAGGACGAATTTAAAGTGTCGCCAACAAGTTTTTGGCATAAAGTAAAAGAATATTTCTAATAGCGACTAACTACTCTGTTGATAATATTTCTCTTATTGAAGCTTTATGAAAGATTTCCTAGTGTTATCAGGAAATAGTATTTAAAAATACATGAAGATCATATAAAAAAGAATCCGCAAAGCCAAATTGGTTTTGCGGATTCTTTTTTTATACAAAGCTTTTAACGTGTTCAAAAAATAAATCTCAACCCAGGTAAAGGAAGTTGTCTAAATATTCAGTAGGAGCTTTAAAATAGAGTTTTTATACTGAGTAATCCTTCAGTAATAAGTTTTAAGCCAGCTTAAAGAGGTAATACAAACATAGCAATCATCAAATGAAGCATAGCCTAATTAATTTAGTCTATCACGTTCAATAGACTCTATATCTTTCTTATTTGTTTGCAACCTGAAATTACCAAACTTATAATTAAAACCAAGGGTAAACATTCTGTTTTCAATTCTAGAATTTAATAATATATCTTGATTTAAATACTTTGTGGTTTGTGTGAAATTTTGAGTGTTAAAAATATCGGTTACGCCCATAGTTAAAGACGCTCTATTATTCCAAAACGTTTTACGAAAACTTATATCTAGTCCCGTTCTATTACTAACTTCACTAGGCCCATCCACTAATGGCGAAATATAAGTTAAAACTACATCTGCAGTTAATGTTTTATCCTTTAAAAAAGAAAAATAATTTACCATTTGTAAATACACAGACCATTTATCGGTAGTATATAATTGGTTATTGCTTTCTAAAGCTGCAAATCTATTTTCATAATAAAACAATGACGAATATGCATAAACATCCCAGTTAGACATCACAGGGGTAAATGTTGTAAAATCCAATCCATAAGATATACTTCTATCTATATTGGTATCAATATTTTTTAACAATTTAGAATCATTGTCTTGAAACGTAATTTGTATTGAAGGATCATTCTCGTTTCTATAATAAAGTTCAAAAGTATATTTAGAATTTAAAGTATAACCTAAAGTAAAACTATCGTCAATTTGCGGTTTCAAATTTGGATCTCCAGTATTGTATGAGTTATCACTTAAAAAGAATTTAAAGGGATTTAACTGGCTATACCTTGGTCTATAGATACTTTTATTATAAGTGAAATAAATTTCGTTATTTTCATTTAAAACATTCATAATATGAAATGTCGGGAAAAACTTAATGTAATCAGATTTATTAATTTGATTTTCAGATAAAGAGTTTCCTTCAATATTTGTGTATTCTGTTCTTAACCCAGCTTTTAAACTCCAATTATCCCAATCTTTACTGTAACTACCATATATAGCCAAGTTAGTTTCATCATATAGAAAAGTATCAGAATTTGCTAAATCTTGCTCTCGAATTCCGCTATCAATCAAAAATCGATTAATAACACTCTCAGAATTAATAAAAGAAGCCTTCCCTCCTGCTTCTATAAAAGCAGTTTCACCAATAGGTAACTCATAATCTACCTGCCCAGTATAAAGCTTGATGTCTTGATTAGAAAGCGATTGAAACTCATTGTTTCTAATTAAAGATTGATCGGGAAATAAATATTCGGTATTTACATCTTGATCACTATCAAAATTAAAATTAGTATGATGTGCACTAAATGATAATTGCTCACCGTCTTGGTTTAATTTATGGATATAATCCAATGTAAATGCAGCATTAGTTGTTTTGTCTACCGCAGCGTTCATGGTATTAAACGTAGAATCTAAAACGCCTGTGGCTCCATATACCTTGGTTAACGAATTGATATCGGTCTCGGTTCCCGATTTAGGTAGAAACATTAAATTAGCCGAAAAACTCAAGGTATTCTTATCGTTAATAGTATAGTCTATATTACTATTTATATTTTGATTTGATGATTTTCGAGTTCTATTGTAGTCCGTTTCCCAACTAGAAGTCGTTTCACCGTTATCTATAAAATTAATAAACTCATCGGTATTTCTAAAATCTTTTCTCGGACTTACATTATAATTAACGTAAGCGTTTATTTTTTCACCCTTAAAAAAATGACTTGTTCCAACCGAGTATTTTGGAAATTCAAACCCCTGTTTAAAATTACCAAAAACACTTCCATTATATCCCGAAACCAAATTTTTACTTGTAACAAAATTAAGCACAGCTCCTCCTTCTGCCTCATATTTAGCTGGTGGCGAAGTTATTACCTCTATAGATTTAATATTATTAGCAGGCATACTCTCCAAAAGCTGTATAACCTCTGTAGTAGATAAATGAACCTTTCTGTCGTTAATATAAATAGTGGGGCTAGTATGTTTTACAGAAATACCATCGTTATTTACCATAACTCCTGGCGTATGTTTTAAAACATCGAGCATGTTATTATTAGATAATGTAGAATTTTCAACACTAAAAACTAAACGATCCACCAAACGTTTTACAGTTGGTTTTTTAGCAACGATAAGTACACCTTCTAATTGCTGTTCTTCATCTTCTAAAATAATATCAGCAAGAGAAGTGTTTTTATCAAGCTGAATTTCAATAGTTTGTGTTTTATATCCTAAAAAACTAATATTTAGAGTATACTTTTTACTCTCTAAATTCCCAATTTTAAAATCACCAGTTTCATTAGAAATAGTACCTTTATAATCTGAAGTATTTATTCCATCAGAAACAACTATGTTAGCAAAAGCAACCGGATTATTTTTTGTATCAACAACTTTTCCCTTTATTTCCAGGCCTTGAGCAAGCCCTAGGATTGAAAACAAATATATAAATAAAGTAACAATTTTTCGCATCATACATGTAAACTTAATGCAAACTTAAAATAAAAAAACGAATACATTTTGCGGTATGCCCTTACCATAATTAATCAAAATTCTTACATTTCTACGAAGGTTTATATTTCTTCGTTTTAATTCTATATTTTGATGAATTGAATTACAAAATTTATTTGTAATTTGTTTTTTTTTACTAAAAAATATGAATAAAACACTTTCACCTTTTACAAAGCAACAACTTTTACCTCAAGAGGAAACTCTAGAAATATTTAAGAAAAAAGGAGAATTATTTATAGGAATCCCAAAAGAGACCGCTTACAAAGAAAAGCGCGTGTGTTTAACGCCAGATGCTGTTTACGCTTTAGTCTGCAACGGACATCGTGTTTTACTAGAGTCTGGTGCAGGAGAAGGCGCTAATTTTAGTGATAAAGATTACAGTGAAGCTGGAGCTGAAATAACAAAAGACACCGAGAAAGTTTTTGCATGCCCGATGATCTTAAAAGTGGAGCCACCAAGTTTAGAACAAATTAAACTTATCAATCCGCAAACCATTATTATTTCTGCTTTACAGCTAAAAACACAGCATAAAAAATATTTTGAAACTTTAGCTGCAAAACGTATTACCGCCTTAGCTTTTGAGTTTATTAGAGATTCTGATAATGCCTACCCTGCCGTAAAATCATTGAGTGAAATTGCGGGAACAGCTTCTGTACTTATCGCAGCAGAATTACTTTCTGACGCAAACACAGGCAACGGACTCATGTTTGGTAATATTAGTGGTGTTCCGCCTTTAGAGGTTGTTATTTTAGGAGCAGGAACCGTAGGCGAATTTGCCAGCAGAAGCGCCATAGGTTTAGGTGCCAATGTAAAAGTATTTGACAATTCGTTAACTAAATTACGACGTATTCAAACGCATTTGGGGCGCCCAATATATACATCAACCATTCAGCCTAAAAACTTAACTAAAGCTTTAAAACGCTGTGATGTTGTTATTGGTGCAGTTCGCGGTACTAATAGAGCGCCTATTGTGGTTTCCGAAAGTATGGTGCAACACATGAAAAAAGGAGCTATTATTATTGATGTAAGTATCGATATGGGTGGCTGTTTTGAAACTAGTGAAGTTACATCACACAAACATCCTACCTTTGTAAAACATAACGTTGTTCATTATTGCGTCCCTAATATTCCTGCAAGATATTCTAGAACAGCGTCTGTTTCTATTAGTAATATTTTTACGCCATATTTACTAAAAATTGCTGAAGATGGTGGTTTAGAAAATTCGCTACGTTTTGATCGCGGTTTAAAAAATGGGTTGTATTTTTACCACGGGATTTTAACGAGTAAATCTGTGGGAGAATGGTTTGGATTAGAATACAGCGATATTAATTTGCTTATATTTTAGCCTACTTTCCTTAAATTATTATCAAATTATTTTAAATGAAACTTATTCAGCGTATTGGCTATTATCTTGGCGGATTTTCTATTGGCTTAATTATTTTAGCGTTCTTTTTAAACGGAAAAAAAACATCATGTAGCTATGGCCCAGATGCTCGAGTTTTAAAGAATATCAACTCCAAAACCATTGTATTCAACTCTTTAGTTTTTAGTTATATTGATGATAATGTTATTGATTCTACCGAAATTAGACGTATTCTAAAGAAAGGAGACATCAATTTTTCTGATAGTGACCCTAGAACCAAACCTTGTGGTGTTTATATGGTAGAAGGTGAATTCAACGAAAAAGATGTTATTCTAACCGTTGAAAACTGCGATAGTATTGCAACTATTACCGATTTAAAAATAGAACAGCCTTAATGATAAAACGAACTTTCGATGTTGTTTTTTCTTTGTTTGGCTTAATATTTCTATTGCCTCTTCTACTTCTTTTAGCAATTATTATAAAAATAGATTCAAGAGGACCTGTTTTTTTTGTTCAAGGTCGTGTTGGTAAAAACAATTGTGATTTTAATATTTTCAAGTTTAGAACCATGAAGATACAATCGCAACAAAAAGGCTTATTAACTTTAGGTAACCACGATTCTCGCGTTACTAAAGTTGGTTATTTTTTAAGACGGTATAAAATAGACGAATTTCCTCAACTTATTAATATTCTAAAAGGCGACATGAGTTTTGTTGGCCCTAGACCTGAACTTAGATATTATGTTAATTTTTATTCTGAAGATGATATGAAAATTTTTCAGGTACGTCCCGGTATTACAGGTTTAGCCTCTTTAAAATATAGAAATGAAGTAGAGTTATTAAAGGCAGCCGATAATCCTGAAGAATTATTTATAAAAACGATAATTCCTGATAAGCTCAAATTCAATAAAGAATATATCAAAAACCGTAACTTCTTTTTTGATTTAAAATTAATTGGACTCACTATTATAAAAGTAATAGCGAAGTAATTCCTTTTTTAACAAGTTTTGTTCTTCGAAATTATTATCACTAATTTGCATAACAGCAGATAAAATTTAATGGATACAGCAACTCAAAATCAGATTGATCACTTACTAAAAACATCAGGTTTATTTCCTGAAATAGAAAAGCCTTCTAGAACTATTTTAGATTTCAATTTTTCAAATGAAACCATTCTAATTACTGGTGCTGCTGGTTCTATAGGAAGCGAGCTTGCTAGACAAATAAGCCAATACCCATTTAAAAAACTTATTTTAATTGATATTGCTGAGTCTCCATTACACGATTTAATTAACGAACCAGAATTTGAAAACAGAACAAACGTTAATTTCTTAATTTTAAATATTACTCAAAAAGAAAGCTTAGAACATCTTTTTTTTACTTTTAAGCCTACTGTTATTTTTCATGCGGCAGCTTATAAGCATGTACCGTTAATGGAATTAAATCCTTTTGAGTCTATAAAAGTGAATATTTTAGCAACTCAAATACTTGCCGATTTATCTGTTATTTATGGCGTTAAAAAATTCATCTACATATCTACAGATAAAGCTGTAAACGCAATAAGTATAATGGGAATTTCTAAGCGTATTGCTGAAGATTATCTACTTTCATTATCAACTTCTAAATCTACCATATTTATTACCACGCGATTCGGGAATATATTTGGTTCAAACGGATCTGTAGTACCGCTATTTAAAAAGCGTATTGAAATAGGAGAGCCTGTTATTATAACGCATAAGGCTATTTCTAGATATTTTATTAATAAAGAAAAAGCTTGTGAACTCATATTGAAAATATCTCAAAATAAGTATCAAGAGAATACTTTGTTAACTTTTAATATGGGTAATTCTATAAAAATTATAGACTTAGTAGAACGTCTTACTTTATTTTGCAATAAAAAACAAGTAGACTTAAAATTCTCGACATTACGCCCAGGAGAAAAACTTCATGAAGATTTAGTTTCTGAAAATGAAATACTAATGCCTTCAGAACATAAAGATATTTTAATAGTGCAAAAAAAAACACAAAACACATTTCCTTTTAACTACTTAAAGCGTATTTCAGAAATTAAAGCCTTTACCCCTAATAAAGAAGTAAAAGCCATTTTAGATAGTTACTTTAAAAATTAAATCGATTTCCTTCGCTTTTTCTCTTTAGATAATAGAGCTAGTTCACGTCCCGTTTGTCCGGCTACAGAGGTGTTTTCCTCAGCACGACGAATTAAATAAGGCATCACATCTTTCACAGGTCCGAATGGCATGTATTTAGCCACATTATAACCTTCATTTGCAAGATTAAAACTAATATGATCACTCATACCATATAATTGACCGAACCAAACACGAGCATCCTTATTAGCAATACCTTTCTTCTCCATTAAATCCATTAGCAAATAAGAACTATCTTCATTATGTGTACCAGCAAAGACCGACATATCATCTAGGTTTTCTAGCATGTAGTTAACTGCTGTATTGAAGTTTTGGTCTGTAGCTGCTTTACTCACACATATTGGTGACAAATAGCCTTTATCTTCTGCTCTATCATTTTCTTTTTCCATGTAAGCGCCACGAACCAATTTAAAACCTAAATAATAATTTCCTGCTTTAGCTTTTGCATGTTCTGCTTCTAAAAACAACATGCGGTCATGGCGATACATTTGCAACGTATTATAAACAATAGGCTTTTCTGTGTTGTATTTCACCATTAATGCTCTTACTAAGTCATCGGCAGCATCTTGAATCCAACTTTCTTCGGCATCAATTAAAACAGCAACATCATAAGCTTTAGCCTTAGCACAAACACTATCAAAACGCGCAATAACTCTATCCCACTCTTCTTGTTCCTTTTCTGATAAAGTATCTCCTTTTGATAATTTTTCATATAAAAAAAAACGTCCGAATGCAGATGGTTTAAATACAGCAATAGGGATAGCATCTAGATTTTTAGCAAATTCAATAATTTTCAACAACTTATCCTTAGCACCCTCAAATTCCGTTTCATTTTCTTTTCCTTCAACAGAATAATCTAAAACAGAGCTCACTCCCTTTTGGAACATATTATTAATCGGAACAAGGCAGTCGTCTTCACTAACGCCTCCACAAAAATGATCAAACACTGTAGAACGAATTAATCCTTCAATAGGCAAATGCGCCTTTAAAGCAAAATTGGTTGCTACAGTTCCAATACGCACTAAAGGTTCTATAGAAATCATCTTAAACAAGAAGTAAGCTCTTTCTAATTCGGAGTCGCTTTTCAAGGAAAATGCGATTTCGGTGTTATTAAATATCAAATTCGTATTCATTTGCTGTTTTTTTTGCAAATATAATTATTGCTAAGTTATCATTTTATATAAAATCTCCTTAATTTCACATTCTTAAAAAGTTTAAATATTTTATGGATTCTATTAGCACAAAAAACTGTACAATACATTTTAATAACACTTGTTATTCTTCACTAAACAAACATCTTAAAGATAATAATTTCTCTAAAATTTTCATCTTAGTAGATGAGAATACACATCAACATTGTTTGCCTCTTTTCTTGGAAAAAATGGAAACAACTGCTGTAATTGAAATTATGGAAATAGAATCTGGAGAGATAAATAAAACTATTGACACGTGCGTTGGTGTGTGGAATACGTTATCAGAATTGGATGCCGACCGCAAAAGTTTACTAATTAATATTGGTGGTGGCGTAATTACAGATTTAGGAGGTTTTGTAGCCTGTACCTTTAAACGCGGTATTGCTTATATAAATGTACCAACTACTCTACTTTCTATGGTAGATGCTTCTGTTGGAGGAAAAACCGGTGTAGATCTAGGTCATTTAAAAAACCAAGTAGGTGTTATTAGTAATCCTAATTTAGTATTGATAGATACTAATTATTTAAATACCTTAGAAGTAAACCAAATGCGTTCTGGACTAGCAGAAATGCTTAAACATGGTTTAATTACAGGAGATAGTTATTGGAGTAAGTTTGAAGATTTATCTAAACTATCATTAGATGATTTAGATGGGTTAATTTACGAATCGGTAATTATTAAGAAAAATGTTGTTGAAGAAGATCCTTTCGAAAACGGTTTAAGAAAAACATTAAACTTTGGACATACACTTGGCCACGCTATAGAATCTTATTTTTTAAGTAATCCGAATAAAACAACTTTACTACATGGAGAAGCTGTAATTGTTGGAATGATATTAGCTTGCTATATATCAACAGAACTTACAAATTTCCCTAAAGAGAAAACTTTAAAAATTAAAGACCTATTCTTAAGTTACTATGGCAAAATCACTATTGAAAAAAGTGAACTTCCTGCCATCATCGAATTACTTAAATACGACAAGAAAAACCACCACGGTAACATTAACTTTGTTTTACTAGAAGATGTTGGTGTTACTAAAATAGACTGCTTAGTTGACGATAGCGTTATATTAGATGCTTTTGAGTTTTATGCTAGCTAATTTATTAGTAAAATTTACATCATAAAAAAAACGCGTTAAAGTAATTACTTTAACGCGTTTTTTAATTTAAATCAATGGATTAATTGATTATATATTTAAGCTTTTTTTCTGCTGAACCATCCTTTTTTCTCTGGCGCACCGTAGTAACCATATCTCGCTCCGTAACCGAAGTTAGATTGATCAACATCATTTACAACAAGCATCATACCGTTCAATTTGTTATCAGCATGAATCTCTTTAGTAAAGTTTAAGATCTCTTTTTCAGTATAGCCTGCTCTAGTTACGTAGAATGTATGTCCAGCATATTTACTAATTAACAACGTATCCGTTACAAGCATTGATGGCGCTGTATCTACCATAACGTAATCATAATCGGCAGCAACAGTATCAAACAATTCTTCAAGACGATCACTCATTAATAATTCTGCAGGATTTGGAGGGATTTTTCCTGAGAATAAAATATCAACCTTTATATCGTTAACTGTATGTTCACTAATGATACTATTTAAATTAATTGATTTATCAGCGATATAATCAGTTAGCCCTGCTTGCGCTGTTACTTTATCTTCAACAGATCTAATCGCAGAGAAAATTTGTGGATTTCTAATATCAGCACCAATTAATAAAACTTTTTTATTAGTACTAGCTAAGGTTAAAGCCATATTCATACTAAAAAACGATTTTCCTTCACCATTAATTGTAGATGTTACAAATATAACATTGTTGTATTTCTCTACATTTCTACCACGACTAACAAAATCAAAGTTTGTTCTAATAATTCTAAAAGACTCTGATAAAATAGAACGGTCATTACGCTCTACTAAATGCTTATCACTTTTAGCTATTCTCGGCACTTCGCCAAGTATAGACATGTTATCTATTTCTTTGTGTAAGTCTTCTCTATTATGGATTTTAGTATCCAATAAATCTTTAGCATAAATAAATCCAAAAGGAATTAAAAACCCTAAAAATAAGGCTCCCATATATAAAATTGAACCTTTAGGTGAAACTTGTCCATAAGAATAAGCAGGATCAATAACCTTTACATTAGATGATGTTACGGTTTGAGATATAATAGCTTCTTCTTTTTTCTGTAGAAGATATAAGTAAATAGATTCCTTAATACCTTGACTACGCTCAATAGACTTTAACTTGTTCTCCTGTCCAGGAACAGAGCTAATCTTTGAGTTTACCTTTTGATACTGGTTCTGTAAACTATTTAATTGAATATTTAAAGTTCGCGTTGTCGCATTAATATTTTGAGATAAATTGTTCTTAACGTTAGATATAGATTGATCTAACTGTTGTACAATCGAGTTTTTCGCTCCAGCACTTTTTAACTTATTTTCTCTTTGACTCAATAAGGCGTTATATTGCCCTGATAATGCACTAATACTTCCGTCACCTAAATTTGACGGTACAGCTTGGAATGAACCCGAACTACTTGATAAACGATCTTTAGTATAGTTTAATAATTTTAATTGCGTTCTAATGTTTTCAATTTGTTGCTCGTTTTGAAAACTTTGAGTCATATATTGTCCTGCTTGAGAGCCAACATCCGTAACTTTATTTCCTATTTTAAATCGAGCAATACTAGCATCTACGTTTTCTAAATCTGAAAACACTCGAGAAATACGATCATCAATAAGTCTTGATGTTCCTTCCGATTTTCTGTTTTTTATTTCCGAAGTATGGGCATCATACTCTTCTATTAGAGTATTTAAAATATCTTTAGCCTTTTGCTCTATAGGGTCGACTAATGATAATGTCAAAATACGAGAACCTTCTTGTCCACCTGTAACACTTATCTTTCCTCTTAAATCCTCAACAACATCAGCAACACGACCTATTTGTACACGAATATCACGATTCAAATACGTTTTAGTTTCATCTGCATCAGGCAAAATTACCACATTTCCAAAATAAGTTTCTATTGGAGCACCAAATTCTTTAGTTGATGGTTCATCATCTTCATAAACACGATACTCAAAAGACGTGTCAGAAATCACATTCACGAAACAATTAAAATTGACATCGGTAGTTAAAGAATCTGAAAACATTAAATTCACTTCAAAAGGTGTTCTGTTATAAATCTCATTTTCTAAAACAACACCTTGTGTGAAATATTGAAGATTCAAATTTAAATCCTCAACAACATTTTTAAGTACTTTTCTTGATTTGAAAACTAAAATCTCATCTTCCATAGAAGCATCCTCGGCTCCCGAAGACAGAGATAGCTCATTGAAAATATCATTAGTACCTTCATCACTATCCTCAATAATTAAAACTTCTGACGAAGCTTGATACTGAGGAATAGTATATCTTAGATATAGATAAGTTAATGAAATGAATATTAAAACACTTAGAACAAACCAAAACCAATGCTTAGTGTAAAGTCCTATTGTTTTTTTTAAATTAAATTTTTGATCAATTTTTGATGAAGAAAAGGTGTTATCCATGTCTGTAATAAAATTATCGAGTTAATAGAATTGCAGCCGTTGCTGCTATTGTTACTAATGAAGAAATTAACCCTATTCTAGAATCTCCAGAAGCACTACTTATAGCCGATTTATTAGGCTGCACATAAACAATGTCATTCTGTGTTAAATAGAATACCGGCGAATTAAACACCTCTTTACTCGTTAAATCTATTTGCGTGTATGTTTTTGTTCCGTTAAAATCACGAATAACCATAACATCAGTTCTTTTACCATTAATATTTAAATCACCAGCCATTGCTATAGCCTCTAAAATAGATATACGTTCACTAGTTATTGGATAAACACCTGGCCTAGATACTCCTCCTAAAAGAGATATTCTATAATTCTTAATTCGAATCATAACTACTGGATTTACCAATAAATCGCCTTCTTCAAATTTTTTCTTCAATAAATTTTTGGCTTCCTCAATGGTTAAACCTACTAATTTTACCTTACCTAAAACAGGATAGTCAATATCTCCTTCAACATCGACTAAGTAATCTATAAGTTTACCACCTCCAGATTCTCCTCCAGATGCTTCAACCAAATTATAAGGCTTTGTAACATCCAAATCTATAGTAGAGATATTGATACTTAAAATATCACCTATTTTTATTTTTGCCTTAAACGTGTCTGTTTCAACTATAGTTTCAAAATTTTTAGCATCTTGAAAATAAACAATATCCTTTCTAGTGTAGCAAGATGAAACTAAAAAACATAAAAGTATAACTGCCAACCTTGTGACATGTTGTTTGTACGAGAAATAATTCATTATTAGTTCTATAATTATTTGGGGAGTTATTAAAATTTTGAATTCAATTAACTATTAGCATAGTTTTTATCGGTTGTAGAAGTTCCTAAACCTTTGTTTTTCTTGTATGTTTGAACGCGTTTATCAAACCTTTCGTAATCTGAATTATTAGATTTATACTCAGGGATTAAACGTTTCATTTTAAGAACGATATTGTTATTCTGGAAACGATTTGTAATACACAGTTCTTCTATAGACATTTTAATTTTTTCGTAATCCAACTCACGAGTTTTACTAATTAAAATTTTCTTGTGATATGTAGATAAGGTGTTTTCACCATTAGCTAATAATTCTTCATATAACTTCTCACCTGGTCTTAAACCTGTAATTTTGATATCAATATCTTCTGGGTATCTTAAACCAGATAACTTAATCATGTTCTTAGCTAAATCAAATATTTTAACAGATTCTCCCATATCAAATATGAAGATTTCCCCACCTTTCCCCATAGTTCCAGCTTCTAAAACTAATTGAGAAGCTTCAGGAATCGTCATAAAATATCTTGTGATTTCACTATCAGTAACTGTTAATGGCCCACCTTTATCAATTTGTTTCTTAAACAATGGAATAACAGAACCGTTAGATCCTAATACATTTCCAAATCGTGTTGTGATAAATTTTGTTTTGCTTTCTTTTTGAAGACAAGTAATGTACATTTCTGCCATACGCTTCGTAGCTCCCATTACACTTGTTGGGTTTACCGCTTTGTCAGTCGATACAAAAACAAATTTCTTAACGCTATATCTAGAAGCTGTGTCAGCTAATAATTTTGTACCGTTTACATTAATTTTTATAGCCTCATATGGCGTTTTCTCCATCAATGGCACGTGTTTATAAGCTGCAGCATGGAAAACCATAGTAGGTTTGTATTCCTGAAAAATACTGTCAATTCTTAATCCATCACGAATATCTGCTACAATAGCTGTATAGCTTCTTTTTCCTGCTCGTTTTAAATCTTGCTCAACATCATATAAAGGAGATTCAGCTTGATCAACTAAAATCAAATGCTTCACATTAAACTCAGCTAACTGTCTAACCAACTCACTACCAATAGAACCAGCAGCACCAGTAACTAAAACAGTTTCACCAGTAAACTCATTCTCTAAATTCGGGTTGTTTATTTCAATTGGTGCACGACCTAATAAATCTTCAATTTGTACTTGTTTAATTTGAGTTGAACTCAATTCACCATTAATCCAATTCTCAATAGGTGGTACTTTTGTTATTTTTACATCAACATCAGATAAATTATCTACTAAAGCAATTAATCTCGCTGGTCCTATGCCCACAGAAGCTACAACAATTTCATCAATATTATTTGCCGCGGCAAACTCAGATGTAATACGATTAAACGCCATAATAGGCACACCGTCAATATTTTTTCCTTTTTTCTTTACATTATCATCAATAAAACCAACAACAATATAGCTAGATGCCGTATTATTCAATAAAGCATTATAAGTAATAATTCCTTGATCTCCGGCACCATAAATCAAAATACGTTTCGTAGATAATAATTTACATTTTAAATGCTTAAAAGCCATTTTAAAAACTAAACGACTTGCACTTAAAAACAAGAAACTAATAATAGCGTGTAAAACAATAATCGTTTTAGGTACAGTAAAATTAGAAACAAGTTCCACTCTATTATTAAATAACACACATACTCCAGTTATAAAAGCTATTAAAGCTACTGATTTAAATAAATTAATCACATCTGTAAAACCGGTATGACGTATTACACTTTTAAAAGAGCCTACTATCAAGAAGCTTATTAATGCTACTGAAAAAATAAATGGTAACTGTAAAGTAAATTGTTCTACATTAAAATCTAATGAAAAATTAAATCGAATAAAATAGGCCATACAAAACGTTGTCATCACTATCGCTAAATCGATAGCCAAAACAAGCCATTTTGAGGCGTATTTCTGAGAGTATAAGGCAAAGTAATTTTTAATCATAAGTTTGGGGTATTATTGATTATTTCTAAAATTCTATTTAAGTCGTCGTTAGTTAAATTCGAACCACTTGGCAAGCACAATCCTTTTTCAAAGAGATGCTCTGAAGTTCCGTCAGAAAAATGCAAACAATCTTTAAAAACAGGTTGTGTGTGCATAGGTTTCCATAATGGTCTCGATTCAATATCGTCTTCTAACAACGTTAATCTTATTTTTTCGCGAGTTTCAAACGAGTCTGTTTTTATACAGGTTATCCATCTATTAGAATAACTTCCAGCAGGTTCGTCTACAAATTCGATGGTATTAAAACCAGATAAATGTTTTTTATAAAATTCATAATTAGCACGTCTAGCAGAAACTCTATCATTCAAAACTTCCATTTGTCCGCGACCTATTCCAGCTAAAACATTACTCATTCTGTAATTATAACCTACATGAGAGTGTTGGTAGTGTGGCGCATCATCTCTAGCTTGTGTCGATAAAAACACGGCTTTATCTTTTAATGCTTTTGTTTTAGTAATTAAAGCACCACCACCAGAAGTTGTTATAATTTTATTTCCGTTAAAAGATAAGATTCCAAAATCAGAAAGCGTTCCACAAGCTTTATCGTGGTAAGTACTTCCTAAAGCCTCTGCACTATCTTCAACAACAGCAATGTCATATTTTTTTGCAATGGCGTTAATTTCATTCGCTTTATATGGCATACCATATAAATGAACCGCTACAATTGCTTTCGGTTTTTTATTTTTTTCTATTCGGTCTTTAATAGCTATTTCAAGTAATTCCGGAGACATGTTCCATGTGTCTTTTTCACTATCAATAAAAACAGGAGTTGCTCCTAAGTACATAATAGGGTTTGCAGATGCCGAAAAAGTAAAACTTTGACATAATACTTCATCGCCTTTTGATACGCCTATTAATTCTAAAGCTAAGTGAATCGATGCTGTTCCAGAACTTAGAACCGCAACCTCATTTTGAGAACCTAAATAAGATTTGATATCATCTTCAAAACCATTTACATTTGGTCCTAAAGGTGCTATCCAATTTGTCTCAAAAGCATCGTTTACGAACTTCTGCTCATTACCACCCATGTGTGGTGAAGACAAATAAATTTTAGTTTTTGTTAGCATTTACATTTTATTTAATAACATTAATTATGCCAGCTGTTATATTTTTTAACAGTATTCTAAATAAACATTTGTTATAATATTTTCCCTCTACAGATATATTACCAAGCGTTTAATCAAATATTGGCCTAATTCTTTTATAAAACATCCTATAAAATCTACTTTTAAATTCTAATAATCAAGGGTTTAAAATTGAACGGCCTTGGAGAGTATTAAGCAATTTTACAAAACATAATAAATCAATTTGCTATTAATCAATTTAAATTATGCATTCTCTGATGGTGTAAATTTACTAATTGTTTTTAAGTAGAAATGCTACTTTGGTTTTAATTCGCTAAAACTATTATAAAAATCGGTTAAATACAGTTAGCTGTTTAGTTCATAGTGAATCTTTTGTAACTCGTCGATGTCGAAAAGAGCTACAAAGCCAATTCCCCTTCCGGAAACCTACGTAGATACACGTATGTAAAGGCGAGTTAAAACAAAATAGTTGATTACTTTTATTAGGGTTTAATAAAAAGGCGTTTTACTTATTCTATAACAAAACCACACTTTTTATTAGAGAAAAACACGTCTTAGCTTGTTTCAATTAACAGTTCATTAATTTTTGACATATTTCAATACTATTTACTAGGTTGAAACTACAAGGATAAATAACGCTTCCATTAACATAATAACTAATAAGAAATTATGCTTAATTTCTATTCATTGCAATACATATTAAGTTTTCAACAAAAAATAAGAACCTCTCCCCTATTCTTTCCCCACTCTATATTATTCAATTAAAAAAAACAGCATTAACATCGAAGCAAAACAAAAACTTAAAAAGCGTCATAAACACATCCTTGTAATTCATTATTAATCTCAGATGTTTTTCCGTTAAGAAAAAAACTACATAGCTAAATCCATCTACAAAAGACTTCTTAAATACATATATAGAACGATTAGATAATTAAACGCCTCTTTTCATTTCAATTCCTCATTTTAAAGAAGACTTCATCGGATATTTTAACATAATAATGACTTTCATCGGTAAAAAGGCAACCTTAATATAGTTTACTAAACGAGTTAAATATATTTTTCACATATTTGCTCATTAATAAATTAAAATCCCATTTTTATATGACTGCTGACTTAATAAAAACTTTGAAAGGAAAACACATTTTAGTTACAGGTGGAGCTGGCTTTATTGGTTCCAATTTAATTGAAGTTTTATTAGACCATAATATAAAGGTTACCTGTTTAGATAATTTTTCTACCGGAAAAAGAAAAAACTTAGCGCCTTTTTTATCAAACACAAACTTTAATCTTGTTGAAGGTGATATTAGAAAACTAGACGATTGCCATAAAGCCTGTAACACAGTCGATTTGGTATTACACGAAGCTGCATTAGGTTCTGTACCACGTTCTATCAACGATCCTATCACTACAAACGACGTTAATGTTTCTGGGTTCTTAAATATGTTAGTCGCTGCTAGAGACGCAGGCGTTTCTCGTTTTGTATATGCAGCAAGCTCGTCTACTTATGGTGATCATGAAGCTTTACCTAAAGTTGAAGAGACTATTGGTAAACCTTTATCGCCTTACGCTATTACTAAATATGTTAACGAGTTGTATGCCGATATTTTCCATACCACTTATAATTTAGATGTTGTTGGGCTTCGTTATTTCAATGTTTTTGGAAAAAGACAAGATCCTAATGGTGCTTATGCCGCAGTAATCCCGAAATTTGTTCAACAATTCGTGAGTCACGAGTCACCTATTATAAATGGAGACGGAAGTTATTCAAGAGATTTCACGTATATCGATAACGTGGTTCAAATGAATTTACGTGCGCTTACCACAACAAATAAAGACGCATTAAACACCGTTTATAATGTTGCTTATGGCGAACGTACTACATTAAAAGAATTGACTACGCTTTTAAAAACATATTTATCAGAATTTGACGATAATATAAAAAACGTAGAAATTAAACATAGAGACAACAGAGCTGGAGACATTCCTCATTCTCTAGCTTCAATCAATAAAGCTAAAACATTATTAGGCTACGCGCCAGAATTCGATATTAATACTGGTCTAAAAGAAGCGGTATCTTGGTATTGGGAAAATTTATAATTTTATGACAGTAAAAAGTATATGCTGCATAGGTGCAGGTTATGTTGGTGGCCCTACTATGGCTGTTATCGCAAAAAATAATCCACATTTAAAAATTACTATTGTAGATATTAACCAAGCCCGTATTGATGCTTGGAACGATGCTGATGTGTCTAAGCTTCCAATTTATGAGCCAGGCTTAGCCGATATTGTAAAAGAAACGCGTGGAAAGAATTTATTTTTCTCCACAGATATAGATCAAGCTATAGATGAAGCTGAAATGATTTTTATCTCTGTAAACACGCCTACTAAAACCTACGGAAAAGGAAAAGGTATGGCCGCCGATTTAAAATACATTGAATTATGTGCCCGCAATATTGCCGATGTTGCTAAAACTGATAAAATAGTTGTTGAAAAATCGACTCTACCAGTGAGAACAGCCGAGGCTATTAAAAGTATTTTACACAATACAGGTAATAATATTAATTTTCATATTTTATCGAATCCTGAGTTCTTAGCAGAAGGTACAGCTGTTGAAGATTTATTAAACCCAGACCGTGTTTTAATTGGAGGAGAATCCGAAGAGGCTATTGAAGCTTTAGCCAATATTTACAGCAGTTGGGTGGCAGACGATAGAATTTTACGTACCAATTTATGGTCGTCGGAGTTATCTAAACTTACCGCAAACGCTTTTTTAGCACAACGTATATCGTCTATTAATTCTATTTCAGAATTATGCGAACTTACAGGTGCTAATGTTAACGAAGTGGCCAAAGCCATTGGAATGGATTCTAGAATTGGATCAAAATTCCTTAAAGCTTCAGTTGGTTTTGGAGGCTCATGCTTTCAAAAAGATATTTTAAACCTCGTTTATATTGCTAGAAGTTATGGTTTAACTGAGGTTGCCGATTATTGGGAACAAGTGATTATCATGAACGATCACCAAAAAAGACGTTTTTCCGATCGCTTAATCAAAACACTTTACAATACCGTTTCCGGAAAAAAAATAGCACTTTTAGGTTGGGCTTTTAAAAAGGATACTAACGATACTCGTGAATCTGCGGCTATTTATGTGGCAGATCATTTATTAAACGAACAAGCTAACATTACGGTTTTCGATCCCAAAGTACCGCATGCTAAAGTGCAAACCGATTTAAATTACTTAAACACACGTAGCGAAGCAGAAAATGAATCAGGCGCTATAAGTGTAGATTCTGCTTACGAGGCCGCAAACGATGCCCATGCCATTGCGATTATGACAGAATGGGACGAGTTTAAAACTTACGATTGGAAAACAATCTACAGCAACATGAAAAAACCTGCCTTCATTTTTGATGGTAGAAATATTTTAGATAAAGCTGAAATGGAACATATAGGATTCGAATATTATTCAATAGGACAATAAATTATTATGAACAAAGATAAAATAGCTGTTATAGGTTTAGGATATGTAGGTTTACCACTTGCACGTCTTTTTGCAACAAAGTTTAACGTAGTTGGTTTCGATATTAACCAATCTAGAATAGAAGCCTTATCAAAAGGAATAGACGCTACCCTAGAAGTTGAAGAAGAGGTCTTAAAATCCGTTTTAAAAACATCTCAAAACGATGAGAATGGTTTAATCTGTTCTTCTAATTTAGATGATATTAAAGACTGTAACTATTACATTATTACAGTCCCTACACCTATTGATAAAAACAACAGACCCGATTTAACACCATTGTATAAATCGAGTGAAACCGTTGCCAAGGTGCTTAAAAAAGGAGATATCGTTATTTACGAATCTACCGTATACCCAGGTGTAACCGAAGATGAATGTGTTCCTGTTTTAGAAAAAATAAGTGGTTTAAAATTCAACCAAGACTTTTTCGCTGGCTATTCTCCAGAACGTATCAATCCGGGCGATAAATTGCACACCGTAGATAAAATTTTAAAAGTAACCGCAGGTTCTACGCCAGAAATCGGTAAAAAAGTAGATGCCTTATACGCAAGTATCATTACGGCAGGTACGCACCTCGCTCCTACTATTAAAGTGGCCGAAGCTGCAAAAGTTATCGAGAACTCGCAACGCGATATCAATATTGCTTTTGTAAACGAGTTAGCTAAAATATTCAACCTTATGGATATCGATACCCATGCCGTTTTAGAGGCTGCTGGTACCAAATGGAACTTTTTACCTTTTAAACCAGGTTTAGTGGGCGGACACTGTATTGGTGTCGATCCCTATTATTTAGCACAAAAAGCGCAAGAAGTGGGTTACCATCCCGAAATTATTTTAGCGGGTCGTCGTGTAAACGATGGTATGGGACAATATGTAGCCTCTGAGATTATTAAACTGATGGTTAAAAATGATATTCGTATCAAAAATGCGCGTATTTTAAATTTAGGAATAACCTTTAAAGAAAATTGTCCGGATGTTAGAAATACAAAGGCTGTAGATGTAATTAACCAATTGAAGAGCTACGAAACCGATATGACCATTTACGATCCGTGGGCAAACCCAGAGGAAGTGATGCACGAGTATGGCTTAGAAACAGTAAAACAATTACCAGAAGGTCAATTTGATGTTATTGTACTTACCGTAGCGCATAAAGAGTTTTTAGATGTTAACTGGAGTAGTCTATTAAAACCTAATGGGGTTTTATATGATGTTAAGGGGATATTAAAAGAAAAGGTTAACGGTAGATTGTAAACCGAACGATTACAAAAACGAATATACAAACTTGTGAGTCAATTAAAAATTGGAGCTTTATTAAACTATACTACTATATTCTTAACTAATATAGTAGGGCTTTTTATGACCCCCTTCATACTTAGTAATGTTGGACAATCTGAATATGGTATTTATGTTGCTATTGGTGCGCTTGTGGGTACCATATCGGTTTTAGATTTTGGTCTTAATAATACCATTGTAAGGTTTGTAGCTAAATATAAAGCAGAAAACGACCGTAAAGCCGAAGAAAATTTTTTGGCTACTACCATGCTTATTTATGCAGCTATTTCTACAATGGTCTTCATAATAGGCTTTGTTTTTTATGGCCATATCGATACATATTTTACAAAAATGTCACCACATGAGATTAGTATCGCTAAAACTATTTTTGTTCTTTTAATATTTAATATAGCAATAGGCTTACCTGGTGGCAGCTTTAAAGGTATTTGTTATGGATACGAGGCGTTTGTTTTTCCAAAAACAGTTAATATCATCCGTTATATCCTTAGAACGATAACAGTTGTGGCTGTCTTAACCATGGGAGGAAAGGCCATTGCTTTAGTGGTGATTGATACTGTATTTAATGCAGTTTTCATATGCATAGAAATATATTTTGTGTTTTTTAAACTAAAAGTACGCTTTAAACTTCACGAGTTTAAATTTAAATATGTTAAACAGATTTTCGGATATTCTACATGGATTTTTATCTTTGCGATAGTTAGTATATTACAGTGGAAAGCAGGCCATTGGATTCTGGGAAGAGTTGCAACTCCAGAGGTACTAACAATTTACGGCATCGGTATTGTTTTAGGTACTTATTACGGGGCGTTTTCAACAGCCATTTCTAGTGTGTTTTTACCAAGAGCAACAAAAATGACTGTAGACAATGCTACAGGGGAAGAACTTACAAGTATGATGATTAAAATAGGCCGAATTTCGTTTGTCGTTTTGATGTATATATTAGTAGCCTTTGCTCTATTTGGCAATCAATTTGTTGATTTATGGGTCGGCAAAACATTGGGAGTGAAAGGAAGTCACGAAACTTGGCTCATTGCATTATTAATTATGCTAGCCTATACCCTACCCTTGATACAAGGTTTTGGAAATTCTATTTTAGAAGCCAAAAGTAAATTATCATTTAAAGCAATTTTATATTTGTCATTTTTAATATTAGGTGCTGCTATAGGGGCATTTTTAGCCAAATCTTATGGAGCTCTAGGTATGATAATTGGGACAGTTACAGGTTGGGTTATTGTACAAAATGTTATGAATTTTTATTATCATAATGTAATCGGCTTAAATATCATACGCTTTTTTAAAGAACTATTTAATAAAAGCTTATTAACTGTTATTCTAATTTTTATAATTAGCTATTTTATTAATTATATAGCAGGTTCGGGCTGGTTAAATTTTTTACTTAAAGCCCTTATATATTCTATTGTCTATAGCACTTTAATGTACAAGTTAGGTATTATTGCATTTGAGAAAGAATTATTTAGAAAAACATTATCCCCAATATTAAATAAATTGAATTTTTATGCTAAAATTAAATAATATTGAGATTCAAGCCGATGGCCAAAAAATCTTTTATAATTACTTAGCAACTAATAGCTCGGTAAAAAAATACTTTAACGTAAAACAGCCTTTTTATGCTAAATATGGCATAAACATTGAGAACGTTCCCAAAAGTATTCTAGTGATTCCTTTTTTATCAAATGTAATGACTATAGCTTGGTTTGCAGGTTTTGATGTTGAAGTTCAAGAAGTAGATGAAGATTTCTTTAACGCTTTGAAATTGGTTAAAATTGAATTTCAAAAACAATACCCTGATTATACTCTAAAGGGGGATTTATTTGCCGAAAAATTAGTTAAAAATAAAATTGATGACAATAATAATTCGGCTATGCTTTTTAGCGGAGGTGTAGATGCTTATGCCACATATATTAGGGTTTTTGATAAAACTCCCGATTTAGTAACTATCTTAGGTGCTGATATAGAAATAGAAGACAAAGAACAATGGACTAGCTTTACTTCATACATCGAAAATGAATCTATTTTAGAAAAAAACGCAAAAGAGTATATTGAAACTAATGTAAGAGAGTTTTATACATACCAAGTATCGTTACTTTTAAAAGATATTGGCTGGTGGGGAAAGGTACAGCATGGATTATCACTTATAGGTTCGTTAGCACCTTTATCCTATATCAAAGAATATGGCAGTATTTACATAGCCTCTTCCTATACGAAAGAAATTGACATTGCTTGGGGTTCTACACCTTTAGGCGATGAGAAAATTAGCTGGGCAGGTATTAAAGTTTTTCACGACGCCTATGAACTTAAAAGGCAGGACAAAGTTGATTTAATTAGTCAATTTTCTAAAGAAAATAAAAATAATTTTAAGCTAAGAGTTTGCTATTCAGAATTAAGAACCCAATTTAATTGTGGTAAGTGTGAAAAATGCTATCGAACTATATTAGGGCTAATTTTGAATGGTGAAAACCCAAATAATTATGGCTTTAATATAAATGAAAACCTATATGAAAATATGTTCAAGCTTTTAGAACAAGGTACTGCAAATAAAGGAATGCAGTATTTTTGGTGGGAGCTTATGGAAAAAGCAAAAAATGCAACTTCTATATTTATATTCAAAAACAGAGAAGAAGAAGAAACGCAGATAGATAAAATAAGAAGTGGTAAATTACATGACCTTTTGGATAAAAAGGTGAATAATCCCAAACGATGGACTTACAAGTTAAAGTTTATTTTAAGAAATCGTTTATCCACTGTTTACTCAATATATAAAAAAATTAGATATTCTTAAATTATGAAATACAGTTTATTAAAATACGCTGAAAATAAACGTTTTTTTAACGTAGGCGATAACATTCAAAGTTTAGCTGCAAAACAATTTTTGCCTCGAACAGATGTTTTATTGAATCGAGAAAAGTTAGCAGAATATGAAGGAGAAAAAACAAAGCTGATTATGAACGGTTGGTTTACTCATAACATTCATAATTGGGTACCTTCTAACGCTATTGATCCGCTTTTTGTCTCTTTTCATATGAATAATACCGCCGCGCCTTTTATGCTTAGCGACAAAGGTATTGCTTATTTAAAAAAGCATGCTCCTATCGGCTGTAGGGATAAGTTTACTGCAAAAACTTTACAAGAAAAAGGTATCGATGCCTATTTTACCGGCTGCTTAACGTTAACTTTAGATTCTTATAAAGTTGATGATTCTGAACGTGGTGATGACATTTATATTGTAGATCCTTTATACAACTACCCTAGAAAACAAAAAGTGTTTTACAACTTTAAAGCGATTGTACGTAGTACTCTAAATGGAAAAATTTTTCAATTAAAGAAAAAACAGAAGCATGTAAAGAACTTTATAGACGCAGATTTACTAAAAAATGCTAAATCTGTTAATCAAGAGCCAAACTCAAATACCTATAGCGATGATGAAAAATTTGCTATGGCAGAAGATTTGCTTCATAAATATGCAAGAGCTAAATTAGTAGTAACATCTAGAATACATTGCGCTCTTCCTTGTTTGGCATTAGGGACTCCTGTTATTTTTGTGAATGGTTTTGATAGTTTTGTAGATTCTTGTCGTTTTGATGGTATTTTAGAACTTTTTAATCGTGTTGATGTTAATACAAAAACAGGAGAGTTTACTACTAATTTTAACCTAAAGGGTAAAATAGATGCCAATACAATGGTTAAAAACCTTGGACTACATCATGCACTAGCAGAGCCTTTAAAGGAAAAGTGCAAAGAATTTATAAACAAATAATATATTGAGGCTATTATATATCACAAATCAGATAAGTGGTTCAGGTGGACTAGAACGTGTATTATCAATTAAAGCGAACTATCTCGCCGATAATTTAGGATATGATGTACATATAATTACCCTAAATCAAAAAGATAAAGCTCTATTTTATAAATTTAGTAATAGTTTAACCTACCATAATATAACTATAAGTGGAAATCCAATAAAATATTTATTATCCTACCGCTCAAGTATTAAGTCCATTGTAAAAAGTATTAAACCAGATGTTATTTCTGTTTGCGATGATGGCTTAAAAGGTTTTTTTACTCCTTCAATTATAGGCTACCCCTGCCCTATGGTTTATGAAAGACATGCATCAATAAACATATTTAAAAATAAAGACAAATTAAATTTCCTTAACAAATTAAAGTTTTCTTTGTTAAGGAAGTTAATGCATATAGGTGCTAAAAAGTACCAGGTATTTGTAGTATTAACAAATGAAAATTTAAAAGAATGGCATTTAAATAACTTACAAGTTATACCTAATCCGTTATCATTTTACCCTGAACAAAAATCAACCTTAAAAAATAAAAAAATTATCACTGTTGGTAATCACGGTTTTCAAAAAGGCTATGATCGATTATTAAAAACCTGGAAGATAATAGCCAACAAGCATCCCAATTGGAAATTAGAAATTTATGGAAAAATAGATAAAAAAAGATTACATATTCATTTAGCTAGTACTTTAGGTATAACAAATTCCGTCTCCTTTTTTGAACCTGTTAAAGACATACAAAGTAAGTATCTAGAAGCTTCTCTGTACGTCATGTCTTCAAGATCTGAAGGCTTTGGAATGGTACTAATTGAAGCTATGGCTTGCGGATTACCTTGTGTATCCTTTGATTGCCCTAGTGGTCCTGTAGATATAATTACCAACAATAAAGATGGCTTTCTTGTAGAAAACGGCAATATTTCAATGCTGAGCAAACGTATAGATTCCTTACTTTCTGATTATCAGCTAAGAGAAGAAATGGGTTTAGAGGCAAGACAGAAAGCTAAATTATATTTACCAGAAATTATAGTCCCAAATTGGGATCGTTTATTTAAAGCTTTAACTAAATAAAATATGAAACGAATACTTTTAATAATGCCATATGGAAGTGTTGGAGGCATGGAGCGTTTAGCTCTATCTTTCTACAATCACTACATAAGTATAGGCTATGAAGTCAAAGCCATGAAATTTATAGCGTTAAAAGATGATATAATTAATTTTGGTAAAGATGAGTTGTTTTTAAAAAATATTGATTTCAGCCAAATGTCGAAATTCGAAAGAATGGCATTTTATTTTTCAATTCCTAGGTTAATAAAAAAAGTAGTTAAAAAGCATGCAATAACCCATACTATCTCATTTGGAGATATGGCTAATTTTTTTAGCTCGTTAAGTTATTCTCAGGAATTTAAAGTAGCTAGTATTCATGCATTAAAAAGTGTTGAATTCACCAATAAATCATTTTTTAATAAAATATTCAAATTAAGTTATAAAACAACCTATAAAAGACTAGATAAAGTTGTTTGTATAAGTAAAGATATTAAGGAAGATTTAATAAGCAAATGTGGTTTTAAATTTGTAAATAAATTAGAAGTAATATATAATCCTCACGATTTAAAGCTAATTGAAAAAAAATCATTAGAACCAATAGAAAATAAAAACGAACTCGAATTATTCGGTCAAGATTCAATTTTATTTTTAGGAAGGTTATCTATTCAAAAATCTCCTTGGCATTTAATTGAGGCTTTTAACCTCGTATTAGAAACTAGACCAAATACAAACCTTATTTTTATTGGTGATGGAGATATACATGTAGAGGCCTTTTTAAAAGAAAAAATTAAAATTCTTAATATTGAAAATAAAGTATTTTTTCTTGGAAGAAAAAACAACCCCTATAAATATCTAGCTAAAGCAAATTTATTAGCTCTATCATCACATTATGAAGGCACACCAAATGTTATTGTAGAATCTATATGCGTCGGTGTACCAATAGTATCGTCTTTTTGCACCAAAGGTATAATTGAACTAATGGGAGTATCATCAGGAACCACCAATGATTTAGGTCAAAACATTGATGTCGAAGCAGGTATAATTACTCCAAATTTATTTCAAGGAAAATTAGGAATACCGATTGATAAAAATATTATAAATCATGAAGAAAGAAAACTTTCTGAAGCCATTATTTCTGTTTTATTGAATACGAAATATAAAAAAACATTAAATAATAATAAAGAATTACTTCTTGCTAAATTTAATTTAGAAAAAGTTTGTAAAAAATATTTAGAAATTAATAGTTAAAAAATGTTATTCAACTCTTTTGAATTTTTAATATTCCTACCAATAGTTTTCTTACTATACTGGTTTGTTTTTAATAAAAGTATTAAGTTACAAAACTTTTTACTTTTAGTTGTTAGTTATATTTTTTACGGCTGGTGGGATTATCGATTTTTATCTCTTATACTTTTTAGTTCAATTATAGATTATTATTGTGGTCTTTTTATTGAGAATGCAAATACCCAAAAATCAAAAAAAAATTGGCTCACAATAAGTATGTTTGTTAATCTAGGTTTTTTGGGAGTATTTAAATACTTTAATTTCTTTTCACAGTCATTAGAAGAAGCCTTTCTATCATTTGGATACCAAATTGACACACTTACGCTAAACATCATATTACCGGTAGGGATTAGTTTTTATACATTCCAGACTATGAGCTATACCATAGATGTATATAGAGGTAATCTAAAACCAACAAGAGATCCAGTTGCTTTCTTTGCATTTGTTAGCTTCTTCCCTCAACTTGTCGCTGGACCTATTGAACGGGCTACTAACTTGCTCCCTCAGTTCTACAAAAAAAGAAAATTTGATTACGGCAGAGCCGCAGATGGTCTCCGTCAAATTTTATGGGGACTATTCAAAAAAATAGTTGTAGCCGACAATTGCGCATTAATAGCAAATCAAGTATTTGATAATTATGCTGATTATAATGCAAGTACGCTTTTTGTTGGCGCATTATTTTTTGCTTTTCAAATTTATGGTGATTTTTCTGGGTATTCAGATATTGCCATAGGTACTTCTAGACTATTTGGTTTTAATTTAATGCAAAATTTTGCTTTTCCATATTTCTCTCGAGATATCGCTGAATTTTGGCGCAGATGGCATATATCTTTATCAACATGGTTTAGAGATTATGTTTATATTCCTTTAGGAGGCAGTAAGGGGAATCTATCAAAGAAAATTCGAAATACATTTATAATATTTATAGTCAGTGGCTTTTGGCATGGGGCAAATTGGACTTTCATGATTTGGGGGGCTTTAAATGCTATATATTTTTTACCATTACTTCTATTAAATAAAAACAGAAAAAACACTAATAATGTTGCAGAAAACAGTGTTTTTATTGGTTTCAAAGAATTATTACAAGTCACGACCACTTTTTTAATCACGATTTTAGCTTGGGTATTTTTTAGAGCACCAAGTGTTAATGTAGCTTTTAACTATATTTATAATCTTTTTTCTATTACTATTTTAGATATACCTACTGTAGATTTGAAACCATTTATATTCATTTTTATTTTAGTGTTTTTTGAATGGTTAAATAGAAAACAACAACATGGATTAGTGCTAAATAATGTTAATTTTGCACTGTTTAGATGGACAATCTATACTTTCATTTTTTGTTTAATATTGATATTTGGAGCTAAATCACAATCGTTTATATATTTTCAGTTTTAAAATGAAAAAATTTTTAATCAAATCCATTTTATTTTTTTTAGTGGTAATTACCATAATTTCCACTATTTTAATAACTTCAGGAGGTTACGTTGACTATTTTTATGAAAAATTTACAACTCCTAAATCAAGCTCATTTATACTAGGAGATTCTAGAAGCATGCAAGGCATTCAGCCATCAGTTATTGATTCTTACTTTAATAACAAAGATCATGAGTATCAACTACCTATAATGAATTATAGTTTTACCATAGCGCAAATAGCATACGGTCCATTGTACACTGAAAGTATAAAAAGAAAATTGAGTCCTGATACTAAAAATGGCTTATTTATAATAACCGTTAATCCATGGATACTCTCCGAACGAGAAGAAGATGATGTTAAAAATAGTGTTTTTTTTGAAGAAGGAATGCCTCCTCATAATATGGAACAAGTCAGCATTAGTCCCAATTTCGAATATTTCATTAAAAATTTTGATTACTTTCATTTTAAATCAATTGTTCGGCGAACTTCTAAAATGCATAAAGATGGCTGGCTTGAAGAATCTAATTTACCTAAAGATAGTTTGATGCTTAAATCATGGAAAAAAAACCAAGTTATTATGTATGAAGGATTTTCTGAAAAATGGAATAAATCTGCTTTCCGCTTGAAAAGTCTTGAAAGCCTAATCACTTATTTAGCTACCTTTGGTGATATCTTTTTGTTAAGAATGCCTATTGATAAAGATATAATGCAAGTTGAAACTAATTTTTGGCCTAATTTTGATGCTGATATTCAAGAGATTGCGGTTAAAAAAAAGATTAACTATTTAAACTTATCTCATGATAATAACTATAAAACTTACGATGGCAATCATTTAGATAAGTATGGAGGGGTTGATTTTACGAAAAATCTATGTGATTCTATTTATAAATTAACCAAACATAGTTCAAAATAATGATTTGTTTTTTTATAATATTATTAAAATTTACTTGTAAAGTAGAAATAATAAAATATGATTGAATTTATACCATTAAAATATTATTATGATATATTTACATATACTTGCTTAGTAATTGTTCTTATAACTTTTTTGCATTCTTTTATTTTAGATATGCATGCTACTAAAAATATAGCATATATAAAAACCATTGGCTTAATCATTTTAGTACTTATTGTGTTGTATATAGGTTTAAGGCCTGTTAGCGGTCGTTATTTTACTGATATGCGGACATATGCACGACATTTTAATCATTATAAAAATGGTGGTATTATTCTTATTGATAAAGACATCTTTTTTCATCTTTTCATGAAAACATGTGCTAGTTTTATGTCTGTAAACAACTTTTTTCTCGTTTGTGCTACGCTCTATATATACCCCATGTACAAAGTATCAAAAGCTTTTTTTAAAGAATTTTGGTTTTATTGCTTTTTAATGTTTATCGTATCCTTTTCTTTTTGGGCATATGGTGTTAACGGTGTACGAAATGGTATAGCAACCTCCTTTTTTCTTTGGGGTATATCATACCAAAACAATAAAATTAAAATGATATCACTTTTTGTTTTGGCTGTGTTATTTCATAAATCCATGCTCTTAGTTATACTAGCCTATAGTGCTACAGTTATTTATAATAATCCTAAAACATTTTTATCCTTTTGGTTAGCCGCTATTCCGCTATCTATTGCTCTTGGTGGGGTTTGGATTTCGTTGTTTACGTCCCTTGGTTTTGCCGATGATAGGTTAAGTGGTTATTTATCTGGGGAAAGTGCTGGAGGTGCTGGTTTTCGTTATGACTTTTTGTTTTATAGTGCTTTTCCTGTATTTGCAGGTTGGTATTTTATTTTTAAACGAAAATTTGACGATAAAGTATATAAACAACTATTTAACATCTATTTAATAACAAACGGTTTTTGGATTTTAGTGATTAGGGCAAATTTTTCTAATCGTTTTGCATACCTTTCTTGGTTTATGATGGCCATTGTTATTATATACCCTTTATTAAAACAGAATTTTTTCAAGCGTCAGCATATCATGCTAGGTTATATTTATCTCGCATATTTTGCATTTACTTATTTAATGTATCTTATTTATTATGCCGATGACAGAGTTTAGTATAATTACTTATTAATCAAAATTTGGAATTTACACTTATAATTATTGAAGAGAAATAGTTGAAAATACAATTACAGAGCCAATGATTATTATATATGAACAAAAATCTATTTATAAAATGATACTTGATGTTTCAGTTATAATATCGCACCATTTAAACAAGTACTGAGAATAAAATAGCAAGAAATATTTGATTTTTTTTAATTAAATATTGATATGTTCAGTGCATATAATATAATTTTATCATGATACAAATTACAATTTTCACCCCAACTTTCAACCGCGCCTATTGCTTAGAAGCATGTTACCATAGTTTGGTAAGGCAAACGAACCAAAATTTTACTTGGCTTATTATTGATGATGGGTCATCAGATAATACTAAAGACCTAGTTAATCTATGGATAAAAGAAAATAAAATAAACATACAATACACGTATCAAAAAAATCAAGGGATGCATGGAGCTCATAATACGGCATATCGCTTAATTGATACAGAACTAAACGTATGTATTGACTCAGATGATTTTATGCCTGATAATGCCATCGAGAATATTTTAAATTTATGGAATAAATATGGTAACGATAGGTATGCGGGTATGATAGGCTTAGATATTGATAGAAAAGGTGATGTAATAGGCACTTCTTTTCCCGATAATCTTAAGGAATGCAAGTATTACCAACTGAAAAGCAAATATAATGTGGTGGGCGATAAAAAATTTGTTTACCGTACAGAGATTATTAAAAAATACCCTGAGTATCCAATATTTAAAGGTGAGCGTTTTGTGCCCTTGGGTTATAAATATATGCTTATTGATCAAGATTATTATATGCTTTGTTTTAATGAAGTGTTTTGTGATGTAGAATATATGGTTGATGGTTCTAGTTTAAATATTTTTAATCAATATAAAAAACACCCTAAAGGGTTTGCCCATGAACGAAAAGAACGCATGGTATATTCGTATACCTTTAGTGAACGTTTAAGAAATGCTATACATTATGTTTCTTGCAGTATTATGACAAAGAATTGGCGCTTTTTATATGAATCTCCAAAAAAAATATTAACTTTTTTTGCTATCCCTTTTGGTATTGTATTATATTTTTACGTTATGAGTACCACTAAAAACGGAGTTATGAATAAAACAAACTAAAATGAGTACAGGAAGAGAAAAGACAAAGAGATTAAGCGGGCTAATAAATATATTAGTTTCTGTAAATAAATTAACACCAAGGTATATCAACACTATTTTCTTTCTTATGTTTAGAAATACACCCGGACATATAGGGCTATTAATTAGGTATGTAATTTTTAAAAATCTTTCAAAAAGTTGTGGTAATAATGTATCTATACACCCAGGGGTTTTTCTTAAGGGTATTCAAAACACATCCATAGGAAACAATGTTAGCATTCACTCTATGTGTTATCTAGATGGGACAGGAGGATTGACCATTCGTGATAACGTTTCAATCGCTCATGCCAGTACCATCATGACTACTAACCATACGTGGAATAATCAAGATATTCCCATCAAATACAATGATACTACAAAAGGCCCTGTATTAGTAAACGACGATGTTTGGGTTGGTTGTGGTTGTAGAATTTTAGCCAATGTAAGTATTGGAACAAGAACAATAATAGCCGCAGGAGCCGTAGTTAATAAAAATGTAGAAAACCATGCTTTAGTTGGTGGGATTCCGGCAAAATTAATAAAAAAAATATAGCTTTAATACGTGGAGGGAAAAGATGTATTGAATGTACTTATATTATGAGAATCTACAAGTGATGCATCGGGGCAAGCCTTAAAAACAGCAAATGATTTGTCCTTATACTATGGCGCAATTGTGAGGCTTGAGTGCTCAAAACATACTGTTTTATTGATTTAATTTTGTAAGATGATTATTTATACAAATATTAAAAGAGAAATGCTTTCAGTATTTGTTTAAAAGTCTTTATAAACTAAAAAGGGTTAAACTTATTTTTAATAAGTTTAACCCTTTTTTAAAAAGTTCTAATTTTTTAAATCAGATTATTATTTTCATACATAGTTATTATTTACATGTATTTTCATTATTTTTTATTTGACTCAATAACGTTGCCGAATCAACTTTAATACAAGTCATTTTGTCTCCAACACTAATAGCATTAGATTCCATTATGATATTAGTATTTTCTAATCTTAATTGAATTCCATCTTGACCATCTGCCACAATGGTATTATTATAAAAACCAATATCTGATGAACCAAAAACTTGAATTCCATGATTAAAACTATTATCTTCTAACACAACACCGTTTGAATATGAAATTTGTGAATAGCTAGGGGCTTTAAAAATATTGTTTTTTAAAGTAAATGAATACTCAGCAGATTCATCAGTCGAATTACCTCTAGTTATTTTAAGAGCATTTCGTGTAACTTCAACATCGTTGTTTTCAATTATTACATTTTCTAACATAGAACCATTAATAAAAATACCTGTACTATTTACTCTTTCACTCACCAATGTATTATCAGATATTCTCGAATCTTTTAAAAATTCGGTAGGAAAAATACCTGTACTAAAATCATAAATTTTATTATTAGTCACAACCGTGCTTCTATTTTGAACATTTATACCAACATTAAATCCAGTTACAGTATTTCCTGATATTTCGTTATCAAAGATAGAATCAGAAGAACCTGTTAATTTTTTACCTGCCGTAATGCCAGTACCTCCGCCCAACGATCCTGCAGTCACTATGTTATTAATAATTTTTGTGCCAGAAGCATATGAATAACTTAATCCCTTTTCAACGGTATTTCCTTCTACAATAACATCATATCCAATATGTACGGTAACAGATCCTGCAGCACTGCCACGTTCAGTGTTGTTTCGTATGTAAATTCTTTCAGATCGTTCATAAAAAATATAACCTCCACTACCATCAGAAGTTCTAACAGCTTCAATATCGATTCCAAATTTAGGATTTACACCTTTTGAGTTATTTGTATCTATTCCTGCATTCAAAATCTCATTATTTTCAATATAAATATCATATCCATCTGTAATCGACACATTATTTCGTCTGTTGCTATCAAAAACACAATTTTTAATCATAATATTATGAGATGGAATGTAGTTATCTTGAAAAGTAAAATTTAAACTGTGTATTTTTAGTCCATCACCTGATCCATTTAATATTTTAACTCCGTCTATTATGGTATTATTCGTAGCTTCTAGAGTCAAAACATGTCCCCACTCATGGGTATTGCCATTAGAATAGTCATGTTCATCACGATCACCATATAAATTCCCTCCAGTAACAGTTATATTATTTGCATTATAAACTGCTAATAAACTATATTTTTCTGAGCTATTAGGAAACACCCTTAAATGAGTATTGTCAGTCATTATTAAATTAAAATCTGCAGGTATATTTATAGCTTCCTGGGCTGGGTAAAAATTCCTATTAGAAGTGCTACTAGTAACCCTACTAACCAAGAAATAAGCGTCTAGCTCATCTATCTTAAAAGTATCAATACCATACGCTTTAGCTAAAAGCATTGTATTTTCTAAAATATCTCTGTTACTAAGAGCAACTTCATCTGAAACAACACCTTCAATAATACCCCATCTTTTAGGATCGAAAGCAAAAGAAGTGTCTCTTAAAGCTGGTTTTGTTCCGCCAACTTCAAGTGTATTACCTAATAAATCACCATCAATAGAAGATCCTTCTGAGAAAACAAGCGTACCATTGATAATATCTCCGCCTTCGTATAATAAAGTTACATTTTCTGGTAAATCTAAAGATTCACCTTGTAAATCTATAATACAGTTAACAACAACTGTTGAATTAGCTTCAAGATTCTCTAAAGTAAAATCACAAGGACTATTAACATCAGTAACAGTATCATCGACATCTTCATTACTCTCATCTTCCATCACAGCAAGAGGTTCTTCATACAATTCTTCATTGTTACAAGACCATGTGCCCAATACACTCATTCCGATTAATGTGACTAACATTAAATTCTTTAATTTCTTCATAATTTAATTTTCAAAAGATTCAACGAGACAATATTATAAGAAATATCGTTTAAAAACATATTTTTTCGATGAAATGCAGTTTTCTGTAGGTGAATACTCGACAAAATGCATTTTTCAACGATGAAATACAGTCTAGCTGTTTTCTTTCAGTTATACTTATAATTAATTACGAGGCTAAGAGAGATTTGGACTATCTAAATTTGCAAGTTGCGAAAATAACTATGTTAAAGTTAAAAAAAAGCCTTTGTTAATAACTTTTTACAACTTGATTTGCTGGTTTGTAGGAAATTAGTTACCTATAAATCAATCAGTTAAGTCATTTTACTTACACAGTCCTATTTTATGATCCACAGACTTGTTCACAATAATTAATATGACAAAAAAAAAGCTAATAATTATAAAATACAAGCCCTTAATATTAAGCCAACATTAAGTTTTATATATTTGTCGAGATTTACAACGCCCTACCGATAAAATGAAAAAAAAAATAATTAGAATAACCACAGTCCCATTATCGCTTAGCGGCTTATTAAAAGGACAACTTCGCTTTATGTCTCAATACTTTGATATCTTAGGCATATCATCTAAAGGCGAGGATAATCATTTAGAAAAACTGATTGAACTAGAAGGCATACCAACCGTAGCTGTAGAAATGACGCGGAAAATAACGCCGCTTAAAGATTTAGTGGCTGTATACCAACTTTATAAAGTATTCAAAAAAGAAAAACCTTTTATTGTACACTCCCACACGCCAAAGGCAGGTACATTAGGTATGCTAGCTGCGTTTTTAGCTGGCGTTCCGCACAGATTACATACCATAGCTGGTTTACCACTTGTTGAAGCTACCGGTTTAAAACGTACACTTTTAAATACCGTTGAAAGCATTACCTATAGCTGCGCCACTAAAATTTATCCGAACTCTTATGGCTTAAAAGATATTATTCTAGAAGAAGGTTTTACCAAGGAACCTAAACTAAAGGTGATTGCCAACGGAAGCTCGAATGGTATTGATACCAGTTTATTTGATCCGCAACTTTTTAACGATGCTGATAAAAACCAAGCTTTAAGAGCCACACTTAATATAAAACCTAACGATTTTGTTTTTGTGTTTATTGGACGTTTGGTAACAGACAAAGGAATTAACGAGCTTGTTGCTGCTTTTAAAACGTTACATGCTAAACAAAACCATATTAAATTACTTTTAGTTGGCCCTTATGAAACGGAGCTTGATCCTTTACTTCCAGAAACATTAGAATTTATAGAACAAACCGATGCCGTAATGAATACAGGTTGGGTTGATGATGTGCGCCCGTACTTTGCGATTTCCAACGCGTTAACCTTCCCGAGTTACCGAGAAGGCTTTCCCAATGTAGTAATGCAAGCTGGTGCCATGGAATTACCTTGCATAGTAACCGACATTAATGGATGTAATGAAATTGTAGATCACGAAAAAACAGGATTAATTATTCCTGTTAAAGATACCGAAGCTTTATTAAAAGCCATGGAAACCGTTTTAGAACTTGGTAACGCGTCTAAAACTATGGGGAAATTATGTAGAGCGCATATCGTTAATAATTTTGAACGCCAAGTGGTTTGGGATGCCTTACTGAGTGAATATAACACACTAAAATAATAAAGACATGCTTTCGAGACTGAAATACTTAAACGTATACTTAAAGGATTCGAACAAAAAACCTTTGCCACAAGTATTAAAGGAATGTGTTTTGTATGGCATGGATAAAAAAATGCTACCTACAGATTATTTTAGAAAATATCTATATAGAAAAGATGTTGTAAACTATAAGAACTATTTAAGTTTAAAAGAATATTACTTAATTACAGGTTCTAAGAAAATGGTGTTTCCTGAAATTTCGTCGATTTTAAAAAATAAATTAAACTTTTACAACTACTGCTTAAATTCTAAATTGCCAACACCAACGCTATGGAGTTATAATTTTAGAGCGCATTGGTTTTATAAGAATGAAAACGAAGTAATAAAATCTAAACAAGATGCTTTAGCTTTTTTTAATCGCGTTTTTAAAACATCTAATATCGATACGCTATTTTTAAAACCCACTTTAGGTGAAGGCGGCCAAGGTTGCTTTTTACTAAAAAAGGAAAATTTGGAATCGCAAATTGAAAACATATACCCTACTTTAATATCGAATAGCTATGTACACCAAGCTTATGTTGATCAACACGATACCATTAACGGCATATTTAGCAACTCCGTAAACACAATTAGAATAGATACCTATATAAATAGTAATAATGAAGCACACGTGCTCTCTGCCCTTATGCGTTTTGGCATGGGAAACACCTTTACCGACAATACACATACTGGAGGGTTCTACGTGTCTTTAAATTTAGAATCAGGAAAACTACAAGGTGTGGGACGACAGGATATTGTTGAAGGCGGCAAGATAGTTACCGAGCATCCAGATTCTCAAGTGACTTTAGATGGATTTCAAATTCCATTTTACAAAGAAGCTTTTCAACTCGCGATAAAGGCGTCAAACGCATTACCAAACCGAATTGTAGGTTGGGATGTTGCTATTACAAACGAAGGCCCAATACTTCTTGAAGGTAATGAAAGCCCTTCTCTACATGTTACCGATGTGGCTTGCGGTGGTTACCTCAATAATAAACACATTAAAGACGTGCTTTTTGAGCTTAAAAATTAAATAAATGAGTAACGTTGTTTTAGAAAGATTCCGCAACACTTTATTTTGGTGGTTAGATACTTTAAAAGGTAGTCCGATAAAAAAACACGTAATCGACATCAGTGATACGCTCAATAGTTTTGAAACTACAAAAATTAAACGTGAGCAAAACTTAATCAAACTTTTAAAACACAGCATACAAACCACGCCCTTTTATAAAAGCCTTAATCTTTCTGAAAAGGATTTTGAACAGTTTCCGGTTATAAATAAAATTGAGATTACAGAAAACCAAGAGCTTTTTAAATCAAATGTTTTTCTGAATAAAAAAAACATAACACGCTCTACTAGTGGATCTACAGGCACACCATTTAAAGTGCTTCATAATAAAAATAAAATTTATAGAAATAGTGCTGACACTATTTATTTCTCTGAATTGGCTGGTTTTAAAATTGGTTACCAATTATGGTATTTGAGATATTGGGGATTGAATTTTAAAAACTCAAACTTTAAAAACTGGGCGCAAAACCTAAAACCCATTGAAGTTATTAACCTAAATAACGAGCGTATTGAAAACCTGATTGAACAGATTAAAAAGACATCGGGACACAAAGGCTGGCTAGGCTTCCCTTCTGCTTTCGAACAAGTTTGCAAATTCCTTGACGCTAAAAATGAAAAACCAATAGACGCTAATTTCAAATCTATTATCGGGATGGCCGAAGGTATTAATGCATACACCAAACAACGTATGGGATATTATTTTAATTGCCCTATGCTCTCACGTTACTCTAATATGGAGAATGGTATTCTTGCACAGCAAACACCAAATAGCGAGGTATTCCAAATTAATTGGGCATCTTACCATATTGAAATATTAAATCTCCATAACGACGAACAAGCTCCAAAAGGCGAATTAGGGCGTATTGTCGTTACCGATTTATTTAGTTACGCTATGCCGTTAATCCGTTACGATACCGGAGATCTTGGTGCCATGGATTTTACAGTTAGTCTGCCAACTTTAAAAAGGATTGAAGGACGAAAAACAGACACTATTTACAATACCAAAGGTGTGATAGTATCGTCGTTTATTATGATTAATAGTATTCGTTTTGAAGGTGTTAAGCAAATTCAACTTATTCAAGAAAGCAAAACAACCTATACCATTAAATTAAATTGCTCTGGAAATTTTAAGTTTGAAAATGAACTTATAGAAAAATTTAAAAGTTTCCTCGGTGATGATGCTTTGATAAATATTATAATGGTTGATGAAATACCTCTGTTATCTTCAGGAAAGCGAAAAATGACATTGAACAACTATATCGCACAAAACTAAGAGTAGAACTTCTCTGGTATAGATTTTATTAATATTTTTAAAGTCTCGAGATTAAATAACATATATCGTTTATAATTATGTCGCATATTAAAAGTGATAAAAAAGGCTATGGTTCTTTTTTTTCTTATATAGATCCAACTTCAAAACATTTAGCAACGTCCGTAAATAATTTTTATCCGGAAAATAATAAACTATTCTATACGGGCCGACATGCGATAAAGTACGTTATAGAAACAATAAAGTTAGATTCAAACATTAACACTTTTTGGTTGCCAGAATATTATTGCCAGCACGTAGCACATTGGCTAAAAAGTAACTACAGCAACATAAAAACGTATAAAGTAGACCCTTCTGACCCTAATTTCACTATTGAAGCTAATGAATTCGCCCAAAGCGACGATGTTATTTTAGTGAATAACTTTTGGGGGATTTCAAAGTGTAATATTACATGTGATACTAATGATGTTACTATTATTGAAGATCATTCGCACGGTTGGTTAAGCTCCGCTTGTTTAAACAGCAAAACCCATTTTTGCGTGGCATCGCTTAGAAAATCAGTACCTGCTCCGCTTGGAGGCATAGCATGGAAACCCAACGGAACTTCTTTAAAAGTTTTAGATCTAGACGATTCTAATATCTTTACAGATATATGGGGCACAACTGCTTTAGCTATGCGGAAAAAAGCTTTATTTGAATCTCAAGATCATGATGATCATGAATTGAAAACAGAATTTTTAGCACTCGTTGGTGAAGCTGAAACTAAAATGCATCATAATTACGATTTGGTTGAACTTAGCGAAACCAATAAAAAAACATTGGGAAATTATTTAGAAGTTGACTATTTGCAACTAAAAACATCTAATTACAAAGCGCTAAAACATGTATTAAAAACGAATAAAAGCTTCAACATAATAGAAGGTACAGAAACTCCATTCGGACTTACGCTACATTTTACAGATGAAACTATAATGTCGCGTTTTAAGACACATCTTATCAAGAACAATATTTATCCTTCCCTTTTATGGCCGAATAATCCTGAAGTTTATGGTTTCTATTTAAATATCCATATAGATTACAGATATGATGACAACGATATGGCTTACATGAGTGAAATAATTAACCTATTTTCTTCTTAAATTTTCAATAAAATCGACACACTGATGGAATAAAATTAAAACATCGATAATATTGAAACATAAACGTGTTTTTAATTAAATCCTTAAAAAAATACAATACTTTTGAACCTGAATTAAGTTTAATGAGAAACACTTATTCAATTAATTTTAATCCTATTACATGTATTTTATAGTTAAAAGATTTTTAGATTTTATAATTGCGTTCACCGCTTTACTTCTACTCGCTCCTATTTTTTTCGTAGTTTTTGTATGCTTATTAATCGCTAACCAAGGGAAAGCTTTTTTTTACCAGCAGCGTCCTGGTAAAAACGAAAAGATTTTCAAAATTATCAAGTTCAAAACCATGAATGATAAGAAGGATGCAAATGGTGAGTTTCTGCCTTTCGATCAACGGGTAACCAAAATCGGAAATTTTATAAGAAAATATTCTTTAGATGAAATTCCACAGTTAATTAATGTACTTAAAGGCGACATGAGTTTAGTTGGCCCACGTCCACTTTTAACGGATTACTTACCATTATACAGCGAAGTGCAAAAAAAACGTCACAATGTAAAACCAGGTATTACAGGTTGGGCTCAAGTAAAAGGACGTAACTCAATCTCTTGGAATCAAAAATTTACTTATGATGTTTGGTATGTTGAAAACATTTCATTTTTGTTGGATTTGCAAATCATGCTTTTAACCGCTAAACGACTCGTTGTACCGCAAGGTATAAATAGTAGTGACGGATTAAACATGACAACGTTTACAGGTGGTGCGGATGAATAACCAAACGTGGATTCATTTTTTAATAGGAACGTTAAAATTATCTTTTTTCTAGCTTTAAGAATATTATTTCATGTATTTTAGAGTCGTAAAATTTTTACAAACCCAAAGCTAGTTTCAAGTTAAATGCAATTACATCCTACCGAAAAACCCAACATCATTATTATAGGTGCTTCTGGCCATGCCAGTGTTATTATCGATATTATAGAAAGGCAAAATGAATACACCATTTTTGGTTTAATCGATTCTTTTAAGCCTATAGGATCCAAACTGTTTAATTATGAAGTTTTAGGAACAGAGGATAACTTACCTGATTTAATTAAAACAAACCAAGTTATAGGAGGTATTATTGCTATTGGTGATAATTTTGATCGCCGCCAAATGCATTTAAAAATTGAAGCATTACAAGTAAATTTTAAATATATTTCGGCTATTCACCCCAATGCTATTATCGGAAAAGATGTTACTATTGCTGAAGGCGTTTCAATAATGCCAGGATCTATAGCCAATGCGAATGCATCTATTGGTGCGTTTTGTATTTTAAATACGTCGTCTTCTTTAGGTCATGACTGCATTATGAAACCTTTTTCTAGTTTAGCGCCTGGTGTAAATGTAGCAGGACATGTAAGTCTTCAAACTTGCAGTTCAATCGGGATTGGTTCTTGCGTAATTGGTGGCATTACTATTGGCGCTCATACGCATGTAGGTGCCGGATCTACTGTTATTAAAGATATTAGCAGCTTCAAAATTGCGTATGGAAATCCTGCTCTAGAAATAAGAGATAGACATGAAAATGAAGGGTATCTTAATAAAAAGAAAGACCTTTCATCTTAGAGTAAACTTCGTTTTTTAAGCTGATTTTTTAAGCTTGTCTATAAATAGGGAAATACGTTTTACTAGAAATTTTAGACTTTGGCGCACTAGCTTCTTTTGGACCATTCACTATATGATCTAGTTCCTTATAAACTTTAGTATTTACCACCTTTCGTCCGGTATAAAACAATACATCGCCATCATTAGGGAAAAATGTTTTTTTGTAATGATACAGGTTATCATCATCTTTTCTTCCACCACCTAAAACATAGTACTCATGCCCTATTTTACGCGCCCAATTCATAACTTCTATTTTCAAGAAATCGTTTGGTCGATAATTAAAATAATCTGCTAATGTACCTCCAAGATAAGAATACATGGTGGTTCTTAAAATCAAGATAAGCTCAACAGAAATAGCAATATCATCTTTATAAACAAAAGCTAAGGCAAAATTATCTTTATTTCGTTGAACGATATTTTTAAAATATTCTAAAGAATAAAAGTACTCTGAAGCAGCACCAATCCGCGTCATGGTTTCAATATAAACACTATGAAAGCATTCTATGGCTTCTAAATTTGCACTATCTTGAGTAATTTCAAAACGCAAACCATTAGAAACCGCCTTTCTATAATTATTTCTTACTTTAGGTTTAAAAGCATCCCATTGTGCTTTTTCATCAGGAATGATATAACCTTTTACATTTGATAATGTAGGCACTAATTTACCAGAATAGAACTGGTAATTATTGTTTAAACTAAAACGTATAAATTCACAAACCACATTATGTTCCTGATACCAAAGATCAACTTGGTTCCAAAAATCTAATAAATAAGCTCGGGATGTATTTTTATTGTATAAAGGACCACTATAGCCATAAGGAGAAATAACATCATAATATGTTTCCCCTTCAACTTTATGCTCTATTTCTCGTAATCTAAAAGGCATTAGAATTATAATGTTTCCATTTTCTTCTAATGTGAAATACCCAAGTTGGTTGTCACTTAACTCATCTATATTTCCAACTATAATTTTATAAAACGGATATATTTCCTTAAATAAATTTACCTTAGACAGGTATTCGCTTAAATCTTCCTTGTTTTGTATTTTCCTATAAACTAAGTTCATTAAAATTATTCAATTTTTTTAAAATTTCTGGAATTTGTTTTAAGCTATTAATAACAAATAAGGGTTTTAATTTTTCTTCTAAATCGAATGTTTGTTTATGAATGTTTTCGCCACTATCTACTAAACAGATACTTATCCAGTTTAAAGCATTGGGCGCAATGAAATCTTTTTTAGTATTATCACCAATATAAATGTACTTATAATTTTCTCCGTATTTATCTAAATAAAAGTTAAAATTTTTAACATTAGGTTTTTCTGAACCAAACTCTTCAGAAATAATAATATCGTCGAAATACTCGGTTAAACCTAACGCTTTTAACTTACTTCTTTGTTGAATACTCCTACCGTCTGTAATTAAACCTATTTTATAAACATTCGTTTTTAAATAAGTTAAAATATCTTGATGAGATTCTGTTAAAATAATATTTGGTTCGTGGTTTCTATAAATATCAAGTAATGCAGATATTGTAATTTCTTCAGATTGAACAAAGTCTAAAACCGTTTGAAAAGGATTATCACCATTATAATAAGATGTAATCATTTTATCATAAATAGCTTCCGACTCAAAATCACTTTTTTCAGAAATGTATTGCGATATTTCTTTGTAAGCAGATTTTAAAAAATTAATTTCTTTGTAAAGTGTATCATCTAAATCAAATACAAATACTATTTTATTCTTTGTAGTCATGTACCAAAACTTCTTTATCGTAGCGCAGCATTAATAAATTCTCTTCCCAATCGGCAAAATATTCGATAGTGATATCCTCTTCTTGTAAATACTCTTGAATTAACCATTTTGGATAATTAGCACCTACAAAATAAGATAAAGGGTATCCGCCTCCAAAACGTGCGTTTATTTCTATACCAAAAATTTCATTAGTTTCTTTATGCTTGAAGAACTGAGCGGTTAAACAACCAATAGCACCATCAATAAAACTTAATCTTTCTTTTAGGTAATCTACCAAAGCACCTTTTTCGGCAACACACTTATTAACTTCACCATCTCTTACTTCAATACGTTTTCTTGGAACAATACATTTTAAGTTATGGGTTTTATCATAATACAAATCACAAGTATATTCATCAAATTCATTATGATCTAAATATTTTAAAAACATTAAATCATCATTTTTAAAATGATACTTTGTTAATTGCTCATGCTTTGTAATGGTATATGTATCTATACTTCTACTTCCGTTTTTCGGCTTAATAAAAATAGGTAACTTATAATCATATTTAGAATACTCTTTTGCTATTTGAACATTATGATCTTCAAAAAACACATGAATTTCACGTTTATCTCGACACATTTGAACAAACTCTTCAGAAGCCACAATCACTTTAATGCCATGATCTGAAAATTGCTTTTTCTTTTTAGCCAATAAAAGTAATTCGGTATCAATTGTCGGGATTACTAACTTTATATCATTATCTAAACAAACCTTAAGCAGACGATCGAAATAACTTGCATCGCTAACTAATGGCATTTGAAAAGATTGATCTGATACTTGACATGCCGCAGATAGTTTAATGTTAAAATCGGTTGTCATCACCTTGCCTTCTGGAAATACAGCCGTTAATTCTTTTTGAAAAGCTTCAACTAATGAAACGCGTCTTCCTGCTGATGTAATTAATATATTCATAATAAAATATACCTGTATATGATTTGTTTGTAATAAATTAAATTTCTACACCTATTTTGATAAAAAATAAGCATTGTGTCTACACATAAGACCCCAAGTATATACGAGGGAAACCCAAGTTTAGACTTTATTATTTAACATTTTTTTTTAATTTTATTACTCCCAATTTAAAATCGTTTTAAGTACAGATATCTACCTTAAAACGCCGTCTATATTTTTAATATGTGGTAAATATAGGGCAATAATAAAAAACGAATCAAAATTATTCTTTCAAATACTTTTAACAGGGTTAACTTGTTTGTTATGAAATTTTATACTACAATTAATCTGCAGAAAAGCTTTTAAACGCATTAACAACACATTCAGCAATTAGATTTCGACCATGATTATTCCAATGTTGATCATAAACTAAAGTTGGTGGTGTTTTTGAGTTATTTAAAGACTCACCAAAATCTATATATTTAAAACCATGATCTCTTAAATAAGTTAAGAAAACTTGTGGTGTTTCACTCTTATCCAAAAGCAAAACATATTTAGATTTATCATAACCATATTTTTCAACCAGCGATTCAAAATTCTTTATATACTTAGCTTGCTTCTCCTCTATGTCTTGAATCGTTTCTGGTTTAGGTTCAGCAACGACTTTAGAGCTATTCTTAAAAAAAGAAATAAGTTTTCCTGGAAACTTTTTAACTGGATCTAAAATTCCGATACCTTGTGCATATACCAAAAGTTTTATTTTTCTAGCATTTTTATACATAGAAGATTCTAAACGCATACGGTCGTAAATAACTTTATATTCATCACGAAACAAATCGTCACGAAAACGAATACCCAAAACCACGTAATCAATTTTATCAAAGGCATCTTTATATTGATGCATTAAATGAAGTTGATCTGCAAAATCGTAACCAGCATAGCCATACTCGTAAACTTCAACACCATCCAATTGGTTTTCAATTTTCTTACCAACAGAATCGTAATAATCTTGATGAAAGCCTTGGATGAAAGAATCGCCAACTAAAGCAATTTCAGTTTTATCCATAGTGGGATTAAATTCACGATACGAATTATAACCCGATTTATTAATATGGTATTCAGCAAAATTCATCCTTCTATTCCCTGTTACCGAATAACCGCCTTGATTGGGTTCCCATTTTTCAACATTAAACTCATCAATATAACGTGCTGGGCTATCTTTTCCTAAGTGAAGTACACGAACAAAGAGCTCTAACGCTACTAAAATAAGTATGAAATATAGTCCGGATTTAAATATTAGTTTTTTCATAAGTATTAAAATTGGAAATATATAAATGAACGATCTATACCACTATCATAAAACAACATCATCACGAAAACCATAATGGTGTAAACCAAAAACCGAACATATCTGTTTTTAAAGTTGAACGGTGCACGCTCATCTCTTCTAATAATAAATTCATAACATAAAAACAGCACAACCAGAATGTAGTAATCTACCATTCTGTAACCATTTGGATGAAAATATGGCGCTGAAGAAAACTCTGTTAATCCGCCTATAAAACTAAAAGCATCTCCAATAGATGCCGACCTAAAAAATATCCAAGCAATGGTTACAATAAAAAAGACACCAAAAACACTCAAAAGCTCTTTTACAGATGGCAACATGGTATGCTGAGCAATCACTGTGTTTTTATACTTGGTGTTATTACCTAAAAGCAAAACAGGAATAAATATTAAAGCATGCACTAATCCCCATAAAACAAAGGTCCAATTGGCACCATGCCAAATTCCACTTACCAGAAAAATAATAAATACATTTCTAATGGTTTTTAATTTCCCTTCTCGAGACCCACCAAGTGGCACATAAATATAAGCCTGAAACCAAGATGATAATGAAATATGCCAACGACGCCAAAATTCAGCAATATTTCTTGAGAAATATGGAAATTTAAAGTTAGACATAAGCTCTATACCAAACAGTTTGGCTGTACCGATAGCAATATCTGAATATCCACTAAAATCACCATAAATCTGGAACCCGAAGAATATCGCACCTATTAATAAGGTAGAACTTGGGTAAGAACCATAGTTTGAAAAAATATCATCCACAATTGGACCCAAAGCATCTGCAATCACTACTTTTTTAACCAATCCCCAAAGAATTAATTTTAAACCAGAAACAGATTGCGCATAACTAAAATTACGCTTATTTGAAATTTGCGATAATAAGTTTGAAGCGCGCTCTATAGGCCCTGCCACTAACTGCGGAAAGAAACTTACGAATGCCGCAAATGATAGAAAGCTTTTGGTTGGCTTAAGTTTTCTATAATAAATATCAAAAGAATACGACATGGTTTGAAACGTATAAAACGAAATCCCTACCGGAAGAATCACTTTTAGCGTCCAAGTACTTTGCATGGTATAACCTAGCGTAGAAGCTAAATCTACCCAAGAATCAATAAAAAAGTTATAATATTTAAAGAAACCTAATAACCCTATATTAAACACAACACTACACCATAGCCAACGTTTTCTACGCGTATCATCATCAGTATCATGTATTTTATGACCAATAATATAATCGACAATAGTACTTAAAAGAATTAATGAGAGAAAACGCCAATCCCAAATACCGTAGAAAAAATAGCTTGCAACAAGCAAGAGTATATTTTGCCCTTTTAGACTTTTCTTAAGGACAAACCAGTATAGAAAATAAACAACAATAAGGAATACAAAAAATTCAAATGAATTAAATAACATGGGTTGGTTTTGGTTAGGTCACTCTGTAATATTAATAGCAAGTATAAATATCTTATATATAATGTATAAACAAAAAATATTTCTACAAAATACCTATTATCAGCTATAAGAAACCGTTTCCATAAAAAAAGCCCTTTCTATTTAAATAGAAAGGGCTAATATTTATATTTTTTAATGCGTTACCTACATATCACTGAAAATAGAATGCATCAGTCGTTTTTTATCATTAATACTTTCTTCTAATGATATCATTGTTTCTGTTCTATAAACACCTTCAATATCATCTAGCATAAAAATAACTTCTTTCGCATGCTCTGTACTTCTAGCTCTAATTTTACAGAAAATATTAAATTTCCCAGTAGTAATATGCGCTACAGTAACATAAGCGATCTCGTTTATACGTTCTAAAACGAATTTAGTTTGCGAGGTGTTGTTTAAATAAACGCCAACATAAGCAATAAACGAATAACCTAATTTTTTATAATCTAATGTTAAAGACGAACCACGAATAATTCCTGCTTCCTCCATTTTTTTAACACGTACGTGAACAGTACCTGCAGATATTAATAATTTCTTTGCAATGTCTGTAAACGGAATTCTTGTGTTATCGATTAACATATCAAGAATTTGGTGATCAATCTCGTCTAACTTTATTTTCCCCATAATTAACTATTCTTAAATAAAAAGCGAAAATAATACATTTTTGTTAATAATTACACACTTTAACTGCGCTTTATTTCATTAATAATGATATTTTTTGGTTATTAATTATTACGAAAACGTTTTCGTAACCAACTTGTATATCAATTCCTTCCCCATCTAACACAGCTAAACCTTTAGCATCAAATTCTTTATGCCCATAAAAGTTGTTTAAGTTTTCAACTTTATCAACTTTTGGTAAAAATTCAATTCGGTTATCAACTAATTTCTCTTGATATAGAATACCAATATCTGTACTTTTTTCTTCGGAAGTATTTTCAGCTTTTACGTTTCTTATAATAATATCATAAAAACACTTACCGTTCTCCGGAATATTAAAATAAGCCTCGTGCTTATCGCCAGTAACGTCGTTTTTAGCGATGTAATCTAAAGATGCTAAGTAAGACGTATAAATCAACTCACGAGTCACCTCACGACCGTAATCATCTTTACAATGTCCTGCTTCAAACAGAATAGTTGGCACATTTTCACATTGAAACGCATCACCAACACAGTTTAAGTTAAAAGCATCATCATACACACCTACTCCATTTGGTATTATAGCTTGTAAAGCTTTATCCATTACAGCAATCACCTCCATAGCACGTTTTCTATTAGGCGTTACCGTACACGCCTGATCTTGCGCAGGCGCTAAAAACGATACGCTAGCCAACTTATTTGTGTTGCCTGCACTAAAAATAGTGCGCTGCCCGTGCAAATTATAGCAAAAATGTGGTTTAAACTTAGTAAATACATCGCGTAACACCTTACTTTCAGGTTGCGTAAGGTTTTGTGCATCTCTATTTAAATCGACTTGATTGGCATTTATGCGTGTATAAGCGTTAGCACCATCGGGATTTAAAATTGGTATTATATATAAGGTACAGTTTTCTAAAATGTGGTTTAAATTAGAATCCTTATCCAATAAGCTGTTTAATAAATCAAAAATAGCTTTGGTTGTTGTCGATTCGTTTCCGTGCATTTGCGACCACATTAAGATGCATTTTTCACCTTCACCAATTTTTAGCCCATAAATAGATTCATCCAAAACAGAGGTTCCAATCACTTCAATAACGATCTCTTTTTCTAGGTTTTCTAAAAGTGGTTTAATATGATTGTTGGTGATATAGCGATGTGATAAACGCGATTCTTTGTGTTTTAAAAACAAGGATTTTATAACTTCTAATTTCATGTGTTTTATTTATGATACAAATGTAAACAATTACTAATTTACAATTGTAAACACTAAAAATCAATACATTTGTTTACATTAGTATACAATTTCAGCCTGCGATTATATATAAAAAACAACGGATTCGTAAAAATCTAACTAAACAACTTATTTTCAGATAATTAAATACCAATATTTAAAGCTTAACTTGTACGTTGTCAGCAGTTTTAACACATTTAATGTTACCGATTAACATATAATTATTACATTTGTAACATCAAATACCAGAAACCCGAATTTACAATGATAAACAGCGAAGCTTTCATTAAAAGACTCCAAAAAGTGATGGAATACTACGGAGAATCTGCCTCTTCTTTCGCTGAAAAAATTAGTGTGCAACGCTCTAGCATTTCACATATATTGTCTGGTAGAAATAAGCCGAGTTTAGAATTTGTTCTAAAAACCCTTACCGCTTTTCCGGAAGTAGAATTGTATTGGTTGATGAATGGCAAGGGTGAATTTCCTGCTCAACAAAAAACAGCTCAAGAAATTAATACACCAACTCCACCTCAAAATACCGCTATTCCAAATCCTCCTAAAACCGAAAGCATCCAGAATAGTTTAAATCTTCAAGTAGATAGCGATAAAACAATTGAGCGTATTGTTATTTTTTATTCCGACGGAAGTTTTAAAAACTATCAGAATTAAAGTAATTTTGCATTTCAAGATATACCTATGAGATTTCTATACCTTTTACCTGTGCTTTTTCTTTTTAACTGTTACGAGTCTGCTCGCGAATGCAAAGATTTTAAAACAGGCGCATTCTATAGCGAAGTCACTATTAATGATGTAATCTACAAATCGAGGTTTAAACGTAGCGAAACACTACAAGTGGAAGTCTATGACAGCAAAACAGATTCGTCGCAACTAAGATGGATTAACGACTGCGAGGTGATCTTTAAAACCATAAACCCAAAGAATATGGCAGAACAAAAAGATATTCACTTAAAGATACTAACAACTACCGATTCATCTTACACTTATGAATACTCGTATGTTGGAGAAACTAAAAAACAAAAAGGAATTGCCTACAGAGAAGAATAATCTATGGCAATGGATATAAAAAAGACTCTACTAAATTAAACTTGAGTTCTTTATCTTCAGTAACGCGATACGTTATAAAAAGTTCACCCCAGAATTCACCATCCGAGAAATCGGCGATAATCCATTTATGGTTTAGCATTTTTACTTTATTAATTAACATACGTCGCCCTTCGCTAGATGCATAAGGAATTAACGGATGTTCACCCTTCACTTCATTCAAAGCATAAAGTTCATCTTTTATAAACGGAATTAATTCTTCAACATTAAATCCATCACGCTCAAAATAGCTCAAAGCATCTTCATTACGTTCTAAATTGAAATACGACAGATTTGAAATTTCAGTATTTAAAACCAAAACAGAATCTTTATACTTTTCAACTTGTACTTTTTGCTTACCGAGTTTATTATTCATATCCTCAAAAACACGTTTCGCGTTAACGTATTGAAACAATACAAGTAACATCGCAAACACAAACAAATACATGAAAATCTTTTTCGTCATAGGGTAATTTTATAAATTTAATTCTAATTCATCATAAGCCAAAAACACATTTTCAGGAAGCGTTTTTTCAACCTCGTCGTGAAAACCTAATAAATGACTAATATGCGTTAAATATGCTTTTTCAGGATTTACTTTTTCTATAAAAGCTAAAGCTTCCTCTAAGTTAAAATGCGAGTGATGCGGTTCAATACGCAACGTATTCACCACTAAAATCTTTACGTTTTTAATTTTTTCAATTTCAACAACTTCTACACGCTTCATATCGGTGAGGTAAGCAAAATCTTTAAACCTAAATCCAAAAACTTGCAAACCACCATGCGTTCCATTTACAGGCATAACCTCTAAACCTCCAAGACTAAAAGGCTTATTTTCAATTTCGTTTACCGTGACAGCCGCCGCACCAGGATATCGATTTTCTGTTTTAAACACATAATCGAAACGTTGCTTTAGAGAATCTAAAACCCGCTGATGCGCATAAATAGGAATATCGCCTTGTCTAAAATAAAACGGACGAATATCATCAAACCCCATTACATGGTCAGAATGTTCGTGCGTAAACACAATAGCGTCAATTTTTTCACAACCCGAACGTAGCATTTGATATCTAAAATCTGGCCCGCAATCTACAACGCACGTAAACCCATCCCATTCTACTAAAACGGAAACACGTAAACGCTTGTCTTTTTTATTGTTACTTAAACAAACCGGGTGCTTACTCCCTATTATTGGAATACCTTGCGATGTGCCTGTGCCGAGAAAAGTGATTTTCAAAAGTGTGAATTTTGAAACAAAAATAAACTTATTTTTTTGTTTAGCATACTTATTTAATACCTTTGTCAGTACGGACCTAACCTATATAATATATGGATATTACCATTAAAGGCGATAAAGAGTTTAATGATATTCCCTCGTTAAAATCTAAAGCTCTTCGGATTAACTTAAACGAAAACATTTACGGAACATTTGCAGAAATTGGCGCAGGACAAGAAACTTGTCGTCATTTTTTTAGAGCTGGTGGTGCCTCAGGTACTATAGCCAAAGCAATGTCTGCTTACGATAAGGATTTTAGTGATGCCATTTATGGTGTTGAAGACGACGGACGCTACGTAACAGAAGCACGTTTACGCAAAATGCTTACCCATGAAATGGACCTCATGGAAAATCGTTTAACTCGTGAAAAAAATCCGAATAAAATATTTTTCACATACGCTAACACCGTAGCGACTATTGATTTTGCTAAGCAATTCAAAGGTCATGGTTGGGTAGGTATTAAATATCAAGTTGAAGCCACTGGCGAATACAACGAAATTATTTTACACCTCCGTTTTAAAGAAACCGATGCACGTTTACAACAAGAAACGCTTGGTGTTCTAGGAACCAACTTAATTTACGGCGCGTTTTACAAATACAACGAACCTAAAAAATTACTACGTTATCTATACGATCACCTAGATAAAGACCAAATAGAAATAGACACCATTAACTTTTCGGGACCTGTATTTAAAAACATAGATAACCGTTTAATGAGCTTACAACTTGTAAAGAACGGCATGACCGATGCGGTAATGTTCGGACCAGATGGTACAAACGTACTTCCTGCTCGTATATTCTACAAGAAAAACATTTTAGCGCTACGTGGAAGTTTTAGACCGGTAACTAAAGTGAACATGGCTATGTATGAGAAATCATACGAAATGTTCATTAAAGAAAACAAGGTAGATGAAGATAAAACGGTTGTGGTTTTCGAAATTACCCTATCTAATTTAAGAGCAGAAGGTGAAATTGACGAACAAGATTTTATAGATCGTGCAGATTTACTATGTTCTCTTGGACAATCGGTTATGATATCTAACTTCCAAGAATACTTTAAGGTTGTAGAATACTTCTCTAACTACACCAAAGCAAGAATGGGTCTTGCTATGGGCGTTAGCAATTTGGTAGATATTTTCGACGAGAAATATTACAGACATATTAGTGGTGGTATTTTAGAAGCCTTCGGAAAGTTATTCTTTAAAGATTTAAAAGTTTACTTATACCCAATGAAAGATCCTGCAACGGGAGAACTTATTACAAGTGAAAACTTAAAAGTTTATCCACGAATGAAGGAGCTTTACAAATTCTTTAAATACAACGGAAAAGTTATTGATATTGAAGATTACGATGAATCTATCATGAATATTTTCTCGAGAGAAATCTTAAATAAAATAGCAAACGGAGAGCCAGGCTGGGAATCTATGGTTCCAGAAGGCACCGAAGATTTAATTAAAGAATACCGTTTATTTGGCTACACCAGACGCCCTTTAACACTAAGCAGAAAAAGAAAGTAATACTTTACATAAAACGCAAAAACGGCTATACTTCAACAATATAGCCGTTTTTTTTATTTCTACTTTTAGCGTTTACTCTAAAATTTGAGCTGAATGATCTTTTGTTTTCACTTTTTCAATTACGCGCTCTACAACACCATTTTCATCAATTAAAAAAGTCATTCTATGGATACCGTCGTAAACGCGACCCATAAACTTTTTTGGCCCCCAAACGCCAAAAGCGTTAATTACCGTTTTATCCTCATCAGCTAATAGCGGAAATGGAAATTCGTGTTTATTTTTAAAATTAGACTGGCGTTTAGCAGAATCTGCACTTACACCCAATAAAGCATAACCTTTTTCTTTTAAAACCTCATAATTATCTCTCAAATTACAAGCTTCTACCGTACAACCTGGCGTGCTTGCCTTTGGATAAAAAAACACGACTAGCTTCTGCCCTTTATAATCGCTTAACGAAATGGTATTTCCTTGTTCATCTAATGCCGAAAAATTAGGAACGGCATCACCTTGTTTTAGTGTGTTCATAGTATTAACTTTGGTTTCTAAAACAAAAGTACAATTTATGACTAAACAAGAAAAGGTAAACTTTGTTATTAATACACTTTATAAACTTTACCCAGAAATACCAATTCCTTTAGACCATAAAGATCCGTACACACTACTTATTGCCGTGTTAATGTCTGCACAAAGTACCGATGTGCGTGTCAATAAAATTACACCTCTATTATTTGAGCAAGCCGACAACCCTTATGATATGGTTAAACTTACCGTAGAAGATATCCGCGAGATTATAAAACCCGTTGGTCTATCACCTATGAAAAGCAAAGGTATTCACGGTTTATCGCAAATATTAATCGACAAATACAATGGTGAAGTCCCAAAAACGTACGAAGCTTTAGAAGAACTACCAGCCGTAGGCCACAAAACCGCTGCTGTAGTATTATCTCAAGCCTTTGGAATTCCGGCATTCCCTGTAGACACACACATACATAGATTGATGTATCGTTGGAATTTAACCAACGGAAAAAACGTAGTACAAACCGAAAAAGATGCCAAACGTCTATTTCCAGAAGAACTTTGGAACGACCTCCATTTACAAATTATTTGGTACGGACGCCAATATTCTCCAGCACGAGGTTGGGATTTAGAAAAAGATATTATCACCAAAACCATAGGCAGACAGTCGGTTCTTAACGAATATTACAGTAAAAAGAAAGCCTAGCGCTACGCCTTTAAAGAACTTAAGTAAACATTAAGTTTCGTAAAACTTATTTAGTATTTTTACAAACCAACACCAAACTAAACAGCATTCACTAAAGCGAAGCGTTTCCTATATATTATTTCTGTTGAAAATTTAAAAGCATACGCCTTCGCAAAACATCCTATTAATAAAATAAAACATAAAATATAATGTCTACAGCAAAAAAAGAATACAAAAGAATTACGGTAAAAACATTGATTGACATGAAAGCCAATGGCGAAAAAATATCAATGCTAACCGCTTACGATTACACTATGGCCAAAATTGTAGATGGCGCTGGTGTAGACGTAATTTTAGTAGGCGATTCTGCAAGTAATGTAATGGCAGGTCACGAAACCACGCTACCAATTACTTTAGACCAAATGATTTACCATGCATCATCTGTAATTCGCGCCGTACATCGCGCACTTGTTGTAGTAGATTTACCTTTCGGAAGCTACCAAAGTGATCCAAAAGAAGCGCTACGTTCTGCAATTAGAATCATGAAAGAAAGTGGTGCACATTCAGTAAAACTAGAAGGTGGTCGTGAAATTAAAGAATCTATTAAGCGTATTTTAAATGCAGGAATCCCAGTAATGGGCCACTTAGGCTTAACACCGCAATCTATCTATAAATTCGGAACTTACACCGTTAGAGCTAAAGAAGAAAAAGAAGCTGAAGATTTAATCGAAGATGCAAAAATGCTAGAAAAAGTAGGCTGTTTTGCTATTGTATTAGAAAAAATACCCGCAGCTTTAGCTAAAAAAGTAGCCGAAAGCGTAAACATTCCTATTATAGGTATTGGCGCAGGAAACGGTGTTGATGGTCAGGTTTTAGTTTTACACGATATGATTGGTATGACGCACGAATTCCACCCAAGATTTTTACGTCGTTATTTAAATTTATATGAAGACATGACGGGCGCACTATCTCAATACGTAGAAGATGTAAAATCGAGTGATTTCCCAAATGAAAGCGAACAATACTAATTGTTTATTTCATTTAAATTTCATCTAAAACATTAAGCATAAACCCGTGCATTTTATAAATGTCTAGCAAAATACTATCAAATAAAGACAACCTTCAGGTCATTTTTGAAGATAATCACATTATTATCGTCAATAAACGCGCCGGAGATATTGTACAAGGCGATAAAACCGGCGACAAACCATTAAGCGAAGTTGTTAAGGAATATATTGCTCAAAAATATAACAAACCAGGCAACGTCTATTTAGGCGTTGTCCATAGGTTAGATAGGCCAACTACGGGAATTATTGTGTTTTCTAAAACCAGTAAAGCCCTACCGCGGTTAAACAAGCTTTTTGCCGACAAGGAAGCTAAAAAAACCTATTGGGCTGTAGTGAAAAATGCGCCACCAAAAAACGCAGACACGCTTACACATTGGTTAAAAAAGAACCCCAAAAATAACAAATCTTACGCGCATAATAAAGAAGTGAATGAGAGCAAAAAAGCCATTCTTCATTACAAAACGCTAAAGAAATTAGACCGTTATATCCTGTTAGAAATCAATTTAGAAACAGGCCGACATCATCAAATACGCTCGCAATTATCAACCATTGGTTGCCAAATAAAAGGCGACTTAAAATACGGTTTTGATAGAAGTAATAAAGACGCAAGCATCCATTTACATGCGCGACATTTAAGCTTTATTCACCCTGTAAAAAAAGAACCTATTCAAGTTACAGCACCTTTACCTAAAGATCCAATTTGGGATGCGTGCACTGTTTAAAATCAAAATGTTACCATTTTTAAAAACACCTTTTAACTTCAACTAAAAACCTCTCGCCATTTGAAAGCTATTCCTGAAATTATCGTCAAGCAAAAAGAGTATTTTAAATCTGGAAAAACAAAATCTGTTGCGTTTCGAATTTCAATATTAAAAGCTTTAAAAGAAGAATTAGAAGCTAACGAGCAAGCGGTTTTTAACGCCCTAAAATTAGACTTTAAAAAATCGGAATTTGAAACTTACCTAAGCGAATACAGCATGGTAATGTCTCAATTAAATTTGGTGATTAAAAATCTAAAAAAATGGGCAAAACCACAACGCGTATCTAGTAGCCTGCTCCTATTTCCGGCAAGCAGTTTTATTTATAAAGAACCTTATGGTAGCGTTTTAATTATTTCACCCTGGAATTACCCGTTTATTTTAGCTTTAGAACCTCTAATACTAGCCATTGCAGCAGGAAATACTGTAGTTTTAAAACCAAGTGAACTTACCGAAAATACTTCGAGACTTATTTCTAACCTAGTAAAAAATGTGTTTTCTGAGGGATTAGTAACTAGCATAGAAGGCGGCGTAGATGTTGCCACAGCCCTACTAAACCAACGTTGGGATTATATTTTCTTTACAGGAAGTGTTTCCGTTGGAAAAATTATAGCTCAGGCCGCCGCAAAACACCTTACACCAGTTACTTTAGAATTAGGCGGAAAATCACCATGTATTATAGATGATACTGTAGATTTGAAACTTACCGCCAAACGCGTGGTTTGGGGCAAATTTTTAAATGCTGGACAAACCTGTATTGCACCAGATTATATTTTAGTTAAAAAACAGATAAAAACGGATTTTACAAAGGCTTTAATTGAAGAAATAAAACAAGCTTACGGCAACGATATTAAAGCTTCGGAAGATTTTCCTAGAATTATAAATCAGAAAAACACCCAGCGTTTGGCAAATATGCTAAACCAAGAAACCATTAGTTTTGGTGGAGAAATAGATGAAACCACGTGCTACATAGCACCTACACTACTAGATAATCCCGATTTGGATAGCCCTGTAATGCAAGAAGAAATTTTTGGACCTATTTTACCGATACTTACTTTTGAAACCGAACAAGATATTGAATCTGTAATTTCTCAATATGAAAAACCACTTGCCTTTTACGTATTCTCGAACAATAAAGCCTTTTCCAAAGATTTAATTGAAAGATTTAGTTTTGGTGGCGGCGTAATAAACGATACGCTTATGCATTTCGGAAACGATAAACTCCCCTTTGGAGGCGTTGGTTTTAGCGGCATGGGAAATTACCATGGTAAGTTTGGTTTCGATACATTTTCGCACCATAAATCCATTGTAAATCGTAAAAATTGGATAGATCCACCGGTGCGCTATGCGCCATACCAGGGCAAACTTAAATGGTTGAAGTTATTTTTTAAATACTTCACATAAAATTAAAAGAAAATAAAACGAGAAATATTACAGCAACGGGTAATTTAAAATTAAAGTTACACCATGCTCAGGTTGCGATTCTAAACTAAAAGCGGCGCCAATTAAATTAGCACGACTACGCATATTAATTAAGCCAGAACCTTTCTCTACGGTATCCATATTAAAGCCTACACCATCATCTTTAGCTGTGATTTTTAAATTTTTATCGGTGTATTCTAAAATAACATTTAAGTTCTCGGCTTGAGAATATTTCACGGTATTAGATAAAAACTCCTGAAGAATTCTAAATATAATAATTTCGTGCTTTCTATCTTCAAACTCAATCTTGTCTCCAATAACTTTTAATTCCGCGGAAGCGAACTTTAGTTTATTAAGTCGGTTTAACTCATTAGAAATCGATTTCTCGAAACCAATATTTAAAATCACCTCATTATTTAGAGTTTTAGAAAGCGCTCGCACCTCTGATAAACTCTCACTTATTGCAGCAGTAGTATCTTTAAATTTATCACGCACATCGGCATCGACCTGCATTTTTAAAATACTTAATTGCATACTTGCAAAAGACAACAACTGCCCAACATTATCGTGCAGCTCCCAACCTATATTCTTTAAGGTTTGCTCTTGCGTTTCTGTTTGCGCACGTGCAATTTCCGACTCAAAAGCCTGTTGCTGCTTTATACGATCTTCGAGCAATTTGTTTTTTCGCTTTAAAAACACTACAAAAAATACCACCACTAAAGCCGTGATAATTACCAAAACGGCAACCATATAAATTAATAAATATCTCTCGGAAGCAGTACTTGCTAGTCGTTCTCCGGTTTGCACCATATTAAAGCAAAGGTAAAAGTTAAATACATAGTAATATTGGCAATTAAATAAATCTGCCATCTTAAAAAGATAAAATTCCAATCTAAACGGCTCATATACACATCGTAAAACACCAAAGGTGTAATAATTAGCCACCAAATAAAAATAGCAAAACTAATATAGAAATTTAGCGATTTGTAAAAGGTGAGTATTTTATCGCTCTTCAATACCTCTATAAAATAGCAAACCGTACATAAAAAAATAATAAAAGCCCCAAAAACACTAATAGCAGGAAATAACATGATAAAATAATCGTCCCAATTAAAAGCAATATAGCCTATTGAAAACAACAAAAAGCTAAAAGCAGCTATTTTTACCATCTTTTTAAAAACGTCCGTTTTCAAAACTCTATGATAATAAAATGCAAAAAACATAATAGCCCCTATTTTCCAAAACAACGTACCCCACCAATAATTTTTAACAAACACCGTACCTTGCAAAAAACCAAACAATCCATCATTTTTAATATAACGTACGTAATTAGAGGCAAAATCACACAAAGTCAAATACACCAAAAAGTATATAAAAAATTTAGCAACTGTAGGTTTATACTTTTTTAAAAAAAGCAAACCTGTAACAGCTGCTAAAACTTCAACTCCAGTTGTTATTGGGAATTTATACGTTAATAAAAATTCTTCCATACAAAGTGCTTATCAAGGATACCCCCTTTCTCCTGTCCCACCTTCATTCAATGGATCTACCGGAATATCTTCATCCTTATCACCTCTAAGCGAAATATTTAAACTACTTGCTTTAGCAGTGTTTTTATGACCTGTTGGCACAATAAACATGGTGTTTCTGTTTTTCTTACCAGGTTTTCCGTTTTTTCCGTAATTACCTAAATATACGCGTAAACCCGTCATGGTATATCCTACACTATCCGATTCTTTTTCAGCGAAAGCGATATAATCTTCAATGTTTTTTAAGCTCCACATTACAGAACGCATGGGCTTTCTTTTAGAATTATCGTCTAACTCTATTGTAGAGTCTATTTCTTTTGGATTGTTTTGTTCCCAATTCGCACTTAATTCTGTCGCTTCTAGAATTGTAATGGTTCCGGTTGGGTTATCAATTTCTGCTACAGCGCCTTCTAATGGCCTTGGACAAAAATAATAAGTTAATGCAGCTCCTATAACAAAGCCTAAAATAATGCACACTAAATTCTTCATAAATGTTTGGTTAAAATGGTTAGGTTTCCGCTAATGTAGTAAAAAGATTTATCCATCTTAAATTAGTTGAACACAATTAGAAAATAAAGTAGTTTTCCGTATGAAAAACCTTAAATATTAGCTTAAATAATAAAATTTTCGGCTAAAAATTAATCGCTGTAGTATATTTCACTTCATTTATAACAAACATACTATGTGTACTTCCTATATGATTTATGGAAGTTAACTTCTCTACCATAAAGGCTCTAAAGGCCACCATATCTTTAACGATAACCTTAAGCAAATAGTCGTACTCACCACTTAAATGGTAACACTCTAGCACTTCATGCAGCTTAGCCACTTCTTTTTCAAACTTTACCACATAATCTTGACTGTGCTGCACGAGTTTTACGTGGCAAAACACTACAAAATCGCGTTCAATTTTACTTTTACTTACTAAAGCAATATAACCCGATATAAAACCCGCTTTTTCTAGTTTTTTAATACGCTCGTAAACCGCTGTTACCGATAGGTTTAATTTATTAGCAAGTGCCTTATTGGTTTGTTTACTGTCTGTTTGCAGGTACTCTAGCAGTTTTTTATCGGTAGTATCAAAAATCATAATCGAAAATATTTCTTAAAAATAAGGTTTAAACAACAATGTACTGAAATATATTCCGAATAATTAAATTAAAACAGATTTATTTTCCTATAAAATAGAATCCGCTTGTTTTACAATCTAATATAAGCCTACTTTGTGTAAAACATAAAACAACCACCTATGGCTTTTAAACCCGCAAACAACATTCAAGATTTACAATATTTTGGAGAATTTGGAGGTGTTAACCCTTCCATTTCCGACTCGTCTACATACACCTTTCTATCAGCAAAAACCATGTTTGATACCTTTGAAGGTAATGCCGATGGTTGCTACCTCTATTCGCGCCACTCCTCGCCTTCTAATTTATATTTAGGCGAAGCTTTAGCTGCTATGGAAGGCACAGAAACTGCAAATGTTTCGGCTTCTGGCATGGGCGCTATTACTCCGGTTTTACTACAATTATGCGGTAGCGGCGACCATATAGTATCGAGCAGAACCATTTACGGCGGCACGTATGCGTTTCTTAAAAATTTTACACCGCGTTTTAACATCGCTACTAGTTTTGTAGATATTACTAAGCTAGACGCTGTAGAAGCTGCTATTACCGAAAAAACTAAAGTATTGTATTGCGAGTCTGTTAGCAACCCGCTGCTAGAAGTTGCCGATATTAAAGGTTTAGCGGCTCTTGCTAAAAAGCATAATTTAAAATTAGTGGTAGATAACACGTTTTCGCCACTATCTATATCGCCTGCCATTTTAGGTGCCGATGTTGTAATACACAGTTTAACCAAGTTTATTAACGGATCTAGCGATACGGTTGGTGGCGTGGTCTGTGGTACACAAGAGTTTATTAACGATTTAAGAAACGTAAACAGCGGAGCTTCTATGCTTATAGGCGCTACCATGGATAGTTTGCGCGCATCGTCGGTATTAAAAAACCTAAGAACATTACATATTAGAATGCAGCAACACAGTAAAAACGCGCTGTATTTAGCTGAAAGATTTGAGCAATTGGGTTTAAAAACCGTTTATCCTGGTTTAGCCTCACACCCATCGCACACGCTATTTAAAAGCATGATGAACGCGGCTTATGGTTTTGGCGGTATGCTAACACTAGATGTTGGTTCTGCTGAAAAAGCAAATGCGCTTATGGAACTTATGCAGAATAAAAACTTAGGTTATTTAGCGGTAAGTCTTGGATTTTATAAAACGCTTTTTAGCGCTCCAGGAAGCTCAACATCGTCCGAAATACCAGAAGAGGAACAGAAAGAAATGAGCCTATCGGAAGGCTTAATCCGTTTTTCTATAGGCTTAGATGATGATATTGAACGCAGTTTCCAAACCATGAAATCCTGCATGATTTCCTTAGATATTTTAAAGTAATTTTCAACAAAAAAGAGTAAACCTTAGCATCAAACTAATGGTTTACTCTTTTGTATTAAAATAAAGTATATCAATATTTTAGAGTGAATAAAAATAGATTTAGTTTTTATCTTCTAACAAGGGTACAAATCTAAACTCACCAAACTCTTCTTGTTCAAATTCTTTGGGCCCTTTTCTAATAAAAAGTGTCATAATTTGAACATCATCGCCCACAGGAATAATTAAGCGTCCGCCAATTTTTAACTGACTCAACAATGGTCTTGGTACAAAAGGCGCGCCAGCAGTTACAATAATACTATCGAAAGGCGCTTCGGTTTTTAAACCAATATAACCATCGCCAAAAATGAGTTTTTTAGGTCGGTAACCCAATTTAGGCAAAAACTTGCTCGTTTTTTTAAATAGCTCGTTTTGACGCTCTATACTATACACTTTTGCTCCTAATTCGCACAAAACCGCGGTTTGATATCCGCTACCTGTACCAATTTCTAAAACTTTATGCCCAGGTTTTATTTGCATTAACTCGCTTTGAAACGCCACCGTATAAGGTTGTGATATGGTTTGGTCTGCAGCAATCGGAAAGGCTTTATCTTGATATGCATGATCTAAAAAACTAGAATCCATAAACAAATGCCTTGGTATTTTAGCTACAGCAGCCAAAACCGCATTGTTGGTTATGCCTTTGTTTTTTAATACATTAACGAGTTGTTGTCTTAATCCTTGGTGTCTAAAAGTGTCTTTCAATGGTTGGGAGGTTTTACAGGGTTAAAATTAGTCAAAGATTTCTAAGGGTAAAACAATTTTATAAGAATTTATTTTTAACAATAATCCGAAGAAAATTTTAAGCCCAATTAAGCAAAAGGACGTTTTAATTATGTTATTTTTGTTGAAAACCTATTATTATGCTAAACGCTGGAGTACTTGGTGCTGGTCATCTTGGAAAAATTCATTTAAGACTACTTAAACAATCAGAAAAATATAATCTTGTCGGGTTTTATGATGCCGATGAAGCCAACGGAAAACTTGTAGAAGCCGAGTTTGGATACAAATTTTTTAGTTCTATAGACGCCTTAATCGACGCTGTAGACATGGTAGATATTGTAACCCCAACCCTATCGCATTACGATTGCGCAAAGCGAGCTATAGCAAAGGGTAAGCATGTTTTTATTGAAAAACCAATTACTAATACCGTTGAAGAGGCTGAACATATTAGAGAACTTTTAGCCGAAAATAATTTACGTGGCCAAGTTGGGCACGTAGAGCGTTTTAACCCAGCTTATTTAGCCATAAAAGACGATATAAAATCACCGATGTTTATTGAAACGCATCGTTTAGCAGAATTTAACCCGCGTGGTACCGATGTGCCTGTGGTTTTAGATTTAATGATACACGATATCGATATTATTTTAAGCGTTGTAAAATCTAAAGTAAAACATATTTCTGCCAGTGGTGTTTCTGTAATTAGCGACACACCAGATATTGCCAATGCACGTTTAGAGTTCGAAAACGGCTGTGTTGCCAACCTTACGGCAAGCAGAATTTCACTTAAAAAAATGCGTAAAGCGCGTTTTTTCCAAAAAGACGCTTATATTTCTGTAGATTTTCTTGAAAAGAAATGTGAAGTGGTTAAAATGAAAGATGCTCCAGAAGTACCTGGAGATTTCGATATGGTATTACAAAATGCTGAAGGCGTTAAAAAACAAATTTATTTTGATAACCCAAAAGTAGCCGATAATAACTCTATTTTAGATGAATTGGAAACTTTTGCACACGCCATAAACACCAACACCACACCAGTTGTAACCCTACACGACGGCACAGAAGCTTTGCGCGTTGCAACACAAATTATTAATTGCTTTTAATACAACTGTAGCTTAAGCAATAGAAATTCTAAATAGTTTAAAGTTTTCGCTTACGCGGAAATAAAAAAAATTACCAGAATGAAAAACATAGCAGTTATTGGCGCAGGCACCATGGGAAATGGCATTGCGCATACTTTTGCGCAAAGTGGTTTTAGCGTAAACCTTATCGATATTAACGAAGCAGCCCTTAAAAAAGGCATGGATACTATTGCGAAAAATTTAGATCGCATGGTGACTAAAGAAAAAATTACCGAAACCGATAAAAACAATACGCTTGCCAACATTACCACGCATACAGCAATACCTGATGGTGTAAAAAACACCGATTTAATTGTAGAAGCAGCAACCGAAAACCTCGATTTAAAACTGAAAATTTTTAAACAATTGAGTGATGTTTGCGAGCCTAACTGTATTTTAGCAACCAACACCTCTTCTATTTCTATTACACAAATTGCTGCCGTAACACAGAAACCAGAAAACGTAATTGGCATGCATTTTATGAATCCGGTGCCTATTATGGCTTTAGTTGAAATTATTCGTGGTTACAACACCAGCGATGCGGTTACAAAAACCATTATGGATCTTTCTGCTAAACTTGGCAAGACACCTGTAGAAGTTAACGATTACCCTGGGTTTGTAGCAAACCGTATTTTAATGCCTATGCTAAACGAATCTATAGAAACCTTATACAATGGCGTTGCTGGCGTAAATGAAATAGACACCGTAATGAAACTTGGTATGGCGCACCCTATGGGACCGCTACAATTAGCCGATTTTATTGGCCTAGATGTTTGTCTTTCTATTTTAAACGTGATGTACAACGGTTTTAAAAACCCAAAATACGCACCTTGCCCACTATTAGTCAATATGGTTAATGCAGGAAAACTGGGTGTAAAATCGGGCGAAGGTTTTTACGATTACTCGGAAAACAGAAAAGCCGAAAAGGTTTCAAAGCAATTTTTGTAGGCACTATTTACAAAATAGACAACAAACAAAATATATAATATAATGAGTGTTAACGACAATCTCCTTCATATAAAATCAACTTTACCAGAACACGTAACGCTTGTTGCTGTTTCTAAAACCAAACCAGTTTCTGATATTATGGAAGCTTACAATGCGGGACAACGCATTTTTGGTGAAAATAAAATTCAGGATATGGCAGACAAATATGAAGCCATGCCAAAAGACATCCAATGGCACATGATTGGGCATGTACAGCGTAATAAAGTGAAATACATGGCGCCTTTTGTAGCTTTAATTCATGGTGTTGATAATTTTAAATTACTTGAAGAAATAAGCAAACAAGCGTTAAAACACGATAGAGTTATTAATTGCTTGTTACAAATAAAAATAGCTTCGGAGGATTCTAAATTTGGTTTAGCGCCTCAAGATGCTATCGATATTATACAATCGGAAGCTTTTTTAGCTTTAAAAAACGTGAATATTACAGGTGTTATGGGCATGGCGACCTTTACAGATGATGAAACTCAAATTGAAAGCGAATTCAAATTACTGAAATCTACTTTTGATGATTTAAAAACGATAAACCCCAATAATAGCGCCTTTACAACCATTTCCATGGGAATGAGTGGTGATTATAAATTGGCAATTCAATGCGGAAGTACCATGGTTCGTGTTGGAAGTAGTATATTTGGTTTAAGGAATTACTAATACACATGATGGCCCGCAGTATACAGACGGCAATTTAAGCACCGCCAATTACACACGGACGATTACATACAAAAAGAAAAGCATTTGTACGCAATAGTAGATATTGAAACCACAGGTGGTAAATTTAACGAAGAAGGCATCACCGAAATTGCCATTTACAAGTTTGACGGCCACGAGGTTGTCGATCAATTTATAAGTCTTGTAAACCCGGAACGTGAAATCCAGCCCTTTGTTGTTAATTTAACTGGTATAAACAGTAAAATGCTACGAGATGCGCCTAAGTTTTACGAAGTTGCTAAACGTATTATAGAAATTACTGAAGATTGTATTTTGGTGGCGCATAATGCGCAATTCGATTATCGTATTCTAGGCACGGAATTTAGACGTTTAGGTTACGATTATAAACGTAAAACACTCTGCACTGTAGAACTTTCTAAAGATTTGATACCAGACCAAGCTTCTTACAGTTTAGGCAAGCTTGTGCGCTCTCTTGGCATTCCGGTAACCGATAGACACCGTGCTTCTGGCGATGCACTAGCTACGGTAAAACTATTTAAACTTCTACTTGCTAAAGACACCTCAAAAAATATTATTCAGCAATCTGTAAAGCTTCATAAAAAAAACAAGCTAGATTCTAAGTTTTTAAATATTTTAGATACCCTTCCATCGGTTACTGGCGTATATTACATACATAATGCCGAAGGCGATATTATCTATATTGGTAAAAGCAATAATATTAAAAAACGCCTAAACCAACACTTTACAGGCACCAACTCGAAGTCTAAAAAACTACAACGATTAGTAAGTACCGTCACCTTTGAATCTACCGGAAGTGAACTTGTAGCACTTCTAAAAGAAAACGAAGAAATAAAACAAAACAAACCACTATTTAATAGAGCATTACGTCGTTCTATTTTTACACATGCTTTATATAGTTTTGTAGACAAAAACGGCTATATAAATTTAAAAATTGATATGGCCGATGGTCGTAAAAAAAACATAACCACGTTCACCAATAGACAAAGCGCAAAGAGTTTTTTAACCCACGTTGTTGAAGAATACAAACTATGCCAAAAACTAGCTGGACTTTACAAAACAAAAACAAGTTGTTTTAGTTACGATATTAAAGAATGCGCAGGTGCTTGTATTCAAAAAGAAGCACCCGAAGCATACAACGAACGCGTAAATGCTTTAATTGAAAAGCATAGCTACGTTAAAAAAAACATGGTAATTATTGATAGAGGTCGCGACATCGATGAGCGCAGTGCTATTTTAATTGAAAACGGTGTTTTTAAAGGACTTGGCTTTGTTAATTTAAACTATCAAATTAATAATATTGAGGTACTAGAATCCATTATCACTCCTATGGAAAACAACCGTGATGCACAGCATATTATCAAGAATTATATTCGTAAAAACAAACGATTAAAAATTATAAACTTCAATTAACACATGAAGCACATTACGCTATTTTTCTTCCTATTAAACACATTATTTATTTCCGCACAAGAAGAGCCATACAGCTCCGACACTTTTACAGTAAGTCTCGAAGATATACAAACGAGAACCTTTGCAAAAGATTCTTCCGCTAACGCCTTAGTGATTTACGAGCAAGGCGATAGTTATGTAGATAAAGAAGAATACGATTTACACACCAAAATAAAACACAAAATAAAACTACTTAATACAGAAGGTTTCGAGCATGCCAATGTTGCTATTTACTTATACAAAAGCGAGAACAGTAAAGAGAAAATTGAAAATATTAAAGCCATTACCTATAATGAAGTTGGTGGTAATTTAATTAAATCTCACCTTTTAGAAAAAGATATTTATACTGAAGACTATAACGAGAACACAACTTTGGTTAAATTCACTTTACCAAATATTAAAGAGGGCTCAGTAATTACTTATAGTTACGAAGTTATTTCACCGTTTATGTTTAAATACCACGGTTGGGATTTCCAGAGTGATATTCCTAAACTTTATAGTGAATACAAAGCGAGCATTCCAGCAAACTGGCTGTATCACACAAAATTAGTTGGTCAAGAAAAACTAGATATTGCAGAATCTGAAATAAAAAAAGAATGCTTAGTGATGCGTAATGGCGCAACCGCAGATTGCGGAAACAGCACTTTTGCCATGAAAGACATTCCAGCTTTTATTGAAGAAGATTACATGACGACTAAAAGTAACTATTTAGCACGTATAGAGTACGAATTAGAGACTTTTAGAGGCATGGACGGCTCTATTAAGCACTATACAAAAACATGGAAAAGCGTTGATAAAGAACTAAAATCGGAAAAAGAAATTGGTAAGCAAATTAGAAAGTCTGTTGACTTAGAAGATCTTTTAACCGATGATATTATCAACGAAACCGATGCTTTAAAAAAAACTGAAGCTATTTATCAATACGTGCAAGAGCAATATACATGGAATGGCGATTATAAAATTTTTAAAAATGTATCCATAAAAGATTTAATAGAAACACGTTCTGGCAACGTTTCATCTATAAACATCCTACTACATAACATATTAAGAGAAGCCGATATCGATGTAAAACCAGTACTACTTTCTACTCGAAATAACGGATTCCCTACCGTTATCTACCCTGTAATATCAGATTTTAATTATTTAATAGTACAAGCCACTATTGGTGATGATACGTATTTTTTAGACGCTACAGATAAGTTTTTAACATTTGGAGAAATTCCTTTTAGATGTTTAAATGAAAGAGGACGCGTTATGGATTTTAAGGCTGGCAGCGAATGGGTTGATATTACGCCAAAACACCCAACCACAACCATGTACATTACAGAGTTAACTCTAAATAATGATGCAACCGTTAGCGGTACTGTAAAGGGTAAAAAAACGGGCTACCACGCCTTAAATGCTAAAAAAGCTTATTTCCCGAACAACGATAACTACATCGATAAACTAGAAGATAAACACCCGAATTTAGAGATTACAAACCACGAGGTATTAAGCGAAAGCCAAACTAGTAATGGGTTTAACGAATCTTACAACGTCGATTTAGAGTTTGATAATCCTGACGCTAATTTGCTTTACTTAAATCCGTTTATAGCAAAGTTTTTTACGACTAACCCCTTTAAGCTACAAGAGCGCTCCTACCCTATAGACTTTGGTTACGCCGACACCTATTTCTATACCTTAAGATTGAAATTTGATCCCGAAGTATACGAAGTTTCGGAAACTCCAAAAGGCGTAAATCTTGCCATACCAAATAGCAAAGGCAGTATATCTTATTCATCGGCTGTAAAAGAAAACCAAGTACAACTTATGTTTAAAGTACGCTTTAACGATGCTCTATATCCGCCGGAATATTACCCGTATTTAAAGGAAATGATGAATAAAGTTGTCGATATTCAAACAAATTCATTAATATTATTCAAGAAAAAATAGAAAATCATTTCTTACTTTTGAAATACTATGAGTCAAACATCAAAAAAACATTGGAAAATCCGTCTTCACGAAATCATTTACGAGGCCGACACCCCAAAGGGTAAACTTTTCGATGTTATCCTGCTCATTGCTATCATTGCGAGTATTGTGCTCGTTATGCTAGAAAGTATTAAGAGTTTCGATGCTAAATACCACAATTTACTAAACATTTCAGAGTGGATTATCACCATTCTATTCAGTATAGAATATATTGCCCGTATTGTTACGGTAAAAAAGCCTTTAAAATACGTTACCAGTTTTTACGGTATCATCGATTTACTATCCACAAGTCCAAAATACATATCGCTATTATTTGGTGGTATTCACGCACTTGCCGCATTACGCGCTTTACGTTTATTGCGTGTATTCCGGATCTTAAAACTAGCCCGTTTTCTTGGCGCATCACAAGTTCTTACTAATTCGCTAAAAGCCAGTCGTGCAAAAATATCGGTATTCCTATTTGCCGTACTTATCTTATCTATTATTTTCGGGACACTTATGTACCTTATAGAAGGCGAAGTTAGTGGGTTTACAAGCATACCTGTAAGTGTGTATTGGTGCATTGTAACCCTGACTACGGTTGGGTTTGGAGATATCGCACCTATAACACCAATTGGTCAATTAATAGCTGCCATTATCATGATTTTAGGTTATGGCATTATAGCGGTTCCAACCGGTATTGTTTCGGCCGAATACGTTAACCAGAGTAAAGACAAAGACGCAACACCACAAAAACCTAAAGTAAATTTAAACTCACAATCGTGCCAAAATTGCCTTGCAAGTAATCATAAAGACGAAGCAGAATTTTGCTACAACTGTGGCAATAAATTACATTAATTTTTGGGCGTTACTCTATCGGGTCAGGCTTTCACTACGCGCTCCCTCCTAAGGTCGGGGAGCTTAAACAAACCGTTCAATCCTTAACGCACTTATCCGCCAACTTTTGCTCTTCAATTAAGTCTTGCTTTTCTTAAAAGTGTATTTTCAAAACCATTTTAAAGAAGCTAACACCACAATACTTTCTTATTTCATTAAAAAAACTCCTTGCTTTTCTCTATTTTTGAAAACTCTAAAAAAATAAATCTCATCAGCACAACACCAAAATATCTCATTTCTATTGTTGGCCCAACCGCCATTGGAAAAACAGCTCTAAGTATAAAACTAGCACAGCACTTTAAAACTGAAATTATTTCGGCCGATTCTCGTCAGTTTTTTAAAGAAATGCAAATAGGCACAGCGGCTCCTAATGCAGAAGAACTTGCTGGCGCAAAACACCACTTTATTCATCATAAATCGGTGCAAGATAATTACAATGTTGGCGCCTTCGAAAAAGATGCAACAAGCTGTTTAGAGCAACTTTTTAAAACTAACAATGTCGCTGTCATGGTTGGCGGTTCTGGCTTATATAACGATGCCGTAACCAAAGGTTTAGACTACTTTCCTGAAGTTAAACCATCTATTCGAGAAGAACTAAATAAAGAATTAGAGATTAACGGTTTAGAATCTTTAATAACACAATTAAAAGCATTAGATTTAACAACCTATAATACCATTTCTATAGATAATCCACATCGTGTAATTCGTGCTCTAGAAGTTTGTATTGGTAGCGGAAAACCCTATTCTTCATTCTTAAATAAAGAAAAAAACAAGCGTCCGTTTACAACAATTACCGTGGGCTTAACAGCCGATCGTGAACTGATTTACAATCGTATAAATCAACGCGTAGATATCATGATAAATAGTGGTTTATTAGACGAAGTTAAAACACTACTTCCCTACGAAGATTTGAATGCATTAAACACCGTAGGCTACAAAGAATTGTTTAGATATTTAAGCGGAGAATGGACTTTAGAATTTGCTATTTCAGAAATTAAAAAGAATACGCGCCGTTTCGCAAAACGTCAGCTTACCTGGTTTAAAAGAAATGAAAGCACACTTTGGTTTGATTACGAAAGTGATTTAGAAAAAATAATAACTTCAGTACAAGCACAAATGGTTTAATTTCGAAAAAAACCATAATCTTATATTTACTTTTTTATGCTTCTGACGCTTTGCTTTCTTAATCATTAAGCAAATCAATATTTACCAAACTAAACTGTCTTTTCGACTTTTTGAGCATGCTGTGCTTTGCGTATTTACAAAAAGTAGAATGAATTCTTTTTTTAAAGCAATTACATCACCACATTTTTTGCTTTGGCCATCTCTTTTTTTGAGTTAAAAAAAATAAATCATCAGATTTATTACTTTCATTTCGTGTCATTTAACCGATTATTTTACTTTTTAATTGAAAAAAATGATCTAAATGCGTATTTTTAACGTAAATCCTTACGGAAACCTACTTGTATAATTTAACGTAACCCCAAAAAAAATGAAAAATTTAAATCTATTTATTTTACTACTATTTAATTCCGTTTTATTTGCTCAAACTCCTTTTATTAAAGATGATATTGAGTATACAAACGCAGGACAACCTGCTCTTGCAGTCGAAATCAAATCTTATAAAGGTAAAGCAACAGCATTGGCATTACCGAGCTCTGTAACAAATGATGCTAATTCAACAACCTACACTGTAGCATCTATAGCCTTTGGCGCTTTTTTTGGTTCTTCTTTAACAGGTGTTACCATACCTAAAAGCATTACATCTATTGGCAACAATGCTTTTACTAATAGTAAATTAGAAAACATTGACATCCCTGACACCGTAACATCTGTTGGCGCTTATGCTTTTAGTGATAATTCATTAAAAACCGCAACAATCTCTAACACCTTAACTTCTCTTGAAGATCATGTGTTTTCTAATAATGATTTAACAACTATTACAATACCAAATAGTATAATTTCTGTTGGAAGCAATGCTTTTAGTTTTAATGCTTTAACAAGTGTAATTATTGGTGATAATGTAGAACTTATTGATAACAATGCTTTTTACAACAATAAAATAGCAGATATTACAATTCCTTCTAGCGTTAACTCTATTGGAGATAACGCATTTATGGGTAACGAATTAAAAGAAATCACCATTCCGAATAGCGTAACTAGTATTGGAGAAAACTCTTTTTCCGAAAATTATTTAACACACGTTGTTTTAGGAAGTAATCTTACATCTATTGGTAATGAGGCATTTGCAGATAATCTTATCACAAATGTAGAATCTTACAGTGCTAATCCTGCTGCATTACCTTCTGACGCCTTTAATGTTAACGCTGCAATAGATTTATTCATTCCTGAAGGAACGACACAAAAATACGAAGATGCTGGTTGGACAGGATTTAAATCCGTTACCGAAGATCCTGCACTAACTTTAAGTATTGCTAGCGCATCTTTAAAAAATGAATTTACTATCATAAATACAACCAATGATATTCGAGTTAACGGCCCAAAAGGAGTTAATGTTGAAGAATTATTAGTTTTTAATATTTCGGGAATCAATGTAAGAACAAGCAAAGAAACATTTATAGAAACGACTACGTTACCTCATGGTGTTTACATTTTACAAATAGTTACTGATAAAGGTAGCGCGGTTAAAAAGTTTTTTAAATAAGACTAAATCATAAAAGTAAAAAAACCAATCTTAACTATTAATAGCTTAAGATTGGTTTTTTTTATTATTTTTTTCAATAAGCATTGAAAAACATTTTCGTTATACGCAAATATCTAAGCGAACAAAATTAAAACAAAGTGGTTTGCGATTCATCATCTAAATCCTCCTCAGAACCATCAACAGTTTCCTCTCCATTAACTTCAATATTTGCTGCATGAACTTCTTCAGGAGATTCAAAAGGAATTGGATCTAATACATTAATTTGATTTACCTTCTCTTTCGTTAATTGATTTCCTAAAGCGCTAATACCTTTTATAGCTATAAATTCTTCTAAGTTAACCTCCAAGTTTTCTTTTCGTTCTTTACCACGCTCTTTAGCAAACACAATCTCTGCCATAGGTTTCCAATCTGTAGAAACAATTTCTAATAAAGAATTTGGGTGATCGGAAATAAAATGCTCCTCTTTACCTTCTTGCTCTATTAAAAAACGTTTAACGTAATACATTTCTTTTTCGCCATTAAAATACACCGCAGAAATAGGTTTGTTTGGCACCCATTTTTCCATGACAATCATATCGTCATCAAAATGCATAGTAACTTCTGGAGTTACCGTTTTAATCATTCCTGATTGATTGATAATTAGAAGCTTATCTTCACCTCTGAATTCACCAATAAGTTCGCCACGACCATCAACATTTAAACGTTGTACGGTATCATCGAACCAAATTTTACGAGGTTTTAAAGTAGAAACCCCTTTTTCTTTTAATTCTACACGTTTAATAGGATACTTAGTAACTAAATTTCCTTTAGAAGCACGTCCTTTTATTAAGATATCAGTAAAATCGATATCCCATTTCAACTTTTTAATACTTCCAGCCTGACGTAATAAAATAGATATTACTTCTGCTTCTCCATTAGGGTTCGCAGAAAAATATAATGATGCAGAACCTTTATTTCCGTTAGTTAAATCGTATTCTCTATCTCGAGTTACAGCAGTAACAGCAAATCGTTTGATATAGGATGGCCCTGCTTTACCATCACGATAGATCATGTTGTAAATAGTACGTTTATCTTTCTTCTTAAAGATAGCCACGTGAATAATACCTTTACCTATAAAGGTTTTGGTATCCACTTTTGTTACCATCATGATACCAGCTTTGGTAAACACAATAATATCGTCAATATCAGAACAATCGCCAACGTATTCATCACGACGCAAAGAGGTTCCTATAAAACCTTCTTCTCTATTTACAAAGAGTTTTGTGTTTCTAATAACAACTTTAGTAGCATCAACATCATCAAAAGTTCTAATTTCTGTTTTACGCTCACGACCTTCACCATATTCTTTTTTTAGACGGGTGAAATACGCTATAGCGTAATCTATTAAATGCGCTAAATGATGTTTAATTTGTGCAATTTGTTCTTCTAAAGCATCAATTTTTTGTTGAGCCTTATCAATATCAAATTTTGAAATACGTTTAATTCGAATTTCAGTTAAACGTGTAATATCCTCTTCGGTTACAGCACGTTTTAAATGTTTTATATGAGGTTTAAGTCCATTATCTATGGCACTAATTACACCTGCCCAAGTTTCCTCTTCCTCAATATCGCGGTAAATTCTGTTTTCAATAAAAATACGCTCTAAAGACGCAAAATGCCATTGTTCTTCAAATTCACCTAAACGAATTTCTAATTCTTGTTTTAAAAGATCTACCGTATTGTCGGTACTTCTTCTAAGCATTTCTGTAACCCCTACAAATAGTGGTTTATTATCTTCAATAACACAACCTAATGGAGAAATTGACGACTCGCAACTTGTAAAAGCATAAAGCGCATCAATAGTTTTATCTGGAGATAATCCAGATGGTAAATGCACCAAAATTTCAACTTCGGCAGCTGTATTATCTTCAATTTTTTTAACTTTAATTTTACCTTTATCGTTCGCTTTTAATATCGAATCGATTAATGTGGTGGTTGTAGTACCAAAAGGCAACTCAGTAATTACTAAAGTATTTTTATCTAGTTGTGATATTTTTGAACGCACTCTTACCTTTCCACCACGAAGCCCGTCGTTATAGTTCGAAAAATCGGCTATACCAGCAGTTGGAAAATCGGGTAAAATGGTAAAACGTTTACCTTGTAAATGCTTAATAGAAGCATCTATAAGTTCAATAAAATTGTGTGGTAAAATTTTTGTAGACAAACCTACCGCAATACCTTCGCCACCTTGCGCTAACAATAACGGGAACATTACCGGTAAATTAACCGGTTCCTTTCTTCGTCCATCGTAACTCGCTTGCCACTCGGTAATTTTAGGATTAAAAACAACATCTAAGCCAAACTTAGATATACGTGCCTCAATATAACGTGAAGCTGCCGCACGATCGCCTGTTAGAATATTACCCCAGTTTCCTTGGGTATCAATCAACAAGTCTTTTTGACCAATTTGAACCATAGCATCGGCAATACTAGCATCTCCGTGAGGGTGATACTGCATGGTATGCCCAACAATGTTCGCTACTTTATTGTATCGACCATCATCTAAATCCTTCATGGAATGCATAATCCTACGTTGTACGGGTTTAAAACCGTCTTCGATTGCAGGTACAGCACGCTCCAGAATTACATAAGATGCGTAATCTAAAAACCAATCTTTGTACATACCCGTAACACGGGTAATGGTTTCTTGGGGTTCTTCTTCTTGGTTGTTAATTAAATCGTCGTTTTCGTCTTCTGCCATTAAAAATGATTACTCTTTTGGTTTACCGCTAAGGGTAACACGTCCAGTTTTTCTACGTTTCTTTGCTTTACTTGTCACATCGTGATTGTGTAAATAGTCATAGGAACGTCTTTTTTCTTTACTCTTGTCTTTAATATATAACATCTTTATAAAATTTTTAAGACTTACTTCCAAACTATATTCAAAACAGCCTGACAGTAAGTGATTTATGATTATTTTTAATATTTGTACTGCAAAATTACTAAATATTTAAATTTAAACATATAAAATTCTCAATTTGATAATAATAAGATGTTATTCGTCTATTAAATCGACCTCTACTTTAAGGTTATCTATTATAAATTCTTGTCGTGTTGGTGTGTTTTTGCCCATATAGAAAGATAATAAATCTTCAATAGACATATTATCATCTAGCATAATAGGATCTAAACGAATGTCTTGACCTATAAAATGCTTAAACTCATCTGGAGAAATCTCACCTAAACCTTTAAATCGAGTGATTTCTGGCTTTGGTTTTAACTTCTCTATAGCACTACGGCGTTCATCTTCAGAATAACAATAGATTGTTTCTTTCTTATTTCGCACACGAAATAATGGTGTTTGTAATATATAAAGGTGACCTTCTTTTATAACTTCTGGAAAAAACTGAAGAAAAAATGTAATTAACAACAAGCGAATATGCATACCATCGACATCGGCATCTGTTGCAATTACTACATTGTTATAACGTAAATCTTCTAAGCTTTCTTCTATATTTAATGCGGCTTGCAGTAAATTAAACTCTTCGTTTTCGTAAACTATTTTTTTGGTTAATCCGTAGCAATTTAAAGGCTTTCCTTTTAAACTGAAAACGGCTTGTGTATTTACATCTCGTGACTTGGTAATACTACCCGATGCAGAATCTCCCTCGGTGATAAATAAAGTGCTCTCTAAGTTTCTTACGTTTTTAGTATCGCCAAAATGCACACGACAATCGCGTAACTTTTTATTATGAAGACTCGCTTTTTTAGCACGATCTTTAGCCAGTTTACGAATACCCGATAACTCCTTACGTTCACGCTCTGCTTGCAGAATTTTACGTTGAATTTTATCGGCTGTATCTGGGTTTTTATGTAAATAATTATCTAAATATTTTTTAAGAAAATCGTTAATATACGTTCGAACGGTTGGCAACTCGCCTCCCATATCTGTAGAACCTAATTTAGTTTTTGTCTGACTCTCGAATACTGGTTCCATAACCTTAATAGCAATGGCCGAAACTACAGACTTTCTAACATCTGAAGCATCGTAATTTTTACCATAAAACTCACGAATGGTTTTTACCAAAGCTTCACGAAAGGCCGTTAAATGCGTTCCACCCTGCGTGGTATTCTGTCCGTTTACAAAACTATTATATTCTTCACTATACTGTGTTTTACTGTGTGTAAGCGCCACTTCAATATCATCACCACGAAGATGAATGATAGGGTATAACAAATCTGATTCGTTTATTTTTTCGGCTAATAAATCTTTTAATCCGTTTTCACTAAAATATTTCTCACCATTAAAAACTATAGTTAAACCTGGGTTTAAGTATACATAGTTTTTAAGCATTTTAACGATATACTCGTTACGATACTTATATTTTTTAAAGATAATTTCATCAGGAATGAAAGATACTTTGGTTCCTTTACGACGCGATGTTTCTTCTAAAAACTCCTCATTTGTTAGGTTTCCCTGAGAAAATTCCGCGGAAGCACTTTTATTATCACGTGTAGATTCTACCCTAAAAAAGGAAGATAAAGCATTAACAGCCTTAGTACCTACTCCGTTTAAACCTACCGATTTTTTGAAGGCCTTAGAATCGTATTTACCACCGGTATTCATTTTGGAAACCACATCGACTACTTTCCCTAAAGGAATTCCACGACCGTAATCGCGAACGGTAACTTTTACGCCTTGTATAGAAATTTCGATGTTTTTCCCTGCTCCCATCACAAACTCATCGATAGAGTTGTCTAAAACTTCTTTTAAAAGAATATAAACACCATCGTCTGGCGAACTACCATCACCAAGCTTTCCAATATACATACCCGGACGCATTCTAATATGTTCCTTCCAGTCGAGTGAGCGTATATTATCTTCGGTATAGTTAGATTCTTCTGCCATTAAGATTTCGTAATTTTGGGATTTAAAAAGCTAAGATAGCACAAGTAAATAAAAAATAAAATAGCAAGCAAACAAAGTAATGAACAATAGAGTGTTTTTATTATTTAAACGCTGTTTTTAGTCTTTTTTCCTGCTTTTTATCGACATAAACACAATACCACCAATAACTATTAACGCTCCAAAAAACTGAAGCAAAGTTAGCGACTCATTTAAAAAGATAGATGCTAATATTATGGTTGAAATTGGACCAATACCTGCCACAATGGCAAAGTTGGACGAACTTATCATTTTTATTGATAATGACACTAAAAACGAAGGAATTACCGTTGCAAAAACAGCTATTAGGAAACCTAGTAAATAAACCTCCCAAGTAAAGCCTAATAAGTCCATTTTACCAATAAATCCATAATGGATAAACACACAAAAACAAGACACCAACATGGCATAAGCAGTAAATTTAATAACACCAAATTTAGGTATTAACCAACCGCTACCCACTAAATACGAGGCATAGGTTATGGCACTCAATAATATAAAGAAACCACCCAAATAAGCATCGGTCCCTGAGACGTTCACTTCATCGGAAAAAGCAATAATAATTCCAACATAAGTCAGGCCAATAGCAATGGTTTGTATTTTAGAGATTGCCTGCTTTAAAAAGATGCGGTTTAACAGAATAACGATAGTTGGATATAAAAATAAGATAATACGCTCTAAGCTCGCTTTTATATACGTTAAACCAACAAAATCGAAATAACTTGCTAAATAATACCCCACAAAACCAAAGAAAACCACCCAAGCATAATCTTTATGCCTAAGGATTGCACCTTCTACTTTATTTCTATAAATAATAGCTATTACAACATAAAACGGAAAAGAAAACAGCATACGCAACAGTAAAATACTTATAGCATCGACTTGATACTTATAAGCTAATTTTACCATGACGGCTTTAGAGGAAAATAAAACAATTCCTAAAACACCAATAGCGATACCCGACCAAAACTTTTTTGTTGCTTGCATACCGCGAATTTAGAATTCTAATATTGATAATAATTCAAAAAAAGATATAATTACGACGTTCAAATTAGATTTTCCGCAACATATCTAAATGAAAGCATTTCTATAAACGTTATTTTATTCAATTTTACTACGAAATTCGTATCAGGGCTTTAAAGCTAATTTTCTTATTAAAACCTCCATGTTTAACACCTTGTTTTTCAAGTAACAACCTCATGTTTAGACATAAAAAAACTTCATTCCTAAGATGTAGAAATGAAGTTTTTAAAATGCAATATATTATATTGTTACACGTTGAATAAGAAATGCATAACATCGCCATCTTTAACAATGTAGTTTTTACCTTCAACACGCATTTTACCTGCTTCTTTTACTTTAGCTTCGCTACCATAACTTGCAAAATCCTCATAACCGATAACTTCGGCACGAATAAATCCTTTTTCAAAATCGGTATGAATAACACCTGCAGCTTGTGGAGCCGTAGCACCTATATCAACCGTCCAAGCGCGAACCTCTTTTACACCTGCTGTAAAATAAGTTTGTTGGTTTAATAACTTATAAGCCGAACGAATTAATTTAGCCGCTCCTGCTTCTTCTAAACCGATATCTGCTAAAAACATTTGGCGTTCTTCGTAATCGTCTAATTCATTAATATCAGCTTCCGTACCAACAGCTAAAACTAAAACTTCTGCGTTTTCATCTTTAACCGTCTCACGTACTAACTCTACATAAGCATTACCAGAAACAGCAGAACCTTCATCTACGTTACAAACGTACATTACTGGCTTATCTGTAATAAATTGCGATGGTTTTACGAATTCAATATCATCTTCTTCAGAAAATTCTAAAGCACGAATAGATACTCCTGATTCTAAGGCTGCTTTAATTTTTAATAAAACAGCTTCTTCTTTTTGAGCGTCTTTGTTTCCTGTTTTAGCAGCACGTTTTACTTTATCGAGCTTTTTATCAACCGTTTCTAAATCTTTAAGTTGAAGCTCCATATCGATAGTTTCCTTATCACGAATAGGATTTACATTACCATCAACATGTATAATATTATCGTTATCAAAACAACGTAAAACATGAAGAATAGCATCGGTTTCACGAATATTCGCTAAAAACTGATTTCCTAAACCTTCACCCTTACTAGCGCCTTTTACTAAACCTGCAATATCAACTATTTCTACAGTTGCGGGTTGTACACGCTCTGGGTTTACTAATTCTTCTAACTTTTCTAAACGCGGATCTGGCACATTTACCACACCAATATTAGGTTCGATTGTACAAAACGGGAAGTTTGCACTTTGCGCTTTTGCATTAGATAAACAATTAAATAAAGTCGATTTCCCTACGTTTGGTAATCCTACGATGCCTGCTTTCATTGAAATATGTATTTTATTATTCCCGTAACGTGGGAACCTATATTTTTCGAGTGCAAATATAGGGTATATTGAGAGTATTTCTATTATTTATTTTTAAAGAGAATAGATTACACATAATTCAACAAAAACAAACTTTAACAGCGTATTCAGCACGTTTTTAAGCGACAATCAAATGGTTTTAATATAATTTTAACATATATTAGCTTTAAATAACTCAAAAACAAAATTAATTAAATTATGAAAAAACTTTACACGTTAATACTGTGCTTAGGGAGCTTTATGTTTTCGTATGCACAACAGGTCGTCAAAGGTAATATTTCCGATGCATCGGGAATGCCAATTGCTGGAGTAAACGTTGTGGAAAAAGGAACAACAAATGGTGCTATTTCTGATTTTGATGGAAACTTCAGCATTTCAGCAAATGGTAACTCAACACTAGTTTTTAGCTATGTTGGTTACGATTCTAAAGAAATAGCCGTAAACAACCGTTCAACATTTAATGTAACCCTAGATGATGGCGTTAGCTTAGATGAAGTGATGCTTGTAGGTTCTCGTAGCCCAAAACGAACTGCTATAGATACTGCTGTTCCCGTTGATGTTATTAATGTTGCAGATATTGCATCTAACACCGGAAAGGTTGAAGTTAATGAGATTTTACAATATGCAGCGCCTTCTTTTAATGCAAGTAAACAATCGGGGTCTGATGGTGCCGACCATATTGTTCCGGCATCTTTACGTGGTTTAGGTCCAGATCAAACTTTGGTTTTAATTAACGGTAAACGTAGACACCAATCGAGTTTAGTAAATATTTTTGGAACTCGTGGTCGAGGAAATTCCGGAACAGATTTAAACGCTATTCCTGCAAATGCCATCAAACGCATTGAGGTTTTAAGAGATGGTGCTTCGGCACAATACGGATCGGATGCCATTGCTGGTGTAATCAATATTGTTTTAAAAGATAATACCGATGGTTTTACTGGTGGTATCACTTACGGTGCATACAGCACAGCTATTGGTGACGGTTGGGAAGCTGCTACGGGCGAAACTTTAAGTAATGTAGAAGGTGAAAATCGTTTAGATGGAAAAAGTAAGAGCTGGGATGGAGAAACTGTAAAAATTGACGCTAATTACGGTGTATCTTTAAACGATGCCGGTGGTTACATGAATTTTACAACAGAATTTTTATCGAGACAAAACACACTTAGACCTGGTTTTTCTTGGCGTCAAGGATATGGTAGCGCTGGTGTTGATGGTTTTAACTTTATGATTAATTCCGCTTTACCTATTAATGATAATACCGAAATTTATGCTTTTGGTGGTAGAAACTATAGAGATACCGACGCTTATGCTTTTTCTAGAGATAGTTTTGCAAATGGTGATAACAGATCGGTACCTAGCTTATACCCTAACGGTTTTACACCTAGAATCACCTCTAACATTACCGATGTTTCTGTTTCGGTTGGTGTAAGACATGAAATGGAAAATGGTTGGAATGTAGATTTCAATAATACCTTCGGAAAAAACTTTTTCCACTACTATATAAAGGACAGTAATAATGCATCTATGCAAGATTTATCGCCTACAGATTTTGATGCTGGTGGACATTACTTATCTCAAAACACTACAGGTTTAGATTTTAATAAATATTTAGATGATGTTGCTTCTGGATTAAGTCTAGCCTTTGGTTTTGAATATAGAACAGAAAACTTTGGCATTTTTGCAGGCGAAGAAGCCTCTTACGGGCTTTATGATGAAAACGGCGTGATAATTACAAACCCGGCGTTACAAACCGTTGCAACAGATTCTAACGACGATGTTTTATCAGGAAGTTCACAAGGTTTTCCTGGTTATAGTCCAGATAACGAAGTAGATAGAAGCAGAACAAATTATGGTATTTATTTTGATACCGAGCTTAATGTTTCTGAAGCTTTTATGCTTGCCGGAGCTTTACGATTTGAACAATACAGTGACTTCGGAAGTACTTTTAACGGAAAATTAACGAGTAGATTAAAAGTTACTGATAACTTCACTTTAAGAGGTTCTATTTCTACAGGCTTTAGAGCACCATCTTTAGCTCAATTGTATTACAACCTAAAGTTTACCAATATTGTTGCAGGAACTTCAGTACCATCTTTACTATCAGCTAATAATAGTACAGTAACCAAAGCTTTTGGTATAGGACAGTTAAACGAGGAAAAAGCCTTTAACGCTAGTATTGGATTTACTTATAAAAAAGGAGGTTTTACAGCAACTATTGATGCATATTCTATTTCGGTTGATGATCGTATTATTTTAACCGACAACTTTACAGATCAAACTGTTTTAGGACCATTGAATGTAGATGCCGCCCAATTTTTTGCAAATGGTGTAGATACCAGAACTAATGGTTTAGATATTGTTTTGGGTTACGGAACCAGCGTAGGAGACGAAGGTAAACTTCAAGTAGATTTAATTGGTAATTTAAATGATTTAACCATTAAAGAAATCCATAATGGTGCTCTAAATGAGTTTACATTTTTCGGACCATTTTCTCAAGCTTATTTAAAAGCTGCGGCTCCAGATTATAAATTTGGTTTAAACCTTGGGTATACTAACAAAAAATTCAATGCTTCTGTTGCTTTAACTCAATTTAGTGAAGTAACACTTCAAGATTTTCAATGGGTAGATTCTCCTCCAACAACACAAGCTGAAGCAGATGCGCTTTTCCCTGTAGCTACCGATGTTTATGAAGCCGCTTTAATTGTAGATTTAAGCTTAGGTTACCAAATTTCGGATAAACTAAAGTTGAGTATTGGTGCTAATAACTTATTTAACACCTACCCGACTCCACAATTTGATGGATGGACAGATCAAGGTGGTTTAGCCGATTCTGTACAAATGGGATCTGATGGTACGTATGCCTTTGCTAGATTAAACTTTAAATTATAAAAAGTATTTTTAAAAAAAATAAATAAAAAAGCCGAGCAATATTGCTCGGCTTTTTTTATGTTTTAGAATCTATTAATCATTAATAAATAAAAATAAATTACCCGTTTTAAAATTTATCGAAATATTATTTTCTACAGCCTTATTGCGTGTACCTATACGGTCTCCAAAAGCCAAAGTTTCATTATTTAAAGCATATTGCAAACCTAAAGTTACAATACCAGTAGCTTTCGGTAACGGAATTAACGACACCGTTTTATCTAAGCAATTTTTAATTTCCGAAGATTTATCAGCTAAAAAATAATAGCCATGATTATCGAAAAAAGTTAAATCGAGCTTTGTTTTCCATTGTAGTGCCGTATGTAAATTTCCTAAAAAATGGTCTTGCTCCTTCCCGCTTGCTCCAAAAACATGAACCGTTTTAAATCCTTTATCAGAAAGAATTTGCAAAACTTTATCAAAATCTGTAAAATCTTGATTTGGTGTATGAATCACTTCAACAGCATCCGGAATAGTTTCAATAGAATCAAAATCGCCACTGATAAAATTAGGAACAATATTATTTGCTTCTAAAAACTTGTAGGCGCCATCTGTGGCACAAACTATTTTATAGTTTTCTAAATCTGGAATAGACTTTGGTTGTTCGCCGTTTAAAAACAAGCATACTTTTTCTGTATTCATCTAAACAAAAATAAGAAAGTTATAGTAAACAAAATTCTATATGTTTTCTAAATAAACACAGTATTAAATAAATAGCATAATTATGGTTAGCACCACCCCAAAAGCTGTAAAATACATACCTTTTTTAAAGATTTTAGTTTTTGGCATAAACATCCAAAACGATGATATTGCAAAAAAGAAAAGCGACACACCAGAAAATACATTCAACCAAAATAACGGCTCTGCCGATGTGGCTTTGTGTAAATGCGTCATTCTATTTAGCACATATGGCAATTCTTTATTTGTGTATTCAGCTAAACCAGTAGTTTTATTATACTGTCCATTTTTAAACAAAACTAAATCGCCTTCGGTCTTTTCTGCTCTAAAGCGTTTTATTTTTAAAGCACGACCAATAGCTTCGCCATTTAAATTTGGTTTTATTGTTTTTTCTACTTTGGTCTCACTTTTTAAAAAGTCGGTATTTCTAAAAATCAAAACAACACCACTTAATGAGTATACAATCATTACTCCGATTAAAAAAAATCCTAAATAACGATGTATTATACGCATCCACTTTTTTGTCATAACTATATTTTTTTTTGGGGTTTGACTAAACTATCTTTAAAAGGTTTAATGCTGAACAAAAAAAAAAAATCGTCTAAAATAATTTCAGACGTGTTTCAATTTAATTTCACATAAAAAAACCTAAGCGCAAACTTAGGGATTTTATTATTTTTATGAAATACGTTTCTATTGAAAAGAAATACCTTTTTGATTTCCACCATAAACAAAGGGTTGGAAATTATCGTCCATAACTTGGCAATCCACAGTAATGGACGTACCAACTGCGTTTCCAAAAATACTAGCCACTGCAGAATCTGCGGCATCTCTACCGTTCGCGATTTTTACTAGTCCGTTTAAAGCCACTAATTTAGTCGAATCGAATATAATCCAATCGCCATCGATATAAGCCTCAAAACACGCATGGAAATCTGGCGGATTTAATTGATACGCATAACCTGTAAAATATCTTGCCGGAATAGATAAAGCTCTACAAAGCGCAATCCCTAAATGGGCAAAATCTCGACAAACACCAACACGCTCCGTAACCGTATCTATGGCCGAAGTTTGAGAATCTGTACTACCACTTGTGTATTCAATATTATTATAAATCCATTCGGTTATTGCTAAAACTCTATCGTAAACAGTTGCGTAGTGTCCGAATTCCTTAAAGGAAAACTTCATTAACTTATCAGATTGGCAATAACGACTTGGATAGAGAAAGGAAGCAATGTAACTATCAAGTTCTACAACAGACACTAAATTCTCAGAGTTACTTTCATCAATAATTTTATAACTCATGTCTACAATTGCAGAATATGACATCGAAAAATTACACGGTTCTTGTATTTTTAATCTCATAAATTTAGATCGTCCATCATGAGCCGTAAAAACATCATGATTAATAGCAGGATCTATCATTAAGTTTTCTTCTAAAACCGTTTGACTAGATGTATTTAAAGCGTGAATATTAAAAATAAATGTTGTGGGACCATTTACATTATAAGACAAGGAACTTTTTACATTAAATTTCATACTAAAAGGAGTTTATGTTTAATCTTGAGACTATTCAATTCAAAAATACACCCATTCCGTGCTTAATATGGTCTTTATTAGATTAATAAATATCATAATTGAAGTAAAATTTAACTCAATCGAATTTCTTACGAATTAACAACAAAACGCCCCTAATACTTTCCAAATACCTAAAATAGCACTTTTTTTAGCAGAGAAATTCAGTTTCAGTTTATCACAAAAAAAACCCTAAGCTTTAGGCTCAGGATTTTTTTTTATTTATAATGTATTTATTTTCTATCCTTCTGGATGCATAAAACGTTGTTTAGCCAAAAGTTCTTCTTCTGTTTCTACAACATCTTCATCTGGCACACAACAATCTACAGGGCAAACTGCAGCACATTGTGGCTCATCATGAAAACCTTTACACTCTGTACACTTATCTGGTACAATATAGTAAAGCTCATCGCTAATTGGTTCTTGAGCCTCATCAGCGTCTACTTCATGTCCGTTTGTTAAAACAACAGTACCATCTAAACTTGTACCGTCTTTATAGCGCCAGTCATCGGCACCTTCATATATTGCTGTATTTGGGCACTCAGGTTCACAAGCCCCACAATTTATACACTCGTCTGTTATTATAATTGCCATAGTAATTTTTATTTTTAAAATTTAAGAACTCTATTACAGTTTCCTTAAATTTGCAGTTGCAAAAATAAAGCCAAAACTATTCATAACCAAATTAAGAATGAATTTACAAGAAAGAATTAACGCTTTTGTAAAATTAGGAGAATTTTTAAGTCAATTTTCTAACGAAGTGATACAAAAGAAAGATAATATTGAACATAACGATGTGTTTTTCGATGGTTTTAAGCACCAACTAAAACTTGCCGAAGAACATAACGGCTGGTTTACTAAAGAAAATATGGCTTTCGCATTGCAAGGTTGGGCAGATAGTTTAACAAGCGAGAAGCTAAATACATGGCTTAATGCTTATAAGTTTAATAGTGTAACACCTAAAAAGGTGGCTATTATTATGGCTGGAAATATTCCTTTAGTTGGGTTTCACGATTTTCTTGCCGTATTAATTTCCGGACATGAGGTTGTTGTAAAACAATCTAGCAACGATAAGCACCTACTACCCTATTTAGCTAAATATTTAGAATTTGTAGAACCTCAGTTTAAAGGCAAAATGACCTTTACGGAAGAAAAACTTACCGATTTTGATGCCGTTATTGCTACCGGAAGCGACAATACAGCCCGCTACTTTGAATATTATTTTAAAGGAAAACCTTCTATAATAAGGAATAACAGAAATTCGGTTGCGGTTTTAACCGGAAATGAAACTGAAGATGATTTAAAAAACCTATCGGAAGATATTTTTAGATATTATGGTCTTGGCTGTAGAAACGTATCTAAACTCTACGTACCTAAAGGTTATAAATTTGACGGCTTTTTTCAAGGTATTTACCATTGGCACGATATTGTAAACAAAGCAAAATACGCCAATAATTACGATTATAACAAAGCCGTATATTTAATGAGTGAATTCGATATGCTAGAAAACGGATTCTTTATGATAAAAGAAGATGAAAGCTACGCTTCGCCTATTGCAACCCTGTTTTACGAGTATTACGATTCTAAAGCCGCTTTAAATGAAAAATTAGAGGCCGATTCAGGAAAAATACAATGCGTAGTATCCAAAGGATTTACAAAAAATGAAATCGCATTTGGAGCCACACAAAAACCAGAACTTTGGGATTATGCGGATAGTGTCGATTCTGTTGAATTTTTGTTAGCGATTTGACGAAAAAATTATCGAATTTTTAACACCAATTCAGCAATTAATTAGCAACTTTGTATCTTACATTTTTTGAAAATTTAAATGAAACATCCACATTTTTAAAGTATAATAAAATGTATAATTTGGATGATATTTAAAACCATTAAAAAACCATATAACTTTACAAATGAAAAAACATAACTTTAGTGCAGGACCAAGTATTTTACCTCAAAGTGTATTATTAAAAGCTTCCGAGGCTATAGTTGATTACAATAATACAGGTTTATCTTTAATCGAAATATCACACAGAAGTAAAGAGTTTGTTGATATTATGGAAAATGCTAGAGCTTTAGCTTTAGAATTATTAGGTTTAGAAGGTAAAGGTTATAAAGCATTATTTTTACAAGGTGGCGCAAGTACACAGTTTTTAATGGTAGCTATGAATCTTTTAGAAAAAAGAGCAGGTTATTTAAACACTGGAGCTTGGAGTGCCAAAGCTATTAAAGAGGCTAAAAAATTAGATGATATTTACGAAGTAGCATCATCTGCCGATGCAAATTACAACTATATCCCTAAGGGTTATGATGTTCCTTCGGATTATGATTACTTCCATTGCACATCAAACAATACTATTTTTGGAACACAAATGAAATCGTTTCCTAAAACAAGTGTACCTATGGTTTGCGACATGAGTAGTGATATCTTTTCTCGTGTTATAGATTATTCTCAATTCGATCTTATTTATGCTGGAGCTCAAAAAAACATAGGCCCTGCAGGAACAACTTTAGTTGTTATTAAAGAAGATATATTAGGAAAAGTATCTCGCGATATTCCTTCTATCATGGATTATAAATTACACATCAAAGCAGGTAGCATGTTTAACACGCCTCCTGTATTTCCAGTTTACACAACTATGTTAACATTAGAATGGTTAAAAGGTTTAGGTGGTATTGCTGGTATTGAGAAAGAAAACGAAAAGAAATCTCGTTTAATGTATTCTGAAATTGATTTGAATCCATTATTTAAAGGTTTCGCCGCTAAGGACGATCGTTCTATGATGAATGCAACCTTCAACCTTACAAACGATAACTTAAAAGAAACGTTTGAAACTATGTTGAAAGAAGCAGGAATTAGCGCTGTTAACGGTCATCGTAGTGTTGGTGGTTACCGTGCTTCTATGTACAACGCTTTACCTTTAGATAGTGTAAAAGCACTTGTAGAAGTTATGAGCGAATTAGAAGCGAAAGCTTAAAAATTAGCTTTTTAATTTCTGCGAGAGTAGAAATCTAATAAAGACAACAACTATAATTAAATATAAAAAATTTCCACTTTCGTGGGAATAAAAAAAAGAATTACAATGAAAGTATTAGCAAACGATGGCGTTTCTCAAAGTGGAATTGATGCCTTAGAAAAAGCAGGTTACGAAGTAATTACAACAACTGTAGCTCAAGAACAATTAATAAACTATATCAACGAAAAAGACATCGCTGTATTATTAGTACGTAGTGCAACTACAGTACGTAAAGATTTAATCGATGCTTGCCCAGGATTAAAAATTATTGGTCGTGGTGGTGTTGGTATGGATAATATTGATGTAGAGTATGCTCGCGAAAAAGGACTTTCTGTAATTAATACACCGGCTGCATCTTCTCACTCTGTGGCAGAATTAGTATTTGGTCACTTTTACGGTTTAGCACGTTTTTTACATAACTCAAACCGCGATATGCCTCTAGAAGGTGATAGCAACTTCAAAGGTTTAAAGAAGGCTTATGCTAAAGGAACTGAGCTTAAAGGAAAAACTTTAGGTGTTTTAGGTTTTGGTCGTATTGGTCAAGCCACTGCAAAAGTAGCTCTAGGTGCTGGTATGAAAGTGGTTGCTTTCGATCCATTTTTAGAAAATGCTAACTTAGAGTTAGATTTCTTTGATGGTCAAAAAGTAAACTTTGATATTAAAACAATTTCTAAGGACGACGTTTTAAAACAATCTGACTTTGTTACACTTCACGTACCTGCTCAAGATGATTACGTTATCGACGAGGCAGAATTCAATATCATGAAAGATGGTGTTATTATTGCTAACGCAGCACGTGGTGGTGTAGTTAACGAAATAGCACTTGTTAAAGCTATTGAAAGTGGAAAAGTAGCGGGAGCTGCATTAGATGTTTTTGAAAAAGAACCTAAACCAGAAATGCAATTACTAATGAATTCTGCGTTATCGCTTACACCGCATATTGGTGCTGCAACTAACCAAGCGCAAGATAGAATTGGTACAGAATTAGCAACTCAAATTATTTCTATTCTTGGATAAGAATTAGTAATAATTTAAATTTATAAAAACCCTCCTAACTTTTAGTTTCGAGGGTTTCTTCATTTTAAATGTGACCTATCAGTAAATTGTGTGTCCTAATATTAGAAGTAAGGACTTTTTTTGTACCTTGAAATCCAATTTATAAACCCTAGATACCTTTTTCTTCTAAATAGGTATTACTTAAAAAACAAAACAAATGTCAGGAATTTTAGACTTATTAAGCAGTGACTTAGGAAAATCAATCATTAGCGGTGTTGCCGGATCAACTGGAAACGACGCAGACAAAACAGGAAGCGTATTAACAATGGCTTTACCCGTTTTAATGAAAGCTATGCAACGTAATGCAGCAACACCAGAAGGTGCAGCAGGACTTATGGGAGCAATACAAAGTAAGCAAGACGGTAACATTTTAGATAATCTTGGTGGATTATTTAGTGGTGGTGTTGATGATTCTGTAAAGAATGATGGTGAAAAAATATTAGGTCACGTTTTAGGAGCTAAACAAAGTGGTGTAGAACAAGTTATTGGTCAGAAATCTGGTTTAGATGCTGGTTCTGTTGCCAACATATTAAAAGTTGCAGCTCCTATTTTAATGGGTGTTCTAGGCAGCCAAGCTAAACAACAAAACGTTAGTGATTCTAACGGAATTGGTAGTTTATTAGGTGGTCTACTTGGTGGAAGTTCTGCAGATAAAGAACAAAGTTTCTTAGAGTCTATTTTAGATGCAGATGGAGACGGTAGCGTTGTTGATGATGTAGCTGGAATGGTACTTGGTAATGCTAGCAAATCTGGCGGTATTGGAGGTCTTTTAGGAGGTCTTTTCGGTAAATAAATTCCTGAATTACATAAATATATAAAAAGAGTCAAGTTAATAGCTTGACTCTTTTTTTGTTAAAACCATTTAGTTTATCTGTATTAAGGAATGGTTTTTGTAAATTTAAGATGAACTTAAAGCCGTTCGCTCAGTCAAAAACATGGTTTACTCATTCATCTTTTTTAAACAGAGTAATGAAGCCTAAATTTGACTAAATAATATTTATTATGAAAAACTTTATATACCTTTTATTAGTTTGTGCTTTTGTTGCTAGTTGTAATACCGGAAGAACAGCAGTTCCAAACAAAACAGAAAACGAACAAGTAGCCAACGAAAAGCTAAGTGATACTGTAACCATTTCAAACGACGATTTAGAATACGAAATTATCATCATAGAACCAGGTTTTAACTTTTGGTTAGCAAGCCAAGCACGACCAGAGGGCTTTTATTCACAACAATATTTAGAAACTAGAAATTATCAATACGTTATTGAGTGGAACCAACGCGTGAACCAACCCTCTCGATTTAATAGTAATTTATACGAGTTACAAATTGATTATCAAAGCCATATAGATTATGGTTACGAAGTAAACTACAAACTTTATAACTACTTTATTTACTTCCAACGAACTTATAAACAAAGATTAGGGCCTTACAACCCTCGTATTTAAAACACTTTACCTATTTTTGCGTTTCTAAACGTATCATGTGCAAAAATTTAAGGCTAACTGGCAAATAACTAAAAATTGGCAACTCATCTTTCCTTTTATAGGTTTGGTTGCATTAGGCTACTCCTCTTTTAAATTGGCGGGCTTATTTATTTCTAAAGAAAACCCAGCTATTTTAATAGGTTTAGGAGCCGTAATCTTTTTTGTTCTCCTGAAATTTATTCTCAAAATTTTCGAGAAGCTAGAAAAAAAATGGGAAGTCAATTACCGATGGGAATTAATTAGTATTTTCTTGGTTTTTGCTTCTACAGGATCTTCTTCTGTTTTTGTAAGTCGTCCGTTAATAAAATTTATGGGTATTAACAGAGACAATTTGCCAACATTTGCATACTGGTTTTTATATATTGTTATTGGTTTTATTTTTTATCAAATCCTCCTTGTTTTAATAGGTTGGATCTTTGGGCAATATAAATTCTTTTGGAATTTCGAAAAGAAAATGCTCCGTAGAATTGGTTTAAAACGTTTGGTAGATTAATTGAACGCTATAAAAAAACATATCATTTTTAAAGCACTAACAGTTTTGTTAGCACTCATGCTGTTTGTTCCAGCAGGTGTAAAAATGGCTCATGTTTTTGCCCATCATCATCATAAAGTATGTACTGATGGTGGTAAACTGCATATTCACCAAGTAGATTTAGATTGTGAATTTCATAAGTTTCATATTAATAACAACTTCTCTTTACCAGATTACACTTTTACTCTATTTACTGAAAAAGAAACACCTACAGAACTTGTTTCTCAATACCGTTTTATTAGTGAATTTCAACAATTACAGGCTTCTCTTCGTGGCCCACCAGTATTAATTTAATTATATCTCACACCAGATTCTTCGGTGTTCTTATTTTTAAATTAACACGTTCTCTTTTAATTTATTTTAACAAGAAAACGCAAACTCTCTCAATATGCGAATATTTTTAAGCACATTGCTATTTTTAGCAATCTCGAGCGTATATGCTCAAAATACAATAAGTGGTGTTGTTCTAGATGCTTCAACCCAAGATCAATTAGCCTTTGTAAATATCTATTTTCCCGATTTAGAAAAAGGTGCTGCCACCGATGAAAACGGGAGCTTCTCTATCGATAACTTACCTTCCGGTAGTTATAATATTTTATTTTCTATGATTGGTTACGAAACACAATCTCTAAAATTAGTTATACCATCCACAGAAGCCATTGAAATAAAATTAGTGCCATCTGCTATAGAAATGCAGAGTATTATTATATCGACGCCTTTCCATAAGTTACAGCGTGATAATGTGATGAAGGTAGAACAAAAATCTATTAAATCTTTAAAAGCAAAAGGCGCTCTAACTTTAGCCGACGGGATAACAAATATTGCAGGTGTAGAAAGTGTAACCACAGGAATGGGTATCGGTAAACCCGTAATTAGAGGTTTAAGTTCAAATCGTGTTGTGGTCTATACACAAGGTGTCCGTTTAGAAAACCAACAATTTGGAGGCGAACACGGCCTTGGCTTAAACGATGCTGGAGTTGAAAGTGTAGAAGTTATAAAAGGTCCTGCTTCTCTGCTTTATGGTAGTGATGCTCTTGGTGGTGTTTTATATTTAAACCCAGAACGTTTTGCAGAAGAAGGTACATCGGCTGGTGATTTTGGAGCGAATTATTTTAGTAATACCCAAGGTTTTAATACTAGCGCTGGTTTTAAAACTTCAGAAAATAATTGGAAATTTTTATTTAGAGGAAGTTTAGCAGAACACTCAGATTACGATACAGAGGATTACCGCGTAACAAACACACGTTTTAGAGAGCAAGATTTTAAAGCAGGTGTTGGTTATCAAGTTTCTAAATTTAAAACTGAATTTCGTTACAACGTCAACCATTCGAAACTTGGAATTCCAGAAGAAATAGGCGAACAATCTACAAACAAAACGCCTCTATTACCTTATCAAGATATTACAAACCATGTGATGAGCTCCAAATCGACTGTGTTTTTTAACGATTCGAGATTAGATATTAATTTAGGTTATATCTATAATGATAGAAAAGAGTTTGAAGAGGAACACGATCACGATGAAGATGAGGAGCATGAAGAAGAAGATCATGACGACGACGACCATGATGACGAAGAGCATCACGAAGATGAAGATCACGATGATGATATTCTAGAAGCAGCCTTACACATGAAGCTTAAAACGGCTAATTATGATGTAAAATATAGCTTACCACAATTAGAGAAATTTGAAACTATAGTTGGTGTACAAGGTATGCACCAAACCAATTCTAATTACGGTGAAGAACAACTTATACCTGACGCAACAACCAATGATTTTGGTATTTTAGGAACATCGCATATTCATTTTGAAAAAGCAGATATACAAATTGGAGCCCGCTTTGACACCAGAACTATCGATGTTTTAAACGGCTTAAATAAAAGTTTTGAAAGTTTTAATGGTGCTTTTGGTGTTAAAACAGATATTGCTAAAAACTTAACAACCCGTATAAATTTGGCAACAGGATTTAGAGCACCAAACTTATCAGAATTAACTTCGGAAGGCAGCCATGAAGGTACAAACCGTTATGAAATTGGAAATGAAAACTTAAAAAGTGAACAAAACTTTCAAGCCGATTTGTCTTTAGAATTTCAGAATGAACATTTAGAGCTTTTTGCTAATGGATTTTATAATAAAATAAACAATTACATTTTCTTATCTCCCGATGGAACCTTTGTAAATGATGATCCCGTTTTCCTTTATTTACAAGACAATGCTTACTTATATGGTGGAGAATTTGGTTTTCACTTACACCCGCATCCTATAGATTGGTTACACTTTGAATCGAGTTTCGAAATGGTTACAGGAAAACTAGATGATGACAGTTATTTACCATTAATTCCCGCAAATACTTTAACCAATATGGTTCGAATTGAATTTGAGAAAGATTGGTTTCAAGATGGTTATGCCTTTGTAAAACTCCTAACCGCATTTGACCAAAACAATGTTGGTGATTTTGAAACAGCGACTGATGGTTATAGCTTATTAAGTGCAGGATTAGGCGGTAGTTTTGAGGTTTTCAACAATGACGTTCAGGTTACAATCTCTGGCACCAATTTAACAAACAAAACATACATTAGCCATCTATCTAGATTAAAAACCGATGGTATTTACAATATAGGCCGTAGCATTAATCTAGGGTTTATTTTCAAGCTTTAAGATATAAAGCATCTCTCTTTAAAGGTCTGTAAGTGTAAAAAACTTACAGACTTTTTTATGTTTTAATAAGTCACTGAGAATAGAATTTAATATAAACAATGCAACTGCCTAAAAAAAGACTTTATAGTTTTAAAAAGGCATGATTTTGCGTTAAGGATTGAGCGGCTTGTTTGAAATCCTTTTTTTAGGGTTATACTCCAATAAATATAATAACATTATTATCTCAATATGGCATAACCTTTTATCAATGTGCCTTAGCTAAAAAAAGATTGAGTAGCGAAAGCCTGACCATTTTGGGTAACGCCCAAGATTGAAGAAAAGAAAAAGCCCATAAACTAATTTGTTCATGGGCTTTTAAATTATATAAAAAATATGCTTTATTTCTTCTTATTCTGAGCTTGCTTTTGTTGTTCTGCTTGCTCCATCATTTCAGCCATTTTTTTCTGAAATTTGTTTTGCTTTTTAGGCTGTTTTTTCTTCTCCTGAATTTGTTCGTGAATTTTGTCTTCATCTAAAATAAAGTTCTTAATCACTAATATAATTCCGATACTAATTAAGTTCGAGATAAAGTAATATAAACTTAATCCTGAAGCATAATTATTAAAGAAAAACAACATCATAATTGGAGAGAAATACATCATGTACTTCATCATTTTTGCCATATCTGGCATACCTTCTTGTTGTGGTTGCGACGCCGCTTGTTGTCCCGTTGTTAATTGCATGTAAAAGAAAATTGCAACTGACGCTAGTAATGGAAATAAACTTACGTGATTTCCATAAAACGGAATGTTAAAGGGTAAATCTGCAATAACATCATAAGATGATAAATCGTCTGCCCAAAGGAAAGATTTTTGCCTTAAATCGAAAGCAGAAGGGAAAAATTGAAATAACGCATAGAATACAGGAAGCTGTATTAAAGCTGGTAAACATCCCGCCATTGGGCTTGCTCCTGCTTTAGTTTGCAACGCCATAGTTTCTTGCTGCGCTTTCATTTTATTGTCTTTATGCTTTTCGCGAATAGCATCTAATTCTGGTTTAAGAATTTTCATTTTCGCTTGCGATAAAAACTGCTTGTATTGTACAAATGATAGCATTAATTTAATTAAAACCGTCATGGCAATAATAGCAATACCGTAAGGTAAAAAGCCTCCTAAAAAGCCGAATAATGGCGTAAAGATATAACGGTTAATCCAACCGAAAAGTCCCCAACCAAATGGTACTAACTCATCTAAATTACGATCATAAGAGTTTACAACTTCAAAATCGTTTGGACCAAAATATAAATCCATAGATTGGTTAAGTTCTCCTGCTTGTAATGCCAATGGCATTTTAGAATCGAAATATTTAGTGTAAACGGTATCTACAACTTCATCATCAACTAAGTTTTCAGATTTAATCTGTGCTGTTTTAAATGCCGTATCTGTTAATAATACAGATGAAAAGAAATGTTGCTTATAGCCTATCCAGGTTACATCTTCTAACTCTTCATCAGCATCACGAGCACCAGTGTAGTTGGCTTTACCATCTTCATATTCGTAATGAATATCTGTATATCTGTTTTCGTAAGAAATACTTTTAGCGTGTCTGTATCCTTTTAAAGCCCAATCTAAATTAAGAACTTGAGAGCTATTAATAACATCGCTTAAACCTTGAGAACGCACGGTAAAATCGATCATGTAATCGTTCGGTTTTAACTCGTAACGGTATTCTAAAAATTTAGATTCTGATACTTTAAGTTTCATTGAAACCACAGTATTCTCACCATTTTTTGTAACAGTTGGTGTAAAGTATAAATCTTTAGTATTTAAAGTTCTACTATCTGTAGTTCCAAAATTGATATTGAAATCTGCATTACGATCCTTTATTAAATAAATAGGAAGTGAATCGTAATTAACAAACTTTTTAAGTTGTAATTCTGAAAGGTAACCACCTTTATTGCTAAATTTTAAAGCGAAAACATCACTTTCAACAAGGGTTTCTTTATCTGAAGCCGTTGATGCTGCGTAAGCAAAAGCACCAAATTTACTTTTAAGGCCAATTAATTGTAATGAATCTGAAACACCGGCAACCTTAAAATCGTCTGCCGTAATAACTTTGGTATCATTTTGCTTGGCACTATTTTCAGCAGCAACTTGTTCTTGCTTTGCTTTTTCTTGTGCTTCAAGCTCTTCTGGCGTTGGTTTATTCTGCCAAAGCATGTACGCTAATATTCCGAAAATAAGTACAAAACCAATAATCGAATTAACGTCTAATTTCTTTTCTTCCATGTATTCAAATTTTAGACCTGACAAATTAAAACATCCATCAGGCCTTTATATATTATTTTTCTTAAATCAAAAAACTATCCACTATTCGTTTTGTGCCATCTTGGCACTTTTACGCTTTTTACTAAAGTTTAATCCTGCTTTTACAAAAGCTACAAATAACGGGTGCGGATTGGCAACTGTACTTTTGTATTCCGGGTGATATTGCACACCAATAAACCAAGGATGCGAAGGAATTTCAACAATTTCAACTAAACCTGTATTTGGGTTTAATCCTGTTGCTTTCATTCCGGCAGCTTCAATTTGCTCTTTGTAATCACTATTAAACTCATAACGATGTCTGTGACGCTCGCTAATGCTTTCCGATTTATAAATATCACGAATGGCCGAACCGATTTTTAAATCGCAATCCCAAGCACCTAAACGCATGGTTCCACCCATATCGGTAACACTTTTTTGCTCTTCCATTAAACTGATAACCGGGTTTTTAGTATCCGGACTCATTTCAGTAGAATCAGCATCTTTTAAATTCAGTACGTTTCTAGCAAATTCAATAACTGCCATTTGCATACCTAAACAAATTCCGAAAAACGGCACATTGTTTTCACGTACATAACGTACAGCATCAATTTTACCTTCAATACCACGCTCACCAAATCCTGGTGCAACTAAAACACCATCTAAATGACCTAATTTTAGTTTAGCATTGTCTTCATTTATATATTCTGAATGTACAGATTCGATATTCACTTTTACTTCATTTTCCGCTCCAGCGTGAATAAAAGCTTCTAAAATCGATTTATAAGAATCTTGCAATTCTACATATTTACCAATTAAACCAATAGTAATTTCATACTTTGGGTTTTTATGACGGTGTACAAATTTATTCCAGTTAGAAATATCTGGTACAATGCTTTTTAAATTTAACTTTTTAAGTACAACCTTATCTAGACCTTCTTCTAGCATTAAATTAGGTACATCGTAAATAGTAGATGCATCTATCGATTGAATTACAGCCTCTTGCTTAACATTGCAAAACAATGCTAGTTTACGACGTAATTCCATAGGTAATTGGTGCTCGGTTCTACAAACCAAAATATCGGCTTGTACTCCACTTTCCATTAATGTTTTTACACTATGTTGGGTTGGTTTTGTTTTTAATTCGCCAGCAGCAGATAAAAATGGTACTAACGTTAAATGAATAACAATACCATTATTTTCACCTAAATCCCAACGTAATTGACGCACAGCCTCTATGTATGGTAAAGATTCAATATCTCCAACAGTTCCACCAATTTCGGTAATTACAATATCGTAATCGCCAGATTTACCAAGCATTTGAATACGCTCTTTAATCTCATCGGTAATATGAGGAACCACCTGAACAGTTTTTCCTAAAAATTCACCACGGCGTTCTTTTTGAATTACACTTTGGTAAATACGACCTGTAGTAACGTTATTTGCCTGACTAGTTGGCACGTTTAAAAAACGTTCGTAGTGTCCTAAATCTAAATCGGTTTCGGCACCATCCTCGGTAACATAGCATTCACCATGTTCGTAAGGGTTTAAAGTCCCTGGATCGACATTGATATACGGATCTAGTTTTTGAATAGTTACTCTATAGCCTTGTGCTTGTAGAAGTTTTGCGAGCGATGCCGCGATAATCCCTTTTCCTAGGGATGATGTAACCCCACCGGTTACGAAAATGTATTTTGCTGTAGTTGTCATGTTGCGCTTATAAACGCAGGCAAATTTACAAAATTTAAATAGTTATTTAGGAATTGTTTTAGGCTAATTTGAAAGTGATTGATTTATAATGAATTTGACGTAATTTTAACCTCATATTTAAAGCCAAAACCATTGCAAAATAAAAAGAAATTATTATTAAGGAAGAGACAACTTATTACACTTCGGATTATTTTGAAATCTATAAATTAATCCAGTAAAGCTTCCCTTAAAACGCTAACAGGATGCTTTGCAACACGATTTGTGCCATCTTTAATTTGATGACGACAACTTGTGCCGTTTGCAGATATAACAGTGTCTAAAGCTGCTTTTTTAATAGCAGGGAATAATGTTTGTTCCCCAATTTGCATACTTACACCATAATGTTCTTTCTCGTAACCAAAACTACCTGCCATACCACAACAACCACTTGGTATAATAGTTACTTTATAATTTTTAGGCAAATTAAGAACGTTAAAACTAGACAACTGATTGCTATCAGATTTTTGATGACAATGCCCATGGAATTTAATGGTTTTAGCTTCCGAAGTAAATTGCTCTGCTTTTATATTGCCTAATTCAATTTCTTTTTGAATAAACGCTTCAATTAAAAATGTGTTTTTTGCTATAGATTCCGCTGAAATTTTATCGTCTGCTAATTTTAAATATTCATCTTTAAAAGTTAGAATAGCTGAAGGCTCGATACCAATTAATGGTGTGTTTTCTGAAATTATATTTTTAAAAATGTTTATATTTTTATTGGCTGCTTTTTTGGCTTGTTCTAATAATCCTTTAGATAAAAAGGTTCTTCCAGATTCTTCATTCGTAACCATTTCAACCTTGTAATTTAAAGCATTTAAAAGCTCTAAAGCATCTACTCCTACTTCGGTATCCAAATAATTTGTAAACTCATCATTATATAAATAAACGGTTTTAATATAACTTTTAGAAGCTCTAGTTTTAGAATAAATTTTATATTCTTTTTCTAAATTTAGTTTTGAAATTAATGGTAATGTTCGTTCGGGAGCAATACCAAATATTTTTTTTAATGTTGAAGATGTAAACGTGTTTGAAAACATGAAATTCGTTACACTTGGCGCTATACTTCCAAATTTATTTAATTTATTATTATAAGCGAAAAGTTTTGTTCTTAACGGAACACCATGTTCTTTTTGATATTGATATTGAAACTCTGCTTTTAAACTCGCCACATCAACACTACTCGGGCATTCCGACGCACAAGCTTTACAACTTAAACATAAATCGAACACAGATTTTAACTCTTCATGATCAAATTTATTCTCTTTATCAGAATTCGTTAAAAACTCTCGTAGAGCATTAGCACGCGCTCTAGTGGTGTCTTTTTCATTTCGTGTTGCGCGATAACTTGGGCACATGGTTCCGCCAAATTCAGGTAATTTTCTGCAATCTCCAGAACCATTACATTTTTCTGTTTCTCTTAAAATACCTTGAGATTTCGAAAAATCGAGCATTGTTTTTATTTCTGGTTCTTTACGGTCTACTTCGTAACGCAGCGCTTGATCCATAGGAAAAGCATCTACAATTTTACCTTGATTGAAAACATTGTTAGGATCGAAAACCGATTTTATACGCTTTATTAATTGATAATTTTCTTCACCAATCATTAAAGGAATAAATTCAGCACGTACTATACCATCGCCATGTTCGCCACTCATGGATCCATTATATTTTTTAACTAAATGAGCAACATCAGTTGTTATTTTACGAAATAAAACAACATCTTCAGCCTTTTTCAAATTTAAAATAGGACGTAAATGCAATTCTCCTGCACCAGCATGTGCGTAATAAATGGCGTCTTGATTGTAGCCTTTCATTAAGGCCGTAAATTCTGCTATATAGTTTGCCAAGTCTGGTAAAGCAACTGCTGTATCTTCTATACAAGCTGCCGATTTTTTATCACCAATCATGTTTCCCAACAAGCCTAAACCTGCACTACGTAAATTATTTGCTTTTTGAATATCATCTCCAAACAGCACTGGGTAAGCATAACTAAGTCCTGATGTTTTTATGGCTTCAATTAAAGCTAATCCTAAACGTTCCACTTCGGCAACAGAATTACCTCTTACCTCGCACATTAAAATAGCTTTGGGATCGCCTTCTATAAATGCTCTGTTTTCTTCTTGGGTTTTATTTTGTTTTGTACAATCTAAAATGGTTTTATCCATCATTTCGCAATTGAACAAATTATGTTTCATAGTTAATTCTACAGCACTTAAACAGTTTTCTATACTATCAAAATGTGCCGCAACCATAATGGCTTCGCTAGGCGGAAGTCTATCTAATTTTAAAGTGATTTCCGTTGAAAAAGCCAATGTGCCTTCACTACCAGAAAGTAGTTTACACATATTGAATTTCTCAGCAGTTTCCGAAAAAACATCCGATTTTATTAACTCATCAATGGCATAACCTGTGTTTCGTCTATGAATTTCTGGTTTAGGGAAGTTTTCAATAATTCGATTTTTTACTGTATCCTGCTTTAATTCTTCGTAAATCGATTTATAAATCTTTCCCTCTAAAGTATTTTCTGTTATTTTCTTTTTAAAATTATCAGAAGTTAATTCGCCAAAAACAGCTTCACTTCCATCACTTAAAATAGTTTCTAATTGTAATACTTTATCCCTAGTAACACCGTATTGAATAGATGTTGTTCCAGATGAATTGTTACCAACCATCCCGCCTATCATACATCGGTTTGAAGTGGACGTATTTGGGCCGAAAAACAAGCCGTGAGGTTTTAAAAAATTATTAAGCGCATCGCGCACAACACCTGGTTGTACTGTAACGGTTTGCTCCTCTTTATTAAACGCTATAATTTTGGTGAAATATTTTGAGACATCTACCACAATACCTTTACCAACACATTGCCCTGCTAGAGATGTTCCTGCTGTACGCGGAATTAAAGTTGTATTATTAAATTTAGCGAAACTAATTAGCTTTTTTATATCCTCTTTATCCTTTGGATATGCAACCGCCATGGGTAACATTCTATAAACCGAAGCATCTGTGGCGTAAATAGATTTTGATAAATTATCGAATAATAATTCTCCAGATAACTCCGATTTTAAATCAGCTAAAGTCATTTTATGTATAAATATAGTTTCGTTAAATACAACGGGTTTTAAGAAAAGCGCTGCGCCATTAGAATAACTAAATTCTAATAATATCAAAGTTATTAGTTTTAATTAAAAAGCGGCTAGTAATCTTAATTAATTTATGCAGATTTTAAAATGAAGACACGCATAAACTATAACTATTTATTTAGGATACTTACGTTGTATATTCCTAATTAAATCTTCCAAACCATTTAATTTCAGCTCATAAACTTGTTTCAGCATATCGCCTAACTTTCCTTTAGGAAACCCTTTATTATGGTACCAAACCACGTAATATTCGGGTAAGTCTATTAAGTAACGATCTTTGTATTTACCAAAAGGCATTTTGGTATGCGCTAATGTAATCAGGAAATGTTTATCTGGAACCACAGGGTTATTATTCTATAAGTTTAAATTTAGACAGCTTATCAAGTTCTTTCTTAATAAAAAGTTGCCATCGTTGTTGAGCATCGATTTTTTTAGAATGATCTGTTTCCGCATCATAGCGTTTTTGCATCGTTCCTAAATCGGTAACATGTTTTTTGTAAATTACTTTTAACTTAGCCTTAATGTCGTTTGAAACTTTTTGTTGAGCAATTTCTTTTCTAAATTTCCTTGCAAACAATTCTGTAATATCAAAATGCAATTGCTCATGATTTAAAATATAATCACTGGCTTTATCTTTATGAAACCAAGATTTTTCGACACTAAAATAAGCGTGAACTTCCGCTGTATAACTTACAACATTAGAGTTTAATTCTTTAACGGAAAAACCAAAGCTAATTCCTGATGCCGTTTCTGCAACTGCACCTGAATTGGGCTTTGGTTTTCCTTTAAAATCTGACCAAGACAATTTATAATCATCTGACCAAGAAATAACAGCTTCTCCTGTTTGGAAGCTTATAGTACAAAATAAAAAGGCTAATATTTTAATCACAATAAAAAATTGAATTTATTAATATGATATAAAAACGATTAGATTATATCTTGACTTATTTTTATTATTTCACTTCTATAATACGTAAATTTTGATGTTTTACTAAATAAATACTGTCGTTATAATAACCACCAGAAATATCTTTTTTGTACGCAAATTTACTTTCAATATATTCTGTTAATGGCGATTCGTTAACCGACTCGTATAAACTATTTGAAGATACTAAACGTAAAACAACATCCATAGTTAAATCGAAACCACGAACGGCTCTTTTATTTGGAGTTGTGTTATATATACTTTCGTATTTTTTAACAAAACTATTTTCAGTTTCATCGAACCATTTTGAAGTTGCTGCAAAATGAAAATTCAATTTAGATAAATGTTCGTTAGAAACCTGATCACCTTCAAAAGCATCATTCATATCGGTTGTAACTAAAGTGATTTTCTTTTTATTATTATTTTGTTGTCCAGGCTCTATAGTGTTATTAACCGAAGCTAATAAACTTGTTACGTTAGATACAAAACCAGCATTAGTAGTTTCTAAAAACACATAATTATTACCTGCTTTTAACGAACCTACAATATCATTAACAAGTACATAATTTTCATCTTGTCCTTTTTTGTTTTTTCTTGAATAAACAATAGACGCTTGATTAAAGGTACGTTTTAAATCGTTTACTATAGACACATGCTTAGAATCTGCTACAATAATAACATTATTGCTTAAGCTATCTTTTTTAACGAATTGTACAATTCTACCTTTAAGTAATTCTGTTTTAGGTCTAGATTGAAAAACATTAGAACGTAATTGTAAATCTGATCCAATTGGAGATACTACAGGCACATTGTAAACTTGTAATTCTGATGCTACCTTGGCAAATGTGCTTGGAGTTAATGGACCAATAACAGCATCTACATCACTAAAATCGTTGTTAGCTAAAATTCTAGACACTTCACTTACTTCATATTTAGTATCATAAACATCAACTTTAAGAGAAAGCCCTAAAGCTTTTAAAGAATCGATAGCCATTAAAACTCCAGATTGAAAATCTAAAGACGCATTTAAATACGGATCACTTTTAATACTCTTTCTGGTATCTGCAGTGGTATCAAACTCCACACGATTTAATCTAAAAGGCAACATAATAGCAATATGCTTTGTGTTGTAATCTTTTATTTTCATTTTTAAATCAGAAGAAGTACCATCGTAACTTGTGTTTACAACACCTGCTAAATTAGTATTGCCTTGTGGTGTTTTTAAAATCATACCAACTTTTAATCCTGTTTTTTTCAATTCAGGATTTAAAGCTTCTAGCTCTTCTTGAGTTAAACCTAATTTTAATTTTAGACGATAAAATCCTTCTTTCGGTAATACTTTATAGTATCCGTAAGTTTCATCAACCTTTTTAATATCTTCTTTATCTAAATTAGGAACATTTATTTCTTGTCCTTCTTGTAGTACAGCACCCATTTTAGGATTAAGCGCTTCTAACTCTTCTAAAGTAATTCCGAATTTATAAGCAATACGCCACTTACCTTCTTTGGCTTGTACCAAATATGGTTTTGTATTCTTTACTTCATCAACAACTTTAGTTTCTTTTAAAATAGGAATTTGAAGCTTATCACCTTTACGAAGTGTATTCGCGTATAAAAACTTGTTGTACTTTTTAATATCATCTTCCGATACATCGTACTTTTTAGCTAAACTGTATAAGGTTTCTTTACGTTTTGTTTTGTGTGTTCTAAAACCTTTTAATTCCTTTACCGTAGTAACTGTTGGCTGATTGGCTTTAGAAATAGGAATAATTAATATAGTATTTGCCTTTAATTCCTTTTTAGCATCTGGATTTAAAGTATAAATATCGCTAGCTGTGACAAAATAACGCTTGGCAATACTTTCTACTGTTTCTCCTGATTTTACTTGGTGTGTACTAAAATTTTGCGCTTGTAATGTGCCAAAACTACACACTAATGCAATTAAAATAATGGAAAAGAATTTACTCATTTATGTTTTTTTAAAATTACCTAATTGATGCTTGTTTTTAATAGCTATAGCACATAACATGCCAAAAACCTAAACATCAATTAGGTATTATCATTATTTGGATATACGTTCGTTTTTAACAAAACAGCCAACTAATTCTTAAAAATTATAGGCATTAGTTTTCTGCTTGCTAAAACAAAATTCCATAGGATTAAAATTGGTTACAAACCCCTATTCCCATTCAATGGTTGCTGGTGGCTTAGAACTAATATCGTAAACCACACGGTTTACACCTTTAACTTTATTAATAATATCGTTCGATGTTTTTTGTAAAAACTCATAAGGTAGGTTTACCCAATCAGCCGTCATACCATCGGTACTTTCCACTGCTCTAAGTGCAACACACTTCTCGTAAGTACGCTCATCGCCCATTACACCTACGCTGTTAACTGGCAACAACATAGCTCCTGCTTGCCAAACCTTATCATATAATCCCCATTCTTTTAAACCATTTATAAAAATAGCATCAACTTCCTGAAGCATTTGTACTTTTTCGGCTGTAATATCACCTAAAATACGAATTCCTAAACCAGGTCCAGGAAAAGGGTGACGACCTAATAATTCTGGATCGATACCTAAAGTTGCACCAACACGGCGTACTTCATCTTTAAAAATAGCACGAAGTGGCTCCACAATTTTAAGTTTCATAAAATCTGGTAATCCACCTACGTTATGGTGACTTTTAATAGTTGCTGATGGTCCGCCTGTAGCAGATACACTCTCGATAACATCAGGATAAATAGTACCTTGTGCTAACCATTTTACATCGGTTAATTTGTGAGCTTCATCATCAAAAACTTCGATAAAAGAATTACCTATCGCTTTACGTTTTTTCTCAGGATCTTCTAAACCTTTTAAAGCTTCTAAAAAACGCTCAGAAGCATCAACGCCTTTTACGTTAAGGCCCATACCTTCGTATTGTTTTAAAACTGAAGTGAATTCATTTTTACGTAACAATCCGTTATTTACAAAAATGCAATATAAGTTTTCACCAATAGCTTTGTTAAGCAAAACAGCTGCTACGGTAGAATCTACACCACCAGAAAGCCCTAAAACTACTTTATCGTTCCCTACTTTTTCGCGAATAGCTGCTACAGTTTCTTCAACAAAAGAATCTGGAGTCCAATCTTGTTTTAAACCTGCGATAGCTACTAAAAAGTTTTCTAAAAGTTGTTTTCCATCTGTAGAGTGGTAAACTTCTGGGTGAAATTGAATAGCATAAGTGCTTTCTCCTTCAATTTTATAAGCGGCATTTTCTACGTCGTTTGTACTCGCTATTAAAACACCATTTGTTGGTAATTTTTTAATAGTATCAGAGTGGCTCATCCAAACTTGACTGCCTTCGCTAATGTTTTTCACAAAAGGCTCATCTGTTTTTATAAACGATAAGTTAGCTCTACCATATTCTCTGGTATTCGATGGTGCTACTTCACCTCCCGAAAAATGCGCTAAATATTGAGCGCCATAGCATACGGCTAGCATTGGTTTTTTTCCTCTAATTTCTGACAAATCAGGATGCAAAGCATCTTCACCTCTTACAGAGTTTGGACTTCCCGAAAGAATAACTGCCTTGTAGGTTTCTAAATTGGTTGGAATTTTGTTAAATGGATGTATTTCGGAGTAAATGTTGAGTTCCCTAACTCGACGGGCAATAAGTTGTGTGTATTGCGATCCGAAGTCTAAAATAAGTACCTTGTCATGTTGCATGCGCAAAAATAAGGATTGATTTTAAAATGACGAATTAGCACCGCAACTTTTTTAACTAAATTGTTAACAGTAAAAAATCGCCTTTTAAAGGTTGTAAGTTTTCTATTAAGTTTGGTAATAATTGCTCGCCATATTCTAAATAAAACTCCGAAAAATTAGTGTTTCGTTCCTGTAAACTACCACCCGGGAAAAGTTCGGTTTGTAAGTCGGTCATTCTAGAAACTGCATCTTTCAATTTACGTTTTTGAGCTTTAAGCAAACGATTTTCTAAATGTTCTAAACCTTGTAATTGCTTTACTTCTTGAGCCTTTACGGCACCTAAAAACGATTTATCAGTATCTTCGGCTAGCTTGTACATGCTTTCAAATTGTTGTGACAAATGCTTCTTTTGTTCAGAGAAATCAATATCAATATTAGAAATTTCTCTAACTTTTTTATTAATAAAGGCACTTCGCTTTAAGAAAACATCTTCCTTAGAAATATTTAAATTTTCAAGCTTTTTACTCTGACTTTCTGTTTGAATTAAAACTGAATTTCTTAATAACAATACAGGAAAAGGTACATTTACTGTGTTAAAATATTTTTTTAATTGAAACCAATACGCTAATTCTCCGCCTCCACCTATGTAACACAGGTTTGGTAAAATCACTTCTTGGTATAGAGGTCGCATAATTACGTTTGGAGAAAATCGTTCTGGATAATTTTTTACTTCATCTAAAATCGCTTTTTTAGTCCAAGTTATTGCCGTATTTACAACCTTATATATATGGTCTTCAAAAACAATACGTTCTCTTAAATTTTCATTTAAATAAAATAAGTTTATTTCTCTAGGGTTTACTTGCGCTTTATAGCCTTCAGAATAATTATTTAAATCTTCTATAGTTTCCGTAACCGCCTTAAACGATGTTTGGTTCAACAATTCGGTTTCTATAAAAGGGATAAACTCTTTTTTTAATGCGGCATTATTGGCTTCAACAATGACTAAACCATATTCGTGAAACACAGCGTTTGCCAAATATCTGGTAGCATCGGCTAAATTATCATGTTGTAAATAGGCTTCTTGGAAAAGGCTTTTTAAATGCTCTGCGTTTTTGGTATGCCCTATTTCATTAGAAAACACTTCAAAAACTTCCGCTAAACCATCGGTAGATAATTCTCCAACGGCTCCACTAGCCTCCTTATTCCATTGTACTTTTTTTCCTCTGAAATTAAAATAGTTTATTTCATCAAAATCATGATCTTCTGTTGCCATCCAATAAATAGGAACAAAATTTTGATCGGGATATTTTTCTTTTAATTCTTTTGAAAGATTAATAGCCGATACTATTTTATACAGAAAATAAAGTGGTCCCGTAAACAAGTTTAGCTGGTGCCCTGTTGTAACGGTAAAGGTGTTTTCTAATTTTAATAAATCTATATTTTGAAGTGTTAATGTTGAAGCATCAACCTTTTTATACTGTTCACTTAGTACACTATGCAATACATTTCGAGATTCTGGAGTAAAACTCGCTCCCTTTTCTTCAATTTGATTTTTGAAATTATCAAGGTTTGGAAAACGGTTATAAAATGGTTTTAACTCTTGATTTTCATCGAGATAATCACAAATTAAACTTGAAAAATATCCTGTGTTTTTAAACGAAATACAGTCTGCTGGCATATTAAAATAGATAGAAAGTGTAAATATAAGCTTATTCAATTTTGCAATTCTAAAAATTTCGTTAAGAATTAACAGGAAATTGAACCACCAATTTTGTCGTATTAAATTTAAAAAACATTCATTTTATATTCACTTAACATTTCGGTACTTAATTCTAGAGATTGTTAATATTAAAGTAATCTTTTTAACACTAAGGTTACCTAAAATTAAATTAACCACAGCAGTTAGTTAACACGGTTCTTTGATTCAAATTCTAATTTTGAACCGAATTAATTAACCAATATTTATATATTAAATGATGAACAAGTACATTAAATTATTTTTATTCCTTTTTATTGTAACATCTGCAAGTACAGTAATAGTTAGCTGTGATATCGAAGATGGAAAAGATGGTATTAACGGTGTTGACGGAAAAGATGGCGAAGACGGAAAAGACGGTGAGGATGGTGAAGATTTTACACCTCCAGTAGCCATGTTTACTAACAAATCGTCTTTAGCTCCTTTAGTGAAATTACACAGTGAATTTAGTACAGTAGAAGCTTTTTCTTTATTAAGTTCTACCGATGTGCTTTCTAACGGTTTTCGTTTAGTTGGTGCTCAAGATGGTGCAGGATTTTTAAAAGATGGTGAAGAGTACATCTATGTTGTAAATGCAGAAGATGATTATGCTGTTTCTAGAATTCGTTTTGATAAAGACCTTAATCCTATTTCTGGCGATTGGTTATTAAATAGTGGTGTTGCAGATTATGCAAGACAATGTTCTGGCACTATGTGGGAAGCTGCTGTACATGGTGGTGATAAAGATATCTTTTTATCTGCTTCAGAAAGTTACGCTTACGATGTTAAAGGAATTGATCCTTGGATTGAAACGCCTACTCCAACTGCAGATTTTGGTTTAGATGCTTTAGGTGAATTCTCTTGGGAAAATGCTGTGCCATTACCAAAAGGTGCTTATGCTGGTAAAACGGTAATTATTGGTGGAGATGATGATTCTAGCGGATCTGAAGGCCAAGTAACAATGTATTTATCTGAAAACGGTGATGCAGATTTAGCAAACGGAAAAATTTATGTTTTAAGATTTAAGCAAGTTTCTGATGGTGCTGGCGGAACTATGGATGTTGCTGCAGATCAAGTTTACAACGAAGGTAGTTTAGATTTTCAAAAAACTTACGATATCGAATTTGTAGAAATCGTAGATGGCGCTGCTTTAACAAAAAATGAAATGGAAACAGCTTGTACTAATGTATTTGCTTCTCAGTTTATGCGTGTTGAAGATGTTGATTATAAAAAAGGTAGCGATGCCAATGCAAGAGACGTATTTTTTGCTGTAACAGGAAGAGGTCCTGGAAGAGGAACTTATAACGATTGGGGAACTGTTTACAAAATTGAACTTGATGAAACCAATCCATTAGAAGGTAAATTAACTCAAATTATTAGCGGAAACACTGATACTAACAATCAAGATGGTAACCTTGCAGAATTACAAAGTCCGGATAACATTTGTGTTACAGAAAACTTTATCTACGTGCAAGAAGATCCAAATTCTTTCTCTAGAAACCATGCTGCACAAATTTACCAAGCCGATTTAGATGGTAATAATAATAAAGTTGTTTTAGAATTAAAAGTTGAAAATAACTTAGACCCAACAGGATCTACAGGGTTTTCTGGTGAGTTTGGTGCTTTAACAGATATCTCTGATAAAGTAGGTGTGCCAGATACATTTATTTTAAACTTACAACCACATTACTGGGAAAGCGATGCTTTTGTTTCTAGCAGTTTACCACATAACCAAGGTGGACAAATTGTATTATTAAAAGGCTTAGCTAGATAGTAAACACTATATTTTTTTAATATTAAGAATCTTCATTTTCGCAATGAAGATTCTTTCATTTTTATAACTTTCACACATGTTTCGATATTTAAAATCGCTATTCTTCTTAATTATTTGCATTTCAATAACTGGATGCCAACAGAATAAAAAGGAAACCATTTCTGTAATAAATTGGTCGGCTGCACAAAACTATTACTCCCAAAACATAGATTTAGCTTTAAGTTATATCGATAGTTTAGAAACCGAAGGTATGCACGGTAAAAAAGCCAAAACCTATTTCGCTTTATCTCGTGTTGCTTTCAAAAAAGCCGAACCTTACGCATCGTATTTAAATCCTGAGGTTGGCCACAGAGTAAACGGCCCTGCCCTACCTATTTATAAAGAAGACACCGGTAAGATTATAAAACCCGTTGGTTATCAAAAAATAGAAGAAAGTGTTTTTGATAATGAAACTTCCGAAGCCGATTTTAAACAAGAACTATACGTGCAAAAAGGCATGCTTTCAAACCTCAAAAAGGCCATTGAAAAAAGAGACCTTAATCCACAACGCTTTTTTATAGCCACGCACCAGCAACTATTGCGTATAGTAAGCTTAGCCATATCTGGTTTTGATACGCCAGTAAGTCATTTAGGTATTGATGAAACTATTGTTTCACTAGAAAGTTTACAAACCGTCTATAAGGCTACCATTCAAAATAGTATTAAACTTAAGAATGAAAAATTAGACTCCGATTTTAATGCTAATATTGAAAAAGCTATTGCTTTTATTAATAAAAATCAAGATTTTGATACTTTCGATCGCTTTACATTTACACGCGATTACATGAATCCGATTACTCGGAATTGGGTCGATATTAGAAAATCTAGTGCACTTTGGGAACCAATAGACACAACACCTTTTAATTTTGATGCCCCTACTTTTTTTGAAGACGATAGTTTTAATTTAAACTATTTTACAGCCGCTATCAACCAAAACCCAACTGAGAAACAGATTACTTTGGGTAAAAAATTATTCTCAGACCCTAAACTTTCCGAAAACGGAAAAATGGCTTGTATTACCTGTCATTTACCTCAAAAAGGCTATGCCGATAATGTTGCACTAAATTTAGATAATCAAGGTAAACCCTTGCTAAGAAACACACCAACACTTATAAATACGGCCTTTCAACAAGGTTTCTTTTTGGACGGACGCTCAAACACCTTGTTAGATCAAATTTCATCTGTATTTACAAATGATAAAGAGTTTAATTCCGATGTGCATAAATTCTCGAACGCCATTCTAAAAGACTCAACTTATACCACTCTTTTTAAAGATGCCTTCGGAAAAATTTCTTCAAATAATACGGATGTTATAAAAGCAATTTCATCTTATATTTCAACCTTAAATGGTTTCAATTCTAAATTTGATAAAAACATAAGAGGCGAAGAAAATAATTTTTCAGATGAAGAAAAACTGGGGTATAATTTATTTATGGGAAAAGCCTTATGCGCTACTTGTCACTTTATGCCTTTAACCAACGGAACCGTTCCTCCTTTTTATACAGAAACAGAAAAAGAAGTTATTGGAGTTCCGGAAACGGTAGAAAACAAACAACTTGATGACGATTTAGGTTTTTATTGGAGCTTTAAAGAACCACTGCATAAAGGCATGTTTAAAACACCAAGTATTAGAAACATTGCTCTAACAGCGCCATATATGCATAATGGTGTTTACGAATCTTTAGAGGAAGTTGTAGAATTTTACAACCTTGGAGGTGGTGGCGGTTTAGGTTTCGATTTAGAACACCAAACTTTGCCTTTCGATGAACTTAATTTAACAACTGAAGAACAAAACGCCCTAGTCGCTTTTATGAAAACGCTAACGGAAACAGTTAGTGATGTGTATTAAATATTAGCTCTAAAATTTTTAAACACAATAATTAAACTCTTAAAAATCCGTCTATTTATGGCGGATTTTTATTTTATAAAAAACCAACCATGACTACCAGCAACTGCTCCTGCCGTAGTTATTAAACTCAATATTAGTAAAAACCAATGCGCCTTATGAAGTATTGAAAATGTTTTTGAAGGATTTTCTTCTACATATTTTTTAAATAATTTATGCAATATAATCGGCTCTAAAACATATAAAATAAGAGTAAAAAGTACCCAAACTAAAGTCATAGCATGAATCCACCAAAACCGATAATCAAAATATCGATCCCAAGCATCGAGCACATATAACATGTAAAACCCTGAAAGTCCCGTTAGCAAAGTTGTTACTTTAGCTTGTATAGCAAATTTACCTTCTAATGCTTCGAAGGTTTTAATTTGATCTTCTTTGGATTTTAGCTTTTTTACGGCTGGAATAATAACAGTAGTTACCATAGAAACCCCACCAATCCATAAAATAACAGCTATAACATGAATAACGCGTGCTAAGGTGAATGTTTCCATTTTCTTTTGATATGAGTGGATTTGAAACTGAGTTATAATTTTAAAGCACCAAACACTTGGCTAGTGTTTTTTCATAAATTTTCTCGTACTGAGGTACAATTTCGTGTAAGTCGAATTTCAAAGCTTCTTTTCGAGCGTTTTCTTTGAAGGTTTTTAATCGATTTTCATCACTTAAAATATGTATAGCATTTTTGCTCATATCTTCAATATCGCCTACTTCACTTAAATACCCTGAAACACCGTGCACATTAACTTCTGGAATACCACCCGTGTTACTTGAAATTACAGGAACACCAGACGCCATAGCTTCTAGAGCCGCTAAACCAAAACTTTCCGTTTGAGAAGGCAATAAAAATAAATCACTAAAGCAAAGTATCTTATCAATTTCATTACTTCTTCCAAAGAAAATTACTTTATCTGTAATACCAAGTTCAGCGCATTGTATTTCCATCTTTTCCTTTTCAGGTCCTTCACCAATAAACATCAGTTTGGCTGGCATTGCTTTTTGAATGTTATAAAACACACTAATAACATCTTCTATTCGTTTTACGGGACGTAAATTACTAATATGTGTTATTATTTTTTCGTTGTCTTTAGCCATCATCCCGCGTTGACATTCTGTAACGCCATGATGCTTATATTTTTCTAAATCTATAAAATTAGGCACTACATCAATGTCGTTTTTTATATCAAACAAACGTAGTGTATCTTCTTTTAAACTCGCTGAAACCGCAGTAACAGCATCAGATTTATTGATACTAAACGTTACAGCTGGTTTATAAAACGGATGACTACCAACAAGTGTAATATCGGTACCATGAAGTGTAGTTACAATTGGCACATAAATATCTTCTTCAATAAGCATTTTTTTAGCCATATAAGCCGCGTATGCGTGCGGAATAGCATAATGTACATGAAGGATTTCTATTTTATGAAGCTTCACCATATCGACCAGTTTACTCGATAAAGCTAACTCGTAGGGCTGGTAATGAAACAATGGATATTCTGGTACATTTACTTCATGGTAATGAACGTTATTGCCCAATAACTCCAATCGTACAGGTTGGTTATATGTAATAAAATGGATTTCATGGCCACGCTTAGAAAGCTCTAAACCTAATTCTGTTGCTACAACGCCACTACCTCCAAATGTTGGATAACACACTATACCTATTTTCATGCTCTTCAATTTAAAATTTTAATCTTCAATCGCTTCGTAAATTAAACGCTGAATTTCTGTTCTAATATTTTCTTTTAACAACAAGTTTTTACCTGCATTTGGGTAGGTTCTATTTGCTAAAAACACATATACAATTTCTTTATCTGGGTCTGCCCAAGCATAAGTTCCTGTAAAACCAGAATGCCCAAAACTCTTCATAGATAAACAACCACATGTTGGTCCTACTGTTCCTAATTGAGGTTTATCAAAACCAATTCCTCTTCTGTTATTTTGAGCTTCAAAATAACGCGTATTAAACTTATCTACGGTTTCTTCTTTTAAATAACGCTTTCCGCCGTAATACCCTTTCTGCAAATACATTTGCATAATTTTCGCAACATCGTTGGCATTACTAAAAACACCCGCATGACCGCCAATACCATCTTGCATAGCAGCTCCCATGTCGTGCACATAACCATGTACTTTTTGAAAACGATAATAATTATCCTCTTCGGTAGGTACAATTTTTTTACTACTTATTTTATGGTACGGATTATACATGGTGTTATTCGCACCTAACGACTCATAAAAATGAGCTTGCGTTAATTGCTCTAACGTTCTGTCGTAATACTCTTCAATAAATTTCTTTAGAATATAATAAGGAAAGTCACTATAACGGTATCTCAAACGATCTAGCAATTCTGAATCTTTAATTATCTTCGGAATAGAATCTTGATAATCAGTTCTTAAAAACAAGTTTTTAGCCACTTCAACATTAAATTCTGGACTTCTAATTTTTCTATAATATTTTGCACTTGGGCGCTTAGTTACCGTATCTAAAGTATGATAATAGAAGGGTTCCCATGGACGTAATTGCGCATAATGCGAAAGCATCTTCTTGAAAGTTACATTCTCTTTATTAGACCCTTTATATTCAGGTAAAACTTCTACTAATTTAGTATCTAGCGAAATAACGTTTTGTTCTTCTAACTCCATTACCAAAGGCAAGGTTGCTAATATTTTTGTTAGAGATGCTACATCGTAAATATCATCAAAACCCACTTTTTCCTTTCCGCTATAGGTATGTTTTCCAAAATTTTTATTGTAAATAACTTTTCCTTTTCTAGCAACCAAAAGTTGAATTCCGGGTGTCATTTTATTATTTACAGCATAATTAGCGATAGAATCTATTCTGTTTAATTTTTCAGAATTCATTCCCACACGCTCCGGAACGGTATAACCTAAACGTTTTATAGCCTCACTATCTATACCTTCGCCAGCATTATAAAACTGACCAATAGAAACAGGAAGTGTTCCTTTTGCAGGAATAGCTCCAAAAATAAGTTGTGCAGATTTTTGTTGTGCAATAGCACTGTTTTGGTAACTTACTATAACACTCTCAATATTTGCCATTGTTCTTAAATCGGCAAGTGCGTAAGGCTTAACAAACACATCTAAAATTACGTTGTGCGATCTAGAAATTTCGTGTAACCAACCAATCTCTTTTTCTGTAAACTTATAGTTTTTCCATGGGTTGGCGTTAGAGCGATGTAAACCAACAATAACAGTGTTATAAGGTTCTAACCTTCCCATTAATTCTTCTAAATCATTTCCTTTTACGGCATGTACTTTACCATACTTTTTAAGTTCATTAAAAAATACATCACCAGAATCGTCACCTAAATTAACATAAGCTATCGATTTAATTTCCAACTTTTTTAAAGGGACTAAGTTATTCTCGTTTTTAACAACAGTAATGGCATTTTCTAGTAGTTCTTCATATAAAATATCATCTTCTGGTCTATTTAAATCTTTTCCAAGATTCTTTAAACTAATTGGTTTATAATTCTGTAAACCAACTTTGTACTTAGCCATTAAAATCTTTTTAACCGAAAGTTCTAATCGTGCTTCTGTAATTTCACCTCTATTATAAGCTTCTTTAATTTTAGAAATACCAATACTTACATTTTCAGACATTAGCATCACATCGTTACCAGCTTTAAAAGCAGCTAAATCAATATCGCCCGTTTCATCAAAATCGGCAGCCCCTTTCATAGTTAAGGCATCAGTAAAAATAAGACCTTTAAAGCCTAATTTCTCCTTTAAAACATTGGTAACAATATGTTTTGATAAAGATGAAGGCACACCAGAATTATCTAAACCAGGTACATTTAAATGCGCCACCATAACACTAGAAAGTCCTTCGGTAATTAATTTTCTATATGGATATAACTCTATAGAATCTATGCGTTTTTCATTAAAACTAATAGTTGGTAATGTTAAATGTGAATCTTGATCGGTATCGCCATGACCAGGAAAATGTTTTGCATTAGCCAAAACTCCAGCGCCTTGCATTCCTTTCATGAAAGCAGAAGCCTTACGAGTAACATTATCTCGGTCTTCACCAAAAGAACGGTTACCAATAATTGGGTTTTTAGGGTTAGTATTAATATCTACAACAGGTGCAAAATTAAAGTGCACACCTAAACGTTTGCAATGTTCGCCAATATATCGACCAGCTTCTTCAACTAATTTATCATCTTTAATGGCTCCAAGCGTCATGTTCCAAGGAAAAGCATAAGTAGAATCTAAACGCATACTTAAACCCCATTCGGCATCCATACCAACTAAAAGTGGGATTTTTGATATCGCTTGCAGTTGATTATTAAGTTTAGCCTGACGGTATGGTCCGCCATTAGAATATATTATACCACCAATATGGTTGTTTCTTACTAAATTTTCGACCTTAACTTTTGTTGCAGCACTTTGGCTAGACATGACCTGAACCATGTACAATTGCCCTATTTTTTCGGATAAGGATAGTGAAGAATACACACTATCTACCCATTTGTGTTGAGCTTGAGGGTTGGTTGTTTCTAAGGGGTTTTTAGAATTTTGACCATAAATAGAAAGTACTGAAAACAGACAAACTACGATAAATTTTATATGACGCATAAAAAGAATTAATTAAGAAATTACTAGTCGTTTAATACAATACTAATAATCATGCCAAAATAATACTTTTAAAAAGAAGATGAAAAGACTTTAAGATAGATTTATACAGAAGTTTGTAACAGATTTTAAATTTAAGTTGAAGCAAAGCTGTTTAATCTATTTTAAAGCCTAAATAAAATATTGAATTAATCACCATCATTATCTGTAGTTGTGATAATAATAGATAAAATACTACGTACATCTACATTAAATAAAACACCTAACTCACCAAGTTTTTCGTGTAAATTTTTAACCTCTTCTGGATTACTTGTAATAGCCGTATAAAAATTAGTCGGTATGCCGTCAATAACTGCATAAACTTCTGCTATTTTGGCTTCTACAGCATTGTTTAAATCATCATTGTCTATTGTAGCGAATACATAATCTGAAATACCTAAACCATTTGGATTAAAATAAATCGCCTCTAAACTTTTAATATTATTTTCGAGAATAGCTAATGAAGTATGACTAAAGTAAGCTTGTGAAATTTCTGGATTTACATTCTCAGAATTCTCTAAACCTGCAGGCTTACCTATTTTAGTGATTTTGGCATTATCAATCAAATTAAATAAACCGTTGTATAGTAAATTGAACGATCCTTTTATTCCTGTTTCTTGATTAGCTATAAAGGTTGAAGCATAAGCACCAGAGTTTGCAGTACCCCAAATACCCTGAAGTCTTTCCGATTGCGCCTTTAATTCAGAAGCCGCATATTTTAAATAATTTCTTCTTTTTTCAGATGAAACAAAAGCAGCATTAACCGTTGCTAAATCGTCGCCAAAAAGCAAATATTCTAAGCCTGAAAGTGTTTTTATTTGTGGACTCAATCTTAATACAAGCGCTTCATCTACAACTTCGTTATTAATCAAAATGTTTTCTATAGCCGTTGGTAATGTTGGCCAATTGAATAAAGCCTGATGCATAAACTGACCACGAACATCTCCAATATTAAAAGCATAAATATTCCCATACGCTTTCGCGGAAACTTGCCACTGCACACGTAAAGCTTCTAAATTAAATTCTGTAGAAGCTGCTAAATAGGTTTCTACAGCTGTATTTAAATTAACACTTTCTGAAACAAAATAATCTACAGCAGGTAGAATATTCTGGTTAACAACATCGGTTAAAAGTAAATCGACTTTAAACGATGCTTTTGTATTATCGTCCGACGAGTTACAAGTGAAAAGTAAAAAAGACAGAAATAATATTGATAAATTTCTCATGTTTTTAATAGTGTTTTAGTTTTAATATGAAACTAATAAATAAGTCGTTTTTTTAAAGTGAATTCACAAAACTGATAAGGTTTTCACGGTCATCAACCGAAAGATTTTTAAAATCTTCTCTTATATCTTCTGCTTCTCCACCATGCCATAGTATAGCTTCTTCAATATTTGCGGCTCTACCATCATGCATTAAATTAGTATGGCCATTTACTGTGGAAATAAGACCAATACCCCAAAGCGGTTGTGTTCGCCATTCATTTCCAGTTGCTAAATAATCGGGTCTATTATCTGCCAAATCATCTCCCATATCATGTAATAAAAAGTCAGAATATGGTTTTATAGTTATATTTTTAAGATAATCACTTGCCGCTTCTGTACCCGTTTTTTGATTAATAGCGTGGCAACCAATACAATTTAATGAAGAGAAAAGTGCTTTACCTTTCAGTACGTTTTCATCCTTATAATTTCGTCTATTAGGTACTGCTAAATGCGCCTGATAAAATAACATTTTATCTAATTGTACATCGGTAACTTCTGGAGTACCACCATTAATAGCATCGGCACAATCTTGCTGTGGTGACGGACAATTAGAATCTGAAAATAATGATGTGGTTAAGCCCATATCTCCATGTAAGGCCGCAGCAACTTGCTGTTTTAATGTAGGCGCATTGGCTTTCCAGCCGTATTTACCTAAATCTCTCTCGTTTATATCATAATTATAAACATAATTTGCACGACCAGAAATACCATCGTTATCACTATCGGCTTCATCTTCAAACTTTGTAATTTCTTCATCTGGCAAAGCACTAATTAAACCTAAACCAATAGTTTGCTGTGCTACTCTAGGAGACATTAGCACACCAGAAAGAGAACCAAAGGCTTCTTGAGAAAAACTATAAATTGGTTTTTGTAATTGATAAGACGTTCCGTCGGCATATTCTCCATCAATAATTTCGTAGGTTACATTAACTTTCGCTTCAAACGGAATACCATTATTTGCTCGATCTTGAAGTTGAGTTCCATAGCCCAAAACAGGCAAAGCATCTCCATTACTATCTTGTCCCGGCATACTTATACGCATTAAAAAGCCACTAGAATCTTCACCATTAACAAAAGCTTTACCACGACCATCTTTAAAGTGACAGGTTGCGCAAGCTCTTGCATTAAATGTTGGGCCTAAACCATCTCGACCTGTTGTAGATGCTGGCGAGGATACCCAAGTTTGATTAAACAAGGAGTTACCTGTAGCAAATTCGGCTTGCTCAACAAATGATAATCCACTGATTTCGAAACCAAAAGCATTGTTACTTGTTGAATTAACTCCTAAATCACCAGTAAGAAACTCTTCACCTTCTTCATATTCAATTTTAGATGTAGCCGTATAATCATCATCGGAACAACTGTATAAGCAAGTTATAATTATGGAAATAAGTACGATTTTCAGTTTCATTTTAATCATGATTTTAAATAGCAAAATCCCGAATGTATAATTCGGGATTTCACTTTAAAAATGGGGTGTTATTCTATAAATTAATTCCTATTACAGTTGCCGATGCACTAATCTCATCTGCCCAATCTTGTAAAGCAACAACACTTTGCATCACTACACCAAAGTTAGCATCTGTAGAGTTTTCTAATGCTATTAGATAATCAAAAGGTTCGCTATTATTAGCTATTGCATTTACTTTTTCCATAGCCTCGTCTGCCGCATCTTTTAACTTTTCAGCTTGAGCTGCATCTTTTTCTTTTACTAAATCGTAAAAAGAATCTCCAGAGACATTACCATAAGCTCCAAAAACTACGTTATAAACACCTTGCGCATTTGCCCAAATATCTTTGTGCGTATTATCACTAAAGCATGAATGCTCATCTTCTTGCCCTAATCCATCAATACCATCTGTAGAATCTACAGGAGCGATTATACGTTCCGAGCTTAACTCGTCACCAGCAATAAAGAAAGCACCGTTAATAAATTGCTTTAACGCAACATCTTCATCTAAAGCTTCAAAAACAGTTCTATAAGCACCATTTGGAGCCCAAGTTGTAGTTAATGCATTTAAATCGTTTACTAGTAAATCGGTAGCAGCTTGTAAATAATCAGCTCTACGATCTGCATCATCTGCGGTAGTATAATCGGTATACTCACGTTGTCCAGGTAAATCTTCACTTGGTAAAGTATTGTCTTGCCCCCAAAGTAAAAACTCTATGGCATGCCACCCTGTACTGATAGATTTATCGGTGGTTTCTTCATTTAAAGAAGCTAAAGTCGCTTCATCTATAGTTACAGTAGTATCAGAAATAATACTTGTAAAACTACCTGCGTAAGCTTCTGTTCCAGATGCGACATAATCAATATAACTTTCGTCTATTGGCCAAGCATTAAGTTGTCCTTCATTACCAACACTCCAAGCTTCATTTTCTGTATCTACAGGACCGTTGCATTCTCTATAAGCTTCGGTTTGCCCATAAATATCTCTAGCACTCAACCAAGCCGTTTTTGCTGCTGTAAAATTAGCATCAGTTGGTGTTTCTATAAAAACATCTACCGCAGTTTGTAACGACACGGCTCCTGTATAACTATCTAAATAAGATTGATAAACAAGATTGGCGTAGTTTTCAATAACAGCAGACTTTTCGATGTTTTCACTTGTGTCTCCTCCATCATCATCACTAGAACAAGATGCTACAAAAAGTGTTAACGTAAAAAGATAAAGTGGGTTAAATAATTTGAATTTCATAATTTATTTTTATTTAGACTTGATATAAATAGAATTGCAAATATATTTTCTTTTTAAAGAAATCAAAGCTTATTTAGATTAAATCTTAATAAAACATTAAAATAAAATGTTAACCTTTTTTAAATCAATCATTTAAAACATTTATTAAATCTTTAGAAGATATAGCACATTTACACCAATCACTTCTACCCCAGTAATGATTTACCAAATCAAAAAAGTTTAATTAATAAATACACTTTTTCGTAAAAACAAAACTCTTCTACACCTCTGAATTTAATAGATTTAGCAGTAATAATATTTAACTAATTAATAAACATTATATAACATATCATATTGTTTTAAATACGTTATTTACCACCAAAATAAAAAAACAACCAGACCAACATTATCAATGGATTTTTCTACAGTAGTTATTTATCTTGGCTTTACATTAGCCGCCTATTCTGTAATAGGTAATGATACCATCCAAACGTTAGGGACTTTTCTAAGCTCTAATGAACGAAAAAAATGGTGGGTGTTGTGGCTTTATGCAGGTGGTATTCTAACATTTACCCTTATCTATGGTTACATTACTCATGACGGCGATGTCTCTTATGGACGTTTAGAAAAATACCCTATGCCAAACCCGTTTTCATGGTATTATATATTACCTCCTATTATTTTAATGATACTTACGCGTACCGGAATTCCTGTAAGCACATCATTTTTAATTCTTACGTTTTTTAACCAAAAGAATTTAACAGATATGGTTTTAAAATCCGTTTCTGGTTATGCGGTTTCTTTTGTTGCCGCCATTATTTTGTATTTGGCCATATCTAAAGTACTAGAGAAAAAATTTATAGAAAACTCAATTACAGCAAAAGAAAACCAAATATGGACCGCTTTACAATGGGGTTCTACCGGTTTTTTATGGTCGCAATGGCTTATTCAGGATTTTGCCAATATTTATGTTTACTTACCAAGACAACTCGAATTATGGCAGTTAATATTCTCGTTAATTATTATATTAGTGATGCTCGCTTTTATTATCGCGAAAAAAGGAGGCGCCATACAAGGTATCATTAAATCTAAAACCAACACGGTAGATTTAAGGTCTGCTACCCTTATAGATTTTACATACGGTATTATTTTATTCTACTTTAAGGAGTTAAATAATGTGCCAATGAGTACCACCTGGGTATTTATAGGTATTCTGGCCGGTAGAGAAATTGCCTTAAACTACATGCTTAGAAAAAATGAACCTAGAAGAGCTATGTTTAGTAATTTAGGTATGGATTTGTTTAAAGTTTTTATAGGCCTTGTAGTGAGTATTGTTCTAGTTTATGCTGTAAAATATTTAGCAACGCTATAACCTTACTTTCATTTAAAATTAAAACATAACCCTAATCGTTAAAAAGATGAAAAGCATATTATTTCCAACAGATTTTACAGAATTATCCTTAAATGCTTTTACATATGCTATGGAATATGCACAAAAGTCTAATTCAAAGCTAATTGTGTATCACACTTATACCGCGGGAGATCCTTTAAATGAAGATGCTCAGGCTGTTTACAATAAAGTAGATATACAGAACTTTAGAAGTAAAAAGGATAAATTCCCTCCATTTGAAAAACTTATTAAAAACAGTAAAGCAGGAAATTTAAACGTAAAATATGTTGTAGATGAAGGTACTTTTGTAGAGTCTTTAAAAAAATACATTATAAAAAAAGAAGACAAGATTGACTTGATTATTATGGGCACACAAAGTAGCCAAAATAGCCTGTTTAACATTTTTATGGAAACTAATACCATTAAAATATTAGAAGAAATTAGCAAACCCGTTATTGCCGTGCCAGAAAAAGCTGTTTTCGATGGTTATTTGGATAATATTGTTTTTCTTGTAGATTATAAAGAAGATGAAATTATTCCGTTAGGAGATGTTATCGAAAAATCTCAAGAATTCAATTCAAAACTACATGTTATTCATTTCGATTTAGCACATGTAGAATCAATTTCTCCTTTAATGGAAACCTTCAAGCAATCGTTAGATTTAGCTCACCTTAGTAACGTAGAGTTTATTTCTATAGATTCCATTAACCTGAAGAAATCGTTAACAGAATACTGCATTAACAACAAAATAGATATGGTTTGCTTAATAAACCATAAACGGAATTTTTACCAACGTCTATTCTCTTTTAGTTTAACTGAAGATTTGCTAAACAATTTCGACATCCCGATAATGGCAATTTATCGCGACTAACAAAATATAATCCATAAAAAAAGCTCTAAAATTTTTAGAGCTTTTTTTATTCTATAATACCAAGTAAATAATCTTTACTCAATTAAATCAATATGTCTGTCGTGATAGCCTAACAAGTATAAAACACCATCTAAACCAATGCTAGATATAGAACTTTGTGCATTATCTTTTACTTTAGGCTTCGCATGAAATGCAATCCCTAACCCCGCTAAATTAAGCATAGGTAAATCGTTGGCACCATCGCCTACCGCAATAGTTTGGCTAATATCAATACCTTCTTTTGCGGCTATTTCTTTTAAGTATTCTGCTTTTTTATTACCGTCAACAATATCTCCTAAATAGCCACCAGTTAACTTACCATCTACAATTTCTAATTGGTTAGCATAAACATAGTCCATACCTAATTCTTTTTTCAAATACTCACCAAAATATGTGAATCCTCCTGAAAGAATTGCTGTTTTAAAACCGTAACTTTTTAATGTATCAATTAAGCGACGAGCACCTTTAGTAATTGGTAAATTTACAGCAACATCTTGCAAAACTTCTTCGCTTAAGCCTTTTAAAAGCTTCATACGTTGTTTAAAACTTTCGTTGAAATCAATTTCCCCTTGCATAGCCGATTCTGTAATAGCTTTTACTTCATCACCAACACCAGCAAGTTCTGCCAACTTATCAATAACTTCAGCCTGTATCAGCGTAGAATCCATATCGAAACAAACTAAACGACGGTTTCTACGGTAAATATTATCTTCCTGAAAAGCGATATCAACATCGAGATCATTAGAAATTTGCATAAACTTCGCAGTAATTTCAGCTTTATTATCAATTTGACCACGAATGGAAAGTTGAATAGAAGCACGTGGATATTCAGATTGCTTTTTTAAAGATAAACGTCCTGTTAAACGTTTAATAGAATCAATATTTAAATTCTTTTCCGAAATTACTTTCGTTACTTCAGATATTTGTTTAGCTGCTAATTTTTCACCTAAAAGTGTTACGATGTAACGATCTTTTCCTTGAAGTGTAACCCAATCTTCATATTTATCTAAAGAAATTGGAGTAAACTTAGCCGAAATACCAAGCTCATAAGCCTTGAAAAGTAAATCTTTTAAAACGGCTGCCGATTTCTTTTTAGATTTTATTTCGAACAAAATACCGAGCGATAATGTATCATGAATATTGGCCTGACCAATATCTAAAACTTTTGCGCCATATTCGGCCAAAACGCCAGTTAAACTAGATGTTAAACCTGGTTTATCCTGTCCTGAAATATTTAATAAAACAATCTCTTTAGCCATAATTTAGTTTTTACTTTTTGAAAGATGTAAAAATCATTATTCTATTTGAATTATGAAAGTTTTTTATAGAATAATACACTTTGCCCTATTCTTGTAAAATATCACACTGTTTGAATAACAAAATGACATAAAAAAACACCCACAAATTTTAATTATTTGTGGGTGTTTAAATTTTACTTTACAAATCTACTATGCCAGCTTTCACTTGCCGGAACTTCCCAGTTTTCTTTAAACTCACCAACATTGGCAACTAAGTTATTGAAAACAATAGTATTTTTAGAAACCGCTTTGTCTTTTGCCATTTTACGGAAATCTGTTAATGTTTTATAAGCAACGTATTCACCTTGTTTATAAGACACATTCATTTTATCCATTAAATCGACGTTGTAATCCTTTTCTAATTGCTGAATAAAATGCACCGAAGCATCTATAGAACAACCTGTAGCCTGACTCATAGATTGGTTTACACCAATAACGATAAAGCGTTTATACTCTATAGTGTAACCCGATTGTAAATCGCTACCGTGTGCCGTCCAGTTTTCTATAAAAACATTAAGTTTGGCCTTAATTTCTTCTAGCTCTTGTTCGTTAAACGAACGATTGGCTTGGTATATCCAAACGCGTGATTCTGGTGGTAATATATTAAAATCTACTAGCATTATTTTTTCTTTATAAGATGAATAACGTTCGGGTTAATTAAGCCTAAACATCCTTCATTTATTAAATTGAATTATTTATAAACCTTGAGACTGTGCAATTAATTCTGCTATATCTAAAACGGTTATTTCACTTTCTTTTTCTTTCACTTTTACGCCATCGCTCATCATTGTCATACAATATGGACAAGCCGTTGCTATGATTTCCGGGTTAGTTTTAAGCGCATCTTCTGTACGAAGTTCGTTTATTTCCTTATCTCCTTTTTCTGCATCTTTAAACATTTGCGCACCTCCTGCTCCACAACATAATGCAGTCGATTTACTTCGTTTCATTTCGAGAAGATTTGCGTTTAATGTTGCCAATACATCACGTGGTGCATCATACTCTGAGTTTGCACGACCTAAATAACAAGGATCATGAAAAGTGATGCGTTTTCCATTAAACACCCCGTCTTTTATCTCTAATTTCTTAGATTCGATTAACTCTTTTATAAATTGTGTATGGTGTAAAACATCATATTTACCACCTAAACTTGGGTATTCATTTTTTAAGCAATTAAAAGAATGCGGATCGCAAGTTACAATACGTTTAACCTCGTAAGCATTTAAAACCTCGATATTCATCATGGCTTGCATTTGAAACAAAAACTCGTTACCTGCACGTTTTGCAACATCGCCTGTACAAGTTTCTTCGGTGCCTAAAACAGCAAAATTAACGTTGGCTTTATTTAATATTTTAACAAAAGCACGTGTTATTTTCTTGGCTCTATCATCATAACTTCCAGCAGAACCTACCCAAAATAAAATATCGGGTTGTTTGCCTTGAGCCATGAGTTCTTCCATGGTTGGTACGTTTAGTTGTTCGCTCATTTTTATTCTTTTATAAATTAAAATGGTTTATTTTAATTATTTGTGTTTATGTCTTCTTCTTCTATATCAAAATTTTCTCTTTTTAAACCCGCTAAATCTTTTTTTGAAACTCTAATGTATAAAGCATGTTTAAATGTGCCGTTTGTAAGTCGAACATTTTTATCATTACGAATTAAAAACGTTCTTCGGTAAGCCTCTTCTGATAGTTTTTCTATTTGAAACTCTGAGCAATAATCACAAAACACTTTTTTAACCTTAATTTCTGATGGATGACTATCGACATAGTCAATCGCAGCGTAAACCTTTATTTGTAATGAATCTTTTTGGTATCCAACCTGAGATTGAACCTGATTAAAACAAAATAAAGTTAAAATTAATATGATTAAAGCGTATCTCATTCATTATTTTTCATCTTTCCAATTCAAACGGTCCATTTGGTTGTATGGCCATGGAGCTCCGTTATTTTCAATATTGGTCATCATGTTATTAAGCTCTGTTGGTGCCGCACTTTGCTCCATAACTAAATAACGACGCATTTCAATAATTATTGATAATGGATCTATACTCACAGGGCAAGCCTCTACACAAGCGTTACAACTAGTACACGCCCAAATTTCTTCGTTTGTAATATAATCACCAAGTAACTGTTTACCATCATCTTTAAATTCACCATTGTTGGCATCGATGTTTTTACCAACTTCTTCTAGACGGTCACGCGTGTCCATCATTATTTTTCGAGGTGATAATTTTTTACCTGTTAAGTTTGCAGGGCATTCGCTAGTACAGCGTCCGCACTCGGTACATGTATAAGCATTTAATAAACTTACCCAACTTAAATCTTGCACATCACTAGCTCCAAATTTAGCAGGAACTTCATCGGCATCGCCTTCTGCTGGTGCAGCAAATGGATCGGCATTAGGATCCATCATTAATTTTACCTCATTAGTTACCGATTCTAAATTATTGAATTGGCCCTTAGGTGTTAATTTACCGTAAAACGTATTTGGGAACGCTAATAATATGTGTAAATGCTTTGAGAAATACAGGTAATTTAAGAAAATTAAAATACCGATAATATGTATCCACCAAGCACTACGCTCTATAAAATGCAACGTAGTTTCTGTTAAGCCAGAAAACATTGGCGCTATATATTGACTGATAACATTTCCGGAGTTTAAATCTTGAAAATGCAAATCTGTAGCATTCATTATTAAGAAAAGGCTCATTAAAACCATTTCGAAATACAGAATGATATTTCCATCGTTTTTTGGCCAGCTCGTCATTTCACTGTTCCAAAAACGTTGAATTTTAATAATATTTCTACGTATCCAAAATACAACTACAGATACAAAAACTAGACATGCTAAAACTTCAAAAGTCCCTATTAAAAAACCGTAGACAGATGTTGGTAAAACACTTAAACCTATACGGTGTGTACCAAAAAGTCCATCGATTATAATTTCTAGAACTTCAATATTTATAATTACGAAACCGACGTAAACCACAACGTGTAGAAATCCTGAAACAGGACGACGCACCATTTTGCTTTGCCCAAGAGCAATGCGTGCCATGTTTTTCCAGCGTTCGGGTTTGTTATCGCTAACATCAACATCTTGACCGAGGTTAATGTTACGGAATAATTTTTTTACATTTTTTGCAAAATATCCAATGCCACAAAATAAAATTATAGCGAATACTATGTTTGGTAAATATGTCATTTAAATCTTAGTTAGTTTCTGGTTCTTGGTATGGAATTTCTTTCTTAGAAAGAATTCTAGTGTAGCGGTTTGGGTGTAATTTAAAATCTAACAATAGAGACTCTAATTCTTCAGTTGCACCTTCTAAATTATTGTATAAATCGTCGTCTTTTAATAGTTTACCCATGGTACCTTCTCCCTTTTCTAGGTTTGCCATAATGTTTTCAAAACTCGCTAGTGTAGTTTCTAAATTCTTCATGGTCGCTGCTAAATCTGTTTTAGAAAGTTCTCCTGTCATTTTAGCCAAATCGTTACTTGCACTTTCAGCATTAGTTAAAACTGTAGTGATTTTAGATTGATTGGTTTGCATGATATTATTTAAAGCTTTTGAAGTGCCTTGAAAAGAATTCATGGTTTCACTCAAACTAGCCAAACTAGACTTTAAGTTTGCCTTTCCTTTTTCATCTAAAACATCATTTAAATTAGAAATTAAAGCATCGGCACTTGTAAGCATAATTTCAATTTTAGCTTGTAACGGTGTTAATTGACTTGCTAAGGCATCTGTTAAACCTGCTTTTATTTTCCCTGTTAACATAGCTCCATTTTCAGCTGTTCCTGCATTATCAAAAGCTGGTATAATAGCCACGGCTTTTCCGCCTATTAAACCTGTATCATACAATTGTGCAGTACTGTTTTTTGAAAATTCAAAATCATTATCCACCAATAATTCTACTAATAATTTACCAGAACCATCGCCTTTAAATTTCAAACTAATAACTTTTCCAACGTTAAGACCATTGATAGTTACAGGTGTTGCTGGTGCTAAACCTTCAACATTATCGTAAACTGCGTAGTAGGTTTTAGAACTATCTAATAGGTTTTGCCCTTTTAGGTAATTAAACCCAAATATGAAAAGGATAATTCCTAATAATACTAATATGCCTGTTTTTACTTCTCTAGATATTTTCAAATTGTATTTTCTTTAAATAACAAAGACAAATTTAAGATAATTTTAAAAAGAATGCTCTTATTTTCTGAATTACCTTTTTAATGCTTCAGTAAGACTTACTTTTTTACCATTCTTAAAAGCAACAACAAAACTAGACTTATAGCCTTTACTTTTTGCATCGCTCACTAATTGCTTTGTTTGTGTGTAGTTTGATGTAGAACCGTAATAATACTTGTATAAGTTACCTGTTTTTTCTTTAGAAATAGTAGATAAACCTTTAAAATTATAGGGTTTTGTTGCTATGGATTTTGAGCTTGCCGCTATTTGTACCTTAAAAGTAACGTCCTTATATATATCACTTGTTGAGACTGTTTCTACAACTTCATCTTCAAAAACAGTATGTGCAACATTTTGCTCTATGGACGCTTTGTATTGCAAAATAGCATCTGTAATAGCCTTAGACATATCTTGTTGTCCTTTTTTCGAATTTAAATACGCACCTTCTTTATTATTTGTTAAAAACCCCAACTCTACCAATACACTTGGCATTACGGTTTGGTGTAGCACAATAAAACCGGCTTGCTTAACACTTCTATCTTTTCGTTTTAATTTACCAACAAAATTACTCTGAATTAAACTTGCCAATTGAATACTTTGATCTAGATAATCTTCCATACCCATCATGATACTAATTGCCGATTCTGGCGAATTAGGATCGTATCCGGCGTAATTTTGGTGATAATTATCTTCTAATAGAATTACTGAGTTTTCCTTTTTGGCAACTTCAAAATTAGTATTATTTCTATGTAAACCTAAAACAAACGTACCTGCTCCGTAAGCTTGCGAAGTGTGAGAATCACAATGCACAGATACAAATAAATCGGCTTTCGCCTTATTCGCAATTTTACCACGCACAAATAAATCTATAAACTTATCTGCTTTACGGGTATAAATAACTTCAATATTTGGGTTTTTCTCTAAAGCACTCCCAATGGCTAAAACTACTTTTAATGCAATATCTTTTTCTTTATAACCATTTCCCATATTGCCGGGATCTTTACCGCCATGCCCTGCATCTAGTACAACTACGAACTTATCGCCGTCGCTATTTCCATTATTTGCATATGAAGAAAATGTTAATACTAATATAAAAGATACGAAAAGTAATAAGGTGTTCGTTTTCATGAGATAAATCAGATTGTGTTTTAAACCGGTGTATTAAAAATTACGGCTATTTTCAAAATAAAAAGCATGCCATTTTTAAAATAGTAACGATTAAAATACTCGGTTTAGTTTAATTTAAAATTTTTCTAAGAATATAAAACATTCACAGAAAAATATATGTAATTTTGGCTTTTCAAAAACCGAGCCATACTTTTACAAAAATACATTTAAAAGCGTTGCAGACAAACAACTTTAATATACTTTTTGCACTAAGTTTTACCATGTTTATTAACATGCTAAGCTTTGGGCAGGACATCAAAAAAAAGACGGATTCTATTAAACCTTCTGTTGAAAATCGGGTGACTATAAAAACCGATAGTGTACTAGCACCAATAATTGATGAAAAAGTTCAGGATTCCACTCAAACCGATTCTATTAAACCTAAAAAAGGCCTTTTAGAAAACAAAGTCGTTTATAGTGCCGTAGATTACACCACCTTCAATCAAATAAAGCATAAACTGTATTTATACAACCAAGCTAAAATTGATTATGGAGACATGAATATTTCTGCAGGAAGTATTACTGTAGACTATACAACAAATACTGTACGTGCTCGAGGTATTATTGATACTACAGGTGAATACACTCAAAAGCCTGTGTTTACCCAAGGAAGTAGCGTGGTAGAACCTGACTCTATTGTTTTTAATTCAAAATCTAAAAAAGCACTTATATATAATTCTAAAACCGAGCAAGGTGAAGGGACTGTAATTGCAAGCATTACAAAAAAGGAAAACGATTCGGTCTACTTTTTAAAGAACGCAAAATATACAACTGCTGAAAATCTTGAAGATCCAGATTATTATATTAAGCTTAGAAAAGCGAAAATTGTTCCTGGTAAAAAGATTGTAACTGGCTTAGCTAATCTATTTATCTATGATGTACCTACACCCATAGGTTTACCTTTTGCATTTTTCCCTCAAACAGAAACACATACATCTGGTATAATTTTACCAAGTTTTGGTGAGCAAAACGATAGAGGTTTCTTTTTACAAAACGGTGGATACTATTTTGCAATTAACGACAATGTAGATTTAACTGTTTTGGGAGATTATTATACCAACGGAAGTTATGGGCTAAGAGTTGAAAACACTTATGCCAAACGCTATAAATATAGAGGTAATTTAGCCTTTAGATATGAGAGCTTAATTACAAGTGAACTTGGTTTTTCCGATTATGCTAAAAACACCTTATACAACTTAAGATGGTCTCATAGTCAAGATTCCAAAGCTAATCCTAATTCACGTTTTTCTGCCTCGGTAAACCTTGGTAGTAGCAATTATTATAGCGGCTCTTTAAACCAGGTGAATATTGCAAACCGATTTAATAATACATTATCATCTTCGGTTTCTTACTCTAAAACTTTTCAAGGAGAACCACAAGTTAATGTTAGCTTAACAGCGACGCACTCGCAAAATACGCAAACAGAAACTATTAATATGACGTTGCCTACACTGCAAGGTAGTATTGGAAGAATGTATCCTTTTGCTCCTAAAACAGGTTCTAAAAAAGGGATTATTCAAAACATAAACTTCCAGTATAATTTACGTGGGGAAAACAGAATTGAAACTACAGATTCTTTATTCTTTAAAAAGGAAATGTTCGACGATGCCAAAGCAGGATTTCAACATAGTATTCCGTTAACAACAAACTTTAAGTTATTCAAATATTTTAGTATGAGTACTAGTGCAAACTTCAATGAAGTTTGGACCTTTAAAACTATTGATAAAAGTTTCGACACCACAACTAGAGAAACAGTTACGGAAACAGTAAACGGCTTCGATTCGTTTAGAACTTATAATTTTAGTACAAGTTTAGGAACTACCATTTATGGTATGTTCGATTTTGAAAAAGAAGGTAAAGACCCTAAAATACAGAAAATAAGGCACGTTATGCGTCCTGCTATTAGTTACAATATTAACCCTGCTTTCGATAAATATTATGATACTTACGAGGTTGTAAGTGCCGATGGAGAAACAAAAGAGGACGTGTCCTTCACCCGATTTGAAGAAAGCATATTCGGTACACCAGGTCAAACATTTTCTAGCTCTATGGGTATTTCATTATCCAATAATATAGAAGCTAAAGTACGCGATAAAGATAGTACGGCAACCGAGCCTAAAAAGGTGGTTTTACTTAATAACTTAAACTTTTCTACATCTTATAATTTTGCTGGAGACTCTTTACAATGGAGCCCAATAAGAATGAGTGGTGGTACACAACTTTTCGATAATCAATTAAGTTTAAATTTTGGAGCAACTTTAGATCCTTACGCTCTGGATAATAACAATAATAGAATTGATACTTTTAATGTTGATAACGGCGGAAGCTTATTTAGATTAACTAGCGCGAACATGACAGCTAGTTGGTCATTATCTAGTGATAAAAAAGGCAAAAAAGATTCTAAAGACGACGATAGAAATCGCGATGAAAACTTACAAGGTGGTGGTCGTGACGATGACATGTTTGGTGTATCTCAAGATTTCTCTAAACCCATCCCTAAAAAAGACGATGAAGATAAAGACACTAAGAGCGCTCTTTATCGCTATAAAATCCCATGGAGTTTACGCTTAGCTTATGCTGTAAATTACTCTAATTCCACAAGGCAAAACGAAATATCATCACACTCTTTAATGTTCTCTGGAGACATTCAATTATCAGATAAATGGTCTATTGGAGCATCATCTGGTTACGATGTTAAAAACAATGGCTTCACCTCTACTCAACTTCGTTTTGAACGTGATTTAGAAAGCTGGAGAATGAACTTGAGCTGGGTTCCTTTTGGAACGTATACCTCATGGAATTTCTTCATTGGTATAAAATCTAGCCTCTTACAAGATCTTAAATACGAAAAACGTAAATCGGCCGATACTCAATTATAAATTGAAGGTGCTATATTTTTGTTTACACAGAAATATATATTCATTATTTTTATAGTCGAACTTAATCGATTTTCAACCTTATAAATAATTTTACAGATGAAAAAAATAATCACAACTACCGAAGCTCCAGCACCCATAGGTCCATATAATCAAGCTGTTTTAACAGGAAACACATTATATACGTCTGGACAAATAGCTATTAACCCAGAAACTAGCGAGCTTGTTTTAGAAAATATTAAAGCTGAAACTACACAAGTAATGAATAACCTGAAAGCCGTGTTAAAAGCTGCTGATATGACTTTTGAAAACGTTATTAAATCGACTATTTTTATTAGTAATATGGACGATTTTGTAAACATCAATGAAGTTTACGGAAGTTATTTTGACGATGCTACTGCACCTGCACGCGAAACCGTACAAGTGGCTAGATTACCTAAAAATGTAAATGTAGAAATTAGTGTTATCGCAATAAAATAGATAACACCATTAGATTTTAAAGCGCATACTTATCCAACAACTCTTTTAGTTTTGGTAATTCAAGAGGTTTTGCTAAAAATTCATTAGCACCTGCTTCTTTTGCGCTTTCAATATCTTCTTCAAAAGCACTTGCTGACACCGCTATAATTGGTGTTTTATGCTGTTGATACTTTTTAGTTTTTATAATCTCACGGGTGGCTTCATACCCATCCATATCTGGCATATAGATATCCATAAAAATCATATCGAAATCTAATATTTTATAAAGTTCTACAGCTTCTAAACCGTTTTTCGCAAACGTACAATCGGCACCTTGCTTCTCAAGTAAAAACTTAATTACTTTTTGATTCATTCTATTATCTTCCGCAACCAACACATTAAATTTAGCATGAAGCGCAGGTGTTGCTTCTTCAACCATTTTAATATTAAGCGTCTTTTTTAATTGAAGGCTAAAATAAAAGGTAGACCCTTCGTTCTCTTTACTTTCAAGCTTTAAGGTTCCGCCCATGAGCTTAACCAACTTTCTCGAAATGGAAAGCCCTAAACCTGCTCCGCGATAATCTTTAATAATAGAAGCCGGAATACTAGTGTCATCATCAAAAAAGCGCTTAACTTCATCAGATCGCATCCCTACTCCTGTATCTTTTACATAAAAAGTTACAATTTGTTCATGATCTATACCTACGGTTTGATCTATTATAATCGAAATCTTCCCTGCATTAGTAAATTTAATAGCGTTATTTATCAAATTAATTAATACCTGTTGTATTCTAGAAGAATCGCCGTATACTAGAGATTTATCTTTTTCTTCAAATAAAAATTTAAAATCGAATTCTAATCCTTTTTCCCAAGCTTGGTATTCAAATACTTTAAATAGGTTACCTAAATCTTGTTTTAAGTCTATAGCAATAAAATTCAGCTTCACATCAGCACTATCCACTTCCGCATTATCCGTAACCATTTTCACCAATTGCAATAAATGCATCGATGAGAACTCTGCAATTTCTACCTGAGCGACCTGGTCACCATCCAAATTGGTTTGTTTAAGCATATTTAACATACCTAAAACCGTGTTAAGTGGTGTACGCACCTCATAACTCATGTTGGCTAAGTAAATTGATTTGTGCTCAGCTAAATTTTCAGATTTCTCTAGATCTCTTTTTAATTCCTTTATTCTAGATGTTAAATTTTCTTTTATTACTTCATTCTTCAATAAACTCTTTAAAAAGAATTGTAAAGCAAAAACCTGAATAACAGCAACTACGAAAAGAAATAAGGCTGCTAATTCAGCATAAATTTTATCATCAACAAAAAGGTAACCAATTATTAAAATAGCCGCAATAGAAGTGAAAATTGAAAAAGATAATTTCTTTTTTACGGTAATATACTTTACAGACTCCGGGATAAAATTCATTTATAATTGGCAGGTTAACAAATCAAAAAATATATTGATTAAAACACTAATATAATTAATTAGTGACTCATAGTTATATTCTTTTTGTTTAAATTTAAATTTTCTTTTAATAATTTTCAATAAAATACAATCGATAGTAATGCGCATAGAAAACGAAATAAAATTAGGCTTTAAAGATGTTATGTTCCGCCCGAAACGATCAACTTTAAAAAGCCGATCGGAAGTAAGTTTAGAGCGTGAATTTAAATTTTTACACAGTACTACAGTTTGGAACGGCATCCCGATTATGGCTGCTAATATGGATACGGTGGGCACTTTTGAAATGGCCAAAGCACTTGCTAATAAAGGACTTTTTTCTGCCATACATAAACATTACACCATTCCGGAATGGAAAGCATTTTTATCTTCTATTTCAGAAAAACACTTAAATCATATTGCTGTTAGCACAGGTATCGGTAAAAACGATTCTGAAAAACTTGCGGCCATATTTAAAATAAATCCAGAACTGAAATTTATCTGTATCGATGTCGCAAATGGCTATTCGGAATATTTTGCAGATTTTGTAAAAAGCACTCGAAAACAATATCCAGATAAAGTTATTATTGCTGGCAACGTTGTTACTGGCGAAATGGTAGAAGAACTAATTCTATCTGGTGCCGATATAGTAAAAGTTGGTATTGGTCCAGGGTCTGTTTGTACAACTCGTGTAAAAACCGGTGTTGGTTACCCACAACTTTCAGCTATAATAGAATGTGCCGATGCTGCTCACGGATTAGGCGGACACATTATTAGTGATGGTGGTTGCACAACTCCTGGTGATATTGCCAAGGCTTTTGGAGCAGGAGCCGATTTTGTTATGTTAGGCGGTATGCTTGCCGGACATGATGAAAGTGGTGGTGATATAATTGAAAAAAACGGCAAACAATTCCGTAAATTTTATGGTATGAGTTCTTCCACGGCTATGGACAAACATGTTGGTGGTGTTGCAGAATATCGCGCTAGTGAAGGCAAAACAGTCGAAGTGCCTTATAAAGGCCCTGTAGATATTACTTTACAAGATATTTTGGGTGGTTTACGCAGTACTTGTACCTATGTTGGTGCTTCTCGATTAAAGGAACTCACTAAACGTACTACTTTTATTAGAGTTAACGAGCAAGAAAATAGATTTTACAATCATTAACATGACATGGTTCCAAAATAATTACCATGAATATTTATCAAAAAAAAGATAAACAATCACAAAACTCATCAAATCATCATTTTTTATCAGCATAATTTTCAATGTTTTAATAGTTATAATAAAGCGCTTAGTTTTATTCGAAACCCCTATTTTACAATGAAAATTAATGTATTTTTATAAGAATCTTTTTTACTAATAAATTCATTCAAAATAAACCAAGAAATTTATGGCGTTAAAAATTGTAATCTCACACAAAACGAAGTACAAGTATGATAGACCTATAAATCTATCTCCACATATTTTTAGATTACGTCCTGCCCCACACAGCAGAACGCCAATTGAGGCTTATTCTATAAAAATTAAACCGGAAAATCAATTTTTCAACTGGCAACAAGATGCCTTTGGTAATTATTTAGCACGATTAATTTTTCCTGATAAAACAACTGAGCTTTCTGTTGAAGTTGAAATTATTGCCGATTTAAAAACCATAAATCCTTTTGACTTTTTTGTTGAAGAAGCTGCGGAAGAATATCCGTTTACTTATAGCGATACCATTAAAAAGGAACTTTTACCCTATTTAGAAATTACAGATAATGGTCCGCTTATTCATGAATTTATTAAAACTTTAGATTATACGCCAAGAAAAACAATCTATTTTTTAATTGATATCAATCAGAAAATATACGAGTTCTTAAGCTATAATATTAGACTAGACCCTGGTGTACAAACCTGTGAAGAAACACTAATTCAAAAAAATGGATCGTGTCGTGATTATGCTTGGCTATTTGTACAAGTATTAAGACATTTAGGCTTTGGAGCACGTTTTGTTTCAGGATATTTAGTACAATTAAAATCTGATGAAAAATCGCTTGACGGTCCTTCTGGTCCTGAGGAAGATTTTACAGATTTACATGCTTGGGCAGAGGTTTATTTACCTGGTGCTGGTTGGATTGGTTTCGATGCTACATCGGGATTATTAGCCGGAGAAGGCCACATTCCTTTAGCTTGTACCCCTTCATTTGAAAGTGCTGCACCTGTTTCTGGAATGACAGATATTTGTGAAACTGAGTTTGAATTTGAAAACTCCGTAAAACGTATTTTCGAATCGCCTCGTGTTACAAAACCATACACAGATAAACAATGGAACGATATCTATAAACTTGGTTTTAAAGTTGAAAAAGAACTAGAAAAAGGTGATGTACGTTTAACCATGGGTGGCGAACCAACCTTTGTTTCTATAGACGATATGGAATCGCCGGAATGGAACACCGATGCCGATGGACCACATAAAAGACAACTAGCCGACGACTTAACAAAGCGCTTATTTAATAAATTTGCCAAAGGCGGATTTTTACACCGTGCACAAGGTAAATGGTATCCTGGAGAACCTTTACCACGTTGGGGAACGGAGCTTTGTTGGCGTAAAGATGGTAGAGTAATTTGGCATAACGAAAAATTACTTTCAACCTTTGCTGATAATAAAGTTGTACCAGAAAATGCCGATAAATTATTTTTAGAGACCTTAACTCAATATTTAGGTGTTACCGATAAAACGATAATGCCTGCCTTTGAAGATGCCTTTTATTTCCTTTGGGAAGAAGGTAATTTACCCACAGATATTGATCCAAGAGAAGATAAAGACGGTTCGTTAATTCAAAAGAAATTAGGCGAAATATTAGAGCAGGGCACAAATAAAGTTGTTGGTTATTTAATGCCATTAAACAATAGTTTTGGTCAATGGCTTACTTGTGACTGGCAGTTTCGACGTAATCATTTGTTTTTAACGCCTGGTAATTCACCAGTTGGTTTACGTTTGCCTTTATCTTCGTTAGTTCATAAATCGGAATATGAAGAATTTCCAAAATTCGAACCCGATCAATTTACCAAACGTGGTAGATTCCCTAGCTATAAAAAAGTAGCCACCAACAGATATGCCGATTACATTAATGGTGATCTTGAAAGTCCAAAAACTAATTATTTTATTAGAACTGCACTTTGCGCCGAGGTTAGAGACCAAAAACTATACTTATTTTTACCACCATTAGATTGTGCTGAGTATTACTTAGATTTACTTTCGTCTATCGAAGCGACAGCAAAAGCATTAAATATTCCGGTAATTTTAGAAGGTTATCCTGCACCAAAAGATAACAGATTGGAGTCCTTAAAAATTACTCCTGATCCTGGTGTTATTGAAATTAATGTGCATCCAGCAAAAAACTGGGATGAGTTAACTAAAAATACATTTACGCTTTACGAAGAAGCAAAACAATCGCGTCTGGGTACCGAAAAGTTTATGCTCGATGGAAAGCACACAGGAACAGGTGGTGGAAACCACGTAACTTTGGGAGGTATATCTCCTGCGGATAGTCCTTTGTTACGTAAACCTAGTTTATTGCGAAGTTTATTAACATTTTGGCAACATCATCCAGGGCTTTCTTATTTATTTTCAGGATCTTTTATTGGTGCAACCAGCCAAGCACCAAGAATAGATGAAGCGCGTATGGAAAACCTATACGAACTTGAAATTGCCTTTAGCCAAATACCTAAAGATGGCGAGGTTCCTTTTTGGTTAACCGATAGATTGTTTAGACATTTATTAACCGATTTAACCGGTAATACACACCGTGCAGAATTTTGTATCGATAAACTATACTCGCCAGATTCATCATCGGGGCGTTTAGGTATTTTAGAGCTTCGTGCTTTCGATATGCCACCACATCCGCAAATGAGTTTAATGCAAAATTTATTGGTACGTACTTTGGTTGCTTGGTTCTGGAAAAAACCTTACGAGCATGATTTAGTACGTTGGGGAACAGAATTACACGATAAATTTTTAATAGAACATTTTGTAAGAGAAGATATAAAAGATATTGTAAACTCTCTAAATAAAGCAGGATACCGCTTTAAAGAAGAATGGTTTAATCCTTTTTTCGAATTTAGATTTCCTTTACATGGTATGGTAACTATAAACAACATTCATATAGAACTTCGTGCAGCTATTGAGCCTTGGAATGTTTTAGGTGAAGAAATGACTGGCGGCGGAACGGCACGTTATGTTGACTCCTCTTTGGAACGAATTCAAATTAAGGTTACAAACTTTACGGAAGAAAGATATGTTGTAACTTGCAACGGTGTTAAAGTAAACCTTAAAGCAACCTCTGTAAAAGGAGAATTTGTGGCAGGTATACGTTATAAAGCATGGGATCCATATTCTGCGTTACACCCAACTATTGGTGTAGATTCTCCTCTTGTATTCGATATTGTTGATACATGGAACAAACGTTCTATTGGTGGTTGCACCTATTTTGTATCACATCCTGGCGGACGTTCTTACGACGTGCATCCGGTGAATAGTTACGAAGCAGAATCTAGACGAATTAACCGTTTTTGGGAATCTGGGCATACACAAGGAGAAATCGATCCAATAAAAGAAACTATAACAGACGATAATTCATCAAGCATTACCGTTAAAAAGAAAGGCAGTTCTAAAAAATTCAATTATAAAGAATTACCAGTTAATTTTGAGTTTCCGAACACAACAGATTTAAGAAAAAAGTAATTAATAAATTAAATGACCATAGATTCAAATACACTATTTCAGAATTATTTTACCAATCATAAAAATTATGATGAAGTATTGAAATCTAATATGAAAATTAACCCACAATGGGATGATTTACTATCTAATTTAACCGATGCAGGTCCCGACGAATTAATTTCTAGACAAAAGGAAATTGATTGGTTAATGGACGAAAACGGTGTAACTTACAATGTTTATAACGATCCCAAGGGCTTACATCGCGCTTGGGATTTAAGCATTGTACCCTTTTTAATTCATGATAAAGAATGGCAAACCATTGAAAAAGGTTTAAAGCAACGTACTGAGTTACTCAATTTAATTTTAAAAGATATTTATGGTAAGCGTGAACTTATTAAAAACGGTATTGTACCGCACGAAGTACTGTTTGCGCATCGCGGTTTTTTACGCCAATGCGATCAAATAAAATACAACACCTCTAAAGATTTACTAATTCACGCAGCCGATTTAGCAAGAGGCCCAGATGGCCGTATGTGGGTGGTTAACGATCGTACGCAAGCACCTTCTGGTTTAGGTTATGCTTTAGAAAACAGATTCGCTATGAACAAGGCGGCATCAAATTTATTTAACGGTATTAACGTTAAGCAGCCAAGCGATTTTTTTCAAGATTATAACCAAATGCTAATTGATGCGGCTCCAAAAGATATCGACAATCCAAACATTGTTATATTAACATCTGGTCCGCATAACGAAACTTATTTCGAGCATGCTTACATGTCTTCATTTCTTGGTTATCCTTTAGTAAAAGGAAACGATTTAGTGGTTAGAAATGGTAAAGTTTGGATGAAATCTTTAAAGGAATTAAAGCAAGTTCATGTTATTTTAAGGCGTGTAGATGATGTTTATATGGATCCTTTAGAACTTCGTGAAGATTCTTACTTAGGCATCGCAGGTATTCTAGATGTTATTAGGCAAAAAAACGTAAGCATTGTAAACCCTATAGGTAGCGGTGTTTTAGAAAACTCTGGACTTATCCCGTTTATGAATGCTATTTGTAAGTATTTTTTAAATGAAGAATTACTACTTCCGCAAATAGCCTCTTGGTGGTGTGGACAAGAAAAGGAACGAAATCATGTTTTAAAGAACATAAAAAAATATGTTGTAAAACGAATTGATCGTTCTAATAGAGAAAGTATATACTTCTGTGAATTTTTAAATGAAGCCAAATTAAATAAACTAAAAGAAGAAATATTAGCAAATCCTTACCGATTTGTAGCACAAGCTAAAATACAATTCTCTACGGCGCCAGAATTTATAGATGGCAAATTAGAGCCACGTAAAATAATGTGTAGAACCTTTGCTATCGCTAAAAAGGACAGCTACAGCATTATGCCTGGCGGTTTAGTACGTGTTGCCGCAGAACGTGAAAACTTAATAGTATCTAACCAAAGAGGTGGAATTAGTAAAGATTTTTGGGTTGTAAGTGACACTCAGCAAAACTACTTTCATAATTATGCTTGGGATAATAAATTTCGAAATCCAGTATCGGATATTAACGATTTACCAAGCCATACAGCAGAAAACCTGTTTTGGTCTGGTCGTTACTTGGGTCGTGCGCTAGTCACTTCTCGCCTATTGCGTATGTGTTTAAATAACATGCAAAGTTCGCAATATAAAAATGGAGAAGAACCTTCTGAAAATTTAAAAATCATTTTTGAAGCCATAACCGGCATCACACATACTTTACCTGGTTTTGTTGGTAAAGGAAAAGAAGAACTTCTTAAAAATCCGTTAAAAGAATTAAACGCTCTAGTTCTAGATAGCTATAAAGTAGGTTCGTTAGCACAAACTTTAGGCAGTTTTAACAACTCATATTACACGCTTAGAAACTTATGGTCTAAAGATATGTGGCGCGTGTTCGATGGAATCAAAAAACTATGGAATAAGCACGATAGAGAGAAGCAATATACCGCAGCTCAATTGCTTAAACTGTTAGATAGTACTATTACTCGCCTTATTGCGTTTATGGGTTTAATTGAAGAAAGTATTTTAGTAGACCAAGGTTTACTACTTTATTTTATTGGTTTGCAAACCGAACAAGCGAGTTTAACTATTGCTAAATGCAGATCTTTAATTGTGGCGAGCTATGATGAAGATTTAGAATATGAAATGCTAGAGGCTTTACTATCTAGTCATGAAAGTTTAAATATTTACCGTTACAGTTACCGATCTTACCTTAGCGTTGAAAACGTGGTGAAATTAGTTATACTTAACGATAAATACAGCCGTTCGCTCACCTATCAATTAAGTCGAATTTTAAAGGATATTGGAAAATTACCATTACCAACTGGTATTACGGGTAACTCAAAATGTTACGATTTAATTAATGAGGCCAATCAAATTATTCAAAAATCGAATATCGATACGCTTTTAGAGTTAGATGAAACAGAAGCTGTAAGAGAGAATTTAGAAGAGATGCTTTCTGAGCTTAGCGAATTATTGCATCAAACCTCTTTATCTATTTCTGATACGTATTTCAATCATTCATATCAACAAAATCAATTGGTTAATCAAAACTTCCCACTACAATAATGGTTTTTCAATTATCACATACCACGAGTTACAAATACGGCAATGGCGTTACATTTTGTCATAATATCGCGACCTTAAAACCTCGTGATTTTTTGGGACAAACCATTTTAAGTTACGATCTGGAAATTAGTCCAAAACCAACAGAAATATCTGAACGTACCGACTTTTTTGGAAACACCATTACCCGTTTTTCCATACAGCAATACCATAAAGAATTAAAAGTTATTGCAAAAAGTAAAGTACTTCGTGATTATACTTTAGCGCCCGATATATATAAATCGGAAAGCGGGATCACTATTACTTTAGATGAAGCCAAACAAGAATTAAAATCTATTTCACCTGAAATTTTAGAAGTAAAACAGTTTTTATTAGAATCTATTTTAATTGCTAAAATATCTAAAAACATAAGAGACTACGCCTTAAAATCTTTTAAGCCAGATCGCCCTATATTCGAAGCAACTTCAGAATTAATGTTACGCATTTTTACCGATTTTGAGTTTAACTCAAACGCTACCAATGTGGCTACTCCTATCCAAGAAGTTATGGAAAAGAAAAAAGGAGTTTGTCAAGATTTTGCACAAATAGGGATTGCATGCTTAAGGTCTATTGGCTTGCCGGCTCGTTATGTTAGTGGTTATATTGAAACATTACCGCCTCCTGGAAAAGAAAAACTAATAGGAACCGATGCATCTCACGCATGGTTTTCTGTATATATTCCAAAATTTGGATGGGTAGATTTCGACCCTACAAATAATCAAATACCAAAAAACCAACACATTATTGTGGCTTATGGTCGTGATTATTATGATGTGCCACCTCTAAAAGGTGTTATTTATAGTTCTGGTGCCAATAAAATGAAAGTAGCAGTAGATATTAGACCTGCGGTAGATTAATCGACTACACGCCCTGTAGAACCGTGTTCTGTTGGAAGTAATTCATAAATAAAATCAGGATCTAAATTAGCTTCTTTTCTATGAGATACATATAGAATAGCTGTATCAGTTTCTGTTGCTATTTTATTAATTAATTCGCAAAATAAAGCGGCATCACTATCATCTAAACCATTAGTAGGTTCGTCTAAAATAAGCAACTGCGGGTTTTTAACCATCGCTCTTGCTATTAAAACCAAACGCTGATGACCGCGCGAAAGCGATAAAAAACATTGTTTTCTAATATCGAACATATTTAAAACGCGTAACCAATGTTGCGCGATTTTTATTTGCGCATTGGTTGGTGTTTTATACAAACCAACGGTATCAAAAAAACCAGAAGCAATCATGTTACCAATAGCATCTCGGCGGGTGAAACCGCGAAGCATTTCCGAAGAAAAATAACCAATTTTCTGTTTAATATCCCAAATACTCTCACCACTACCCTTTTTTACGCCAAATAACGTTATGTCTTGTCCGTACGCTTTAGGATTATCTCCAAAAATCATACTTAGTATGGTACTTTTACCAGATCCGTTTGGTCCCATTAATTGCCAAAATTGTCCAGATTTTATTTCCCATGAAATGGAATTTAGAATAGAACGTTCGCCATAATTAATTGATACTTGATTAAACTTGACTAAAGGATTTAAAATTTCGGGTTTATCATGATACTCTACCGTAGGCAAAGCTTCAATAAAATAAAAAGGTTCTGTTTTATTTTCTGTATTTGAAAACTCAACTAACTTATTATCTTCTACCTGATATATACCTTTTATAAAAGGAAGCACATCTAATTTTCTGTTTGCAATTTGAACAATTGAAGTTGTTTCGCTTAAAACAGCCAACTCCTTTTCAATATGTGCTTGTGTAGCAACGTCTAAATTACCAAAAACATTATCAATTACTAAATAATCGGGTTTTTGAGCTATTATATGATCGAGAAGTGCTTTTTTTCGTTCACCTTCTGAAGAATGAAGTAAACTATTTTTTGTTTGAGTAGCTACGTTCATTTTGCCGTGACGTATTTCTTCATCTATAAATTTATTTAAAATTACTTCAGAAAAAAGTGCACCCTTTAAACTTGAAAAACCAGAAATTAGTTCTCCAAAAAAAATAGTTTTGATAAGGCTATCCTTATCAAAACTATTAGATATATAAATTGCTAAATGCTTTTGCATTTATCTTTTACTTTAAATTATTGGTATGAAATGGCACTAAACCATCAATTGGTCTACGTTCAAAATTTCCAACTGTAAAGCCCATTTCTTCTCCAACTTCTCTAATTTCTTTTTGAGCAAAAAAGGCTATAGATCCTGCAAAATGTACAGGTGCTGTTTCTAGCTCTTCTTTAAATTGGAAAATCATGTTTTTTGCAAACAAACGAATACCATCTTTAATTAAGTTAATGGTATATTCTGAATCTTTATGTAAGAACATAAATTCAGCAAACCCTGCTAAATAAGCATTAGGACTTGGTTGTTTGTATAGGTTGTATTTAATAAAATCTGCCTCCATGTTAAACTTAGCACCAAAGGCTATTTTAACATTTTCTGGCATGTTACCAAAGTAATAATCTCTAATTAACTGCTTACCATAATAATTACCAGAAGCATCATCCATTAGCGTGTAACCAAGTGATATAACGCGTTGGTGTAATACTTCGCCATCATAATAACTACAGTTAGAACCTGTACCCATAATGCAAACTACAGCAGCTTCTTTTGGATCGTTAATAGTAGCGTAAACGGCAGCTAATGTATCTTCGTTAACTTCAACATGAGCATTAGTAAAAATATCTTTTAAAACGGTACTTAATAAGTCTTTCGCATTATCTGTACCACAACCAGCACCATAAAAGAACACGTGTGTTACTTTATCGGCATTAGATTTTAATTCTTTACTTTTCTTAATTAATTTATTAAGCTTTTTCTCGCTTAAAATGGCTGGATTTAATCCTTTAGTTCGGATTTTATCCATTAATCTATTTCCGTCTTTATCTACAGCAAGCCAATCGGACTTAGTAGAACCACTATCTACAATTAAAATCATAAGTTCTTAGAATAAAAAAATCCACAGCATTATTCAAAATAAATAACACTGTGGAAATATATAAATTATTTATTATATTGATCCGATATGTTGAGCTAAATCAATTAATTTAGTTGAATAACCAAACTCGTTATCATACCAAGAAACTAATTTTACAAAACCGTCATTTAATGCCATACTTGCGTTTGCATCGAATGTACTTGTTTTTGGTTCAGATACGAAATCTTGAGATACAACACCTTCTTCAGTATAACCTAAAATACCAGCTAATTCACCTTCAGAAGCTTCTTTTAAAGCCGCTTTAATTTCAGCCCATGGAGCTGGACGCTCTAAACGACAAGTTAAATCTACTACAGATACATCAACAGTAGGGATTCTAAAAGCCATACCAGTTAATTTTCCGTTTAATTCAGGAATTACTTTTCCAACAGCTTTTGCAGCTCCAGTAGAAGCTGGTACAATGTTGTTTAAAGAAGCACGACCTAAACGGTAATCTTTTCTAGATACCCCATCAACAGTAGATTGTGTAGCAGTTGCAGCGTGAACAGTTGTCATTAAACCTTCAGCAATTCCGAATTTATCGTTAATTACTTTAGCTAATGGCGCTAAACAGTTAGTAGTACAAGATGCGTTAGATACGATAGTATGTGCAGCAGTAATTTCTTTATGGTTTACACCCATAACGAACATTGGTGCATCAGCAGATGGTGCAGAAATTGCAACCTTTTTAGCTCCAGCAGTAATATGTTTTTGAGCACCTTCTAAAGTTGTGAAGATACCAGTACAATCTAAAACAACGTCTGCTCCAATAGCATCCCATTTTAAATCTTCAGGGTTACGTTCTGCAGTAACTCTAATTGTATTTCCGTTTACTACTAAGTTACCATCTTTAGTTTCGATAGTTCCATCAAACTGTCCGTGAACAGAATCGAACTTTAATAAGTAAGCTAAATGATCAACATCTAATAAATCATTAATTCCTACTACTTCAATATCATTAGATCTAGAAGCTGCTACTCTAAAAGCAATTCTACCTATTCTACCAAATCCGTTAATTCCAATTTTTAATTTTGACATATTCTTGTTTATAAATGTTAAGTGCTCATGATATCTGAGACACGCAATAATTCTAAGTTAATTTTTGTTTTTCCTTTTATGGCATTATCTAAAGGAGTAAGCTGCATTTTATTATTAATTAAACCTACCATATAGTTAGATTTACCTTCTAATAAAGAATCTACGGCTTTAACGCCCATTCTACTCGCTAAAACACGATCGAAACAAGATGGAGAACCACCACGTTGCATGTGCCCTAACACAGATACTCTAACATCGTACCCTTCCATGTTTTCATCAACATAGTCCTTAAGTTCAAAAATATTTTTACCTATTTTATCACCTTCGGCAACCACTACAATACTAGACGATTTACCTGATTTTCTACTTCTTTTTAAAGATTCTACCAAACGTTCTAATCCTAAATCTTCTTCAGGAATTAAAATCTCTTCAGCACCACCAGCAATACCAGTGTTTAAGGCAATATGCCCAACATCACGCCCCATAACTTCTATAAAAAATAGACGGTTATGTGAACTTGCTGTATCTCTAATTTTATCAATAGCTTCTACTACGGTGTTTTGAGCCGTATCGAAACCTAATGTATGAGACGTTCCAACAATATCATTATCGATAGTTCCTGGAATACCCATTACTGGGAAACCGAACTCTTCGTTAAAAACCAATGCGCCGGTAAACGTACCATCACCACCAATAGCAACTAAAGCATCAATTCCTGCTTTGTTTAATTGATCGTAAGCTTTTTGACGGCCTTCTTTGGTTCTAAACTCTGTAGAACGTGCCGATTTTAATATAGTTCCGCCTTTATTGATAATTCCTTTTACGCTACGGGCATCCATCGATTCAAAATCGCCTTCCATTAAGCCTTCGTAACCTCTATATATACCAATACATTCTATATTGTAGTAGGCACAAGACCTTACTACCGAACGTATGGCGGCATTCATACCTGGAGAATCTCCTCCTGATGTAAACACTCCTATTTTCTTTATTTTATTTGGCATTTATTTCTTATAATTAAAACGTAAATTTAATAAAGAAAAAGAATATAATCATACTATTAACACTGTTTTATTAGTAGTTTGATACTATAACGTTTTAGTAATAAATATTAAATAACATGCTATTTTAACCCCTAATTATTCGATTAAAACCAAATTGAGGTAATTTTATTGAGAATTATTGAAAAAGAATTATTTTTTTGAAGCTGGCTTTACAGAAATATAATCAGGCAATGCGCTTTCTGCTTCCTTTTCAGGGCGCTCTAACACATCATCCTCACTGTCGGACTTCTTAGTGAATATTTTTCTAAGCAACTCCTTAAACGTATCGAAATCGACATTGTACGAAAGCCCTACACCTTGCGTGTACCCAATATCTTCACCAAAATTACGAATACTGTTTTCTCTGTTAAAAACTTTAGCGGTTAACGTACCATCTTCATTTAAAAGAAAAGAAACTTCCACATCGCCAGCAATAACTGTATCGGTTGCGCCACCAACAGGCACACCTACTTTACCATTGATAAGTACACGATCGCTAATTTGTGTTTGCAGTGTTAAACCAACACGATCATCGGTTTGATAATCTGGTGTGTTTTGTCCGGCCTCATAATTTAAACCCAAACTCAGTTTACTATCGCCGTTAGAAAACACGCTGTTAATTATACCGTTAAGACGTTCGGCAATAGTTCCCGAAAAATTAAGCTCATCTAAACCTCCAGAAAAAGAACCCGTAGACACAAGATACAAGGCCTGATCTTGACGATCACTATCGGACTCCAAACGGTAATTTAACTCCGATTTTATGGTAGAATTTACATTAGGAAACTCAAAAGTAAATTCTGGTACTGGGTGCTCTAAACTTCCTGTTAAAGCAATGTTTAATTCTACAGGTATACTTCTATTAATTGGTGTATCTAATAATGGAGATGGATTAGCTTGCGTTTTATAAATAGCATTCATGTTTATCTCAGCATCTAAAGGCGAACCTTCCCAAGCTAGAGTTCCACCCGGTTGAACTGTAAATTGCTTTTGCACAAAACCACCATAAGCAAAATTATAGAGTCCTTCGAAAACCGCGAAATCTCCCCACATATTAAACTTTCCGTTAGTATTAATTTCAACTAACAATCCGCCTCGTCCTCTACCTTTTAAAGAGTGTCCTGTAGCTTTATCGATTATAATTTCTACTTCGGCATCTTCGGTTACATCTAAATCAAAATCGAGCTCCAAACCTTTAATTTCATCAAAAATAAGCTCCTCTCCTTTGCTACGTGCTTCTTTTTCTTCTTTAGTAATAAAATGTATAAAGGTGTTATCTCCAAAAGATTCAGCATCATTCAGCGGTATTTTAAACACTGTTCCTGGTTTCGTTTCTCCAATTACATTAATTCTTAACTCCTCAGTTGGTCCATAAATACTAGCTTCACCCCCAATAAAACCTGTGCCATAATACAGTGCGTCTTCAGTTTCTTTGGTATCTAAAATCAATAAATTCTTAGTTGTTATATCTAGACCTAGACTCCATTTAGAGAAATTAACATGACTTAAATCGCCTTTTAGCAATCCTTTTGTTTTGTATTTTGTATCGGTAATATTGATGTTGTTAAATATAAAACTTTGATTTTTTAAACTCACAGAAGCGTTTTCTGCAAAATCGTAATTCACGTTTAAAAAAGGAATTCCTAAACCTGCTTTCTTTACTATAAGTTCACCATTAAAATTAGGTTTTCTTAAATCGCCAACAACCTGTATTTCTCCTTCTGCCTTACCGCGAATATCACTTAAAACATCGCGCAATAAAGGGTTTAAAGGATACAAATCGAAACCATCAAACATCAAACTCACATCAATTTTAGAGGCCTTACCAGCTACATAAATATCGCCTTTTGCGGTAAAGGAATTAGAATCATCATTTTTAATTGTTGCATCAACTGTGTAATTTGTTAACGACTCATTACCAATAATATTAGCATCGAAAGAACCTAACAGAAAATCGTTAACTCTAAAGTTATTGATGATGATACTAGAATTGGGTAAATAATTCCCGTTTTGCTGTACTAAATCTAGTTTACCATTAACGTTTCCAGATAAATTTAAACTATCGATATCTGGCGTTATTTTAGCTAAATCGACATTAGTAAAGTTAAGTTTTATATCCTTTTCTGTAGAATCTCTAAGAAATCCGGAGAGTTTAATTTCTTCGTTTTCATGGTTAATTCTAAACTTGTCAATATTAAATTTCGTTAATTTTTTATCAAATGATATTTTATGAAACTTATCTTGTAACTCATTAATATTCCACTTATTATCCTTGATTGTAATATCCGATTGTTTAAACCCAATAACCGATTCGTTTTCTTCATTAATAGTATGATAGAAACTTAAGTTGAAATTATCTTTATTACGTTTTCCGCCATTAAATTCCGATCGCATAAACAACGTATCATTAACCGTTACATTAATTAAATTGAAGTTGGAAACATTATAATATTTAGTATTTAAACTATCTATTTCTACGTAAGTATTAAAAACAGGATTACTATTATCTACTTGCAACTCGATGTTGTTTGCAAAATAATTTTGAAGCTTAATTTTAGGTGATTTAAAGGTGAGTTTAAATTGACTTTCATCACTCTCTACTTGCCCACGAATAAAGGTGTTTTTTGCCAACTGAAGCTCTGGATAAATAACTTCTACAATTTTATTATAAATGGTGAAATTAAAATCGACGCTTTGGTTCGCTTCTACCTCATTCGGTATATAATTGGTATAAATGTAACCAATAGAATTTTCGAATAATTTTTTAAGCTCCTTAAATTTAAATTTTCCTTTAAAATCACCTTCTATAATATCTGGTGAGTTAATTTCTATATAACGTAAACCTTCGCTAAAACGCGATGAAATATCGAATTCATCAAAATAATAGGTGTCATTTTCGTTTTTATAATTAGTTTTTCTAAATGAAATTTTACCGTAAGCATCATCATAATTACTGGCATTCATATTCATTTTAACTGTACTTTTAAAAATAGAAATACTATCTTTTTTTACGAAGTTTAAAGCGTTTAAATTGGCATATTCTACCTTCGCTTCAAAATCATATTTATTTACAGTTTCAGAGAAATCTACAAGGCCTGTAAAGTTTAATTTCAGGTTTCTATCATTAGCGATAAGGTTTCCGTCAAAAATATTATTTCTAACATTTCCGGCTACTTTTACACCTTGATATTTGTAGTTATTGTACTCAACTTCAAACACATCACCTTTTACTTGTGTATTAATAGTTTTAGTAACAAAACCATTACCATCTACATCAAAATTAAGAGATGCTTTACCAACGGTTGGAGAGTCTAAAAATGTTCCAAAATCGAATTCCTCAAAAATAATATTACCTTTATAAGCCGCATTATCAATATCGTTAATTTTACTTATTCTTAAGTTAGAATCGACAAAACCTAGCTCGGTATCTATTTGAATATCTGCAACCACCGTAGACGATGTAATTTGAGAGTTCCCAACCACCGTAAAATACCCTAACCTATCGAAAGACGAAGGAATAGCGGCACCCAATACATTTGGCAACAAGGCTTTTAAATCTTTATATGTGGACGATAAATTTCTAAATTTCCCGTTCATATAAAAATTACCTTCTTCCTTATTAAAAAGGTTTTTAAAGCTGATATCGCCGTAAATACGTGTATTTCTATTGGTGTTTAATTTTAAATTAGAGGTTTGTAAATCATTTAAGGTTCCAGAAATATCGGTACTAAAAGTTGCTGTTTGGTTTACGCCAAATTCATTGTAAAACGTATTTAACTCGTCTAACTTAATTTTAGAATCTTTAAAACTGGCCGAAACCAAAACCTTATCGGTAAAATATTTAAAATCTGCCCTATCGTAGGAGAATTTTAAATCACCTTTTAACTCCGAGTTTGGTGTTTTAATACTCAAATTCCCGAAAGTCATATCTGTTAGGGTATAACTAAAATCGGTCATCATATTTTTAACGGTAACACCACGACTATCTACAAAATTAAGGGTATTAATTCTAGCATTTACATCGCTTCCGTTAATTAAAAAATTGGTAGCATTAATGTTTAAATCTTCAAAATGAAGCAACTTTGAAGTCTCTCTGTTTTCATCTGTAAACTTAAAAACACTGTTGTATATGGATACATCACTACTCGATAATAAAAAGTTACTTTTTTCCGATCTTGGATTATCACTATCAAAACGTGCCACAAAAACATCTAAATTGGTTTCTGCTTCGTCTTTATAGGTTTTAATATTAAAATTAAGATTTTCAATATCGATATCTCCAAAAACCAATTGCCCATTAATTAGATTTCTAACACCTAGAATAGATGTGTTTAATTCGGCAATACTTATTAAGGTATCCTGTCTATAATCTTCAATGTAAATTTGTTTAAGCTCAACATCTCCATTAAATTGAAGACTAACTTGATTTACATTTATATTGGTCTTAAAATCGCTGTTAATACGCTTAGTTACGTAATTACCTAAACTTGTTTGTACGGCAGGAATAGAGAGAACCAACACCAAAATGATGAACAACAATAGCAATATACCTGCTATTTTCAATAATATTTTTAGAAATTTTTTGATACCCTTAACGTTATAATTTTATTTAGAATAAACTATTTTTGCAATCACAAACAAATAGAATTTCTTAATTCGGTTACTCGGATTCAAAATTAACAATTATTGTGCCTAATATTCACTAATGAAGGAACAAAATATTTATATACTCGGAATTGAGTCATCTTGCGATGATACAGCGGCTTCCGTAATACACAACGGTAAAATTTTAAGTAATGTTGTTGCTACTCAAAAAATACATGAAGAATTTGGTGGTGTTGTACCAGAATTGGCGTCTAGAGCGCACCAGCAAAACATTGTCCCTGTAGTTCACCAAGCATTAAAAAAGGCAAATATTACCAAAGAACAACTTAGTGCTGTTGCTTTTACACGTGGTCCAGGATTAATGGGGAGTTTATTGGTTGGCACATCGTTTGCAAAATCTTTAGCTTACGGATTAAATATTCCGTTAATTGATGTAAACCACATGCAAGGGCATATTTTAGCGCATTTTATAGATGAAGAAGGTTTTGATAAACCACCTTTTCCGTTTTTAGCCATGACTATTTCGGGCGGACACACACAAATTGTTCGTGTAGATTCTCATTTTGATATGACGGTTATTGGCGAAACCATTGATGATGCCGTTGGTGAAGCCTTTGATAAGAGCGGAAAAATTTTGGGTCTAGGTTATCCTGCAGGTCCAGAAATTGATAAACGCGCTAAACTAGGAAATCCTAAAGCTTTTAAATTCACAAAACCGAAAGTAGATGGATTAAATTTTAGTTTTTCTGGTTTTAAAACAGCTGTTCTTTATTTTATTCAGCGCGAAGTTAAGGCTAATCCTAACTTTATTGAAGAAAACTTAAACGACATCTGTGCCTCTATTCAATATACTATTATTGGTATCCTAATTGATAAATTAAAACTGGCAACCAAAGAAACTGGTATTAGTCATATTGCAATTGGTGGCGGTGTTTCGGCCAATTCGGGAATAAGACAAGCTTTAAAAGATGGTGAACAAAAATTTGGTTGGACAACCTACGTGCCTAAATTTGAATTCACTACAGATAATGCCGCAATGATTGCTATTGTTGGATATTTAAAATTTTTAGAAGAAGATTTTGCCGAGCAGGATGTAGTAGCATCAGCACGATTAAAAATCTAAATTTCATTATAATATTTTTTCAAAAAGAGCCGCATAATTTATGTGGCTTTTTTGTTTTTCAGAAGTTTCATATGCTTCGTTTTCTTCGGAACGGTCTATGGATTCATCCTTTTTTACAGTTCTAAATTTAATAGCTCGTGCTTTTATTTATTCAGCTTAAAGCTGAAAATTAACGCATAACTTCAATAATAATCTTGTTATTCAACGTAGTAAAAGTAAAAAACCCCTAAACCAACACACTCAATTTAAAGCTATTAACAACATATTCTTAATAACTTATAGCCTCTACTTTCATATCACAAACATTAACTTTAAATTTGGCTCTGAAAATATACCCCAAATATTATGACCAAACTTTTATTTATTTCGGCCTTTATAGGCTTTTCATCTTTTTTGAATGCACAAAAATCAATCGAAAAAGAATTAGAACTTGTTGAAACTCCGGAACAAATTGAACAATTTCTAGAGTCGAAAAATTCTAAAAAAAACAAACTTATCACCTTTAATGAGGAAAAACACAAAACAAATTTAGCAAAAGAGCTTTTCGATATGCGCCTTGGAGGTACTAAGGTTAACGAAAACGAATACGAGAAAACCGTATATAAAGTTGTTAAAAAAAACAAGAAAACCTATTACAGAGTTGCTTATATTTATCTAGACGGTACTAAATACAAACGAGATGAAATTAATGACTTGCGTGATAAAATTATTGCAAAATACCATAACGGAGCACCTTTCGATTTTCTATCTAAACAATACTCCATGGACGATAATGCCAATAAAGGAGGCGATTTAGGTTGGTTTTTATCAGGAGAAGTACATCCTGATTTTGAAAACGCAATAATAAGCAGCGAACATCACTTAAATGATATTTTTACTGTTGATGTTACTGAAAAAAGCTGGTATTATGTAGTTTTAAAAACACATGAACCTAAAGACATCGCAGAAATTGAAGTTTTAAAAATTGTTGAAGCAAAAAACTAATGCAACTATTCTATAATCCCGACATAAACGAAAACACAACACAATTTTCTTTTGAAAAAGAAGAAAGCAGGCATATTGTAAAAGTGCTTCGTAAACAAGTTGGAGATACTTTGCATATTACAAATGGAAAAGGTTGGCTCTTTTCTGCTCAAATATCGATACCTAATATCAATAAATGCACAGCAGAAATTGTATCCAAAACATTACAACCTAAAAAAAATTATAACTTACACCTAGCGGTCGCTCCTACTAAAATGAACGACCGCTATGAGTGGTTTTTAGAGAAAGCCACAGAAATAGGTATTGATAGTATTACCCCTATTATTTGCGACCATAGCGAACGTAAAATCATTAAGCCAGAACGTTTTGAGCGCATTATTCAATCGGCAGCAAAACAATCTTTAAGTTGCTATTTACCAGAATTAAAAGAGGCAGTGCCTTTTAAAACCTTTATAAAGCAAGACTTTTCTGGACATTTATTTATTGCGCATTGCGAAGAAACCGATAAGAAATCGTTAAAGAACGAACTCCAGTCGAATCAAGATATCACTATTTTAATTGGTCCGGAAGGTGATTTTTCGGTTAAAGAAATAGATCTAGCACTTCAAAACAAATTTATTCCTGTAACTTTGGGAGAAACACGTTTACGCACAGAAACTGCAGCTATTGTTGCTTGTCATTCTGTTGCGTTTATTAATGAAATGTAATACACTTAAATCATGAAATTCATTGCTTCCATTTTATTTTGTCTGCTTTCGGTGGTTTGTACCGCTCAAGATTTGGCGATTTTAAAATATCAAGGTGGTGGTGATTGGTATGGTAATGCCACGGCTTTACCAAACTTAATTACATTTTGCAACGAAAATATTAATACCAGAATAAACCCTAAAGTAGAAACTGTTGAAGTGAGCAGTCCTGATATTTTTCAATATCCTTTTATTCACATGACGGGACATGGTAATGTGTTTTTTAATGAAACAGATTCCGAAAATTTACGTAACTATTTAATTTCTGGTGGTTTCCTGCATATTGATGATAATTATGGCATGCAGCCTTATATTACAAAGGAACTTAAAAAAGTGTTTCCGAATAAAGATTTAATCGAATTGCCAGCCACTCACCCAGTTTTTAATTCGGCTTTTAGTTTCCCTAAAGGTTTACCAAAAATACATGAGCACGATGGCAAACGCCCGCAAGCTTTCGGTTTATTTGAAAAAGATAGATTGATATTGCTATTTACTTATGAAAGTGATTTAGGCGATGGTTGGGAAGATCCACAAATACATAACGATCCTGCAGATGTTAGAGAAAAGGCTCTAAAAATGGGAGCTAATATTGTAAAGTATGCTTTTGAACATTAGAGATTAAACGTATGAAAAAATCATCAATTAAAGTTAAGAGCATGGTATTTATACTTATTGCATTGCTTATATTTCAATCTTTAAGTAGTATTAATAATCACACATATTCTACTGGTTTTTCTAACTTTCATTATGATGAATGTCCAGATGGCTTAACATGTTGCTTTGGATATAAAACCAGCCATTCTAGCTATATTTGTGGAAAGGCTTTTCACCTAAATTAATAAAATACAGCTCACACTTAAACAAATAAACTCTACAGTGCAACTCACCCACTACACCACCAACTTCAAAAAACGTACATTTCCAATCACTTTGGTATGCGATAATGTTACCAATGCACCAAATATTGGTAGTTTATTTAGAATGGCAGATGCTTTCGGTATTGAAAAACTGGTGCTTTGTGGTGAAAACATTCAGTTGGGACGAAAAATATCGAAAACATCACGAGCAACAGAAAAAGTGGTTAATTATGATATATGTCCATCGGCTTTAGAGGTTGTAAAAGAATTAAAAGAAAACAATCATCATATTATATCTTTAGAAATAACGGATAAAAGTGAACCAATCCACACCGCTAAATTTTCACCTGAAAAATCTATTGTTTTAGTAATTGGTGATGAAAACTTTGGTGTTTCCGAAGCTATTTTAAATCTATCAGATGCAGTATTTCATATTGATATGTTTGGTCAAAACAGCAGTATGAATGTTGTACAAGCCACAAATATCGCTGTTTACGAAATCACAAAGCAACTTTCTTAAATTACTATTTACTCCATTTTCAAAAAAATGAGTGCTCTCAAAATTTCAACGTAAATAATATTATATTTACAAGATGAATTCGAACACCATTTCAAACGGTATACTCAAAGCTATTGGCATTATTTTAGGCATAGCACTCATTTTATATTTTCTATACCAAATACAATCGGTGATTGGTTACGTGGCCATAGCAGCAGTAATTTCATTAATTGGCCGACCTATTGTTCTGTTTTTAGAACGTAGATTGAAGTTTAAAAATACCATTGCCGTTATTGTAACTATGCTTGTTTTGTTAAGCTTATTTATAGGTTTGGTTGGCTTATTTATTCCGTTGGTAGTAAAACAAGGTCAAAATTTATCGCTTTTAGATATTGACTTATTACAAGAAAATATCGAAAATTTATATATTGAAATCCTCAAGTATTTTGATTTACATAAAATTGATGTAGAACAATCTTTAAAAGACTCTAACCTACTGTCTAAAATTAATTTCGCTATGATTCCGAACTTTTTAAACTCGGTTTTAAGTGGACTTGGAAGTTTTAGTATTGGTTTATTTTCAGTATTATTTATTTCATTTTTCTTCTTGAAAGATAGCCGTTTATTTGAAAATGGCATTCTAACATTTATTCCCGCTAACAAAGAGTCTCGCTGGAAAAACTCTTCAACTAAAATTAAAGATCTACTATCCCGATATTTTGTAGGGCTTATTTTTCAAATACTAATTCTATTTATTATTTACACCATCGGTTTACTTATTATTGGTGTAGAAAACCCTATTGTTATCGCTTTTCTATGTGCATTGTTGAACCTTATTCCTTATGTTGGACCGTTAATTGGCGCGGCATTAATGCTTACTTTAACCATGACTAGTAACTTAGGCGAAAGCTTTAGCGAAGTTATTTTACCTAAAACATTTTGGGTATTTATTGTGTTCATGATTGGGCAACTTATTGATAATTTTGGCAGCCAACCCGTAATATTTTCTAAGAGTGTAAAATCGCATCCGTTAGAAATATTTTTGGTGATTTTAATTACAGGTATTCTTTTTGGCATTATTGGTTTAATAATAGCCGTGCCTGCTTACACCGCTATTAAAGTGATTTTAAAAGAGTTTTTAGCTGAAAACAAGATTGTAAAAAAACTAACTAAAGGTTTATAAATTCATTTTGAATAATTCTATACTACATACTGAGATTCAAAATTTTATTGATGCTCATTTAAAGGCAGATATAAGCTCCGTTTTATTAAAAGGTACCAATTTTGAAGCTGTTGAAACCAACGAAATTATCGAACAAATTGAAGCAAAAAAACGAAGCGAAAAAAAGTTAGCTACTTGGTTTAATGCTGAAAACATTTATTTTCCTAATAAATTAAATATTGAACAAACCTCTTCTGAAGTTACAGCAAAACATAAAGCGGATTTAATGCAAGGCGATACTATAATCGACTTAACCGGTGGCTTTGGAGTAGATTGCTATTATTTCTCAAAACGCTTTAAAAAGGTTACGCATTGCGAAATAAGCCCAAAATTATCTCAAATAGTTAGTCATAATTACAAACAGTTAGGTGTTGAAAACATAGAAACACAAACTGTTGACGGTATTGAGTATTTAAAAAGCTTTGATTCTCAATTCGATTGGATTTACATAGACCCTTCTAGACGACATGATAGCAAAGGAAAAGTTTTCTTTTTAAATGATTGCTTACCTAATGTACCTACGCATTTAGATTTACTTTTTAAAAGAAGTAAAAATATTATGATTAAAACATCACCGCTTCTCGATTTGTCCGTTGGTATTGGCGAATTAAAGCATGTAAAAACCATACATGTTGTAGCTGTAAATAACGAAGTAAAAGAATTACTTTGGATTTTAGAAGCTGATTTCAATGGAGATATCGGTATTAAAACATGCAATATTAAAAAGGAAAAAGAAGACCTTTTTAGTTTTATTTTAGATGAAGAAAAAACGACTGATTCTAATTACAGCCTACCACTGACCTATCTTTACGAGCCGAACTCGGCTATTTTAAAATCTGGTGCTTTCGATTCTATTTCTAATCAATTACAAGTTTCTAAACTTCATAAACATTCGCATTTATACACCAATGATACTTTAATAGATTTCCCTGGAAGGACTTTTAAGATTGAAGACATTTTACCGTATAACAAAAAAGAGATAAAAAAAAGAGGCTTAAATAAAGCGAACATCACCACGAGAAATTTCCCGGAAACGGTACAAAATATTAGGAAAAAATTCAACATTAAAGATGGTGGCGATCTCTACATATTTTTCACTACAGACTTAGGCAATAACAAGGTGGTCCTGATTACTAAACGGGTAACTTCTTAAAAACTACTTCAAAAAAAAATCTCAGACCATAAGCCTGAGATTTTCCATATTACCAATTTATAAAATTGATGCTTAATTGATATACCCGAAATTTTGACTAATTTCAGCGGTTACATCGATAGTAGCCTGAGGAATAGCATAAACTCTTAAATACGGCTCCGTAGTTGGTTTAGCTGTATAAGGTTTATCAAAAGTTCCAAAACGTATCATTTGTTTTCTACGATACATTTCCCAATACATTTCAAAACCAATTTCGTTATAAAGTGTTGTTTCATCTAAAGAAGTAATAACAACACCTGGCGCATTTCCGAAGAGTGCTTCACGCGTTCTACTTGTTCTTAACATATTGATATCGGCAAGTGCTAAAGCTGTTTCTCCGTTACGGAAATAAGCCTCTGCACGCATACAATACATTCCTCCTAAACGGTATAATGGCACATCTACAGCAGAGTTTCCGTTACCGTAGTTAGGGTCGAATTCCCATTTAAAGTTACGTACACCACGATTAATTTGATCTTGAGAAAGCACAGCTTCTACAGGGTTACTAAAATCTAAATCAGGAGTGTAATCCATTGGTGTTGTCGTGTTTTTTTCCATGTACAATTTACTGATTTCAATACGTCCATCAACTGTCATATTAAAACCACCTTTTCCGTCTAAAGTTGGGCCATACTGCTGCCCTACTTGTAAACCACGGTTAAAATGTACAAGTAACTTTCCGGTATCTGTTCTGGTATCTTCAGCAGGTACACTCCCTGTGGTTCCATCGTTCATAAACCAAGTACCATCACTATATTGGTAGTAACGGTGAAAACGAGGATCATCATGATTTCCATCCCAAGTGTAGTAAAACTCAGGTTCTACGCAAGATCCGTTTGTACCACGATTATCTGGTGTTTGCTTTTGTGCACGCCCTGTAGACATGTATGCAAAATCGTTATCACTACTTCTAATGTTATCATTTTCTTGAACAATGGCAAAAATAATTTCAGAACCGCTGCCATTATCTATATCAAAATTCTTGAAATAGTTGCTCTCTAAACTAAAGCTACCATCAATTAATAATGATGTGTAATAAATAACTTTATCCATATCGCTACCATTATTATCTACAGCAGTTTCCGTAAAATTAAAACTAGAACTGGCATTATAACGATCTTTAAAAACAGCTCTATTTAAGTACATATCTGCCAGTAATGCATAAGCCGCCTGTTTCGTAAAACGCCCATTATAGGTTTGTTGCTCACCTAAATTAACAAGGTTTGGTATAATACGTTCTACATCGGCAATAAGGTTATCGATTTCAGTTTCTCCTTGAAGAATTTCTAAAGGCGCACCCGCTGTAAACGGATCTCTGTATGGCGCTTGGTTAAATAAATCTAGCGTATTGTAAAGATATAAAGCCAATAAACCTTTAGCTTCTGCTAAAAACAAATCGTAATTTGCATAATCTGGATTTTGCTCTAAAGACTCAATTGCCGTTAAGGTTTTAGTGATTCCGCTCGTTAAATTATTCCAAGTACCGGCAACTGCAGCATTGTTTGTTCCCCAAGTAAACTCGGTTAATGCACGCCATTTTCCACCATCGCCCCAGTCACTTCCGCGGGTTGGCAGCATACACTCATCGGTTGGATATTCTTGCAAACCAAATACATTACCGTGATCGGTAAAGGTTCTATTTGCTAATTGACCGTAAGCCGCAGCCATGGCGCTTTCTGGGTTAGAGCTTTCTCCACCAATAACTTCGTCTATCACTTCTTCATTCAAATCTGTACAACTAAAAACGAGTGCACTAACCATGAATACGGAAGCTATTTTTGATATTTTATTTGAAATTTTCATAAATTATAATTTTAAAGTTGCACCAAGTAAAAATGATCTTGAGGAAGGATAAGTCGTATAATCTATACCAATAGATTGATTTCCTCCAGAAGCTCGCGGGCTGTTAACCAACGGATCGAATCCTGAATAATTAGTGATTGTGAAAATATTTTGTCCGCTAACGTAAAGGTTTAAACCTTGTAACCACGTTATGTTAAGTGCATCGGTATCTATAGAATAACCAAGTCTTGCATTGTTTAAACGAATGAAATCTGATTTTTCTAAGTACAACGTAGATAATTGTGGTTGGTTCGTGAAACTCGCACCATCGTTATAAAACTGAGACAATACATTTCTATCTGAAACAATATTGTTAATGTTTAATGCCAAGTTGGTGTTATTAACCAATAAACCTCCTGTTTGCCCAATAAAAGCAAGACTTAAATCCCAACGTTTGTAGCTTAAGTTTGTATTTAAACCAAAGGTGAAATTTGGAAGTGCGCCTTCAAATATTTGACGATCTTCAGTATTAATAACACTGTCATCATTAAAATCTTCAAAAATATCGTTTCCATCAGCATCAAACCCTAAATGTTTCAGCATAAAGAAAGAACCAGCCTCGTATCCGCTTTTATAGATATTGGCAAAAACTCCAGATAATCCAGGACCTGCAACACTACCTGAGTATAATTCTGATACTGGTAGGTTTTGTATTTCATTATCTAAAGTTGCTCCATTAACATCTACGCTCCATGAAAAATCTTCAGTATTAATAATTTTGCTACCTAAAGCAAACTCAAAACCTTTGTTTACAATTTTTCCATCGATGTTTTTCCAAACGGTTGTTGTAGGACTTAATGGTTCCGAAGAAATATTTAAAATAGCATCGGTTGTCGTTTTATTATAATAATCTAAAGATCCGTAAAGCTTGTTATTCCATAAACTAAAATCTAAACCAACGTTTAATTGTTCTACAACTTCCCATTTTAAATCTGGGTTTGCCGTACGGTTTACAACAATTCCGTTTATTAAATTGTAATCGTCATACAAATAATAACCACCTGAGGCCGATTGCGAATAGCTGGCTTGAGTAATTTTATTCTGAACTTCTTGGTTACCAGTTTGTCCCCAACTCATTCTTAATTTTAATTGATCGATATCGTCTACTTCACTAATAAAGTTTTCGTTATCTAAATTCCAACCTAAAGCAAACGATGGGAAATAACCGTATTTATTATTTTCTCCAAAACGTGTAGAACCATCGGCTCTTAAAGAAGCGGTAAGTAAATATTTATCATCAAAATTATAGTTTAATCTTCCAAAGTAGGATTGCAACTCATTTCTTTGCGCATATCCGCTAACTCCAGATTGCTCGCCAGAATAACCAGGATCGTATTCTGGAGCAACACCTGTACCTTTTTCATCTATACCTATTAAAGAAAAAGACGTTCCAGAGAAATCGAATTCTTGATAAGAGAAACCTCCCAAAACTTCAAACTTACTTTTGTTTAAACCAAATCGGTACGTTAAATAATGTTCCATTAAAACAATTTCAGACTCTAAATTATTCTGAACATAAGCACCATCTGGCGTTCTATCGGTAGCATTTGGATAAATAGTAGAATTTCTTTCGGAAACCGAACGATCTATACCATAATTAAACTTGTATTCTAAACCATCTATAATTCTAAATGTTGTTTCTAGATTTCCTAAAACACGCAGAGTTTGCGTATGGTCATCATAAATATCCAACAAATACATAGGGTTATAATTCTGGTTTAAGTTGAAGTTGGTAAAATCGCCATCTTCAGTAAAAACAGGTTGTGTTGGGTTTGCCATCAGCGCATGAATAATTAACTGCCCATCCGATCCAGCATCTGCCCCATTTGGAACTCCTGTTTCGTTAATTTGACTGGCCGTTAAATTCACTTTAACCTTTAAACGTTTGTTGTCTAAAAACGACTCTTCAGCATTTAAACGTGCTGTTGTTCTTTTAAAACCACTCGTTTCCACAATACCTTCTTGATCCATAAAAGATAAAGAGGTATAATAATTTCCGCTGTCCGTCTTTTTAGCAAACGAGAAATTATTGTTATGTGTTACTGCACTACGCAATAACTCGTCTTGCCAATCGGTAGACCCACCATGATCGTAAGCAACATCTGTAATAGCGTTTCTGTATTCACTAGCCGATAAAACATCTGTTTTTTTAATCACAGAAGCGATACTTAAATAAGAGTCTACGGTAATAGACGCTTCTCCAGTTTTTCCTTTTTTAGTAGTGATAATTACAACACCGTTAGAACCTCTAGCGCCATAAATAGCTGCTGCAGATGCATCTTTTAAAACTGTAATAGAAGCAATATCGCTAGTATTTAAAAAGTTTAACGGGTTTTTAGCGCTAGAACTACCCAAACCAACATTTGGGCTGGCAGCACTAACGTTTTCATTACTTAGCGGTATACCATCTACCACAAATAAAGGAGAACTACCACTACGTATAGACCCTACACCACGAATGGAAACATTAACACCTGCACCAGGCTCGCCACTAGATTGTACAACACGTACACCTGCAACTTTACCTTGGATTAAATTATCGGGCGATACATTAACTCCCTTTTTAAAATCGCCAGTAGAAAGCTGAGTTACTGCACCTGTTAAATCCTTTTTTGTTTGTTGGCCGTAACCTACAATTAGAACTTCATCTAACATGGCGTTTAACGGCTTTAAGTTAATTTTTAAATCTGTAGAAGTTACATCAACGTACTGAGATTCGTAACCTACAAAAGACACCTGAAGTGTTTGCCCTATCGCGGCATTAATAGAAAATACGCCATCAAAATCGGTAGAAGCACCTGTTGAAGTCCCTTTTAAAATAATGGTAGCTCCAGGTAATGGTACTCCAGATTCGTCTAAAACAATACCCTTTATAGTTGTTTGAAAGGTATTATTATTGAAATTTAAATCTCTATTAGGCATACTATTTGCATACCCTGTTTGGTATAAAAGAATAGATAAAACTAAAAAAGCTATGTTTTTTAGTGTAAAAAAATTATTTTTAGTGTACATTTTTAAGTGATTGGTTTTACAATGCTTAATAATTTAGCCGTAGTTGTTCCAGCAACTACGGTTTTTAATTTGTAAATTAGGGTTGCTATTTAATTATTACATAGAGTCGAATTTTTTAAGTTATAGGTTTAATGTTTTAGCATGTTGTTATGCTCTTAGAGATTGCAAAAAAAGAAAATATTAAGCTGTTCTAATTTACCTTATCGTTATCTCATTATTAAATAAACTATAACTTACAATTCCGACCATAAATCGTTAAAAAACATAAAATCAACCAACTAAACATCTTTCAAAACATTAATATGAAAGTAAATATTTATGTTTTGTTTTCAATTTATTAACATAGCATTAAACTTAACAATCTACTTTTGTGCCTCTAAAAAACCCAACTTATTTTATGAAACATTACAGCACATTACTCCTTCTATTTTTTAGTTTTAATTTGTTTGCGCAACACGATGCTTTACATATTAATCAAATACAAGTTATAGGTTCTCACAACAGTTATAAAAAGGCTATTGAAGATAAATTGTATACCTTTTTAGAATCACAAAGTGATAAGATGAAATCTCTACAATACGATCATATCTCAATACCAGAACAGTTAGATTTAGGCTTACGAAATTTAGAAATAGATGTTTACCTTGATACAGAAGGCGGGAAATTTGCAAATCCTAAAGGTTTACAGTTTGTCGAGGCGCAAGAAGATTTTGACCCTAATAAAGATATGATAAAACCAGGTTTTAAAGTTTTGCACATGCCTGATATCGATTTTAGATCGCATTATAATACTTTAGAAGCGTGTTTAACGGCAATAAAATCTTGGTCTGACGCTAACCCAACGCACGAACCTATATTTATAACTTTAGAAGCCAAAGATGGAGACACTAATAGATTTGGAACTATACCTGAAGCCTTTACTGAAGTTGGTTTTAAAAAATTGGATGATGCTTTAATTACTGGTCTTGGCAGAGATAAACTTATAACTCCAGACGATGTTAGAGGTGAACATGCAACCTTAGAAGAAGCTGTTTTAAATAATAACTGGCCAACTTTAAAAGCTTCGCGCGGAAAGTTTCTTTTTATTTTAGATGATGCAAAAGCTAAGCGCGCTTTATATATTAAAAACCATCCGTCACTAAAAGAGCGTGTTTTGTTTGTAAATGCAGAACCAGGAACGCCAGAAGCTGCAACTTTAATCATAAATAACCCAGAGAATGAAACCATATCTGGTTTAGTATCTAAAGGGTATATTATTAGAACACGTGCCGATGCCGGAACAAAAGAAGCGAGAGCAAACGATTATAAACATTTTGAAGATGCCAAAAAATCTGGTGCACAAATTATAACAACCGATTATTACTTACCAAGTCGATTTTTTGAAAGCGATTACCACATCTCTTTTGAAGGAAAAACATATGTACGTGAAAACCCAATATCCTCTAGAAAATAAGATTTTATAGTAGAAGAATTAGAAACGTCTGAAATAAATTCAGGCGTTTTTTTATTTAAAAAAGTCTCGTGATTTAAATGGAATTTCTTTCAATATAATTAAATACATTTTTTACTTGATCTTTTTTATTATTTAAAACCAAATAAGCCGCTTGATCGCCCATAGCTTGAAAATCTGTACTAACTACGTTAATTCCTAAAAGTTCTTTTAAAGGTGTATCGTTGTATGAAATAATACCGATATCTATGCCTAGAACCAAGTTTTTTTTACGCACTTGGCGTACTAAGTTTACCAAATCGTTTTCTTCAATAATAATAAAAGCATCTTTGCTATCAAGATCCATATGATCATAAATTTGATCTAAAACTTCAAATTCAAAATTAAACTCTGCACAAAACTTCTGAAAGCCATGCACAATGCGTTTTGGATATGGATACACCAACTTATCTGGATATACCAAAACAAGCTTATCATAATTTTTAAGTCTTTCTAAACCTTCTTGTAGCGCTTCATAAATATCTTCTTTAAAATCTTGATAAACGGCTCCATAATTACCAGCGATATCAATTTTACTATTATCAAGAATAACTAATTTATCTTTAGGAATTTTATCTATAGCCAGTTTAACAGGCGCAGTTGTACTAATATGCTTAGAATCTTGAGATTTAAAATGTGGCATGATTACGTAATAATCGAAGGCTCCTAAATTTTTCTCTAAGGTTTTAATAAAAATAGATTCTTCACAATGATAAACAGATAGTGTAACAAGCGCATCACTACCTAAGTTTTTTACAAACGAATTATAGATCATCATTTTATAATTGCTCAACTTGTTAATCATGAAAAACACATTGACCTTAGAAATTAAATCTGTTTTCGCTGTATAAAAACCTTTTCCTTTAACTGAAACAATAGCTTTTTGTTCCTTAAGTTGTCGATATGCTTTTTCAACGGTATCTCTAGATAAATAACAAGATTCACTCAACTCATTTATAGAAGGTATCTTTTCGCCAACCGATAGTTTTCCTTTAGAAATATCGTTTACAATAGAGTCTACTATTTGCTTGTATTTTGGTACACGAGAGTCCTCGTTAATTTTTATTTCAAATGGTTTTGCCATATAAATTTCAGTAAAAACAACTGTGATAAAAACACAATAATCTGATTTAAGTCTATATCAGTTTTGTAAACGTAAATCAAAATTATTTATATTCTAAAAGAGTTCTATTTTGAAGACATGTTATTCCGTCTCATTTTGTTTAGTAAAATTACAATAATCCGTCAATTCCCTTTAGGTTTTAACATAAAAGTCGAATAAATGGACTTTACATCCATAAAACTTCAGTTAAGTCTCAAATTGAAATTTCAAAATGTATTAAAATTAAATAAGGTTGAATTTTTAAAGTCTCGATAAAATTGTGAGCTTTCTAAAAATTCAACCTTAAAATTATAATTTAAATATTTACGTTTACAACCCTAAAAGTTGTGGTAAATACATTGAAATTGCAGGGATGTAAGTAATTAAAAGTAACACAACAACCATAATTACCAAAAATGGAATTAATGGTTTTATTACTTGCGATACCGAAACATTTGCAACACCACTACCCACAAAGAGAATGGTGCCCACGGGTGGTGTACACAACCCAATACAAAGGTTAAGTACTAAAACAATTCCGAAATGCACAGGATCCATACCTAAAGCAACTACTACAGGTAAGAATATTGGTGTAAAAATTAAAACTGCTGGCGTCATGTCCATAAAGGTTCCGATAATTAAAAGCACTATATTAATTACTAAAAATATAACTATTTTATTACTGAACTGTTCTAATAAAAAACTGCTAATAAGCTCCGGAATACCTTCAAAAGAAAATAACCAAGACATAGCCATAGAAGTACAAATTAAAAACATCACTACTGCTGTAGTTTTTGCACTAGTTAATAAAATAGATGAAAAGTCTTTAGGTTTTACATCGCCATAAATTAATGCTAAAACAGCAGCATAAAGCACAGCAATAGCAGAAGCTTCGGTAGCTGTAAAAATACCAGCTACAATACCTCCAACTACAATTACTAACAATAGTAAACTAAAAAAAGCTTTTCTAAAATACGTCCAAATTAAAGATAATGGTGCACGATCTCCTTTAGAAAACTTACGTGTAATAGCTACAAAGGCAATATACCCCATGATAGCAACACCTAATAAAATACCTGGTAAATAACCTGCAATAAATAGCGCTGCTACAGATGCTGTACCACCACTTGCTAAAGCATAAACAATTAAAATATTACTTGGCGGAATTAATAAACCTGTAGTTGCAGAGGTAATATTTACCGATGCACTAAATTCTCTTGGATAACCTTCCTCTTCCATTCTATCGGTCATGATACTACCAATGGCAGAAGTTGCTGCAATAGCAGACCCAGAAATAGCACCAAATAACATAGATGCTAATACATTAACATATGCCAACCCTCCTGGTAAACTTGCTACTAAAGATTTAGCGAAATTTATTAACCTATTGGCTATACCTCCTTGCTTCATAATTTCACCTGCCAATACAAAAAACGGAATGGCCAAAAGTGCAAAACTATCAATACCGGTCGTCATTCGTTGCGCAATGGTTGTTAGACCTGGTAATTTATCAATATTCAACAATAAACTTATAGTTGTAGAAATACCAATACTATAAGCTACTGGTACTCTTAACATCAATAATGTAAAGAAACTTACAAATAAAACGATGATACTTATTACTTCAATACTCATAATTATTCGGTTATTTCGTTAGCATTAATTTTTCCTAAATGGTATACAGAAAAACACATAATAAAAAGGCCACTTATTGGTAAAATAGCATAAATGTATCCTAAAGGAATACGCAATGTACCAGATAATTGCCCTAAATATAATGTGGTATAAACTAAATTAAAACCACCAATTACCATAACTACCAATGCAAATAATAAAATACATATCTCGATAAATATGAGTGCTTTTTTCTTGGTTTTACCCGAAAATTTTTGATATAAAAAGTCCATAGATAAGTGCTCTCTTTTTCCGCTTAAGTAAGCTGCACCAAGTATAGATAACCATATTAATGAGAAACGCGCTAACTCTTCGGTAAATGCAAAAGATGTGTTTAATACATATCTTGAAAATACCTGACTTAAAACATCAATAACCAATAATCCGAATATGAAAACTAAAATGATTTCCATAATCCGACATACTTTTTCAAAAAGAATATCTGCTTTTTTCATACTTATTGATTTTTGATTTTATTGATCATTTCACTCATTTCTGGATGCTCTTTTACAAAAGCTTCTAATACAGATTTAGATTGCTCTTGAAATAAAAATTTATCCGGAATTATAATTTCTACGCCAGCTTTTCTTGCTGTCTCCATAGATTCTTCAACAGAATTTTGCCAAAACACTTTTTCAGCTTGTGATGATTCATCCGCTGCTTCTTGAACCCATTGTTTTTCTTCAGCAGTTAACTTTTCCCAAAACTTGGTTCCAATCAACAACACATCAGGCACTGAAGAGTGCTGATCTAAAGTATAATATTTACTTACTTCGTAATGATTTGATGATACAAATGATGGCGGATTATTCTCCGCACCATCTACCACACCTTGTTGTATAGCAGTGTATAATTCGCCATAAGCCATTGGTGTTGGCGAACCTCCAAGAGCCTCTACCATATTAATAGCCATTTGGTTGTTCATCACCCTAATTTTAAGACCTTTTAAATCTTCTGGTTTACGTATCGCTTTATTCGATGTATAAAAACTACGGCTACCAGCATCATAATAACACAGGCCACGTAACCAAAATTTACTTCCTTTTTCTAAAATAGATTTCCCTACTTCGCCTTCTAAAACATCGTATTGATGTTGTTTATCTTTAAATAAATATGGAATACCTAAAATATGATATTCTGGAACAAAGTTAGATAAGGTTGCCGCACTTACTTTTGTAACTGCAACACTCCCTATTTGAAGTAACTCTAAAGCTTCACGCTCGGAACCTAATTGGCCATCAGGAAAAATTTTGATTTGTATTTTTCCTCCAGATTTTTCGTTTAAAGCCTTTTGGAATTCTAAAATCCCTTTGTGAACGGGATGTGTTTGCGGTAATGTATGTGCCAAATACATCATTTTAATATCGTCGTCTTTTTTGCAACTCTGCATAACGAACAAAATTAAAAAGGCATATAATATTCTATTCATCATTCTTATTTAGTTTAGTTTAGTGTTTTTGGTCTAGTCGTTGAATTTAAAATATTTGACAGCGTTAAAATAGCAAATGTTTTGAATTATTTTTCCTATAAATTCTAAATCATTTGGAACAAGTCCATTTTTAACATCTTCTGCCATAAGGTTACATAAAATGCGTCTAAAATACTCATGCCTAGGAAATGATAAAAAGCTACGACTATCGGTTAGCATACCAACAAAACGACTTAATAAGCCCATATTAGAGAGCGTATTTAATTGCTTCTCCATACCATCTTTCTGATCTAAAAACCACCAACCAGAGCCCCACTGCATTTTACCTGCAGTATCGCCATTTTGGAAATTCCCCATCATGGTAGCGAATACTTCGTTTTGCGACGGATTTAAATTATAAGTAATAGTTTTAGCTAATTGATTGGTAGACTCTAAAGATTTAAAAAGGTTAGACATGAATTCCGCTACCGGAAAATCCCCAATAGAATCGCAACCCGCATCTAGACCAATTTCTGCTTCTAGTCTAGTATTATTATTTCTAATTGATCCTAAGTGATATTGTTGTGCCCAATCGAATTCATGATATTTTTTTCCTAAATATAAAAACAGAAACGAACGGTATGTTGTAATCTCTGAATTTGAAAGTATTTCTCCTTTTAATTTTTTATCGAAAATTAAGGCAACATCTTCATTAGTAAAATCTACTATTTCTAAATATTCTCCTAGTCCAAAATCTGATAATCTACAGCCTAAATTATCAAAATAAGCAATACGCTGATCTATCGCTTTTAGAAAAGCATCGAAAGAATTAATAGTAATTCTTGAAGCATCTCCTAAACGAATTAAATATTTAGAAAAGCTTGACTTTCCTATCCAAAATAAATTATCCGATCTAAACGTTGGTAATACTTTGGTATAAAAATCACCTTCTGCAATTTTTTTATGATCCATTAAATCATCAGCAGGATCGTCCGTAGTACAAACTACTTCCACCTTCATATCTTCTAAAAGTTGTGCAGGCGTTTTATGCTCTAAAATACTATTTGCTTTCGCATAAATAGCTTCTGCTGTACTTGGTTGCAGAATATCATCGATATCAAAATAACGCTTTAATTCCAACTGAGTCCAGTGAAACAAAGGGTTTCTTAAGGTATAAGGCACTGTTTCTGCCCAGCTTAAAAACTTATCTTTTAGCGATGCTGCTCCGGTAATATTAAACTCTTCAATACCATTAGCACGCATGCCGCGCCATTTATAGTGATCTCCTTTTAACCAAACCTCCGTTATGTTTTTAACCGGTTTATTATCGGCAATTTGCTTAGCCGATAAATGGTTATGATAGTCTATAATTGGTAAATCTTTAGCGTACTGATGGTACAATGTTTCAGCTATATCAGACTGCAACAAGAAATTATCAGTTATAAAGTTTTTTGAATTTATAGTACTCATAATTATATGCTTTTCGAAATTCCAAACTCCAATCCTCTCAACTCTGCTAAACCACGCAATCTTCCAATTCCAGAATAACCTGGGTTTGTTTTCTTATGTAAATCATCTAACATTTGGTGTCCATGATCAGGACGTACAGGAATTAAAGCATCTTTCATACCTGCAGCTTTACGGCGTCTTTCTTCTAAAACAACCGCTTTCACTACGCTATACATATCAACATCACCTTCTAAGTGGTTGGCCTCGTAAAAGTTTCCTTTTTCATCACGTTGTGTACTTCTAAAGTGTAAAAAGTGTACACGATCGGCAAAACGCTCGAATATTTGAACCAAATCATTATCTGCTCGAACACCTAAAGAACCTGTACAGAATGTAATTCCGTTAGATCTATCTGGTACTTGCGCAAATAAATAAGCATAATCTTCCTCTGTACTCACAACTCTAGGTAAACCCAAAATAGCGTAAGGTGGATCGTCTGGATGAATGCACATTAACACCTCATTTTGTGAAGCTACAGGAATAATTTCTTTTAAAAATGCTGCTAAGTTTTCTCTTAATTTTTGCGCATCAATATCAGCATAAGTATCTAATATCGTTTGAAACTGCTCTAAGGTATACCCTTCTTCTGCTCCTGGTAAGCCTGCAATAATATTATTAATTAATTGCGTTTTATTTTCTTCGGAAAGGTTTTCGGCATAAACTTTAGCTTCGGCTTGTAATTCTGAAGAGTAATCGTTTTCTGCACCCGGACGTTTTAATAAAAACAACTCGAAAGCAGCAAAAGCAACCACATCAAATCGAAGGGCTTTAGAACCATCTTCAACTTCAAATCCTAAATCGGTACGTGTCCAATCTAAAACAGGCATAAAATTATAACATACAATATGGATACCACAAGTTGCTAAGTTTTTAATGCTGGTTTTATAATTTTCAATATAGTCTTGAAAATTTCCTGAACGTGTTTTAATCGTTTCGTGTACAGGTACACTTTCTACAACACTCCAAGTAAGACCCGTTTTTTCAATAGTATCTTTTCTTTTTTGAATTTCTTCTACAGTCCACACTTGTCCGTTAGGAATATGGTGTAATGCAGAAACAATACCTGTTGCTCCTGCTTGTTTTATATCGGATAACGATACGGGATCATTTGGCCCGTACCAACGCCATGTTTGTTCCATAATTTTTAATATTTTATTATAAACTTACAAGATTAACACCTTGCAGAATTTTGATTTATTTAAACACCACTATAAGCGCTAAAACCACCATCGATAGGGATTACTACACCTGTTACAAATGATGCGCCTTCGCCACATAACCATAAAGTTGTACCTACTAAATCTTCTGGCTCACCAAATTTACCCATTGGTGTTTGATCTATAATTTGATTACCACGTGGTGTTAAACTACCATCGCTTTCGGTAAGTAAACTTCTATTCTGATCGGTTAAAAAGAAACCTGGTGCTAATGCATTTACACGAATTCCAACTTTAGAAAAGTGTACCGCTAACCATTGTGTAAAGTTTGATACAGCAGCTTTTGCTCCACTATATGCAGGTATTTTAGTTAAAGGTGTAAAAGCATTCATAGACGAAATATTTAAAATACTACATCCTTTTTTGCCTACCATATCTTTAGCAAAAACTTGAGTTGGTAATAAAGTACCTAAAAAGTTTAAATCGAATACAAACTTAATACCTGTAGGATCTAAATCGAAAAAAGTTTTAAAGCCTTCTGCTTTATTTTCTAAATCTGCTTCAGCAAAATGAGGATTAGAAGTTGTCCCTAATGGATGATTCCCTCCTGCTCCGTTTATCAAAATATCGCAAGCACCTAATTTAGCATTCACAATATCTTTAGCTTCTTGCAACGATTCTTTTTCTAAAACATTGGCAGCAACACCAATTGCTACACCGCCAGCGGCATTAATTTCGTTTGCAATAATATCTGCGGCTTCTTTACGTAAATCTAGAACGGCAATTTTATGACCTTCTTTTGCTAATGCTTTGGCTAATGCGCCACAAATAACGCCTCCTGCTCCTGTTAAAACAATTACTTTACTCATAGTTTTGATAGTTGAATTTTTCTTTAATTTCGCGTTTTCGTGTACGCACACACAAATGTAACGAAAAAAAATAGTGTGCGCACACAAAAAATAAAAAATATTAACTAAATTGCTTGACATTAAAGTTATACATTTCAGTTTCTAATTGCTTCGTATAAAGTTAAACGTGACCTATTTAAGATGATTACAATAAAAGATATAGCAAAAGAAGCCCAAGTTTCTGAAGGCACCGTAGATCGCGTTATCCACAATCGCGGTGGTGTGTCTAAAAAAACAGAAGTAAAGATTAGAGAAATTCTAGATCGGCATAACTTTAGTGTAAATCCTATTGCGAGTGCGCTTGCCATGAAAAACAAGCATACTATTGCAACGTTAATGCCTAAACATAATGCTGATGATTTATTTTGGAAATCGCCACATATGGGTGTTTTAAAAGCTGCCGATGATTTAAAAACGTTTGGTATTCAGGTTAATAATTTCCTGTTTAATCAATATGATGCACACTCCTACTTCGAGACTTTTAAAACTTTATTAGAATCGGAACCTACGGCAGTAATTATGGTGCCAAACTTTTCGAAAGAAACGAAAAAAATAGTAGCACTTTTAGAAGATAAAAATATTCCTTATTTGTTTTTAAACATTGATATTGATGGATTTAAAAACATGGCTTTTGTTGGTCAAGACTCTTACAATGCTGGATATATTGCTGGAAAATTAATGCATTTTAGTAGTCCGAATGCTGAAACTTTTTTAATTCTACAAGCACGACATAACATATTAAAAAACAACGCGGTATCGAACCGAATAAAAGGTTTTAATGATTATTTCTTAAAAAACAATGTAAGTTCTAAAAGCCAAACATTAAAGTTGGAAAGCTTAGATAACACGGTAGAAACTAAAGAAAAAATAAATAGTTATTTAATAGAAAACCCTGAAATTAAAGGCATTTTTGTGCCTTCGAGTAGAATTTACATTATTGTAGATTGTATTGAAAATAAAACTTTAGAAAATATTAAACTGATTGGTTTTGATAATACGCCGCAAAACATAGAATGCCTATTAAACGATTCTGTGTCTTTTTTAATATCTCAAAAACCATTCGATCAAGGCTATGAAGCCGTGCGTATATTAACCGATTATTTGGTTCAGAATAAAGCACCAAATTCTAAAACATTTTTACCTATCGATATTCTTATAAAAGAAAATGTAAAATATAACGAACGTAGTGAATATATGTTTGAAAGTGAGCAGAGTTAAAACTAACTCTTCTCCTCTTTCGAACGTTTTATAATTTCCTTTAATCGCTCTTTTCTTAAAGCAATTTCGGCTTTTTTCTTATTCTTCTTTTGATCCATTAACCTAGAATGCTTTGCTTTGTTTTTCGTGTTTTTATCACGCCCTGTTTTTCCCATAATACTACTTAGATTTCAGTAATTTATTTTGCTCTTCCATTAAATCGGTAAGGCGTGCTAATAATTCAATGTCTTTAGGTGTTGTAACCGTTTTATCTTCAGAATCTTGTGCTTTATTTCTCAATCTATTCATAAACTTTACCACGATAAAGATAGTAAAACCAATAATTAAAAAATCGATTAAAGCTTCACCTAACGCACCATAACCAATAGCAACCTCATCGGTTAAAATTTTTCCGGAAGCATCGAGAACAGCATCTTTAAGGATAAGGCGCTGATCTTTAAAGTTAACACCGCTAGTTAATAAAGTTAATGGAGGCAAAATTACTTTTTTCGCTAAAACATCGATTACCTTGTTAAAAGCAGCACCAATTATAATACCGACTGCCATATCCATCATATTACCTTTTACAGCAAACTCTTTAAATTCTTTAAATAACTTCATACCCATATTAAATTTTTATGCAAAGATATTAGTTTGAATTTTTAATTTTCCTCGCTTTTAGAATTAAAGCAGAGAAATAGTAGTTAATTACGATATATTTCAAATTATAACCTAAAACAGTTATAAATATAAATATTACCATATTAAGGAATAAAATTAAATATTCTATTTTAAAGGAATATATTTTGAAGTAAACAAGAAAAGTAATACATTTGATAAAGAAGCTTATAATAAAACATGACTAGCATAATAACCGGAGATATTATTAACTCGAAATCGAGCGAACCAAAAAAATGGTTAGACGCCCTTAAGGAGGTTTTAAACCAATATGGAAGCCAACCTAAACAATGGGATGTTTTTAGAGGTGATAGTTTTCAGTTAGAAACTCCACCCGAAGAGGCTTTGAAAGCTGCTATTTTAATAAAATTGAGTATTAAACAATTTAAAAATATTGATGTTAGAATTGCCATAGGTATCGGGGAGAAAACCTATACATCGGACAAAATAACAGAATCTAACGGCACCGCTTTTATAAACTCAGGAGAATGTTTTGATGATTTAAAAAAAACAACTCTAGCCATTAAATCGCCTTTTAAACAGTTTGATTTACAAACCAATATTATGTTCGAATTGGCTTTATTGACCATAAACAGCTGGACTACAACCTCAGCAAAACTTATAAAAACGGCTCTAGAAAACCCAGAACTTACTCAAGTAGAGCTTGCCAACCATTTTGAAACCACACAAAGTAATATTAGTAAAGGCCTTAAACGTGGTGGTTTCGACGAAATTTCTAAACTATTAAACTACTATAACGCACAAGTAAAAACACTATGATTATACTTTTTATAAAACTCATACTTGCTCATTTTATAGGTGATTTTCTATTGCAACCTCAAAAATGGGTTACACATAAAGAATCTAAAAAGCATAAGTCTAAATATCTATATTATCATATTTTAGTACATTTTGCCGCTTTACTTGTGGTGCTTCAATTTAACTTTGAGTATTGGCTGGCGTTTGTGTCAATTATATTATCTCACTACATTATAGATCTTATTAAGCTAAGGCTGAAAACAAAATCTAACGGACGCCTGTTATTTGGTTTAGATCAATTAGCACATTTAATAGTGATAGCTATTATTGTTAGTATTTATCAACCGTACGAGCTAAACATAAACTCACTTTACAATCCTAAATTCTTATTATTTATCACTGCGCTTTTAGGTGTTACCGTGGTTTCATCTATCATTATGAAAACTGTAATTTCTAAATGGTATTTTAAAGAAAACAACAGTAATCTATCTTTAGAAAACGCAGGTGCTTTTATTGGTATTCTTGAGCGTTTGTTTGTATTTGCATTAATTATTACACAACATTGGGAAGGTATTGGTTTTATAATTGCAGCAAAATCGGTGTTGCGCTTTAGCGATTTATCTAAAGCTAAAGACCGTAAGCTTACCGAATACATCTTAATAGGAACTCTGCTGAGCTTCGGTTTAGCTGTTATTTTTGGGGTGACTTACGAGTATGTATTATCGCTTATTCAATAATTTTAATATCTATAGACGTTCTAGCTTGCCAACCTGTTAAATCTGTTACCGAGTAAGCGCAGTGATAATCGCCTGTATCAATATCATCAGGGATGGTTAAAATAATATTTATTTCATAAGAAGTTAAACCTTCTTCTATAGTAAAATTTTCGACGTAGATAAATGGATTAACCGCTGTTTTCACATCTCCCAAATCGCATGTTTCTTCTTGGTCGTCGTGCGTATGGTGATCAAAATTATGATGAATATCCAAACTATAAGCAGCCAAGGCTAAATTATCGGTGACCATTGCTTTAAACGTATAGGTTTCGCCTTTTACAAGTTCTGTGCAGGCCTGTGGAAACCCTTCGGTGTAATTAATACTTATTGTTGGTTTTTCTTCATCTTTATTAGCACTATCATCTCCGGAGCAGGATGCTAATATTAAAACAAACAATATGCTTAGGTAATTATATTTTGATATAAATTTCATTTTATTGGTTTTAAAAACCGCATAGCACCATGAGCTGCTATGCGGAATAATTGTATTTATTCTACTGTAATATCTATATGAGATTCGTATGTTTTTGTGTTTCCTTCTTCATCTTCAACAACAAAGCTTAAATGATATTCTCCAGCTGGTGCTGTAGCAGGAACATCAAAATGCTCATGGAATTCTATTTCAGTTTCTTCATGGTAACCATCTAAAAACTCTTCTTCATAATCCCATTCTACTTCACCTTCACCTACAGTAACGCCATGAGCATGAAAATCAACTGTAATATTATGAATGCCGTTTACTGCATTAATCATAAATTCTACATGAAAATCATTACCTCGTACCACTGTAGAATCGATAGACGCCTCACTTATGGTGATACTATCTAAAATTTGAAGATCACCTTCAATCTCTGTGCTATTACCTTGCTCATCAACAACCGTTAATTCTACATGATATTCTCCAACAGGGATATTATTTGGTATATCTACATGCTCATGAAATGTAGGATTGATCACTAAATAATTAGCATCTGTAAATACTTGTTCAAAATCCCAATCTACCTCATCCTCACCTGGAGTTAAATCGTGAGCATGAATAGAAAGCGTAATACTACTTACTACGGCTTCGGCAGAAATAACAGCTTCTAGATGAATATCTGAACCTTTATAAGCTACTAAATCTGTAGAATGTGTAGAACCTTCGCCATACTCAAAACCAGAGATCACAGGAGCGTCTAGTGTTTCAGTATCATCGCTACTACACGAGTTTAATAGGAGTCCGAAAATAGCTGTAACGGCTAATACTTTAAAATTTGTTTTCATAATTGTTGTTTTCATTTGTTTGTTTTTAATAATTAATTTGAATTTATTTAAAAAGGTATTGTTAAAGAGAGTGATATATTCCTGCCCGCCTCAGGCACATCGATTAACCTATAGAAACTGGTGTGGTCGAAATACTTTGTGTGGAATACATTATTTAATTTTAATCGCATTTCTATAGGAAGGCTATTTTTAGAGCTGTTTAGTTTAGAAACAAAAGCCATGTTTAAAACCTGATAGCCGGCTGTTACTTGTTCTGGTGGTACAATTTCGTTTTGAGCTCCTGCTACTTTTAATTCGGCACTTAATTGCGGACTATTAAAAAACAGCAAATCTTTAAATTGATAATTAGCCGAAAGCCTACCAGATAATGGTGGAGAAAAAGGCAGTGTAAAATTCTTTTTGGGTCCGCTAGTTTGTCTAGAGTACACATATTCCGCAGAAACATTTAGCGTTACATTTTTTAGCACCGTACTACTTGCGCTTAACTCACCACCAACCCTAAAAACCTTAGCTTGTGTATACTCGTAAATTTGTAACGTTTCGTAATAACTAGACGTTGGGTTTAAATAGATATAGTTATCGAAAAAGTTAACAAAAGGACTTAGAGCCACACTAAACTTATTAGCATTATAATCTACCTCCATATCTAATTGATAGGATGCTTCGGGATCTAAATCCAGATTCCCTTTTTCGTAACGATACATATGATAATTAACCCCATCTGAAGCCAACTCATTAGATAGAGGCATTCTAAAACTCTTTCCTATATTAATTTTATACGTTGTTTTATTACGTAAATAACTAAGACCTAAAGAAGCACTTGTACTTCCAAAATTCAAGGTTTTATCCTGAGACCTCTGCAGATAAATATTAGAGGTTGTATTATCGTCATTATTTCGAGTAGACGGATACCAATCAAAATAAGAGTGCGTATCTACAACACCAAAATCATATCGAATACCAGCTTGTAGATGTAAGTTTTTATTAATTTCAAATTGATCGTAACCAAAAGCACCAACAGTAAAACGAGTATATTCTGGAATTAAAAAACCCCAACCGCCAATATCGTTATCTTGATATTCCATATTCACCCCCAGAACCACATCATGCTTAGCATTAGGTTTAAAAACATCTTTAACATTTAAAGTGTACGTGTTTTTATTAAAAGCACGCTCTTTACTATCTGGTGGTGTTGGCATATAGCCATGTGGTATAGGCTCGGAGTGTTCTTCTCTATTATTATTTTGGTAACCTAAATCTAAATGGAATGTATGGTTCCCTAAATCTAACGATGTATTATTTGTAATTTTAAAATGATTCACCTTGTGGTATGGTAAATCGACATCTCTACTAGAACTATCATAATCTATACTAGAAGTTCTAACTTCTAAGCCGTGAGCATTAGCAAAAAAACCGTTTTTAGCATTCACGTTACTAAATGATGTTTCCGTAGTAAACCCCTCTGAAGTATACCCTATATTAAAACTAGCATTAGCCTCTATACCTGCGGTATTTCTTAAATGATTGTCATGTAATTCAAAAATGTAATTTTCGTAATTAATTTTATCTGTAGGCACTTTGTAATCGCCATAATCTCTTAATGTTAAACGACTACGATAAAACCAATTTTCCTTTCTCGCCTTTACGCCTACCGATATACCTAGTAAATCATTATTGCTTTCACCTAAAAGATTAACCTCGCCATTAAAGGAGTTTATAGCAGGTATTTTATTAGGCTTTATATCTACAACACCCGCAATAGCATCGGCCCCATATACTAAAGATGCCGGACCTTTAATTATCTGTATATTCTCTATACCATATTGATCTATTTCTAAACCATGATCATTTCCCCATTGTTGTGCCTCGTGTTTTATTCCATTTTGCACTACCGCTACCCTATTAAACCCTAAACCTCGAATTACTGGTTTAGATTGCCCAGAACCAATATTAATGGTACTTACTCCAGGGATTTTACTTAAGGTCTGCATTAGACTGTTTTCCCGGTTTTGATTTAAAAATTCTTTGGATACCTTATAAGAAATTGTTGAAGACTCCTTGTCTCTCCTTTTACTAGTCTTTCCATTAACCTCAACAGCATCTAAATTTGTTACAGCTTCATCTAAAGCCACATAAATAAGATCCATATTACGCCATACGTGTACATTAATAGTTTTAGGCGCATAGCCTATATGAGACACATTTAAAACGTAATTACCATTGGTAATGTTTTTTATTATGAATGAACCTTTTGATGATGAAACCGAAAAAAAACCGTCTCCGATAATATTGACACCTTCAATAGGTTGTAAAGTTTTTGCATTTACTACCAAACCTTTTATAATTAAAGAATCTTGGGTAAATGCCATGGCGTATAGACTAAAACATAGCCAAATACTTAATGTTTTGTAAAACATATTAATGTTATAAGATTGAAAAAATAGCCCTTGAGAGCGAGCGAAAACCAAACCTAAACATGGAATTTATTAAGACAACATGGCTTATCTAAAACCTCATTATAAAAAAATGAAGTTTTACATATATGCCATAAGGGTTATATAAACCCTTAGGCATAATGTTGCTATTAAAAAATTAAACGAAATAGGGTATTATAACAAAAATGGTGGAGGTCTGGAAAAAAGCTGATCTTTAGAAGACGAGCTTGCCAGTATAAATTTATAATTCTGACTAATTTCTTTAGGAAGAAGATATTCAATATCATCTAAAGAAAAAGGAGAAAAAACAGGAGTAAGTAGAGGTGTTAAGTTATTGGTTATCGCGTGATCGCATATGTTACAATGTACAGCATGATCATCATCGTCAGCATGAGACAATACATGAAACCCTGCCATTTTCATTGAGAAGAAAATAACAAGTAAAAAATAAGTAATACTATTTTTTATGCGATTTGTTTTCATTAATTTATAATAACACTATAATTAAACTAGATTTCTGAAACGTATTTTTAATGTTTATGATTTTCTTTTGTTTGTAACAACTTCCAATTAAAATAATGCGCTAACGATACTAGAGAAGCTCCTGCAACGGTATTGCTAACTTCCCAAAATTCATTTAAATCTAGCCTGCCCAATAAAATGAATGAAAAACCTAATAAAGCATAAAGCAACGGTTTTAATTTAAAATGTGTTTTTTTATAACTCGGCCAAAGGGAGACTAAAACAAACACAATACCAAAAGCTATAAAGGTCCACTCTATTACGGGGTTTCCTAGAAAATGTAAACTACCCAATGATGAAAATGAAAGTATCAGTGGTATTGTAGCACAATGAACCGCACAAATTAACGAACTAGAAAAAGCAATAATATCTACAGTGTTATTTTTAATTTTCATCTAAAATTTATAAAACATGTTATTTAACTAGTAAGTAAACGCGCTATTTGTTAACTTTCTCTCATTATTTCGACAACTTAAATGCAATGTTGTCGCATTAATTGGTTTTGCAAATATATTATGTTTTTATAATATTGCAACATAATCGCAATAAATTATTGCAAATAAATCGCATTAATAAATGAAAAGAAGAAATACACCAACAAAAGAGGCTGTTTTGGAGGTTTTAACAAAAACCGGAAAAGCGATGAGTCAGGATGCGATTGAACAAGAAATAGATATTGATATCAATAGAGCGACCATTTATCGCGTTTTAAATAGATTTTGTGATGATGGCGTTTTGCATAAAATTGTTGCCGAAGATGGTAAACAATATTTTGCATCGTACAATAAAGTCGGTGAACAAGAAATAGCAAAGAATCATCTTCACTTTAAATGTTTAATCTGTGAGACTATAGAATGCTTGCATGCCGAAGTTAATTTCTCTATCCCGAAGGCATACATTGTTCAGGATGTTAATTGTGTTTTAACTGGTACTTGTAAAAACTGTTCTTAATGTGGGTTTAGCAAAAATAAAGTCTTTCCTTCTAACAAAACATTACCCAATAAAAAAACCGCCCATTAGGCGGTTTTTACTTTATATAAAATTGGTTATATCAACCTATTCGAAATCACATGCTTTACCTAAGTGTTCAAATTTAGCTAATTCTTCTATTAATCCGTTATTCACTTTTCCGAAAACTTCATAAGCGATTTTACCTAAAGGTAAATGCACAGGAGCCTCTTCTAACTGAGCCAATTTATAAATAGCATCTGCCGCTTTTTCTGGATCTCCAGGTTGGTTTCCACTTAAACCTTGCAAACCTCTTATACGTTCACCAACAGTACTTTCGTAATCTTCGATTTTAGTATTATCATAAGCTGCAGAACTTCCAGCCCATTCTGTTCTAAATGGTCCAGGTTCAACGTTTGTTACTTTAATATTAAGTGGCTTTAATTCTGCCGCTAAAGCTTCACCAATACCTTCTAAAGCAAATTTAGAACCATTGTAAATCCCTAAACCTTGAGAACCTACACGTCCTGCGATAGAAGTTATGTTTATAATATGTCCAGAACGTTGCTTACGCATTTGTGGTAAAACCGCTCTAATAGTCGTTAAAACGCCAAAAACGTTTACTTCAAACTGTCTTCTAACTTCTTCATCAGAAATCTCTTCAACACTTCCCATAATACCATAACCGGCATTATTTACAACCACATCAATTTTCCCGAATTTATCATAAATGGTTTTAATACCATCAACAATCATTTGTGAAGAAGCAACATCTATAAGTACACCAAAAGAATTCCCTGGGTTTTCATTGTTAAACGCCTCTACTTGGTCTTGTTTTCTAAAAGTTCCTACCACAATTTGTCCTTGTGATAACACCTCTTTAGCTAACTGTTTACCTAATCCTGATGATACACCAGTAATAAACCATACTTTTTTGTCTGTACTCATTTTTGTTTTGCTTATATTCTGTAAAAGAAATTGTTTTTTTGCAAAACTACTAAAAAATTATTTAGTAGTTTAAGTTTTATTGATATCGAATTTCCCTCTCTACCACAGCGCCCCTATCGACCTAAACTATTGTAATAAATAACTTTTTAAGATAAAAACCATTCACATTAGCGACACCTCCTAGAACTGCTATTTAATTATTCTAAATACTTTTAGTATTAAACTATAAAAGCATCCAAATTTAGTAAGTAACATTAGTAAAACACATGCTTATGAAAACAGAAAATATTTAAATCATAAAAAATAGATTTTAATTAATTTGAAGTAATACATGTAAAATATGTTATAATTTTGCCTTCAAAACATAACAAGCGCATTTACCTATGGTACAATACAACCCAAAAGATTGGATTACCTTTATTTTTAGATTTCATAAATCGGATACATTTAGAAAGCTTTTCCCTTTAATGATTTTTATTGGAATTTACACCTATGGAGTTGGCTATATGGAACTTGAATACTGGAAACTTTCAGAAAAAAGTCATTTATCAAACATTACCGTAATGCACGGTATGTTGGGTTTTGTTATTTCCTTGTTGTTGGTTTTTAGAACAAATACTGCCTACGACCGCTGGTGGGAAGGCAGAAAACTATGGGGAGCACTCGTTAATAACAGCCGAAATTTAGCCATAAAACTGCATGTTATTTTAAAAGAAGAACATGATAGGAGCTATTTTAAAAAGTTAATACCTAGTTATGCATCCATTTTAGTAAAACATTTAAACAATCAAGAAACGAGTTTACAACTTTTTGATCATGACGATTTAAAAATAGATCAACACAAACACCACCCGAACCAAGTCGCTAAAATGATTTTCCAAAAAGTGCACGATTTACATGAACAGAAGAAAATTACAGGCGATCAACTTATTATTTTAAATGCCGAAATTCAATCGTTTACTGATATTTGCGGTGCATGCGAACGTATTAAAAACACACCAATTCCGTATTCATACAGTGCCTTTATTAAAAAATTTATATTTTTCTACATCATGACTTTACCTTTTGGCTATGTGTTTAGCCTAGGATATTATGCAGTACCTGTGGTGGTTTTTGTTTTTTATGTATTGGCGAGTTTAGAATTAATTGCAGAAGAAATAGAAGACCCTTTTGGCTTTGATTCCAACGATTTACCTATTGACAAAATAGCAGCAAATATTAAAAAACATGTGGAGGAGATATTTTAGCAAGTCTACCCTAACCAACCCTCGCGATCCAAACTACGGTATTGTATAGCTTCACTAATATGAGAACCATTTACCTCAGCAATACCCTCTAAATCGGCAATAGTTCTAGATACTTTTAGTATTCTATCATAGGCGCGAGCAGATAAGTTTAAACGTTCCATAGCTGTTTTTAGCAACTGTTTTGATGGCTCATCTAAAACGCAATGTTTTCTAATTTGCTTCACATTCATCTGGGCATTATAATGTACTTTATCAGAATCTTCAAAACGTTTTGTTTGTATTTGCCTAGCTTTGGTAACCCGCTTCCTAATATCTACCGAGCTCTCTCCTTTTCTATCATCCGATAATTTTTCAAAAGGTACTGGTGTTACTTCAATGTGAATATCAATTCTATCTAAAAGCGGTCCCGACACTTTACTTAAATAGCGTTGCATTTCTGCTGGGCTAGATGTTACAGGTGCATCGGGATCATTGAAATAACCACTCGGACTTGGATTCATGCTCGCCACCAACATAAACGAAGAAGGATAAGTAACCGTGAATTTTGCCCTAGAAATAGTAACCTCGCGATCTTCTAGTGGCTGACGCATTACTTCTAAAACTTCACGCTTAAATTCTGGTAATTCATCTAAAAATAAAACACCATTATGAGACATCGATATTTCGCCTGGTTGCGGATAACTTCCGCCGCCGACTAAAGCCACGTTTGAAATTGTGTGATGTGGATTTCTAAAAGGTCTTTGTGCCATTAACCCCGTATCTTTTACTCTACCAACTACAGAATGTATTTTAGTCGTTTCCAAGGCTTCATGCAAGGTCATTGGAGGTAATATACTTGGTAATCGTTTAGCAAGCATCGTTTTTCCTGCTCCAGGAGGACCAATTAAAATAATATTATGTCCGCCAGCAGCAGCAATTTCCATACAGCGCTTAATGCCTTCCTGCCCTTTTACATCTGCAAAATCGAACTCCGGAAAATCTAAATTCTGCTCAAACTCCTTGCGTGTATCTATTATAGTCTGTTCTAGCGGTATACCTTTATCAAAAAACTCGATAACTTGTTTAATATTATCAATACCATAAACCTCTAAATTATCTACAATGGCAGCTTCTTTTGCATTAGCTATCGGAAGTATAAAACCGTTATAACCTTCCTCCCTAGCCTTTACAGCAATAGGCAATGCTCCTTTTATAGGCTGTAGCGTACCGTCTAAAGATAACTCTCCCATTATTAAGTAATCTTCCAGCCCTTCTGCTTTAATCTGGTCTGTGGAGGCTAGAATGCCAACAGCTAAAGTTAAATCGTAAGCCGAACCTTCTTTTCTCAAATCGGCAGGCGACATATTAATAATGATTTTTTTACCAGGAATTTTATATCCGTTGTTTTGAAGTGCTGCCGCTATACGAAAGTTACTTTCCTTAATGGCATTATCGGGTAAACCTACAAGATGGTAACCAACGCCTTTATCTACATTCACTTCTACCGTTACCGTTGTAGCCTCAACACCAAAAACGGCGCTTCCAAAAACTTTTTTAAGCATAAATTAAGTTTGTTTGATGCTTAAATGTAATAAATGTATTTGGAATTTTATAATTTATTAAGAATCAAGACTTTTTATTAAAACAATTCTGCTGCCTAAACACTGAATTTTATCAAGAGTTTTACTCATTGTTCAAACACTTTATTCTCTGTTTTTATAAAGCGCTATGGCTTTCAAGAATTTGATTCCGCCAGATTCTGTTTGGTCGTGTATAAATCCATTCAATTCAGGGTGATTTTTATCAATCCAGCTTATAAGTGTGTTTTTGTTCCTTTCCCATGTAGCTTCTCTAAAATCCAAATATTCCGTTTCAATATTAATTATTTTTTCCTTTTGAAATTTTATAGTTTGATGTGTTATAAATGGCACTTCCTGAAGAAAAGCTATTCTTTTATCTATTTTTGAAATTTTTGCTATCACCATTCCACCCGCTTCCTCTATTTCAAGTATTTTATAGTTAGGGTTAAAAACAGCATCCCATTTCAATAACTCCAAATAATCCTTTTTAGAATATGTTATCTTATACTCGCCTTCAATTGTAGCTATACTATCCGTAACGCAATTAGATATTTTTGAGTAATCCGAATCGCTAAGAGCTTTAAAGTATTGTTTAGAAATTTCAACCTTGTCAATTTGCTTTTCTGAATTTTTACAGGATGCAAACCCCATTACCAATATTAATAATAAAACTATCAGTTTCTTCATGGGTTATTGTTTAAATTAATGACATATCTGGTTGTAAATAAAAAGCGAACATTAATAATTAATATCCACAAACATCCAAATATAAACAATCAATTTTAGTATAATTACTATACAGAAAGCAGCTAGCAAACTAAATAAAAACTTCTTCTTACTGGTTTTATATTTTGGTTTAAAAAAATAAACTTGAAATGGTATAAAAAGTAAAAAAGCAACCAAAGCTATACCCATAGCCACGAATGAAAAACCAACTATTGCTAATTCTCCAAGAACATTAAAAGAAGCATGAGATAAAGCAAAAAAATCATCCAATGAATTAATATCACTATTACCGCTGTAACTAGTGTTATTCTTCCTGAAGAACAGGTTTATTTCAATAAAAAACAAAACAATATTGAATGCTAAGTATAGTATTAACCAAATTGCTTTTGTGAATATTTTTTTCATTATTTCAATATTACTATTCAGTTGTGAGATATGCAATAGTAATACTACTTTTGATTAGATAATTTAATTGAAACACATACTAAACTAAAAAAATAATTATTGATACCGTTTTAGATTTACTATAATAACTCCTTAAACTTAAAAAGCAGAAAATCCATTTTTTAAGCACCTATAAATAAATTCATTGCAATATTTAACAAACAAGCTAATATTGGATATTAATAACATTTTCATCGTTAAACAGATAAAAAAGTAAGCTTTTACATTAATTTAATAAGATTATTTTAATAAATAATTTTTTTTAACAATATTAATTAGATATTTGTTTTCATTTAAAACCTACATTTATGAAAAAAAAATACGCTTTTTTATTATTTTTATGCTTCCAACTTTCCTTTTCTCAATATGGAAATGTGTCAACTATTGCCGGTGATGGTAGTCAAGGCTATAGTGGTGATGGAGGTCCTGCTACTTCTGCTGTTACAAACTTACCTTCAGATGTTGTGATTGATAATTCTGGAAATATTTATTTTTCAGAACTCACTAATTGTGTTGTTAGAAAGATAGCTACAGATGGAACAATAACAACAATAGCCGGTGTTGTCGGTAATTGTAGTTTTGATGGTGATGGTGGACCTGCTAGTGTAGCAAAACTAGACTTCCCTGCAGGATTAGCAGTAGACGCTAATGGTAATTTATATATATCCGACAGAGGTAACCATAGAATTAGAAAAGTGGCTACTGACGGTATTATATCTACTGTTGCAGGTAATGGTACTGATGGTGATAGTGGTGATGGTGGTCAAGCTACTGCTGCTAACTTAGACACCCCTAGGGGTGTTGCAGTTGATGCTACTGGAAATATTTATATTTCTGATTGGTACAACCATAAAATAAGAAAAATTAATACAAGTGGAGTTATATCTACTTATGCCGGAACAGGTGATAGTGGATTTTCTGGAGATAACGGTCTAGCCACTGCCGCAAAATTAAAAAGTCCTGATGGCATAGCTGTTGACGCCGGTGGAAATGTCTATTTTTCAGACAGAAGCAATGATCGAATTAGAAAAATAAGTACTAGTGGTATCATCACTACCGTTGCTGGCAAAGGTGGTTTCAATGCTTTTAGCGGAGACGGTGGTCAGGCTACAGACGCCGAATTTAATGATCCTAATGGAGTTGCTTTAGATGCAACAGGAAACATATATGTTGTTGATAGAGAAAATAATAGAATTAGAAAAATTGGAACAGATGGTGTTATTAATACTATTGTTGGAACAGGTACAGCTGCATATAATGGTGACGGACAAGTTGGTACAACTACTTCTATAAATAAACCAACCGGTATTGCCATTGATAATTCTGGAAATGTAATCTTTTCGGATTACAATAATCAACGAATTAGAAAATTAGAAGCGTCTCCTTTAAGCGTTAATAACTTCTCTAAAAATATAATTAGCTTTTATCCTAACCCTATTTCTGGAGACCAAAAACTGACTATAAAATCTAAAGAAAACATCTCTGAAATTTCAATCTTAAATTCAATAGGTCAACTTGTGAATAAAGTAAATTTGAACAGTGAAATTTATTCTGCATCAATGGATAATTTAAGCAAAGGAGTTTATTTTGTTAAGTTGATTAATAACAAAAACCAAAGTACAGTTTATAAGCTTGTAAAAAATTAATTTTCAATTAAAATAAAATCTCGTCTCATTTGCTCTTTAAAAATAAGACGAGATTTTTTAAAACAAAATAGCACTCATACTTTCTTAAATTAGATCTAAATCGTTTTCCCCTTATCCACTTTTACGCTATAAGAAGCAAGAATATCATTTCCTTTTTTAAGGTGAACATCAAAAGAACCTCTTTTATCAAACTGATATTTGAATTCAAATAAACCATCTTCATATTTATAATTTACTAATTTAATTACTTTAAAACTACCTCCTTTAATTATTACAAGCTCTATATCATTTATATCTTGCTCTTCAAAAACCATCAACTTAAAAACAACATAATCATTTTTTAAAATTTCATTTTTCAGACTCTTGGGAGAAATAGGTGAAACCTTATATTTAAAAGAACTCCCATAAACCATAGGCCCGTTAACAAACTGATCACTATCTATAGCTTCATCTGACAACAACCACTTTGAATCTAAAGGAAAATGACTTTTAGAAAATTGTTCTGGTTCGGCTAAAAAATAACCATCGTTATAACTCTTTATAAATTTGTTTTCATTCACATTAAAATAACCGCTAGCTAAAGTAGCATCTACCAAATACCATTTATTATTCAGTTTCACCGCATTCCATGAATGGTTTGCCACACTAAGCGCTCCTATCTGGCTACTTGGTGAACGACTATAGCCATTTACAATCTCGCACGCTATACCCGATAGAGACGCTAATTCTTTAATTAAATAAGCATAACCCGAGCAAATAGTCTTTTGATTTTCTACCAACTGTTTAAACACTTTTTTCTGCAAACTCTTGTTCCAATTGGTAAAAGCTAAACTATCATTTTTAAACTTTTTCCGCTTACGAGTCGTTTTCAAATAAAAACCATAATCGCCTTCTATATTGAGGCAAACCCATTTGTAAATGACTCTAAATTTTTCGACATCAGAATCTAAATGAAACGTGAGATTATATGCTAAAACGGGTAAATTCTTTAAAGCGGTATTATTGTACAATACAGAAATACTATCGGCTTTTTTAAAATCGATAGTATTAAAATCTGACTGTTGAGATGCCGCCGTAAAACCAACTAAGAATATTAAAATGAATAAAAAGTGCTTCATCTAAAATATACCTTTAATTTTTTGCCATAAGTTTGGCTTAGACTCATAAACTTCTTTTACAGCTACTTTACCAACAAGTATGCAAACATCGTCGCGCATTACAATATCTAATGGTTTTTGATTCTTTTTAATGGCGATTTCTTGTGTTTCGAAACCAATGTAACTTATTACTAAAATATCTCCTTCCTTTAAGATTTCAGGAAACTCAAACTCACCATCAAAATTAGTGCTTGTACTAATAGTAGTCCCTTTTAATATAATATTTACACCTGGTAACGGACTAGACGTATCAGAAACTGTTCCTTTTAAAAATTCAGTTTTAGAAGAATTTGTTTCAGTTTGCTTTTCACTATCAAAAGCACTTACTTTTTGTACCGTTTGCGTTGGCCGTTGTAGTTGTTGCGCCTGTATATTTTGTAAAGAAATTAACGAAATAAAAGCCACACTTGCCACTCTCAGAAAATTAAAAGATGATGTATTGCTTCCCGTTTTATCTTCTAAAGTATATGTCTTTAACTGCGAAGTCGCAAAAATGCCACAAGTGTTTTCTTGGTTGGTTTTAAAATAAGCCGTTAACTTTTGGTCATTCATTCTTCTAAAATCTATCACTTCCTTATCGCAAGAGTTACAAAACCCGCCACAAGCCGTAGGTTTAAATTGATTATAATCTTCCGAACATGGTTGCTTAACCGAAATACTTAATTGTTGTTTCATAATATATATTTTTCTTACTCGAATATATCTATAGGATGAGCCACAAACTATCCATAATGAGTTAACGGTGTTTTTCACTGCGTGTAAGTTCTTTTTCGGTTAGGCTGATTTTTAAACAAAAAAAATCCCGCCAAAAGCGGGATTCTTAATATTTTGAGTTTCTTTAAAAGTAACTTAGTTTAAAAACTTAGGCTTAATAACTAACATAGCCCAAGCCCAGTTTTGTACATCGGCAGCAGCAGCTTCTGTAACACTTTTTAATTCGTACATACCATCGCTAGCAAACATGTGAGAGTACCCTATTTTTAAAGCATAACCTTTAAAGGCTTTAGAATATACTAAATCTAACTCTGTTCCTAAAGATTTCTCTCCACTAGCTAACTCTTGCTCACCGCTAAAGTTTAAAGCTTTAACCATTAAGCTAGAAGTTTCGTTAAGTTTAAAGTTTGCACTTACGTGAATATCAAATAAACCAACATTGTTAGCATGGTTCCCTACGTAGAAATAATCCATAAAACCATTAAACTTGTGGTTAGTTCCGTATAGCGGGAAGAAAGCTTCAGAATCGGTTGTTGTAGTATCGTTACCACTAATAAGTTCCATACCAGCACCTAAACCAACTTTAGCAGATGCTTTGTAAGTAAACTCTAAGCCTAATAAATAAGCACCATCAACAGTATCACCCATTTGAGTAAAAGCATTTAATGCTGCTCCAAAATCGCCACTTTTATAATCTAAGTGTGTTCCTAAAGTTTGAATGCTGTTTACACCATCTGGAGTTACACCATCTGCTTCATATTTTTGAAAACCATTGTTTAACAATAATAAGCTACCAGAAAAACTATCCCAAGATTGTTTTAAATAAGCATATTGCATGGTTTTATAAGAAAAATATCCTGTAGTGCCGTAAGCTGTAGAAGTCGATTGAAATCCTGTTGGGTTCGAGTAATCTTGATTAAACGCTAAACCAACATCTAATAAAAACTTCCCTTTGTTATACTTTAATATTGCAGCATCATGATTTCGTCCTTGTTGTGCCCAATCTAAGCCTCCAAAAATACGTTGATCATCGTAAGAAATAACCTGACGACCTAATTTAGTAGAAAAACCTTCTCCTAATTTAATATCTGCCCAAGCTTGGAATACAGCAAACGAGTTATTCTGGTCGTAAGGTAAAATTTGTCTATTTTCTCCCCAAACCATAACATCTTGCAAGCTTACATAAAACTTATAATTCTCTGTAGAGTAACCTGTATTTAAACGAATTCTTGTTGAAATTCCAAAACCAGGGTCTGCTGCATCTGGAATAATACCACCAAAACCATTACGGTATTCGGTTCTTGGCCTAAACTCACCATCTAAAGTAAACTGTGCTTGTGCAAATTGAACCATTAAGGCTAGTATGCTTATAGTTAAATAAATTTTTTTCATAATTCTAGTTTTACGTTTTTTAATTATCCTGTGATTGATTTTTTATAATGCTTACCTTATTAAGGCAAATGTATAAGACTCTCCGTTTTTACTTTATGATAAATCTCATGTTTATATTACTTTTTAATGCTCCAAAAAGTCTATTAAGTGTTTTCTATACTTGTAGTAATCGTCGTGTTCTAAAACAGATTTACGTGTTCGTGGTCTTTCAAAATCAATATTCAAAATATCACCAATTTTCGCTTTAGGTCCACTCGTCATCATAACCACGCGATCTGCTAAAAAGATAGCTTCATCTACATCGTGCGTTATCATAACGGCTGTAATTTTTTCTTTATTCCAAATTTCAATTAAAATATCTTGCAACTCTCCTCTTGTTAGAGAATCGAGCATACCAAAAGGCTCATCGAGCAATAATACTTTAGGTTTAATAGCAAAAGCACGAGCAATACCAACACGCTGTTGCATACCTTGAGAAAGGTCTGATGCCTTTTTATCGAACGCATCTTCCAAGCCAACTTTCTGTAAATAATACTTAGCAATATCATGTCTTTGTGCTTTTGTAGCATGCGGAAAGACTTTATTTACGCCCAACAAAACATTCTGTAAAGATGTCATCCAAGGCATTAAACTCGGCGCCTGAAAAATAACACCTCTATCTGGTCCAGGGCCTTTTATATGCTTTCCTAAAACAGATATATGTCCGCCCGAAATAGGGTTTAATCCAGCAATCATCGAAAGCATCGTTGTTTTCCCGCAGCCCGAATGGCCAATGATTGTAACAAACTCTTCCTTTCTAATCTGTAAGTTTAAATCTTCCAAAACCACATAGTCGCCCTTTGGTGTTGGGTAAACCTTTTTCAAATTCTTTAAATCCAGCATCACATCGTTAGATGGGAAAACATGGTTTTCAAACGTATGGCTCTGTTTATTTTCAATGATAACGCTCATTTCTTTTCCTTTTAAAATTGATTAACAAAATCCTTAGGACTCAAATCCGGAAGTACAATCGCTTCCTTAGCCTCAGTTTTTCTCTCGTTTCCAATATCCATTAAATACTCAATAATGGCATTTCTTGTTTTTTTGAAATTCGGATTATCATTCATTTCCGTTTTATCTCTAGGGCGTTCAATATCAATTTTAAACTCAGGACCTAAAGTCGCATTTGGTCCAGGACGTAACGGAATAATGCGGTCTGCCATGTAAATACCTTCATCTACATCATTAGTTATTAACAGCGCTGTACGTTTATCTTTTCCCCAGATGTTTAAAATTTCATCTTGTAAATTCCCACGCGTTAAAGCATCTAAAGCACCAAGAGGTTCGTCCATAATAATCATTTCTGGTTTCATGGCTAAAGCTCTAGCAACCGATACACGTTGGCGCATACCACCCGATAATTCTTTCGGACGCTTATTAATGGCAGGTGTTAAACTCACCATCTCCACATAATCTGCAACAATAGCATGCAACTCCGCTTTACTCTTTTTAGGAAAAGCCTCCTTAACAGCCATATACACATTTTGTCCTACCGTTAACCAAGGAAGCAACGAGTAATTTTGAAAAATCACACCACGTTCATGGCTAGTTCCCATAACAGGCTCACCTTTAAACAAAACCTCGCCTTTAGTAGGTGTAATTAAACCGTTAATTAAGTTTACCAAAGTTGTTTTTCCGCTACCAGTAAACCCTACAATAGCGACAAATTCACCTTCTTCTATCGATAAATTAATGTTCGATAGCACTTCCGGTTCGTTTTCGCCTTTACCGTAAGTTTTATAAATATTATTTAATTCTAAATATGCCATTTTTATAAGTTTTATTTGGGCGTTACCGCAAGGGTCGGGCTTTACGTTACAAGTCCTCGCTCCGTGCCTACGCTGTGGGCTTTTCGCTGCAATCCCTAACGCGAATTCGTTTGTTCAATTAAATCCCTTCTGTTTTATCAAAAGACACCCAGTTTTGTATGGTTAGCATGATACGATCTAACAAGAAACCAATGATACCAATAACAAACATGGCGACTATTATTTTAGCGTTAGAGTCGTTTGCTCCATTTTGAAATTCTTCCCAAACAAATAGACCTAAACCAGGACTTTGAGCTAATAATTCAATAGCAATTAAAACCATCCAAGCTACCGATAAGGTAATTTTTAAACCTGTAAAAATTAATGGTAAAGATGATGGTAATACTACTTTAAATATTTTTTGAAAAGGACCCAACTTCAATACTTTCGCTACATTAATATAATCTTTATCTACCGTAGCAACACCCATGGCAGTATTTACCAAAGTAGCCCACATAGAACAAAAACCAACACTAATAAACGATATAGTGAACGAGCTATCCTCGCTAGAATCTATTAACAATGTTTTTACAATCATAAAAACAAGCAAGTACCAAACTACTGGAGATACCGGTTTGAAGATTTGAATAAACCAGTTGAATGCACTTTTTAAAGTCGGACTCAACCCAATGAAAATTCCTAAGGGCACCGCAATAAATAAGGCTAATAAAAACCCAGCAAATACTGTTTTTAAACTTCTAAATATTTGATCTACAAAAGATGGTCGCCCTGTATACGTAATAGCATCCTTGCCTTCTGCCAAACGTTTCTCGTTTAAGACAGCTGTTTTTTCTATAAACGCAGCTTTATCGGCTTTTATAATATTATGATCTCTTAATAATGATTTATAAGAATCCCAAACCTGACTCGGTGATGGCAACGTATTCGGTTGGCAACTAGAATCTCCCGATGCCATACAACTACGCAAAGCATCGGCAGCTTCAGGACCTTGATCAGTAAGGGCTTTTTCAATTTTAAATTCGGCTTCTATGTTGTACAAAGATTTTGCACCCAAATGCCACAGCCCAATAAATAATAGCATAGAAGCCAGTGGAACAACGGTTTTACGTAGGACGTTTTTTAAATCTTCTCTTTCTAGCTTCCCAGTAAATAGGTCTTTTAAGGTGCTTAAAAACCCTAACCCTACAAAATTGGTTACTTTTCCTAATGTTATACTTTGCTTCATGACTTCTCTATGTATTGGCTTTACTAATTATTGTATCGCTTTATCTTTATTTCCTATTTTAAAACTATTGATGTAAGAAATCGGATCTTTTCCATCGTAAGTTGTACCATCTATAAAATCTGCCGTTGCTGGTTTAAAACCATCTGTTTCCGGAATATCTCCTGCAGGAATGTTTCCTTCTTCAACTAAAAGCTTAGCCGCTTCTTTCCAGATATCTGGTCTGTAAATGTTATTAATAGTTTCTGCATACCATGCTGCTGGTTTAGCCTCAGGAATTTGTCCCCATCTACGCATTTGAGTTAAAAACCAAATACCATCAGAATAAAACGGGTAGGTTGCATTGTACTTGTAGAATACATTAAAATCTGGCATATCACGTTTATCACCTTTTTCGAACTCAAAAGTTCCTGTCATAGAATTGGCTAAAACCTCTTCTGGCGCGCCAACATATTGAGACATTGATAATATTTTTACAGCCTCTGCTCTATTACTTGGCTCATCTAACCATTTACCAGCTCTAATTAAAGCTTTTGTTACAGCAATAGCAGTGTTTGGGTTATCTTCAACAAACTTCTTCGTCATTACAAAAACCTTTTCTGGGTTGTTTTTCCAGATATCGTAATTTGTTACTACAGGAACTCCAATACCTTTAAATACGGCTTGTTGATTCCATGGTTCACCTACACAATACCCGTGAATAGTTCCTGCTTCTAACGTTGCTGGCATTTGTGGCGGAGGTGTTACAGATAGTAAAACTTCAGCATCAATTTGTCCTTGTACATTATCGGCCGTATACATACCTGGGTGAATTCCCGCTGCTGCTAACCAATATCTAATTTCATAATTATGTGTAGACACCGGAAAAACCATTCCCATTTTAAAAGGCTTACCTGAGTTTTTATACTCTGTAATTACTGGTTTTAAAGCTTCTGCTTTAATAGGGTGCACAGGCTTTCCATCTTCTCCTGTTGGTACGTTTGGTTTCATTTTAGCCCAAACATCGTTGGATACTGTAATTCCATTTCCATTTAAATCCATTGAAAAAGGCGTTACTAAATCGGCTTGACGACCAAATCCTGCTCCAGCAGCAATAGGCTGCCCGGCTAACATGTGCGAACCATCTAATTGACCATCAATAACACGATCTAAAATATTTTTCCAATTCGATTGTGCTTCAACTGAAACAAATAAACCTTCATCTTCAAAAAATCCTTTTTCTTTCGCAATAGCTAACGGCGCCATATCTGTCAATTTGATAAAACCAAATGTTAATTGTGGTTTTTCAATATCTAATGTTTTTGTTTTAGAAACTTCGGCTACAACAGTTTCTGCTATTTCTTTCTTTTTCTCTTTGCCTCCGCAAGCACTTAATGCAACCGCTAAGGCAACAACTAAAGAGGATTTTGTTAATAATGATTTCATGTTGAATTGTTTTAATTAATTACTAAGTATTAATACTTACTTATTGCAAATATATAAGTAGAACTCAATTTAATACATGATATTCCCCATATAACAATAGCTTTTTTATCATATAAAAACCTGCGAAAACACAGTTAAAACAACCAATAACTTAATTAACAATAACTTAAACACACAAAACAAACTACGTAAACCAACATAGTAAACATAAAAAACTACGTATAAAAACACGTATTTATAAAAATAAAGTTGAAATAATGTTTTTTAGATGAAGAATAACTTTTACAAACTAAACGGTCTTTACCTTGAAATCAAGAAAATCTAAAAGTGAAATAAAAATATAATTTGAATAACTTTAAAATGATGCTTAACTATCTAGGAAATAGTTATGTTCGCTAATTTCATTTTTAAGTGCTTGCACATTAGGAACACCAATTTTTTTTCCTTTAGCAGAAATTAAACCTTCCTTTTTTAACAAAGAAAACACACGGATTACCTGCTCTTCTGTGGTTCCTGCATAATCGGCATATTCTTTTCGGCTTAGTGGCAAATTGAGATAACCACGTAAATCGCCAAACTTTCTATTAATATACAACAATGTGTCAATAACTCGCTCACGAACCGTCATTTGAGAAATAGACTTCACTTTAGATTCGCTGCGGTTAAGCTCGTTGGCATAAAACAACATTAATTGATAACTAAACTCAGGGCTTTTTCTTAAAGCATCTTGTAAACTATCTTTAGAAAAATAACAAAGTACCGTGTCTTGTAAAGCCACAGCCCCAATAGAATAATACTCTTCAGTACCAAAACCACGATGGCCAATAATTTCGCCTTCTTTAGCAAAACGCACTATTTGTTCGCGCCCATTAATACCGGTTCTAAAAACCTTAACAGTACCTTTGAGAATAAAAAACAAGCCATTAACTGGAGCGCCCTCTATTATAAACTGTTGGCCCTTTTTACAACGAATGTCACTCTTTTCTTTTTCTAGAGTTTTAGGACCTAACGTTTTTAAAACATTTTTAATTAAACAATCGGAATTATCACATACTTCGCAAGCCGTTCTCGTGAGCGATCTCACGTTTGGCGGTGTTCTATATGTATTTACAACTGTATTTTGCATAAAAAAGCTTTAAGCGACTCTTACAAATATAAGTATTAATACTTACTTGTTAGAAACACTACTTATTTTTAATAATTACGCAAATAGTTTCTAAAAACAATAAAGACATCATATATTTATGATGTCTTTATTATTAAAACCGTAATTTAAAAATTAGATTTTATGTATATATCTCTATTGATTAAGAATTTAAATCTATTCTACTGCTCTCATTTTTACGACAAAAAGTCTTCTTTCTGTAATACGCCAAAAGCGTTACAATAATCATAAAAGCAGCCAAAACATAAACAAAATTAGGAATTGGTAACGGATCGCCAGCGGCATAGCTATGCAAACCAGACAAGTAATAGTTTACTCCAAAAGACGTCATGATAATAGACCAAAAAGCAAACATACTCGCTACGTTTATAATAAAGTTGTTGTTCAGCTTCGGGATAAATCTTAAATGCAGTACAATGGCATAAACAATAATACTTATTAAAGCCCATGTTTCCTTTGGATCCCAAGCCCAATAACGCCCCCATGATTCATTGGCCCAAACACCTCCCAAAAACGTACCTACAGCTAATACAAACAAACCAATAGTCATGGCTATTTCATTAATATAAGTAAGCTCTTTAATTTTAATTTCTATTATCGCCTTCGTTTTTGGTGTTTTAAAAATATAAAGTAACAACGCCATTAAACCTAAAATAGCAGACAATGCTAATGGCGCATAACTACTAACAATGGTTGCCACATGTATTTTTAACCAATACGACTTTAAAACAGGCATTAAATTGGTGATTTCTGGGTTTAACCAATCTAAGTAACTTACAAATAATAATGCCCCGGAAAATAAGGTAGCAAGTGGTAAAGAAAAATCTGATTTTCTAAATGTAAGCAATCCGCATAGCAGTAACACCCAAGACACAAAAACTAACATTTCGTAACCATTACTCCATGGAGCGTGTTGCGCCACATACCAACGTAAAATGATATTTCCTGTAAAGCATAAAAATGAAACGAGCGTTAATACTATAAGTATATTATTGAAAAACTCTATACCTTTTTTCTGCACAAACATTTTTACAATAGCCAAAACGAGTAACATTAAACCAAGTGCAAAAAACACTTGAAATAACCAAAAACTGATATTAGCTTTATTATACCAAAGCTCTGCTTCTATGCGCTCTGGAGTTGGTATTACGCTCGAACCTAAAACCTCTTGATATTTTTTAATGTACATTAATTTCTCTTGAGCATCCTCATACTTAAGCATTACAATGTCATTAAAATAAGACGGGATAATACTTTGTGCGAACTGAGCATCTTCCTCTGGGAAATCTCTAAAATGATGTTTAAAACTAAACCACGTATTATTGGCATCATTCTTATTTGGGAAGATCTTTAAATAATTTCCAGCAAATAAATTATATAAAATATTAAATCGCTCATCAACTTTTAAAACCTCTTTGTCAAACTCATTACGTTCTGCAGGCTTTTTCTTGTTAGCTTCTTCAACTTGATTGGTTAAAATATAATCACCTTTATCATCTAATAAACTGCTATAAGGCAATAGATTGTTTGTACCAACTACCACATCTTTAAAAAGGTTACCTGTTTTATCAAAATCGGCCTTAACAAGCGGTATTTTCTGCCAAACGTGCGGTGCTATGTGCATGGCTAAAAACGTCTGATTGGCATCAAATTTTACTTTTTCACCATTTACTTCATAAGAAAAACTCGATTTTCTTGATATTTTTCTCAAAAACTCAGAACCTAATGTATTTATAGGTTTTATTCTACCATCAAGGTCTTGCACCAAAATTCTTCCAAAATAATCGGCATGTGCGCGATCTACTTCTTGCGATTTTACTAAACGTTCTATTTGTTGTGCTGTAGAATCGTTTAATTGCTGAGCAAATGAAGCCTGTAAACCAAAAAGCAACATTACAACAGCTACATGTTTCTTTTTTAAATGCTTCAGCTTTTTATTAATTAAATGAAAACGAGATGCTTTTCCGAAAAGGGTAAAAAACATACCCAACGTCATCAGTAAATATCCTAAATACGTAATCCAAGTCCCTAAACTATCATGGTTAACAGAAAGCACGGTTCCTTTTTCATCGGTATCATAACTTGCTTGAAAAAAGCGATAGCCTCTATAATCTAGCACATTATTCATAAAAATTCTAAACGGTGTTTTTTCATCGTTATCTAAAATAGTAACTTCACTAGCATAAGCCGATGGACTAGACGATCCCGGATAACGCTCTAACTGAAAATCATCTAGCTGAATAGAAAACGGCGTTTCTATTGCGCCTGCTCCATAAGATAAAATCACTCTTAAATTATCAATATTCACCTCGTGGTGTGTTGGCAGAAAACCTTCGCGATACAATATATTTAAAGGCTTTTCAGCATCATTCACAGATACATTTACTAATAATGCATCATCCTTCATTTTATCGTTTTCTTTAGAATCTTCAGATTCACTTTTTAAATGAAAAATTCCGCTTTCGAAATACGTTAATGGTACAAATGAAATATCGCCCGATCGGTATAATGTTCTTAATGTAATGGCATGCAAACTATCTTTAGGAATAACACCTGCTTGTTGTGACGACATGATAAAGAAATCTAAATCGTGAGGAGAATCGATACTAAAAGCACCATTTTCTTCAACAATATTAATAATACCTTTTTTATCCGAATTGAAACCAATTTCATGTTGATGCTCTCCTATCTTTTCAATTTCTCCTTTTTTAAGGTATATGGTATTTCTACCATTTCCTTCGGTAACTACCATTTCTAGAAGGGGCTCACCATGTTTTTCATTTTCTACAACTTCGGCAATGGCGTCTTCGACATAATCTTTGTAAGATACCGCTACTGTTGCGCCTTCAAAATCTGTTTTTAATGTGAAATCGTTATTTTTTATCGATGAAAACGATCGTTTTTCTTTTACCGTTTTAGACGTTTTTCCATCAGTAATAGTTATTGATAAAAAATTAGTATCTGAAATAACCACATTAGACGATTGCCCTTCTCGAATACGCATAACGCCACCATAAGAGGTATAACGTGTAATTCCTGCACCAAGAATGATAACAATGAAAGATAAATGGAACAATAAAATGGCCCACTTCTCTTTCTTTAATAAATTATACTTAAAAATATTGGCGATGAATGAAAAAGCTAAACCAACCATAACCATCTCAAACCACCAAGAATCATAAATGATTATCCAAGCTGTTTTTGTTCCATAATCGTTTTCAACAAATGTGGCTACAGCCATTGATATGGCAAATGTTAGTAATAAAAGTAGAGCCAACCTTGATGATGAAAAAAATTTGTATAATTTCTGCATAAAACTTTATTAAAAAAAAGAAAGATAGTTTTGGTGATATCACTAATCATCAAAAACTATCTTTCCTAATTATTAAAAACGAATACTTATTCTTAATTATTTAAAGACACATCTTTTGCGCCATATTTAGATTCTCTTTCTTTAGCAGCCTCTAACCATTTTGGTACTAGGTTTTTCTTAAATTCTGCTTTCTCTTTTCTTAAAGCTTCCATATCTAAACCAATATACTCTTGAGCTTTTTCTTTAGTAGAAATATCTGGCATAGCTACAGCTTCATTATGGCCCAACTCAGCAAGTAAACGTGCTAATTTAACACGACCATCTTGAATAATAGTAAAACCACTACCTATAACTCTAGCCGTTTCAACTGGAGAGTGAAAAGATGCACCGTGAGATGCGGCGGCATAATCCCAACGCCATTGTGCGTGACGGATATCCATTAAAATATCTTTCATTTGCTCTTCTGTTGCTCCTAAATCCCAAGCTTTTTTAGCTTCTACATGAGCTTTAACCAAAAAGCCTTCTAATTTCAATCTGTTTTCGGCTGTTTTACGTTGGCGATCATAAACATTCATCTTTAACTTATCGGCATCTTCTCTATGGCACACTTGGCATGCATTAGATACATTGTTTAAAGGAGATTGTATGTGATGATCTGTAAATTTTTGTCCGCCTTCACTCTTATATGGCATATGGCAATCTGCACAAGATACACCACGATCGGCGTGAACGCCTGTTAAGTAAGTTTCGTATCCGGGGTGCTGCGCTTTTAACATTGGCGCACGGCTTAATTTGTGTGTCCAATCGCTAAATTCAATAGCATCATAATACTCTTCCATAGCTTCTACAGACATACCATTTTCCCAAGGTAATTTTAAATAAGGTATGCCTTCTTTTCCTGGTAACTTTTTATCAAAATAGTATTCTACGTGACATTGTGCACATACTAAAGAACGCATTTCTTGATGTGTTGCTTGGTTAATATCTTTCCCCATAGCATCAAAAGCTTCTACTAAAGCAGGGCGAGATATGGTTAATTTCATAGTTTTAGAATCATGACAATCTGCACAACCAATTGGGTTTACAATCTCATCACCTTTATCTGCCCATTTACCAGAATAAAATTCGGCTATACCTTTTTCATTCATTAAACGTGGCACATCAGGACTCTTACACGTCCAACATGTAGCAGGCATTGGTCCATCACCTTCTCCTTTAGGCCCACCTGTTCTAAGTGAGTTTGTTATATCCTTAATAGCATTCATGTGGCCACGACCTTGACTATAATCTTTAGAAAAACCATAACCAGCCCATAACACTACTAAATTAGTGTCCTCATCTAGCATATCGCGCATAGCAGAACCACCTTGGTAAGTTGCAAAACTAGTGTCGGCTGTTTGTAAAAAGGACTGATACTCGGCTGGATAATTTTTTCCCCATTCGGCATTTCTTGGCTCATTATCTCCAATGTTAACCTTTGGAACATATTGATATTTAGCCTCGTTTTTCCTATTAACAATACTTGATGCTAATAATCCCAGTAGAAATACGACTACTACTGTCACAATAAATAAAACCTTGTTTTTCATGTATTAAGTATAATTTATTTTAAAATCTATTTGGTTTCCATTTCTTTTTCCAACCAGCTTGGTATTACAGCCTCTTCCTTATCTGTTGGTAGTGGCGCTATATTACTTTTTATTGTTGAAATTCCATGTACTGTACCATGTGGTACTTCTTGATGGCAAGACCAGCATTGTCTTTCCGTTCTATTTTTAGCATGATCTTCTATATATCCATCATACTTTACCTGTGTAACTTGCTGCACATGGCAACGAATACAGTTATTTTGAACCACCTCTTGAGATGCCTCTCGCATAAACATCACCTCTGGCTCTGCTCTTAACGTAAAAACCGATGCGTGAAACAAACCATCTTTCGCTTTAAAGTAGTACTTATTAAATATGTTGTTGTGTGGTACATGGCAATCGTTACAAGATGCCCATTCTCTGTGCGAACTATGCATCCAACTATTATAAACCGGTGTCATAACATGGCAGTTTACGCAAGCTAAAGGATCATCAGACATGTAAGAAACCAATTCGGCCTCCTTCGTCATAAATAAACCTAAACCTGTGATAATAGCAATAAAAAAAACCGCTATTGTTCGCCATCTAGATTTTTTATTTGGTAATAATTTGTTTTGTATATCCACAAGTATAAATTATTCAAGTTTATTAATTAACTACCTTTTCTTATTTTATTTTGTAAAAAATCAACTACTAATATTATGTTAAAAATACATTTTTTTCCTTTTCATTCAAAAAGAAAAGCCTAATTTTTAATGACTTAGCAAATATGTTAAAATTTTTAACAAAATAAAATGACAAATGTCATGTTATAAAAAAAGTAGAATTAAAAATTAATATCGTTATATTTGCTAATACATAACGATATTTATAATGATCTCCATAGCACAAGCCATTTCTACAGTAAAGGCAAACACCAACGCTCTAATGAAAACAACTATTAAAACAGTTGAAAAAGCCGGTGGCTATATACTTTCTAAAGATGTTACATCCCCTATTAACATGCCGCCATTTAATCAATCGGCCATGGATGGATATGCTTTAAACTTGCACGATAGCAACACATACCGCTTAATGGGAGAAATTCAAGCAGGCGATGGACACCAATCTGTATTAAAACCAGGGGAAGCCTACCGGATATTTACAGGAGCTGCCGTTCCAAAAACTGCAAATGCAGTGGTTATGCAAGAAAAAGTTACCGTTGAAAAACTATTAATAAAAATTGAAGGTGACGTCTCTATAAAACAAAATATTCGCCCTTTAGGAGAACAAGTAAAACATGGTGATTTAGCTTTAAAAAAAGGAACAAAATTAACACCGGCGGCCATTGGTTTTTTAGCTTCTTTAGGTATCACCACAGTCTCTGTATACAAAAAACCATCTATAGCTATTATTACCACAGGAAATGAATTGGTAGACCCTGGAACCGATTTAAAACACGGAAAAATATACGAAAGCAACTCTAAAATGTTACTGAGTGCGCTGTACAATTTAAAGTTCTACGATATCAATTTATACAACGTTGCTGATAATTATGGCCGAACTGTAGCTCAGTTAAAAACGGCAATTAATGAAAACGATCTTGTTATCATTACAGGAGGTATATCGGTTGGAGATTACGATTTTGTTGGTAGAGCCTTAACGGAATTACACGTTGAAGAACTTTTTTATAAAGTGAAACAAAAACCAGGAAAACCTTTATTCTACGGAAGAAAAGGAGCGACTCAAGTTTTTGCATTACCGGGTAATCCTGCTGCGGCACTTACTTGTTTTTACGTTTATGTTTACATAGCCTTACAGCAAATGATGAATCGTGAAGATCTAGAATTAAAGCGGGTTTCAGCCAAATCCACAACACATTTTCTAAAAAAAGGTGATAGGCCTCAGTTTTTAAAAGCCATTTATAATAATGGAGAAGTTGAAATTCTAGAAGGACAAAGTTCGGCCATGCAACAAACCTTTGCTTTGGCCAACGCATTAGTTTTTATGGATGAAAACGAACAGGAAATCACCATAGGAAAAACCGTTGAAACCATAATTTTACCCGAATAATATGAGCTATAAAATTAAAAGCCGAATTTGGATAGAATCTAAAAACCATGTGCTTTTAGGTGAAGGACGCGTACAATTATTAAAAGCCATTGAAACCGAAGGATCTTTATCTAAAGCAGCTAAAACTTTAGGTTTATCATACAAAAAAGCATGGTCGCTAATAGATTCTGTAAACAAATCGGCTAAAAAACCTGTAACTATAAATAGTACTGGCGGCAAAGGTGGCGGAGGTGCAGAATTAACAGATTATGGCAAACAATTAATTGCTGTGTTCGATGAAATAAATAAAAACTGTTGGGATTTTTTAGATGAACAAGCTCAGAAACTTGATGAATTATAGTACGCAGCAAAAAAAGTACTCAGAATGATGTCTGAAGTTATCTTAAAAAATAATCCAACAATCATAAACAAATAATAAGTAATTAAACACAATGCTACAAACCGAAAACATAACCTTGTTTTTAATTATTTTGCCCATTGTATCCTTTCTATATTCTAGTGTTGGACATGGTGGCGCAAGTGGTTATTTAGCCCTTATGGCTTTGTTTTCGTTTGCTCCAGAAACAATGAAACCCACTGCCCTATTGCTTAATTTATTTGTAGCAGGAATTTCATTTTACTATTATTTTAAAGCAGGCTTTTTTAATAAAAAACTATTTCTAGCCTTTGCAATAACCTCTATTCCATTTGCTTTTTTTGGTGGTACTATTGAAATTGACGCTTCTATTTATAAAAAAATATTGGCCGTTTTACTCATTTTTGCCATATTAAAAATGCTGAATGTTTTTGGAAAAGAAAGTGATAATATAAAAGAAGTAAAACTTTGGCAAGGACTCTTTTTCGGAAGTATAATCGGGTTTTTCTCCGGGCTCATTGGTATTGGTGGCGGCATTATTTTAAGTCCGGTAATTTTACTATTTCATTGGGGTAAAATGAAGGAAGCCGCAGCCGTTTCTGCACTATTCATTTGGGTAAATTCAGCATCAGGTTTGGTTGGCCAATTATATAGTGGTGTAACACTTCAAAAGGAATCCTTTCTATTAGTAGCCATTGCTTTAATTGGAGGTGTTTTAGGTGGTTACTTCGGAAGTAAAAAAATAAACAACATGCAACTGCGCTATATTTTATCCTTTGTTTTAATTATTGCCTGCGGCAAATTATTTTTCACTTAAATATGATAGATAAAACGAACATAACAGGCATTATTCTCGCAGGCGGAAAAAGTTCTAGAATGGGTACTGATAAAGGCTTTTTAATGCTGAATGGTAAATCGTTTATGCAACATAGCATCGATGCTTTAAAGCCGTTAGTATCAAAACTTATTATAGTAGCAAATAATACGGATTATGATGTTTTTGGAGTAAACCGAATTAATGATTCTATTGAAAACGCAGGGCCTTTAGCCGGAATTTATTCTGGTTTGAAAGAATCTAAAACAGATTACAATTTAGTACTGAGTTGCGATATTCCTTTGATAAATTCAGATGTTTTAAGGCAGTTAATTTCGGCTATCGATGCCACTTCCGAAGTTATTCAAATAGAAAGTAATAATCGAAAAATGCCACTGATTGCACTTTATAGTAAATCTTGCACTACTAAATTTGAGAAGCTATTAAACGCGGGAGAACGAAAATTACAATTTGCAGTAAACCAATGTAGCGTTAAGAGTATTTCTCTTAATAAAAATGAAGCGAAGTTCACAACCAATGTTAACACTCAAAACGAATTAAAACAGCTAAAAAGCATGCAAATAAATATAAAGTATTTCGGCCAAATTGCTGAAATCACAAAAGTTAAGGAAGAGCAGATTGAGTTTTCTGGAGACAATGTTTCAGAGCTTTTAAACTTCCTTCGTTCCAAATACAAAAACTTAGAAAACAGCGGTTTTAAAGTCGCGCAAAATCAAGAATTGGTTTCGGAAGCTACTAAACTTTCCGGACAAGATATTGCATTATTACCACCTTTTGCCGGCGGGTAAAATTTTCAATCTAAAATAAAAAATTACACAATTATTGAATTAGTAAAAAATGAATAACAGATACAACAGACATATTATTTTATCAGAAATTGGCCAAAACGGTCAAGATAAAATTTATAACGCCAAGGTTTTAGTCATTGGTGCTGGTGGTTTGGGATGCCCTATTCTGCAATACCTCGCCGCTGCAGGTGTTGGAACCATTGGCATTATAGATTTTGATGTTGTTGATATTTCAAATTTACAGCGTCAGGTTTTATATGGCACTTCAACTTTAGGTAAAAATAAAGCAGAGGCTGCTAAAGCACGTTTAGAAGATTTAAATAGTGATATTTCGATTAAAGCGTATCCCGAAAAACTAAAGCATAAAAATGCGCTTAATTTATTTAAAGCCTACGATATTATTGTTGATGGTTCTGATAATTTTGAAACCCGTTACTTAGTTAACGATGCGTGCATTATAACAAACAAACCTTTAGTTTTTGGCGCTATTTATAAATTTGAAGGTCAGGTTTCTGTGTTTAATTACCAAAATGGTCCAAGTTACCGCTGCCTGTTTCCTGAGGCTCCAGAAAAAGGTAGTGCCCCGAATTGTTCCGAAATTGGTGTATTGGGTGTACTTCCAGGAATTATTGGCTCCATGCAAGCTAATGAGGTTTTAAAAATAATATTGGAACTTGGTAATACACTATCTGGGAAACTATTTTGCTATAATGCCTTAACTTTAGAAAACACAACCTTAAAAATTAAACGGTCGGAAATTGCCATTCAATCTGTTCTTAAAGACAAAGACAATTTTCATCTAAAAGCAATTAATTTGAATTGTGAGATTGAAATTATTCCTATTTCATTTGAAAGCGTTTTATCAGAAAAAAACATTCAATTTATTGATGTTAGAGAAACTCATGAACAACCAAAACTTAATGATTTACTTGTTATGTATATTCCGTTAAGTCAGCTAGAAAATCAACTAGACCAAATCGATATCACAAAAAAGAAAGCCATTTTCTGCCAATCAGGAATGCGAAGTAAACGCGCTGTAGAAGTATTATTAGAACATAACATATTAAACTGTTTTAGTATTCTTGAAGGCGCCGCCGAAATACAAAACAAAATAAACGAACATAATAACATGTTACTAAATGAAAGATAAAAAACCTAAAAGCGTATTTAAAGAAGGCCCAATAACATCAGACTTTATAGGGAATTCTATTTATAAACATCAAACGAAAACAAGTATTGGTGCTCATAACATTTTTTTAGGACAAGTTCGTGCCGATGTTATCGATGACAAAACGGTAGCAGCTATAGAATACACGGCTTACGAAGATATGGCAAACAAAAAATTCCATGATATTCGAGAGGCTGCTTTTGATAAATTCGACCTTACCTGCATGCACATTTACCATAGTTTAGGTACTGTAAAAGCAGGTGAAATATGCTTATTTGTATTTGTATCATCACCGAGACGGAAAGTGGTTTTTGAAGCTTTAGAATTTATAGTTGAAGCGATTAAAGCTGATGTACCCGTTTTTGGAAAAGAGATTTTTGAAGATGAAACACATCAATGGAAAGTAAATAGTTAAACAAATCAACGATTAAACATTAGAAAAATGGTCGACATCACCCATAAAAGCACAACTTTACGCACAGCAACCGCTCAAGCTGTGGTAAAGGTAAGTAAACCTGAAACTATAGAAGCTATTAAAAACGATACCGTGCCTAAAGGACATGTTTTTGCGATGAGCAAAGCTGCAGGGCTTTTGGGAGTAAAACGTACTCCAGATATTTTACCCGATTGCCACCCCTTACCTATTGAATTTACCGGTGTGGAATACGATATTAACGGATTGGAAATCACCGTGCTTTTTACAGTAAAAACCATTTACAAAACAGGTGTAGAAGTTGAAGCCATGCACGGCGCAAGCGTTGTGGCTTTAAATATGTACGACATGTTAAAACCTATTGATAAAGGCATCGAGATTCACGCCATTAAGTTATTAGAGAAAAAAGGTGGGAAATCGGATTTTAGAGATCGTTTTAGAAAAGATTTAAAAGCAGCAGTAGTTGTTTGTTCTGATACTATTTCTGCTGGACATAAAGAAGATAAAGCTGGTAAAGCCATAATTGAAAAGCTAGAATCTTGTGATGTGAAAATTTCAGAATATGTTATTATTCCTGATGAAATTGAAGATATTCAAGCTAAAGCCAAACAATACGAAGCCGAAGGTATAGATATGGTTATCTACACTGGAGGCACAGGACTTTCTGGGCGCGATGTAACACCAGAAGCTTTAATTCCGTTGTTAGATAGGCGTATTCCTGGAATTGAAGAAGCTATTAGAAATTACGGCCAAGACCGTACACCGTTTTCTATGTTATCGCGCAGCGTTGCTGGTACTATAAAAGATACACTAATTTTAGCTTTACCTGGCTCAACTAATGGTGCTAAGGAATCTATGGATGCCATTTTCCCTGCTGTTTTACATAGTTTCAGGATTTTGAAAGGCGCTAGACACGATTAGTTTTTAAAAGATTACTTCTGGTTTTTTAAACCTGAAAATATAGAATAAATTAAAATAATAGTAATGAAAAACGAAATTCCCGTATTACAAGATTTACACGGCAGAGATCACGCATATTTACGAATTTCGTTAATAGAACGCTGTAATTTACGTTGCTCCTATTGCATGCCTGCAGAAGGTGTTCCGCTTTCGCCTAAAAGCCATTTAATGACTTACGAGGAAATTTACGATATAGCAAAAATATTCGTGAAACATGGCGTTACTAAAATTAGACTAACCGGCGGTGAACCTTTAATTAGAAAGGATATTCCTGTAATTTTAGAACAACTATCATCACTTCCTGTAGAATTATCAATTACATCTAATGCTGTAATTATAGATAAGTATATTGATATTCTAAAAAAGAATGGAGTTAACAATATTAATGTAAGTTTAGATTCTTTAAATGCCAAAAAGTTTAAGCACATCACGAGGCGAGATCAATTCACGAAAGTTTATAACAACATTTTACTTTTAGTAAAAGAAGGTTTTAATGTGAAGCTTAATGCGGTATTGATGAAAGATTTTAATGAAGATGAAATTATCGATTTTATCCATTTCACTAAAGATTTACCCATTGCGGTTCGGTTTATAGAGTTTATGCCTTTTGATGGCAATAAATGGGATATGAGTAAAATGGTATCTTATGCCGATGTTATGCAATTGGTTAACGCCGCTTTCCCCGAAACGGATATTGTGCGCTTAACCGATGCTCCAAATGATACCTCTAAAAACTATAAAATAAAAGGCTACCAAGGTAGTTTTGCTATTATTAGTTCTGTGACTAATCCGTTTTGCGATTCTTGCAATAGATTGCGATTAACAGCAAACGGACAATTAAAAAACTGCTTGTTTTCATCGGGAGAATCCGATTTACTAACAACTTTGAGAGCAGGAAATTCTATTGAGCCAATTATCCAAAAAGCTGTACAAGCTAAATTTAAAGTGCGAGGTGGTATGGATACTCTAAAAAAATTACAAGAACCTAAACTGCACAATAACAATAGAAGTATGATAACTATTGGTGGTTAACCCCAATTAAAAAACAATATTAAAACAAAAAAAACGCTAAAATCTGGGGAAGATTTTAGCGTTTCGTTTTAAAAACAACATAAGCAGGAACAGTTTTCTATTTAAGCTATATTTTGAAGAACACAGGTTTCATTTTGTTTGTGCTTTCCACTTTATCTGCTCGAAAATTAATCATTGTCTTTACAAAATTTTCTATCTCATTCATTAAATAAAACAAATCTTCAGATACTTTTAAATCTGATGTGGTAGAATATCCAAAATATTTTAATTTATTCTGATTAAAAAAATATCTGGCACCCGCTTTAATAGCAAAGTTTATTCCTTTATCTTGTTTTATATCTATGAGTGTACAATTTAAGCCAGATGTGTCTATCAACATTTCTAACTTATCTAATGTATCATCTCTACTGCCATTATTTATAAGGCACAATTTAACTTCACTTCTAAAATTAAATAAACTATCAAATAACCCTCTTTCTATTTCTAAAGCATTATTATTAAATACTATTATTACTCCAATCTTCATGACAAGTATTTAGGCCTTCACACTAGAAGCCTTAACTATTTTATCATTAGATTTCTTTCCTCTATATACCCAAGCAATTTGAGCAAGTTGCCCCACGATTTTCACTGAATCTTTCATGGATAGCTTAGATCCATCTGCATGAATCCATCTTTTTAATGGCTGCTCACAGATGTAAGTTTTTGCAGTTTCGGTACCAAAATACAAGGTCATTCTTTTAAAAATTTCAACATCAAAAATCCATTGTGTAACAAATTTTTCTCTAAAAGAAAGTTCTATAACATCTTTACTAAAAATTTTAGCACCACATTGTGTGTCTTTAAAGTCCATTCCCAGTATTTTTCTGATAATGAAATTAATAGTCATACTAATAATTTTTCTTGCAGACTCTTTAGTAATGTTTGCCCCCATTCTACTAATTCTAGAACCACTAACAATTTTAAAATCTGTAGTTTCAATCGTTTTTACTAAATCGTCAAAATCTCTTAAATCTGTAGATAAATCGGCATCTAAAAAACCTATATAATCTAAATCATCATGTTTAGCCATGTGTAACATTCCCAACCTAACGGCTTCGGCTTTACCTCCATTTTTTTCGCAATCGTAAACTGTAATAAAATCTTCTCTACCTTTTTTTAAATCGTTTAAAACACGTAAGGTATCATCTTTACTACCATCATTAACAAAACACAAATGGTACCCTGTGTTTGTGCTTATATAATCGGTAAATTCTTTACTTAACAAGCGCTCCTCTTCATCATAACAAGGTATAACCACACCAACACAACGGTGTTGTATTACACCATCTCCAGTAGTATCATTTGTACTTACAACATCTGGCTGACCTATTAATCGTTTTACTCTTGCCGAAATTTCATTTAAGCTTAACGGTTTTTTCATGTAATCGTTAATACCTAAATCAAAGCCTTCAGTAATTACTTTATCTTCTGTATTTCCAGATAACACCATAATTGGTGTATCTCCATTTTTAGAGTTTCTTACATACTTTACAATATCTAAACCAGAAACTCCAGGCATATTAATATCAACAATTACTAAATCTGGATTAAAGGTATTGTAAACCGAAATTGCTTGATTAGCATCGGTTTCAATTACAACTTCGTATCCCAAATCGGTTAATCGCTTTTGGAGCGGTAGTAAAACTAGCTGTTGGTCGTCTATGGCTAATATTTTCATAACAAAATTTTTAAAATTCGTAGGTTAAATGAATTGGTTAATGGGTTCTAAAATAAATATTTATACGTTTAATGCGATCACAGATCTCATTTAAGCTTATTGGTTTCTTTAAATAATCATTAATTCCAAATCTAAATCCTTCGGAAATAGCTTCGGCGCTTGTATTTCCTGAGAGTACTATTATTGGTATTGTTGAATTTTTAATGTCCCTAATATACCTGATAAATTCCAAACCTGAAAATTTTGGCATATTAATATCGACAATTAAAAGGTTGGGTTTGAAGCTATCAAAGATTTCAAATCCTTTTTCTGGGTCTGTTGAGGTGCAGACTTGATATCCTAATTGTTCTAGTTTTTTCCTTAGCGGCAACAGAACTAGCTGGTCATCGTCTATGGCTAATATTTTCATTATTTTAGTGTTTCAGTGGATTATACTTCAAAAATACGTCTGAATTCCCTGTTAAAATTTATATTTAGATTAACCTCAGCTTAACTGTCGATGAGTTGCAGATTTCTGTAGATAAATAAATTATGTGCCTTTAGGAAATTATTTATCTTTACCATGTAGCTCTTAGAGATTTAAACCACTTAATGAAAGAAACATCTAATAAATATTTAATTGTAGCCTTACTAGTTGGCCTTGCATTTCATGGCTCTTCTATTTTCTTTACATTAGAAACAACTTATGATGCTTTAATACATTTATTTTTTGCCGATCATTATGCTAATAGTTGGTTTGAGCCCTGGAATTACGAGTGGTATACGGGCTTTACAGTACAAAGTTATCCGCCGTTAGTACATCAATCTATTGGGTTTTTCTCCTTAATTGGAGGTTTAAAATTTGGTATGTTTACTGTAGCTCTTATTGCTATTGTATTATTTATAACGGGATCTTACCGGTTTTCTCTATTAATCACATCGGATAAAACGGTGGCAGGATATGCTTGTGTTCTAGCCGTTTTCTCGTCTTCTTTTGTAGAAACGTTACACATATTTGGTCAGTTACCTAGTATTATAGGTGTATCAGTATTGATGCATGCCTTACCCGAAATATATTTATGGCTTAAAACGGGTAAACTTTGGTACTTAGTTACCTCGCTATCGCTAATATCGGTAACTGTAACATCTCACCATGTAACACCTATTTTCGGGATGGTCTTCTTCATATTCCCTTTAATTGGTATGGTTATTATGGATGTATCTCGAGAGCAGGTAAACACCATGAAAGAAGTAACCTTTAAGGTTTTTTTAAACAGTTTTTTTAAACTCTTTAAGCGTATTGTAAGTTTCGGTATGCTATCGCTGGTTATTATTATTTTCTGTATTCTGCCTTATTGGATAAACTCTAAAGCAAACCCTATTACGCAAGTCCCTATACCACATGGCTCTCGTGATAATTTCTTGGAAATCACATCTTCTGGTTTGGTTTTCTTTTTGATTCCTTGGGGTACTTTACTTATTGTTTTACCTTATATATTTTATAGATACTATTCTAAACGTTATTTATTTTTTGGTTTATCTATAACCATTTGTACTATTTTAGGTACTGGTGGTACTACGCCTGTACCTTTAAAAATACTTGGCGAAACGGCATTTAATATTTTAACCTTAGACCGTTTTACATTGTGGGCGTCCATAATGTCTATACCGTTGTTTGGTGAATTTACATACCGATTTGTAGAAGGCGATTTGAAAGAACTTATTCAAACTAAATTTGGAGCTGTTTATCACAGAATTATTGGCGGCATACTTGCTGGCTTATTTGTGTTTATGGTTATGTTCACCATGAGTTTAGGATACTTTAGACCATCGCAACCTCAGAAAATAAAAATGCTTCCTATTGTGAATTTCTTAAACCAAGATGATCACGATAAATGGCGATTTTTAACCCTGGGTTTTGGAGACCAGATGGCTTGGTTAAGTGCACAAACAGATGCCATGACGGTTGATGGAAACTACCACTCTGCTAGGCGATTACCAGAATTAACTACGCGCCCTATAGAACGTTTGGAAAACTCTAAATTTAAAGGTGTTGCCGGTATTGGATCGCTTCAGCAATTTTTAACCACACCCGAAAAATACAATCTAAAATATATATTTTCTAACGATAAATTTTACGACCCCATTCTCTACTATTGCGGCTGGCAACGTTTACGGCAATTAGAAAATGGTATTATGGTTTGGGAGCGTTTAAATATTCCGCCTGTTCCTGCTATTTTACCAAAGGAAGATGTAGCCAAATGGTTAAAAATTCTTTGGGGAGTTATGCCTTTTTTAACGGTATTAATTGCATTTGTAATTAATATACAAATGCTTTGGGTAAATGCTTTAAAAACAAAAATTAAAGAAAAGCCAGACTTTTTAAAATACCCTACACGATACATTAAATTCTCTAGAGGCGTGTTATTTATAACGCATATTTGGTCGCTTATATTGGTGTGTGTTATTGTTTATGGTATCTATTTATTCTACCTTAAAAACGATTCGCAGCGCAGTCCAGAAAATGCTATTATCGCTTATTATGATGCGTTAGATTTTAAAGAATTTGAAACAGCACATGGCTTAATTGATCCTGACAGTAATCTACCTATAGCGCAGTATATGCTAGAAATATCGGTTACCGATGGTTTACTGAGTAGTTATGCCAAAATGGATGCTATAGAAACCGAAGTCACCATGCATAATGATAGCACAGCATCTGCAAAAGTGACTACACAATGGATTACACCATTAGAAAAAATAGAGAAGATTGACTATAAAACCTTGTCTAGCCACAAAGGAAAATGGTTTTTACAACCCGATGATTTAAATTCCGATCTACCTCCAGACCAGCTATATTCTAATAATGTCACTAAATATTTTAACCAAGGTAGAAGACGTATTACAACAGAACAAACGCATCATGAAGATATTTTAAAACAACCTGTTTTAGAAGTACTTTCTGCTAAGCTTGTAAAATACGATAACCACTACGCTATTATTGGTGAAGTACAAAATATTGATAATGTGCCTGCCGATGTTATTTTAAAAGGAACACTCTATAATGATGATAATAAGCAATTAGCAACCTACAATGCTAAATACCATGTAAAACATAAATTAATGCCAAAGGAATCTAGTAGTTTCCGAATTAATTTTGAAGGCATTGCTTGGTCTAAAACTCAAGATTCTATTCCAGATACTTTTAATCCAGATGAATTTACGCCTGTTGAATTTGAAGAGCAACCAACAAAATTCAATTTACAAGTAGCCGGTAATGTCTCGGGATCAGATTTGTACAAAAATATTGTTTTAAGTGAATTAAACATTGAAGATGGCGTTATAGATGGAAATTTATTTAATAGCGGAATTCAAGAAATCACAATTCCGCAGTTATTGGTAACCTATTACAATGAAGATAAAAATATGCTTTGGGTAGACCATATGTTTGTAAAAGAAGGCATAAGGCAACAAAGAAAACTTCATTTTGAATACCCGATTATAAAAAATGGTACGGTTAAAATTATTAATGATGATATGACCAATATTTTTATTAACGGTTTACCAAACGATGCTATTTCAGATAAAATAGTACCCGATCGAATTGAAAATCATGCGAATACTCAGTTTCAAAAAATTGAGCATCCCGATTATAGTTATATTAAAATTGAAATGAATACTTATATAGGCAGCCCGAATTAATGCAACTAAAACGTACACATCTATTAACTTTAGGATTGATTTTATTATCATCCTTTACAACTATACACGCAAATACAGCGAACATAAAACTACTAACCACACAAACCGATTTTATTGTTGGTACCAACGTAGTTTTAGAGTTTTCGACTACTGATGCCTTACTACCTATGCTGTATTGCTCAAATAGTTATGGCTCTACATTAATTACCCCAACTTTAGAAAACAAGAAACTCCGTTATCAAATCCCTACAAATATTTATAAAAAAGTAGGTGTGGTCAATTGGTCGTTAATCTATAACAGCAACACACTTTCTGGAGTATTTCACATGGTGCCTAAGCCCGAAGTAGCCACAATGGAAACCTATATTGGTCCGCCAAGTATAGAAGCTGGAGGTAAAGATTATACCATGCTCGTTATTATACCAACAGATTCTTTAGATAACCCAGTTCCAAAAAACACAACTGTAAATGCAAAACATCAATTTCTAGCTTCGGAAGAAGTAGATAATATTGTTACTAACAATTTAATTGCCTTCAAAAATATTCATTCTAAAAAAGAAAGCGGACGCATGCTCGTATCATCTGAATGTTTAAGTATAAATTCCAAAGAATTCACTATTAACGTTATGCCTGCCGTGCCTGTAGATTTTGAAATTTCGGCACACAGACCTCACGATTATGCCGATGGTAACCAAGTGACCACCTTTTCGACTACAATAATAAAAGATAAGCAAGATAACGTTGTAAGCGATGGTACTTTTGTAATTTTCTACATCACCAATAAAAACGGAAACATTTTAAAAACCTCAGGAACAACGTTAGATGGTATTGCTACGGCTAAGATTATTCATCCAGATTATGCCGATAATTGGAGCATTAAAGCCTACGTAGAAGGTATGTCTGAAAGTAACACCATAACCATAGCATACACACAAGTTATTGAAGATTTTATTGTTGAATTTTCTAAAGACGGACGAGATATCAATGTGGGTCCACTCCAAAGTTTTATGCAACAAATGATTCCTGATGGCTTACAAGTAAAACTTCTAGTTTACAAAAATGATACACTTCTTGAAAAATATACTAAAACATCGGTTGATGGATATGCTCATTTTTATCTAAAATCTGATATCTTTAAACCAGACAACTACAATATCAAAATCCAAACCGCTGGATTAGAAAAAACTTTTAATAATATAAAACTATGGTAAGTGTAAGCAAAAACATATTACGCACCATTTTAATAGCCTCATACATTATGCTTGTAGCATTAATAATTTCTGGTGTAAGTGCTTTATTTAGCTACTTAAACACGGGTGCAGATAGAAGTACTATGCTGCATACAGAAATACAGAAAGTAGAACAATATTTACCAAAAGTTACTTGGGCTCCTTTAAATAATGAAGGCCGACCAATAGATTCGCAAAACTTAAGCGCCTTACAAAACAACTATCTCGATGCTTGGTATGTAAAGCAAATAGCATATAAAACCAATAAACCAGCAGGTATAAAAGATTATTATACCGATAATGCTCGCGAAAATTTATTCAATTTTATTGAATTAAATAAAGAGCAAAACATCACTATAGATGCTACAACTTTAGAGCACCACCCTACCCTAGAATTTTATAGTGAAGATGGCCAGCTTGCTGTAGTTACCGATGATAATGTTGTAGAATATAAACGTGTTTTTAAAAACGATACTTTAATTTTAGAAACCACAGAAACATCTACCTATAAAATGGTGTTTTTATTAGAAGATGGTTTTTGGCGCATGAGGCATTTAGTTAAAGAAAATACGAAAATCCAGAAATTGGATAACGCCCAAATATCACTTAATAATTTTAAAATAAAAGGTATTAATTATTATCCGCAAGCTTCGCCATGGGATATGTATGGCGATAAGTTTAATTTAGATACCATTTCTAAAGATTTAAAAATTATTAAAAAAGCGGGTTTAAACACGATACGGATTTTTGTGCCTTATGAAAGTTTTGGTAAAGCAACAGTAGATTACAAAAAACTAGATCGATTAAAGCAAACCTTAGATGTCGCTGAATCGGAAAAACTAAAAGTTATTGTTACGCTTTTTGATTTTTATGGAGATTACTCTGTGCTAGACTGGACACTAAACCAACGTCATGCAGAAACCATTGTAGCGGCATTAAAAAGCCATGAAGCCTTATTAGCTTGGGATATTAAAAACGAACCTAATTTAGATTTTGAATCTAGAGGAAAGGATATCGTTATTGCTTGGCTAGATAATATGATAAATTTAGTAAAATCTGTTGATAGCGAGCACGCTGTAACTATTGGTTGGAATAATATAGATAGTGCACCCATACTTAAAGATAAACTAGACTTTATATCCTTTCATTATTATGAAAGTTTAGATGTATTAGAAGAAAAATACACTCACTTAAAAACAGAAATACCAATAAAACCAATTGTTTTAGGTGAGTATGGTATGTCTTCCTACAATGGGTTTTGGAAGCCTTTTGGAGATAACGATGAGGATCAGGCTGTGTTTCATAAAAAAGCACAAGACATATTTAAAAAACATGATATTGCTTTTATATCTTGGACTTTATACGACTTTACAGAAGTACCAAAAGAAGTCGTTGGTAGACTTCCTTGGAGAAAACGAGCTCAGGAGCATTTTGGTTTTATTAACAAAAATGGAGAGACCAAGCCCGCGTTCAGATATATATCCAATAATTAATCAACACTTCGAACGCGCTAATATTAAGCGCGTTTTTCAATTATTTTATTGAACGTATTTAAATAAATTTGAGCGATTTGAGACATTGGGTGTGCCGTTGCCGCTTCGTAATTTGTTTTTCCTAATTCTCGTCTGTAAGTTTCATTGGTTACAATGTTCTCAATAGCTGTTGCTAAACTATCAACACTTGTTGGCTCGAAAAACTCACCACGGTAACCTTCATCTTGCACTAATAGAGCTAAATCACCTAGGTCTGGCATAACAACTGCCTTACCGTAACTTCCGGCTTGGTGTAATACTCCAGAACTTCCTGTTGTAGATGTATATGGAAACACAACTACAGCACTATCATTAAATAATTTAGGCACTTCATTTTCTTCAACATATCCTGTAAAACGAACTTGTGGTACATGCTTATAATCTTCTTGTACTTTAGCTAAATAGCCTGGTACGTTAGGGTTATCGGTTCCTGCAATTACAACTTCTAAATCCAAACCTGTAGAGTTTCTAACCTTTTCTACAGCTTCTATCATCCCTTCTACCTTTTTGTAAGTTCCAAATTTCCCGAAGGTCATAATTTCCATTGGTGTAACAGGCACATTAAAATCTGGCATTTCAGGAATTTCAAAAGTACCGTGAGGTATCAATTTTACATTTTTAGCATTGTATTTGTGCTCTAATATATCAACATATTTTTGCATAGTTACTGCCACAACATCAGCTTGTAAAATCAATCGTGTTAAAGTAGAACCTATAAACCCGTATACTTTTTGCATTAATTTACTCTGTGTAAATCCTGCACTTCCTAAATCAACTTCTTCTAAAATATTATGTAATAAAACAATACTTGGTATTTTTTTCATTTTACAAACCAAAGGCAACATTAAGCCTAAAGCTGCGGCCACTTTTTTATCACCAAACTTCATAAACTGTAAATTGAATAATACAGCATCTGGTTTAACATTGCTTATAGCACTAGTAACGCTTGTTATATTGCTGTAGCTATTAAATTCCCAACATTCTTTAATTGTAATTTTACATCCATCTTCCGTAAAAGTAACATCCTTTGGCTCTTCGGTTTTATCGGTTAACAAAATTAACTCTGTAACCTCTTCTTTTTGTCTAAAATGTTTTACCAAATGGTAAGCATACTCATTGAGAGTGACCTTACTTGGCGGATATGCAGTTACAATTGCTAACTTCATTATATGGGGTATTAAATGATGATTAATATCTACAGTGCAAATTTGGGTAATTATTACTAATTAAAAGGGTTACTGTAGACCGATGGTCGTTTACTGTCGATAAATGGAAACTTACTTAAGATTAAGCGTTTTAGCACTTTTACTAGAATCGTATTTAAAATAGATTAATTGTATCACTAACAGCAGTAACATAGCCACAATTTGCATATACACAACCTGCTCTAAACTATCGTGAAAATAGATTACCAATAACATTTGAAGCATACCAAATACACCAGAAATAACTACAGGCACATACTTATCTAACGATAAATAGTAATAAGCAAAAATATTAGAGATCGCGAACATAGATGTTGCAATGGCATATTTCCATAAAAGTGGTGCCATAGAAACATAGCTATCACCAAATAGAAGTGTAATAATAGTTTCAGGGAAAGCTAAACAAACCAAAATTATAGTAATAGATATTGCAGCAATATAGCCCACGTATTTAAATAAAATAGGCGCTGTTTTTTTACCTTCCTTTTTTAGCTCTACCACAGTTGGTAAAAGCAACATAACAAACATCCAGGCGATGAAATATACAATACGACCAATTAATGCTAAAGATGCATATAAACCGGCTTCGTAAGATTCAAAAAAGTGTTTTACTAAAAGAATATCACTGTTATTTATTATAATTTGAGTCAGCTCGTAAAAGGCCGTAATTATAAAAAAATGACGAATATCTTTTGAATGTGTTTGACTCAACACTAAAGCTTTCTTCGGAAATAAATTTTTATACTTAAAGGGAAATAAACCAAATACAAACGATGCCAAGATCCCGACAGCAATAACCACAGAAGATTTTATATCGAATATTAATATTAACCCCAAAGTAATAACCAGACGGCTTAACATTTCGGTTTGATAAGTTATCGATAGGTTTTTAAATGATTTTTTTCCCTGAAACACGCCTCGGTTTACACTCATTAAAAAGTATAAAGGCACTCCAAAACCAAATACAACAAACATGTTTGAAGATGATGTATTAAATACATTTTGTAACGCTCCGGCAAATATTATAATAAGGGCACCAAATGCAAGACCAACGGCTAATGCGTTTTTATAAACTTTAGAAATAAAACTCTGAAAAATATCATTTTCGAATAATACAGAGAATTTAGCCGTTACTAACTGAAACGTCATGGCAGCAAAACTTAAAACTAATAAAAAGGTTATAAGTACAGCGGCATCAGCAAATTGAGCAGGACCTAAAATACGACCTAAAATTAAGTTGTATAAATAGTTACCTCCGTTTACGGCTAAAACACTAAGCATAAATAATTGCTCAGGTGTTATTTTTTTTTCTTTAATTTGGGAAAAGAACTGCATTGGTTTGGGGTTTTAAATGATTAATTCATTAGTAAAATAATTTATTTCCAGTGCAAAAATCAGCGAAGAATCAACAGAAGGCGCTTAAATTTCGTTCAGTGACGGTTTGCTATAGATGAATGATTGCATACTATTGATTAACTTGCAACAAGATAATAAAAATATAATTATGCCTTTAAATTTTCGCCTTTTATTCGTTATGTTACTCACAACTGTTTTTGCCTTTTCGCAAGACATGCAAACAGGGTTTACTTACTTAGAAACAGGAAAGTATGCAGAAGCAGAATCGTTTTTCGAAACTGTTTTAAAAGATTATCCAGACAATAAAACCGCTAAATTATGCTACGGCCGGGCTGTAGGATTACTCGGTGAATCTGGCAAAGCTGTTAACATTTTTACAGAATTATTAAGTAAATATCCTGACGATTTTGAAATAAAATTAAACTATGCCGAGTCTTTACTTTGGGATAAAAATTATCCTGACGCCAAATCTTACTACGAAATTTTAATAAAAGAAGATTCTAAATCTTTCGCTGCCCTATTAGGTTATGCCAATACGTTATCCAACCTTAAATTATATGCCGATGCTTTAATCTATGTGAATAAAGCGCTCGAAGTTTTGCCAGGAAACCCAAATGCTCTAACCTCTAAAAAATATATTTATTTAGGCTATGCTTACCAAAAACAACAGCAACAAGATTATGATGGTGCCGAAGAATTATTAAAAAAGAACTTAACGCTTTTTGAAGGCGATAAAGACACCTTACTTAATTTGGCTAATCTTTATTTAATTTCCGGAAAATTCGACGAAGCCGAAAATACATATAAAACGATAGCTGAGAATCTAGACAATAAAACCATTGCATTAAACGGCATCGCTTTAGCGAAACACTTAAAAGGAAAAGAAAAAGATGCGCTTAATGTAAGTACAGAAGCTTATAGTTCTATTCCGCAATTAACAGATGAATCGCTGATACAACAAACTCAAGTTCGATATATTCAGGCTTTAATTTGGAATAAAAAATATAAGGAAGCTAAAGTTTTAATTGATGATTTAGTTGAAAAGCACCCTAACGAAAACTGGATTTTAGCATTACGTGCAACTTTAAACATTTACAAAAGTAACTTTAAAGATAGTGTTGTAGATTACAACAGTATTTTAGAAAATGAAGAAAGTTCTTTTGATGGTAATCTAGGTAAAGCAAATGCTTTAAAAGCTATTGGAAAATATGATGGCGCTTATAAATCTGCCGAAAACACCTTAACATTTTACGACAAACAAAAAGATGCTACCAATTTTATAAAAACACTAAACACAACCTTTACTCCTTTTTGGGAAACAAAAGCATCTTACTCTTTTGATAATGGAGACAACAAGGCTTTTACTGTTAATACGAATATAGAGTTTCCAACGTCTACAAAATTTAAATGGTTGGCGAGTTACTCATATAGAACAACAAGTAATAAGGTTACGGATAACGATGCCACATCTAACGATTTTTCATTAGGACTATCTTATCAATTATTACCTAACATCACTTTTAAAGGAACCGCTGGAGTTACTTCCGCGAAAGCGAACACAAGCGACTACACACAATTAGTGAGTGATATTTCTTTAAACATAAAACCATTTAAACTTCAAGTTTTAGATATTGGTTTTAAAAGTGAAATACAAAGTTTTAATGCTGAATTATTAGATAGAGAAATTGTAATGAATAACCTCTATGCCAACTACAACTTAAGTACAAATTTTAACTTAGGATGGTTTACTCAGTATTTCTATACATGGCAAAATGATGACAATGCTAGAAATTTACTTTTCACATCGTTATACTATAACATATTAAGCAAACCAGCCTTAAAAGCGGGTTTAAATTACCAATACATTACTTTTAAAAACCAAGTACCAACTATATATTTTAGTCCGGAAACATTTAACGCTGCTGAGGTTTTTGTAAACATTATAAAAGATGAAAGCATTACTAAGCCAAAAGCTTGGTTTTATGAGCTTACCGCAGCAACAGGTTTACAATACATTGAAGATGGTAGTAGCCAAAGTACTTACCGCATACAAGGAAAATTAGGTTATAAGTTTACAGAACGTGCCTTATTAAATTTCTATGGTACACGAAGTAATATTGCATCGGCAACGGCGGCTGGTTTTACATTTAACGAAGTCGGTTTGCGTTTTAAATGGTTATTGTTCGATACGCCTATTTTTAGAGAATAGATCAAAACTTATTATATATTTTGGATATTTCTATAATATAATTACTGAAATATTTTCCACTAAAAAAAGCTCCAATGTATTGGAGCTTTTTGCTTTTCTATAAGTATTGAAAACCATGGTATATTCTTGTTTTATAGTTAAGGCACAACGTCTAAACCCCTCTTCTGTTCTTATAAATTGTTGCACTTAGCCTACTCTACTTAAACGCTTTAACACTACTAAGAGTAACGCTTGGCTTAAGAACTTACGCCTTAAGATTACTTATCAAATTACAATATAGCCTCAGCATATCAATTAAAAAATTAGAATAGCTCTACTGCTTATGTTTTAAATGAAACTGTCTGGTTATATTAACAAGAAAATAGATTTTAAACTACTTTCTTTATCTTCCTATTCAAAAGGAAATTAAAGCCACAATCTTAACCATATTTAAATGAGTATTACTAATCTATTCAAGATGCTATTAATTTAATTATATGAATGTAGTTTTAATTATATCCCACAAAGAGATATTTAGACGCTCATATTTCATATTAAAAGGAATAATATAGAATTCTAATAAATCCTTTAACTAAAAACAAGTTAAACTAATTAACAAGGAAATCACAATAAACAATTACTATTCAATTAATTAAACACAGGAACAGATTACCTAAATATTTAAACAAAAAAAATGGCAAAAGACTCGCGCCTTTCGCCATACTACAAGAGTAATGTGCTATTAATTATTCTAGGAGTAGTTTTGTTGTTTTGTAAAGAGATACACTGCTTTTTATTTTACAGAAATAGATACCGCTGCTTAAATTCCCTCTGTTAAGTTCAATTTCATTTACACCAGGTGTTGTACTAAAAGCTATTTTATTAACTAAGCTACCAAGTTGATTATAAACTAAAAGCTCAACATCTTCAGCTTGATTTGCTGTAAATTGTATGCTTGTTTTAGATGCCATTGGGTTAGGCGTTGCCATAGTTGCTAATCCATCTTCCTCACTTATTGTTGATACAGATAAGGTTCCTGCTTTTGCAAAACGTAGCTGCTCTAATGTCATTTCTTTTGATACTGTCTCACCATTTTCAGCAAGCATTGTAAATACTATAGATGTTACATCGTTAGCATCTAGTGGCGTACCATTAGTCGATTCGAACTCAGCAAATGGTAAAATAAAACTAGACATAGTGTTTGTTAAATTAATCGATGCTTTATACTGTGTTTCCCAGTTATCAACACTTTCTTTTACTAATCTCACAATAAGAGTTCCTGTACCTTTAGCTTCAAATTTAAAGCTGTTATAGCTTGATAAATCAATGGGATTAAACTTAGGCGTTAAAGCTCTGTAAGCCGCAATATACTCGCTAGTATTAGCCTTTAAAGTGATGTTACGCTCTATATTAAAGTCTTCATCATTTAAGGCCTCTGTGTTTGTCGCTACAGTATATTCTGTAACTTCTGTACTTGTTGCCGCATCATCAAATCCCCAAGGACCATCAGACATGAATAAATCATCTGGAGTTTGTACACCATCACCAATTCTAAACCCGATATCAAATAAGCTTCCAGCATCAACTTCAATATTAGAAATATAATCTCCACTTAAATCAATATTAGTAGATACATACTCTACATCGTGCGTTTCTGTAGATCTTACACCGCCATCAAAAACAACACCTTCACTTCTATTTGTATTTACAATTTGTAGATTTAATCTACCATTGTTATAATGTCCTGTTCTAACAAATACCGTTGGTGGCGTTGAATTGTTGTAGCTATCTATTGGTTTTTGAACTTCTAAAAGACTTACAACTTCTTCTCCTAATTTTAATAAATCATCCAAAGAATTAGACCAAATTTGAAAATTATAAAATCCTACGTTATCTTCATATTTATCTAAATTCCAGTGACTTTCTATTCCGAAGTTTTGATCGTTATTAATTGATTTAGCCGAAAGACTTAAAACAAACTCTACCGTACCTTCTATTGTTCTAATTAAAGATTTAATAAACTGCTGTTCGTTAATTTCGATAGTTGAAACAGAAATTAATTGTGCGCCTAATAAACGATCGCAAATATATTTTGTATGCTCATAAACACCATCTTCTGTTTTTAATAATAAAATTGATGCTACAGATTGATTGTTTCTAATATAATCTACCGAATAAACCTCGGTTGCATTTGTAATTCCTATTAAATCTGTTGGAGAAGATTCAATCACGCTATCTTCATTAATCGCTTCAACAGGCATTAAATCTGATAGTTGAAAAGAGCCATTCTTAGTTGCCGTAGATCTTCCGTAGTTTTTAGACTTAGTTAAACGTTTTGCAGCTGTTTGATTAAATTTATAACTACTTTTTGCTCTATTAAAATTACGTTTACTTATTTGTTGAGATAATCTATTGTTACTTTCTAAACCTCCGTCGTTCCCACTAGACGTTGATGATACTTGTAAAACTGGACAACCGGTATAACCTGAACAAGATGGATCTTCACAATCAATTAACCCATCACCATCATCATCAATACCGTTATCACAAATTTCTTGAGCAACTGGCGCCGTTGGACAACGTGCACCATCGTTACTTGCACTTGATGGTCCAAAAGCGAATAAATTAGAATCCATAGTAGATTCTGGAGTTAAATTTTGAACACTTTGAATAACATAAATAGTTCCGGTTTGGTTTGCTGATACGTAAAAACGTCCATCAGCATCAAAATAGACAGCACCATACGTATAATTTAATCCTGCTAAAATTGGAACTTCTCCTAAACTTTGCACAGCACTAGTTACCGGATCAATTCTATATAAAATATTAGTTCCTTTCTCTAAAGCATATAAATTACCATCTACAGCATTAAAAGCCCAATCGTGAATACTAATATTCTGAGATAAAGTTTCTTTAGATATATATTTTGAGTAATTATCAGATTCTGGATTTAAATCTACTTTGTAATAAGCGCTTCCGCCACCTTTAAGATAATAAATACCATCTGGATTAACATCTCCAATATACTTGTTTTTAGTATCAAATTCTGGAATTACAAAAGATGTTGTTTTAAAATCTTTTCCTATTCTAACAATAGTTTGAGCAGGAGTACTTACATACCCCCAAATATAACCATCTGCAGGATTGTAGGCTGCTGCATTAATATTTCCTGGAGTAACATCTTCTGCTGCAAGAAATGAATTTCCCGAAGCTAAATCAATAGCATAAACATCGTTATACTGAAAAAGATAAGCGCTATAATCACAATTAAAAGGTGTGTTTTGTGAAGTACTTATTAAACTAAATAACAGCGTAGTAAGTACTACTATTTTGTTTTTTAAGGTAGGTAATGTTGTTGTCATGATTTGGGTTTTTATGATACTGTAAATTTACTCTAGAAATACGATGAAAATTTTATTTTTCGTTTAGTTCGATTTTGGTGTAGACGAATGGTAGATTAATGCCGTTGAACCGTTTTTTGTTATTATCTTTTTACAAAAATATTAGTGAAATAACTTCTACCATTTTCATCTTGTTTAGATGAAATTCCCATGTCGGTAAATTTTGGGTTTTCTAGGTTTTTTCTATGCTCTTCACTATTCAACCAAGCTTTAACCAAAGTTTTTGCTGTACTAAAACCGTACCCTACATTTTCCGAAACAGCTATAGCTTTTGCATCCTTTTTTAGATTCTCAGAACGTACATAAAAAAAGTCGTGACTTGGGGTCCCTTTTTTAACCATATACGCATTATGAGAAATTGCTTCTTTAGAAGCCTTGTTTAGAATATTAAGTTCAGTTAATCCTTTAGAAATTCTGTGCTCATTAATTAACTCTGCAATATCATAATCCATTTGAGTATACTCTACATTAATGGTTTCTGTATTGTATTCTTCTGGTGTGTTAATATCCTCTTCTACAGAACAAGACGTTAAAAAAGTTGATAATAAAACTGCGGTTATAAGTAATAATTTCTTCATCGTGATTGGATTAATTTGATGACAAAATTATAAGGAAAGACCGTTGAATTTTATGTTTTTCGATTAGCTTAATTTGAAGTGTCGACGAATGGTAAAATTTAAAAGACGAATACTTCTAACTACATTTCAACGATAATAAGCAAATAAAACCGCTGTAATACACTTTTTGTTTCGTTTTATTGAAGAAAAACAACAAACAAGAAACACTTAACACTCTAAAAACAAGAAAGTTAAAGCAAATTCAATTATTGAAAGAAGTATGGATTGGTTGAGTAATTTAGAGAAATAACGACGTTTTAATCATTAGTATCAGATATTTATAACAACAATTAAGAAGGATAAAAAACTCAGTAGATATTACTTTTGCGATATAAACTATTATATATCTACGGTAATATTTATTTAAAATGGTTGTGGCAACTAGTTTTACTACATTACAATTCTTTCTTCAACGTCTTCCTCTGGTAAAAATTTACCAATTACATGTGGCGTCAAAACACAGGTAATTCCAATTAGTGAATTCCAACCAAAGTCTGGTATAAAATTCATAACTATTAAATACAGTCCGCAAATAGCAAATATGAGTTTTAGAAAAGCTTTATCTAAAGCCCATGAAAAAGTGAGGTAAGCTATCCCTATTAAACAGAACATTACTGTATTAAGTAACTTATTAGTTTCGTCGCTGTAATTTAGAAACCAATTAGATATTTTTCCAATCAACACAATTCCTATTAATATTCTATAAATTTGGATTGAATTATTTTTAAAATAAGGCTTCATTTTATAAGTTTTTCAATGATAAAGACACAAAAACAAACACTTCTAAAATCACCCAAAAACCAAATTAAAGCAAGTTTAAACGCTTCATAAGTTCTGGTCTATTAGAGCGACTTACAGGAATAACATCCTTTTTAATAAGTACACTATTATCTTCAATATCAATAATTTTTTTGATATTTATAATGTAAGACCGGTGTACTTTCAAAAACAAATCATCTGGTAATTTATCTTCAATTTTCTTTAATGTAGAGTGTACTGTATAGTTTTTATCTTCTGTTTTTACTTGAATATAATCGCCTTTAGCTTCAACCAAATAAATACTCGGGATATCGATTTTTATTAAACGTCTATCAATATTTACATAAAGGTGATTGCCAGAGGTTGTTTCTGCTTTATCCGTATTAGAGTCCGATTTAACTGGAATAACTTGCTTTGCCTCTGCTTTTAAAATAGCTTTATTAAAGCGTTCTTGCGATACGGGTTTTACCAAGTAATCTACAATACAATCGTACTCAAAAGCTTGAATTGCAAAGTTTGGATCTGATGTGGTTAAAATTATTTTTGGCGGATTTTTTAAGGTATCAATAAAATCGAAACCTGTAAAATCCGGCATATGTATATCTAAAAAAATTAAATCTACTTCGTTTTGATTTAAATATTTTATGGCTTGCATGGCATTAGGAAAACCTTCTAATACATTAAGACTTGGCACATTGGCGCATAGTTGAGAAATAATTACTCTAGCTGTAGCTTCGTCATCAATAACAATACAATTCATAAATAATATTTAGAGGTCTTTTAAATATATTGTTATGTTGTTTAAAATAGCTTCAAATTCCTCTTTTTGGTCGATTGAACCTTCTAATAAATTGGTTTCGTAAGCAACAGCTACATCATAACTCTTTTCAAGGCCTAAAATACTAATTTTATGCTTAAGTTTATGCACATTATCTGCAGCTAATTTAAAATTATTAGCATTATAGTTGTCAAAATACACTTGTTTCTCTTCTGGATACTCTTTTTTAATAATATCTATTAGTTTTTGTTTGAAAGCTTCGTCTCCTCCAGATAAACTATCGATGTAAGTTTGGTTAGGTTGTTCCATTTGGTGATTTTTTTAATGTGAAGTAAAAAGTGGTTCCAATATTAACTTGAGATTCTAACCATATTTTTCCACCGTATAATTCTACTATTTTTTTTACAATAGATAATCCGATTCCCGAAGATTCCGGATTATTTTCTAACTTAATAAAGGTTTTAAAAATTTTATTAAAGTAGGTTTCTTCAATTCCTTTCCCATTATCTTTTATATAAAATTGCCAATATTCACCGACATCTTCTACCCCTACTTCAACAATTCCTTGAGCTTTATCATTATACTTAATAGCATTACCTATTAAGTTTTGAAACAATTGCTGTAACCTATATTTGTCACCTTTAACAATGGGTAGATTAGCTTTAGATATGCTAATGTTTTCAGGAACTTGGGTTGTTTTTATAATATCGTCTATAAGCTTATCTACATCAACATCGTAAACATCAATTCGGTTTTTACCGATGGTAGAATACTCTAAAATACCAGTAATTAAGGTATCCATTTTTTCTACATTCGACCTAATTAGATCTAATGTTTTCTTACCATTTTCATCAATAGAACCAACATAATCCTCTCTTAACCAAGTTGTTAAAGTTTCAATACTACGCAGTGGAGATTTTAAATCGTGAGATACCATATGGGCATAATCACTAAGTTCTTGGTTTTGATGAGCCAACTCAGTCAAAAGCGATTGCTTTTGTTTATTCATTTCGATAATCTCTTTGGTTTGATTATCAATAAAATCAACAAGTTTAGAACCTGTTAACTCAACACTTTCGGTTTTTTCATCTTCTTTTAGATTATAAAACTTTAAAGTATCGATTACATTTTTCAGTTTATCAATAACCTCTTTTTGCTCATCGGCTTCTTTCTGTAATTTCCGATTTGCTGAATATAATTCATCCGAGCTGATAGACATCGCTCTTTGAATCATGCTAGACTGTTCGTCAAAATTATTGTAGGATAAATCTACCGCGTTAAGAAACTCAGATAAATCCTCATTGTTTTTTAATTCGTCACTTAAAAATTTACGTATTTGTCTTTTTAGTAATGAATTCATTATTTATTCGCTTATAAGCGTTATCGTCATGGTTTGATTATGTAATTGACACGCTACTTCACCGTGAAAAGGTGCAATTTCTCCATAGGAATAAAAACCAGTAATTACGGCATCTTCACCAATAACCTCTATAACTTCTTCTATTTCTTCTTCAACACGTTGGTCTAGCACTAATTTTCTACCAATACAACTTACAAGCATAGCAAGTTGTGGCTTATTTTTTCTGTATTCTAAAGCTTGTTTAGCAGCACGTTCTGATGCATTTGCGATATTATCTACATTAGTCATCATTAATTGTACTTTAGCATTTTCTTTTATATCTCCAGCTAAAATTACGGCATGCTTCTCTTCGTCAATATTTAAAATAGAACGTACAATAGATTGTTTCTCATCTTCAGTTTTCACATTAAAAGGATACAATAATGCAGCACCTGGTAAATCTTTTGCTTTTTCACCTAAATAATTTTTGTACAAATCTAAAGCCGGTAAACCATCAAGCTCATAAAGGATATTTCCCTCAGATTTTGTTACAATACGTTCTGGCCCAAAAGGAGTCCATCCGCCGTGAATTGAAAACGAAATTTCTAATGTATCACCATAAAAACCAACAGCAACTAACTCACCTTCTTTAGGGTTTTCGTTATAAGATGCTAAGGTTTTTTCAAAACGCGCATCATCACCACATAAACCACCTGTTATAATTAAATTATCATCTGTAGAAGCACTCATACCTTGAGTAAGCTGGCTACCGTTAATAAAACTACCTTCCGAGACTACAAACACATATTTTAAGCCTTCTTGCGGTAATTGATTAATTAGGTCTTTTCCGGTTTTATAACTGTCTAAATCTGCATTTAAAACGTTGCTTGTTTTAATAACAAATTTACTTTTTTCAAATTCTATAGCCGTAACCGTAATACTATCGTCGTTTACAGTATTAGATGAAATTTCTGCACAAGATGAAGCAAATATAATATGACCATCGGGAAATTGCGCTCTAAGTTCTTCGTAAATAGTACCGTTTTCTAATAAATATCTATTTCCAAAAACAAGAACCAAAGGTTCCTTTAATTCTTGTTTTTCGATTACGTATTCCCAATCTTTATTTTTATGTTTTACTAACTGTACTGTTTTCATGGCTATTTTTTTAATGTGAAATAAAACGTGGTTCCTATATTAGGCTCGCTATCTAACCAGATTTCACCTTCATGTAAATCGACGATTTTTTTAACAATCGATAATCCAATACCAGACGAATCTTTACTTTTCTTTAATGAATGGAATATTTTAAATATTTTATCATGATATTTTTTATCTATACCAATGCCATTATCTTTTATTGAGAATTTATAATGACTTTTTAAGTCATCAAAATCTACTATAATACTACCTTCTTCCTTGTCTATAAATTTAACCGAATTACTAATTAAATTCTGAAAAAGTTGCTGTAGTTTAGTTCGGTCGCCCTGTATTTTTGGTAAAGGCTTTTGTATTTTAATTTTGATATGTTCTGGAACGTATAATATAGTAACTAGCCCATTTAACATATCGTCTAAATCGACCTCTATTTTTTCTGCAATATCCGATCCAACACTGGAGTAGTTTAAAACATCGGTAATTAGTTGCTCCATTTTCTCTAAAGTGGTTTCAATAAGCGCAAAGTTTTGCATACTCATATCATCCAACTTATCCTTATTATCTTCTTTCAACCAACTTACCAAAGCGTCTATACTTCGTAAAGGTGATTTTAAATCGTGAGAAACAATGTGTGCATACTCTTGTAACTCATCGTTACTTTTCTCTAATTTTTCAAGAAGTTTTTCTTTTTGAAGCTCTAAATTTTTAATTTCGGTAATATCTAAATGTATTCCAATAGATCCTATAACTTTACCTTCTATATCGTAATTGGGTGCTCCACTTATTAACCAATAGCGAATATCTCCCGCTTTGTTTTTAGCTTTAAGCTCGTAAGAACTAGATTGTCCTTTTTTACGTTTTTCATTTTCTGCTTCAATTATTTGTCGAACATCTTCGGCGGCAAAAAATACACCAGCATTTTCACCTTTTACCTCTTCTTCTGTATAACCAGACATATCAGTAAAACTCTGGTTAATCATTAAAATCTCGTCGTTGTTATTGACCTCAACAAGACCCAAATTCATGTTAGCAATAATGTTATAATATTTTTGTTTTTGAGCTTCTAAACTATCTCTATAAGTCCTTTTTAAAGTAATATCTGTAAAAGTCCATAAGTAACCTTTATACTCATTTCCTGTTATAATAGGCATGTAACTGCGCTCTATTATTTTTCCATCTACCATTTCGAGCTCATCGCCAATAACGTTTTCTTTGGCCGCATCAATTTCTTGCATTCTTTGAATAAATGCCTCAGGCTCTTTAAATAAAACTTTATTTCGTTCTGCCGCAGCTTTGCAGTCCATACCAACTAAATCTGCTGGATTGGCATCTATACCAAAAAGCTCACAAAATTTATTATTTGTGAGTACTATATTTCTATCTTCATCTTCTAGAATGATACCACTATCTAAATTTATTATAAGTGTAGATAGTCTATCTTCTGATTCTATTAATTTTTCTGCCGATTTTTTTTGCTCGCTAATATCTCTAACAATACCTTGAGCGGCAACTGGTTTTTTATCTTTATCAAAAATAATACTGGCATTAATATGTACCCACTTTACCTCTTTAGATTTAGTGTAAACACGTGCTTCGTAATCTTTAAAAAAACCATTAGTTGTTAACTCTATAAAAGAATTTATAGCATACTCGTAGTCTTCTTTATAGATTAGGTTATTAACGTTTACTTCTTCTTTATCAATATCGTAACCAAATAATTTTGTGGCAGCTTCGTTAAATTTTATAACGTTACCATTAATATCCATTACAACATAAGCATCAATAATGTTTTCAAAAACACCTTGAAGTTGAGAAGATTTTTCGTCTAGTAAATTTTTTAATTTTTGGGTAGTAAAGAAAAGTTCTCTCGATTTTTCTTCAAGTATAGATTCAGCAGCTTTTCTTGCTGCTTTTTCTCTTTTTAGGGCGCGTTGTAATATTTCAGCCTGATCCTGACTCATTAATTTCTTTGAATAAAAAATCTAACTTCTGTTCCGTCCTCTTTTATTTTTTCTAAATCTATTTTAGCTGTTGAATTAAAATGCTCAAATGTTTTGTTCATTAATCCTAAACCAAAATGGTGCATAGCACGACTCGATTTATAAATAAGTACCAATGAGTCTTCGGTTTTATCTAACACCTCGAACGTAGGTAACTCGGCATCTGGATAAATTTTTCTAACCTCAACATGAATATGGTTTTCTATTGAAGAAATCATTTCTATAGGGTCTTTATATGTTGCTAAAAGCCCTGGGTAACTTTTCTCTATTACACTAAAAAAGTGCTCTGCATAAACTAGCAGTAAATTATCTATGGATATACCTGTGTTTTCACTTAAATGCTCTAATAACTGCAGCATTTCGGAGAAACTATATGTACCCACAGCTGTGTAAACGCCATCCGACTTTAAAGTTGAAGCGGTTATAATTCTATCGACCATTTCTAGTCCAAACTTATCTTCAACTAAATCTAAAAATTCAGTAAAAACAATACCTTTCATTTAAATTTGTTTTAATTCATTAATACTCCAATACGCTAAAAGTTTTTCCATTTTAGAAACGTAATCTTCATATTTCAAAGGTTTTAAAACATAGCCAGCAATTCCAATTTTGTAACACTCCAATAAATCTTTTTGATTTTGAGAGGTTGTTAAAATTATAGTTGGGATGTACTTTAATACATCATCCGACTTTAAAATGTTTAAAAACTCAATGCCATTAATTTTCGGCATATTCAAATCTAACAAAATTATGTCAGGTAATTCGTCTTTTTTCTCTAAAATTTTTAGAGCTTCTTCACCGTTATTAGCTTCGATAATTTTGTGATCTAATTTAAGAGATGAGATTGTTCTTTGGAACTTCATCACTTCAATCATGTCGTCTTCTATTAATAATATGTTGAGAGTTTTCATGGGTATTATATATTTTTTACTTTGAATTTGATGTAAAAATAGTTCTAAACAAGGGTTTTAAAATGGTAATTCGCCTAATTGGATTTTAATGGCGCCCAATAGCTCTTTAGTGTCGACGAATGGTTTTTAACAAATTAGCGGAGCTAGTTGAGTTGTAACAAAATCTTCGAGAAGCCCCTAAAACACTGTAAGTCTTTTAGACCGTTACAATTTTAATGTAAGTAATATCGCTAAACACAGATTACCTTGTTAGAATAAGTTGTATACCTACTTATTACAAATTTAATAAATGTTAGAATTTAAAATAATGATAACGGATAGTTTAGCCCTGATAGCAGCGGCATCCTTTTTTGAATGTATTGATATTCCTAATTTTACTAAAAGATTTTATTTTAGCTGATAGTAAGAAACTCGAGCTAGGTCTACAAAAAAGATATAGCGAATAGCAGGAAATAGCTTCTAAAAAGGATTATTTCACTAAAAGTTTTTTCTGAAAATTGCTTTTTGGTGCTTCACAAAGGGAGCATTCGTAAGTTTCATCAAGATCTTCAAAGCGTGTGTGTGCATCAATATCTTGAGTGATATCGCCAAAAACTTCATTATAGATAGTTAAACAATCTTGACATTGGTAAACGTTTTCTTCGGTAGTTTCTTTTTTAGCTTCTACGGCTTTTACTTCTTCACGTTGCGTACCTAGTTGCTCAAAGTAGAGTTTACTTAACTCCATTAATAAACCCGGAAGCTCTACCTTATCTACATCTTGCACATGCATAATGTACTCCCCCGTATTAGGGTCGAAGTTTTTAGCATAGAGTAAATTGTAGGTATCGCGGATAATAAAATCGCCCAGAAGTTCTGGTTTTTTATTTTTCTCTATCACTACCGATGTGAAATGGTAAGATTTACTTTCGAAATTTGAAATACCAAATGTTAACCCATAGGTACTTATATCGTTTTGATCGAAGTTTGTTACTAAATACTTTTTTAGGTTTAGCGCATCTTTATCATTTACGGGTAAATGCCAATTAAGTTCCAACATAGAGTGGCGCACATTAATACCGTAACTACCAAGAAATTTTTCCCATTTTAACTTAGAATCGATTGGCACACCTTTTACTATAAAGGATTTCCATGGGGTGATACAGATTTTACCTATTTTACTTTCTGCACACAAATCGCACATGTCTTTAAGGAAAGTTAAATCGTATCTATTGTTTCTCCAATACAAACCAAGCCAGTATTTGTCGCCAAAACGATTCATGCCTTCATAATAAGGAAATGGGTAAAAAGGAACTTCTAAAGGTTTATCTACCGTACGGTTATTTGTTTCTACAGCATCGTTTACTAAATCAAAAAGCGTTTCGATGGTTTCTGGCTCTTCTTGCAAAACCTGCTCTATGGCAAGTTCTACCTTATCCATATCCCAACTGTAAATTAAAGCAGGATACATTTCTGTCTTTTTCCACTCGGGTAAACGCACGTATAAATACCAATAATCTTCACTTTCTGAAGCGATGAAATTTACATTACCTGTAAATAAGGGTACCAAGCGCTGTTTTGGATCTATAATATTGATTCGTAATTTTAAATCGTGCTTAAATTGTTCTAATATATATAGGTAACGATCGCTAGTAAGCCAAGAGGTACTTGGTAAAATATCGGCCGATACGTACGATGATACAATATTTTCTATACCATCGCGCTTGGGTTTTATAAACTGAATTTTATCGAATTGAGAAAACTTCTCTTTATCTATCTCCTCTGGAAAAATAATATCTTGTCGAGACCCGAAAGAAATAGCATCTAAACCTAAACCTTCTGCGGCTTCGCAAATATATTTTAATTCACCTGGTGATAAAACACCTCCGTTAATTCTAAGTCTATATGGTTCCATAATTATGCTAATACTTTGGTGTTATTCAAAATTTCTTTTACTTCTGTTTTACAACTTCCGCAACCTAAGCCTGCTCCTGTTTTATTGCAAAGTTCTGTAAAATCTTTACAACCTTTTTCGATGGCTTCTACTATATTTCCTTCGCCTACTTGACTGCATGAGCAAACTAATTTACCTATAACTGGAACATCGTTTGAAGCGCCACGAAGTAACGTGTTTCGTTTATCGGCCATTTCAATTTTACTCTCAATCATGGTTTTAAACTCGGCAAACTCATTTTTATCGCCCATTAAAACAGCACCTATTAACAAATCGTCTTTTACAATACATTTTTTGTAATAGCGTTTTGATATATCGGTAAATATAATTTCTTGGTAACTTAAATCGTTCTCCGGAATATTAATTTCTCCAATACTACAAAGGTTTAAATCGTTGAATTTTAAAATATTCATTAAAACAGAACCACTGTACGATACACTAATATCGCCTGCTATAAAGTTTGCTAAAATATTAGCTTGCTCTTCTGCTGCCGATGTAATACCAAATAGTTGATTGTTGAATTCTGCAATTTCACCAATGGCGAATATATTTGGAATAGACGATTGTAAATGCTGATTTACCTTAACACCACGTCCGCATAGAATACCATTTTCTTTGGCTATCTCTATATTAGGACGCGTACCAATGGCATAAACAATAGCGTTTGCTGTTAAAAACTTTCCACTTTTAAGAGTAATGTTAATTTCGCCTGTATCATCGTCATCAAAAACAGTACTTACTTCATTATCAAAATAAATTTGAATGCCTCGCTCCTGCACATCTAATGCTAAAAGTTTACTAGAAACCTTATCTAACTGACGTTCCATTAAGCGTGAAGCCCTTTGGATTATAGTAATTTTTACGTTTTTATGTTTCATGGCTGCTGCCAACTCTAAACCTAATAAACCACCACCTACAATAACAACGTGTTGCTGTTCTGGAGGTAAACCTGTAGCTTCTAAATAGGCTTTAAAACTATCGGCATCTTGCTTATTTCGCATGGTAAATCTACCTGGTAAATCTATTTGTACACCACTTGGTATAAATGCACGACTTCCTGTTGCCAAAATAAGTTTACTATAGCTATGTTCTACGCCATTACTATCGGTAACCACGTTGTGTTTAGAATCTATATTTGAAATAGAGGTTTCTGGATGAACCGTTATTTTAAGTTTTTTTAATTCTAATTGTTTAATTTTTAAAAGCGCATCCCAAGTTAATTCTTCAGTAATATACTCTGGTAATAAAACGCGGTTATAAAATAAATTAGGCTCTTTTGAAAATACATGAATTTCATCGACCTCGTTAGATTCTCTATAATTTTGAACAAACCTAAAAGCGGCCGCTCCTGCACCAACAATAATAATTTTATCTACGGGCTTTTTATATTTGTTAACAGAAACGCAGGTAAATTTAAAATCGGGTTCTTTAGAAACCGGATCTACATGTGTATTGGTTAAATTGTTTGCTCTATTTAAATTACTTTGAAGTTGTTTACCCCAGTGCATTGGTAAAAAAACAACACCTTTTTTAATAGTATCAGTTACTTTTGCACGAACACGCACAACACCGTTTGTACTTTTTATTTCTGAAATATCACCATCTTTAATTTTATTTAAAAAAGCATCTACCGGATTAATCTCTAAAACAGGCGTTGGATAATGTGTTTTTAAACGCGATACTTTACCAGTTTTTGTCATGGTGTGCCATTGATCGCGCACTCTACCGGTAGTTAAAATTAAAGGATACTCGCCATTAGGTTGCACCGAAGTATTCTCGATGGTTGATGGTAAATTGAATATCGCTTTTTGAGATGGTGTATAGAATTTTTTATCTTCAAATAAACGCGGTGTTCCTTTATGTCTATATTCTGGAACTGGCCATTGAAAGGTACCTTCGTTCTTTAATCTATCGTAATTTAAGTAAGAAACATCAATATTTGTTCCTTTGGTCATTGATGCGTACTCATCGTAAATTTCCGAAGCATTATTAAAATTAAATCCACGGAAGCCCATACGTTGTGCAAAATCGCAGAATATTTCAACATCTGGTCTTGCTTCTCCCGGAGCTTCTATTTCCTTTGGTAAATATGAAATACGACGCTCAGAATTTGTCATCGTTCCTTCTTTCTCTAACCAACCTGCTGCTGGTAATACTAAATCGGCATATTCTAAAGTATCCGATTTATGCGAAATTTCTTGAACTACCACAAACTTCGCCTTTTTCATGGCGCTTTCAATTTTGTGGGTGTTCGGCATACTCACCAATGGGTTTGTACAAGCAATCCAAACCGCTTTCAATTTTCCGCTTTCTAAAGCATCAAATAGTTCGGTAGCGGTTAAACCTGGTTTAGGTGAGATTTGATCGACGCCCCAAAACTGAGCTACTTCACGACGGTGTTCTTCGTTGCCTAAATCTTTATGTACGGCAAGTAAATTTGCCATACCTCCTACTTCACGCCCGCCCATAGCGTTGGGCTGACCTGTTAATGAAAACGGTCCTGATCCTGGTTTTCCAACCTGACCCGTAATTAAAGATAAATTAAGTAGTGATACATTTTTATCGGTACCAACCACACTTTGGTTAAGCCCCATGGCCCACATACTTATAAACCCTTTAGAAACGCCAATAATATCGGCTGCTTTTCTAATATCTTTTTCCTCTACACCACAAAGTTTTGAAGCTTGTTTTAATGATGTTTTAAATATTAATTCTTTATAATCTTGAAAACCTTCAGTATGTTCTTTTATAAATTTTTCATCTATTAAACCTCTTTTATACAAACATCTTCCGATGGCATTATATAAAATAACATCAGTGCCTGGAAGTAATTGTAAATGTAAATCGGCAAAATTAGCAGAATCGGTTTTTCTAGGGTCAATAACTATAATTTTCACCTCCGGATTTGCTTCTTTACGCATTTCTATGCGTCGGAATAAAATAGGATGACACCAAGCAGGGTTTGCTCCTGTAATAAGAAAACAATCGGCCAATTCAATATCTTCATAAGATACCGGCACACTATCTTCTCCAAATGTTTTTTTGTATCCAACCACTGCAGAACTCATGCACAGCCTAGAGTTGGTATCAATATTATTAGTACCTATAAAACCTTTGGCAAGCTTATTTGCTATATAATATTCTTCGGTTAAACTTTGTCCCGATACGTAAAATGCAACGCTATCTGGTCCATGTTTTTTTATAATCGATTTAAAAACACTAGCTGCACGATCTAAACCTTCGTCCCAACTTACACGCTCTCTTGGATGTGAACGACTCCAACGCATTTCTGGGTATAGAATTCTATCGGAAACATCATTGGCTACATAATGTAAATTCATGCCTTTTGAGCACAACATACCTTTGTTTACCGGATGATCTTTATCGCCCTCGACCAACACTTTACCATTGCTATCTTTTTTAACAATAATTCCGCAGCCTACACCACAATATGAACACGTTGTTTTTACTTCGTTTTTAATCATTGAGATTCACATTTTACACTAAGTAACATTATTTAACTTCAGAAAACAAATTCATTTTTTATTATTCTGAATACTTTAAAAAAGATGCATTTAATTTATTATTTATTAAAAACACCTTTGTAATACTACCTTTTACTTTACCAAAATTAAGTTCTCTGGTTCTACTAAAGCATCTACTTTTGCTACTTTCTCATCTTCCGTTGAAAAACGAATAGATAAAGAAACTACCGCAGTTATAACCACTGTGACACCAATTATGAAATAGCCACTGGAAACTGCGGTAGCTGATGCTGCTGATTGTGCGGCTTTAATAGCCTCTTCGCCTAAACCCTGACTAGCAATTATGGCTCCTTTTTCTGCTACGGCCGATTGTGATTTTAATAGCATTGCTGCTAAAAACGCTCCAACATTACCTCCTGCTCCAACAATTCCTGAAACCGAACCTATAGCTTTTTTATTAATAAATGGAACTACCGAAAACGTTGCGCCTTCTGCCATTTGAACTGATAAACTAAATAATATTAAAAATGTAACACCAACCACAATACTTGTTGTTGTAGAAAATGTAATAAGCATTAAACCTTGTATGGTTAAAATGAAGGCTAAAAATAAAACTCGACCTCTTAAGCCTTTTAATTTCCCGAATTTATCTCCAAAGAATCCACCTAATGTTCTTGCAAAAATATTCATTAATGCAAATGATAACACAATGTTTCCTGCTGTAACACGCTCTAATTGAAAGGTGTTTTGAAGATAATCGTCCATAGTACCATAAACCGTTAACTCGATACCAAAACTAGCTGCATAAACCACGAATAAAATCCAAACTCTATAATCTTTCAAAACTTCTAAAAACCCAATTTGATCTTTTTTAGTTGAAACCATTTCTCCTGAAGCTCTCAAGTCTTTAAAGTTTCCGTTAAGCGTATCTTTAGTAAAGAAGAAATAAATAATCCCCATACAGAAACAAACAATTCCTGCAACAATCATAGAATATCTCCATGCGTCAGCATCGGCTACACCAAAACTAACTACAGCGGCAGCAATTAATGGCATACCCAATCTGTTAGCTCCACCTCCTAGGTTTCCCCATCCGGCAGATGTCGCATTTGCTGTACCAACAATATTTGGTGCATACATTAAAGATGTATGTACTTGTGTGATAACAAATGAGGCTCCAATAAAACCAATAAATAATCTACAAATTAAAAACTGCGTTGGCGTTTGTACCAAACCACATAATATTACAGGTATCGCTCCAATAGTAAGTAACCAAGTATAACATAATCTTGGACCATACTTATCACATAATTTACCAATAAGTAAACGCGCAAATACGGTTCCTGAAACGGCTAAAATTATAGAATTCCATTTTTGATCTGGTGTTAAACCTAAGTCTTTAACCACATCGGGCATAAATGGAACAATACCGAACCATGCGAAGAAACACATGAAAAACGATATAGAAGTTATCCAAAATGTACGTGTTGAAACGCTTTTAAAATCTAATAAACTTAGTGTTGTTGACTTTGCTTGTGCTAAATTTGCCATAATTGATAATTTTATACTTACAAAACTAAGTATAATTACTTAATTTACATATAAAAAATATACGTATTTATAAATTTATGCTAGATTGACAATTTTAGTTTAAGCTTTTTGAGGATCTGGTAAAATGGTATTAAATTTTAAGAAGAAACTTATATTATGATAATTAACAGAAGACAAGGAACAGCTTAATTATTTATAAATTAAACTATTAGACATAATAATTATAACAGTTTTAAATAAAAATGAAGCATAAAAAAAGAGCTGGTAAGTTTATAAAAACCTAACAACTCTAAATATGTAAACTCTACTTAAAACTTTTAAGTAGTTATCGTTAATTTGTTTACTCTAACCCATATTCCTTGGCTTTATTAGATAGTTCCATTAAATTTTTAACCTCTAATTTCTTCATAAGATTAAAACGATGCACTTCTGCTGTACGTTTACTAATGTTTAGCTCGTCTGCAATATCTTTATTATTTTTAAGTTGAAGTACTAAATTAAGTATTTGTTTTTCGCGTTTTGTAAGCTTAAAAGGATCTTCTACAGGCTTTACTTTTGGAGCAACAGCTGTATTTGTATTACCGTTAACAAAGTTATTCATGATAATAGCTGATACATCTCCTGTAAAATATTTTCCACCAGAAGCTACTTTATTCAAAGCTTTTAAAAACTCTTCCTTACTTGCTCCTTTTAACAAGTAACCATCGGCTCCAGCTTGAATGGCTTGTAACACATACTCTTCCGAATCATGCATAGATAGTACAAGTGTGCGAACATCTGTATATAATCGATTAACCTCTCTAACAGCATCAATACCATTCATTTCTGGCATACGTATATCGATAATTAACACATGTGGTTTATTGGTTTTAAGAACTTCTAAAGCTTCTTTTCCGTTTGAAGCTTCGTCTATAACAACTACACCAGACTGATCTTCTAAAAGCGCCTTTATTCCATCACGAACTAAAACATGATCATCTGCTAATACAACATTAATAATATCCATAAATAACAATTATAAGTACAAAAGTAAGACTTTTTAAGTAATGCTACGTAATTTGAATTTGATTGTTGGCTTGGTGTTTTGGGAGGTGATGTGATAGTGATTAAAACTTTGCATAAATAAACTATTCAAGTCATTTCGACGATAGGAGAAATCACATAATACGCATCTAAAAACTTACTCTAATGTGATGTCTCGATGCCTCGACATGACAATCGCTGAAACTGAAATCAACTTCGGTAGTCATTTCGACGACAAGAGAAATCATACAATACTTAACAAAAGACTCACTCCAATGTGATGTCTCGATGCCTCGACATGACAAACATTAGTACATAAAACTACCCTTTTAGAGTCTTTCAAATAAATGATAAATCACAAATCAAAAACTAGAAAATCTTTCATTATGTTATTTTTTATTAAATTTAAACATGCAACATCAGTATTATGTCTACATATTAACCAATAAATACAGAACCACATTATATATAGGATTCACTAATAATATACAAAATAGGCTATCACAACATTATTTTGATAGTCAGAATGCTAAAAAATCGTTTGCCGGAAAATACGATTGTATTTACTTAGTTTACTATGAAGTTTTTGAATCTCCAAAGCCAGGAATAGAAAGAGAAAAACAATTAAAAAAATGGAGAAGAGAAAAGAAAAACAAGCTGATCTCTGATTTTAATACCAATTGGGAAAGTTTGAATAATCAAATATTTTAGATTTCAAAAGACAACGTGAAGAAATCGTTTTTTTAAGGTGTCTCGATACTTCATAATAATCGCTGAGACTTAATTTAACCTCCGTAGTCATTTCGACGATAGGAGAAATCACATAATACTTAACCAAAAAACTTACTTTCATGCGATGTCTCGATGCCTCGACATGACAAAAAAATAAAAAATCACACTAAAATACTCAAAAACTAATCATCCTTTAAAGGAATATTCAAAGTAACTCGAGTTCCTTTGCCTTCTTCCGAACTTAAAAACAAACGGCCATCTATATATTTTATACGTTCTTTCATGAAAGTCATTCCCATACCTCCATCGGCATTTTTAAAGTTTTTTACATTTTGAGGATCAAAACCTTTCCCGTTATCATCAATAACAATACTTAGTATATTTTTACTATGAGAAAGAGACACTAAAATATGAGTAGAATCGGCATATTTTATAGCATTATTTATAGCCTCTTGAGTTATTCTATAAATATTTATTTCAACTAAAGAATCTAAACGTTCAGAAAAGTCAGTTTTATTAAAAAACACAATTTCTTTCGCTGTAAGCCTAGCTAATTCTTTTGTGAGTTTAGCTATTGCAGGCACAATACCATGATCTGATAATTCTGGTGGTGTTAAATTAAATGTTGCCGTACGTACACCTTTTATAATATTAGTGGTAAGTTCTTTTAGATGTTCAATTTTGGAAGCCGTTTTTTCAATATCGTTAATATTTATGCTTTCCAAATTATATTTTAAACCTGTAAGCATTTGCCCAATACCATCATGAACATCTTTAGCTATACGGTTCTGCTCCTTTTCTTGATTCTCAATAATTTTACTTGAAATAATTTTCTGCTGACTTATCTCTTCTTGAAAATTCTTTTTATTTAAGCGTTCAATTTCCAATTGTCCTGCTTTACGCTCTGTAATTTCAGAAGCTATAATAAGAAGTTCTGTTTTCTCATCATTTGGACTAAAAGGAATTATAGCCATTTCTAACCAAATGCTTTCGCCTTCTTTAGTAGTTGCTTTTACTTCACCTTGCCAACCCGTTTTTTTATGTTTTGTAACTAAGTTTTCTAATGCTATTTTCTCACTTTCTATAGTAGACATAACATTCCAAAACATAGCCGTATCATTAAATCTCGAGAATTTAAAACGTCTTGAAAACTTATTACCGATATGGATAATTTGGCCGCTAGATAAAATACGAGCAAACAGCAAAGTCTCATCCATGGCCTGACTTAAAGCACGTAATTCCTTAATAGATTTTTCTTTAGCATGGCTTAACTCATCAGCGTCAAAAGCCATTTTTTTAGCATGCTTTTCGGCCTTTAGTAATTCTGCTAAAGTTGCACGAACCGATTTCGCAGTAGGCCAAAAGATAAACAGTAATTCTCCTAATAAAATAACTAAGGTTAAAACCATTAAAAGTGTCTCTAGTGTGCCTAGCCAGCGTACTTTTTCGTCCGCTTCTAAACTATACTGATTCACTATTTGATCCATGATTAACAAGAAATCACCCTCGTTATCTCTAACCAAGTTAACATCTTTATTGAAATTCGTAGGTATCAAATCATCATTGATTTCAATACTAGTTATAATACGCTGTACAGCTTCTTCTATAACTTTAAAAACAACATTTAGCGTTTTAAATTTTATAGATATTTCGTTACTATTTTCCGCAGGTAAACCTAGCTCAGCATCCCCTTCCTGCAAAGCATTGTGGGATAATTGCCAAAGCGACAATGTTTTCTTTAACCTATCTTTAATAACAATACTTGCCTCAGGAGTTTCTGCAGTAGCAAGCAATAAAATTTCTTTGGTAAGTTTCTGACTCAGCATACGCTGCCTACCTGCCACATTTATAACTGTAGAATCACTCTGCTGCGCCTTTAAATGCTGGCGAACAAACATGTTACTTACAATTACCGATAAAGCAATGGTGCTTAAGGCAATAATATACAAACGACTCAATTTACCAAACGTACGCTGATCTAAAGAATTGCCGTTTTTTGTCATATATTTTAATTTTTAAGAAATAGCCTCTTTTACTAAAGCTAAACTCTTTTCGGAAAACTTAATTTTCAATGCCTCGGCATGGCCTTCATCAGACATTTTTTTCCAAGTTTTTTGCAGAATATCAATTATTTTTTCATCGCTGTGTTTAGCAGCAAATTCATCGAAGTAAAAATCAAGAAACACTAAACAAATAACATCTTCAATAGTTTGAGATTCTTTATTTTTCTTGATTAATTTTTTAAGTACAATAGCCTTAACGCGGTCTATAAATTCATCATCGTAACCTACTTCTTTCAAAATATCACCAGTTAATTCAGCATGCATTTGCTTTAAATCTTGGCGCCATTTTAAATAACCAACACGATCCATTGGGTATTCATTTCTAGCACTTTTCCAACGGCAAATATGCTGTGCTCTAGCTGCTATTTGCAAGGCTTTAGAAGCATTCGGATCAAATTGCAACAAGGTTCTACTCATACGTTGCGAGTACAATAATTCCTTTGGATATTCCATACCCGAAACCGAATACGTATTTATATCTTCAGCATTTTTTTTATCAATTAAAGCAATCGCAGTTTCAAATCTTGTAGGTTTCATTTTTTCATTTTTTAATCTGAAAAGCCAATATACACATTTTCTTCTTCAATCTTAACAGGATAAGTTGCAATGGCATCTAAATCCCCATTTAAATTCTCTCCAGTTTCTAGTGAAAATGTTTTTTTATGTAATGGACAAGCTACTTTAGGAGTTCCTTTATCATCGCCCAACATCCCTCTAGATAAAACCATTTCCATTTTGTGTGGACATACGTTTTGACAAGCAAACCACTCTTTTGTTCTAGCAAAGTTAAAAACAGCAATTTGCTTTCCTTTGTATTTTACACATCCTCCTCCGTTTTCAAAAAAATCGGTAACACCACCTGCCTTAAACCAAACAGTAACTTCGTTTATTGGAGTCGTTTTATATTGAGAAAGTATTGTATCCATAATTGTATTTTATTTATTACTGTAAATTTTGAAAATTAGCCGTTTTTATTTTTGTTTGAAGTTGTTTAATTTTTCCAGAGTTCTGGCATTTTTTGATCACGTAGAGGAACAAAGACTAAATTATCATCTCTATCATCTGAGTTTACAAAATGATTAAAACGTTTTTTAGTTTTATCATTCTCTATCGCTTGTTTCCACTCACACTCGTAAGCATCAACTAAAAACTGCATTTCCTTTTCTAATTCTGGAGCAATATTTAAACTGTCTTCAATAACAATTTTTTTCAATTGCTCGATACCGCCTTCCAATTTATCTAACCAAGCAGCTGTTCTCATTAATGGCGCAGCCGTTTGTATGTAATACATTAAGTAACGATCTAAATATTTTAAAACCGTTTCGTTATCTATTTTTTCAGCTAATAATTCTGCGTGTCTTGGGGTTGCACCACCGTTTCCACCAACATATAAATTCCATCCACCTTCTACAGCAATAACACCAAAATCTTTTCCACGAGCTTCGGCACATTCACGAATACATCCTGAAACACCTCCTTTTAATTTATGAGGCGAGCGTAAACCTTTATATCTATTTTCTAATTCTATTGCGAAAGAAATACTTTCATCTAAACCGTAACGACACCAGGTAGATCCTACACAACTTTTCACAGTTCTTAGAGATTTCCCATAGGCATGTCCACTCTCGAAACCAGCATCAATCAACTCTTTCCAAATCGCTGGTAAATCGTTTAATTCTGCACCAAAGAAATCGATACGTGCACCTCCGGTAATTTTTGTGTATAAATTATATTTAGCACCAATTGTACCTAAAACAATTAAACCTTCGGGTGTAATTTCTCCACCAGCAATTCTTGGAACAACAGAATAGGTTCCGTTACGTTGAATATTAGCTAAGAATTTATCGTTTGTATCTTGTGTAACATCTTCTTTGTTTGGGGTGAAATTATATAAACTAGCAAAGATTGAAGACACTAATGGTTTACAAGTTTCGCAACCATGCCCCGTTCCACAAGTATCTAGAACATCATCAAAAGACGTTAATTTTTTAATTTTTATAATACCGTATAATTCTTGACGACTATATTCAAAATGCTCACAAATCACATTTTTAACCGTTTTACCAAGAGATTTCAATGTTTCGTTTACCAAATCGGTAACCATAGGTTTACAACCTCCACAGCTTGTACTGGCTTTAGTTGCTGAAATTACACCAGCTAAATCTTCACAAGAACCATCTTTAATAGCTCCACAAATTTGACCTTTACTTACATTTTCACAAGAACAAATTTGCGCCGTATCTGGTAAATCTAAAGCACTACCAAAAGCACCGCCTTCGGTTGCTGGTAATATTAATTGTGCAGCATCTTCAGGAATGGCCATACCATTTAAGTACACTTGATGAAGCATATTATAATCGGATGCATCACCAACTAAAATCCCTCCTAATAAACTTTTACCATCGAGACTGACATTAATTCTTTTATATAAATGTTGTGTTTTATTTTCAAAAATAACCGAATGCCCTTTTGATGCCGGCATAAAAGGCTCACCAAAACTGGCTACATCTACACCAATTAATTTTAATTTGGTAGACATATCAATTTCAGCAGGCATTAAGCTTTCTGTTTTACCTATTATTTGATCCACAGCAACACCAGCCATATCATAACCTGGAGCAACTAACCCAAAAATCATTTGATTGTAAAGTGCAATTTCACCAATAGCATAAATACTATCGTCCGATGTTTGCATCTTGTTATCAACCACAATACCTCCACGTACGCCCATTTCTAAACCACAAGTTTTTCCAAGTTCATCTCTTGGTCTAATTCCTGCTGAAATAATAAGCATATCGCAATCTAAAACGTCGTCTTCTCCAAACTCCATTCCGGTAATTGCTTTATCTCCTAAAATTTGATTGGTTGCTTTACTTAGGTGAATATTTAAACCGATAGACTCCAATTTTAATTGAAGCACCTGGCTACTACGTGAATCTAATTGCCTTGGCATTAATTTAGAGGCAAACTCTACAATATGTGGCTCTAAACCCATATCCATAGCAGCTTTACCAGCTTCTAAACCTAATAACCCACCACCAAGTACGGCAGCTCTAGGGTTAGGATTTGTTTTTTTAACCTTTTCAGCATAAGCAAGCATGCCTTCTAGATCTTCAATAGTTCTATATACAAAAACACCTTCTTTCTCAACACCTTTTATTGGTGGTACAAAAGCAGATGATCCTGTAGCTAAAACTAAGTAGTCGTATGAAAACTCACGGTCTTTAACCGTTGTTATGGTCTTTTTTGAACGATGAATATCACTAACACGTTCACCTGTTATTAATTCTATACCATTTTCAGCATACCATTCGGCAGGTGCCATTTCCAAAGCTTTGGCATCTTGATTTTCAAAAAACTCACTTAAGTGTACACGATCGTACGCTGGGCGAGGTTCTTCACCAAAAACCGTTACTTTAAATGCTTCATTTCCAGATTGTGCTGCAAATTTTTCACAAAATTTATAACCAACCATTCCATTTCCAACAACTATGATATTTTTCATAAACTACGTATTTAAGACAAAACTAAGTAATTTTACTTAATTTTAATACTTAAACGTATAGTTTTTTACGTAGCACCCCAATAATTACATATTTCCTAAATTGACAATCGTTTAATTAAGTATTAGGCAAAAAACAGGATTATCAATTATCAAAATATCAGGATTTAAATAGATGCTTCTACCGTAATCACCACGCTTTTAGATGCTGGAGTCTTCGCGGTATGCGCAAAACTATCTAATGGCACCAACACATTAGTTTCAGGAAAATATGTAGCACAGCAGTTTTTAGGAATATCATAACCGACCACTTTAAAATTGTTAGCATGGCGTTTAACACCTTTAAATTCCGACTTTAAATTAACCACCTGAGATTCTATTAATCCTCGTGCCTCCATATCTTCACGATTCATAAAAATAATACGACGTTCGTTAAAAACACCTCTGTAGCGATCATCTAATCCGTAAATTGTGGTATTAAATTGATCGTGACTACGTATTGTCATCATAATCAATTCATCATCCTTTAATTTCCATTCAGGAAGTTTATTAACAGAAAAATTAGCTTTTCCTGTTTTGGTATTAAATTTTCTAACGCGAGCTCCATTTGGTAAATAAAAGCCTGACGGATTTTTTAAACGCGTATTGTAATCCTCGAAACCAGAAACCACTTCAGCAATATCGTCACGAACCAATTTATAATCATCTTTATAAGATAACCATTTCACCTTAGTTTTATGTTTTAAAGTCGCATGTGCAACACCACAAACTACAGCAACCTCGCTTAATAAATCATCAGAGCATGGTTCTAAAATACCTTTAGTAGATGATACCACACCCATTGAATTCTCTACACTTTGCACCTGTTCTCCAGATTTTTGATAATCTTTTTCGGTACGTCCTAAACATGGTAAAATCAAAGCTTCTTTACCCGTAACCAAATGCGAACGATTCAACTTTGTACTCACATGCACCGTTAAGTTACAATTAGCTAATCCTTGAGCTGAATAACCCGTATCAGGCACAGCTGAAATAAAATTACCACCTAAACCAAAAAAGACTTTTACCTTTTTATCGTACATGGCTTTAATGGTTTCAATAACTGAAAAACCATGTTTTGCACTCGGCTTAAACCCATACTTAATTTCAATTTTATCTAAAAAAGCTTGTGGAGCAGCTTCCCATATACCAACCGTTCTGTCGCCTTGCACGTTAGAATGCCCACGTACAGGACAAGTTCCAGCGCCTTCCTTACCGATACTTCCTTTTAGTAAAAGTAGATTAACAAGCTCTCGAATATTATCAACCGCATTTTCATGCTGCTTTAACCCCATGGCCCAACACACAATAATTTTTTCATTATTTAAAATTAAATCGAAAGTTTGATTAAAAACATCTAAAGAAACACCCGAAGATTTTAAGCATTCATCTAAATTATAAGTTTTTAAATTTGCTATAAACGCGTTGTAATCACTAGTATATTCCTCAATAAAATGTTTATCAAAAACATTACCTAGCTCCTCTTCTTTTTCTAATAATTTTAGAAGAATTGCCTTTATAAAAGCTACATCTCCATTGATAGTAATTGGTACAAATACATCTGCTAATTTTGTACCACCAGTTAATAATTTTATAGGATTTTGAGGGTCGGTGAATTTAATTAAACCCGCTTCTGGCAACGGATTAATCGCTATTATTTTACCCCCATTATTTTTGCATTTTTCTAAAGCACTTAGCATTCTTGGATGATTGGTTGCTGGGTTTTGACCAATAACCATAACCACTTCAGCTTTATATAAATCGTCTAATTTTACCGAGCCTTTACCAATACCGAGAGTTTCAGTGAGCGCGCTTCCACTGGCTTCATGACACATATTCGAACAATCGGGTAAATTTGAAGTCCCAAATTCGCGTACAAATAATTGATATAAAAAAGCCGCCTCATTCGTCGTTCTTCCTGAGGTATAAAAAGCAGCTTCGTCTGGATTATCTAGCGCATTTAAATGGCTTCCTACTTTCTCAAAAACAGCTTCCCAAGAAATGGGTTGGTAATGCGTAGCCCCTTCCGGCAAAAACATAGGTTCTGCTAAACGACCAGATTTACCAATTTCAAAATCGGTAAAATTTGCTAATTCATCTACAGCATATTTTGCAAAAAAATCACGATTAATAGTTTTATTCTGTGCTTCTTCTGCAATAGCTTTCATACCATTTTCACAGTATTCACCAATAGCAGAACGCTCATCATCCGGATCTGGCCAAGCACAACCTGGACAATCAAAACCACCTTTCTGATTTATTTTCAATGATAACTTCAACGCATCAGAAGCTTTCATGTATTTATTAACTTGTATTGCAGCCGCTTTTAAAGCGCCAAAACCTACCGTATTTTTTGGTGGAGCTTCCGTTTTTAAATTGGTAAATCCTTCTGGTGTTTTTGCTTTATCTTTTGCTGAACTGCTCATAAATAATAGTGGTTTCTATTTAATTATCTAAAATTACATTTTTATATAAGACTTAATCAAATTGAAATAAAAATATTTCATAGCTAAAGAATGATTAAATAAAACATAAGACACAAAAATATCTTTATTCACACCAGCATTTATCCTCTATTTTGATAAAATCATACTCTAAAACAGCTAGCTACAAATGAATAAACTACTTTTTAAAAATTTCCTTATGTAAATAATTATAATCTTCTTTAGAATCAATGTCTAAATTTTCAGATTGAGGTTTCAAAGATTTCACCGAAGTGGCATACGTTTTTAAGAGAGTTTTAGCGCCATCGTCATCATTCAAAAGTATTAATTCTTTAAAATAATGTTTATCAAAAATAACAGGTACACCACGCTTTCCATTTTTATATGAAGTTGTTATAATCTGGTTATTATTAGGATTAAATGCATTACATAATTTTCCTAAAAACCGAGAATTAATCAATGGCTGATCAGCTAATACAATCATCACACCATCTACTTTATAGTTTAACTTCTGAATATACTCAACCGCAACAGCAATCGATTTCCCCAAACCCACTTTCCAAGATGTATTGTTTAAAACTGTAACCGGATATTTAGAAATTTCACTTTTTATAATCTCAAAATTAGCACCCAAAACAACAACAACTTCTGATGAATTTAGCTCTAAAACGGTGTTTAAAGTATGTTCCAATAAGCTTGAATTGCCCCAATTTAGTAATTGCTTAGGACTTCCCATTCTTGTCGAAGCTCCTGCTGCTAGAACTACAGTGACTATATTTTGGTTTTCTTTTTTCATAAAATGAAAAACCTATTCCTGAGCATGAATGCGTCCTGATTTCTTACTTAAAGACATCGGATTTTGATTCCTAACAAGAGCTAAAATTTCCGAAACAATAGAAATGGCGATTTCCTGAGGTGTTTCTGCTCCAATATTTATTCCTGCTGGCCCATGAATAGCATCTAAAAAAACATCTGATATTTCTGGAGTATACTCCACAAACTGATTTAATAAATCTTCTCGCCTACGTGATGGACCAAGTAAGCCAATATATACCGGATTCGTTTCTTTTAAAGCAACCAAATGTCTTAAATCGGTCGCAAAATTATGAGTCATTAAAACTACAGCCGTTTGGTTATCTATTTTACTAACATTCAATTGTTCTGGTGAAACTGCATAAAATGTTTTCGCTCCAGGGAAATTTTTAAGTGATTTGGGTTCTAATGGTCCTGTAATTATAGACACCTCCCAACCTGTTAATGATGCATATTTGCATAATTGAACCGCATCATGTTCTCCACCAATAATTATTAATTTAAACCTTGGCGGCATAGTTTGTTTGAAGACGGATAATGATTCTGATTTTGATAAATTTTCTTTTTCTTCGGAAATAGGAAACACTGCGTTATTTTCAAATTTCACGAACGAACCAATTCTATCGAAAACACCTTCTTTTTTATTAAAATATGAAATGATTTCAAAAGAATATCTTTCATCAATACACTCATAAAACATATCTAGAAATGCATCAGAAAATTGAATAGGCTCTATTAAAATATACAAAACACCTTCACAACCTAAGCGATATCTACCATCATAAGTCATCATTTTAGCTTGTCCTGTTTCAAAAACAGAAGCCGATTGTCTTAATATTTCTTTCTCCACACAACCACCACTTACAGCACCAACCATGCCTCCTTTTTCATCGATAAGCATTCTTACTCCTGGCCTGCGATAAGACGAGCCATCGAGCGCCACTACAGATGCTAAAACGGACTTTAAATTGCGTTTTTTAGCTAGCAGCGCTTCATTAATAATGTCTATAAATTCGTGTGTCATAAAAAGTATGAGTAATACACTTTATCCTAAAACTTTTTCTTTAGGCTTCAAGTTATTTACAAGCGGTTGTTTATTAATTCTATTTCCTGTGGCCGCATAAATAGCATTAGCTACAGCAGCACCAATAGGTGGTAGCGTAGGTTCTCCCAATCCTGTTGGATCGATATCACTTTCAATAAAATGCACATCTACTTTTGGCGTTTGCCCCATTCTAATCATCTGATAACTATCGAAATTATTAGATTTAGGCACACCATCTACAAACCCAAAATCAGCATACATAGCATGGCCAATACCATCCAAAACACCTCCTTTTATTTGGTTCATTGCTCCAAACGGATTAACCACAATACCACAATCTACGGCACAGGTAACTCGTTTAACACTTGGCATACCATCTTCCATGGTAATATCTGCAACTTCCGCGACATGCGTATTGTGGCAGTAATAAACAGAAAGACCTTGAAAAACACCTGCTTCGGTTTTACCCCAATTCGATTTTTCAATAGCCAATTGCAACACACCTTGTAATCGCTCCGGACTGTATTCTATATTAGCATCTGGATTATTTTTAACATTATCCAATAAATCCATGTGCATTTGCACACGATCTATGCCTAATTCTTCTGCTAACTCATCAAAGAAGCTTTGTTCTGCACTTGCCAAAAAGTTGGTATATGGCGCTCTCCAAGCTCCTGTGGTAATATTACTTTTATAATTTGCGGTATCTACTTGATAGTTTTCAATCGCTCCTGCTGGAAAAAAGTTAGGTATTAAACCATACATATTTCCGTTAATAGAAGCTTCTTTTAAATGATATCCCGTTATTTTTCCACTTTTAATTGAAGCTGATATTTTATATTTCGAAGAAGGACGATATACACCCATCGTCATATCATCTTCACGAGAAGACACTAATTTTATTGGTTTTTGAATTGCATTAGAAATCTCGGCAGCTTCATAAACAAAATCACCATACAATCGGCGTCCAAAACCACCACCCATTCTCGTCATATCGATACTTACCTCTTCAAGATCTCTTTCCAATAAATCGGCAACCACTTGAGCAGCTGCTTCCGGCGTTTGCACGGGCCCAACTAAATGCACTTTTTCGGGAGATACATTAGCAAAGAAATTCATAGGTTCCATGCAGTTATGAGGTAAAAATGGTGACTCATAAACACGTTCTAGAATCTTATCGGCATTTGCAAAAGCTTGTTTTACATTTCCATCTTGTCGTCTAGTCTTAAATTTATTTCCTTCCAATAAATCTAATAGAACTTTATCATGAGTTTCAGAATTCTCAAGAGCAGTTTCGGTTTTCCAAACAGCCTTTATGGCCTTCTTTCCCTTCATGGCATCCCAAGTCGTTTTCCCTATCACAACCACTTTATCCGTGCCACTCATTGGCATTGTCCAGCTATTTTTTCCGCTATCTTTATAGGTTCTTACTTTTTCTCCAATAGTAATTACATCGACCACTCCAGGTAAAGCCCTGGCTCCAGAATCATCAAAAGATTCTAAAATTTGACCAAAAGCAGGCGGCCTTAAAACTGTTGCATAAAGCATCCCTTCTTCTTTATAGTCTAACCCATAAAGTGGTTTGCCTGTTATAATTTTATCAATATCAACATTCCCTTTTCCTTGGCCAATAATAGTAAAATCTTTAGGGTCTTTTAAAGTTACATCTTCTGGAACTTCAAGCACTGCAGCTTCTAAAACTACATCACCATAACCAAGTTTATCTCCTTTAGTGTTAGTAATAACACCATTTTTAACAGAACATTCTGAAGCATCAACGCCCCATCTTGCAGCCGCAGCATTAACCAACATTTGCTTTGCTGTGGCTCCCGTTTGGCGCAAAGGCTCCCAACCAAAACGAATAGACTGGCTTCCACCAGCTACTTGCCGTGTATAATTTTTTGTATCCAAAGGTGCTTGAACCACGTAAACATCTTCCCAAAGCACATCTAATTCTTCTGCGATAATCATCGGCATCGATGTTTTCACTCCTTGACCAATTTCTGGGTTAGGTGAAAAAATAGTTACTTTTCCTTCTTCGGAAATTTTAATAAACGCATTAAAATCATTGTAATTTAAAGCGCTTAAATCTACAGGAAGTTTTGCTTCAGGCTTACAAGCATTGAATAAATTAAAACCTATTATCATACCACCACTAGCTAAAGCCGATGATTTTAAGAACGATCTTCTACTGAATGTCATTTTTTTTGAAGGTGCCATTTTGTATATATTAGGTTGATTAACTTAATTTTTCTGAAGCCACTTTTACTGCTTCCTCAATACTATTGTAAGCTGCACATCTGCAAATATTCCCATGCATGGCATCTCGTATTTCAGTTTGTGAAGGACTAGGATTTGTTTTCAAAAAAGCCGAAGCTGTCATAATTTGTCCTGCTTGACAATAACCACATTGCGGAACGTCAACCTCTTTCCAGGCTTGTTGAACCGGGTGATCGCCATATTCAGAAAGCCCCTCAATGGTCGTTATATTTAAACCTTCAGCTTGAGAAATTTTCAACAAACAACTTCTAGTCGCGTTACCATCTACATGCACTGTACAGGCTCCGCATTGCCCAATACCACACCCAAATTTAGTGCCCACAAGATTAATTTTATCTCGTAACACCCACAATAAAGGTGTATCAGCATCGGCTTCGACCGTATGTTTTTCGTTGTTAACTTTTAAGTTGAATGTTGGCATGATTTATATTTTGGTATTAAGATATTAAAAATACAATGAAAATGTTGCGAACTTATTATTTTAACATGGGATTAACCGACTCTAAGCTATCTCTCCTTCCTACTATTTTATCCTTTTAAAAAATGATATTTTAGAAAACTGGCAAAATAATGACGTAATTATCAAATGTAAAAATATTGTTTAGTCTTTAATGTATTTGAATATTAGAAAGCAATAGCCTCAAAAAATTGACAATACGAGCTGATTTGAAAACCTAAAAGTTATCCTAAACTATTAACAAATTCTAAAGCGCGTTGCTCGTTATAATAAATATTGTTTTTAGAAATAAAACCAACATGACCGCCATGCTCAGGCATTTCTAAAAATAAATTCGGATTGTTTTTTGCTTCTTTTACAGGATAACATTCAGGAGATAAAAACGAATCATTTAATGCATTAATAATTAACGTAGGCGTTTTTATATTTGGTAGAAATTGTCGGCTGCTACTTTTTTCGTAATAGTCCGCAGCATCTACAAATCCGTGTGCTTTTGAGGTATAAACATTATCAAAATCTCTTAACGTTTTAATAGAATTAAACGTTTCTAAAGACATTTCATTTGGAAATTTTTCCATTTTTAATTTTAAAGACGCTTTTAAATGACTCAAAAAGCGACTCGCATAAGCACTATTCTTCAACCTATGTAATTCTACACAGGCACCATTTAAATCGCAGGGTGCGGAGATTGCGATGGCAGCTTTAACTTCTGTTGGAACATGATCGCGTTCACCTAAATATTTTAAAATAATATTAGCTCCCAAACTAATCCCTTTAAGGTAGATGGTTTCATATTTTTTTTCTGAAATAAGATGTTGAACAATATCAACCAAATCTTCAGTAGCACCAGAATGATAACTTCTAAACTTTGTATTAATCTCGCCAGAACAACCTCTAAAATTAACTGATACTGCATCTATTTCATTCTCATTAAAAAGCTTTGCAGCACCCGTTAAATAAGGACGTTGTGCATGCCCTTCTAAACCATGAAGCAACACAATACAGGCTTTAGATTTTTTAGGAGAAAAGCTCCAATCTAAATCTATAAAATCACCATCGGATAATGTTAAACGCTCACGTTCTTGAGATATAGAAACTCTACGCACAAGCCCAGAGTAAATTGTGGAAATAAATCCATTTTTAAAAAAGAATTTTGGTTTGTAAGTATCGGTTATTACTGGCATTTTTTATGTTCTGTACTGTTGGTTGTGTGACTTTCTTTATGTGATTTCTCCTGAAGTCGAAATGACTTTACTTGATTATTTCACCTTCTTTGTTCTGTTTTCTCTACTCTATTCTCTCTAACCTATTAACGTTATATAAAAACTAAATTTCTAGTGATGTAAATTTAAAATCTTTACCATTAAACAACCCTTTATCGCTTAATTTTAAAGACGGAATGACTAACAATGCCATAAATGAAAGCGTCATGTAAGGCGCATTTAAATTAGAACCCAATTGTTTCGCCATAACATCAAGATCAGCATATTGTTTACCAATAGTTTCACCATCTTTATCGCTCATAATTCCTGCAACAGGTAAGGATACTATTTTTTCTTCGGAAGCAGTAACTGCACAAATACCACCTTTATTTTCTATTAGTAAATTAACCGCTTTGCAAATCATTTCGTCTGAAACTCCAACAGCAATAATATTGTGAGAATCGTGACCAACCGATGATGCTATAGCGCCTTCTTTCAATCCGAAGTTTTTAATAAATGCCATGGCTGGTTTTTGATCGTTGTAGCGATTAACAACCGTCATTTTTAAAATATCTTTTTCGGTATTTGAAACAAGATTACCGTCTTCAATTAACGAATGTTCAATTAATTCATTGGTTACCAGTTGACCTTCTAAAGCTTCAATAACTCTTATTTTATCTGATGATGACGCGACTTTAAAATCTGAAATTTCTTTTTTAGTACAGTTGAAATTATTCAAATTTGTAAAAGAAACTGGCTTAATTAACGACTTACCGTTATCTGAAACCAATTCACCATTTATATAGGTTTGAAGTGTTTTAAAATCTTTTAAATCTTCTACCACAATACAATCGGCAACATCATTAACTTGCAACAAACCAACATCCAAATTATAATGTTTCACTGGGTTTACGCAAGCCGCTTGCAATACTTTAAAAACATCGATGCCTTTGGCAACGGCTCTTGCACATAATTTATTAATATGATTAAGAATTAAATCGTCAGGATGTTTATCATCACTACAAAACATCATGTTTTCGAAATATTCTGGTAATAAATCGATTAAAGCTTCAAAATTTTTGGCTGCACTTCCCTCTCGAATTAAAATTTTCATACCTTTTTGAAGCTTCTCTAAAGCTTCATCATAAGTAAAACATTCGTGATCTGTAGAAATTCCCGCTCTAATATATTTTGAAACATCGTCACCTCTTATACCCGGTGCATGTCCATCAACAGGTTTGTTAAAATATTTTGCCCAAGCTATCTTTTTCATAACTTCATCGTCATTAAATAAAACGCCAGGATAATTCATCATTTCTGCCAAATATTTAATATCTGGATTTTCTAAAAGGATTTTGATATCATCGGAATCTATAACAGCTCCAGCCGATTCAAAAGTTGTTGCAGGCACACAAGACGGTGCTCCAAAGTTAAATTTAAACGGTACTTTTTTTCCGTTTTCAATCATAAACTCTACACCTTTTACACCTAAAACATTGGCGATTTCGTGCGGATCGGAAACTGTTGCAACAGTACCATGAGTTACAGCTAAACGCGCAAACTCACTAGGCACTAACATAGAACTTTCTATATGTATATGTGCATCTACAAAGCCAGGAAGGATGTAATGATTAACATTATGTTCTGCTTCTGTTATAGATGAAATTTTACCGTTTTCAATGGTGATCTCACCTTTATAAATACGCTTATTTTCTATATCGACTATTTGGCCTTGTAATATCATGACTTATATGTTTTGATAGTTTTGTTAACACTCCAAAAGTTATTTTAGAATAAATTGAACAAACTATTGTAATGTAATTTTTAAAATATTTTTAGTGTTTTCGGTAACCTTAAAACGATTGTCTGCGCGCCTATTTACAACCCAAACAATAGCATTTTTAGAGCATAACACCCAAACCTGCTCCTTATCTAAAAGTGATAGTTTCTCATCTTTTAAATATTTGCTAATTTTCTTTTTACCCGACATCCCTAAGGGATGAAAAAAGTCGCCATCTTCCCATTTTCTTAAAGTTAATGGATATTCTAAAGTATCAGCATCGACATAAATAACCTCACTTCGCTTTCCAAAAATAGCATCGGCTTCATCAAAAAATAATGTTCCAAAAGGTGTTTCCACCTGTTTTCCCTCTTTTGAAATTAAAATACTTTTTTCTTTTTCGTTATTAATTTCACTTAATAATAAGTGTTCTCTATTTTTAATTAAGCGGTGTGTTGCAGAAAACAATTGCTTTCCAGATTCTGCATCGAGTAAGTTTAAAACATCATTCCATTCGGTAAATCCATAATCTTTAAAAACTTCGAATAAATACGCTTTTGGGTTTCTTAAGTTTTTAAATTCTGAAATTTTAAATACCGTTTTATCATTATCTTGAGAAACAATGGCCTTACTTAAAAGATTATCCAAACTATCTTTTACAAGATCCGTGGTGTCGTTTAAATTACTAAGCGTTGTTTGAAAGCTTTGTAATAAACTCGGGTTTATTTCTTTTAAAATCGGTATTAAATTGTGGCGCAATTTATTACGCACATATTTAGTAGAAGCATTACTACTATCGTCTCGCCAAGCGATATTATTTGCTTTGGCATAATGCTCGATAGCTTCACTAGAAAATGGTAATAACGGACGAACAAAAATAGTATTGACTTCAGGAATCCCCGTTAACCCCTCTAAACCTGTACCTCTAGTAAAGTTTATTAAAAAGGTTTCGAGATTATCATCGGCATGATGTGCTGTTAAAATATAATCGAATTCTAATTGATTTGCTAAATCTTCGAACCAATTGTAACGTAACTCTCGAGCTGCAATTTGAATGGATTGCTTCTTGCTTCTAGCATAATTTTCGGTGTCAAAATTTTGAACAAAAACTTCTAAATCTAATTGTTCAGCTAACTGTTTTACAGATTCTTCATCGCCATTACTTTCTTCTTCTCTTAAATGAAAATTACAATGTGCTAGTGCTATATTAAGTTTTAATCGATGGCATAAATGTGTTAAAACAACGCTGTCGATTCCTCCAGAAATAGCAATTAGGATTTTGCTTTCGTTTAAAAATGCAAGATTTTTATTGATATGGTTTTGAAGGTTTTTAAGCATGTTTCAAATTTAGTGTTTATTTTGATTATTCGTAAAGATTTACAGAGCTTATAAGAAGTAAAAAGAAATCAATTGCGCAAATAAACCATTGTTTAAAGCTGTTCAAAACCTAACGGATATACGCGCAAGGGATTGAACGGTTTATTTGAAATCCTGCTTGTTTTCCTAAAAAACAAGCAGATTGAGTAGTGAAAGCCCGACCCTTTTCGGGTTGCGCCCAAAGTAATTTAATTCTCTAAAACGGTGCGCATAGCTTTGGCTTTTACTAGACATTCTTCGTACTCCTTAAGCGGATCACTTTTTGCTGTAATGGCACCACCAACGGAGTAAGACACGTATTTTTGTGTGGCATTATACAAAATGGTACGGATAACCACATTGAAATCGAAGTCGTTTTCGGGTGTAAAATAACCGATGGCTCCAGAGTATAATCCGCGTTTGGTAGCTTCGAGTTTCTCGATGATTTTCATGGCAGATATTTTTGGTGCGCCCGTCATACTCCCCATCGGGAATGTACTTTTTAGAATGTCTACTGGGTGCGTTTCTGATTTTACTTCGGAAGTAACCGTGGAAATCATTTGATGTACTTGATCGAAGGTATAAATTTTGCAAAGCTCCTCTACTTTAACACTTCCTTTTGTGGCCGTTTTTGAAAGATCGTTACGTACTAAATCCACAATCATAATATTTTCGCTTCGCTCCTTTTCGTCTGCAATTAAGTTGTTTTTCAACTCATTATCTTCGGTTTTATCTAAAGATCGTTTTGCTGTACCTTTTATAGGTTGCGAAATAATATGTTGACTTTCTTTTTTGATATAACGCTCTGGCGAAGCACTTAAAGCAAATTTATCGTAAAGTTTTACGAAAGCTGCAAAAGGTGGTTTTGAAATCGCATTAAGCTTATTATAGGTTTCTAAAGGCGAAATTTGGGTGTTTTCGGCATAAAATTCTTGACAAAAATTGGCTTCGTAAATATCGCCACTATGGATGTGATTAAGAAGCGTATTTACTTTTTCGAAATACTCATCCTTATGTATTTTAAGCTTTATTTTTATGTTGTTTTCTTCAGGGTTTGTAAAGACTTCTTGAGCATTTAGAATCTCCTCTAAATCGGTTTGAATCTCATCATCTACAAATTTTAAATACTGAATTTCAACTTGATTATCTTTAAATAAAAATATTTTTTTAGGTTGAAAAAAAGATAAATCGGGAAACTTTAAACCGTCGGTATTCTGAGATTTTAGAGCCTCTACATCGTTTTTTAAATCGTAGGTTAAATACCCAAAAACCCAATCGTTTGCTAAGGTTTGATATTCTTTTAGTTTTTCGAAACCATCGTGATAATCGGTTTGAATACTTGTAAAAGCTTCTACCGCCAAAATAGCATCGTAACTAGAGTATTGTTGCTCGTATTGATTGGAATCTAACCAAATAACTTCGTCGAATTGTTGACTCCAAATCAATAATTGATTTTTAAAATCGGCGGCATTTTCTGGATTATAAATTTGTTTTGTTCTCAAAAGGGAATTTAATAAGCTATTTTTCTTGTTCTAGTATTCTAGATCTATTCGATTAAAAAATATTATTCTGTAAAGTTAATGAGTTTCCATAAAAAAATGTAAATTTTGTCCATAATACCAATTTTAAAAATAACTATGTACACTTTACAGAATAAATTACTTAAAATAGCCATTAATAAAACGGGAGCCGAACTAAGTAAAATAACATCGGTTAAGAACAATACTGATTTTATGTGGGATGGTAATCCTGATGTTTGGAGTGGTATTGCGCCAAATTTATTTCCAATTATTGGTGCTCTAAAAAACAACACTTACACTTTTGAAAATAAAAGTTATAGCTTGCCTAAACATGGTTTTATTAGGCATAGTAACGACCTAGAAATTACAGAACAAACAGAAAACAGCATTACTTTTAAACTGACTTATAACGATGAGTTATTGAAAATATATCCGTTTAAATTTGAATTTTTTATCTCTTATACTTTAACAGAAAATACGCTTGAAATAAAACATACCGTTAACAATATTGACGATAAATCGCTCTATTTTTCTCTAGGCGGTCACCCTGCTTTTAAATGTCCTGTTTTTGAAAATGAAACTTATGAAGATTATTTTTTAGAATTTGAACATGCCGAAAATTCAAAAACGCATTGTATTAATATGGAAAACGGTTTAATTTCATCTAAAACCGAACCTGTTTTTGAAAATACAAACATGTTACCGCTAAAGCATGATTTATTTAATGATGATGCCCTTGTTTTTAAAGATTTAAAATCGAGACGTGTAAGTTTAAAAAGTAAATTGAATGGAGAAATACTAAATGTAAACTACCCAAACTTCCCGTACTTAGGTATTTGGGCCAAGCCAAGTGGAGATTATGTTTGTATTGAACCTTGGTTAGGCATTGCAGACAACGAAAACACAAATCAAGATTTTATTACAAAAGAAGGTGTTTTAAAACTAGATTCTAAACAAAGTTTTACAGCAAGTTACCATATTGCTATTGCAAAAGCACATTTATAATAAACACTTAAATGACGGATAAACTCAGCTCTTAAAACAACAAGTTTTCAATTAGCTAAGGTTCTAAAAAATAGCTTAACTTTGCCGCTTAAACTTACCATTGTGACTTTTCAAGATTTAAATTTAAATACACCATTATATAACGCTCTAGACGATTTGGGCTTTACTACGCCTACACCGATACAAGCAGAAGCTTTTAACGTTGTTAGTTCGGGTAAAGACGTGGTTGGTATTGCGCAAACAGGTACGGGTAAAACGTTTGCCTACATGTTACCTATTTTGAAAAATTTAAAATATTCAATGCAGGAAAACCCGCGTGTTTTGGTTTTAGTACCAACGCGTGAACTTGTTGTGCAAGTTGTAGATGAAATTGAAAAATTATCTAAATACGTTAATACTCGCGTATTAGGTGTTTATGGTGGTACTAATATTAATACGCAGAAAAGAGCTATTGCTGAAGGTATCGATATTTTAGTTGCCACACCAGGCCGTATGTACGATTTGGCTTTGAGCCGTGTTTTACAACTAAAATCTATTCAGAAATTAGTGATTGATGAAGTTGATGTTATGCTAGATTTAGGGTTTAGACATCAATTAATTAATATTTTTGATATTCTACCTCCTAAGAGACAAAACATTATGTTCTCGGCTACGATGACGCAGGATGTTGATGTTTTACTTAACGATTTCTTTAAAAATCCGGAACGTGTTTCTATTGCTGTTTCTGGTACTCCTCTAGAAAACATTAAGCAAGAGCGCTACAACGTCCCTAACTTTTACACTAAAGTAAACTTGCTTTCTCACTTATTGAGAGATACAGACAAATATAGTAGAGTTTTGATATTTGTGGCTTACAAACGTATGGCAGATCGATTGTTTGATCAATTAGACGAAATTTTTCATGATGAACTTTGCGTTATTCACTCTAATAAAACACAAAATTACAGACTTAGAAGTATTGAGCAATTTAGAGAAGGACATAACCGTATTTTAATTGCAACCGATGTTATGGCGCGTGGTTTAGATATTGATAACGTATCTCATGTTATTAACTTTGATACGCCAGATTTCCCTGAAAACTATATGCACAGAATTGGTAGAACTGGTCGTGCTGAACGTGAAGGTGAATCTTTATTATTGTCTACTGTAAAAGAAACGGTGCTAGTTGAACACATTGAAGCTTTAATGAATATGCAAATTCCTGTTTTGGAAATACCCGAAACTGTTGAAATTTCTACAGAGCAAATTGATGAGGAACGCGCAGAAATTAAAGAACATTACAATCCTATAAAACGTAAGGATGAAGATGCTCCTGGACCTGCTTTTCATGAGAAATCTGAAAAGAACTCTAAAGAAAATTTAGGCGGATCGTACAAATTTAAAATTGCTGCGAAATATAAAAAACCTAAAACACGTGGTGATAAAAACTACAATAAACGTAACAAGAATAAATAAGGTTAACGCCTAATTATAAAGAATAAAATAAAAAGAGGTTAGCTAAAAAGTTAACCTCTTTTTATTTTCAATAATCTGTTACATGTTTCCAGTTTGCACCAGAAGCTACGCGATATACTTGCATTTCTGAAATCCCGAATTGTTTCGCTATCATTTTAATGCGTGTACGCCGATTAGGGTCGTTTACTTTTCTTCTAATTAATCGAACCCGACTTTCAGTAAGTTTAGCATAAGACCGGTCTATTTTTCTGTTTTTATAGTTTTCACCAGAATATTGGTGAACTTCCTTTTCGCGTTTTGTTGCCCACTTTAAATTATCGATATGATTGTTTTCCTTATCATAGTCCAAATGAATAACATAAATTTGATCGTCTTCTTTTTCTAAAAAGTGCTGTGCAACCAGTTTATGGATATATCGACCTGTACTTTTGCCATTTACGCGCTGCTTTAAAGAAATACTAGGGTAACCATTTGTAAGCGACAATTTAACTAGTTTCTCTTGGTCGTGTTTGCAATTAATTAACCGACCATAATTGGAAATCTTGTAGTTTTCAAATTCGGCTATTTTGTCATCAAAAACTACGTGTTTCCATTTTTCTAATGGATAATCACGTATCATATTTTAATATTTAGTTAAGGTTAACTACAATATAAAATTTATTTTCGTAAATACATCATTTTACACACTTAATTTACTTACAATCAAATAGATAAATTCTTACGAAACAGTTGATGATAAATTATTCTCGCTTTGATAAAAAAAAGAAAACCCCCATTTAACTATTGTAAATGGAGGTTTAAAATATTTTATTTTTAATCTTATTTCGTTCGAAGTGCTTTTAAAACTATAATTCCAATTCTTATTAAAATAAAAGTAACAGTACCGAATACGGTTGTTAAAAAAGACACTTTAAGTCCTGCAGCGAGCATTCCGGAAGAAATACTCCCCATACTTTCTATAGCATCAAAAGCGGTGATTAAACCAATTATGGACCCTAAAAAGCCAAAAACTAATCCTAATAAGCTCGCTTCAGAAGCTAAACTCGTCATTTTTATAGATTTTGATTCATCTTTTTTCAAATTTACAAAAGCCTTGATAATAAAAAATAAGGCTAGTAAAAAGCAAATTAATATTAGCGACATAAAAAGTGGCCCGCCTTCCATAAAGCGATCGACAAAAACATTTGAGACTAAAAAAGTTGACAATAAATACATAGAAATTTTCATAATTAATAGTTTTAATTTAACATATCGCAAACCTAGTCGCTTTGGCCAAGCTACAGGATAAAATGCGATGGATTGCTAATTTAGCACCTGTTATAACTTTTGGTTAAATCCCCAACAGAATCAGTTATCTATCTATAAAATACCTTTAAAAATCAAAAATATAGTATTATTGTAAGGCTACAACAAAGGTATGATAACAAAAATAATATTAAATAAAATTGGGCAAGTGTTGCTACACGCTATCTTTTGGTGTGGTGCGCTCCTATTTTACACCTATTTTTTTGGTTTTAATAGCGCCGATTTTAATTATGTATTATCGTTTTCTTTGTTTTTAATGCCAATAACTATTGCCACCACTTATGTTTCGATATATAAGCTTATTCCAGATTATTTTGTAAAAAAGCGATATGCTCTGTTTGGCTTATACAGTTTGTACACCTTTATAATTTCGGCATATTTAATTGTAGTTTCTGTTTTTTATGGTCTCATTTATTTATCAAATTTTCAGTTTAACAATATGGCACCTATCAGCAAAAGCTTGTTGCTAGTTGGTACTGCAGTTTATTTGGTTGTTATAATTGTGAGTGCCTTTAAATTATTAAAATTGAATGCAAAACACAGCAATGAAACCAAAAAACTTGAGACTAAAATTTTAGAAACTCAACTAAAATTAAAGGAACAAGAGTTAAACTACTTAAAAATGCAAATCCATCCGCATTTTTTATTCAACACCTTAAACACGCTATATGGTTTTGCTCTAAAAAAAGCAGACGAAACTCCAGATATGATTTTAAAACTATCCAATTTGTTAGATTATTTGCTCTATCAAACCGATAAACCTTTTGTTTCTTTAACAGAAGAAATACATCATATTGAAGATTATATTGCTTTAGAGAAAATGCGTTTTAATAACACCCTAAATATTAATTTTAAGACCAGTACAGTTTCCGAAGTATTAAAAATAGCGCCCATGTTATTACTTCCTTTTGTAGAAAACAGCTTTAAACATGGCGTTATAAAAAATGGCGAATTATCTATAAATATTGATTTACGTTGTGATGAAAATAAAATACACTTACAGATTGTAAACACAGCTTCTAAAGCTATTTCATCTAAAAATGGTATTGGGCTAGATAACATAAGAAAACGATTGGATTTACTGTATTTAAATCAATATGAATTAAAAATTGATCAAACTGACAATCTATTTACAGTAAACTTAAACCTGAACTTAAATTAGGTATGGAGCAGCAGAACAACATTTCGTGTATTATTGTTGATGATGAAAGTATTGCTAGAGACGTGATAGCTAATCATCTTTCTAAAATTAATAACATAGATATTGTTGCAAGTTGCAGTAACGCTATTGAGGCCTTTAATTATTTAAATAATCATAAAATTGATTTGGTGTTTTTGGATATCAATATGCCAGAAATATCAGGGATTTCCTTTGCTAAATCGATTAACAAAGACATCAAAATTATTTTCACAACAGCCTATCGCGATTATGCTGTTGAGGGATTTGAATTACAAGCTGTAGATTATTTACTAAAACCTATTTCATTTAATAGATTGCTACAAGCTGTTACCGCATATTTTGATACTCACACGACTGCTAACAGCTCTAAAACTCCAATATTAGAACAGCATGGCTTTATGTTTGTAAGAGCAGACAGACGCATGATTAAGGTCGATTTCACTTCTATACTATATATTGAGAGTTACAGCGACTATATAAAAATTCATTTAGAAAATGAAACGATTGTAACACGCGAAACTATAAGTGCTATTGAAGCTAAATTACCTAGTGATGCTTTTTTAAGAATACATAGATCGTTTATTATTGCGCTAAAATCCATTACATCTTTCACTAACGAAGAAGTCACCATCAATAAAACATCTTTAACTATAAGTAGAAGCTACAAAAAGGATGTTTTAAAGGTTCTTGAGAAATTTTAAAAAAACCTTTATAAAACAAAAAAGCTTCACATTTCTGTGAAGCTTTAAGTGAGCCCTGAAGGATTCGAACCTTCGACCGCCTCCTTAGAAGGGAGGTGCTCTATCCAGCTGAGCTAAGAGCCCGTAGTTTTTATGTTTCTACGAAAACATTGTATTAATAGAGATTTTCTATTTTCTACAATTTATATTAATTGGTTAAATATTTAATAAATAACCTTAATTTCAATATCTAATTTAAGAACTTAAAAGTAATGGGTTTTACTTTATCGGCTGCAAATATATAACTTATTAGAGTTCTAACAAATAAAATTTACTTTTTATTTTAAATAAATTCTTTATTTTAAATTTCAATAAATCTTCTTCATTTTATTCTTCAACTAAATTAAATAGTAACATACTGAAGTACAGAACATTTTATCTATTTATATAAATTTTAAGATTTTTAACACTCAAAAAAAAATATAATTATTTTATTTTTTTTTGAGTTCATTTTTAAATTCGGCTGGTGACTTTATGATATTTTCACAATTATTTCTGATCATTTCGTTATTTACATCATACAATGGAATTGTGAAAAAGAAAGAACTTCCTTCTCCTAAAGTTGAATCTAGCCATATATCACCTTTTAAAAGATTAACCAACTTTTTTGCAATAGTTAATCCTACTCCTGCCCCTTCGTAAGGTCTGTTTAAATCACTATTAACCTGAGTAAAACTTTTAAAAATTAAATCCTGATATTTTTTATCAATACCAATCCCCGTATCTGACACAAAAAATACAATATACTTTTGTTCATGTTTTTCGCAAATTCTAAACCCATAATTTATTGTACCATTTTCCGAAAACTTAATGGCATTCCTTAATAGGTTAACCAAAATGTTGGTAAGCTTTAATTTATCGGTATAAATGGTTAAGTTTTTATGAATTTCTGGTATTACTAAATTAAAATCTATGTGTTCCTTTTTTAATCGTTCTAAATAAATCTTCATGTTCCCATGAATTTCATTCATAAAAACACCTAAATCAATATCCTTAATGTTGACTTTAGTTTTCCCGGATTCAATAAGAGAAACATTAAAAAGATCGTCAATTAATTTAAGTAAATGCTCTCCGCTATTATTTATTATTTGTGTGTACTCAATAACCTCATCCATAGATGTATCTCGATCTACCAAACCAGATAAGCCTATAATTGAATTAAGAGGTGTGCGTAACTCGTGAGACATGGTAGATAAAAATTCCGATTTTAATCGATCACTTTCTTCTGCATTGTCTTTAGCAATCGTTAAATCAAGGGTTCTCTCTTTAACAAGGTTTTCTAAATGATTTCTATAGGTTTCTAATTCCTTATTTTGAAGTATAATTTCTTGCTGCTTTTCTAGAAGCAAAATGTTATTATTTTTTAGCTCTTGTGTGCGTAACTGTACTTTGTTTTCTAGAGAAGCACTTAGCTCTTTAAGCGCTTCATTTTGAACTTTAAGTTGATTTTCTTGATCGTAACTTTTAAGCGCTTGCTTTACTGTTAATACAAGATCATTAGTATGCCAAGGTTTAGAAATATAACGATATAAACCAGCGTGATTTATAGAGTTTATAACCCCTTCAATAGTTGCTTGCCCAGTTAATAATATATTTAAGGTCTCAGGGGATTTACTATGAAGATTCATTAAAAACTCATCCCCTTTCATAACTGGCATGGCGTAATCTGCAATAACCACTTGTATTTTATAACCTAAGCTCATTAAGTTCTCGATAGCCTCTAAAGCTTCAGTTCCCGACTCTGCAGTTTCTATAATATACTTATTACCGAACGCATTTTTCAGCTCGGTTTTTAAACTATTTAAAACGATTTTTTCATCATCGACACAAAATATTACATCCTTTTTCATTCGCTGTAATTTAAGTTAATTGCAAACCAGAATCAATACATGAAAATAACTCAGACCGAACCCAAGGCTTTTTAATGCATTTATATAAATCTGCTTCATCTTCCGTTTTCTTAATCGATTTATAGTCCGCATGACCTGTTAACATTATTTTTAATGCATTAGGATACATCTGGTGTACTTTAATTAAAAATTCATCACCCTTTATAACCGGCATTAACCAATCGCTAATTATTATTAAATTGGTGCTTAAATCTAGTTCTAAATCTTCAATAATATCTAAAGCTTCTGTTGCACTTTCGGCAGTTTCATATAGAAATAAGTTACCGTAATTCTCTTTTAACTGCGCTTTAATACTATCTAGTATAATTTTTTCATCATCGACACATAATATTACATTTTTCTCCATAGTATTATTGTTGTGGTTTTATAGAATCTTCATTGTTACTACCTGCTATTGGTAGGTAAACACTAAAGGTTGTTTTTCCTGGTTCGCTTTGTACTTCAATTTTTCCGTGGTGCTTTTCTACTATTCGTTTTGAAATATCCAAGCCTATACCTGTACCTTCACCTGTTGGTTTAGTACTAAAGAAAGGATCGAATATTTTATCAATTTCATCTTTAGGAATACCTCGTCCGCTGTCACTAATTGAAACTACAACCCAATTGTTTTCTGTGTATGTTTTAATAGTTAATTTACCATTAAGCTCCATGGCATAAATGGCATTATGTAAAATATTGGTCCATACTTGATTTAATTCATCATAATAGCAAAGAATCTCGGGTATTTCCTTGTATACTTTTGCTACTTCTATACCTTGTTTAATTTGGTTGTTGTATAAAATTAAAACACTTTCAATGCCTTCTGTAACATCTGCTAAAACCTGCTCTTCGTAATTATTTACTCTAGACGAATTCTTGAGTGCAAAAACTACTTTTGAAGCCCTGTCGGCTGCAAATTCAATATTTTCTGTACTTCTTTGTAATCCTGTAATTTTATAAGCTGTTTCTATAATTTTTTCAGAATTTTCGTTTTGCAATAAGTCTAAATAGTTTTCTACATTTTCTACTACCATCATATCTACAAAAGTATCTGCAAATGAATAGGCATTTTTAATATCGTGCTCTTCAAATATTTTAGATATTTTCTTTTTAAGCGATCGTTCTTCTTTTGACGTAAGCATGTGCCTATTTTTAAAAGAATCTTCAACTAAATTTAAGAAGTTTTCCTTTAACTCTTTTGGCAATTCATTTATAAATATAGGATATTCATTTAACACAAAACATAACGTTTTATTGATATTGCCGATAGATGAACGAATGGCTCCAAGTGGTGTGTTTATCTCGTGTGCAACACCAGCAATTAATTGACCAAGTGCTGCCAGTTTTTCTGAATTAATAAGTTTTTCTTGAGTTTGCTTTAAATCTCCTAGAGTCTGTGTTAACTCATTTGTGCGTTGTTTTAAAGCCTCTTCTCTAACATAGATTTGAGATAGCATTTCGTTGTATTCATCAACTAGATCTCCAATTTCATCGTTACCTTGTTTATGCACTCGTAGTTTATAATTTCCTTCTTGAGAAATTTCTTTAGTAGCTTTTGTTAAATTCAATATAGGTTCTGAAAGAACTTTTTGCAACCATGTAGCAAGTATATAGTTAACTAAAAGTAAGCAAACCAATAAAATAGCCATTTTAACTAAGTAGTCATTAATTTTCATGGTTAGCTCTTCGGTAGAAACTCTTAAATAAATGGTTCCCGCAAATTCTTCATCGCTAAATATGGGTTTAGAAACACTTAAATGATCGTCTTCAAACTTATTCCATGAGCCTTTTACAAAAGTATTAGAAACGGGAATTTTATTGCCATTTTTGTAATATTCCGCAAAAACCTCATGTTTATCATTATAAACTATGCCAACCTCTAGCGAAGGAATATTTTGCAATTTGCCTAGCGTTTCTGTTGCACTTTCTGACACATCAAAAACCAAAGGCACAGCACAATAATCGCCAACGAGTGTAGCGTTAATTATAGTATTATTCTTCATATCTTCCTTAAAATCATCTATATTACTATAGACAACATAAGAAAAACCTATCAATAGAGAAGACAACGATACTAACTGAATAATCAGCATCATTTTAACTTTAATTGATAGATTTTTAAAGATCATAATTTATATAAATTAACTTATCTGGAAGATTATGTTTTAATACTTTCTTATATAAATGTTATTGTAAGCTCGTAATCATCTTCACCAAACGTAGATTCAATAGTACCTACTATTTTTGATGATGATATAGAGACAATATCAATGCTAGAAAAACCCATTTCGCCAACTACAGGATAGACGTAAACAATTGGTTCTCCAAAGGATAAAATGGTATTATCTGAGTTTAAAGACCACGTACTTTCAAATAGAACTTCTCCAGTTGCATCATACTGTTCAAAAGTACCATCAGCATTAAATTTAAATGAATAGTTTCTAGTTTCTTCTGATTCGAGAATCATGATATCGTCTATCTCTACACCTCCATAATTTATAATAGGTGAAAGCATTTTACTTTCTATCTTCCATGTTTTAGAACTCACCATATCACTGGGTGTGTTCGCATCGTTAGAGTCACTAGAACTACAAGAGGTTAAAGAAATAAATAAAGCGATAATAGCAGATAAATAATAATTGTTTTTCATAAAGATTTGAGAGTTTAATTTTAATATTTCCATTGTATGCCTATTAAGAAAAGAGAACCAATGTTGTCTGCAAAACCATATTCACGGTGTTTTCCTAATATGTTTTTTGCTGTAACATTAACAGACATATTTTTATTTAATTGATAGATTGTTTTGGCATTTAAAATCATGTTGGTTCTAATATCCATCTGCACTTTAGCATCATCAATATTATCTACATTTGATATTTGATAATAGTTATAGTTAGCAAATTCATGATCTGCATATATGTAAGCATCTGTATTAAAACTCCACTTTTTATTAGGTTTATAATTTAATGAAAAACCTCCAAAAAAGGATGGTGTCGCTTCTTCGCTCCATTGGGTAGGGTTTGTTCTATTGCTTAAAGTAGTTGTTAAAATATCTCCCTCAGCATTAGGCTCAAATACAATATCAGTCAATTCAATCTCAATATCTTTTCTACCAGCAATATTAGTTTTTTGATAAGTACCGAACACCTTAGCTTGAAAATTATCACTAAAATCATAGTTTAATGTAAATCCTGCTCCAAACTGGTTTGCTTTTAAATCGTAATTTTCGAATATAACAGAACCATCAGCATGTATAGCTAAAATTTCGTCTGGCTCTCCCGCTTCATTTATTTCTTGTGTAGTAACATAATCATAATATGCATTTGGATTTACAAAATTGTCTACTTTTGAATAAAATCCCTCAAAATCTAATGTTAAATTTGTATTCAATTTCGTTCTCCAACCGATTTCAAAACTTGTAATAGTTGGGTATTTTAAATCTTCTTGGCCACTAACTGTAAAATCTACAGGCACATCTAAATTAGTAGCGTTACTCGCATATTTCACAGTTAAATCAGTATTAAGATACGTATCAAAAAAGAAAGGTGATTTACTGGCTCTAGAATAAGCGGCCCTAACTAAATTGTTTTTATTTATTCGATACGTGGATGCTATTTCAAAATTGGTGAAATAATTTTTATTAAACCCAAATTTATCAACTCGAATAGCTCCAATCATTCTAAGTTTAGATATTGGTTTCCATTCTGTTAATACAAAAGTGGAATAAGAAAACGTCTTTTTGGGCTCATCTTTAAATTCGAAGTTAAGCTCATTAAAACTAAACCCGTCATCGTAAGTAAACGGACTATTATATGATAAAAACTTATAATTAACTCCTGGTCTAATACTTACATTTTTAAATTCTTTAAAATACTCTAGATTCCCCTCTATGTTAGTAAACTTATAAGAATTAAACTTGTAATTATTTTCATCTTTTCCGGTGTTAATATTAAACTGTCCGCTAAAGTTATTGTGATTTATTTTTGCGTTAAAGTAATAACTTTCTGACTCTGTTTGAGATAATGGTGTTGCCAAATTTACAAAGCCTGTTCTTTGACTTTGGGATTTTTGTGCACCAACAGCAATATCAAAATTAGAACCTTCTTTAAAATTATGGGTTAAAAATATGTTTCCTCCTACTCTTCTTAAACTGAGATCTTCATTGTAATATGCACCGAGTTCTTCTTGATATTCTAAAAACGTCCAAGATTCATTGTCATTTACATCTTTTACCGGTGATACAAACATGGTTAAACTATCTACAGATGTATAACCTTTCCTTATGAAATCAAAATAATCCATATCAAAACGGTGTCGTTCTGTAAAATTACCCGAGAATGAAAGCTTTGTTTTATCATCCCAATTGTAACCAATATTGACACTAGCATTTTTAGCCTCGTTGGTTCCTATTTGGCTATTAACAGTAATGTTTTTACCTTTTTTATTGGCATGAGAAGTAATAATATTAATTACACCTGTAACAGCATTAGGCCCGTATAAAGCAGACGCAGGCCCTCTAACAACTTCAATTCTTTCAACATCTATTAAATCGACAGGTAAAGTTTCCCAAAAAGTTCCTCCACTAAAATAACTATATACTATTCGGTTATCAATCATCACCAATATAGTCGTATTGTAAGACAATGTTAAATAAACATTTTTTGTAATATCATCATACCCTCTAATATGAATGTCGTAATTACCTGGTGTTATTTCTCTAACAATTAAACCTTGAGACAAGCGCAATGCTTCCGGAATGCTTGTAACTCCAGAATTACTAATTTCCTCTTTACTAATAATAGTTGTAGACAATGGTGTCTCAAATAAATCTTCTGGGTGTTTAGAAGCAGTTACCACAACATCAATATCCAACAACTCTTCAAGAGTCATATCATTATAAACTTTACCTTTTTGCGCGAAAGTTTTGAAGCATAACAAAGATGTTATGATCATAATGAATAAAAGTATTTTTTCCTTAAAATTCATAACTTTGTTATTTAAAAATTTTTCCAATTCTCAATATATCTGAAGAGAACGATTGCCCCTCCATATCTAGAGATGTTAAATTCACTAATATCTTGGGTTTATTGTTTTCAATTCCAAATCCGAGGGAAATTTCACCTTCTTCTACAAACCGAGTTGTAGCAGTTACTGATAAAACCTTATTAATTCTGCATATTTTAGAAAAGCCATTAATGCCTTCCATAAAATAAACAACATTAAATTCTGAAATATTTCTCTCTAAATCTTTTGGAGTAATTGCTTTAACAACCATAGAGCTTCCTAGTCCCTTAATAAATTCGTCCTTATCCAGAACAGTATTATTATTGTAAACAACTAAGATTTTAATTTTGTTATCTTGAGGAATTTGAGGATTATATTTTAAAACCTTAGTTAATAGTGCCGCCTGGATATTTTCGGGCACAGCGATATTTTGTCCAAAACAAATATTGCTCCAACAGAAAAAAATGACAATAAGACTTATCCCCTTAGCTAAATAGCGTATGTTTTTGGAGAACTTTAAGTTAATCATTCGTAGGTTTCATTTTACTTTAAAATATATTTATTCAAAATATATTTTTTTTACATAATACAGTATGATTTTTATCATGTAGCACATATCTGGGACTTTGAAAGATAGCAATCAACAGTATAAGCATGTTAGCTTAATAGAGAAAAATCGTTTTTATAGATAGTTAATTTTACCATCCTTATAATTATCACAGACTTTATTAAATAGTTGTAAAATCAGCTATGCTTCTTAGAAAAAATGATTTGAAACACGAGAGTTAGCTTTTTTTAATAATTAAGCCAGTAATAAATTTTTACTGTGTACGCTCTTCTAAAGATAGAATAGCAAACGGTTTGGTTATAACACTTATATTTAATTTCATTTGGGACAATTTTATTAAGCAATCAAGTAAATCAGGAACAAATTCATAGCCTGACGTAAGAATCGCAACGTTAATTATTTGCTAAAATAAACATTTAATCCGATATAAGTGTTTTTAAACGGTGTTTTAGGCTTATTTATTTTAAAAATAAATAAAAATAAAGTAAATTACTACAAAAAAATTAACGCGGTATTCTCAATATTTATAAAACACTAAAATTAACTCTGTACTAAATATCGCTACTCCCTTATCAAAAACAGCAAAAAACCTTTAGGATAAAAAAAAATGTGCTAGCTAATTATTCAAATTAGTTTTGAAATATTTTAACCAACTACTTTTTAATTGCTCAACTATTTTTCTGAAAAGATTAATTTAAAACAATAGTGCATTTCTTATTATTAATTAGAAAATAAAAAGTGTTCTTGAAAAAATATACAAATGAAGTAAAACATCCCTTTTAATGAAAGGTATCAGGATAAACTATTATGATGGATAGGTATCAAAAAAAACACCGTTAATCAAAAGATTAACGGTGTTTAGTTGTTCCTATTTCTAGGTTAGTCGGGGTGGCAGGATTCGAACCTGCGACCTCCTCGTCCCAAACGAGGCGCGATAACCGGGCTACGCTACACCCCGAATTGGTTATCTATATTTCTTACGAAATATTTTGCGGAGAGACAGGGATTCGAACCCTGGGTCAGTGTTTCCACCAACGACGATTTAGCAAACCGCTCCTTTCGGCCACTCAGGCACCTCTCCAGTAATGTTATATGAACATCGCACTAATATTGTAATGCGGGTGCAAATTTAGGATTTCATCTTAAATCTGACAAACATTTTTTCATTTATTTTTAAAAATTATTCAGGGTATTCAATTCTTAAATGGTAAATGTTTGCTAGCTTGTGTTTTAGCACTTTTTTAATCGACTCAATTTCTTTAAAAGTTATGTTCGCATTTAAGAATTGTCCCTCTTCTATCTGCTTATTTATTATATTTTCCACAAATGCGTCAATTTTTGTCGAGGTTGGCTCCTTTAAACTCTTAGATGCAGCTTCAATACTATCGCACATCATTAAGATTGCCGTTTCTTTACTAAAAGGCTTCGGACCAGGATAGCTAAAATCTAATCGATCTACATCATCATGGTTCTTTTTTTCCTGCATATAAAAGTAATACACCACGCTAGTACCGTGATGTGTTCTAATAAAATCTATAACACGATCTGGCAAATTATTTTTCTTAGCAATTTCTATCCCGTCAATAACGTGATCGGTAATTATTCTCGCACTTTCTTTAGATGATAACTCATCATGCGGATTAATTCCGGTAGATTGATTTTCGGTAAAGTAAGTTGGGCTCTTCATTTTACCAATATCATGATACAAAGCTCCTACCCTAACTAACATGGCGTTTGCTCCAATTTCATTTGCTGAAGATTCAGCCAAATTAGCAACGTTTAACGAATGATGAAACGTTCCGGGTGCCTTATTAGATAATTCTTTTAAAAGCTTAGAATTAGTATCCGAAAGCTCTAACAGAGACACATCGGAAACCAACCCGAAAACTTTCTCGTAAACATAAATTAAAGGCTGCACAAACAATGTTGCTAAACCACAAAGTACAAAGTAGCCGAAAGTTTTCCAGTCTAAAGTTTCAACCGTTCCTTCATGAATTACAAAAAACGCAAAATAAGCTATGAAATAAATAAGCGTAATTTGCCCAACCGAAATAAATAAATTAGCACGTTTGTAAAGCTCTTTTACCGTTAGTATAGTAACTATCCCTGCAATAATTTGCAAAAACATATACTCGTAACTATTTGGTACTACAAAACCTAAAAGCAACACGGTAATAACATGAGAAAACAACCCTAAACGTGCATCGAAAAACGCTTTAAAAACTAAAGGCAGAATACATATTGGCACCACATAAATAAACTTCGAGTTGTAATTTACTACCATAGTGGTTAGAAAGATTAACAAAAATATATTGAAGAATATAAAGGTAACTTTCGTATTATTTTCAAATACACTTAATCTGTATTTCATTAAAAATAATAGAAGCATAAGTAACGCTAAGGCCACCAATAACGTGTATGCAAATAAAATCCAAATGTAACTAGATTTGCTCCAAACCTGCGATTCGTATTCCGATTGTAAAGACTTTAATATTTCATATTTATCGCCCTGAACAACTTCACCCTTAGAAACTATTAAAGTTTGTTTTTCAATGCTCCCTCTAGCATAAACTATCTTATCTAATTCTTCTTGTAAAGCCTTGTCTGTGAAAGATTTATCAAAAGTTAGATTTGGTTCTACTAAGTCGTAAAATAATGAAACAAATTCAGTTTTATTAGAAGACAATTTATGCTTTTTTAAAACTTTTTCAATTACAGAAGTCACTTTATCCAACTTAATTAAATCGAAATAGATGCCCTCTTGCTTCTTTACACGTTCATCTAAAATTACAATTCTTTTTTCTTCGGAAAAACTATAGCTTTCATTTAAAACACCAAAGCTATAAAGCTGAGAAATAATATCAATTCCCGTTTTGTATAATTCACTAGAAGATGTTAAAGAAATAGTGTCGGAAAAATTAGTGGTAAACTCCTTTTTAAATGCCGTTTTTACTTTATTTTCAATACTACTATCAATGGTAAAATACAGAGTTCCATTATTAATAATATCTTCTTTTTCCTTGTTAATTTCACTTTCAGACTTTTTAATAGCAAAATCGAAAGGCGCATACAAATTCTCTGACTGCCAAGGCTTTCCCTTTTCAAAATTATATTTAAATTTACCGCTCTTCGGAAACAAATAAACAATTAAAAACGTAGTACAAATAAATAAGAGAACCTTATATATTAAAGAATGGTTTCGGTATAATTTATTTAAAAAGTCTTTCACAGGTACATTTTCTAACTAAATATAGATAAAAATTTAGTTAATGATTTCATTTTCAAATGTAATAAAATATTAGGCTTACACCACCTTTTATAATGAACACATCTCTGTATATTATTAAAAAAATCGTTATTTTCGCAATGAATTTATTCTATTTCTAATTTTTTGCAATTGGATAAATTATATTCAAAGCTAAACCAAAGTAGATCATTATGAACAAAGAAGTCGTTATCGTTTCTGCAGCAAGAACACCAATTGGTAGTTTTTTAGGAAGTTTATCAACTATTGCTGCTCCAAAATTAGGAGCAATTGCAATAAAAGGTGCTTTAGATAAAATTAATTTAAAGCCCGAATTGGTAGATGAAGTTTTAATGGGTAATGTGGTACAAGCAGGTACCGGACAGGCTCCAGCAAGACAAGCCGCTATATACGCAGGTATACCAAACACGGTGCCTTGTACAACGATAAATAAAGTTTGTGCTTCGGGTATGAAAGCTGTTATGCAAGCCGCTCAAAGTATTGCGCTTGGTGATGCAGATATTATAGTTGCTGGTGGTATGGAAAACATGAGTTTAATACCTCATTATTTACATGCTAGAACGGGAACTAAATTTGGACCAACATCTTTAATAGATGGTTTACAAAAAGATGGTTTAGTAGATCCATATAGTGATGATGCTATGGGTGTATGCGCAGATGCTTGTGCTAATAAGTATGAGTTTTCTCGTGAAGATCAAGATGCTTACGCCATACAATCTTACAAACGTTCTGCAGCCGCTTGGGAAGCAGGGAAATTTGATAACGAAGTTGTGCCTGTAGAAGTACCACAACGTCGTGGTGAACCTTTAGTTTTTTCTAAAGATGAAGAGTTTACTAACGTAAAAACGGATAAAATACCGCAACTTAGACCTGCTTTTAGTAAAGACGGAACAGTTACAGCGGCCAATGCTTCTACCATAAATGATGGTGCCGGAGCTATGGTATTAATGAGTAAAGAGAAAGCAAACGAACTTGGATTAAAAGTTCTAGCGACTATAAAAAGTTATGCAGATGTTGCTCACGAACCAGAATGGTTTACAACAGCACCAGCAAAAGCGCTTCCAAAAGCCTTGAACAAAGCAGGAATGAAATTAGAAGATGTAGATTTCTTTGAATTTAATGAAGCTTTTTCGGTTGTTGGTTTAGCAAACATGAAAATTTTAGGTCTTAACGACAGTAACGTTAATGTAAATGGTGGAGCAGTTTCACTTGGACATCCACTGGGTTGTTCTGGTGTTAGAATACTAATTACATTACTTAATGTACTTGAACAGAACAATGCCAAAATTGGTGCTGCTGCAATTTGCAACGGTGGCGGTGGCGCATCGGCTGTAGTTATTGAACGCCCTTAAAAAAATATATTAGTTAGCTTTAAAAGCTGTTGCCTGTATATTAATTTGAATAAAACAGAGCTTTATTTAAAATATTAAACAACGATAATTGATTAATGCAATACGGAATTTGTAATTTAAGCATTGTACCTCTAAGACTAGAACCATCGGACGCTAGCGAATTAATTTCGCAAGTAATTTATGGTGATTTGTTTAAAGTTTTGGAACAACGTAAAAATTGGAGTAAAATTAGAATTGCCTTTGATACTTACGAAGGTTGGATAGATAATAAGCAATATGTTGAATTAACCGAAGAACAATACAACAATTTAGACAGACAGCCCTTGCAGCTTTCTGGAGATTTGGTTGAATTTATTCAAGATAAAAACGAACAGCTCCACCCTATTGTTTTTGGATCTAGCTTAAACGGAATCTCTATATTAGATCACGACTATGATGGTGGTGTAATTTCTGGAATTCGTCCTAAATCACAAATAATACAAACTGCTTTTACCTACTTAAACGCTCCTTATTTATGGGGAGGAAAAACACCTTTTGGAATAGACTGCTCTGGTTTTACGCAAATGGTTTACAAATTAAACGGGTATAAATTACTTCGTGATGCCTCTCAGCAGGCCACACAAGGTGAAGCTTTAAGTTTTATAGAAGAAAGTGAACCTGGAGATTTGGCCTTTTTTGATAATAGCGAAGGCGCTATTACTCATGTTGGTTTAATTATGGAAGATAATTACATTATACACGCACATGGTAAAGTAAGAATTGATCGCTTAGACCATTCTGGAATTTACAATGTAGATAAAAGAAAACATACACATAAACTACGCGTTATCAAAAAGATTATTTAATATTTTCATTAATTATACCGCATAAAAAAAGGTCGCAATTTGCGACCTTTTTTATTTTATGAAAGTGACTATATAATTATTGAGCCCCTTCTAAAGCTTCAACTTTAGCTTTTAAACCTTTCGCTTTATCAGATTCACCTAAAATATTATAGATGTTCATTAAAGTTTTAGCTGCGCTTAAGTTTTCAGTATCTATTTCTAAAGCTTTCGCTAAAAATGGTACTGCTTCTTTATATAAGTTTTGACGCTCTTCTCTTAACTCATCGTAACGTAAGTCATCTTTTTTAGAACTTCCTAAACCATTCATTTCAGTAATAAGTGGCTCTTCTCTCGCTAATACAAGCGCAGAAATATTAATGTAAGCATTAACATAATTAGGATCTAATTCAATTGCTTTCTCATAATAAGCCTTAGCCTCTACTGGATGATCAGATTGAGATGCAATTACACCTAAGTTATATTGTAACTCTGCATTTTCTGGCTCTAATTCTGTAGCTTTAGTTAAAAGCTCTTGAAACTTTTCAGTGTTACCCATTTTGAAATGAATATTAGCTTCAGAAAGAATTAAGTTTACATCTTCAGGATTTTCATCTCTAGCTTCTTTCATGGCCTCAATAGCCTTTTCATTGTTACCTTCGCTAACATAAATTAATGCTACGTTTTTAACAATTTCTGGTTTTTTAGACTCTGTTACACGTTCACCTGGCTTAATGTGGCTCTTTGCTTTTACGTAAAGATCACGAGTTGCTTTATCAAGAATTTCTTCTTCTCCAGTTTCCTTGTTAATTGCAAAATATTGCTTTTGGATACCTGTATAACCTAAATTTTTAAGTTCTTCATATAATCCTAAAGCTCTATCATACTCTTTTACGTTTACTGCCGTTGCAGCTGCATAATAAAGATAAACAGTATCTTTTTCTTTCACTCTATAAGATTTTTCAAAATACTTAGAAGCATTAGAATAATCTTGCTTTTCGTAAGCAGCATTACCTTTAGTTAAAAATTTGTTAGTAATAGTTTGCTTTAAAGCTGTTACTTCCGATCCGTATGCGCTTTCTGCTTTTGTGAAACTTTCTAATGCAGATGCAATATCCCCATCAGATCCTTTTCCATCTGCATAAAGTGCTTGTCCTAATAAGTAGTAGTATTTTGCTTTAGATTTTTCGTCCATAGCACCTACAAGACCTTCTGCTGTTGTTGCCGCAGCTTTTGCCGTTGCATAATCGCCCGATTTAATAGCTTTTTCTACTGCCTTCAATTCTTTCTTTTGTGCAAATGAAAATGCACCCATTGAAATGGCTAAAGCTATGATTAATTGTTTTTTCATTTTAAGTAATATTAAGTTTAAATTTCAGTGTTATTATCTTCTAAATTATTATCAAGAGTTGTGCCATCTTCAGAAACATCAGTGTTTTCAACACCTTCAACGCCTTCTGCAGAAACTTCACCTTCTTCTCCTTCAAGTACAATCTCCTCATCTTCATGCATTACTTTTGCAACTGCCGCGATAGAATCTTTTCCTTTAAGGTTTATTAATTTAACTCCTTGAGTTGCACGACCCATAACTCTTAAATCGGCTACTGCCAATCTAATTGCTACACCAGATTTGTTGATAATCATTAAATCATCTTCATCCGTTACGTTTTTAATAGACACTAGATTACCTGTTTTTTCTGTAATAGAAATAGTTTTAACACCTTTTCCTCCACGGTTAGTAATTCTATAATCTTCTAAACTAGAACGTTTACCATAACCGTTTTCAGATACTACAAGCACGTTGCTTTCCATATCATCAACAGCAATCATTCCGATAACTTCGTCTGTTTCTTCATCTTGCAAACGAATACCACGAACTCCAGATGCTCCACGACCCATTGGACGCGTTTTAGCTTCTTCGAAACGAATAGCTTTACCAGATTTTAATGCTAACATCACTTGGCTTTCACCAGTAGTAAGTTTAGCTTCTAATAAAACATCATCGTCCTTAATAGTAATAGCATTAATTCCGTTTGTTCTTGGACGAGAATATTGCTCTAAAGAAGTCTTTTTAACCTGACCTTTTTTAGTAGCCATAATTACGTAATGACTATTAATGTATTCTTCATCTTTTAAATCTTGAGTACAGATGAAAGCCATAACTTTATCATCTTGTTCAATATTTACAAGGTTTTGAATAGCACGTCCTTTAGATGTTTTAGATCCTTCTGGGATTTCGTAAACACGCATCCAGAAACATTTTCCTTTTTGAGTGAAGAACAGCATATATTGGTGGTTTGTACCCACAAATAAGTGCTCTAAGAAATCTTCATTTCTTGTTGTAGATGCTTTTTGCCCTACACCTCCTCTATGCTGTGTTTTGTATTCTGTTAAAGAAGTACGTTTAATATAACCTGCATGAGAAATTGTAATAACTACACTCTCGTTAGGGATCATATCTTCGATACTTAAATCGCCACCTGCATACTCGATTACAGAACGACGCTCATCACCGTATTTATCACGAACAACCACTAATTCTTCCTTAATAATATCCATTCTACGCTCTTTACGATCTAAGATATCTTTAAGGTCAATAATAGTTTTCATAATGTCATCATATTCAGCACGCAATTTATCTTGCTCTAAACCTGTTAACTGACGCAAACGCATCTCAACAATAGCTTTCGCTTGAATTTCTGAAAGTTTGAAACGTTCAATTAAGTTATTTCTAGCTTCATCGGCATTATTAGAAGCACGAATAATTTTTATAACTTCATCTATATTATCCGAAGCAATAATTAATCCTTCTAATATATGTGCGCGTTCTTCTGCTTTACGTAACTCATAAGTTGTACGTCTAACAACAACTTCATGTCTATGCTCTACGAAATAATGAATTAACTCCTTTAAGTTTAATAACTGCGGACGTCCATTTACTAATGCAATATTATTTACACTAAAAGAAGACTGTAACGCTGTATATTTAAAAAGTTTATTTAAAACAATATTAGGGATTGCATCACGTTTTAAAACGTAAACGATACGCATACCATTTCTATCAGATTCATCACGAATAAGCGAAATACCTTCTAGTTTTTTATCGTTAACTAAATCGGCAGTTTTTTTAATCATGTCTGCCTTATTGACTTGGTATGGAATTTCGTCAACAATAATACATTCACGACCGTTTACCTCTTCAATATTAGTTTTAGCACGCATAACAATACGTCCACGACCTGTATGGAAAGCTTCCTTTACACCATCGTAACCATATATAGTACCACCTGTTGGAAAATCTGGCGCTTTAATAAGTTGGATCAACTCATCAATTTCAATATCGTTATTTTCGATATATGCAATTGTACCATTTACAACCTCTGTCAAATTGTGAGGCGGCATGTTAGTTGCCATACCTACAGCAATACCCGATGCTCCATTAACTAAAAGACCTGGAATACGCGTTGGTAAAACCGTTGGTTCTTGTAAAGTATCATCAAAGTTTAACTTATGATCTACGGTTTCCTTATCGATATCTGCCAACATGTCTTCAGCAATTTTACGCATACGTGCTTCTGTATAACGCATTGCTGCAGGACTATCACCATCAATCGAACCAAAATTCCCTTGTCCGTCTACAAGCATGTAACGTAAACTCCACTCTTGAGCCATACGTACCATTGCATCGTAAACCGAAGTATCGCCGTGTGGGTGATACTTACCTAAAACTTCCCCAACTATTCTTGCCGACTTTTTATGTGCTGTATTTGCTCTAATACCGAGTTCATGCATACCATAAAGTACACGTCTATGAACTGGTTTTAAACCATCTCTTACATCTGGTAAAGCACGTGACACGATAACTGACATTGAATAATCAATGTAAGCTGATTTCATCTCATCTTCAATATTAATTGGAATAAGTTTTTCTCCTTCTGCCATATATATTTTAATTAAGTTTTATGTAATTTTCAAAACATGCTAATATAACAATTCCAATAGTTATACTAAGGGTTTTATAATCATTTTTTCATGTTTTTTATTAACAATTTTACATCTATTTTTAGTTAATAAGTATGTATTCCAAAATTTTGGATTTATATCCTTTTTTTCGTCAATTAGCATTTTACACACAAAAAAAGGTATAGTTTTTGTCGTTAGTAAAATGTTTTAGTATTTTTAATGCAGAAAGGACACGAATATGGATGATAATTTTTCCCCAAGAGTAAAAGATGTTATTGCTTACAGCAAAGAAGAAGCCTTAAGGTTAGGTCACGATTTTATCGGTACCGAACATCTTATGCTTGGACTTTTGCGTGACGGCAACGGCAAAGCAATAACAATTTTAAACGCTTTAGATATTGATTTAAATCATTTAAGGCGTAAAGTAGAAATATTAAGTCCTGCAAACCCCAATATAGCCGTAGGTTCTAACCAAAAGAAGAACTTACATTTAACAAGGCAAGCAGAACGCGCACTAAAAACCACGTTTTTAGAAGCTAAATTATTTCAGAGCACCTCAATAAATACAGCGCATTTATTGCTTTGTATTTTAAGAAATGAAAATGACCCAACTACAAAACTTTTAAATAAATTAAAGGTTTACTACGACAATGTTAAAGAACAATTTAAAATTATGATAACAAACGATGATAGTTATATAGAACCGAAAGCTGAATTCCCGGATGATGATTCTAACATAGAAGACGAATCTTCAAAAGACAGTATTTTTAATGCACCAACAGGTGCTAAAACCAACAAAAAGTCTAAAACACCAGTTTTAGATAACTTTGGGCGGGACTTAACAGCGATGGCCGAAGAAGGAAAACTAGATCCTGTAGTTGGTCGTGAAGAAGAAATACAACGTGTTTCTCAAGTTTTAAGTAGACGAAAGAAAAACAATCCGTTACTAATTGGAGAACCTGGTGTTGGTAAATCTGCCATTGCCGAAGGTTTAGCGCTTAGAATTGTGAAACGTAAAGTATCGCGAATTCTATTCAATAAACGTGTGGTTACTTTAGATTTAGCCAGCTTAGTTGCTGGAACAAAATACCGCGGACAGTTTGAAGAGCGTATGAAAGCCGTTATGAACGAGCTTGAAAAAAATGATGATGTTATTTTATTTATAGATGAAATCCATACTATAGTTGGAGCTGGTGGAGCTACCGGAAGCTTAGACGCTTCTAATATGTTTAAACCTGCTTTAGCAAGAGGAGAAATACAATGTATTGGTGCAACAACTTTAGATGAGTACAGACAATATATTGAAAAAGATGGTGCCTTAGAGCGTCGTTTTCAAAAGGTAATTGTTGAGCCTACAACGGTAGAACAAACTATTGAAATACTTAACAATATAAAAGGTAAATACGAAGAGCACCATAATGTTGATTATACACCAGAAGCTATTGCAGCCTGTGTAAAATTAACAAATAGATACATGACAGAGCGCTTTTTACCAGACAAAGCTATCGATGCTTTAGATGAAGCGGGCTCTCGCGTACACATTACCAATATTGAAGTTCCTAAACAAATTCTAGAATTAGAAAAGAAACTAGAAGAAGTTAAGGAAACTAAGAATACTGTTGTTAAAAAACAGAAATACGAAGAAGCTGCAAAACTAAGAGATGACGAAAAGCGTCTTGAAAAAGAGCTAGCAGTTGCTCAAGAAAAATGGGAAGAAGATACCAAGCAACATCGTGAAGTGGTAACAGAAGATAATGTTGCCGATGTGGTTTCTATGATGACAGGTGTACCTGTAAACCGTATTGCACAAACAGAAATTAATAAGTTAGCCGAATTGCCAGACCTTATAAAAGGAAAAGTAATTGGTCAAGATAATGCTGTTGCTAAGGTAGTTAAGGCTATTCAAAGAAACCGTGCTGGACTTAAAGATCCAAATAAGCCAATTGGGTCATTTATCTTTTTAGGGCAAACAGGTGTTGGTAAAACGCAGTTAGCAAAAGTATTATCTAGAGAGTTATTCGATTCTGAAGAGTCTTTAATTAGAATAGACATGAGTGAATACATGGAAAAATTCGCTATTTCTAGATTAGTTGGAGCACCTCCGGGATACGTTGGTTATGAGGAAGGCGGGCAACTTACTGAAAAAGTACGTCGTAAACCTTACGCGGTTATTCTTTTAGATGAAATTGAAAAAGCACATCCAGATGTGTTCAATATGCTACTTCAAGTTTTAGATGATGGTTATTTAACCGATTCTTTAGGCCGAAAAATTGATTTTAGAAACACTATTATCATTATGACTTCTAATATTGGAGCTCGCAAATTAAAAGATTTTGGAACAGGAATTGGTTTTGGAACAGCTTCTCAAAAAGCACAAGAAGATGCAAATGCTAAGAGTGTTATTGAAAATGCTTTAAAGAAATCGTTCGCACCAGAATTTTTAAATAGAATTGATGATGTTGTTGTCTTTAATGCTTTAGAAAAAGAAGACATTAATAAAATTATCGATATCGAATTAGAAAAACTTTTAGATCGTATTAAGTTATTAGGTTACAACCTAACTATTACAGAAACGGCTAAAGACTATATTGCCGATAAAGGTTTCGATAAACAATATGGAGCAAGACCTTTAAAAAGAGCTATTCAAAAATATGTTGAAGATGCTTTAGCTGAAGAAATTGTAGCATCACATTTACAAGATGGCGATAACATCAAGATTGATCTTGATGCCAAAACAGAAGAGTTGAGTATTTCAATTATAAAAGCTGAAAAACCAACAGAGTCTTAAAAATTAAATTATAAATTAAAAAAGCTCGAAATTAGTTTTCGAGCTTTTTTTTATTCAAAAAACACCATTTCATATTAATGAATCATCTAGTAAAAACATCTGTTGGAGTGATGCAGGTTTACGAAAACTACGTTATCGGTATTGTTAACGAAGGAGAAACCGTAACCGACTTATCGAATGCCGATCTATTCAAAATAGCAAAAACATATTTCCAAAATAAAAAATTTGTTTACATTTCACACCGCATAAACTCGTATGCCGTAGATCCCGTTATTTATATTCAAGCCTCAAAAATTGAAAACTTAGTAGGTTTTGCCATAGTTTCATCTAAAAAAATAGCACGTATCAATTCTCAAATCGAACAAATATTTTCAAAAAAACCATTGAAAACATTTACAGAAATAAATAATGCTACAGAATGGGCAAACAATGCAGTGCGCGAAGCTGATGAAAAATAGTACAAATTAAAACCCAAACTTAAATAGGTACAGCATAAGAGTTTTTAATTTCGCCCATTACAAAAGTACTCTGTGCACTTCCTATGTTTTTAACACTACCTAAGTGGTTTAGAACAAAATTCTGATACTCCTTCATGTCTTTTACCAGTATTTTAAGTAAAAAATCATAATCTCCCGAGATATTATAACATTCCACAACCTCTTCAAGAGAAACAATATCCTTCACAAATTGATTACCTATAACACGTGTGTGCTCTTTCAAAGTAATATTACAAAACACTGTTAACCCCTTTTGAAGCTTTTCGGCATCTAAAACAGCAACATAGTTTTTAATATAGCCCGCTTTTTCTAATTTTTTTATACGCTCAAAAACAGGAGTCGTAGATAGATTCACTTTAGCTGCTAACTGTTTTGTTGTTAGGTTCGAATTGGCTTGCAACATTCTTAATAAGCGCAAATCTATTTCATCCAACGGTAAAGCAGAATTATTTTCTGGTAAACTCATATTTAACTAGATATAAATAACATTATTCTATTATACCATTCAAAAATAGGTAAATCATCTTAATATTAGCTATAATTTCTTACTTACATGCTGTAATACTAATTTTGAACAGCAATAAAATCTAATATTTAATTATGAAAACTACCCTTTTAGGACACCCAAGAATTGGACGCCAACGTGAATTAAAAAAAGCATGCGAAGCTTTTTGGTCAGGAAAAATTAATCAAATTGAACTACTAAACATTGCCAAAGAAATAAAAAAACAAAATTGGCTACAACAACAAGACTTAGGTGTTGACTTAATTCCGTCGAACGACTTCTCTTTTTACGACCAAGTTTTAGACGCTTGTTTAACTTTTGGTTGTATTCCAAAACGCTATAACAACATTGATAAAAGCAACTATTTAGAGTTGTATTTTGCTATGGCACGTGGACTTCAAAAAGATAATATAGATGTTACTGCCATGGAAATGACAAAATGGTTCGATACTAATTACCATTATATTGTTCCCGAATTTGAAAAAGAACAAACATTTCATTTCTTTTCGAATAAAATTATAGAAGAATACAAAGAAGCTATAGCATTAGGAATAAAAACAAAACCTGTTTTAATTGGTCCGGTTACATTTTTACTTCAAGGAAAAGAAAAAGAACCGGGATTTCATAGGTTAGATTTATTGGATAAATTATTACCCGTTTACTTCGAAGTTATTGAAACACTAGTAAATTTGGGTACAGAATACATACAATTCGATGAACCTTGCTTAGCATTAAACCTTTCTGAAAAAGAACAGCAAGCTATTACAAAAACATACGAACGGATTGCCGAAAAATTCCCGACATTGAAAGTATTTTTAGCTAACTATTTTGATTGTTATGGCGAAAATTTAAATATTGCTTTACAATTACCCGTCGATACTTTGCACTTAGACTTGGTAAGATGCCCTTCGCAATTAAATGATATTTTAGAATCGGAACATTTTAATCCAAAAACAAAACTATCACTAGGTGTTATAGACGGTCGAAATATTTGGAAAAATGATTTTGAAGCTTCAATTAAAACTATAGAAGAAGCGAGTAAAAAATTAGATCCGGAAAACTTATGGATAGCTTCATCTTGCTCCCTACTGCACACACCATACGACCTCGATTTAGAAACCACTCTAAAACCCGAAATAAAACAATGGCTAGCTTTTGCTAAACAAAAAATTGAAGAAATTGTTGCGCTCAAACATTTATTAAAAGCAGATAACGATGGTTATTTACACTTGTTTGAAGAAAATAAATTAGCAAACCTCACCAAGAAAAGCTCAAAACTAATCCATAATGATTCGGTAAAAACGCGAATTTCTAATTTAAAATTATCTGATAGTCATAGAGAAAGCACTTTTTCTACACGTCAAGTTTTACAAAAGCAAGCATTGCACCTCCCGTTATTCCCAACTACAACTATTGGCTCGTTCCCCCAAACCAAAGAAGTTCGTAGCTGGCGTTTAAAATTCAAAAAAGGAACGTTATCTCAGCAAGAATACGACGCTTTAATTGCTAAAGAAATTGAAGACTCTATCCGTTTTCAAGAAGAAATAGGTCTAGATGTTTTGGTTCATGGTGAATTTGAACGTAATGATATGGTTGAATATTTTGGAGAAAAACTAAACGGATTTGCGTTTAGCAGCTACGGTTGGGTACAAAGTTACGGTAGCCGTTGTGTAAAACCACCTATTTTATTTGGCGATGTATCTCGCGAAAACCCAATGACCGTAAAATGGTCTGAATACGCACAGTCTTTAACTGATATTCCTGTAAAAGGCATGCTTACTGGTCCGGTTACTATTTTACAGTGGTCTTTTGTTCGAAACGATCAGCCTAGAGAAGTTACTTGTAACCAAATTGCGCTAGCTATTAGAGATGAAGTTACAGATCTAGAAAAAGCGGGTTTAAAAATTATTCAAATAGACGAACCTGCCATTCGCGAAGGTTTACCATTACGAGAAGAAGAATGGAAGAATTACCTAAATTGGGCTGTAAAAGCGTTTAGAATTTCGGCAAGTGGTGTGCAAAACCAAACTCAAATCCATACACATATGTGTTATTCTGAGTTTAATGATATTATCGCGAGTATTTCTGATATGGATGCCGATGTAATTACTATTGAAACATCACGTTCTGAAATGGAATTACTCGATGTTTTTGTTGATTTTAAATATCCGAATGAAATTGGACCAGGCGTTTATGATATACATTCGCCACGCGTTCCTTCTTTAGAAGAAATTGAAAACTTACTTACAAAAGCTAAAAACGTTTTACCTAAAGAACATATTTGGGTAAACCCAGATTGCGGACTAAAAACTAGAGATTGGCCAGAAACCAAAGATGCTCTAAAAAATTTAGTGACTGCTGCTAAAAATCTAAGATCCCAAACGTTGGAGCTTGTTTAAGCTTCCCCTAATTTGAATAAATAAGACTGTTTTTAGAATGTATTTTTACTATTCTAAGGCAGTCTTTTATTTTCGTCTGGCACTCTAAACAATAAAATAATACCACCTATAAAAAAGACAACAAGCACCAAAATAGCATTTCTCATGGTTCCGGTAATTTGGTCTACGGTAGCAAAAATAACCATACCAATTACAATACCGATTTTCTCAGCAACATCATAAAAACTAAAGTATGATGTAGTATCTTCCGTTTCTGGTAAAAATTTAGAATATGTAGAACGCCCAAGTGATTGCACTCCTCCCATAACCAAGCCAACAATACCAGCTGCAATATAAAACTCCATTGGAGTATGCATCATGTAAGCATAAAAACACAAAAACATCCAAACAAAATTAACTGCGATTAGTGTTTTAATATTTCCGTATTTAGCAGATGCTTTAGATGTTACATAAGCGCCCAGAATGGCAACCAGTTGTATCACCAAAATACTAACAATTAAACCCATTGTTTTTTCACTATCTGTTCCCCAAGAAATTTCTTCTTCTCCAAAATAAACAGCAACCAGCATAATAGTTTGCACAGCCATACTGAATACAAAAAATGCATATAGATAACGCTTCAATCTTAAGTTTTGCTTTAACTCTTTCCAAACTTCTCTTAATTCTTTTAAACCATTAAAGATGACAGCTCGAGTTACTTTGTGTCCAGATTTTGTTCCTTTTGGTAGAAAGTAAAATGAATATTGACTAAATAATGCCCACCAAATTCCAACGGTAATAAAAGATATTTTCATAGCCTTAACCGAAGCTAAGTCTTTAGCCGCATCCATAGCTAACTGAATTTCCGCCTGAGTTCCAGTTTCTAAAATAGATGGGGCTATACTTAAATCAAACCCGAAAAACTGAGGATACATCACCATCAATAAATTAAAAATCAACAACAGTACCGACCCCAAATACCCCATTGAGAATCCTTTAGCACTAACACTATCTTGTTGTTCTGGATATGCAATATCTGGTAAATATGAATTGTAGAAAACCAAACTTCCCCAATAGCCAATTAATCCCATAAAATAGAATAACAAACTCAGGTGAATTTGCTCTAAATTAAACCAATATAATCCAATACAACCTGCGCTACCAACGTAACAGAAAAACTTTAGAAAGTTCTTTTTATTTCCAACATAATCGGCAATTCCGGAGAGTATTGGCGAAGTAATCGCTACTACCAAAAAGGTAAAAGCCGTTACATAAGTAATTAGCGCGGTGCTTTTAAATTCGGTACCAAAAGCTTCTACAGTTTTAACTTCCGAAAGAAATAGTGCCGAATAAAATATCGGGAAAATTGAAGATGCAATAGTTAAAGTATAAACCGAGTTTGCCCAATCGTAAAATGCCCAAGCATTTAATAGTTTTTTACTTCCCTTTTCAAGTTGAATCATATAAAAAATTTGGCTAAATAAAAAAAGCTGCTAATAATTAGCAGCTTCTAAAGTAAACAAATATTTTATTAAAATGTTATATCGCTCTAAACGATGTTACTCCAAATTTTGTAGCTTCCTTTTTAGCATCTGGAGCCCATTGTGTTAGGTTATTAATACGCGTATCGTTAGATGGGTGTGTACTCATAAATTCTGCTGGAGCATCTCCTCCACTGTTCGCTTTCATACGTTTCCACAATTCAGCCGCTTCATCTGGGTTATAACCAGCAACAGCCATTAAGTATAAACCAATTTTATCAGCTTCAGTTTCATGACTTCTACTAAAAGGTAACATTCCTAATACATTCGAACCAACACCATAGTATTGGTTAAAAGCATTTCTAGATTGCTCATCTTGTATAGCTACATTTCCTGCAACTGCTAAACCTTGTTGTACATATCCTGCACTCATACGTTGTTGTCCGTGGTTTGCTAATGCATGCGCAACCTCGTGCCCCATAATAGCTGCAACACCTGTTTCATTTGCTGCTATTGGCAAAATACCTGTGTAAAATACAATTTTACCACCTGGCATACACCAAGCATTTACGGTTTCATCATTTACCAAATTATATTCCCATTTGTAATCATTTAAGTAACCCGCATTTCCGTTTGCAGTTAACCAACGTTCGGCCGCTACAGCTATACGTTGCCCTACTCTTGTAATCATTTCGGCATCTTTAGTACCTGCTACAACATTATTATCGGTTAAAAACTGATCGTATTGAGCAAAAGCAGTTGGAAACAACTGAGCATTAGATACAAATGCCATTGTTTTTTTTCCCGTAAAAGGGTTTGTTGCACAAGAAAATATCATGGCACAAACTCCTAAGGATATTAAAGTAACTTTTAGTTTCATCATATTGGGTTTTATTTGGTGTCAAAAATACAAAATCTGTATGTTTAATATTGAGACACATTTTTAATTAATTAGTCACATTCAAATTTAACAAACTTTGAACGTAATAAAAGCGCTTTTTTATGAAAAATATAACTTTAATTAAATTCTATTCTGTTATTTTTAGATTTACACTACGACTGAATTAAAAAACAAATTTAAATATGAATAAGATAATAATAGTACTTGCTTTATTTTTAGCTTTTAGCTGCAATTCTACAGCACAAAAGAAGAAAACCGAGACAAAGAAAACGTTTGAAGTTACTAAAACAAAATCTGAATGGAAAGCACAATTATCGGATACAGAATATTACGTTTTACGTGAAGCAGGAACCGAACGTGCTTTCTCAAGCGCTTTAAACAATAACAAAAAACAAGGAACTTACGTTTGTAAAGCTTGCGAAACACCTTTATTTAAAAGTGAGCATAAATTTGATTCTGGTACAGGATGGCCAAGTTTTGATAGAGAAGTTAAAGGTAATGTTGATTTTTCTACCGATTACGATTTAGGGTATGCTAGAACCGAAGAACATTGCGGAACTTGTGGCGGACATTTAGGTCATGTTTTTAACGATGGCCCAAAGCGTACAACCGGAATGCGCCATTGTATTAACGGTGTCTCTTTAACATTTGTTCCTGCAGAATAAGCTTTTTTGAAAGTTACCTTCGCCATTTGCTTTTATTGCCTTGATGAATTACATTTATCGCATGGAAAGTTATTTAGAAAGTATTAGAAAACAGTTTGAATATTATAAAGGTTTAGGCGACAAAACTTTTGAGCAATTATCGTTTGATGAATTACAAAATGAAATTGCTCAAGATGCCAATTCTATAGCCATTATAACAAAGCATCTTTCTGGGAATATGCTAAGCCGTTGGACAAACTTTTTAACTGAAGACGGTGAAAAACCTTCGAGAAACCGAAATCGAGAATTCGATGATACTTTTGAAACCAAAGAGCAATTATTAGAAAGTTGGAATACTGGTTGGGACTGCCTATTTAATGCTATAAAACCTTTAACGGAAAGCGATTTAGAACGTATAGTTTATATCAGGAATGAAGGCCATACTGTTACAGAAGCGATAAATAGACAATTAGCACATTACTCTTATCATATTGGTCAAATTGTTTTTTTAGGTAAAATTTTTAAAGGAAAAGATTGGCAGATTCTTTCCATCCCTAAAGGTAGATCTAAAGCTTATAACGATAAAAAGTTTAGCGAAGAGAAATCTAGAAAGCATTTTACTGATGATTTATAATGGTGGTATTTTGTAATTTAAATTTCGATATTTTAAATTGAAGTGCTTACTGTGATATGATGTCTCCCAGCGTAGACATGACGAAACAAACCCAATAATATAAATACTTAAAACATACTTTTGCGGATATGCCCTGCGAGAAGGATTGATGCGATATCCTTTTGTTTTAGGTTGATTCACTTGTACTTTCGAGTTTAGAAAAAACGAAAACAATCAAGCCATCACTCTCCTTAAGAAAAAAAACAAAAGATATAGCGGAAAGCCTGTTTGCCATTTTTCATGGCAACTCGCTATAAACATTAAACAAAAAAGAGAGAATTTATAATTTAAACTTCTTTTTAAACGGACGAATAATTAAACGTGCTTCGCGATCGAAACGTATGTAATTATACACCCAGTTTACAAAAACAACCATCCGGTTTCGGAAACCAATTAGGAAAAACAAATGAACAAACATCCAAACATACCAGGCAAAAACACCTTGAAATCTCAATGTTTTTAAATCGACCACTGCTTTGTTTCGTCCTACTGTTGCCATAGCACCTTTGTCTTTATATTCAAAAGGTTTCATGGGTTTTTCCTCTATAAGTTTTAAAATATTACTCCCCAATTGCTGACCTTGTTGTATGGCGGGTTGTGCCATCATTGGTAAGCCGTTCGGAAACTCATCGGTTGCCATGCAAGCGATATCGCCAATGGCAAAAATATGCTCGAAGCCTTTTACTTGGTTGCATTGGTTTACTAAAATACGGTTACCACGAGTAACAAAATCTTTAGCATCTAGTCCTTTTATAGTTGCACCTTGTACTCCTGCTGCCCAAACTACGGTAGCTGTATCGAAGATTAAATCGGAATTTGTAGTTACTGTTTTACCATCGTAATTAGTTACACGAACGTTTTTCCATACGTGAACCCCAAGCTTCTCAAGAAAATCTTCTGCTTTTGCCGATGCATTTTCACTCATACCCTTTAATAAGCAACCTCCAGATTGAATAATATTAATCTGTGCTAAACGGGTATCTAAATCGGGATAATCTTTTGGAAGAATACCTTTTTTAATTTCGGCTAAAGCACCTGCAAGCTCCACACCTGTTGGACCACCACCTACTATTACAAAATTCATGAGGGCAATACGCTCATGCAAATCAGTGGTTAATAGAGCTTCTTCAAAATTTTCGAGTATTAAACTTCTTAAATTTAAAGATTGCGGTATGGTTTTCATGGCCATACTGTGTTTTTCGATTTCCGTATTACCAAAATAATTGGTTTTAGAACCCGAAGCCACAACTAAATAATCAAATTTTAAATCGCCAATATTTGTTTTTATGGTATTGCAAGTGGTATCAATTTCATTTACTTCTGCAAGCCTAAAGTGAAAGTTTGGAAAATCTTTTAAAATTTTACGAATTGGATATGCAATAGAGTCTGGCTCTAACCCACCGGTAGATACTTGGTATAATAACGGTTGAAATGTATGGTAGTTATGTTTATCCAAAAGCACCACTTGTACTTCTTGTTTAGATAATTTTCTTGCTAAGGCAATTCCTGCAAAACCGCCACCAATTATAATAATTCGTGGGTAACTTGTTTTAGGTATGTTCATAAATAATAACTTGCAAAGCAAAGGTAGTAAAACAATGGTAAATTCCCTTTATCACTAGGGCTTCTAATTTATTGAAAACCAAATGAAACAGGAGTGTGCTTTTTTTTTCGATTTAAGCCTTTGTTAATTCATTATTACATTTCGATTTTGTAAATTCGTAACCTAAAAATTAACAAATGAGTAAATACGATATTATTGTTCTTGGAAGTGGTCCTGGTGGTTATGTAACAGCTATTAGAGCGTCACAATTAGGTTTTAAAACTGCTATTGTTGAAAAAGAAAATCTTGGTGGGGTTTGTTTAAACTGGGGTTGTATCCCTACCAAAGCCTTATTAAAATCTGCTCAAGTTTTTGAATATCTAAAACATGCTGAAGATTACGGTTTAAAAGTAACAGATGCAGAACGCGATTTTGATGCTGTTGTAAAACGTAGCCGTAATGTTGCAGACGGTATGAGTAAAGGCGTTCAGTTTTTACTAAAGAAAAATAAAGTAGATGTAATTAATGGTTTTGGAAAACTTAAACCAGGTAAAAAAATAGATGTTGATGGTACTGAATATAGCGCCGATAATATTATTATAGCTACAGGTGCTCGCTCTCGTGAGTTACCAAACTTACCTCAAGATGGTGAAAAAGTTATTGGGTATAGACAAGCTTTAACATTAAAGGAACAACCTAAAAAAATGATTGTGGTTGGTTCTGGAGCTATTGGTGTTGAGTTCGCATACTTTTACAACTCTATGGGAACTGATGTAACTATTGTAGAATATTTACCAAACATCGTACCTGTTGAAGATGAAGACGTATCTAAATTAGTTGAGCGTTCTTTCAAAAAATCTGGTATTAAAGTAATGACTTCTGCTGAAGTAACTACTGTTGATACATCTGGAGAAGGTGTAAAAGCTACAGTTAAAACAAGTAAAGGAGAAGAAGTTCTTGAAGCTGATATTATTTTAAGTGCTGTTGGTATTAAAACAAACATTGAAAACATTGGATTAGAAGATGTTGGAATTGTTGTGGATAGAGATAAAGTAATTGTTAACGATTTTTACCAAACTAATATCCCTGGATATTTTGCTATTGGAGATATTACTCCTGGGCCTGCTTTAGCACACGTTGCTTCTGCTGAAGGTATACTTTGTGTAGAAAAATTAGCTGGACAACATGTTGAAGCTTTAGACTACGGAAACATTCCTGGTTGTACTTACTGTACTCCTGAGATTGCATCTGTTGGTATCACTGAAAAGCAAGCTAAAGAACAAGGTTTAGATGTAAAGATTGGTAAATTCCCTTTCTCTGCTTCTGGAAAAGCTAGTGCTGGTGGAAACAAAGAAGGTTTTGTAAAAGTAATTTTTGATGCTAAGTACGGCGAATGGTTAGGATGCCATATGGTTGGTGCTGGTGTTACTGATATGATTGCTGAAGCTGTTTTAGGCAGAAAATTAGAAACTACAGGTCATGAAGTTTTAAAAACCATTCACCCACACCCAACAATGAGTGAGGCTGTTATGGAAGCTGTTGCAGCTGCTTATGATGAAGTAATACATATCTAATACTATTAGATATTATAAATATAAAAAGTGCGATTCAAATTATTTTGAATCGCACTTTTTTTTTAGAATTTATATTTGCCGCTTAATTTAAATATAGAATTTGTGGTTGGTAAGTTTGAATTAAAAGGCGCATCATCGGTTAAATTATAATTTAGCCTAGCCTCCATTAAAAACGATTCAGTAAAATCGTATTGCAGGCCTAAAGCTCCTGATGTAGATACATCTTCAATAACACCATTTTTTAATAATAAACGTGTTGTTGGCCCAAACATAACACTAAATTTTTGAGTAAAACTGTATTTTGCAAGTATTGGAAATTCCTTAACCTTATAGTTTGTATTAAAACCTCCAAAGTTGGTTTCAATATTCTCTGCACGGATGTTCCAATTATCACTTATTTTATATTCCGAAAAGTAGTTTGAAAACGGTAAAACGCTATTGTTTATGTTAACATCATCACTTATTACAAATGCGTCTTCCTTTTCTTTGGCGTTTTCTTGAGCATTTAAAATAAAAAAAACAGGACAGATTAAAAATAGAATGAGTAATTTTTGTTTCATATATAAATTATTGTAAATTTAATACTACACAAATCTAACATTAACGCCTGTTAATCTTTCACAATTTATTTATAATTTAAACTTAAAAGATTTTTACAAAAAGCTCTGTATAGCCAATCCGTAACTTGCCATACCAAAACCTAATATTACACCTTTAGCATTTGGAGAAATGTAAGATTGATGACGAAAAGCTTCGCGACCAAATGTATTAGAAATATGTACTTCTACAACTGGAGTTTCAATACCTTTTATAGCATCACCTATACCGATGGATGTGTGCGTATAAGCTCCTGCATTTAAAATAATACCATCTATACTAAAACCAACTTCGTGCAACTTATCTATAATCTCTCCCTCTATATTAGACTGAAAATACTCTAAACTTACCGATGGATACTTTTCTTTTAATTCACTAAAAAAAGCTTCAAAAGTTAAGCTACCATAAATTTCTGGTTCACGTTTACCTAACAAATTTAGATTTGGCCCGTTAATAATCATTAGTTTTTTCATATGGTAAATATATTTAATTTTTACGCATAAAAAAAGGAAGCCTTTACGACTTCCCTTTTTTTATTTTCTTTAACTATTACTTAGAATACAAATAATACTCCAAATTTAGCAGTTCCACCAAAAGGATTGTTTACTTCACCTACTCCAAACTCAAAACTATTTGTTGCTTTAGCTCCAGACACATCTACTTTAGTAGAAGAATATGCTAAAACATTATCTAATCCGAAAGTAAGCGCAATGTTTTCTTTTACAAAATAGTTAAGACCTAAATCTAGACCAGCTCCAATTGAATTCACTTTAACATCAGAAATTTTGTCATCTAATGTGTTATATCCAACACCAAACTCAGTATAAGTTTTAAAACGTTTTCCTAAATCCAAAAAGTAATAACGTCCAAAAGCACCAATTCCTACATTAGAGTTTTTAGAAGTATCAGTTCCTGATACAGAAGTTTTAGCCGTACCAAAATCTAATTGAACACCAACAGCTAAATCATCATTTAAAAAATAACCTACTTTTGGAGTAATGTTAAAAGCGTTAGATTTTGTATCAAAGTTTTTATCATTAGTACTGCTGAAGCCTAAACTTCCTTCAACAAAAACGTTACCTTCTCCAAAACCAAATTCAGTAGTATCATCTTGTGCATTTACTGTAGTAAATCCGAAAACTGCAATAGCTGCAGCAAAAAATAATTTTTTCATAATTAAATTGTTTTATTTTAAATATTCCGCAAATTAAACACTGTTTATCCGTTAAATTAACACTTAATCCCGCTTTGTGATAATTTTAACATTGTTTAGACTACAACTCATTGGTAATCAATATCTACAGAAAAAACTTTTTTTTTAACATAAAAAAAGCCGAAAATCATTTTTTTTCATCAGTAAATGCGCACTTATTTCTTATTCATTTGTTTATTAAATACTTCCAAAAATATGAGCAATCCAATCTCTATTTAATCCAAAAAATTCTTTACTTTTATCATAATGAAATGGAGTCAAGCTTTAAAAGATTATACCTTTTATCTAAAAATAGAAAGAGGGTTATCTCAAAATTCAATTAACAGCTATGTACTAGATGTTGAAAAATTAATGTCTTTTTTGGAGGAAAAAGATATTAACGAAACTGCTATTTCAATTACAGATGAAACCATAAGAGAATTTATCTATAACACCTCTAAACATATTAACGAGCGTTCACAATCGCGATTAATATCTGGTTTACGCAGTTTTTTTAATTACTTGGTTTTTGAAGATTATAGACCAGATAACCCTTTGGAACTTATAGAATCTCCTAAAATAGGAAGAAAACTTCCAGATACCTTATCGGAAGAAGAAATTGATAACCTAATAAAAGCCATAGATTTAAGCAAACCAGAAGGCGAACGTAATAGAGCCATGCTAGAAACGCTTTATGGTTGTGGATTGCGTGTTAGTGAATTGGTAAATTTAAAACTATCGGATTTATTTTTTGAAGAAGGTTTTATAAAGGTTACCGGTAAAGGAGACAAACAGCGCTTTGTACCTATTATTGATGTTACTAAAAAATACATTAATATTTACAGAAAAGATATTAGAAACCACATGAATATTCAAGCAGGTTTTGAAGATACCTTGTTTTTAAATCGTCGCGGTAAACAATTAACAAGAGCCATGATTTTTACTATTATAAAACAGCTAGCAGTTAAAATAGATCTAAATAAAAGTATTTCTCCTCATACATTTAGACATTCTTTTGCAACACATTTACTTCAAAATAATGCAGATTTAAGATCAATTCAACTTATGCTTGGACACGAAAGTATAACCACCACCGAAATCTATGTACACCTAGACAGAAACCATTTAACTAAGGTCGTGGAGCAATTTCATCCGAGAAAATAGTGTTTTTATCCAAGAAATGTCGTTATTTATGTAAGATTTGAAACAAAATCGAGACTTAAATTGTGACCTATAACTGTTTAATGCGTCTAAATTACACCTACTTATAATTTATACTACATTATTAACCCAAAGAAAACCAAATGATTAAACGTATATTCTCACCTATCCGTCGTCTATTTGAACATAGAACTAGTTCTGATAATTCCAATAGTTTAAAATGGCAATTTGCTGTTGAAAACTCCAAAATTGGTGTTTGGGATTGGGATGCAAAGATGAACGAAGTCTTTTATTCCGTTGAATCTAAAAATATTTTAGGATACAGTGATAACGAAATTGGCAACCATGTCGATGAATGGAACAAGCGTGTACACCCAGAAGATAAAGCCGCTTACAATAGCGATTTTCAGCGACACATTACAGGCGAACTAGAACTCTACAAGAACGAACACCGTGTACTTTGTAAAGACGGCAGCTATAGATGGATTCTAGATAGCGGAAAAATTGTTAGCAAAGACAAAAACGGTAAACCGTTACGTATTATAGGTACACATATAGACATTACATCGCGTAAGCGGAATGAAGTGCTTTTAAATGAAAACTTCAACATCATTACCAACCAGAATAAAAGGCTTTATAATTTTACACATATTGTTTCTCATAATTTAAGAACCCATATTGGTAACTTTAAAAACGTATTAGAGTTTCACGAGTCGTCTACAACGCAACAAGAAAAAGATGAAATGTTTAATTATTTAAAAACAATTTCGTCTGCGTTAACAACTACCATTACTAATTTAAATGATGTTATTAGTGTAAACTCAGAATATAACGACCTAAACAATAATATAGGTATAAGTGAAGTTGTTAGAGAAACATTAGGCAACCTATCTATTGAAATCGCTTCAAAGAGAGCTATTATAAATACCGATTTACCTTCTAACTTATATCTTAAAGGAAACTCTTCTTATTTAGAAAGTATATTCCATAATCTAATTTCGAACGCGGTAAAATACGTCCATCCAGAAAAAACACCAACAGTAAATATTAAAGGTGTTCAAACAGAGGAAGGTTTTGAAATTTCTATTTCGGATAATGGTATTGGTATTGATTTAGAAAAATATAAAGAGCAAGTTTTTGGAATGTATAATACATTTCATGAAAGTAGTAGAGAAGATTCTGAAGGTATAGGTTTATATCTTACCAAGATACAAGTTGAAGATTTAGGAGGCACAATTAATATTGAAAGCAAACTAAACGAAGGCACAACATTCAAACTGTTTTTTCCAAAAGAAAAAGCTTTCCTTCTTAATAAAAAAAAGGAAAGCTTTAATACTTCTTCTACTTTAATAAAGTAGTTTATTTTGCAATATTCACTGCACGAGTTTCTCTAATTACAGTAACTTTTACTTGTCCTGGATACGTCATATCCGTTTGGATTTTTTGAGAAATAGTAAATGATAAATCGGCAGCCGTTTGATCGTTAACTTTTTCACTTTCTACAATAACACGTAGTTCTCTACCTGCTTGAATAGCGTATGCTTTTTTAACACCACTAAATCCGAAAGCGATTTCTTCTAAATCTTTTAAACGTTGGATATAACTATCTAATACTTGTCTACGTGCTCCTGGTCTTGCACCAGAGATTGCATCACAAACTTGTATAATTGGCGCTAGTAACGATTTCATTTCAATTTCATCGTGGTGTGCTCCAATAGCATTTATTACATCGTCTTTCTCACCATATTTCTCAGCCCATTGCATTCCTAATATAGCGTGTGGCGTTTCCATATCTGTTTCAGCATCTGGCACTTTTCCAATATCGTGTAATAACCCAGCACGTTTTGCAAGTTTAGGGTTTAAACCTAATTCTGCTGCCATTACGCCACAAAGCTTAGCAACCTCACGCGAGTGTTGCAGTAAGTTTTGTCCGTAAGACGAACGATACTTCATTCTACCTACCATTTTAATAAGTTCTGGGTGTAGATTATGAATACCTAAATCGATAACCGTACGCTTACCAACTTCTATAATTTCCTGTTCTATTTGTTTTTGAGTTTTCTTAACGACTTCTTCAATTCGTGCAGGGTGAATTCTACCATCTGTCACTAATTTATGAAGTGATAATCTTGCTATCTCACGACGTACAGAATCGAAACAAGATAAGATAATAGCCTCTGGCGTATCATCAACAATAATTTCTACTCCTGTAGCGGCTTCAATGGCACGTATGTTTCTACCTTCACGACCAATAATACGTCCTTTAACATCATCAGATTCGATATTAAATACAGATACACAGTTATCAACCGCTTCCTCTGTTCCAATACGTTGTATGGTATTTATAATAATTTTCTTAGCGTCTTGTTCAGCTGTAAGTTTAGCTTCTTCTATAGAACTTTGTATAAAAGCCATCGCATCATTCTTAGCTTCACCTTTTAAAGACTCTACTAATTGCTCTTTTGCTTCTTCCGCCGAAAGGCTAGAAATAACTTCTAATTGTTGTACTTGACTTCTGTGTAATCTTTCTACTTCTTCTTGCTTGCTTTCTAATACATCAAGTCTGTGGTTGTAGTCCTTTATTTTACTCTCTAAACTATCGTTAGATTTTTTAGTTTTAGAAAGCTCATTAGATACCTGAGATTCTTTATCTCTAGTGCGCTTTTCAGCTTCACTCATTTTTTTATCACGACTTAAAATAACCTTTTCGTGTTCTGCTTTTAGCTCTAAGAATTTTTCTTTAGCCTGTAGCATTTTATCTTTTTTAATACTCTCACCTTCTAAATTAGCTTGTTTAAGTATTGAAGCTGCATTTTTTTTAGCGTTTTTTATAAGTTTAGACGCATTGTTTTTTTCTAACGTTTTTGCTATAATAAAGCCTATTGCAAGCCCTAATATAACACCACCTACTGCAAATATAATTGAGTTATCCATCGTTTAAATTAGTTGATTATAATATATAAAAAAGCCTACACTAGCATAAAGTTTTGTATAAACTCCTTAAAAACAAGTTTAGGGCTAACAAGCTGATCAAGGATCTGTCTAACACTAAATAAATTTAGTGTTGCAGCCTGCTTTTACAACTTAAACTCACCCTTTTTAAAGAATTAACGTTGAGTTTATCAAAAAAAATAACCAATGTAGGCAGTAACTTTTTAGTTTATTTTAAAGAACGAATTAAGAGCCTATGTGAGAATCTAACAAACTATTAAGCGCAACAAGCTTTTCTTCAACATGCTCGTTTATATTTGTTTTATCTATAGACTTCTGCTCTACTTGAGATGCAAATTGCAAGGCACACATGGCCAAAACGTCTTGTTTATCTCGAACAGAATAACTTTGCTCAAATTTTTTAATCATTACTTCAATGTTCTTTGCCGCCTTACGTAAACCTTCTTCTTGACTCGGGTCAATAGTTAAAGGATATACGCGATTAGCAATAGATAGCTTTATTTTAAGCTTGTCGGACATTGAATTTAATTAGCACTATTCAGATAGTTGTCCAATACAATGGTCAATTTCTCTAATTAAGGCATTTATTTTAAGCTTAGTTTCTCTTTTATTATCGTCACCACCAAGCATTGAATTTGCAATTTTAAGAGCTTCATATTTTTCTTCCCAATTAGCATTTAGCTTTTTTTGGTTCAAAATTTCCTGCTTTGAAACTTCTAATTCTTCATTTAATTTCAAATTAGTTTGCTTTAAAAGCTCTATCTTATGTAATACTTTGCTAATTTTGTTTTCTAACGAATCTACAATATCCTCAATATTACTCATTTACAAATTTCAATACTTATATTACAAAGTTAACCAAGTTCGCTATAAATTACAATAGTTTTTCAATAAATTTTTAGATTATTCCTTTAAACTCCTTTTAAATACAATGGCTTAGTTTTTGCTTTATTCTTTGTGTTTTCATCTCAAATTAATATTTTAGCAGTTACATTTATCCTATGAAATTTATACTTTCCCTTCTGCTGTTCTGTTCGTTATTATTAAACGCCCAAAACAACTATCCGCAAGATTATTTTGCAAATCCTTTAGAGGGCACTTTAGTGCTCGCTGGTACTTTTGCCGAACTGCGGTCTAATCATTTCCATTCCGGACTCGATATAAAAACAAAACAACGCATTGGCTTAAAAGTAAATGCCTCTGCAACCGGATTTGTAAGTCGTATTAAAATTGCACATTACGGTTACGGTAAGGCTTTATATATTACACATCCAAATGGTTATACTACAGTGTATGCACATTTATCAAAACTATCTCCAGAGATTGAAGCTTACATAAAAAAAAAGCAATACGAGGCTGAAAGTTATGAAATTGAGCTATTCCCTACTCCAGAAGAATTACCTGTAACACAAGGTGAACTTGTGGCTTATAGCGGAAACACGGGCAGTTCTGGTGGGCCTCACCTCCATTTTGAAATTAGAAACAAAGACGAGCACCCCATAAACCCAATGCTTTTTGGCATTGACATTCTAGACACCAAAGCTCCTGTTGTGCAATCGCTTTACGTGTATCCTTTAGATAGCACTTCATTTGTAAATAAGAAGAATAAAAAACAGAAAGTAAGATTGGTGCCTTTAAAAAATGGCGATTTTGTTACCGAAAAAATCGATGCCATTGGTAATATTGGTTTTGGAATTAAAACTATTGACAGACAAGATTTGGCTGGAAACTCTAACGGGGTTTACAACATACAAACCGTAATTAATGGTCTGCGTAATTTTGAAATTGATTTTAAAGAATTTTCATTCGATGAAACAAAACACATTAATGCTTTAATAGATTACGAGCATTTTAAAACTAAAAGAGAACGCATACAACGGTTGTATAGAGAAGATAATCAATTAAGCTTATACAAATCGGTATCTAATAACGGTATGTTAACTATACAGGATAGCACCAATTCTGTTTATAAAATTAGAGTATCCGATTATAAAAATAATGCAACCTGGATTACCGTTAATATAAAGGGAACAAAAAACACCATTACCGAGCCAGAAGCAGATAAGATAACACCTTATTTTATTCAGGCCGACCAAGTAACAAATTTAAAACAAGATAAAATTGCTGTCGATTTTTATAAAAACACATTTTACAACGATTTTTATTTAGATTTTGAAGTAAAAAACGACACTCTATTATTGCATGACGATACCGTCCCTACACAAAAAAGTTTCAATATATCTTTTGATGTTAGCCAATATAACGATGCTGATAAAAACCAACTTTTTATTGCTCGCTTACTTGGTTATAAAGATTACGCCGCTTATTCTACAACAAAAAGAAAAGGCGATATTTTATCGACTACCACAAAATATTTAGGAAAATATGCTTTAACAACCGATAGCATTCCTCCTACTATTAAGGCAGATAATTTTAAAAATAAGCAATGGTTAAGTAATTTTAGATATCTAAAAGTTAAAATTAGCGACGATCTTTCTGGCATTTCTAATTACCGAGCAACCATTAACGGGAAATTTATTTTAATGGAGTACGAATACAAAACAAATACTTTAACTTACGATTTTAACGATGGCGATTTTACAGACACCAACAATAATTTAAAAGTTATTGTTACTGATAATGTTGGAAATAGCTCTACTTTTGAAGCGTTATTTTACAGGAAATAACACAACCTAACTCATCAATTCATTTGAAAACAAAACTTTTAATTTTCAGTTTATTTTTTTTGAACCTTTACAATGGGTTTGCGCAAACAGCAACTATAAAAGGTATTATTTTAGATGAAAACAATTTACCAGTAGAACAGGTTAGTATTAAATCTGGCACGCAAGGCACCATTAGTAATGCTAGCGGGTTTTATAGTTTAACTATAAATATAAATGAAGATGTTTTAGTTGAATTCACACATTTAGCTTTCAAAAAAATATCGAGTACTTTTAATTTGAAAAACGGAGAAATCTTCGAATTCAATCCTGTAATGAGTACTTCTTTAGAGCAAATAGCCACTGTTGTAGTAACAAGCAACCGTAGAAAAGATATTGAAGGGATAATTACCATAAAACCAGAAACCATTAGAAAAATACCCGGTGCTAATGCCGGTGTAGAAAACCTATTAATGACCTTACCAGGCGTTAGTAATAATAACGAATTGAGCACACAGTACTCTGTTCGCGGTGGAAATTACGATGAAAATTTGGTTTACGTGAATGATATAGAAGTGTATCGTCCGTTTTTAATTCGTTCAGGCCAACAAGAAGGTCTAAGTTTTGTAAACTCTAATTTGGTGCAAAATGTCGATTTTTCAGCAGGTGGGTTTCAAGCTAAATATGGCGATAAATTATCTTCAGTTTTAGATATTACCTATAAAACACCTTACCAGTTTGAAGTTAATGCCGATTTGAGTTTACTTGGCGGAAGTCTTTCCGTAGAAAGCATTAGTAAAGATTCTAAATTTACAAGCATTATAGGTTTACGTTATCGCGACAATAGTTTGCTAGTTGATGCTAAGGAAACCGAAACTAATGTTAAACCAACCTTTGCAGATGCGCAAGCATTTTTGACTTATAAATTTACCGATAAATTTCATTTGAGTTTTTTAGGAAACGCCTCTATCAATAAATATAATTTTGAACCGCAAAGCCGACAAACCAATTTTGGTACACTTGCTGACCCTATTGCGCTTTTAGTATTTTATGAAGGTCAAGAAAAAGATGAATATCAAACCTATTTTGGAGCTTTTAAAGGAACCTATTTTGCAAATGATGATTTAACTTTAAAGCTAATAGCATCAACTTACCATACTACAGAAGAAGAGTATTTTGATATTTTAGCACAATATAGATTAGGTGAAGTTAATAGTAATATTGGTGATGAGAATTTAGGAGAAGTAGAATTTAGCGAAGGTGTTGGGAGCCAATTAAATCATGGCCGAAACGATCTTGACGCCTTAATTACAAATATTGAACATAAAGGCGACTTAAGAATTGAAGATAACCATATTGAATGGTCTATAAAATATACTCACGAAGATATTAGAGACCGCTTAGTAGAATGGGAAACCATAGACTCTGCAGGATTCTCTATAAGGCCTCCAAAAACGGTAACAAACGAGCAACCTTATGCACCATTTAGTGGTCCGCTAGAACCTTATCAAAATATTAGAGCTACAAATAGCACACAAATTAATAGACTGCAAGCCTATGCGCAGTGGAGTAAACGCTCTACTATAGGTAATAGCGATGTTTGGTACAATGCCGGAGGCCGCATACATAGTTGGTCCGTTTCGGGAGATGGAATATCTGGAACCAATCAAATCGTATTTAGTCCGCGTGCACAATTCACCATAAAACCTAATTGGGAAAAAGATATGCTATTTAGAGTAGCTACAGGCTTATATTATCAGCCACCCTTCTATCGTGAATTGCGTGATGCGTCGGGAACAATTCAGCCTGATGTTAAAGCTCAAAAATCACTTCATGTTGTATTAGGTAACGATTATAGTTTTAAAATGTGGGAACGCCCCTTTAAATTAACTACCGAGCTTTATTATAAAGGCATTACCGATGTTAATCCGTATACTTTAGAAAACGTACGTATCCGTTATGCAGCCAATAATAATGCTGAAGCTTATGCATATGGTTTAGATATGCGCTTAAACGGAGAGTTTGTACCTGGAACCGAATCTTGGTTTAGTTTTGGATACTTAAAGAATGAGGAAAATATAGATAATCGCGGTTACATTGCCAGACCAACAGATCAGCGTTTAAAGTTTGCTGCCTTATTTCAAGATTATGTACCTAATGTACCAAACATGAAAGTGTATTTAAATCTAGTTTACAATACAGGCTTACCTGGTGGATCGCCAAGTTATGCCGATCCTTACGATTATCAAAACAGACTACCCGATTATAAACGTGCCGATTTAGGATTACAATTTGTGGTAGTCGATGATAAAAAACAATTTGATCGTGGTTGGAGAAAGCCTTTTAAAGCCTTGTCTTTTGGGTTTGAAATCTATAACATGTTTGATGCTCAAAACTCTATAACAAACACTTGGGTACGCGATGTATATAGCAAGCGCCAATATGCGATTCCTAATTACTTAACACCACGTGTTTTTAATGTAAAAACTAGTATGAGGTTTTAATATAACTACTATTTTATATTTAAATTTTCTGAAAACACTTCAAGGGTATTTGAACCTGAACCAGTTAGCCGCTGAACATAAACTTGTATATAATCTCCATTAACCATATCAACATCGGTATTTAATGATATATTTTGAATTTGACTATCATTATCAATACGCACAACAGCATTAGATTCTTCTATCAAAACACCATTTTTAGCAATAACAAATGCATAAAAAAATCCTGCAGCACTTCTTACACGTATGGACATGGATGCATTTACAAGAAAGCTTCTAGCTTTAATGCCATCATAGACTAATTCATTATTACCTCCAGTACTTGTAAACCTAAATAAACTTGTTGCATCAAAACTACCAGTTCCTTGAACTTCAACAGGAGTACCATTTGATATAGTTTGAGAAAAACCTGTAGTTAAAGTTCCATCAAAACAAAAACTACCTTTCGCCTCTCCATCAGTCTCTACAGGAATACCAGGACTATTAACATCCCATTCTCTAGGGAAATTATGTCCAGCATAAGGTGATGTTCCATTTACATAATTTCCGCCTCCATAAAAATCGACAATACGTAAACCTCCATCAGTTAAAGATGTTATTCCTATAATATCCATTGCATAGTCGGCTGTTGTAACTTTACTAAACCCCCCCTGTTTAGTAATAATATCAAAATCACCAACAAATGTTTCGTAAGTACCTCCATTATCACTTCCCCATCCTAGAGATGTTAAAAGAACTTGGTCACTTCCTCCATATGTAATACCTGCTGTATTATCAACAAATTGCACAACACTGCAAAATACAAGTCCAAATGACGAAATAGAACCAACCGAACCTGAGTTTGCTACAACACAGTCTCTAAATACGAAGCGCTCAGTTCTTGCAGCACCACCAGTTAGGTTAAAAACAGTTCCTCCCGGAGCCGTTAATGTAAGACCTCTTATTGAGCCTCCCGTAGCACCCTGAAACATAGTTCCTCCAACTCTAACTAGTATATCTTCATTTGTATCCTCTCCAATTAAATAAGCGCCATTTAAATTAATAGGAGCTGCTAAAGTTATTGTGCCATTAATTTCATACATAAAGTCGGTAGTAAATAAGTATTCGGTTCCACCACCCGCAGCAAGCTCATCAGCCAAATCGGCTGCAGATTTCACCAATTTATAATTATCTCTAGTTACTGATCCTTCTAACTCAACCCAAACTGTTCCGTCAAAATAGAAAAAAGAACCTTCATCGGTATCAAAAACCATCAAACCCTCTGCAGGAGAAGCAATTGCGTTTCTTTGAAGTGTTGTCATTCTAGGTGTTAAAATTCCTTGAGTTGTAGATTCTATGTCTAGAATTGAAGAAGCATCAGGAGTAATTGTTCCTATACCTACTTGTGCATATGTTGGCACCTGAAAAAGGACTAAAAATAATAATCCGATAAAAATGGTAGTGTTCTTCATGTTCGCTTAGCTTTAAGTTACTCTAAATATAATAAATAAAGCGCAAAGTTAGGTATAAAAAATCAGTTAAACACTACAAAAATACATTTAAACGTTAAAAACGATCGTTTCAACGGTTTTATCCTGTAAAATCAAATTATTATTAAGCGAATTCCTTCAAAATGGAAATCACATAGTCAACCTCCTCTTTTGTATTAAAAATACTAAACGAGAACCTTAAAGATGGTTTCTCTAAATCGTCACCAGATAATATTTCGGATAAGACATGCGATTTTTTATTACTTCCACTTTGGCACGCACTTCCTTTAGAACAAGCAATACCTTTTAAATCTAATTGAAAGAGCAGCATAGCAGATTTATTTGCCGGAATTGGCAAGCAAACATTAATTAAGGTATAGGTGCTTTTTTCTAAATTCTCTGACTCTCCATTAAAAGTAACACCCGGTAAAGCCGCCTTAATTTCATTTATAAAATATAATTTCAAGTCTTTAATATATTTATGCTCTTCTTCAGCACGTTCGTGACATAATTTTAGAGCCGCCTCTAAACTAGCAATATTATGCACACTCTCTGTACCTGCTCGAAGTCCGCGTTCTTGCTCTCCTCCAAAAATTAAAGGTTTAAGGTATCCTACATTTTTTCTGATAAAAGCAAAACCAACACCTTTTGGACCATGAAATTTATGACCCGCCGCAGCTATAAAATCAACTTGAATATCTTGTAAATCTAAATTATAGTGCCCTACAGATTGCACGGCATCACTATGGAAAAGTGCATTATTAGCTTTACATAAATTAGAAACATGCTTAATATCGGTAATGTTGCCAATTTCATTATTAATATGCATTAAGCTCACCAATGTTTTGGTTTCTGTTTGCAATAAGGATTCCAAATGATTAAAATCCAAATTCCCTTTGCTGTCTAAATTAACAAAACTAACATCAATGTTATGGTTTTCCTGTAAAGCTTCTACTGTATGTAAAACGGCATGATGTTCAATTTTTGTGGTTATAATATGCTTAACGCCTAAATCGCGCACGGCACTATTCAAAATTAAATTATCGGCCTCTGTGCCACCCGATGTAAAAATAATTTCACTAGCCGAAACATTTAAACAACTCGCTATAGCCTTTCTAGATTTTTCGATTAAAGATTTTGAAGACCTCCCAAAACTGTGTGAAGACGATGGGTTTCCGTAGTTCGCTTTCAAAACTTGCGCCATAACATGAATAACTTCATCTCTCAGTTCTGTTGTTGCGGCATTATCAAAATATACTGGTTTCATATTACTTTATTGAGCAACAAAAATACTTCAAATAAAATTATTTCTAATATCGTTCGTTATTAGTTTGAAATGAATTTTACAACATTGCAAAATTCGGTTTACTTATTATTTTTTATTCCATATTTAAGTAGGTTAAAAAAATGATAAAAACGAATTTAATCTGTAATTTTGAAGTTTATTTGTTATCAATATCAATTCCACTATTTTTGTGGCAAAATAGATGTCCATGCGTAAGTTAATTTATATTTTTGTTGCTGTTTGTTTAATTTCAATCCAGGGCTGTGATGATGGTGATATTATTACCGTAGAGCTTGAATTCGACGATGAGTTTAGCGCATGCGAAGGTGTATCGGATCTTGTTCTTTATAAAACGAAAGACGATCCATCAGAATCTTTATCAGTTTTAATTTCTGATTTGACTTTAGATGAAATTCTAGCGGTAGAAAGTAATGATTCTTTAGAACTTACTGTAGATGCTACGTTTTATTACCGAACTTATAGTGATGAAAGTTTACCCTCTACCCTATTTTGTAACGATATCCCTGATGAAGTAACGATTACTTCTAGTGAAAGTGATGCTTGTACTGCGGAAATTTTAACCGTTTTAACTAAAGATGATGAAGATGGAATTCTTGCAGGCTTAGAAGATCTAGATGGTGATGGCGATTTAACTAATGATGATACCGATGGTGATGGTTTACCAAATTATATTGATTGGGATGATGATGGTGATAATATTTTAACTGAAGATGAAAATCCTGACCCTAACGGTGATGGTGATTTAGAAGATGCTCAAGATACCGATGGTGATGGTACTCCAGATTATTTAGATGATGATGATGATGGCGATGGTGTTTTAACTCGTGATGAAGAAAACGACTCACAAGATCAACGTCCAAATAACGATATTACTAACAGTGATGTTGGTGCAGATTACTTAAACCCAGCCGTTGCAGAAACAGTTCCGGCAACAGCTTATAGAGAACATACAATTTACTACACCTATTTAGTAACTGTAAACTTGCAAGAAATTAGTTTAAGCTTTTTATCTCAAGACGATTTTGATTTTGGTGTTTTAAGCGATAGTGGTTTAACATCATCGGAAAGTGTAACACCAGATTTTGAATAAGCTTTAATCGGTACTTACATTTTGATAAATATAAACCTCGGTGGCGCCTAAACCATATTTTTGGTAATTGGCGTCGTAATATTTAACGTTGTTATAGCGACCAAATAAGTATTCTAATTCCATTTTAAGCACACCTTCTCCAACACCATGGATAAATACAATTTTCTGTATGCGTTTAGAAATGGCCCAATCTAGCTTATACCTTGCTGTATCTAATTGGGTGGTTAGCATATCGTGATTACTCATGCCTCTAGAGGATTTTACAAGCTGATTGATATGTAAATCGACCTCCATTGTAGGCTCAAATCTTTCTTTTGGTTTTACTCTAACAGATTTTCTGCGACCTGGTTTTTCTTTTTCATCTAAAACAGAACTTAAACTTTTATGAGAAAAAACACCAGTAGAAAAATCGCTCTTAGAAGTATCTTTAACAAGTTCTTCAGCTTCAAAATCCAACAAAAAACCATCGGTTGTTTCAATAGATATTGTATTCCCAGCAATAGATTTTATATGCCCAGACAGGTTTTCATCTAAAACTAAAACAAAATCGTTTACTTTAAATTTCATAGTAATTAGTTTTCTATTGAATCGTTGTTTTCTAAATCTTTATCCCTTTTACTTGGTACTAATTTAGAAATTCTATAAACTCCCATCATTAAAAAAACAATACCAACCATTAGTAAATATTGGTTCTGCTCTGCACCAACTTTAGCATACATAGCAACTACGGCTCCAACTAAAATTAATATATAATTTAAATACTTCATTTGGCAAATTTAAACAAATACTAATCAAAATAATTGAGATTATAATTTCTTAAATTACTTAAAAACATTAAATTACTAATTATCAAACACTTAAATTTTAGCCATTTTTAATAAATAATATAATGTTAGCAAAGTTTTAGTATATTTGTATTGTTCCATATTCATCTAAAAATTATGATAAAACCTACACGAAACATCTATAAAACACTTTTTATTTCGATGAAAAACACTTTAACGAAGGAAAAAACATCAACTCTATCAATTGGATTTGCTCTATTCGCTACGGTATTAACATGCCAATTTGCCGAAGCGCAACTAGCTGTAAGAAACAATGCATATGTTTATGTAAATGATGAAATTGTATTTGTTGAAGATGATATTAACCTAGGAGAACCTGCAAGTACAATCTATTTAAGAACCGATGCTCAAGTGATACAAGGTAGTGGAACTACAGGAAACTCAGGAGAAGGTGCATTAAGTGTTTACCAAGATGGAAATGTTGGTGTATACGAATATAACTATTGGTGCTCGCCTACAGGACTTCCTGCTGCTGCTGCCGGAAATGGCTTATTTGGTATCACGCTACTTAATGATATTGATAATATAACTGATTCTTCACCAGCAATTACAGTACATCAACCTGGCTATAATGGTGATGCTACAGACCTAAAAATAGAACCGTATTGGATTTGGAAATTCGTTGGAGGAACAGCTTATTCTGATTGGATTTATGTTGGAGCAGCTACAACTATAGAGCCCGGAGAAGGCTTTACAATGAAAGGAACCGCTGGCACCAGCTCAAACAACACAGGTGATAACCAAAAATATGATTTTAGAGGCAAACCTAACACAGGACAAATAAGTGTCCCTATCACTGCAGGTGAAAATAGCTTAGTAGGTAATCCTTACCCATCTGCAATAGATGCTCATGCTTACATTTGGGATGCAAATAATAGAAATACTTTTGATGGAAGCTTACTTTACTGGGAACAGGACGCTACCGTAAACTCTCATAATTTGGCTGCCTATGAAGGAGGTTACACCACTTACACAATTCATGAAACCACTTTTAATGAAACAATTACACCTGCTGTCTTTACCACTTTTACTACAGATGGAGTTGCTAGTGGAGTAACAGGCGGATCGAATACAAAAACACCAACTCGCTACATACCAATAGGCCAGGGCTTTATGGTTTTAGGAACAGCTAACGGAACTATTAATGCACAAAACAGCCATCGTGTTTACGAAAAAGAGGACGGTGTTAATAGTGCTTTTTTTAGGTCAACTAACTCAAAAACAGTTACAACAGAAATAAAATCGATATTTACATCAGTACCAAATGAATTTAAGCGTTTTAGATTAAACGTAGATTTTAACAGTGTTTACACTAGACAAATAGTAGAAACTTTCAGTCCGAATGCCACAGAAGGTTTTGATCGTGGACTAGAATCTAGATTACGTGAAGATGATATGCTATCATCTGATGCTTCTTGGCTAGTAAACGATTTGCCATTTATTGCTGAGGCATTAATGTATGATGAAGCTATGAAAATACCTTTACATATTAAGGTAGCAAATGATATGCCGGTAAACATTAAAATTGCAGATGTCCAAAATTTCGATTCAGATTTACCAATTTACATTCATGACAAAACAACAGATCTATATGTTAATTTACAAAGTCAAGACTTTAGTGTAAACCTCGATGCTGGAAATTACACGGAACGTTTTGAAGTGACATTTAGAGCAGACGTTACATTAGCTACGGAAGAACATCTTGTGGATAGCATGGACGCTATTCAAAATAACACAACAGATATACTTAAGGTTTTAAACCCATCTAACTTAGATATAAAATCTATTTTGGTATATGATGTTTCAGGAAAACAAGTAATAACAGAAAGACCTAATAGCATTTCTAATGCTTACGAGCTTTCTACAAAACAACTTAGTACAGGTGTTTATATTGTAAAAGCAACGCTAGATAATAACACAACATTCAATAAAAAGATAATTATTAATTAAACCATTTTAATACTGGTTTAAAAAAGCCAACTAACAAAAAATCGATAAAGCATTTTTTTGTTAGTTGGCTTTTATTATTTTAGCATACTTAGAACAAATAAAACATGCAATCTCTAGAAAAATACATGCTTCCATGCCTAAATAAAAAACTATTTGGTGTAGAATGTATGGGCTGCGGTATACAGCGCTCTATTTCATTAATTTTTCAGGGTGACTTTATTGCTGCTTTTAAAATGTATCCTGCCATTTACCCTTTAATATTTCTTTTTATTTACATAGGAAGTAATATGGTCTTTAAATTTAAGCACTCAAATATTATCACAACAATTTTAGCTATAGCGACAATCGTGACTATTGTAACAAGCTATTTTATTAAAATAATTAATTAAAATTAACACATGGAACAAGAAAAACTCAACCCAACGCTAGTATATGTATTAGCAATTATCGGACTATTATGCTGCTGTATTGGTGGTTTTGGCTTTATTTTAGCTGGTATTGCCTTTTTTATTGCAAATAGTAAAATAAACGCAGCAAAAGCAAACCCAGAACAGTACGATCCTGCAAGCGTAAAAGCGATGAATACTGCAAAAATAGTAGCCTTGGTGATACTTATAATAAACGTACTATACCTAATATCTACTATTTACCAAATTGCTACGGTTGGTTGGGATCAAGTTATGATGCAATTTCAAGAGACTATGGAGCAATATGAAAGTCAACAATAATTCATTGCTAATTTATTAAGCATAAAAAAAGCGACCAATCGGTCGCTTTTTTTTATATCATTTTCAACTAAAACAATTATTTTTCAAATTGAGTTAGTGTTTTTGTTATTATGGAAACACAGTCTAATAATTGTTCTTTCGTCATCACTAAAGGTGGCGCAAAACGAATAATATTACCATGTGTTGGTTTTGCTAATAAACCATTATCACGCAAAGCCATACATATATTCCAAGCTGTATCACTTTCTTCTGTATCGTTTATTAAAATAGCATTTAGAAGACCTTTTCCTCTAACACCATTTACTATAGAACTTGTTTCAATAAATTTAGACAATTCCGATCTAAATAATTCACCTAACTCAAAAGCATTATTAGCTAATTCTTCATCTTTAATAACATCTAAAGCTGCGATACCAACGGCTGCTGCAATTGGATTTCCTCCAAAAGTACTACCGTGATTTCCTGGCTTTATAACATTCATAATTTCGTTATTAGCTAAAACCGCAGATACAGGATATGCACCTCCAGATAAGGCTTTTCCTAATATTAAAATATCAGCTTTTACTTCAGGTGTTCCAGAACAATGTTTATCTGCACAACTACAGTTTCCACAAGTGGCTAATAAACGTCCTGTTCTTGCAATACCGGTTTGTACTTCATCTGCAATAAATAAAACATTGTGCTTTTCGCAAAGTGCTTTTGCCGAAGCTAAATAACCTTCGCTTGGCACGTAAACTCCAGCTTCACCTTGAATAGGTTCTACAAGAAAACCAGCAACGTTTTTATTATTCACTAAAACATCTTCTAGTGCATTTAGATTATCGTATTCAATTTTAATGAATCCTTTCGTATAAGGGCCAAAGTTCTTTCTAGCTACAGGATCGTTACTAAAAGAAATAATGGTTGTGGTACGTCCATGAAAATTATTTTCACAAACTACAATTTCAGCTTCATTCTCATCAATACCTTTTACTTCGTAAGCCCACTTTCTACATAGTTTCAAAGCTGTTTCTACAGCTTCTGCACCCGTATTCATTGGTAATAACTTATCGTAATTAAAAGTTTCTGTAGCGTATTTTTCAAACTTACCAAGCACATCATTATAAAATGCTCTAGAGGTTAAGGTTAATGTTTGCGCTTGCTCTGTCATGGCTCCAACAATTTTTGGATGACAATGCCCTTGGTTTACTGCTGAGTAAGCCGACAAGAAATCGTAATATTTCTTACCCTCTACATCCCATACATACACACCTTCTCCTCTACTCAATACTACGGGTAGTGGATGGTAATTGTGTGCACCATACTTGTTTTCTAAATCTATCGCTTGTTGCGAAGTTAATTGGTCTAAAACAGCCATTTTAAAAAAAATTTAAACGTTTATATCCAAAAAAATGGATATTATAAAATAACCATTCCTTCTCTACCTTTATCCTTTCGAAGTTTCGAAAATTCAGCGTGGGAGAGAAATCATCCCTAGGAATGCCAAATTTATGAAATATTCAATTAAAATGTGTCTTTTTGATATTTAATGTGTCCAAGTAGTAACTATTACTTAATCAATAACAAAAAATCATGGACTATTTAACAAATGTATTAGAACAACTTTCACAATCTATCGGTGGAAATTTATCAAGTGCCTTAAGCGCTTTAATTATCATCATTATAGGTTGGTTTATTGCCGGATTGCTAAAACGAGTTGTTTTTAAATTACTCAACAAAACTGGAATCGACAACAAAATGAAAAATTCCAAAATTGGAATTTCAGGTTTTATAAGCAAACTGGTTTACTTTTTAGTAATGATTTTTGTTTTCACTTTAGCTTTAGAAAAATTAGGAATGAGTAGTGTACTCGATCCTTTAAAAAATATGCTAGACGAATTTACTGGGTTTATTCCAAATATTATTGGTGCTGGTTTAGTTTGCTATATTGGCTATATGCTAGCAACTATAGTATCTGAATTAGTTGAACTTTCTGGAGATTCTATTCAAAAACTAACTCCAAAATTAAAATTACCAGAAAACATTGATATTGTTAATGTGATTAAAAAAATTGTGTTCATCTTTATTTTTATTCCTTTATTAATATCAGCATTTAACATCCTTAATATGGATGCCATCTCGGAACCTGCAACAACGATGTTAAAGGATTTCTTTAGTGCTATTCCAAAAGTAATTTTAGCTGCAATTATTATTATCTTATTTGTAGTTGGTGGTCGTTTTTTAAGTGAACTTATAAAAGACCTACTTAACAGTATGAATTTGAACAACTTTTTCAACAAAGCTGGTTTAGGTGCCGTTACAGGAAACACTAACCTAGTAGCCATTATTGGGAACTTAGTGTATTACTTTATTATTTTATTTGGACTTACAACCGCTGTAGACAAATTAGAATTCGGCTATTTAACCGATATTTTATATACCATTACAAACTATTCTGGTAAAATAATTTTCGGACTTATTATTTTAGCTATTGGAAACTGGATAGCTTCTGTTGCTGCCAATAACTTTGCAAAAAATGATGATAATGCTTTTGTTGCATCTATCATTAGAATTGCAATTATTGCCATTTTCTTAGCCATCGGATTAAGAACCATGGGGCTTGCTGATGAAATTATCAATCTGGCCTTCGGTATTTCTTTAGGTACAGTGGCACTAACTATCATACTATCTTTCGGGCTTGGTGGACGTGAAGCTGCAGGAAAACAAATGGATAAAATACTTAACAAATTCAATAAAAAATAGTTTATCTCCCTCAAAAAAATTAAAAGCTGTTCAGTAATTTACCGAGCAGCTTTTTTTTATATAGAATATTTTCTTATTTCAAACTAAAAAATTAGAGATTATTAATGCTTCTCCTCGCCTTCTTCACCTAAAAAAGAGACTATATTTTAATTGAAATTAAAATTCCATTAAAGTAATTGAAAATAATATGAAATTTATTTCTGGCTATTAGTATTTTTGCAGCATGTCTAGAAGAAAAACAAGAAAACAAGTTTTTGAAAACGTCGAAGTAATTGATGCCGGAGCTAAAGGAAAAACCATAGCCAAAGCACCCGACGGAAAAGTTATTTTTTTACCTAATGCTGTACCTGGTGATGTGGTAGATGTGCAAACCTTTAAAAAGCGTAAAGCGTATTATGAAGGTAAAGCTACGGTATTTCATAAACTATCGGATAAAAGAACCACGCCTGCTTGCGAGCATTTTGGCACTTGTGGTGGTTGTAAATGGCAAGATATGGCTTACGAGCATCAGCTGTTTTACAAACAAAAAGAAGTTACAAATAATTTAACCCGTATTGGGCATATAGAATTACCAGAAGTTACTCCTATTTTTGGTGCTGAAAACCAGTATTTCTATAGAAATAAAATGGAATTCTCATTTAGTGATAGCCGTTGGTTAACACTAGAAGAAGTGCAGTCGGATGAAGATTTAGGAGACCGAAATGCTTTAGGATTTCATATTCCTGGTATGTGGGACAAAATTTTAGATGTAAAAAAATGTCACCTACAAGCCGATCCTTCTAACGCTATTAGAAATGCCGTTAAAGCATTCGCGCTTGAAAATGATTTAGAGTTCTTTAATACAAGAAACCAAACCGGATTATTACGTACCATGATGATTAGAACATCTAGTACTGGTGATATTATGGTTATGATTCAGTTCTTTAAAGAGGATAAAGAGAAACGTGAGCTAATACTAGATTATTTAGGTGAAACGTTCCCGGAAATTACATCTTTACAATATGTTATTAACGGTAAGGCAAATGATACTATTTACGATCAGGAAGTGATTTGCTACAAAGGCAACGATCATATCTTTGAAGAAATGGAAGGCTTAAAATTCAAAATTAATGCTAAATCATTTTATCAAACCAACTCCGAGCAAGCTTACGAGCTTTATAAAATCACTAGAGATTTTGCAGGACTAACTGGTAATGAGCTTGTTTACGATTTATATACAGGAACAGGAACCATTGCACAGTTTGTTGCTAAGCAAGCTAAAAAAGTGGTTGGTGTAGAAGCTGTGCCAGATGCAATTACGGCAGCAAAAGAAAATGCACAATTTAATAACATAAACAACGTTGAATTCTTTGTAGGAGACATGAAGAATGTTTTTAATGCCGATTTTATAGAAGCCAACGGTACTCCAGATATTATAATTACCGATCCACCGCGTGATGGTATGCATAAAGATGTGGTACAACAAATATTAAATATTGCTCCGGCAAAAGTAGTGTATGTAAGCTGTAACAGTGCTACACAGGCTAGAGATTTAGCCTTAATGGACGAGCAATATAAAGTAGTTAAAACACAAGCTGTAGATATGTTTCCACAAACATTTCACGTGGAAAACGTAGTGCTTTTAGAAAGACGATAATTCATTAATTTAGAATTTAAGCGTTCGTTTTTCTTTTAATTAGGAATACATTGTAATAAAGTATGAAATATTTTAAAATTCTTTTTATCCCCATAATGTTATTAATTGTGGGGATAACTATAAGTTGTGAACGTGATGATATTTGTCCGGCTATTACCCCTACAACACCTAATTTAATTATCGATCTTTTAGATTACACCGACGAGGATAGCAGTAAAAATGTTTTTAAATTAGTAGTAATTGGTGTTGATAATGATGGCGCTTTACCAGGTTATGAAATAGTAACAAGTAGCCAATTGGTACTCCCTTTAATTACTACCGATAACACAACACAATATGCGCTTATTAACAATTACGTTCTAGACGATAATGATACGCCAGATGATGATACAGACGATTTTCTTTCCGATGAATCAAACATAGATATTATTACCATAAACTATAGTCGCACAGAAGTTTTTGTATCGCGAGCTTGTGGTTACAAAACTATTTATGAAAACGTAACGGTACAAATAGAAAGTGATGAAGATAATTGGATAGAATCCATACAACCCCTAAATTCAAATCAATCTGTAGAAGATGAAACAGAAACACACTTTAACTTATTTCATTAATAGCGTGCTGCTATTAATATTTTGTGTGTCTGTAAATGCACAAAACGATAGTATCCCGGAAACAGTTACCGACTCTACTAAAATCAAACAAAAATACGGTATTCGTATAGGTGGAGATATTAGTAAACTAGCACGTTCTTTTGCTGAAGATAACTATAGCGGTTTTGAAATAGTAGCCGATTATAGACTTAAAAAAGATCTTTACGCTGCAGCTGAAATTGGATTTGATAACAAAAACACAATAACAGATTATTTAGATATTACCTCTAAAGGAAGCTACATTAAAGCAGGTTTTGATTACAATATGTATGATAACTGGCTAAATATGGAAAACATGGTTTACACGGGGTTCCGTTTAGGTTTTAGTTCCTTTAGTCAAGAACTTAATAGCTACACCATATATAACACCAACCAATATTGGTTGCCACAATATTCATCTAGCGATTTACAGGAGTTTAACGATTTAACAGCGGTTTGGGCAGAAGTTATTTTAGGCATGAAGATTGAATTATTCAACAACCTATTTGCTGGCGTAAACGTGCAACTTAAATTTTTAGTAACCGAAACCGAACCAGACAATTTCCAAAATGTTTACATTCCTGGTTTCAACAAAACATACGATAGCAATAGTATTGGCGTTGGTTTTGGCTATACATTATCTTACCGCATTCCGCTTTACAAAAAAGACAACTAGTATATTTTTAACACGTTTAATACCACTAGAATGAAACGTTCCTTTTACTTTATATTCACCATAGGTTTTTTAATGCTTTGGAGCTCTTGTCGTAAAGATTTTGAGTTTTCTCCAAGCACAGGGAATCTAACATTTTCGAGAGATACGGTATACTTAGATACTGTTTTTTCAAAAATTGGTTCTAGTACATATAATTTAAAAGTTTATAATAAAAGTGATAGTGATATATCTATTCCTTCGGTAAAATTAACTTTAGGTGAAACTTCTAATTACCGCTTAAGCGTAGATGGTATTGCAGGTAAATCTTTCGAAAACGTTGAGCTACTAGCAAAAGACAGTCTTTACATTTTTATAGAAACTACCGTTGATATTGAAAATGAAGCTGCAACATCAGGTCAATTTTTATATACCGATGCTATAGAATTTGATAGCGGAACAAAACAACAAAAAGTAGAATTGGTTACCCTTATTCAAGATGCCATTTTTATATATCCTAATCGTGATAATACCACAAAAGTAATTGAAACATTAACTCTTAACGTTGATGGAGAAACTATAGAAACCGATTTACATGGTCGAGAATTATTACCAAACGAACTTAACTTCACAAACGAAAAACCTTACGTAATTTATGGTTTTGCTGCCGTACCAAACAATGAAACCTTAACTATAGATGCCGGTGCGCGTATTTATTTTCATTCGGAATCTGGACTATTAGTTACTAACGGAGCTTCTTTAAAAGTGAATGGTGCATTAAGTAACGATCCAGAAACATTAGAAAATCAAGTTATTTTTGAAGGCGACCGATTAGAACCAAGCTTTTCTGAAACCCCAGGACAATGGGGAACCATTTGGCTTTTTGATGGTAGTATAGACAATATTATCAATTACGCCACTATTAAAAATGCCAACGTTGGTATTTTATGCGATGGAGACCCAAACGCTACAAACCACAAATTGAATATATCAAATTCTCAAATTTATAATTCAGGTAGTTTTGGTATTATGGGTAGAAACACCTCTATTGCAGGAGAAAATGTTGTAATTAATAATGCCGGACAATCTTCTTTTGCCGGAACTATTGGTGGCAGATACAATTTTACACATGCTACCATTGTAAACTATTGGGATAATGGTTTTAGACAATTACCTTCTGTATTGTTAAACAATTTTGTTTTAGATGAAGATAATAACGCTACCCTAGCCGATTTAGGTGAAGCAAATTTTAATAACTGCATTATTTACGGAAATGATAATCCTGAATTTTTATTAGAACAAATAGAAGACGAAACCGTTGCATTCAACTTTAAATTCACCAATTGTTTATTACGTTTTCAAGATGATAGTAATTTCTTCTCAGATGAAGTATACAATCTAACGGATACTAATCACTTTGAAAATAACATCTTTAATAAAACACCCGATTTTAAAGATACCGATTTAAATGAATTTATAATTGGAGCCGATTCTGAAGCTATAAATCAAGCAAATTCAACTTTTGCTGTACAAGTACCTACAGATATTTTAGGTGTAAACAGAACCACTTCTGCAGATATTGGAGCTTATCAACATATTACATTTCCTGAGGAAGAATAAAAAATACATTGTTTTAATAGCTATGCATATGTTGTGTGTAATTTAAAACACATAACAAAACTCAAAACTATTCAATAAAATATATGAGCATATTCTCTTATCACCTTGTTAGAATTCCATTTACATTGGCGATAAAAGGCTTGTTCTCGAACCCCGTTAAAAAAAACACTAAAGGCCTAATTCATTCTGAATACATGACAGCAATGACGCTAGGTTCTCCAATTATTTCTTCTTCTAGATTTCTTATAAAACAAGTCGCAATTTTTGCTCAATGGGAAAACGAAGAAGCTCTTGAAAACTACTTGAAAAAAGAAAAACTTGGTAAACTCTTGAATAAAGGTTGGCACATACGCTTAGAATTTATGAGAGAATGGGGGAAAATAAGCCGATTCAAAATCCCTGAACAGAAAGCAACATTAGAAAGCGAGCTATCTCCAGTTGTTGCTGTTACAATTGCAAGAATGAAACCTTTAGCAATTCCAAGGTTTTTGCATTGGGGAAGACCTGTTGAAAAATTAGTTCGTGACCACGAAGGTACTTTTCTTTCATTAGCCTCAGTAAGGTTTCCTAATATAGTTTCTACCTTTTCTATTTGGAAAACAGAAGAGGAAATGACCAATATGGTTCACGGTCATAGTGCTATGCCTAAGCCAAAAAGACATTCAGACGCCATGAAAGAGCGGGAACGAAAAGATTTTCATTTTGAATTTACAACTTTACGTTTTAAACCTATTTCTGAATTTGGCTCATGGAAAAACAAAGAGAATTATATTCCTAATCTTAAAAAGAATTAAATGGGAATTGCAATTTTAAAACAAAACCTTCAAGATTTAATTACCCAACAATGGGTGATATTATTTGGAGAAAAAATCACCAAGAATCAATATGAATGGCTTTTAGGTCCTTTTGGAACTACAAAAGGTATTGGTGTAAAATTTATTAAGCAACTAGCTAAAAACGAGCAACTAACAATAGATGAAAAAGAAAATGATAAAGGAATATTATCATCTATAAATCAGCTAAATTTATCTAGTGAAGCACAACATAAATTATCTAAAAACGTCATTGATTTCTACGAAAACACAAGTAATTACGATTTCGATTTAAAAGTAAAGTGGAATCCTTTTTTTAAAGTATTCGGTATCTTATTGAGATTATTATTTAGTAATCGTATTGAACAATTAAACGTTCCTATAGAGAATATCGAGGATTCAAAATCATTAAAAAGTGATATCATTCATTTGTTAGATCCTAAAACAAAAAAAGTTAAACGCACTATATGGCTTAGAACTTTTAAAACATCAGGAGAAGTAGTGTATTCAGGTGTTTATGAAACCTGCGTAATACCATCGGGACAAACGTGTATTAAAGCTATATTTCCTTTACCAAACGGGAACGCTACAGTCATTTTAAGTCCGAGTGTTGGAGAAAACGGCGAACTCATTTTAACATCTTCAGGAAAGAAAATTGGTGATAGTGGTTTTTACTTTTTGCTAAACGACTCCAAAGGAAACTTATGGACTAAATTCATCAAATCATTTAAAGACGAGCTCGTAGTTGGTTCTAAAAATGAAAACATTACGGCTCTACAAACCTTAACGTTATGGAATTTAAGAATTCTACAATTTAAATATATTATAAATAAAAAAACGTCTGAAATATAATTTCAGACGTTTTTTTATGTTTTTTAATTTAAGAGCGTTTCAAACTCCAGATTGTTATATTTCACAACTTTAAGCGCTTTGGAATAGTTGAGAAGAAAATTAATAGTCTCCTCCTTGGGCTCAAGTTTTTCTGGGTTTCCAATAGATTTCTTAGAGTAAATTTTTTCCATTTCTTTCAAATTAAAGTTAATTTAAATAGTAAACGCAGCAAAATTCACTTTATTGTATTTCGTAAAACTAATCGGTTAAAACAATATTATGCTTCTCAATTATTTTACGCAGGTTTATTAAAGCATAGCGCATTCTTCCTAAAGCAGTATTGATGCTAACTCCTGTTCTTTCAGATATTTCTTTAAAACTCATATCATTATAAATACGCATTAACAGTACATCACGTTGATCTTCCGGAAGTTCATCCACCAAACGGCGCACATCGTTTTCAACCTGTTCCTTAATAATTGCTTTTTCAGCATTTAAACTGCTATCACTAAGCACCGAAAAAATACTAAATTCACCTGTGTTATCAAATTTAGGCATACGGCTGTTCTTTCTAAAAAAGTCGATTACCAAGTTATGCGCAATACGCATTACCCAAGGTAAAAATTTGCCTTCTTCATTGTATGCACCTCGTTTTAAGGTTTTAATAACCTTAATAAAAGTATCCTGAAAAATATCGTCGGCGACATCGCCATCATATACTTTCGAATAAATAAAACTGTAAATTCTTTGCTTGTGCCTTTTTATAAGTACTTCTAAAGCACATTCATCGCCTTTAATGTAGTTACTAACTAAAATAGCATCTGTAGTAGGTTCGTGTTTCATAATCATTACTTTATGGTAAAGAAAAACTGGGTTTTCTCAAAAATTAAAATTTTTAAAGTAATGTTATGCGATAGGCAGGTGTTGATTTATAATTAATTAGCTGATTCAAAGATAACAAGAATCGTTCCTAAAAAACAAAAATTAATTATTTTTTTTTAACATTTCTTTACTAGTCATTCTATTTTTTATGCTCACAGAGTTATATTATCTTTGTGAAATTTGCATACAAAAGCCTATGACTACTAATCTTTCCGAAGTTGATCCAAAACAAAACATCATTATAAAAGGTGCCAAATTACACAACCTTAAAAATATAGATGTTGTTATACCAAGAAACAAATTGGTGGTTATTACGGGTCTTTCGGGCTCTGGAAAATCGAGTTTAGCCTTCGATACGCTTTACGCGGAAGGGCAACGTCGCTATGTAGAAAGTTTATCTAGTTATGCGCGCCAGTTTTTAGGGCGTCTAAACAAACCAAAAGTCGACTATATAAAAGGTATTGCGCCAGCCATAGCCATCGAGCAAAAGGTAAACTCTACCAACCCAAGATCTACAGTAGGTACTACAACCGAAATTTACGATTATCTCAAGTTGTTATTTGCTAGAATAGGTAAAACAATATCACCAGTTTCTGGAGATGAAGTTAAAAAAGATACGGTTACCGATGTTTTAAATTACTTAAAAACATTTCCTGAACGCGAAAAAATGCTACTCCTCGCTCCTATTCATTTAGAAGAAGGACGAACTATAGAAGATAAATTAAAGGCCTTAAATCAGCAAGGTTACGCTAGAATAAAAATTAATGAAGACGTTGTTAGAATAGACGACGCTACAAAAATTGGTAAAAAAGACAAAATTTTATTAGTTGTAGATCGTATTATTACAAAACACGAAGAAGATTTTTACAACCGCCTAGCCGATGCCATACAAACTGCATTTTTTGAAGGTAAAGGCGAATGTACCATCGAAACTTTAAAGGATAATAAACAACGTACGTTTAGCAATAAATTTGAGTTGGATGGCTTAAACTTCTTAGAGCCTAATGTGCATTTATTCAGTTTTAACAATCCTTACGGCGCCTGTCCAACATGCGAAGGTTATGGAGATATTGTTGGTATTGACGAAGATTTAGTTATCCCAAACACCGCTTTATCGGTTTACGAAAGCGCCATTTTCCCTTGGCGTGGTGAGTCTATGAGTTGGTATAAAGATCAATTAGTAAACAACTCGCATAAATTTGATTTCCCAATACATAAACCTTATTTCGAACTTACCAAAAAACAGCAACAACTCATTTGGGATGGTAATAAACATTTCGAAGGTTTAAACAGCTTTTTTGCAGAGTTAGAATCTAAAGCATATAAAATTCAAAACCGCGTGATGTTATCCCGTTACCGCGGAAAAACCAAATGTAAAACCTGTAATGGCAAACGTTTACGCGTAGAAGCTAACTATGTAAAAGTAGGCAGCGCTAGCATTTCCGATTTAGTAGAGAAACCCTTAGATCAATTAGCCGAGTTTTTCAATAACCTAGAATTAAACGAGCACGACACCACTATTGCTAAACGCTTATTAAAAGAAATTAATAACCGTTTAGAGTTTTTAGCCAACGTTGGTCTCGATTACTTAACCATAAATAGAAAATCCAATACACTTTCCGGCGGGGAAAGTCAGCGTATAAATTTAGCAACCTCTTTAGGTAGCAGCTTAGTGGGCTCTATGTATATTTTAGATGAGCCTAGCATAGGTTTACACCCAAAAGATACCGAACGTTTAATAATGGTTTTAAAGTCCCTACGCGATTTAGGTAATACCGTAATTGTTGTAGAGCACGACGAAGATATCATGAAAGCTGCCGATAGCATTATCGATATTGGACCAGAGGCAGGAACCTTTGGCGGACACGTTGTTGCGCAAGGTGATTACGATGCTATTTTGGCTTCCGACTCGTTAACAGCACAATACTTAAACGAGACTTTAAAAATTGAAGTTCCTAAAAAACGTCGTCAATCTAAATACTACGTCGATATAAAAGGAGCACGAGAAAACAATCTTAAAAACATAGATGTTCGCTTTCCATTAGGCATGTTAACTGTAGTTACAGGTGTTTCCGGTAGCGGAAAAAGTACGCTCGTTAAAAAAATATTACACCCAGCTTTACAGAAAAAGTTAACCGATTTTGGAGACAAGCCCGGACAATTTTCTAGTTTAGAAGGCAATTTTACAAACATAAAACAAATTGAATTTGTAGATCAAAACCCTATTGGACGCTCATCTCGATCCAATCCGGTTACTTATATAAAAGCTTACGATGATATTCGTGCCTTATTTTCGAAGCAAAAATTAAGTATCATTAGAAACTATCAAGCCAAACACTTTTCATTTAATGTAGATGGAGGACGTTGCGAAACCTGTAAAGGTGAAGGCGAAGTGACTATAGAAATGCAATTTATGGCCGATGTGCACCTAGAGTGTGAAACCTGTAAAGGCAAGCGTTTTAAAAAAGAAGTACTCGAAGTTACCTTTGCAGATAAAAATATAGACGATATTTTAAACCTAACTATAGACGATGCCGTGGCTTTTTTCGAGGCCAACGATCAGGCTAAAATCAAGAACAAACTCCAACCGCTGCAAGATGTAGGTTTGGGCTATGTAACCCTTGGGCAAAGCTCCTCTACCCTTTCTGGTGGCGAGGCCCAGCGTATTAAACTAGCGTCATTTTTGGGTAAAGGCAACAAAAAGGAAAAGGCACTCTTTATTTTCGATGAACCTACAACGGGACTGCATTTTCACGATATTCAAAAACTATTAAAATCTTTTAATGCTTTAATAGAAAACGGACATTCTATTATTGTTGTAGAACATAATATAGAGCTTATTAAATGTGCCGATTTTATTATCGATTTAGGACCTAAAGGTGGTGAAACCGGTGGAAACCTTGTTGCTGTAGGAACTCCCGAAGAAATTATAAAAACTAAAACTTCGGAAATCGGAAAATATTTAGCCGAGAAAATTTAGATTTATTTTTAGGGCGTTACCCGAAAAGGGTCGGGCTATCACTACTCAATCTTTTTGTTTTTTTAAGGAAAACAAAAAGGATTTCAAACATGCCGTTCTATCCCTAACGCGGGGAAGTGAACCGTTTTTTAAGTAGGCAGTTTTCAGTCTCAGTATTTAGTGCTTACTCTGCTGGAAAAATCGGTTGTTTTCAGTTTGCAATATTCAATACACACTTAGATAACTGAATACACTGTATAAGTAACAAAACGAGACAATAAACACTGCTTTACGAACTATCGCTGCAAACTATGCGCAAGGGATTGCAGAGTAAAGCCCACAGCCTAACGAAGGAAGTGCGAGGAATTGCAACGAAAAGCCCGACCCATTTCGGGTTGCGCCAAAATAATTTATATATACAGAATAAATTACTATAGCTGAGTTACAAAAAATGTATATCAGGTATAATTATTACTAATATCCACCACGAATTTCTTGATGAATTTGTGTATTGTATAAATCGATTAACGCCTCCTGAACCTCTTGTGACAATGCTTCTAAAGTTGAAGCTTCCGCATTAGAAATAACATGTTTTGGCGAGCTTGCGCCCGGAATAATAGTACTCACCGCCTCATGATCGAGCAACCAACGCAAGGCCAATTGCACCATGGATAGGTGGCTTGGTAGAATATCTTTTTTTATAGTTTCTACAAATTCTATACCTTTTTGAAATGGCAGACCTGCAAAGGTTTCGCCCACGTTAAAGGCTTCTCCGTTTTTATTGTAATTACGATGGTCGTTTTCTGGAAAAACCGTGTCTTTTGTGAATTTACCCGATAATAATCCGCTTGCCAAAGGTAAACGTACAATAATACCAACACCTTTAACCTGAGCTTGTGGCAACAAATCTGTAACCAGTTTTTGTCTGAATATATTGAATATTACTTGTAGTGAAAGTAAGCCTTCTTGCTTAAGGCAAATTAAACCTTCTTCCACGGTTTCTACGCTAGCACCAAAATGTTTTATAAGTCCTTCTGCTTTTAATTCGCGTAACCAATCAAAAACATCACCGTCTTTTAAATATTGAATTGGGATGCAATGGAGTTGTAGTAAATCTAAAGATTCGACACCTAAACGTGCTATAGAAGCTTCTACACTTTGGCGTAAAATGGCTTTGGTATATTTATTTGGGTATGCATTGTCTGCGCGACCAAATTTAGTTGCTACACGTATTGGTGTTTGGGTGGTTTTTAGAAATTCGCCAATTAAGGTTTCACTTTTTCCGTTACCATAAACATCTGCGGTATCAAAAAAGGTGATGCCGCTTTTTACGGCTTCATTTAAAATCTCGAAGCCAGCTTCTTGAGATAGTCCTTCTCCCCAATCTGCTCCTAATTGCCAACAGCCTAAACCAACTTCACTAACTCTAAATCCGTGTATTCCTAATTCTCTTTTTTGCATACCGTAAAGTTATACTTAAAAAGAGAACTGTTAAAAACATTAAAACGATTTTAACACAACCTTTCTTTGAAACTTTAATTAAAGAAAAACACCTTTCATGACATCATGAAAGGTGTTTTTAATTTTTAATAAAGAGTATATTATTAGTTTATGCGTTTACCTGTAATTTCTCGTCCACCTTGCAATAGCGTTACACTTTCTATGTTTCCAGAATTACCTTTATTAAAAGTTAGCTGTGCGGTAACTACTTTTAAATAAAATACGTTTTCAGATTTAGGAAACACATCAAACACGGGTTGTCCTGTTGCTTGAGTTTTAAGTTGACTGCCTTCTCGATTAACAGCAAGAATAAACCCAGGCATAAGTTGATAATTACCAATGTAGGTTTCTAAAATAGCTTCTGGCACTTCAACATTTTTTAACAAATCGCTTACATCTTCTCCTAATTTTTTTAAAAAATCTATGCCGTTTTGATTAGCTGGATTTAACGTGACCGATTTTTTATAATTTATAATAGCTAAGTCTTTTTTACCGGAAGTCATTAAAGCTTCAGCATAACTATCATAAGCATTCGACGATTTTGGAAATTCATTAACAATTAACTCAAATACTTTAACCGAGGCTTCTATATTGTTAGACCCCATCAGTTGGTATCCCATAGCATTTAAGTCACTTTCTTCTAAATTATAAAGTTCGGAGTCTTTAATTTCATTGTAATGAGTAATTCCCGCATCGATACCTTTTGCTTCTATAACGGTTAGCATAGCATCTGCTACCGATTTTTTAGGCATGCTATACGTTTTGTTATTTATAATACCCAAAATAGCATTTGTTATGTTACTAAGTGGAGCGCCTCCTGTATTATTTAAAAGAACTATTAATGATTTATCTGAAGGTGTTCTAAGTATATTGGTATTAAATCCGTTAATTCCTCCTCCATGCTGAATAGCATAAATACTATCTGTAGAAGTACCAATTTTACTGTAACCAACACCCCAACCGTAAGCGTAATGACTGTTGCCCCAAGCTGAAATTTGAGGTTTAAAATAGAGTTCCATATATTTTTTGGATAGCAGTTTATTTGTGTAAAGTGCTTGATCCCATAAATATAAATCTTCGGCTGTTGAATACATCGAACCTGCCGCATAAGGAATAGACATATCTAAATACTTCGAGTTTTTATAACTACCTGCATTTTTCTCGTAACCTGTTGCTCTATTTTTTAAAATATCGCTGTGGTTATCAAAACCTGTAGCATGCATATCTAATGGTTTAAAAATCTTTTCGCTTAATAAAACCCCATAGCTTTTATCTGTTAATTTTTCAGCAATAACACCCAATAAAAAATATCCAGAATTACTATAATTGAAACGTTCTCCCGGTTTAAAGTCTAAATTTTTATCTTGGAATTTTTCAATAAACGCTTCTGGAGTGTATGGGTTTCGACTTTCATCTTCCATAAACCCTGGAAAAGAGGTGTAATTTGGAATACCCGACGTATGCGTTAATAAATGATGTATCGTGATTATGTTTCCCGCTTCTTTAGGATAATCTGGAAGATAAGAGGTTATTGGGGCTTGTAAATCTAGCTTTCCATCTTGAGCCAATTGTAAAATAAGCATTGCTGTAAACTGCTTAGTTATGGAACCTAGACGGTGTTTTGTATTGGATGCATTTGGCATATCCCATTCCATATTTGCCATTCCGTAACCCTTTTTAAAAATAACCTCTCCTTTATTTGCCACTAAAACAGAACCATTAAACTTACCGTACTCTACATATTTACTTATAAGTTGGTCTATTTTATCTGCTTTGGTTTGTGCAAACGTAACATGACAAACTAACAATACCGCTAATACCAAGAAAACCTTTTTTAGGCTTAAAAATTTTAATTGTGATTTCATAAGATGTTTTTTGATTGATTGATTGATTGATTGATTGATTGATTGATTGATTGATTGAACTTATTATGATTATTAATGTATGACGATTAATAACACCTATAAGTTACAGTAAATTTCAAAATAAACTCTTTAAATTAAAAAATGATTGAAGTTTAAAAATACAAAAAGTATATAATCGCTTTGATAAGCCAGGTTAAATTAGTAGCTATTTTGTGTTAGCGAAAAGCATAAGCAGAACTTAATAAAAACAATAAACATAGCTTTATAAACCACAGTTGCAAACTATGCGCAAGGGATAGTAGTGAAAAGCCCACAGTAGTAACAATGGTAATTGTTGCTACGCGGACTTGTAGCGGATAGCCCGACCCTTTTCGGGTTGCGCCAAAATTAAAAAGAAGCATACTATTCGACCTACTACTAATTATAACCGTTTTGTTTTCATTTGTTTATCGTAACTTGCGATCCGAAAAATTAAATTGCAGTATGTTTACTCCTCGAAACAAAAAAGCGAGAATTCTCTTTTTTAAAACTTTTTCCTTTTTATTAATATTTATTCTAACAGGTTGCTATTCTTATAAATGGGCCAACTATAATGGCACACTTTTAAGCGAGGCTCCAAATGCAATAAAAACTTATTTTGATGCTTCTCCAAACGGTATTATGACTATAAATGCCATTAGCCCAAGTGAGGATTATGCTTTTGATGCTTGGGAAAAAGATCGTGTTTATGCAAAAGATAGTTTGGCTATGCATTTTAATACTGTAGAGCTAAAATTACATAACACCATGCCGGAAGGTACTGTTATTGTTGACTTTACTTTTATGGATGGTAAAGGAAATAAAGTAATTGTTTCTGATTTTGATTTACTTAGAATTGTTCCTAAATTTAATTCTAACGGCCAACATTTGTATCCTGAATTACTTTTAGAGGAGTTTAATAGATACGGGGTTAGCTTAAGAAAAGAGTTTAATGAATTTAGTATTATTACTCCAGAAACAACTTCAATAGAAGATAAAAATGCACTAAATAGAGTGTACAGAACAGGTATTACAAATGGTTGCCTTTCTGGAGGTAAATGGGAATTTAACTTGAATACGGAGGATTTTTCAGATTTCGATAGTCGCCTTCATAATAACATCAATTTTAACCAATCGAAAATTTTAGCGCACTCTTGGTTTTTACTCGATAAGTCTTTTTACAAACATTTAATCGCCCTTAAAAACCCTAACATTGATTTAAAAGATGTTGATTTAACGGGTTTTAATTATGATACACTATCTGAACAATCGCAAAATATTGTTATTGATTTTGATGCTTTAAGAAATCCGATAAAAAAAGTATGGAAAACAGAAATGCTCGAGATAGGCTATAAGTCTGAAAGACCAATTGAACTATTGGATATGGAAGAACATTATAAAATTGAATACGGCTTATTCCTTAATAATAACTTAGCGAGTATTTCTAAGGAAACGTATAAAAGTATTTTAGATCCGGAAAAGCAACCTATAAAATTAGCCCAATTTAGAGATGAAGGTTTCTACTCTAATAAAACGCCGTTAACCTTTGATATGAATTGGTTAAAACACCTAGACAACATATCTATAAGTGCTATTGATATAAAGGATACCGAATGCTTAAGTGAGATACAAATTACAGGAAAATGGGCTCCATTTACGCTTACCATAACAAATGTAGATTTAGCAATGATACAGGAACAAAAACTTTATGGCCTTCATTATGGATTTAATGTTTATCCAAAAGGTCGCCGCTATAACCCTGCGCAACCTACAATAAATTTTGATAGTGATTTAATGCCAAAGGCTTATGAGCAGTCTTTACTTTTAACGGATAAGCATACCGGTAAATGGGTTGATAATTTTAAAAAAGGACTGAGTAAAGTGTACCTAACCTACCCTACTTTAGAAAAAGATGTGCTCGATATTTATTTAATATCCTACGAGCGTATTCTGCCTTTATGGATGGGTCGTGTAAAATTACCTAAAGAATTAAGAGAAAAAGTACGTATTAGAAACCAACTTTACAATTACTAATAGTATACACCTAGTCCAAATTTTACTATAATGAAAAAATCTATTTACACGCTTACTCTTATTTTTTGTTTCTTACTTTCATCTACATATGCACAAAGCTCTTTAAAACGCTCTAAGCAAGACCACCGATTTCATTATTTACAAGCTAATATCCATTTTGGATATTTGGATGGAGATACTTCAAATTTTGACTTATCAACGTCTGGACCAAAGAATAGATTGGTTTATCAATATTTTACAAAAAACCAACGCTTACAACAAAAAGGCTATATAAGAAACGTCGCTTTAACCAGTTTTAAATCTCAAATATCTTTAGATTTCTTAGGAAGTTTAAATGATAAAACCTCACTTAATTATCAATTAAAATTACAAAATGTAGGGTTATCTTTTGGAACAAAATGGGATAGAACAAGCTTTTTTGTAGGCTATTCTAATATAAAATTTGGACATAACCCCAAAATAGATCCCGTAACATCTTTTATAGCAAATAGCCTGAGTCTCGATTTAGGATTCACTCAAGATTTAGGAGCTACTTTTAAAACAGCAATTTCTGAAAAACTTGATTTTGAAGCTGGCTTTTATTCTGGAGGATTATTAAGAGATCCATTGGTTAGCTATGCACCAAACCTTACGGACGCTCAAAAAATAAATAGAAGTGCTGTAGAATTTATTAATCCAAATTTTAATGGCTCTTGGCTAGGTACTGCACGTATAGGCTCACCTTTATTTAAATCTTTTGAATATGGATTAATTGCCATGACCGGAAAAACTGGAGAAGGTATTAACGAACGTTACTTAACAAGAATTGGTGCAGACGTTGTGAAAAAATTAGGTGAAAAACTCAAGTTTGAATCGCAACTGCATGGTGGACCAAATTTTTACCAAAACCGGGATAACAGTATAGATTTAGCACTACAAAACAATATAGAGCTTTATATTAAAGGTGTTTTTGTTATTAATACATCTAACGCTATATTATTAAACCTACCTAATAATAGTAGCGACAGAGAAACTAAAGGAAACCTTGTAAACAGTTTATCTTACGTAGTTTCTCCACATACTCGAGTAAGGTTAAATCATTTTTACAATTATGGAAACCTGATTAACAAAAACTGGGGATTAACTTTTCAATTAGTAACTGGTATTGGAAAACGCTAAAATCTTGTAATAACAACTTTTAATACCACAACTAATTTGTGAGCTTTTTCACAATATCCCTAATCGGTAAAATAGCATTGGTATGCGATATACTTGGCCCCGCAACCCAAACCGTTTTATAAGTAGCTTTAGTGGCTGCTTTTTCGGTTGCTTTCATTCCGATAGAAAAACGAATCATTTTCACCCATTTTTTCAAGGTTTTACTTTTATTTAAAACAGATTCTATCCAAGTTGATTTTGTTCCAATTTTTTGAACATAAGGTGTGTTTATTACGGTACATGGTGTTCCAGAAATACGCTCTGTCATTACAATATCTTCCGCTCCATAATCTACACAGGCTTGTTTGTACTCTTCTGTTACACCTGCTTCTACTGAGGCTATAAATGGGCTTCCAACCGAAACTCCATCGGCACCATAACTTATCATTTTATCTATATCAGCTTTACAGCCTACACCGCCAGCAGATATTACCGGGATATTTAAATTGGATTTTAATTCTTTTATCAGCGCTTCGGGAGATAATTTACCTCTGTGTCCGCCAGCTTCATTATTTACAGCAATAGCAGCATCTGCTTTTAACCCTTCTACTTTTTTAGCAAAATGTAAATCTGTTACATCACAAAATACTTTAATACCAACTTTGTGAGCTTGGTTTATAGTTTCTTCTGGACTTCCTAAAGATGTTATTATAAAATCGCAACCTTCCTCACAAAGTACTCGTAATTGCTCTTTATACTTTATGTTCGATTTATTCACTATTAAATTAAAACCAAAAGATCCACCTTCTACTTTTGCTGCTTTCAACTCCAGAATAGCCATTTTTAGCTCTTCTAGCGTTCGGTAGTTTAAAGCAGGAATACATCCAGCAATACCACTTTTCATGGCTTCGATAACCATAGCGGTATTAGATACCAAAAACATTGGTGCCTGAATTATTGGGTGTTTTATATTAAGTAGTGTGGTGAGCTTAGTTTCCATTTGGCTGTATTGATTTATACAAATATAGTAAAATATTATGCACGCATAACATTTATTCTATTACCTCAGTCACCAACACCTAATCTATAAATCGATAATAAACCGTTTTTAAATAAGCTCCCTCTGGAAATCCTACAGGATGATCTGTATCATGCTGAGTTTTTGAAAGTATTTTATAATTACGTTTTATAGATGCTAACACCTCGCTATTAATATCGTAAAATTCTTGAGCAAGAACACGAGAAGAACAAGACGCTAAAACAAGCATACCATTTTTGGCTGTAAGTTTTTCTCCTAATTCGGCTAATTGCGCATATTTCTTTTTGGCTAGCTCTATTTCCGAAGCCTGTTTTGCAAAACTTGGCGGATCTATAACAACCACATCAAAAGTAACCTTATCTTTTATTAATTTTTTCAATTCTAAAAAGGCATCGCCAGCTATAGTATGGTGTTTTCCTTTAAATTTGTTTAGCTTACCATTTTCTAGGGCTATTTCTAAAGCTTGTTTACTTATGTCTAAACTAGTAACTTCTTTGGCGCCGTTAGAAAGTGCATGTACTGAAAACCCACCGGCATAAGAAAAAACATCGAGTACCGTTTTGCCTTTACTCAACTCACCTACTTGTTTTCTATTGGCACGATGGTCTAAGAAATAACCTGTTTTGTGTCCTTTAATAACGTTAGCAGAAAAGTTTACGTCGTGCTCAACAAACCTAACAACTTCATCTTTTAAAGTTCCAAAAACCACATCACCATTTTCTAATTTATGTTTTTTAGAATTTTCTAAACTTCGACTTAGCCTAATAACAACTGTTTTACAATCTGAGATTTCTTGTAAATCCGGAATAATAGTTTCTATATAAGGTAACCAAATTTCAGAATATATTTTCACTACCAAAACAGATGCATAAACATCGGCAATTAAACCAGGAAAACCATCGTTTTCCCCAAACAACAAACGGTAACTGTTTGTATTTGTTTTTAATAACGATTGACGTTTACTAAAAGCTTTACTAATTTTATGCTTAAAAAAAGCGGCATTAATTTCTGCTTTTTCTGTACTACTGTGTAGCATTTTAATTCGAATTGGCGAATTAGCATCATACAAACCTAAACCCACAACTCGGTTTTTGTTTTTACCGAAAATAATAGCTAAATCTCCCGATTTCGCATTATCATTTACTTTGGTAATATTATCCGAGAACACCCATGGATGCCCCTGAACCACAAACTGTTCGCCTTTAGCGTTTAGTTTTACGGCTAATCTTTTTGGATTATAATTAGATTTTATTTTATTTGAAAAAATCATTTATCTATTTTTTATTATTTTCACAAGAAACCTTCTTATATTCTTCATTAATTTCCATGCATTTATTTTCTAGTTCATCATATTCAATTCCTTGAATTATTTCTGATGATAGCCTAATTAACATATTGGCGTTAAAATCTTTAATTAATTTAATAAATTCAAACTCACTTTCGGTTTTCATTAATAAATCTGAATATTTCAATCTCTTTTTTTTAATTAAATATGAAACTGTTTTAAAACCGGAATCTTCATTTTCCATATATCTTAACAACAAGCCTATTACCACTAACTTTTCAGGATAATTGATTTGATCTTTAATGTAAGTATGAGCAGAATGGACTATATCTCCAATGTAAAACAAGTCTATTTTTCCTTCCATCTTAGGTCATTTAATCATGTAAATTTACAAATAAAAAAAGCGCAACCAAATTAATGATCGCGCTTAATATAAAAGTATTATAATTCTATCTTGTTAGAATAATTTCTATTTTAATTTCTGTGATACCGCTTGCACTTGCATTTGGTATAGCTTCTAGGCTATCTGCTGTAAGTACTAGCTTATTTTCTGTTAACTCTGTAATTTGGTAAGCAACAGTTTCCGTACCATCTGTTAACAATAATTGGTTACCATCTCTAGTCCAAGTACTATTATTTTCAAATGAAAGATCTTCAAAATTTTGTGTTTGACTCTGCCCTAGCGTAGTTGAAACTAATTCTAAACTATAATTACCTTCTCCAACAACGTTATTAGGCATTTCTGTAAAGGTCATGGTAAAATCGATATCATAACCTTGCGCTACATAAGTAGACTCTATAGATTCTCCTAAAACTTCTGTAATTATAGTTCCGTTGTAGCTAATGGCTTGGCCATTCCACGCTCCTGTTAATTCTGCAGAAGTAGACGCTGTATCATCACTTGAGCATGAAGATAAAACCATTGTAAACGCAATAAATAAAACACTTAATTTTTTCATAGTCTGTTTTTGTATATTAAATAATTCGGCAATATTAAGAAACAAAAAAAACGCAACCAAACTAATGGTTACGTTTTTAATTTTTACGAAATGTTTTATAAAAATTCTAAATAAATTCAGAATACAATATTCATTCATTTCGATTTAGCAAAATATAATTTCTGCTTATTTTACTTCTTCGAAATCTACATCTTCAACATCACTTCCTTCAGCTTGAGCGTCTGCTCCAGCATCTGGTCCTGGTTGTGCTCCACCTGCATCGGCTTGCGCTTTGTACATTTCTTCACTTGCTACTTTCCAAGCTTCGTTTATTTTATCTAAAGCTGGTGTAATAACAGCAACATCTTTAGTTTCGTAAGCTTTTTTCAATTCTTCTAAACCATCAACGATTGGTTGTTTTTTATCTTCCGATAATTTATCACCAAACTCTTCTAATTGTTTTTCTGTTTGAAAAATCATAGAATCAGCTTCATTTAATTTCTGAGCATTTTCAGCTGCAGCTTTATCAGCTTCAGCATTTGCTTCAGCGTCAGCTTTCATCTTTTGGATTTCTTCTTCAGTTAAACCAGAAGATGCTTCAATACGAATATCTTGTGTTTTATTTGTTCCTTTATCCGTTGCTGATACTTTAATGATACCATTAGCATCGATATCGAAAGTAACCTCAATTTGCGGTGTACCACGACGTGCTGGTGGAATATCATCTAAGTGAAAACGTCCAATAGTATTATTATCGGCAGCCATAGCTCTTTCACCTTGTAATACATGTATTTCTACAGATGGCTGATTATCCGCCGCTGTTGAAAATACTTGCGATTTTTTAGTTGGTATAGTTGTATTTGCTTCAATTAATTTAGTAAATACGTTACCCATAGTTTCAATACCTAAAGATAAAGGTGTTACATCTAAAAGTAATACATCTTTAACATCTCCAGATAATACACCACCTTGGATACCAGCTCCTAAAGAAACAACTTCATCAGGGTTTACACCTTTACTTGGTGCTTTTCCGAAGAATTTCTCAACTGCTGCTTGTACTGCAGGAATACGTGTAGAACCACCTACTAAAATAACCTCGTCAATATCAGATTTAGATAAACCTGCTGCTTTTAAAGCTGTTTGACATGGCTCAATAGTACGTTTTACTAAATCGTCAATTAATTGCTCAAATTTAGAACGTGTTAATGTACGTACTAAGTGTTTTGGTCCACTAGCTGTAGCTGTAATATAAGGTAAGTTAATTTCTGTTTGTGCAGAAGATGATAACTCAATCTTAGCTTTTTCAGCAGCTTCTTTTAAACGTTGTAAAGACATTGGATCTTTTCTTAAATCCATGTTCTCCTCAGCATTAAACTCATCTGCTAACCAACCGATGATTTTCTCATCAACATCATCACCACCTAAGTGCGTATCACCATCTGTAGAAAGTACTTCAAATACACCATCACCTAATTCAAGGATAGATACATCATGCGTTCCTCCACCAAAATCAAATACTACTATTTTTTGGTCAGTTCCTTTTTTGTCCATACCGTAAGCTAAAGCAGCTGCGGTTGGTTCGTTAATAATACGTCTAACTTTTAAACCAGCGATTTCACCAGCTTCTTTAGTTGCTTGACGTTGACTATCGTTAAAGTAAGCAGGTACAGTAATTACTGCTTCAGTAACTGTAGTACCTAAATAATCTTCTGCCGTTTTCTTCATTTTTTGAAGAATCATAGCCGATAGTTCTTGTGGTGTATATAAACGACCATCAATATCAACTCTAGGCGTATCGTTATCTCCCTTTACTACTTTGTAAGGAACACGTTCCGCTTCGTTTTTAGACTCAGAATATTTGTTACCCATAAAACGTTTAATAGAATAAACAGTTTTTGTTGGGTTAGTTACAGCCTGACGTTTTGCAGGATCACCAACTTTAATTTCACCGCCTTCTACAAAAGCGATTACCGATGGTGTTGTTCTTTTTCCTTCTGCATTAGGAATAACTACTGGCTCGTTACCTTCCATCACAGAAACGCAAGAGTTGGTTGTTCCTAAATCGATTCCAATAATTTTACTCATAATATATTTTTTTATTGTGTTGAAAATTCATTTTTAATTTCGAGTTGTATAAGTCAATCATTATGCCAACCAAAAATAACTGACACAGTGTCATATTTTTAATTTTTAGTCGCCCTATCAGTTTTCAGACCTAGTTATATGTAGCAAAACGCCGGTCACCTGTCATTCACCTACTGTCAATTTAATACCTTAGGCGCATCCCAAAAGGGTCGGGCTCTCACTACTCGCTCCTCCTTAGGTCGGGAGCTCAAACAAACCGTTCCATCCCTTGCGCACATATCTGCCAATTTCAGTAAGCCAACGTAATAAATTTCAATTTGCAATGATTTTACATTTTGTTTATAAAATATTGACACATTATTTAAACCTTCTCTTAAAACATTATATATATTTGTCTCCAAATACAACGTTTTCGTAACTATGGAATGTATCTCTGTTTTCGACATGCTAAAAATAGGCATTGGCCCATCAAGTTCTCATACCTTAGGTCCTTGGCGTGCCGCCGAACGCTGGATTGGCGAATTAAAAGCGAACAACATTTTTAGTAAGGTTGAAACTATTCAGGTCGATCTATATGGATCTTTATCCCTAACCGGAAAAGGCCATGCTACAGACTATGCAGTAATGCTTGGTTTAACTGGAGCCGACCCCGAAACGTTGCCTATAGAAACTATTGAAACCACTATTGCAGATATAAAAGCAACTCAAAAAATACATTTTAACAACGAAAAAATATTAGATTTTACTCCGGGAACAAATATTGTTTTCAATAAAAAGTTTTTACCCTTTCACTCCAACGGCATTGTTTTTAGCGCCATGATTAACGGTAAAAAAGTAAAATCTACATTCTACTCCATTGGAGGAGGATTTGTTGTAAAAGAAGAACGTAAAAATTCTAAAAAGAATTTTGAAATAAAATGTTCATTTCCCTATCCTATTGATAAAGGAACAGAACTACTTAAATTCTGTAAAGATTTAAACAAACCCATTTCTCAAGTTGTTTTAGAAAACGAAAAATCTATTCGTACCGAAGAAGAAATAGATTATGAGTTAAAACGCATTTGGGATACCATGCTAGAGTGCATGTATACCGGTTGCCATACCGAAGGGCATTTACCTGGTGGTTTAAACGTACGTCGTAGAGCTTTCGATATGCACAAACGCTTACAAGGATCATCTCCATACTCAAATCCTGTAGAATGGATTTACTCCATTAGAAATACCGAAGTTAAATTTAGACAAATATTAAAATGGGTAAGCTGTTTTGCATTAGCTGTAAACGAAGTTAATGCGGCATTAGGGCGTGTAGTTACAGCACCTACAAATGGTAGTGCAGGTGTTATTCCCTCTGTATTAATGTATTATTTAGTAATAGAAAACCACGACGGTAACTTTGAGGATATTAAAAAATTCTTGTTAGTTGCTGGGGAAATTGGCAGTATATTTAAAAAAGGCGCTACAATATCGGCTGCCATGGGCGGTTGTCAGGCCGAAATTGGAGTATCGTCTGCAATGGCTGCAGGAGCTTTAACAGAATTACTTGGCGGTTCACCAGAACAAGTTTTAGTTGCTGCCGAAATTGCCATGGAACATCATTTAGGTTTAACCTGCGATCCTATTGGTGGTTTGGTACAAATACCATGCATAGAACGTAATGCTATGGGTGCAATAAAAGCCATAAATGCTGCAGAACTAGCTTTAGATACCGACCCAAACAACGTAAAGGTACCTTTAGACAAAGTAGTTAACACCATGTGGGAAACTGCAAAAGATATGAATTCTAAATACAAAGAAACTAGTGAAGGTGGCTTAGCAGTTGGAGTTAATATGTCCGATTGTTAATAGTATTTTAATTACTTCTTTTTCTTCTAAAGACATCTTTTTTATATCACTTAAGTTTTAAGCAAAAAAAGTCTCTTCCCAAATTAATGAGAAGAGACCAGTAGAAAGTGGTTCGTAATACAAAATAGTAACCAACCAAATTTTAACCCTAACTTAAAGTTAATCTTGCACTCTTACTTGACTTTCCACTATATCTTTAATAGGAATTACTATTTTTCCTGTTATTGTTTTTAAGGTTACCGATATACCATCGATAGACTCTATTTCTCCTTTTATATCGTTGAACTCAATAATTTGTCCAACTTCGTATATTTTTCTTGTGTAGAACGTTCTAAACAAATCGCCTACTACTTTTTGTGCTCCTAATCCAACAGCTAAAGCAAATGCTAATAAAAATGCTGCCAAAATCATGGTAATGTTACTTGTTATTATTTCAGTATCTACACCAGCTTGGTTTAAAGCTGTAATAGATATAAATATAAGCAGTAACATAAATATAGCCTGACTTATCATTTTACCGCCAGACAATTCCATAGACTCAAAGAACGACTGCAAAGATTTTTTAACAAAATTCGCAAACAATAGACCAATAACAAATATGGCTAATGCTGTAATTAATCTTGGTAAATAACCAATAACACTTTTAATACCATCAGAGATCATTGTTAAATTCAATAGATCTGTAACAATCATTACTAAAATAATGTAGAGCATCCATTTAACAAACTTCGCTACAATATCAATAACATTAAATTGTATCTTCTTATCACCAAATAAGTCAATTTCATTTAATTTATCATCCAGCTTATCAGCCTTCACAAATTTTAATGACTTCTTTATTATATTAACTACTAATTTTATAATTAATATTCCAATGATTATACCAACTATTGCTCCTGCAACGGTAGGTAACACACTTATTATACTTTCCCAAATTGTACTTAATGATTCTTTTAAGCTGTCGACAAGGTTCATTTTATTTAGAGTATTTTGGTTACTTATTTTCTACTTTTCATGGTTAGCTCGATTACGCTCGATAAATTGTACGAAAACAATTCGGCTATTTCCATTATTAACTTAGCTATGGCAATATCGCTCATAACCTTAGCCTTCAGTTCTTGTGGAACTTCCTTTAATGGCTTATTTATGTCTAAAAACGGGTTTTCCATTATCCAAGGTTATTATTATAAACGTCTACTAATTTATCTTTAGCACGTTTAATTCGCATTTTTACTGCACTTTCTCCTATTCCTAAAGCATCTTCAATTTCTTTTATAGTTAAGGAGTCTTGATATTTTAAAAGCAAAATCATTTTTTCCTCCGGAGAAATCAATTCTAATGCTATTTTTAATTTATCAACTTTCATACTTAGAAAACTACTATCATCTTCATCATCTTCATAGAGGCTTTCTACATTCTCTGCATCAGCGTAATCTACTGATTGTTTTTCAATTTTTTTTGCTGTATTTCTAGTGACATAATTTACACAATGATTATAAGTAAATGCATATAACCATGTTGAAAATTTTGAATTTCCTTTAAAGCTTGCTAATTTAACAAATAACTTTAGAAATATATCTTGTGTTAAATCTTTTGCTTCATCTTCATCTTTAGCAAACCCCATACACTTGTTATACACTAAGGTAGCATACCTGTCGTATAGAACTTCAAAAAGCAGCGTATCGTTGCTATGAACGATGCCTTTTATCAAATCCTCGTCGGATTTTTTATTAATTTTTGGTAGGGTTTTCAAATTTAGCTTACGCTAGTTTAATGGTTACAATTGTTAAGACACGTATACATTTAAAAGGTCACAATCTTTTTTATATTTCTTTTTAAAAACATAAAATAAAAATGTAATCATCTAAATTAAAGACGATTATAGTTTAAAATAAAATAAATGTTTTTTGAAATTCATTTTTGAAGGAATAAACTTTAACTGTTTAGTGTAAATTTAACACAATTTTAAGAAAATAACACTTTCCTTCTCTTCTTTTTTAGAAGAAATGAAAAAAAGGCTGCTAATCGAAATTAGACAGCCTTAAAGTGTTTGTAATAATTCAATATTAAATTAAATTAAATACTGAAATTTATATATGTAATGCTCTATCTTCTGTTGCAGCTAGAGCCGCTTCTTTGATAGCTTCTGTAAATGTTGGGTGTGCGTGAGACATACGAGATACATCTTCCGCGGAAGCGCGATACTCCATAGCAACAACAGCTTCAGCAATCATATCGGCAGCACGAGCGCCAACCATATGTACTCCTAAAATTTCATCTGTAGTTTTATCGGCTAAAACTTTTACAAAACCATCTAGATCCATACTCGCTCTACTTCTACCTAAAGCACGCATTGGAAATTGACCTGTTTTATATTCTATTCCAGCTTCTTTTAATTGTTCTTCCGTTTTACCAACAGTAGCAACTTCTGGCCATGTATAAACAACACCTGGTATTAAGTTATAATCTATATGTGGTTTTTGTCCTGCAATAGTCTCTGCTACAAAAACACCTTCTTCTTCAGCTTTGTGGGCTAACATAGCGCCTTTAATAACATCTCCAATAGCATAAATATTAGATGCGCTAGTTTGTAAATGCTCGTTTACATCTACTAAACCACGATCTGTTAATTTTACACCAGCAGCTTCGGCATTTAAACCATCTGTATAAGCGTGACGACCAACAGATACTAAACAGTAATCGCCTCTAAACTCTACTTCTTCTCCTTTTTTATTATCTGCTTTAACGATAACTTCATCGCCAACACGTTCCACAGATTTTACTTTGTGAGATGCATTAATTTTGAATTTTTGTTTCTTTAAAACTTTATTTAATTCTTTAGATAAACCAGCATCCATTGTTGGGATAATACGGTCCATATATTCTACAACAGTTACTTCTGCACCAAGACGCTTGTAAACTTGTCCTAATTCTAAACCAATAACTCCACCACCAATAACGATTAGGTGTTTCGGAATTTCTTTTAATTTTAAAGCCTCTGTAGATGTAATTACACGTTCTTTATCTAAAGTGATAAATGGTAATGTAGATGGTTTACTTCCGGTAGCAATAATGGTGTTTTTTGCTTCAATCTCGATAGTTTCTTCACCAGAAATTGTGATATGCGTAGCATCTTTAAAACTTCCTAAACCTTGATAAACATCAATGTTATTCTTCTTCATTAAAAAATCAATTCCGCCTGTTGTTTGATCTACAACAGCTTGTTTGCGGTTTATCATTTTTTCTAAATTCACTTTAATTTCACCAGGAATTTCAATACCGTGCTCTTCAAAATGTTTTACAGCATCATCATAATGGTGCGAAGAATCTAAAAGGGCCTTACTTGGGATACAACCTACATTTAAACATGTACCACCAAGGGTACTATATTTTTCAATAATTGCAGTTTTCATTCCTAATTGTGCACAGCGAATTGCTGCTACATAGCCTCCTGGACCTGAGCCAATAATGGCTACATCGTATGAATTCATAATATCTTTTTGAAATTTATCATTGTAATTTGAAAATCAAAAATACGAATGTTTTGTGGGAAGTCAATAAAAAAAATAACATATCAAATAGAATTATAATTCTTCTATTTCTTTAGCCTAATTATTTAAAATTCACTTACAAAAAGCGCTAAATGCTATATTATTCACAGAATTGGTTAACCAATTTAGAAATATCTCTCTAAACCTCAATAATTGTTTCTTTTGCCTTATAGACATAGGTATAAAGCCACATAAGGGTAAATGTTGGAATAACATCTAAACCTGGCGCTGCTTCTTCTAAAAAGGAAATAACAGCCGCAATTTTACCTGGTTTACCTTTGTACAACTTCGTCATTAACCAAGCTGATACAGGAGCCCATACCACATCGGTAAATTCTCCAAAACCTGGAATTACGAAAGAGACATAGCCTAAAGCATCAAAGGCAATACTAATTGCTAGTTTTTTGTATTTGTTCATTTAATAGTAATTTATACTTTATAATAAACAAGAAACATACCAAAATTATTAAATACCTACTTCCCTATTAATTTTAAGAATTCGTTTCTAGTTTCAATTTTCTCAAATTGACCTCTAAATCCAGATGTTGTAGTTATAGAGTTTTGCTTTTGTACACCGCGCATCATCATACACATATGCGATGCTTCTATTACAACAGCTACACCTTGAGGTTTTAGGGTATCGTTTATACAGTCTAAAATTTGTTCTGTTAAACGCTCTTGCACTTGTAATCTTCTGGCAAAAACATCTACAATTCTAGGTAATTTACTTAAGCCAACAATATGTCCGTTTGGAATATAAGCAATATGTGCTTTTCCAAAAAATGGTAAAATATGATGCTCGCATAGTGAATACAACTCGATATCTTTTACAATAACCATTTCATTATAAGACTCCTTAAACATAGCCCCTTTTAATATTTCTACAGGATCTTGATCGTAACCCTGTGTTAAAAACTGCATGGCTTTTGCTGCACGTTCGGGAGTTTTCACTAAGCCTTCGCGCTCGGTATCTTCACCTAAATCTTCAATGATGTTTCGGTATCTATTTTTAACATCGTCGGTAACCTGCATATTGTATTCTTCTAGCTTTCTGTAAGGCATCTTGTACTATAATTTAATTTCGAAAATAAATATAAGTCTAAAAATGGACTATACAATAAAATTGATTCAAAATTGTACGGCACAACTTAAAGTAGTAATTTCACGCCTATATTTTATTTAGATGATTAGAGCAAAAAACATTCAGAAATTCTACGACGATTTACAAGTTTTAAAAGGCGTTGACATACATATTAAACCTAGCGAAGTAGTATCTATTGTAGGTGCTTCGGGTGCAGGGAAAACAACTCTTTTACAAATTTTAGGAACCTTAGATAAGGCATCACCTGTTGCCGATTTTGAATTAATTATAAACAACATCAATATTGGTGAGCTTAACGATAAAGCTTTGGCTAAATTTAGAAATGAACATATTGGGTTTATTTTTCAGTTTCATCAATTACTTCCAGAATTTACAGCCATAGAAAACGTTTGTTTACCAGCTTTTATTAAAGGAACAAATAAAAAAGATGCAGAAAAACGCGCTAAGGAGTTGCTAGATTTCCTTGGCTTATCACATCGTTATAACCACAAGCCAAATGAACTATCTGGAGGAGAACAACAACGTGTTGCTGTCGCAAGAGCCCTTATTAATAGTCCTGCTTTAATTTTTGCAGATGAACCTTCTGGAAACTTAGACAGTGAATCTGCTGAGAATTTACATAGTTTATTCTTTAAATTAAGAGATCAATTTGGACAAACCTTCGTGATTGTAACCCATAATGAAGAACTTGCTAATCTTGCAGATAGAAAATTAACTATGGTAGATGGTAATATTGTGAGCTAAGCTCTCTTTAAAAGTCCAACAAGACCTAAAACGGGACCAATAGCAATAAACAAAAACAAATATTTCACAGCCATAACATCTATTAAACTGCTAGCCAATTGAATACTTACAATGGTTACAGCAAACCCAATAGAGTTAACAATAGTCAATGCCGTGCCTTTATGTTGTGCACTAACATTTTGCGCGACTAAGGTTGAAAATAATGGAGAGTCGGCAACGACAACCATACCCCAAAACCCCAAAAATATTATAAAACTAATTTCCGATTCTAAACTAAAAAATAACGGAGATACTAAACAGCAAATACCCGAAAGTGCTAATGCTATCGCGCCTATTTTTTTGATCCCAAACATTTGAGATAAATAGCCCGAAATTACGCAAGCAATTCCTCCAGAAGCTATAATTATAAAACTTAATAATGGAATGTTAAACGTTACACTTGGGTGATACTCCACATAAGCACCTAAAAGTACGGGGACAAAAGCCCAAAAGGTATATAGTTCCCACATGTGGCCAAAATATCCAAATGCCGCCTTTCTAAACTCACGCACTTTAAACACGTTAAATAGCACTGAAACATCAAATTTAGCAGCCGATTTTCTATAAGGTCCATTTGGCACAAAACCAAACATAACAACACCGCCAAGTACCGCTAAAACAGTTGTTGTATAAATGATGTCTTGCCATAAAAAACCGCTTCCAAAGCCTTTTAAACCGTGAGGGAAAGCAGTTCCTAAAACTAAGGCGCCAACTAAAAACCCTAAAGATTTCCCGAGGCCTTTATTGTAATAATCGGCAGCAATTTTCATTCCTACCGGATAAATACCAGCTAGAAAAAAACCTGTAAAAAACCGAAGCATTACTAAACTCCAAAGATTATGGTTTTCCAAAACAATTAAAACATTAAAAACAGCCGCCAGCACAGCACTTATAAAAAATACTTTTGAAGGTGCAAAGCGATCGGTAATGGTTAAAAGTGCAAATAAAAAGGTGCCGATAATAAAACCAAATTGCACAGCTGATGAAAGATGCCCTAAAGCCGAACTATCTAAATTAAAGTTAGTTACTAAATCTTCAATAACTCCATTTGTAGCAAACCACAATGAGGTGCAACAAAATTGAGAAAAAACAATAATTGGTAAAATATACTTGGCTTGCTTCATTAAAATAAATAAGAAAACGAATTTAGTTTTTAATTGGTTAGTAAGACGGATGAAAAGTCAACTTATTACAATATTTTTGCTAATTTTATAAAGCATATCCCTATTAACTTAAAATTAAATAGTAATTAGATAAAAATATGAACTTATCGAAATGGTATCAACTTATCAAGCCTAATTTCAGGTTCTATAAAGATGGTTTTTTTGAATTTCCTTATTTAGCAAACACACCCGAATTATTCATAGAGTCAACTATAAAAACACCGGGAAGTAAGCATGCTGCTGAAGAGCAGGTAGTTTACAGAAACAATCCATTTATTAATGGAGAAATGCATTATAGACAAATTGAAGAGGGTTTATGGCTCACTATCACTAATTTAAAGTTTAAATACGATACCGTTATTAAATCTAATTACGCCAATGGAATTCCTAGCGATCACTATTCAATAACTTTTACTGTATTTGAAAGCGAGGTTAAACTTCAAAATGTATTCATAGACAAAGTCCCTTTTCAAAACAAATTCTGGAGTTTTAAAAAACCAGGAACCGATGTAGGTGCTTGTTTTTATAAAGGATCAAAATGCCAGTTTTACATCTATTATATAAGTCCTAGCTGGTTAGAAAAACATGTACCACTAGACATATTGGACCGTAAAATTCCATTTAAAAAATTTTTAGATTCAAGCAAAGGGTTTATTTCTTATCAAGATATTGTACCTAATGCAGAAAAATTGTCGCAGGATATACTGCAAACCTTCAAAACATTTAATAATGATGCTTTTAACTCTACAATATTAAAAGCACAAACATTAAGTATAATAACTATATTTTTTAAAAATGTTTTTGCAGATACTAGAACTGATAATTACCAAGAAAAAAGCTCTGTAGATTATAAAGCTATCGCAAAGTGCGAATCGATGATTTCAACAAAATTATCCAAACCATTTATAGGAATTGATGCACTTGCCAAAGCATTCAATATGTCTTCTTCTAAACTAAAAACGGATTTCAAGTCGGTTTACGGAACATCAATACTTCAATATAATATTGATAAAAAAATGGAACTAGCTATGCAGCTCGTCCTTAATACAACTATGCAAATTAAGCATATAGCTAAGGAAGTGGGTTATGATAGTTCTAGTAAATTTAGTGCTACTTTCAAGAAAAAGCATGGAAAACTCCCTTCAGAATTGCGTTCAGATAGTAAATTGGAATAAAAAATCATTTAATCCTAAAACTTCTCAAAGACTAACTACCCCTTATTTTAAAAGGTATAGAAGAGTGAATTCGATTATTTAAAAACATTAAAATAATCGACAAAGTGTTATTTAAACCCGTTCAAATATCTTAATGGGCTATCGTTTTGTCCGAATGGGCTACTCGAAAAATAATTCAGCCTATAACTTTGCGGCTTTAACAACCCTTAAAAATAATTTAAACCAAATCTTATGAAAAAATTTTATTTTTTTATCCTACTCTTTTTATGTATTAATTATGCTAAAGCACAAAGTGATGCAGACTATTTAAATTTTGATGGTGTAGATGATTCATTATCAATAACAAACACATATAGCTCTGTTACCGATTTTACAATTGAAGCTTGGATAAAAACAGATACTGACGGAATAATTTTATTTAGTATTTCTGGTTATGACAGTAGTTATTTATCAGTAACTAATGGAAAGCTAACTTATACAACAGGTCGACATGGATACGGAGGTTTTATTCTTACATCTAATCAAAATGTTGACGATAATACTTGGCATCATGTAGCATTTTCTACAAGCTCAATAAACACAAATGGTCAAGGTAACTTATATATTGATGGTGTTTTAGATAATTCAGGTTCATTCGGTGTATATACAGTTCCAATGGGCTCATTAATTGTTGGAGGTTTTAATAATTCACACTTTAGTGGTTCTATAGATGAATTACGTATTTGGAATGTAATCAGAACTGCTACAGAAATTAATAATGCAAAAAGTAGCGAAATACAATGTAATGAACCGGGTTTAGTAGCCTATTACCAATTTAATAAAGGTATTGATGCAGGCGAAAATACTAATGTAACTAATTTAACTGATATAACGGGAAATGGTAATAATGGAACGTTAACGAATTTTGCTTTAACTGGAACATCTTCAAATTGGTTGGCTGGTTCACCAATAACCTCACTTTCATCTCCACCAGATGTTGTTTCACCAATAGCATATGCACAAGATGACACAGCAACAGCATTAACTGCAACACCAGGTACAAATGGTATAAGTTTATTATGGTATACAGATGCAACGGGAGGAACTGGATCAGTAAATGCGCCAACACCTTCAACTACAACGCTTGGAAATACTACTTACTATGTTTCTAGCGTTAATGCAAATGGTTGTGAAAGTGAAAGAGCAGAAATTGTAGTTACAGTAGCATTACCTGGAACACATTTAAATTTTGATGGTGTTAGTGATTATGTTGAAGTGCCTTCAGGAATAAATATAGCTAACTCATCATTTACAGTTGAATTTTATGCTAAACGTGCTTCAAGTGATGTGAATAGTATGGTATTAACCCAAGGATATGAGGTGAATAACGGTCTATTACATATTGGGTTTAGAGACACCAATGATTTTACATTTGCTTTTTGGTACAATGATATAAATATACCAGCTACTAATTATGTTTCTGATAATGCTTGGCACCACTGGTCTTGTGTTTACGACGTAATTAATAGTACAAGACAAGTATATCAAGACGGTATTTTGGTTGGGGAGGATACAGGAGTAGCAACATATAATGGAAATGGAATTCTTCAAATAGGGAAAAGAAATAGTAGTGATTTTTTTAATGGAAATTTAGAGGATCTTCGTATTTGGAATGTTGCGCGAACAGCAGAACAAATTAACGGGAGTAAAAATTGCGAATTACAAGGTACTGAAACAGGGTTAGTAGCCTACTATAATTTTAATCAAGGTGCCAATTCAACAACTAACACTTCGGAGACTACAGCTATAGATGCAACAGGTGCAAACAATGGAACATTAACAAATTTTGATTTAACAAGCGCAACTTCAAACTGGTTAGCTAACTCTCCAGTAACTACAGGTTCAATAATACCTTCTGAGGCTACAGTTACTACACCAGTAACATATAAGCAAGGTGATACTGCATCACCGTTAACAGCTACAACAGGTACAAATGGTACAGATTTATTTTGGTACACTACTGAAACGGGAGGTACAGGAACAACAACAGCTCCTACACCAGATACTACAACAGTTGGTTCTACCTCTTACTGGGTTTCTAGCGTTAATGCAAATGGATGTGAAAGTGAAAGAACAGAAATTGTAGTTACAGTAGTACTACCTGCAACACATCTTAATTTTGGTAGTTTGAATGACTATGTAGATTGCGGTAACGACCCAAGCTTACAAATTACTGGAAACACAATTACCTTAGAGGCTTATGTGAAATTCAATACTTTTGGTTCAGAACATTGGTTAGGTAATATTATTAATAAAGCAGCACCAACTTCTAGTGGTTATATGCTAAGAGCTGGTGGTAATGGTGCCGTTAATTTTGTTGTAGCAAATTCTGGGTGGCATGAATTAACTACTCCAGATAATACAATTACTCTAGATACTTGGTTTCATATTGCAGGGGTGTATAATGGTACGACATCAAAAATTTACATTGATGGTATTGAGATTGCTTCAACTAATATTGCAATGGGTAATATTGGTAACTCTAATTTTAATGTAAACATAGGGAGAGATCCTCAAGATACAACTAGAGGATTAGATGCTTCATTAGACGAGGTTCGTATTTGGAATATTGCCAGAACAGCAGAACAAATTAACGGAAGTAAAAATTGTGAATTACAAGGTACTGAAACAGGATTAGTAGCCTACTATAATTTTAATCAAGGCGCCGACTCATCAACTAATACTTCAGAGACTACAGCTATAGATGTAACAGGTACAAATAATGGAACATTAACAAATTTTGATTTAACTGGTGCAACTTCTAATTGGTTAGCTGGTTCTCCAGTAACAACAGGTTCAATAATACCTTCTGAAGCGACAGTTACTACACCAGTAACATATAACCAAGGTGATACTGCGTCACCATTAACAGCTACAACAGGTGCAAACGGCACGGGTTTATTTTGGTACACTACTGAAACTAATGGAACAGGAATAACAACAGCACCTACACCAGATACCACAACAGCAGGTTCTACCTCATACTGGGTTTCCAGCACAAATGTCAACGGTTGCGAAAGTGACAGAATAGAAATTGTAGTAACCGTAGAATCGACGCTTAGTTCTAATAATTTTGATATTAGCAATAAATTAAAAATATACCCAAACCCTGCAACTAACGCTATTAATATCGATGTTGATAATCTAACCACTGCCAAATTACAAATATTAGATATTACAGGTAAAATTATAAAAAACGAAACTTTAGAAAGTATCACAAACAGCATCGATATTACGAAGTATCCTTCTGGCGTATATATGTTTAAAATAATTACAACCGAAGGTACCACAATAAAAAAAGTTATTAAGCAATAATAAAGTTTACAGAAAACCAACTCTATAGTTTTGAGCAATTACTTTATTTGCTAGTTATATAAACTAAGAATGTTTCCTTTACTAGAACGGCTGTATTTTTATGTACAGCCGTTTCTTTTTTTTAAGTTAATACAATCTTGAAGTAAAACCACAGCCATAAGCACAAAAAATCATTTGTAACCTTAACGTCCTTTATAAAACATAAACCTATACTATCAAGCTCTATAAATTATAAAACAACTCGTTTTTATAGTATTTTTGCTTTATTATGAAAGAGCAATCAAAAAGGTTAAACCAACAAGAACTTAAAGAATTTTTAGACGCTAAGGTTTACGAATTTAATAGTCCCAAATTTATTGATAGTGATCCTATTCAAATTCCTCATCAATTCTCTAAAAAGGAAGATATTGAAATAGCAGGATTTCTAGCCGCAACTATTGCTTGGGGAAACCGTAAAAGCATTATTAATAACGCTAATAAGTTAATGGCGCTTTTAGACCATTCTCCTTACGATTTTGTTTTAAACCATACCGAAGACGATTTAGAGAAGTTACTTCCTTTTGTACATCGCACTTTTAATGGTGACGATTGTGTTCAATTTATAAAATCACTACAGCACATCTACAAAAACCATAATGGTTTAGAAGCCGTTTTTGCAAAACATGCCGATAGTGCTTTTTTACAGACTTCTATTTCTGAATTTAAACATACATTTTTTGAAATTGATCATTTAAAGCGAACTGAAAAACATGTAAGCGATCCGTTAAGAAAATCGGCTGCCAAACGTATTAATATGTTTTTACGATGGATGGTAAGAAAGGATAACACTGGTGTCGATTTCGGCATTTGGAAAAGCCTATCGCCTGCCCTATTATCTTGTCCGTTGGATGTACATTCTGGAAACGTTGCTCGTAAACTTGGCCTATTAGATAGAAAACAAAATGATGCAAAAGCACTTTTGGAATTAGATACCAACTTAAGAAAACTAGATAAAAACGACCCCGTAAAATACGATTTTGCCCTTTTTGGCTTAGGCGTTTTTGAAGGATTTTAGCTTCTATTTTTTAGATTGAACAATTGAACAACATCAATTATTTAATAATAAAACAGCTGTTTTATTGGTTAATTTAACTGTTTTATTAATTTTTTAGCATTAATAATACTAAATTCTAAGTATTTTCGTGCTTAGAAAAACTTTAAGCTCCTAAAGATTCCCTAAAATGATAGCACCAGATTTCCCTAAAAATGAAAGAGAACGCCTTGCGCAAATTAATAGATATAAACTACTAGATACACTCCCTGAAAGTGATTTCGATAACATAACGAGTTTAGTGGCTACTATTTGCGAAGTTCCTATATCGCTAATTACATTACTCGACTCTGATCGTAATTTTTTAAAATCACATCATGGTATCGACATCCAAGAATCTCCTCGAAATATTTCTTTTTGCGGGCATGCGATATTGCAAGATGATATTTTTATTGTTGAAGATGCTCGAGAAGATATACGCTTTAAAGACAACCCGCTAGTCGCTGGCGTAAATGCTATTTTTTATGCCGGTGTACCGTTAATTACTAAAGAAGGCCTTGCGTTAGGTACCTTATGCATATACGACCATGTGCCTAGAAAACTAACAGAAACACAAAAAAAAGCATTAATTACTATTGCCAAGCAAGTTCTAAATCTATTCGATTTAAGATTAAATAATAGATTACTTGCAGAGTCTAAACAAGAATTAACGGACAGAAATAATGAACTTGGAAGATTTGCAAGCCATGTATCTCATGATTTAAAATCGCCTTTGGCTAACATCATGTCTTTAACTACTTTTTTAAAAGAAGATGAAGCCAATACGTTTTCTGAAGAGTCTATTGAATATATCAGTTTTATTGAAGAATCTGCTGAGTCATTGAAAGACTATATAGATGGTATACTTATTCATTATAAAGCAAACGAGTTACTGAATGCTGATAAAGAATACGCAACATTAAATTCTGTTTTTGAAGAAGTACAACGCATTCATTTATTAAATGATAAACAATTAAAATTCAGTAATTACACGGATAGTGTTTTTATAGTAAAAGCTGCTGTAACACAGGTATTAATTAATTTGGTGGACAATGCTTTAAAGTATAACAATAAACCAAATCCTGAAGTTATTTTAGGGTTTTCTGAAAACAAAAATAATTATACTTTTACAGTTAAAGATAATGGTAATGGCATTGCTGAAGCACAACAAGACCAAGTTTTTAAACTGTTTAACAATAACAACCAAGTCGATGTTAAAGGTAAAAAAGGAACTGGTATTGGTTTGTTTACTGTGAAGAATTTAGTTGAAAAATTAGGAGGTACCATTACTCTAAAATCTGAGTTAAATATAGGAAGTATCTTTACTTTTAGTATCGCAAAATAAAGCTAATCGTAAATCCGATACTTTTGTTTTAAGAAAAAAAAGAAGCGCTACAGATACATAAAAAACTTTATTACGTAAAATGTAGCTCGCAAATAACTGCGTTAGGGATTGCAGTGAAAAACCCACAGTAAGACCAATGGAATTGGGCTTGCGAGGATTTGTAACGTAAAGCCCGACCCTTTTCGGGTAACGCCCAAATTATTGTTTTCTACAAAAATAAAACCCGACCTTATTTACTTAAAAACATTAAGCAAATGAGGTCGGGTTTTTATAAAATAAATGTGTTGTATTTATTTAATCTCTAAAACTTCAAGATCGAAAACAAGATCTTTACCAGCTAAAGGATGATTTCCATCTACAACAATAGATTCTTCTTTAACTTCTACAACAACTAAATTAAATTCTTGTCCATCTGGAGATTTAGACACTAAGCCCATACCTACTTCTGGAGCCATTTCTTGAGGAAGTTCTGATTTTTGAACCTCTTGAATTAAATTTGCATTAATTTCCCCATATGCTTCTTCTTTAGCAATTGTAATGGTTTTTTTCTCATTCACTTTCATATCGATTAACCCTTTCTCAAAACCAGGAATTAATTGTCCTTGTCCTAAAGTAAATTCTACTGGCTCTTTCCCTACTGAACTATCAAAAACTTGTCCGTCTGTTAATTTACCTGTGTAATTTACTTTTACCGTGTTATTCTCTTTTACTTGACTCATACTATAATACTTAATTTTTAAAAATATTCTTTGCATAATTCTTACGCAGCAAATATTTTAGTTTAAACTTTCTATGCCCATATCCACCAAAACCAAGCCAAAAGCAAAAATGCAGACATGAATATTAAAAAACCAGCAAATTGTAAAATTATTATTAGAAGAAATGGCTTGCAGCCCTTTAATAGCAGTAAACGATGAATTTTGTAAGATTTGATAAATATTTACGATTAAAAATTAAATAATCAGTAAATGTGTCAGTTATTGCCTGAAAAACTATTTTTTAGCGACACTTTAAACCTTTATTGAACTTCCAAAGTATGGTCTAATTCTTTACAAAACTCATTATTATCAACACAAAGGATGCTTAGTGTTTCAATTAATAATTGATTTAACCTTTCGCTTTCTGGATTTACTTTATAAGCCAATTTAAACTCAGAATACGCCCCAAAAGGGTGGTTATTTATTAAACGATCTTCTCCCGAGTTTACAAGAAATAAAAAGGTTTCTAAATCTTTTTTCTTTGTGGTCGTGATAATATCTTGTGTATGTTTATCGGAATAATCTATAAAATGATTAATTGTAAAAACGGACAGTAGTAAAGCGCTAAAAGCGAACAGAACCGTTATAAACCCATTTAGCTTTTTGTTCTCTTTTCTACTAGATTGCAACTTAAATGTTCGTGAATGTTTGGGTAACGCCGTAAAAGATTTCAAAGGTTGTTTTTTGAACATCTTTTTTTGCGGATCTCTAGAATAAATCCACTGCTGTAAGCCTAAACCCATGTATCCTCCCATAATATATCTTTAATATATATGTAGATGTTTAGAATAAAATGTTACAGTTTTAATCAAAAAAAACCTTCCAGAATAAGTAATCTGAAAGGTTTTTAAAGTTCTATTTAGAAGCCGCTTTTAGCGAATCTATTTCTTTCTTTAATTTTTCAATTTCTAATACTTTTTTCTCTTCTTGAAGTTGTTTTAGCAACTCGTCTGTAGAAACTGGTTTTATAGAATCTGTTGGTTGTTGTACAGCATCAATTTGCTTAGTTTCTTCTAGAAAATACTTGCCAATACCTTCACTAGACCTCCAAGCTTCATTTAGCTGATCGTAAACTGTTTTATCCCATTGACTCGGGTGTTTTACATCAATCCAAACAACATCGCGATATTCACTATCTACTAATGCCAAATCTGGAGTTGCAGAACCATCAAAATTATTAGAATCTTCGCGAATTGCCGATATAGTACCTAAGAAAAACATACGACGACGTCCTGCAATATCTTTGATATACGGACGAAACTCAACAGGTTTATTTACCGACCAATCAAATTCCTTACGCGACTCAATAACCTTTAAAGGCATAGCAGAAACTCCTGCATAACCTTCCTTTTTAGAAGCATGATCGTAATAATAAAAAGCATTACTACCATCTGCAGGCACAAAAACACTATAAGATAAACTGGTACGCTCGGTACCTACAGGCTCTAAACCAAACCAATGGTAAAGGCCATTGTAAGCATTTGTATCGGTATCAGAGAAATTAAAATCGGTTACATAAGGTTGCTTGTTTTGATCATCGGCTAAATTCGGGATCTTAACAGCTGTTTCCATATTCCATGGTAACGGATCGCTAAAACCACCTAAGAATTTTAAAGATTCAGCTTGTAAACGCGATACCTTTTCTGCTAAAGTATTTTGGCCAATTAAGTAAGGATGATTTTTCATCTCCTCGGCACTAATATAAGTTCCTTTCCCTATTAAAATACGCTCAATGTAATCGTTAAAATCGTGTTCTCCACTATCTATAACCATAACACCACCATAAGTTGGGTAAGGAAATAAAAAGCCTTTCCATTTTATTAAACTCACAACTTCTACCCATTTACCAGCATCATTTTTCATGTAGTAAGTATCGCTAGGTTCCATGGTAAATAATTGAAAAATATTGAAACGTTGCACTACGGCATTGTAAGTGTTTCGGCTAAATTTTAAAGACTCCCCAATAGAAAATGTTACAGGAATACGATTTTCACTAGAAAAACGAGGAAATGGCGTTGTACTAGACACAGCGAACACCTCTTCCGTATTATCCGTCATACCTTGCCATCTGTATTTCTCAGTGGGTTGTATGGCCATAGTCCATTTATTTTCCGTTCCAACACGAACCAAATGCGGTAATGACACATCTTTAGTTTCACCCACACTTTCGTTTGCCATAGAATACACGTTACGCATAGGCTGTATACGTTCGTTTTGTGTTAGCGGCAACTCGTTAATTTCAATGCGGTTTAGGTTATTGTAAACATTGTAAGTTTTCATGTATTCATACATTTTAAACTGCCATCCTACCACGTATAATATTCCGAAAAAGATTATTAAAACAACAAGCATACCCAATCTACCACTTGTACTTACTGAGTTTCTAAACTTGCGCAAACCAAAAAATAAAACCACAGCACTAAACAGAATAACAAAAATGTATTTTCTAACAAATAGTAAAGCCGGTTGGTAATCGTCTCGTAAAACAAATAATAAAATAAGTAAAACTAAAAAACCAATTACGGTTACTGTTTTTTGCTTTTTTCCTTTATTCCAATAATTTTTAATCATTTCTATATTGTAAAATTTTTATTCTTTTTGTTTTGGTTTACACTTAGCGCGAAACCATTATAAACCTTGCTGCAATACGTTTTTCATTGCCATTCTTTCCATTGAAAACGTATCGGAGTTTTCATCTAAAAAGTTAATCAAAAGTATATTTTTTTTAATCAATTCTATGATGTTAAAACCAGTTGTTTTATCTGTTTGTTTTGCCTTTTTCAAAACTTCAAAAATAAGCTCTGTTAATCTTTCAACGTGTTCTTCATTTAGATCTTTAATTACGCTTTTAAAATCATCATTAGGCATTATAGAAATAGCATTTAAAGATAAATCAAAAGTACTTTTTAAAACCGTATCAGTTTCCTCAACAGCAACATCAATGTCGTTAGGTTCAATGTCTACAACTTTACTAATTAATGTTTTTAAGAGCAATGTTAGACGTTGAATTTCTCTAAGTAATGTATCTTTCTCGTTAATCACAATTCCTTTTATTTAAATAATATAAGTTTCGTTTTTCAAAACAAAAAATATTACAAAAGCCCTTTATCTTTCAATCTCTCACGTGCACTTTTTTCTTCAACTTTTGGCTGCTCTCGTTTTACAGTTTCTATTTCGAGATCATCTTTACTCGTTAAATCTTCAATAAAATCCTTTCCTTTTTCAATAGTGTCTTGCATAATATCTTCAAGCGAATCCGTTTGCTCTTCAATAACTTCACTAGATTTAAAAATGAAATTAGCCAAATAAGTCCCAATTATGGTACCTACTATCATAGAGGCAAATATAGAAATTGTAGCTACATCTATCGGAATTAAAAAACGAACAATTACAATACCAATTAAAAACAGAAAACCAACAAAAACCAAGCGCAACAAAAACGATTGCTTGTACACAAAACCTGTTTTATCCTCAGGCTTCATTTGTAAGGCTTTAGAGTTTATTACCTTATTAAAAAAACGATAAAATCCATTATTTCTAGATTCTCTCCAATAAATAAAAATTCCGAAAAGGATAGCTGCAATAAAGATTATAAGTTCTAATGTCATGATTTTTTGTTTGTTTTTATGCTATGTTATATCGCTTTCGCGGAAAAAGAACAAGCTTATTTATAGTGTTAGTCTATTTGTTTTAAATATTATTACTAATAGTTTCTATAGCCCAATCTTTTAAAGATTCATCCCAAGTTTCAAAACTACTGTAAAATGCTTCTTTATCGAACCAATACATAAACAATACATCTTTGGGCGAAATATTTACCAATAGCATCCAAATTAAATCTTGATGTTTGGCAGATAAAGACGAATGCGGTTGGTGCAGTGCTTCGTACATTTTAGAATCTACAATATCGGAAATTTTATATTGATTACTCGTTTCCAGCTTTTCTAAATAACGCTCTACACTCATTACTTTTTTACGAGCTTTAATGTCGAGTTTATTTAAATAACTTTTATATAAAATCGGGTCGTTTAAAATGTCCTTTATAGGGTGTTGTGTATCTTTTAAATAGGATGCCATCTCGTATTTTTTTACACGTTCGTAACGTTTGTCTTTTACAACCTCTTCCAAATCGCATTCTATAATAACATGATCACGAAGCTTAACCATAAGTTCGGGCTGCGAAATATGGAATATTAAAACATCGTAATTAGTATCTTTTATAGCTTCCTTATGCCAAGTTTCATCTTCAAAAACAACAATAGGCGTAATAAAATCTCGCAATACATAAACACCTCCAAAAGCACGCGTATAAAACGAACTTGTGGAATATTCAAGTTCGTGTAAATCTAAATCGCGTTCGCGTAAATCGCCATGCTTCTTTGCGGATTGTAATAAAGCAGCCTGAATATTTTCGTCTATAAAATTCTGATCCCTATTGAAAGTTTTAACTAGTTCGCGTTGCTGTTTTTGAACGTTAAGCAAATCGTTAATTAAATGAAAATGGATGTTTACCGTTTTGTACTTTAAAACATCTAAAGGCTCGTAAAACGCATCAATACCTTGATCGAAATCTAAACAAATAGCACAATCTCTTGTGATATCTTTAATTTTATCACCATGAATTTTAAATACAAATTTCATAAGTTCTCTATCGAACGTATGAAACGGTAAATACACCGGTTTTCCTTTTTGTAAAGGCGAAATTATAATACCATGCGGATTTGCCTCACCGTTATTCAGGTAGTTTATTTCACCCTTTTCTTCTGCTACCTGCGGACTCCAGCCGATACCATCAATTTGAAAAGACTTTAATTTTGTTTCCGAAAAACCAAGCTTTACCAAGCATTTATTGTAACGCTCGACGAGTTTCCCGCTCACTGAAATGAGTTCGCTTCGGTATAAATTCGCTTCTAGTAATTTTTGCATTTGTTTACTTATAGATTTTACTGAAAATGTTATTAATACAAACCCATTTCATTATAACTTACTTCGTGTTTATTGTTAACTTAAAACTTATTTATTCAGCTTTATTTTCTTCGCATTCTCGAACCTGAACTCATCTAAATCTTCAAGTTCTGTTTTAATTTTTTCTTTCCATTTTGAAACCTTTTCTTCATTTCTACCACTTTCAGTTTCTCTCATTAATTCTAATCTAACATTAGAAAACTCTACTATTATTTCGTTATTTATTTTTTCGACAATATCAAAACCTTTAGAAATTTGCCCTTTATCTTTTAATATTCGCTTTCTAAATTTTCTTGCTTGAATTTCAGCAAGGTCAAATTGCATTTGTTGAAAATCAATTTGTTTTTCAATACTCTCAACTTTTGTAGTATCTATCCAAGATGCATTTCCTAAAAACCGGTTTTTAATTTTATTATTCAGATTTCGCTTCATAAAATCGAATCCACCAATTGAATGAGAAATCATAAATTGAGCATAAACAGCATCGTTATTTTCGTTACTAATTTTTATTTTAAAATCATTTATAGTCAATTTTGAATCTGACCTCCATATTTTTTGACCATCTGGCAGTTCTTGTCCGAAACTAAAATTCAAACAATATATACTTAGCATAAAGATTAAAAATATTCTTTTCATTCCTGTTTTGTTAACTTGTAGACACCAAATTATTAATAATAGCATACTGCAACAAAACAATAGTCCGCATATCTTGAATTTCACCATTATTAAGCATCTCTATCGCTTCTTCAATAGGTAATTCTAGCACTTCAATATCTTCGGTTTCAGTTTCTACACCACCGCCTTCGCTCACTTTCATATCATCCGTATATTCAGCAATAAAAAAGTGCATTTTCTCGGTCATTACACCAGGCGAAGTATAGGCTTCGTAAACTTTGGTTACTTTATTTATGCGGTAACCAACTTCTTCTTCGGTTTCTCTAATAATACAGTCTTCCGGATTATCTTTATCCAACATCCCTGCAGTAATTTCTACCAAAAAGCCATCCTCATTATCGTTTTGATAGGTTGGCATTCTAAACTGTTTGGTTAAAATAACCGTTTGCTTTTCGGTATTGTAAAGTAAAATTCCTGCGCCATCTCCTCTATCGTAAACTTCGCGCATTTGGTTAACCCAAGTACCGTTAGACATTAAATAGTCGAAACTTAATTTTTTAAGAATGTAATAATTATCAGAAAGCAACGTGCTTTTTATATTTTTTAATCTGTTAGATGCCATTTTCAAAAGTTTTTCTTGCTGCGGTTTCTATATTTATTTGGTTTACTCTAGCGTCTACTTTGCGTTTAAAATCGGTATCGGCAATAGTGGCAACGTTATCTAAGTAACGCACTACTTCCTGACGTCTAATTTCAGAGAAATCTAAACCTTTCATATTCCCTTTCATCACTTCCTGAAGCATATTAAACTTAGTGTCATAATCTTGCTTAAAATAAATTTCAGGGTTTTCAAACCAACTTTCTTCTAAATCAAAATCGGTAAGACGTAAAGAAATAGCCGACTGAATATTTCTAACATCACGAGATGAAAAGAACGGGAAAGCCTTTTGCATTTCTTGATACAAATTGGCATAAAACAAATGCTCGTTACTTTTAAATTTAGCTTCCACCTTATCGCAAATAGCATGCACTCTAGCTTCACTAGGTTTACTAGATGTGTTTAATATTTCACCCATATTTTTAGAAAGCCCTTGATCGCTTAAATACTTATAACTTTCAGGGTTTTCCATGTTTACAAAATCGGGTAAAGATTGGTTTAGTTTATTCCACCAAATGTAATCTTGATCTAAAAAATCGTGCTCCGTTCGGGCTCCATCAATTTTAAAACGACCTTGTACACGAGAAATCACGGCTTTATCTAACATTTCGGGTAAATTGGTAAACAAACCAATAGAACTGTTACCGTAATTTACGGCATAAGCGCCTTCTGTATAACGTAAAAACACACCAATAACTTCTTTTACACCTGCAGATACGCCTTGAGCTGTACGCTCTTGTAAATTGTTTTCGGCATCATCAATAGGTGCGAAAATCAATTTTGCAGGATCTTGCATCGGTTTCATCCACTCTACCATTTTTTCTGCCGATCCACCTTGGAATGTAGAAATTAAAGTATCTGGCATAGGGTGAAACAAAAACGGGATTTCTAAATTATCACAATGCTCTTTTAAGCGTGTTGCAATAGCTGCAATAAGCATACTTTTTCCTGTACCAGGAATTCCATAGCCCATAAAAACGGGCATAAACCCTCCAAGTTCCTGAAACGGATTCTTTTTTGCCGTAAAATCGTAACTCAGCATACGCTCTGTTAAACGACGTGCAAAGTGCTTCGCATCTCGGTTACCTACAATTTGTTCAAATTTTATTTTGTTGAATTCAATACTTTTGGCAGTACCCGAAAACACATTATTCCAGCCGGATATAGCAAACTCCGATTTTTCGAGTTTATACGTTCTATCTTCAATGGTTTCCGTATACTCTAAACTACTTTTTCTAAGTTGAATTTCGCCAATTAAAGCCTCAAAATACACAACCGTAAAATCGATAACATCTTTATCAGACTTTACAATTTCTGGATGTCCAAGGTATTTATCAAAATAAAACAAACTACACGCAATTCCTTTTAAAGGTGATAACAATGAAACCTCCGGAATACCGGCAAATTTCTGTTTCATAACCGATAAATCGTCTGAAGCAAAAGGTTTTAAATCGTTTAGGATTTTATAAGCTGTTGAAAATAACATGAATGCCGTTGCGGTATGCATTTTACTTTCGAACTCACGTTTTCCGTTAGAATCTAAAGCCGATTTATTTTCGTTTAAACTAGATAATCCCGAAGCATCATAATAGCTATCCTTAATCCAAATGCCCAAAGTAATCCCTTCCTGCACAGCATAAAGAGTTTGATTTAAATGAATAGGAAGCGCTACAGAATCGGGCAATAATCGCTTTTTTAAGGCTAAAATCGTTTTAGAAACCGAAGTAATATCTACCGAAGAACCGCTATTTGCTCTAGATAAATAGAGTAAGATAGATTCGTCTTTAGCATCCTTATCTTTATTTTTAGCTCTTGAGCCTTGCTCCCATTGCACACTTTTTAAGTATGATGAAGCCTCGTCGCGAAGCATATCGAGTTCGGTAAGTTTTATCGGGAAAGTTGAGTTGTGTTCCATTTTTTTAGTTGGCAGTATTCAGTTTTCAGTAATCAGTCACTAATACTCAGTAAAACAGTTCTCTGTATTAACGTATTGGTATCTAATCTTTCTTTAAATATTCTCTGCTTTTTTTAGTTAAACTTTTCTGGGTTTTTCATCCTGTAATTAATGAGTTTCCCTATTTCTTCACTTTTATATTGTAATTCTTGTCTTTTTTCTTTTGAAATATAATCGCAAGCTAATGCAAAATCGAGCCATAATTGTGTTTCGGAATTTTCACTATCTGCATCGGATAGTTTACTTTTAAAATGTTTTTCATACTGGCGTTTTCTATAACCCTCAGCAATATTTGAACATACCGATCGACTTGATCTGACTATTTGAGAAATTAAAGCATATTGCTCAGAATTAGGAAAGCTTTTAGTGAGATGAAATATTTCCATCGCTAAATCGAATCCTTTTTGATAAGCCAATAATGTTTTAAAACTCATTTTATTTCAATTCTTCTACTTTATACTTTTTTCCTCCTTCACATTCAAATACGCTATGACTGCCTACTGAATACTGCAACTGAGTACTTTTCTACTTTTTAATATCTATTTTTAAACCCGAGACTTCAAACGGTGCTTTCGCTAATCCGTCTAACAACTCTGGTGTTTTATTATATAATAATTGAATGATACGGTGTGGTGCAAAAATGTATTTTTGCTTAAATACCGTATCCCATTTTTGAAGGGTTTGCTTGCTAAAAAAACTACCTTCTTTAAATTCACTTCCAGATGCAACTTCGTCTATTTCTAAAGAAATGGCATAAGACTCTAAGGGAATTTCCTTTTTAGCAATAGATTCTAAAATAGTATGGGTTACTAAGTTTTCATCTTTTGCAAATACGTTGTGTATTGGGCCCAAATCAACACGTTTTATAAGTTTAGGAGATACTTTTGGTAATTTTCTATCTATAGTATACGCCATAGTATCTAACGACATTTTACGATCTGATGTGGTTTTTAAGACCTCGTAAATTTCATCTTTATAATCGTTTATTCGGCTACCATCATAATTAAAATACATAAAACAGATAAATGGCCTGTTTAAGGAGACATCAAAAAATGACCAGCTTATTAATAAATCAGCTATCGAGTTTTGCGGTGCGCCCAATATTTTACCTTGTACAAAACGGTTAAAAATATATTCTTTCTTTACTGATGAATAATACACAATAGATGCGGCTTGAAACAACTTTCGTTTAGAAACGGGCTGCTTTTTATGCATTAAAGTATTTAAAAAATCTTCTTTTAAAGTTGCTATTGGTGTTAGCTTTTCTAAATATTCTTGACGCAATTCTAGATCGTTAAACAGATACCGGAATTCTAAATAATTAGGAAAACCAGACTCGGTTAAATCGACTTTCATATTATCTTCATCATCATACATGTATTTAATACGCATGGCTTCGATGGAATATAATAGTAAATCTGAATATTGTTTGAATAACTGTATTTCTTGCTCGTTACAAAGTTTTTGCCTTTGCACGGCAACTATAAGTTCTTTAAAAACAAAGTCGACCATTTTATGATAAAAGACATACTGCTCCTTGGAATCTAGAATGGCAGAGTCTAATGGTGTAACTATTTGGTTTATTGACATTTATTTTAATTAAATATGAATCTTTACAGATTGTTTATTTTGATGCTTTTTCGAAAATAACATCACCTGATTTTAATAACACGTTTCCAGCCTTTATGCTTTTGGATAGGTGAATTACATTCAAGTCCTTTCCGTTTCTTGAATATTCGAGAATAACACCGTTTTCTAAATTAGCGTTTGGCCCCATAATTTTTATGGAACTCTCAGTTTCTTTGGTACTCCAAGACCCTATAATAGTTTTGATTTCACCGCCTTTAGAAACTACAAAATGAGCAGTATAATCTTTTTTGAAATCAATTTCGAGAATAGAACTAGCTCTATATTTTTTAGCTGCTGGCGAATGGCTGTTTTGAATCCACTTACCAATAAAGACTTTATCATCCTGATTCTGGTTGATAACGGCTATTGTATAATTTATGTTAGATTGAAAAGTAGCTTTAGTTTTAAAAGATGTTAAGGTGATAAAAGCAGATAAAATAATGATGATATGTAATGATTTCATTTGGCTATTTTAAAGTAACATCTGTTTTAAAAACTGGCCTTTGGTATAATCCCGCGTTAAGGATTGAACGGCCTGTTTGAGCTCCCCGACCTTAGGAGGGAGCGAGTAGTGAAAGCCTGACTTTTTACGATGCTGCAAGGTTTACTTAAAAACCTTGCAGTATTGTAAAAAGGAACGCCCACTATTTTATAAGTGTTTTGTTCTTTACTTTTTTAGCTTAACAAATCGTCCTCAGTGGTTGCTGGTTTTGGCGTTCCTGCTGGTTCACCTCCATCACCTTGTGGTGCATTTGCATCTGCTTTATAATAATCTTCGAAAATTTCTTTCATGTCGATACCATAACGCTCTGCAAAGTTCTTTTGAATTTCGCCATCTTTAGCACGAATTTCTTGTAAAGCCTCTGCATAACTGCTATAAACACCTTGCATAACTTTTTCGTGAACTGGAATATTATCCATCATATCTTGACGTGCTTTAGCACTTGCAGTATGCATAGAGGCTAAGGTTTGGCCAATATGCTCATCGGTTTTTACACCTAAATGCTCTAAAATTGCTGCAAATTCTTGATCGGTTCTAGCTTTTAAAGCTACAACGTAACCATCGTAATATTTAAGACGCTCTTCGGTATCCGACTTTAATTTAGCACGATGCGTTTGCAAGTTACTACGTAAAGACGTTAATACTTTTATGGTTAAATTATGCTTGTGCACAAAACTATCTTTACTGGCAGCTAGCGTAGTATAAGCGTTTTTAAGACCTTCTAACTCTTCTACTTTTTGCTCTAAAGCCGTCATTTTACCAATAGCCTCAGAATACTCAGTAGATTGTTTATCGGCAATATCTTCTAGTTCTTGGCGCGCCTGTTTTAACAAAGCGTACTGCTCTTCTAGCTTTCCTTCTACTTCTTTCTTTTTCTCTAAAGCTTTAGTATGGTTTTTAGAAGCTTCTACAATCGCATCCTTTAGTTTTTCTTCAACCTCTTTAATTTCTACTTCACGATTTTTTAAACGTGTTACAGCAGCTTGAGATTTGTATGACAACTCACTTAAAAGTGTTTGTATATCAGCACTTTCTATACGCTCTTGAAACATAGCTTTGGCCTTATTATCGGCTCCTGCACGTACTTTCTCTGCTTCTTTATATTCGGTTTGCTCTTTTTTAATCTTGCTTTTACGTCCCCATAGATTGTTCCACCAAGTATCTGCCTTATTTTCAGCATCTTCTAGCTCTATTCGAGCACGCTCTAATGCCTTTTGAGCATCGTCGATTACTTTTTGTTCTGTTGGGTTTAATGCTGAAAATTTTTCGAACATAATACCAACTTCATCTTGATAATCTGTTAAATCTTTAATAGCATCTAGAAGCGTAGAACGGTCTTTTTCTGCCATATGAACAACATCGTCCAAGGTGGCGTTCAGAATTTTTTGACGTACTTCTGGATCGTCCTCTTGAGACAATTTAGATTTCATGGTGTCTATGGCTTTTCCCCAATTGACATCTACTTTTTCTGTTTTTTCGTTTGAATTAGTTTCTAATAAATCAAAATCATCGGACATATGAATACTGTATTATTTAAGATTAAACATTTTTGCGTAAGCAATTTCGGTAAAATTTGTGAGTTGTAAAAGTAAAACCAAAATATAGTTATATCGATTTAAAAATTTCACTTTTAATTCTTACAAAATATAAGTCTATCACTTTTTAAAAATGTTACAATTCTTTTTCGTGTTTTTATTTTAAAACCCTACTATGAAGACATATAGAACCTCCTTTTTGTAGTAAAAAACTTTGATAAAGTTGTGAATAATAATTAAATAGAGGAAAAACCTTATAAAAAAACATTATCTTTGAAACGCTATTAATTATACTTTACCGAAAACATGTTGAATTTTCAACTACATATAGTATCGTTAACAATTGTACTTGTGTCCCAATCTGCAATCGCAACTATACTTACTATTGTACTTATATTTTTTGCTGCACTTTTATGTCTTGGTGTTAGAAAATCTTACTTACTAAAGAAGGAAAACGAGCGCTTAGAATCGATGAATCCTCAAATAGAAGATGAAAAAGATAAGCCCTACAAAGATTTTACACAAAGCCACATGTACGATAAAAAATAGCTGTTTTGAATACTAATATTATTTTGAGCGTTTTTAGATTACAAAGAAAACAAACTGTTTTTTTAGAAAATATAAACCCATGAATTTATAATTCGTAAACCCCATAATATGCAGAATACAATAGAACACCTAAATAGCTTAAACACTCTAATTTCAATTCTTTCTATCGCATTTATTACAATGTTAGTTTTATTTACACTAAACCTATACAAGGTTTATAAACTAAAAAAGAAAAATTCCCTTTTAGAAACGGAATTAAGGACGTTAAAAACAAACTCCGATCACGCTTAAAAAAGAACCGTTTATATAAAGTTTATTCATAAAAAAAACGCCCACTTTTCAGTGGGCGTTTTTTTAATTTTATACTGTAGAAAAATTATCTAACTAGTTTTTTGTACTTAATTCGTTTTGGCATTAAATCTCCACCAAGACGTTTCTTTTTATTTTCCTCATAATCAGAGAAACTACCTTCGAAGAAATAGACTTGCGAATCGCCTTCAAAAGCTAAAATGTGTGTACAAATACGATCTAAAAACCAACGGTCGTGACTAATAACAACGGCACACCCTGCAAAGTTTTCTAAACCTTCTTCTAAAGCTCTTAATGTATTTACATCTAAATCATTGGTTGGCTCATCGAGAAGCAATACGTTTCCTTCTTCTTTAAGCGTCATAGCTAAATGTAAACGGTTACGCTCTCCACCAGAAAGTAATTTCACCTTCTTGTTTTGTTCGCCACCAGAGAAATTAAATCGACTTAAATAAGCTCTAGAATTTACTTCTTTGCCGCCCATCATTACCAATTCTTGTTCATCACTAAAGTTTTGCCAAATTGTTTTTTCTGGATCTATATTAGAGTGTTTTTGATCTACATAAGCCAACTTAGCCGTATCTCCAACTTTAAACTCACCTTTATCTGGAGTTTCCTCACCCATAATCATTCTGAAAATAGTGGTTTTACCAGCACCATTTGGCCCAATAACACCAACTATACCAGCTTGAGGTAGGTTGAAGTTTAAATTATCATACAACAACTTATCATCGTAACCTTTGGCTACACCAGAAGCTTCGATAACATTAGTACCTAAACGAGGACCATTAGGGATGTATATTTCTAATTTTTCGTCAAGTTGTTTTTGATCTTGACTCATTAATTTATCGTAATTATTTAAACGCGCTTTCTGCTTCGTTTGGCGTCCTTTTGCTCCTTGACGTACCCATTCTAGCTCACGTTCCAACGTTTTTTGACGTTTAGAAGCTGTTTTGCTTTCTTGAGCCATACGTTTAGATTTTTGATCTAACCAAGATGAGTAGTTCCCTTTCCAAGGAATACCTTCACCTCTATCTAATTCTAAAATCCAACCCGCTACATTATCCAAAAAGTATCTATCGTGCGTTACAGCAATTACAGTACCCTTATATTGTGCTAAATGATGCTCTAACCAATGTACAGATTCTGCATCTAAATGGTTGGTAGGCTCATCTAAAAGTAATACATCTGGTTCTTGTAAAAGTAAACGACATAATGCTACACGACGCTTTTCTCCACCAGATAATACACCAATTTTTTTATCGCCATCTGGAGTACGTAACGCATCCATAGCAATTTCTAATTTAGTGTCTAATTCCCAAGCGTTAGACGCATCAATTTGATCTTGAAGTTCCGCTTGGCGGTTCATCAATTTCTCCATTTTGTCGGCATCAGAATATACTTCTTCTAAACCAAACTGATCATTAATTTTATTGTACTCATCAAGAATAGCAACCGTTTCGGCTGCTCCCTCGCGCACAATTTCCATTACAGTTTTATCATCATCCAACTGTGGTTCTTGTTCTAAATACCCAACTGAATAATCTTGAAGAAAAGTAACATCACCTTGATAGTTTTTATCGACACCAGCGATAATTTTTAACAAAGTAGATTTACCAGATCCGTTAAGACCTAAAATTCCAATTTTAGCTCCGTAAAAGAAACTTAAATAAATGTTTTTTAATACAGGTGTATTTGCACCCGGAAATGTCTTGGTTAAACCAGACATTGAAAATATTATTTTTTTATCGTCACTCATTTTTTGTAATTATCTATTTAAAATGGTTTAAGATTTTAATTATTGCGTTTAAATTCTAAATTTAAACACGTCCTTTTAGCGCGTTAAACACCCAAGCCACAGCAAAAAAGCCGAAACCTACAGCTGCAAAACCCCAGCCAGCAACATCATCGTATCGAAAAGCGCCTAATGCTATTAAACCTAATCCTACGAAAATCATTATAATTGTAGCCCAAGCTAAAACCGTGTTTTTATTCATTGCCATATTCTTTCTCTTGTATTGATGGTTAGTCTAAAGGCAAATATCGGATTTTTACCAGTAAAACTAAAGTTCTATTCATTATATTTTTTAAAGATTATGTATTTATGTATGAATTAGAAATATAAGAATAAAGCAAAACACGAACGCCTTTCTTATTCTTTTAACCACTTTTTACCATTTATATTAAACACTTCTCAATTAACTTTTATTTAATAATAAATCCACAATCAACACCGCTTGTAACTCCTATTTTTGCAGTTGATTAAAATCTAATTGAATGAACAAAGCCCTACTTTCTTTAGCTATTGGCGGATTCGGAATTGGCCTTACCGAATTTGTAATTATGGGTATATTACCCGATATAGCAACCTCTTTTGATATTAGCATCCCTATGGCCGGACATTTTATTTCGGCTTATGCTTTAGGCGTAGTTGTTGGTGCGCCAACACTTACCGGTTTAGGTAGCAAATGGCCGGCGCACAAAGTGTTACTACTTTTAATGCTATGGTTTACGGTGTTTAATACCTTATCATCTTTCGCAACTGGATATAATTCTTTTATAGTATTACGCTTTTTATCAGGTTTGCCACATGGAGCATTCTTTGGTATTGGAGCTGTGGTTGCCGGGAAATTATCTAAAAAAGGAAAAGAAGCACAAGGCATCGCCATTATGTTTAGTGGTTTAACCTTTGCGAACTTATTAGGAGTTCCGTTAGGGACCTATTTAGGTAAGCATTTTAACTGGAATGTTTCATTTTTAATGGTTGGTATTGTTGGCGTTTTAGCGGTTTTAGCGGTTAAATTTTGGATGCCAACTTTAAAACAATCTTCAGAAATTAGTTTTATTAAAGAATTTAAAATCTTTAAACGTTTAGAACTTTGGCTTATCATATTGCTAACAACCATCGGTACTGGAGGCTTCTTTGCTTGGTACAGTTATATTGCACCATTAATTACCGATGTTGCAGGGCATGATAAACAAGTGGTGTCCTACGCCATGATTCTTGCGGGATTAGGTATGGTTATCGGTAACGTTATTGGTGCCAAACTTGCCGAAAAACTCCAACCTATAATGGCTGTGTTAATCACACTTGTATTTATGGCTGTTTGTTTAGTATTAAACACCTATTTAGCTTCCGATAAGGTTATGGTTTTAGTAATGACGTTTGTAATTGGTATGATAACATTTTGTTTATCAACTCCAATTTCGTTAGCCATCATTAATGCTTCTAAAGGAGGCGAAACATTAGGCTCTTCACTAAACCAAAGCGCATTTAATGTAGGTAATGCAGCTGGCGCTTACTTTGCCGGCTTACCAATTGCAATGGGTTATGGTTATACATCTGCCGATTGGGTTGGTGCAGGTATGGCCGCTCTGGGTGTTTTTATTGCCTTCGGAATTATTCTATATAGGAATTATCGCTTTAAGCGGAAAAATAAAATGAAAGCGTGCTACTCTTAATAGCAATTTAAAATATTTTCAAAATGAAAAAAGACTGTCTAAATTTAATTTAAACAGTCTTTTTTTTATGTCTTAAACTTTATGTTTTAGAATAACATCGGTACCTCTATAAGAAGTAAACTAGCATCTTCTTTTGAGTGTATTTCAAATATATTTGTTTCTGAAACACCTATAGCATCCCTAGAATTTAAAAGTGAATTATTGATGATTACTTCTCCAGAAATCGTCATGACATAAACACCATGATTTTCAGATTTCAAATTATAACTGAAGGTGTTGTCTTTATCCAAATCTATTCGAGAAATTACCGAATCTTGATGAATTTTTAAACTACCTTCATGAGTTTCATCTATTGAGGTTACCAAGGTTTGAAGTTTGTTTTTTCTTTCATCTACATTGAACATTTTTTGATCATATCTAGGTGTTACGTTTTCCTTATTTGGTATAACCCAAATTTGAAATAAGGATAAATGCTCGTCTACCGAACCATTAATTTCAGAATGTTCTAAACCTGTTCCGGCCGACATAATTTGAACTTCACCCGGTAAAACCGCCTGCCATGCATCATGCATAGAATCGCGATGTTTTAGCACGCCTTTTAACGGAATAGTAATAATTTCCATATTATCATGCGGATGTGTACCAAAGCCCATTTTAGGCGCAATAACATCATCATTTAAAACACGTAAAGCTCCAAAATTTACTTTTTCTGGATTATGAAAATTAGCAAAACTAAAAGAATGATTGGCCTGCAACCATCCATGATTTGCAAACCCTCTACTATCTGCTGTATGAATTATTGTTTTCATAGTATTATACGTTTTTATTAAAACCTCAGCTTAAAATTTCAAAAACTATTTAAAGTTAAAAAGCTGTATTATTATCTCATTTTATCAAGTAAATCGCTTAATTGTCCTGCTTCTTCTTCATTTAAATTTTTAAACAAATCGGAATTCAATGTATTTGGTATAGATTCTAATAAATCGATGCCTTTTTTGGTGATTTCTATATTAACTACACGCCTATCTTCCTTCGAAGGCAAACGTTCTATATAATCTTTGGCATATAATTTATCCATTAATCGTGTTGCATTAGGCGCTCGTTCTACCATTCTATCTTTTATCACTTGCACACTTAAAGGTTCTTTTGCACCATTTAAAATTCTTAAAATATTGAACTGTTGTGCCGAAATACCAAAGGGTTTAAAAAACTCAGTTTGGTAACTCGCAATCCAATTTGCTGTGTAAAGAACGTTAAGCATCGCTTTTACCCTATTGCTAGGGAATTTCGAATTGATATCTTTACTTATATCGCCCACAATTATAGACTATTTTGAAGTTTATTAACTGCTTCTTTTAACTGAGCATCTAGTGCGTTGTCTACTATTTTATTTTCCTTAAAATTATCACCGAAAAAAGGAAGTGAAAAACTCTCTACAATGTTTCCATCATGAAAAGGGAAACGACCTTTAGCGATCTCTAAAACAGATAAACCACCTCGCCCACCTGGTGATGTTGCCATAAGTAACATTGGTTTTTTGAAAAATAATTTACCTTCAATTCTAGACATCCAATCGAACAAGTTTTTAAAAACCACAGAATACGCGCCATTATGTTCGGCTAACGATAGTATAATACCATCTGTATTTTTTAAAATTTCTAAAAACCGATGTGCATCTTTTGGAATGCCATGTTCATTTTCATGATCCATACCATAAAGTGGTAAATCAAAATCGTTTAAATCTAACACAGTAGTTTCTACATTTTCAACCAAACTCGCAGCGTAAGTTGCTAACTGCTTGTTAATAGATTGTTTACTATTACTTCCTGCAAATGCTATAATTTTTTTCATAATTATTTATTTATTCTTTTATTAAAAATATACGATACTATTAAAAACACTAATGCTAACGCTGCTGTCATGTGTCCGCCATCATTCACCATTATATGCGCAAAAAAAGCTAAAACGAAAGCAAAAAAGAAACCTGAATAAGCCCACTCTTTTAATGCCTTAAAGTTAGGATTCCATACTGCAAATAAACCAAGTAATTTTAAACCTGCATACGGATAAATTAAATACGGCGGGTAACCTAAACTAGTAAATGCGCCAACAATAGCTTCATGTTTAAAAACATACATGTAAACCGAAAACAATACAATTACAGATAATAAACCTGTTGCGATATAAAATATAATTTTATCTCTTTTCATCTTATTTTTATTTCAATATTAGAGTACAAAACTAATCAAAATAAATTTATATTCCAAGGAATATATTTCCATGGTTTATATTTTAACAAAACATTCGCTTTAAAATTGATTACGGGTTTTGTAAATTCGTGCAAATAAAATTTCGACCATGGACATTAACTTCAATAAAAACGAAGATCATAATAAACTCTTACTTTCCGAATTAAAAAAACGCCTTGTTAAAGTAAAACTCGGTGGCGGAAAAAGTCGTATCGAGAAACTACATAGTAAAGGTAAAATGACGGCTAGAGAACGTATTGACTTTTTATTAGATCCAAAAAAGAAATCTATTGAAATTGCCGCCTTTGCTGGTGAAGATATGTACGCCGAACATGGCGGATGCCCATCTGGTGGTGTGGTTGTAAAAATGGGTTATGTAAAAGGTAAACAATGTATTGTGGTTGCTAATGATGCTACTGTAAAAGCTGGAGCTTGGTTCCCCATTACTGGGAAGAAAAACTTACGTGCCCAAGAAATTGCTATAGAAAACAGACTGCCTATTATCTATCTTGTAGATTCTGCCGGTGTGTATTTGCCTTTACAAGACGAAATTTTCCCAGATAAAGAACATTTCGGACGCATTTTTAGAAACAACGCTATAATGAGTAGCATGGGTATTACTCAAATTGCTGCCGTTATGGGAAGTTGTGTTGCTGGTGGTGCTTATTTACCAATTATGAGCGATGAAGCTTTAATTGTAGATAAAACAGGTAGTATATTTTTAGCTGGAAGTTACTTAGTAAAAGCAGCTATTGGTGAAACTATAGATAATGAAACTTTGGGCGGTGCTACAACACATTGCGAAATATCGGGTGTTACCGATTATAAAGCTAAAGATGATGCCGATGCTTTAAATACTATTAAAAATATTATTGATAAAATTGGTGATTTTGATAAAGCCGGTTACAACCGTAGTGAAGTTAAAAAACCAAAAGAAAACCCTGAAGATATTTACGGGATTTTGCCTAAAAGCCGTGCCGATCAATATGATATGTACGAAATTATTAAGCGCGTAGTCGATAACTCTGAGTTTGATGAATATAAAGCTGGTTACGGACAAACCATAATTACAGCTTACGCGCGTATTGATGGTTGGGCTGTTGGTATTGTTGCCAACCAACGTAAACTAGTTAAAACGGCTAGTGGAGAAATGCAATTTGGTGGTGTTATTTATAATGATAGCGCCGATAAAGCCACACGTTTTATTGCCAATTGTAATCAAAAGAAAATTCCATTAGTGTTTTTACAAGATGTTACTGGCTTTATGGTAGGTAGTAAAAGTGAACATGGTGGCATTATAAAAGATGGTGCCAAAATGGTGAATGCAGTAAGTAATTCGGTGGTGCCAAAATTTACTATTATTATAGGAAATAGTTACGGTGCCGGAAATTATGCCATGTGTGGAAAAGCCTACGACCCAAGATTAATTGTAGCTTGGCCAAGTGCTGAACTTGCGGTTATGAGCGGAAACTCTGCTGCAAAAGTCTTACTTCAAATTGAAAAAGCATCTTTACTTAAAAAAGGAGAAGAAATTACTCCGGAAAAAGAAGCTGAGCTTTTTAATAAAATTAAAGATAGATATGATAGTCAAGTATCTCCATACTATGCGGCTGCCCGTATTTGGACCGATGCTATTATAAACCCATTAGATACAAGAACCTGGATTAGTATGGGTATTGAGGCTGCTAACCACGCTCCTATTGAGAAGCCATTCAATTTAGGGATTTTACAGGTTTAAGGATTCAATCTTCTTGTAAAATAAAAAACTCTCAGGCTAATTGGTAACCTGAGAGTTTTTTGTTTAATTCAAAATATGTTTTCTATTACATACTTACGGTGCCTACTTCAATTTCATCTTCTTTTTTATTTAAGCGTAATATTCTAATTTCCTTCTTTTCATTTTTTCTTCCATAATTAGTAAATATGGTCACCTTTAAAGTTGTTGGTCCAGATATTTTTTGAACCTGATCGGCATAATAATCTACAAGAATTTCATAATCTCCTTTCGAAGCTTTTTTAATCATGAATTCTTCTGGACCATAACCTTCAGTTATATCTTCAGAAAGTCGCCCGCCATCTTTAGAGGTCTTATTACTGTAGAGTACTTTTTCGTCGTTAGGATTTTCAACCCAAAGATCTAAATCTGTATCATTATGGTTCCAATCTATCACAACTCTAATATCTACATCAAATGTTTTAAGTAACTTTCTTTGATTTTCAGTTAATGTTATCTCGTCTTCATGTTGCGACGCCAAGTGGCACGCTTCTACATAGGCAATGTGCTCAATACCATAAAAACGTTCATCTTCATCTTTTTCTAGTAATTCGCCATTTACAATTCTAAATAAGATGTCAAAGGCTTTTTGATATTCACCTACGGCTTCATAAGCTAATGCTAAATCGCGATAAGAATGAGGTTCTTCTGGTCTTAATTTCAAAATCTCTTGATAAACATAAACCGCTAAAGCGTCTTCTTTAAAATACTGCAATTTATAGGCTAAGGCTCTACTAAGTTCATGGTTATCTAAATCTATTTCAATTAAATTAGTTACAATCTGCACCGCTAATTCCCTTTGATTAATAGAATCGAAATACTCTGCGATATCCATAAAAAATGTTGGTGTGTTTTTATACGTTTCTCGTAATTTTAAATACGCATTATAAGCTATTTCCGGAGTTTCAGATTTAGATAAGTTTACCAAGTACTCTGCTTTAGGCGACCAGGGCTTGAAAACAATTTCTTCGTCAATCTTTCTATTTAATGCTTCAATTTTTTCTTTGTTTTCCAGTATTCCGCTTTTAGTTGAAATGAGAATAACACCATTTGAAGCTCTACTTCCATAAATAGAACTCCCTGCTCCATCTTTTAAAACTCTAATATTATCAATGTTTTTTGCCGAAATATCTTTAAAATCTTCCTCTGAATACACGATACCATCAACAACATATAATGGTGCATTCTCACTATCATTCAAATTTAATCCATGAACACGAATTGAAGCATCATCTGTATTGTTCGGTGCTCGTTTTGACTCCATATTTAATCCCACAACACGCCCTTGCAAAGCTTCAACTACTATATTTTCGTTTTCTATACTTTCCGAAGAAACTGTTGTAACAGCCCCAGTAACATAAGTTCTTTTTTGCACGCCGTAACCAACCACAATAACTTCATCTAAAGACGACGTATCTTCTTTTAAAGCTACATTAACAACAAAATTTGAACCAAGAGTTACTTCTTCAGTTAAAAAACCAATGTAAGAATAGACCAAAATTGATCCGAACTCTGCATTAATCATATACTTACCATCAAAATCTGTAACAGCAGCAAAAACATCATTTTTCACATAAATATTTACACCAGGAAGCGGTTCTCCGCTAATGCTCGTAACATAACCACTAATTATCCTTTTAGTAGAATCTATAACTCGTGTAAAACTTGAATTTGATGTATTTGAATTTGCCCCAGGTGCTCCATTATGCTGTAACGGTGTTGTGTTCGTTTCTGTACGCTCTTGTCTAGGTTTTTTAATATCTTTTATATTTTTAGAAAAATCTTTACTGTACCATCTCATTAAATCTATGTATTCCGAAAGCAAATCATGTTTTCTACTTTCTACTTGTTTTAATCTATCTGCTTCATTGGCTTCTTCTTGTTTTACAAGCTCTTTATATCTTGCTTTCAATTCTGTTGGAGGTTCAATTTTATAACGTGCATAATCTTCAACACGATCTAAAATTATCATAGAGGTATATGCTGTAATCAAATGGTTTTTTAATGCCAATTGAATAATTTCATCTTTATTTTCTTCGGAATTTTTATTTAAATAATTCAGCTTTTGCTTTGCCCATAAACGTTTCACCGTTGGGCTATTTTCTAGATTTTCTAGATTAACCTTTACCCTATCTGTTATATCATTGTTATAGCCGAATAACAATTCTATGGTTGTATTGGCTTTAAACTTTCCGGATAACGAAAAATCTTCATTTACAATAGTATTTTTTAACGGGTAGACATCATATACCTTGTCATTTTTAGCAACTCCCAAAAACCTATAATTCTCTCTAGTAATAGTTTTTATAGCTTGTTTCACCTCAACGTTAGATAGGTTTACATAATTTGCTTGACTTGTATGCGACAACTGAGAAAGCCTGTTATGGTTTGCTGACGTTAAAGAATTAATAGCATAAATAGCACCATTATTTGTTGGCTTAAAATCGCCTAAATTAAACATACCATCTGTAAAGAGTAAATTGGTTTCAGAAATATGATTTTCTAAATCAATGTAAGATGTGCCACCATCGTAAACTACATTTTCGAGGGCTTTTTTAACCACATTCCAATTTCCATTTTTTATATTATATGTGTTATTACTTCTAATTTTGGTATTAAACACAACCACATTCAATTTAACGTTTTCTAGATATTGTAAATAGGCATCTAACAACTCAAATTCTTTATCTAGTTTTCTGCGTTCCATAGAATATGATGCATCCCAAAAAACAGTAATAGCCTTTGGTTTCGATTTTAATCGTGATTTTGGCTTAAAAGATTTATAAAAATTAAAATAATCATTATAAGTGGTTAAGTTGGCTTTATCTTCCAACCTCATTTCTAAAGTAATGGTGTTTCTAGGAGTAAAATTTGCAGCTTTGAAACTTGCTTTTTTAAGTCCTAATGCATTTCTAAACTTCAAATCATTATAAATAGAAGGATCTGTAATTTGAATATTTTTCTTTCCGAAGGCATTTATTTCAATAGAAAAATGCGATAACTTATTTTCAAAATTTAAAGGTATTTGGTAGCTGTGCTTTTGGTTATTGGCAACAAGTGTTTGCTCATAAGTTATTTCTATCTCTTTATAACCTTTAGCCGGAATTGGATAAACTCTAGCTTTATAGTTGTTCCCTTTTGTCATCTCCAAAAAACCCGGATCTATGTTTTTTCTTATTGTGCTTTCGTAAGCTACGCGTCCTAATTCTTTTTCTACAATAGCAGCATGCCTCATGCTTCCATTAACATCCATAGCGAAATCTGTAACCGATTGTCCTTGACCTAAAGGAAACGCCAACTCGCCTTCTAATACAGTATTTGAGCCATTATAAAATTTCATTTTATAAGTGGTTAAAGCCACATTACCTGTAATGTTAACCTCAACATTTAAATTAATAAGTTTTAATCTAGAGTTATCTTTTAATTTAACTTCTGGAATGTTTTGAGCATACAAGCTTACACTCAAAAAAAGACATAATAATTGGAAGTAGTACTGTTTCATAATAAGTAATGAATTTTAGGTTCTAGATAAAACTATGCTTATTACAACACTTAGAAAAATGACAATGAGTGAAACTAACTTTTGATTGAGTGTAGAGTAAAAAATCGTCATATGGTTCAAAATTACCCATTAAAAGTCGAATTAAAATTTAAATCTTATTTTTGCTTCATATAGCTATAACTCCCTAACATGAAATATTTAATTACCCTACTCCTTTTATTATGGAATATCTCTGTCTTTTCGCAAACAGAATTTACCTCCATTTGGAATACAGCAAATACTGAATCTGGATCTTCTGCCGATAATGAAATTTCCATACCTACTAATCCTAGTTACACTTATAATTACACCATAGATTGGGGAGACGGACAAACAGACTCCGCCGTTACTGGTGATATTACACATACCTACACAGCTCCAAACACATATACTATTAAAATAAGTGGAGACTTTCCTTCTATTTATTTTAATAACTCGGGCGATAAAATAAAAATAATAGAAATCTTATCCTGGGGCACTATTGAGTGGCAAACTATGGAAAATGCTTTTTATGGTTGTGAAAACTTAAATTTTGACGCCATAGATTCTCCAGATTTATCGCAAGTGACCACTCTAAGGAACATGTTTAAAAATGCTGAATCTTTTAATGGCATTATTAATAATTGGAACACAAATACTATTACAGATTTGTCAGGATTATTCTATGGTGCAGTAATTTTTAACAGACCTCTAGATTTATGGAACACCGGTAATGTAACCGATATGTCTGAAACATTTTATCTCGCTAGAACTTTTAATGAACCATTAGATAATTGGAATACGGCACAGGTAACAAACATGGCCGACATGTTTCATTCTGCATCTAGATTTAACCAAAACATAAATAATTGGGATGTTAGCAGAGTGACTACAATGGCGAACATGTTTTATAGTGCAAATAGTTTTAATACGCCTTTAAATAGCTGGGTAGTCGATGCTGTTACCGATATGTCTGGTATGTTTTATTCTTCAGATTTTAACCTTTCACTTTCTAGCTGGAATATTAGTAATGTAACCGACATGTCTAGAATGTTTGGACAATCGGAATTTAACCAACCTATAGAAAACTGGGATGTTAGTAAGGTAACAAACATGAGCTATATGTTCTATAGACACAGAACATTTAATCAGCCTTTAAACAACTGGGATGTTAGTAAGGTAACCAATATGACTAGCATGTTTGATGGTTGGATTTGGAGCGGTATATTTAATCAACCTTTAAATAACTGGGACGTTAGTAGCGTAACAGAAATGACATACATGTTTAGGGATAATGCTTTTTTTAATCAGCCTTTGGATAATTGGGATGTTAGTAATGTTGCTAATATGAAAGGGATGTTTGAAAACACACAAGTATTCAATCAAGATATTACCGGTTGGGATGTTAGCAATGTAACAGATATGAGCTCAATGTTTCAAGAAACTGACGACTTTAATCAACCTATTGATGTATGGAACGTTAGCAAAGTAACCAATATGAGTTCCATGTTTAATTCGGCTTTAGCTTTTAACCAAACATTAAGCAATTGGGATACCACTGCGGTAACTAACATGTCTAGTATGTTTAGTTCTTATAATGTAACAACCGTTTTTAACCAACCCTTAAATAGTTGGGATACTGGCGCTGTTACTAATATGTCTAGCATGTTTAGAAATGCTAGTACCTTTAATCAAGATTTAGGTTCATGGAACGTAAGTAATGTTACTAACATGAGCATTATGCTATCTGGTTCTGGACTTTCGCAAACCAATTATGATAATACACTTATAGGTTGGGAAGCACAAACGGTTAAAAACAACGTAACTCTAGGCGCTAGCGGCCTTAACTATTGCGATAGTAGAGATCAGCGTCAAAATCTTATAGATAACTCTGGCTGGAGTATCGATGGAGATATTATTAACTGTTCGTTTGTACTTTGTACATCTTTAGTTTCTCCGGTAAATGGAGATGTTAACGTGCCTTCGAACGCTAATTTAATTTGGGAAGCTGTACCCGGAGCTACTGGTTATAAAGTGAGCTATAGAATAGAAAATGGTGGTGCTACTACATTTACAGAAACCGATAAAGATGTTGGTAATGTTGTTGGTTTGGATTTCACATCAGACCTAACACCTGGTGATACCGTTTTTGTAACCATTGTACCATATAATAATACCGATGGTGATGCCGTTGGCTGTACTGAAGAAAGCTTTAGCGTTATACCTAGTTGGGTAAACGACACAACTGCTTTTAAACTCACATTCGATACTAGCTTAACAGAAAGCTATACCTCTGCTGCAAACCAGCTTGAAATAGAAACCAATTCTGGGTATCCAGATTATTTAACTTATAATTATTCTATAGATTGGGGAGACGATCAATTTAATAATGACGTTACCGGAGACATCACGCACACTTACCTTACACCCGGCGTTTATACAGTAACGATTATTGGTGAATACCCTGCGCATTATTATTCTTATTTTTCAGATAATGTAAAACTAATATCTGTAGACCAATGGGGAACTCAGCCTTGGAAATCCATGAGAAACGCATTCTATAATTGCGAAAACATGGAGTATAATGCTAACGATGTCCCAGATTTGTCTCAGGTAACCAATATGTACCAAATGTTTTATCAAGCCAAACTTTTTAATGGCGATATTGATAATTGGGATGTTAGCAACGTTACAGATATGGGTATTATGTTTGCTGGAGCATCGGCTTTTAACCAACCTTTAAATAGTTGGGATGTTTCCAATGTTACCAATATGCAACTTATGTTTTTGTCTGCTACAACATTCGATCAACCATTAAACAATTGGAATACAAGTAGTGTTACCAACATGTCTAGAATGTTCGAAACGGCTTCTGTATTTAACCAAGACATCAATTCTTGGAATGTTACCGCGGTTACAACCATGGAAAAAATGTTCAATAGGGCTACTCTTTTCAATCAACCTTTAGATACTTGGGATGTTACGTCTGTAACCAATATGGAAGCCATGTTTAATTCAGCTTCAGCTTTTAATCAACCAATAAGTAATTGGAATGTTGCTGCAGTAACCGATATGAATTCTATGTTCAATTCTGCTTCAGCATTCAACCAAAATATAAATAATTGGAACGTCGCTGCTGTTACAAACATGAGCTCCATGTTTAATAGAGCATCCACTTTTAATGAGCCATTAGATAATTGGAATGTTTCCTCGGTTACCAATATGCAGTCTATGTTTAATAGTGCAGACCTTTTCAACCAAAACATTAATACCTGGAACGTTACTAATGTTATCAATATGGCATCTATGTTTCAATCTGCCGAAATGTTTAATGAACCTTTAGATAATTGGGATGTAAACTCTGTGGTAAACATGTCTTCCATGTTCGAAAATGCAGAAACCTTTAATCAGCCTATAAATACTTGGGATGTTAGTGCTGTTGCTAATATGACGTCGATGTTTGAAAATGCTTTAGCCTTTAATCAAGATTTAAATAATTGGGATGTAAGTTCTGTAACTTTAATGCCATCTATGTTTGAAGATGCCCATGCTTTTAACCTACCGATAAATTCATGGAATGTAGCCTCTGTAACTAACATGGAAAGCATGTTTAAAAACGCTTTAGTTTTCAATCAAGCTTTGGATAATTGGGATACAGGTGAAGTTTTAACGACTTCTGAAATGTTTAGTGGCGCAGCAGCTTTCAATCAAAACATAGACAACTGGAATGTTTCTTTTGTAAACACTATGGAAGCCATGTTTAAAAACGCTACTAGCTATAACCAAACCATGAATTCATGGAACGTAGCCTCTGTAACTACTATGGAAGATATGTTTAGTGGAGCCTCTGCTTTTAACGAAACCATTGATGGATGGAACGTAAGAGCCGTTACTACCATGGAAAACATGTTTTATAACGCAACCAGTTTTAATCAAACTATAAATAGTTGGCGAATTACTAATGTTTTAAACATGAGTGGTATGTTTAGAAACGCATTAGCCTTCAATCAAAATTTAGACCGTTGGGATATTGGAGCAACTAATATGCGCTATATGTTTAGTAACGCTACCGCCATAAATCAAGAATTTACAGAGTGGGATGTTAGTCGAGTTACCAACATGCAATACATGCTAGATAATACCGCACTTACAAGAGAACACTACGATGCTACATTAGTAGCTTGGTCTAAGCAAACCTTAACGCCTGGTATAAATCTAGGTGCTCAAGGATTACTCTATTGCGATGCTTTAGAAGAAAGACAATCCATGATAGATACTTACGGTTGGTCGTTTACAGGCGATATTCTAGATTGTCCTATTCCGGTTTGCACACAATTAATTTCTCCTGCTAATGGAGATACAGACGTACCTGTTAACACCAATTTAAGTTGGGAACCTGCGCTTTATGCTCGAGGATATAGACTAACTGTTACAACACAACCCGGAAATGCTGTACTAGTAAACAATGAATCAGTTACCGATCCGTCCTTTCAATTTACATCAGATTTTTTAGGAGGTGAATCTGTAGAAGTTACAATTACTCCTTTTAATGACGAAGGAGAACCTACTGGCTGTATTACAGAAAGCTTCACTATTACCAACAATAGTGTACCAACAGTTCCTGAATGTACAAACCTAACATTGCCAACAAATGGTAGTATAGATGTGTCTGTTGAAACTAATTTAGAATGGACTCCAATTGCAAACGCAGACGGCTACCGTATCACTGCAGGAACAAATTCAGGAGCTACTGATTTACTAAATGATATAGATGTAAACAATGTAACCGTTTATGATTTACCAACAGATCTACCGGAAAACACAATCATTTATGTTAGTATAACGCCTTATAATAGCACAGGAGATGCAATAACTTGTACTGAAGAAAATTTCACTACAGAAATTATTCCTGTTGCTCCCGCATGTACTACTTTAACGCTTCCTTTAAATGGAGATACAAATGTATCAACAGATACTAATATTAGCTGGAATGCTGCACCAAATACTACAGGATATTTACTTACTGTAGGAACCACAGGAGGTGGTATTGAAATTCTGAACAATATTGATGTGGGCAATTTTACAACTTATGATCTTCCGGATGACTTACCTCCTAATAGATTAATTTTTGTTTCAATAACACCATATAATGAAGTTGGCGATGCTACAGGTTGTACTGAAGAAAGCTTTAGAACAGGTGCTTTTTCAGCATCAGATCCACCAAGTTGCACAACACTATCTGCTCCCTTAAACAACGCCACAGATGTAGATGTTACGACAGATTTAACCTGGGATGTAGCAACCAACGCCACAGGATATAGAATTTCCATAGGAACAAGTGCTGGCGCTACCGATATTGTAAACAACGAAGATGTTGGAAACAACACTACTTATAACTTAACTTCAGATTTACCTGAAACATCCACAATATTCGTCACTATTACACCTTACAACACCGTTGGTGATGCCACTGGATGTAATGAAGAATCTTTTACTACGGAAACTTTACCAACAGCTCCAAACTGTACAATGCTATCTACTCCTACTAACAATGCTATTGATGTAGATGTTACCACAGACTTAACTTGGAATGCCGCAACCAACGCCACTGGATATAGAATTTCCATAGGAACAACTTCTGGCGCAACCGATATTGTAAACAACGAAGATGTTGGAAACAACACTACTCATAATTTAACTTCAGATTTACCTGAAAAAGCTACAATATTCGTTACCATCATACCGTATAATACCGTTGGTGATGCCACTGGATGTAATGAAGAATCTTTTACTACCGAAACTTTACCAACAGCTCCAAACTGTACATCACTTTCCGCTCCTGCTAACAATGCTATTGATGTAGATGTAACGACAGATTTAACTTGGAATGCAGCAACCGATGCTACTGGATATAGAATTTCCATAGGAACAAGTGCTGGCGCTACCGATATTGTAAACAACGAAGATGTTGGAAACAACACTACTTATAACTTAACTTCAGATTTACCTGGAACAGCTACAATATTCGTTACCATTACACCTTACAATGCCGTTGGTGATGCCACTGGATGTAATGAAGAATCTTTTACTACCGAAACTTTACCAACAGCTCCAAACTGTACAATGCTCTCTACTCCTGCTAACAATGTTATTGATGTAGATGTTACGACAGATTTAACTTGGATTGCAGCAACCGATGCTACTGGATATAGAATTTCCATAGGAACAAGTGCTGGAGCTACCGATATTGTAAACAACGGAGATGTTGGAAATACCACCACTTATAATCTAACTTCAGATTTACCTGAAACGTCCACAATATTTGTCACTATTACACCTTACAATGCCGTTGGTGATGCCACTGGATGTAATGAAGAATCTTTTACTACGGAAACTTTACCAACAGTTCCAAACTGTACAACACTTTCCGCTCCTGCTAACAATACTATTGATGTAGATGTAACGACAGACTTAACTTGGAATGCTGCAACCGATGCTACAGGATATAGAATTTCCATAGGAACAACTTCTGGCGCTACCGATATTGTAAACAACGAAGATGTTGGAAACAACACTACTTATAACTTAACTTCAGATTTACCTGAAACATCCACAATATTCGTCACTATTACACCTTACAATGCCGTTGGTGATGCCACTGGATGTAATGAAGAATCTTTTTCTACGGAGACACTTTTAACACGTCCCGAATGTACAATCCTTAACAATCCTACACAAAATGATATCGACGTTTCTTTAGATACCGATTTTAGCTGGGATCCTGTTTCTAACGCTGATGGATATAAAATTTCAATAGGTTCTTCACCAGGAGGAACAGATATTCTGAATAACGAAGATGTTGGAAACTCCACTTCATATACTTTATCAGAAGATTTACAGCAAGACACCTCATATTATGTAAACGTTATACCTTATAATATTATGGGAGATGCAACTTCTTGCGCAGAAAATGTTTTCACCACTTTAACTGCTCCAAAACATGATGTAAAATATGGTTTTTCACCAGATAACGATGGTATCAACGATTTCTGGAATATTGAAGGTATAGAAATGCATCCTGATAATATGGTTACTATATATAACCGATGGGGCGATATGGTATTCCAAATTAACGGATACAATAACACAACCCATGTGTTTAGAGGTATTGCAAATAAAAAGACTAAAATGGGAGCTGATGTATTACCAGAAGGCACTTATTTCTTTAAGTTTAATATAAGTGGCCCGCATAATTTTGACAAACTAGAAGGCTTTGTAGTTATAAAAAGATAAACCCATTTCAATGATTTTTACAAAAAACATAATAGCAATTGCTATCATCACCATATTTGCCTGTAAATTAAACGCACAGCAAACACCTACATTCTCGGAGTATAATTACAACCCTTTTATTATAAATGCAGCTTATACTGGCTTAACAGAAAACCCCGAGTTCTCTTTGAGTAATACAGGGTTCTTTAATCAATTTGAAGGAAGTCCGAGAAATTTTTCATTTAGTGGCCATGGTTCTATAAACAGAAACAAAATGGGCATTGGGGCAGGTATAATGAGAGACGAAATAGGAGTTACAACCTCTACCTCTTTTTTCGCAGCATACTCCTATAAAATATTTTTCGATTTTAAAAGTAATAGACCTTACTGGCAATTGTATGATGCAGGTGTTCTATCTTTTGGTATTACCGCCGGGTTACAACAATATCAAAGTAATTTAACCCAATTAGGCATTATAGGAGATCCGAAATTTGCACAAGATATAAACAGTACAATACCAACCATTGGTTTAAGTTTTCTTTTTAATCACGCTTCTTTTTATGTTGGTTTTTCAACTCCAAATGTTATGGGCGATAGTTTAGCATCAGACAGTAATTTGGTTTTAAATAGTCCTTACTACGGGTATTTTGGTTATCGTATTTATAATAATCGTTTTGAAGATTTTATGATAAAACCAAACATACTCATTAAATATGAAGATGGAGCCCCGTTACAAGCAGATTTTAATGTAGCGATTAGTTTTAGAAACAAGCTAGAAATAGGAACAGGTTACCGAACCAGTAATTCCATAAACTTTTTAGCAGGAATCTATTTATTCAATAATTTACGTGCTATATACAATTACAATCTCGCTAACAAAAACTCCGCTTTAGGAAACACGCATGGTTTAATATTAAGCGTTCAACTCGGTGATGGCTATAGTGTGAATTAAATTTACTTACAACTAGAAACAAAAACAGACGCTTATATAAGCGTCTGTTTTTGTTTATTAAAATATGATAGCAGTACTACTTCACATCTAAACTATAAGGAAATAATAACTGAATACCTTTACGTTGTGTACGTGTTTTTACTTCTTTGTAAATGTTGTATTGAACATCGCCTAGCTCTTCTTTTAAAATGGCCTCTTTAGCTTTCACCAAACCAAAATCTTGAAGCATTTTATCTAAGTCCTTTTTGAAAACAGGAAATTCGTTTATTTTGTATTCTTCAATTTCAGCAGCTTCAGCAGCATATTTTAAGGCTAAATCTAATCCTCCCAATTCATCTACCAAACCATTTTTTACAGCATCGGTACCTGTCCAAACACGACCTTGCGCAATAGCTTTTACATCATCTTGATCCATACCACGACCATCGGCTACTCTTTTGGTAAACAACTCGTAAACATCAATAATTCCTTCTTTAATAAAAGCACGTTGCACATCGCTCATAGGCTCATAAAAACTAAACGACACGGCGTTTGCATTAGTAATCACTTGCTCGGCGTTAATACCTATTCTATCTGCTAACGCTTTACCATTTGGCATCATCCCAAACACACCTATACTTCCTGTAATAGTTGTTGGTTCTGCAATAATCTTATCAGCATTACAAGCTATATAATAACCACCAGATGCCGCAACGTTACCCATAGACACAATTACAGGTTTTACTTTTTTAGTTAACTCTATTTCTCTCCAAATTAACTCACTGGCCACTGCACTTCCACCTGGAGAATTAATACGTAAAACTATAGCCTTAACCTTATCATCTTCCCTTGCTTTTTTAAGCGAAGCTCCCATAGTACCTTGACCAACTTTATCCTCATCACCTTCTCCATAGATAATTTCACCTTCGGCATAAATAACTGCAATTCTATTTTTATTACTTTTTAATTTCAATTTATCAGCTGCGTGAATAGCATAATCTGCAATAGAAATGGTCTTTAATTTTTTATCATTTTCAATACCAACAGCATATTTTAGTCCATCAATATATTCATCGTGATAAGCAATTTTATCAATCATTTTAGACGATTTAGCTAAAGTTGCATTTCGCGCCAAAAGGCTATCTGCAATTATATTTAGTTCCGCTTCATCAATCATTCTACTTTTAGAAATATCACGTTTCATTTCTGTCCAAAGCGAATTTAAGTACACCGAAATTTGCTCACGATTATTATCGCTCATTTCATTTTCTAAAAATGGCTCTACAGCACTTTTGTATTTTCCGAAGCGCACCACTTCCATTTTAACACCCGATTTTTCTTGTAAATCTTTAAAGTATAACTGCTCAGAATATAAACCTTTAAATTCCATAGCTCCAACAGGATTCATAAAAATAGTATCGGCAACCGAAGATAAATAGTAATCTTTTTGCGTATAAATATCGGCATAAGCCACAATAAATTTACCCGATTCTTTAAACTTCAATAACGCACCTCTCAAAGCTTTTGTTTGTGACAGACCAGCTTGTATAAAATTATTATCAATAGATATTCCTTTTATTTTATCGTCTGTAGCGGCTAATTTAATACCATCTATAATATTGAAAAGTCCATTTTTTTCATCTTCATTTAAAAAAGGATATTCGGCAAACTCCGTTTTACCTGCATAATCTTTAAGGGGAAAATCTAATGTTAATTCTAAAACAGAATTATCTTTTACTGTCACAACATCATCTCCGCCAGACCCCATAATAGCGCCTAGAAAAATTATTCCTAAAAAGAAAAGCACACAAAACAAAATGATTCCTGTTAGTGTTGAAAATACACGTTTTATAAATTCCATATTTTTTAAATTATTATTTTTCTATAAGTATTAAAAAAGGCCAAGACGTTACACTTTTACCTCATTATTTTTCACATTTTATAAAAGCTTTGACTTTAAATGTGTTGACATAAAACAATAATACCTACCAAGCTATAAAAACCTAGTAGGTATTATTAAAATCACACATTATTCGGGTTTAAAAAACAACCTGATCTAAAGTGTTTTTACGATGAATTTTTCCCGAAGCTGTATCTATAAATTTACTTACAGCATATATAGCTTTTGGTTTTTCGTATTTATCCAAACCTTCAAAAATCCCTTCGTCTACTTTATTGTCTTTTCCTTCAATTATTAAAATAGCCTTCTCTCCCAAAGTTTCATCAGGAACAGATGTAATAAAAAACTGTTGAGGTATTTTACATTGTAGCTTCTCTTCTATCACCTCTGGATATAACTTAATACCACCAGAATTAATTACGTTATCAAAACGGCCTAACCATTCAAAACTACTATCTGAATGTATTTTTACAATATCATTTGTAACTATAGTTTCATCTAAAAGCTCTGGAGCATTAATCACTAAACAGCTTCTATCGTCGGTAGAAATGGTAATATTTGGTAAGGTTTTAAAGTATTTATCAGACTCTGCATCTGTAAAGTTATTTATCTTCTTAATGGCAATGTGCGATACCGTTTCCGTCATACCATAAGTTTCATAAACATTAGGTTTTTTATCCTGAATTAAAGCTTTTATACTCTCAGAAACACGTCCGCCACCAACAATTACAGTTTTAATTTTATCAAAATATTTAGCGAAGTTTTTAAGTTGCATTGGTGTAAATGCACAAAATTCGTAATCCTTTTCATAATCGATTCTAGGGAAAGCCGCTGGCTCTACCATATCTAACTCTAAACCTAAAACAATAGCACGAACCATCATCATTTTACCTGCAATAAAGTTCGACGGTAAGCAATGTAAGACTTTTTTACCAGGAGTAAGATCGAAAAAGTTACCAGTTGCAATGGCAGATTTTACCATAGCTTCCTTTTTAATTATTATCTCTTTGGGCTTACCGGTAGATCCCGATGTACGTACTTTTATAAAATCATGCTTATCTAACCAATCGAGTAAAAATTCACCCAATTCGCGCTCGTAAGCAACGCCTTCTTTTACAAAGCTATACGCAACCTCCATTAAATCTTCATGAGAATAATGGTGATTATTTAATTTAAACCTTACATGTACTTTAGTGTAATCTGGTATCATAATTATTCTATTATTTTATAGTCTTCTTTTGTTGGTTCAATAACGTTTCCTATCAATTTATCTTTCCAATTACTCCAATTATATTTCTTAGAAAGAATAAATAAAAGTATAGGAAAAACGACAAATACAGGTATAAATATTTCGCCTAATGCCATGGTATCTGGATCAGACATATCTTTTAAAATTGAATCAGTTTGGAAGGCAGTCCAGTCAGCAGTAACCAACAGCGCAGTAAACAAGTTATTAGCTGCGTGAAACCCTAAGGCAAGCTCTAAACCTTCGTCCATTAAAGTTAAAACACCTAAAAACAAACCGGTACCAATATAATAAACCATTATAACGGGCCCTAATTGATCTACTTCTGGATTTGCAATGTGCATAAGCCCAAAACCAACCGAAGTGATTAAAAGTGGCAACCATTTATTTTTACAAACCACACCAATACCTTGCATTAAGTAGCCTCTAAAAAAGTATTCTTCGAAACTTGTTTGTAACGGTATTAGAGTAATAGCTATTGCTGCGAGTATTAAAAATGGCTTTAATTTAAAATTTAGCACATAATCTTCTGGCGCAAAAAAGAAATAATCTATCAATACAAAACCAGAAGAAATAACACCCCAAAGAATAAAAATAAACCAAAAACGGCTCCAATCTATCTTTTTACGTGTTGTTGTTAATTGCACAAACGATTGCTTATGCAGAATTTTAGCCGAAAAAATAACGCCTGCCAATCCTGCTGCAAAAGATACTAGCATTAAAAACAGAAATAAATTACTACCCAAAGCCTCAATCATATCGGGGATTGTAACGGGTATATTTCCAGTTTCAAAAACTTTTATGCCTAATACAACACCCAAAGGAATCATACCAACCATTTGCCAAGCGGTAAAAACTATTAATACACCTAATAAATATCTCCACCAATCGTGTAAGCCTTTAAAGGCTTGAGCTATATACATACTTCTAAATTAAATTTCCAAGGTTCTACCTTATTATACTGCAATGTACCATTTTTAACTAAAAGCGGTGAATCAAAATTGTTAGAAAACAAACCGCCCGTACCTAAACCTTGTGGCAAATTACTATTTAAACCATAGGTGTATTGTGCAATAGCGTTTAAGCCTACATTACTCTCTAGGGCACTTGTAATCCACCAACCTATGTTTTGTTTATGCGCTAAATTAATCCAAGAATCACTCCCTTTAAAACCGCCAATTAAGGTTGGTTTTAAAATAATGTACTGCGGACAAATGGTTTCTAATAATGCTTGTTTTTTTTCTTCGGAAAACACACCTATAAGTTCCTCGTCTAGAGCAATGGGTAATGGTGTAGTTTCACAGAGTTTTGCCATTTCGGCTATCTGGCCTTGTTTTATAGGCTGCTCAATGGAATGTAAATCGAAATCTGATAATATTTTCAGTTTTTCTAAAGCTTCCGAAGGTTTAAAAGCACCGTTAGCATCTACTCGTAATTCAATATCATTTGAATTGAATTCTTTTCGAATAGATTTTAAAAGATTAATTTCTGTTTGAAAATCGATAGCACCAATTTTCATTTTAATACAACTAAACCCTACTTCTATTTTATCCTGAATTTGTTGTTTCATGAAACTTTCCGTCCCCATCCAAATTAATCCGTTAATAGCAATACTATCTTCCGTTTTAGTGAATTTTGAAGGAAATAAATCGAAACCATCTATACTTTCTATAGATTTAAATGCCATTTCTAATCCAAATTGAATACTTGGAAATTCTTCTAACTGAAGTAATAAAGCATCTAAACCTAATTGAATATTTTTACAAACCCATTTTAATTTATCTTCAAAATCGGGTCTATCATCAATAGAAAGTCCGCGAAACATGCCGCACTCTCCAACCCCCTTTTTTTCACCTTCATTTAAAATAATAAACCAAGTATCTTTAGTTTTTAAAATACCGCGAGAAGTTCCGCTAGCTTGTTTGAAGTTTAAAGTGTATGGTTGGTAAGTTGCCGTCATAGTCATGCTAAAATAACGATTTATTTTATGGAACATCAAAACTATAGAAGGATTATAATAAAAATTTCAGATTGACTAATTGTTCAATCTTTTACTATAAAATCGATAATTATTTGATGTATAATATTACAAATAACCACTTTCACCCATACACAAGGTATAGACTAAATGATTCAAAATCAATTTAATCAGTTTTGACGACTAATATAATACGTGTTAAAATGAATTTATTAAAGTTCGATGCTTTCTCCTATTTCTAAAAGCATTAAATCTTTATCCTTCTCAAAAAACTTGCGTTTAGCAGCTTCGTGATCAATTTCAATATAGCCGAAAGTATCAAAATGGTAACCTAAAATCTTATCACATTCTACAAAATCACTCGCTAAAATGGCATCGTTAATACCCATGGTGAAATTATCTCCAATAGGAAGAATAGCAAGATCTAGTTTAGTTTGAAGTGGTATTAATTTCATATCAAAAGTAAGAGCTGTATCGCCTGCTATATAAATATTTTTATGTTCGCCTTCTATAATAAAACCGCCGGGTTGCCCACCATAAGTGCCATCAGGAAAAGACGATGTATGTATGGCGTTTACATATTTTACATTTCCGAATTCAAAATCCCATTGCCCACCATGATTCATTGGGTGACCTTCGAAACCAAGATTACCAAAATGAGTAACAATTTCGAAGTTAGAAATTATAACAGCATTGGTACGTTTGGCAATGGCTTCAACATCTAGAATATGATCTTGATGTGCATGCGTTACCATAATATAGTCGGCTTTTAAAGAATTAATATCAATATTTGCAGCCTTTTCATTTCCTGTAATAAAAGGATCAACAAGTATATTAATATCATCTATTTGAATACCTAAACAAGCGTGACCGTAAAATGTGATTTTCATTCGAAATAAATTATATAATTGAACTCTAAATTTACTAAATATTTACAACACTTGTCCCAAACCCATCAAAATAGATAGAAGTACTGTTGTTAGCGCTAACTTTTTTAATTCGGGATCAAAATGTTTTGGGTTTTGTGTGTTATTCACTTTTTTAAGATGAAGAAACAAAGGGATAAAAGCGATAATAAAAATGAAATTAAAAGGTGAACTATAAAAGATAATTCCAAATAAAACGGATAGTAAAATTGCCGAAACCACAAGAGCAATATGATAAGTTTTAGCTTTTTGGCTTCCTAGTTTTAAGGCTAACGTAATTTTGTTGGATTTAGTATCAGACTCTATATCTCGCATGTTATTTAAATTAAGTACCGCTGCACTTAACAAGCCTATTACCATTGCAGGCAAAATAACAACAAAATCTATGGTTTTTGCATACAATACATAACCACCTACAACACTCACTAAACCAAAAAACAGAAACACAAAAACATCGCCCATAGCATTATAGCCGTAAGCATTACCGCCAACAGTATATTTTATAGCCGCAATTATAGCCGCTACGCCAAGAGCAAAAAACAACACCGCAAGAAAGAAGTGAGCTTTACCAAAGGCTAAATAAACGGTAAGTAAGGCTAAAATAACCGAAATTGCGACATTTATTGTAATAGCCCGTTTCATTTCTTTTGGAGTGATTACACCACTTTGTATGGCGCGCTCTGGCCCTATTCTATCATCATTATCTGTGCCTTTTACACCATCGCCATAATCGTTTGCTAAATTTGATAGTATTTGAAAACTTAAAGTCGACAAAATAGCCAACACACAAATTACCCAATTAAAAACACCCTGATAGGCTGCTAAAAACGAGGCTAAAATAATTCCTGAAACAGATAAAGGTAAAGTGCGCAAACGCATGGAAGAAATCCAAACTTTTGTTTTATTCATTTATGGAATCCATTTTTTTTCAAAATTAGGCTTTCGTTTTTCTAAAAAAGCATTTCTACCTTCGGTAGCTTCCTCCGTCATGTAAGCTAAACGCGTTGCTTCTCCAGCAAATACTTGTTGCCCTACCATACCATCGTCTGTTAAATTCATAGCGAATTTCAACATTTTAATAGATGTAGGCGATTTTGCTAATATTTCCTGAGCCCACTCATAGGCTGTACTTTCTAATTCATCGTGAGGAACAACAGCATTTACCATGCCCATATCAAAAGCTTCTTGAGCCGAGTAGTTTCTTCCTAAAAAGAAAATCTCACGAGCTCTTTTCTGTCCTACCATTTTGGCTAAATAAGCCGATCCGTAACCACCATCAAAACTAGTAACATCGGCATCGGTTTGTTTAAAAATAGCATGCTCTTTACTCGCTAAAGTTAAATCGCAAACTACGTGTAAACTATGTCCTCCACCAACAGCCCAACCCGGAACCACAGCAATTACTGCTTTTGGCATAAAACGAATCAAACGTTGTACTTCTAATATATTTAAACGGTGATACCCATCTTCACCAACATAACCTTGGTGTCCACGTGCTTTTTGATCGCCTCCACTACAAAATGAATAAACACCATCTTTAGTCGATGGGCCTTCAGCAGATAATAATACCACACCTATATTCACATCTTCATTAGCATTATATAAGGCATCATACAATTCCGATGTTGTTTTCGGACGAAATGCATTTCTCACATCTGGTCTATTAAACGCTATGCGCGCAACACCATTACATTTTTTATATGTAATATCGGTGTATTCTTTAACAGTTACCCAATTTTCTTGACTCATTTTCTTTATTTTAGCCAAAAATAAATTTTATTTCATTAAAACCCTTCATTACCTATGAAAAATAATATTTCACTACTCGTTTTACTATTTATTTGCCTTTCTTTAAATGCGCAATCTTATAAATTTGAAACGGTTATAGACCTTGAAACTACCGATGTTATTAGCCAAGGAAATACAGGAACGTGTTGGAGTTTTTCTACATCGTCTTTTTTAGAGAGTGAAATAATAAGAATTACAGGTAAAAAGATTGATTTATCTGAAATGTATACCGTAAGAAACACCTACCCGAAAAAGGCCTGGAACTACATTATGCGCCAAGGTAAAACACAATTTAGTGATGGTGGTTTGGCTCACGATGTTTTAAATAGCGTAAAAAATCATGGTTTAGTACCAGCTTTCGCTTTTACAGGTCTTGAAGAAAATGCGACCAGACATAACCACACTGAAATGCTTACCGTTTTAAGAGGTTTATTAAACACCTATACTAAGGATGTAAAGAAACCATTATCTCCAAAATGGAAACAGGTTACCGAATCGGTTTTAGATATTTATTTAGGAAAAAACATTGAAACTTTTAATTATGAAGGCGTACAATACACACCACAATCGTTTTTAGAATTCACAAAAATAAATCCTGATGATTATGTGAGCTTAACATCATTTTCTCACCAACCATTTTACACAAGCTTCATTTTAAATATTCCTGATAATTTTTCTAACGGAAGCTTCTACAACATCCCAATTGAAGAAATGGTTAAAACCGCAAATAACGCGCTTAAAAAAGGATACACTATTGCTTTAGATTGCGATGTAAGCGAAAGTACATTTACAGCAAACCCAGGTATGGCGATTATACCAGAAGATGGCAATGTTGATTTAAAGGACTTAACAGAAATTGTAGCCGAAAAAGAGATTACGCAAGCCTACAGACAACAAGAGTTTGAAAACTTCAATACTACCGACGATCACTTAATGCATATTACAGGTTTAGTAAAGGACCAAAACGGGAATATTTACTATAAAGTAAAAAACTCTTGGGGTAAAAACTCCGAACGCGTTGCTAACAATGGCTTTATATACATGAGTGAGGCTTATTTCAAATTAAAAATGATTTCAATTACCTTAAATAAAAATGTACTTGACAAAAAATATCACAAAATTTTGAATTAATACTAAACTAAATAGGTAGTAAATTGCGGATATCACAAAAGTAAATAGTCGTGATAATAAAGCGATGTTGGTATGAATATAATTATTAATTTTGCCGAGTAATAACAGTTTGTCAGGAAAACTTGCAAATTATCGAGATAAATCGTACATTACAACGTATTTAAACCCAGATTAATATGATTTTAACAATTACTCTTACATTTACCCTACTTGTATTCGTTAATTTATTGCTTTTAAAATTTAGTTGTAACAAAACAGCTAAAACAACAAAAGTTAACAAACAGCCCGTTATTTTGGCTCCGTATCTAAAATTAGATGCCATGCAAGAAAGACTGGCACCAACAGGTAGCTAATTTGTAGCAAAGCGTTTTAATTTTCCCTTTTCTTTTTTTACCACTCCAGCGTTTTTTTGCCAAGAGTTTTAAATTCTTGGTTAACCTTCGAAAAATGCTGATTACCAAACCAATACCCTCTATTTGCAGATAATGGCGACGGATGCCCACTAGTTAATATCAAATGCTTACTAGCATCAATTAATTTAGCCTTCTTTTTTGCAAAACCACCCCAAAGTAAAAATATCACATTTTCTTTATTATCACTTACCGTTTTAATTACAGCATCTGTAAACGTTTCCCAACCTTGTTTTTGATGGCTTGCTGCTTCATGAGCTCTAACCGTTAGTGTCGCATTTAAAAGTAAAACACCTTGCTTTGCCCAGCGTTCTAAATTGCCACTTTCAGGATACGGAATATTTAAATCCGTTTCAATTTCTTTAAAAATATTTATTAATGATGGAGGATGCTTAAGGCCATCTGCAACAGAAAAACATAATCCATTAGCTTGTCCATGATCATGATAAGGATCTTGCCCAATAATAACCACTTTTACATCATTAAAATGGCAATAATTAAAGGCATTAAAAATGGCGTCTTCCGGAGGGAAACATGTTGATTCATTATATTCTTTAGAAACAAATGCTTTTAAGTTTTTAAAATAATCCTTTTTAAACTCTGGTTCTAAATAAGGTTTCCAACTTTCGTGAATCTCTAAATTCATTTATAAAATTTTATTAAGAAACTAAATTAACACTATCTTTATTGTAATTTCAATTTAAGAAGAAAAAAATGTCGCTTAATTCTTTAGATATAAAAACAGATGCCAGAATGGAACACGTGTTTAACGCCTATCCGGAATTTGTTAAAAGCAAAATATTACATCTTAGAGCTTTAATTCTAGACGTAGCTAACAACATTGAAAGTATAAACACTCTTGAAGAAACCTTAAAATGGGGAGAGCCTAGTTATTTAGCAAAAAAAGGAAGCACCCTTAGAATAGACTGGAAACCTAAGAAACCCGACCAATATGCCATGTATTTTAAATGCACTAGTAAACTTGTAGAAACATTTAAAATTGTTTTTAAAGATAGTTTTGAGTTCGAAGGCCATCGCGCTATTGTTTTTCAACTTAATGATACCATACCCGAAATCGAATTAAAACAATGTATTGCTGCGGCTTTAACCTACCACACCGTTAAACAATTACCTTTTTTAGGATTATAGCTTAACTAAAAACACGTACCAACAGTTCTTTTAGTAAATCGCCTTGCGGCACAGCATTAGACCCCACACCTTTACTTTTTACATCAAACTCCCTTAGCGTAGCTACTACACCACTCACCTTTCTCATCGGGAAATTTCGAGCAGCCGTAATATAATCGTTCACAAAATATGGATTAACACGAAGCGCAGATGCCACACTCCTTGGCGACTTATCACTTAAACCATGAAACGTAAGCAATTGTGAGAAAAACGCAAATAACAGCGATACTGTAACCACCATTGGGTTATCTTTTGGGTTATCACCAAAATAGTGTACAATTTTAAAAGCTTTAACGGTGTTACGCTCACCTACCGCTTTTCTTAACTCAAAATTATTATAATCTTTACTAATACCAATATTTTCCTCAACGTGCTCTGGAGTAATTTGAGTGCCTTGTGGTAAAATAATTTGAAGTTTTTCTAACTCATTATTTATTTTGCTTAAATCTGTACCTAAAAATTCCACAAGCATTTGTGCTGCTTTTGGAGTTATCTCGTACTTTTTAGGTGTTAGAACACGACGAATCCAATCGGCAACCTGGTTATCATAAAGTTTTTTACTCTCAAAAACAATCCCGTTTTTCTTAAGTGTTTTGTAAAGCGCTTTACGCTTATCAATTTTTTTATACTTGTAATTAAAAACTAAAACTGTAGTTGGCTGTGGGTTTTCGGCGTATTTAGCCAATTTCTCAATACTTCGAGCTAAATCTTGCGCTTCCTTTACAATTACCACTTGGTGCTCTGCCATCATTGGGTAACGTTTAGCATGCCCAACAATATCATCTATAGTAACATCACGACCATACAATACCATTTGGTTAAAGCCGCGTTCGGCTTCATCTAAAACAGAGCTTTCAATAAAATCAGAAATTTTATCAATATAGTAAGGCTCTTCACCCATTAAAAAGTAAATAGGCTTTAAGTTTTTGTTTTTTATATCGGTTACTATTTGTTTTACTTCGTCCAAATCTAGTATAAATTCCTATTTTATAAATTTCAAATTCCTAAAAACGATTGCGGTCTTTAAAACTTGATTATTTCCTTAACTTTGAAAAAATTTAAAATTTCAGTGTTACAAAAATTAAATTTTCCTGAGTTTTCATTTCGTTTCAAAAATAGCGAAAATAAAGTATCTATATTCGATTGCATTCGCAAAAAATTTGTGATTTTACAACCCGAAGAATGGGTAAGGCAACATTGTGTGCTTTATTTAATGGAGGTTAAAAAATATCCCATCTCTTTAATTAACGTCGAAAAAGAACTCACTATTAACGATTTAAAAAAACGATATGATATTGTTATTTTTAATCCCGACGGTAGTATCCATTTAATTGTAGAATGTAAAGCCCCAAAAATAAATATTAATCAAACCACGTTCGACCAGATTGCACGCTATAACACCGCGCTAAACGCCACGTATTTAATGGTTACTAACGGAATTAATCATTATTATTGTCAAATGGATTTCGAGAACGAGCGTTATCAGTTTTTAAAAGATATACCGGAGTATAGTTCTCAGTAATCAGTAATTTAATTATCAGACTAAAACAAATAAGCTTTTAACCCATAAACAAACCATCTTTTGAAACTTGCCATTGTTATATTAAACTGGAACGGAACACAGCTTTTAAAGCAATTTTTACCATCGGTAGTTGCGCATTCTAAAGAAGCCGACATTTATGTGGCCGATAATGCCTCTACAGATAACTCCGTTGCCTATATAAAAACTCATTTTTCTGATGTAACAATAATTCAGAATCAAGAAAATGGTGGCTATGCCAAAGGTTATAACGATGCTTTACAACATATTGAAGCCGATGTGTTTTGTTTATTAAACAGCGATGTAGAAGTTACAGAAAATTGGTTGAAACCTATAATAGAAACCTTTAATAAAAACCCAAAAACGGCCATACTTCAACCTAAAATATTAGACTTTAAAAACAAAGCCTTTTTTGAGTATGCTGGTGCTGCTGGTGGTTTTATAGACAAATATGGCTATCCATATTGCAGAGGTCGCATTTTTGATACAATAGAAAAAGATAACGGACAATACAACGACACCATCGATATTTTTTGGGCAACTGGGGCATGTTTATTTATAAAAAGTGATGTTTTTAAAGCAATCAATGGGTTCGACGCTCACTTTTTTGCACACATGGAAGAAATAGACCTCTGCTGGCGTGCAAAAAACCAAGGCCACCAAATAAAATACGTGGGCACATCTACCGTTTACCACGTTGGTGGCGCTACACTAAATGCCATAAACCCTAAAAAAACCTATCTCAATTTTAGAAATAGCCTATTCATGGTAACTAAAAATGCGAAAGGCAACATATTCACAATTATTTTTATTCGTTTAGTTTTAGATGGTATTGCAGCGGTTAAATTTCTATTCGAATTAAAACCTAAACATACATTTGCTATTTTAAAAGCACACTTTAATTATTACTACAATTTAAACCGGTTATTAAAACAGCGTAAGGCCACAAAAAATAAAATTATTTACTACAACAAAACATCTGTGGTTATGGATTATTTCGTAAATAAGAATATGTATTACAAAAGTTAAAAGGAATAAGTAAAAGTTTTGTTAATAACTCTGCTATCAACCTATTTTTATATACTTTTGTTAATTATAGAAAGAACATTTTTTAATCCAAAATTATAAAACAACTTATGAAAAAAGTTTTATTACTTAGTCTATCAGCCATGTTACTTTTAAGTTCATGTGTTACTAAAAAACAATTCACAGATCTTGAAGCAAAGCAAAAAGAAACTCAAGATTTACTTAATTCTGCAACCGTAAAATTAAACTCGTGTTTAGAAGATCGTGCCGCTGCAACTGCAAAAGCAACTGTATTAGAATCTCAAGTAAACGATTTACGTAAAAACAACGATAACCTTCAAATATTATCAGCAAAAGGAGCTAGTAGTATCGAAAAAACGTTAGAAAGCATCAAAGAAAAAGAGCTTAAAATTACACGTTTACAAGATGCCATGACTAAAAAAGACAGCATGACTTTAGCACTTGTAACAAGTTTAAAACGTGAAGTTGGTATTAATGATCCAGATATTGAAGTAAACGTAGAAAAAGGTGTGGTATTTATCTCTATTGCAGATAAATTATTATTCCAAAGTGGAAGCTACAATGTAACTACTAGAGCTAAAGAAGTATTAGCTAAGGTTGCAAAAGTAATTAACAGCAAACCAGATTTCGAAGCTATGATCGAAGGTCATACCGATAGCCAATCTTACCAAAAAGGTGTGCTTTTAGACAACTGGGATTTAAGTGTTAAACGTTCTACATCAATTATCCGTGTATTGCAAGACTTAGGTGTTAATCCAGGACAGTTAATCGCTGCAGGACGTAGTTCTTATGTGCCTTTAGTAGATAACAATACTGCAGAAAACAGAGCAAAAAACAGACGTACTCGTGTTGTTGTTCTTCCTAAAATTGATCAATTTTACGATATGATCGAAAAAGAAATGAAAAACTTAGAGGCTGCAGGAAAATAAGCAACCTAGTTTAAAATATTTAAAAGCCCGACTGTAAAGTTGGGCTTTTTTTATGTCCTTTTTTTTCTGGGCGTTACCCTATCGGGTCAGGCTTTACGCTACAATTCCTCGTTCGTGCCTCTCTGCGGGATTTTCACTGCAATCCTTAACGCAGGGCTAAGCACAAAGGTTTAGTCACTAAAGCAATGTTCTAGTAGCTTAATTATTACATTTTTTTATGGGTTTTGATTTTGGAATTGTATTTTTACTTCTTAATAAGTAAGATTATACCTTAGTTGTAGCCAATTTGAGAAAACTCAGAAAGAATGAAATATAATTTTGAAAAAGAATTTTTAGAAAAAGTTGAAGATAAAACTGACAGCACAAACTTGAGAGAAAAAATATCAGACATTGAATTAATAAATCTAAAAAAAGAGTTCCCTAAAATATCATCTGAATTTTTAGATTATCTAAGTGAAATTGGAAGTGGAAACTTTAGAGAGTGTCAATTTAAAGTTCAAAAATACTTATTTGATTTAGAAGATTTAGGACTTGAAGAACATTATGAATTAAAAGATGGAATCAAGTTTTTCGGAGATAATTTTTCTGGAGACTTTTCTGGATTTGATTTTAATGGTAACCCTGATTTAGTAGTTGAATTTTGGCACGAAGACGGAACAATATATGAGACCAATAAAACTTATAAAGACTATATTAGAGAACAAATGTTAATTGGAGATAATGGACAAGATGAAAGAGAATAAAAACTGGCTACAACACTGTATATAAAAAATTGATGTTTTGTACTTAAACCATGTAGTTGCTTTGATTGCTTGCATCCGATTTTCCTTCGGAAAATCCTCGCTGACAAACCCGGAACCATTCTTACACATAAACATTGGGCACAATTAAACAAATTAGAATGAAAAAAAAGATAACAACAGAAGAATTTGAAGTTCTTGAAAATAAAATTTGGTTAGAATTTCTTGAAAAAGCAACACCTATTGAAATTCATAAATCATTAATCACATCAAACTTTGACGGAAATAGTTTGCTTCTTAATTTGATTAAAAACAATCCAAAGACGGATAAAGGAACGATTTTAGTCGCTTATTGGATGAGTAGTCCAAGTTATTTCAAAGAGTTTTCAAACAGAGAAGATTTATTGGAGAAAAGTTCATTTTCAATAGACGGTTTTGATTTTGTAGAGGAAATAGAAAAAAAATATTGTGACGGATTCTACCAATGCAATGAAATAACTTTTGATCCAAAAAGTGATTCTGAAGATTATGATTGGACAAGTGAATATGATGAAGGAGTTGTAGTTAGAAAGATTCCAAAAATAATGTTTGAAAAAATAAATGGAAAAATTGAAATAAAAGAATATCCAAAAGACTTTGATAATGGTTTACCTATGAAACCAATAGATTATGCTCAAAAAGTTTATGATATATTTGAAGAATATGAAGTAGAATAACACTGGTTATAATTAATACGGGTTTCGTACTTAAACAAAAAGCTATGTATATTTAACAAGTTCGCCAAATCAAAAGATTTGGCTTTTAAAAGAAAAACTTATAAGTAAATCTCAATCTGAACTGAATGATTTTTTCGGACTGAATAAACAAAATAAAATCTATATTGACGGTTATTTATTAGAAAGTAAAAAATATCGAATATCACTAATTGGAGTTACGGAGATTGAAATTGTAGAGCCAAATAACATAAACGGACTTAAAAGCCAAGTACTGAATATATGGACTTTAGCAAAAAGCGAAAGATATATGGAAAACAAAAACTAACCGATAATTTTTTTGGCTAAGTGATTAATTAGAAATTTACTATTTTAGTGTTAACTCTAATCTTTAACTTGTGTAACTATGTCTCTTAACTAACATTTTAAAAAATCGAATTACGAATAAAATGAGTGATAATTATATAACTATTTGTACAGTAAAAGAAGTTGAAAACCCAAAAGAATTGAGTGAAAAAATTCTAAAATGGTTACAATCAAATGAAATAATAGAAAGTGAATTATCTTACTGTATTTTAAGTATGAGTAACAAAGGTTATAAACCAGGAAACAAACATATAGATGTAATTGGCTCTGACGAAAATATATTAAGACTCAAAGTATGCGGAGTTGAAATAAAAACGGAAAGAGAAGTATTTAACGCAGGTGCCTTTACTGCAATGACTAAATTAGAATGCCCAAATTGTATTACCGACAGATTTGAAGGAATAACACCTCAAGATTTTTTTACTGACAATTGTACCGAGGAACAATTAAATAGATTTGATACTGTTTTTCCAGAATTTGACAAATGGACAAATAATGAAAATGCATCTTTAATCTGTCCACATTGTTTAAAAGAAAATAATTTAATAAATTATAAAACGGATAATTCAATAGCGTTTTCAAATTTTGGATTTACTTTTTGGAACTGGCCAGATTTAAAAGAAGAATTTCTAATGGAATTAAAAGCTAAAATTGGAACAGATATAGTTAGAATGAATGGACACATCTAAAAAATGCGCTACAGCTCCCTATAAAAACAATTACTATTTTAAATCTAACCAAAGGTAGTTGCACTTTTGATACGTCTAATTTTCCTGCGAAAAATTCTTGCATGCAAACACAAAATTATCCTTACACGGCGCTATTATAACAGTCAAAAACAACAGATAAAGAAAGAATGGAAGAATTATTCAATCAAGCCAAAGAATTTATGTCACAGAACCCACATTATGGATATTTAGTTGGTTCAATAGTTCTTTTTATCTTTTCCGTTGGGAATTTTAAAAAATGGAATTGGGCAGTTTCGCCTTCAGGATATAGCCAACGTTGGTGGTATAATTTTTTAGGAGAAAAATATTTTAGCACAATTATGGGAATACTATTTTCGATTGGTGCAATAGCCTGTTTTTTGGGTTTCTATTTATCAAATTAATAACTATACTATGGAAAGTGTAAATATTTTTAAGGTAGAGAAATTACTCCAACCCCGTTGTTTTTTTAGCTGATAATGAAAACTTAAAAAGGACAATCCCTACAAGCAATTTGCCTTTTCGAGAGCGATAACTGATAAAATATTAATTTAAATTTTCAATAAAACCACTTTATCATAATTGGATTGGCGTTGAAAAAAAGATGGAAAATTATATCTTAAACAGATAATTATGAAAAACATTAAACTTGAAATTTTAAGCATTTTAATTTTATGCTTCACAGTAAGTTGTTCAGAAAACACAATCGAAAGTTTTGAATTTGGAGAAAATTTTGACCGAAATAAAATGGATACTTTCTTTTTAACACTTGAGGAGCAAAATCTTGGAATGGGAAGTGTGGCCATATTTAAAAACGGACAATTAGATTATCAAAAATCATTTGGAGAAGCAGATATTGAAAATAGCATTTCAGCAACACCCCAAACCAAATATAGAACTGCATCAATAACAAAGACGTTTACAGCATCTATGATTATGCAATTAATTGAGGAAAATAAACTCACACTATCAACAACACTTGATACTTATTTTCCAGAGTTACCCAATTCAAACTTAATTACAATAGAACATTTATTGAGGCATAAAAGTGGTCTTTTCAATTACACAGATACCGCATACGGTACTGATATTGTAAGCCAACCAGCAACACAGCAACAACTAATTGACTTATTTATAGAGAATGGAACTGTTTTTCAACCAAATGAACAAACGCTTTACTCCAATACAAACTATGTTGTTTTAGGCTTTATTATTGAAAGCATAGACCAAAAACCTTATTCAGATGCTTTGAGAGACCGAATAGTAATACCATTGGGTTTAACAAACACCTATAATGGCGAAGCAATAGATACAACTAATAACGAGGCATTATCCTATAATCCTGAATCTAATGATTGGATTTTAGCAACTGAAACAAATACAACTCTTGTGAATGGAACGGGTTCTATAGTTTCAAACCCTGAAGATTTAAATACTTTTTTTCAAGAACTTTTCGATGGCAATGTAGTTTCAGCAATCTCATTGGAACAAATGCAAGCAAACAGTACAGACATTTATGGATTAGGTTTAATAGCTATTCCCTTTTATCAAAAAATGGGTTTTGGCGGCACAGGCCTTTTAGACGGTTTTCAATCTATTTCTATTCATTTCCCTAATGATAATGTTAGTATCTCTATCACTTTAAATGGAGTTTCTATGTCAAGAAACGATATTGTAATTGGAGCTTTAAGTATATATTCTGGGTTAGAATACACTTTACCATAAAATTGAAGCTTAAAAGAGAATTAAAACAACTACACAAGTTATTATTAAAACTAAGTCTTGGTCATTTTGGAATATATTAACGTTCAATTAAAACCTTGAGTTAACGAAATTTAGAAAATTAAAAAAATATTAAATACAACATCAACGAATTTACAGCTGAATAAAAGCTACACGCAGCGAAACACAAAAAATGATAATTAAGTACATAACAAAAAGTCATTTCCGTTTTGTTATGTAAAACCTACTAGCAATTTAAAACAACATTGATACAAAGATGAAATATTCAATAATTATATCAGAAAAAGAACTACTTAAAGATTCAGATAAAATAACATGGATTGGAATCAGTAAAAAATTAAATCAAAAGAAAACGGATGCTACTGAAAGTTTAAAAAACGTAATAAAGCTTATAAAATTGCAATTTCCTGAATTACCAAATAAAATGGTTTGGGGAAATTATTTAATTTTTGAAGAATATGAAAAAATAGTAGTTATTGATATTGATTATGAAAATATAGATAGTATTAAAAACGAAATTTTAAATATTGTACTAAATGAAGATTTAGCAGTATTAATAGGCAAGGAAAATAAAATTTATCGGGATATATCTGAAATTAAAAATTAAAACATGGGATTTAATATTGCGGGATTACTAATTGAAAATAAAATAGAAAAACAAGAAATTGAAAAGATTTTAGAATGTAAAATTACTTTTTTAAGAGAAGTAGACTTTGAAGAAGCTTCTAGCAGTTATCGCGATGATGATGAATCAATTGATATTTTACAAACTGAAACAGGAACTCTCATAATTACAGAGTTGGGACAAGTTTACGACATCTCAATTTTTGATGGCAAAATTATACAATTTATGATTTCAGACGTTTCTGATACCTATTACTTTGAAAAATACATCAACGGAAATCTTGAACGAAAATATATTAATTCGCAAGGAGAAATTGCCGAAAATGAAGGAGTGGGTATAATAGAAGAAGGTAATGATATGATGGACTTGATTTGGGAATTAGCTAATAATTATCTTCAAAATAATTTTGCGGAAAATATGTTTGAAAAAAAGTTAAAAAGATACAAAATCTAAAAAACGGAAACCTTCCATATCATAGAAAAATAATTACTATTTTGGCTTCATCAAAGGCCGTTGTATTTTTTGTTATACATAGACCTTACTCAACATTAGTAAAGAACCAAGCATGAAAAAAATAGTTTTAGTCTTATTACTTGTCTTCATTTTTAGTTGTTCTAACGAGAGCAAAACAGATAAAGAATTACTAGAAAACGACAAAAAAGAATTAGTAGAAAACCTAGATTCTTATAAAGTTGCTACTTACAAATTTGGTAAAATACTCATTAGAGCTTCCGCAGAAAAAAACACCATATCCCCAGAATTTCAATCTTTTAAATCTGATCTGGATAGAATATTCAACAAGGTCGTAAAACACGATTTAGATAACCCGGAAAGCCTTTCTGTACTCGATTACATTTCTATTTATCGTGATTATAAAAATATGGAAGATTTTATAATGGAAACCGACGAAGATATTTTTCCAACATTAATAGACGCCTTCAATTTGGCTTATGGCGATTCTATTAGCAAACAAAAAGAATATCTAAAAGGAGAAGATAAAGTGTATGTTCAAAATATAGAACACTCCATTTTAAGCGCCATTGTAATTTTAAGTAAAGATTTAGGTAAAGAAGTATCACTCTATGAGTGCACAAAAACATACCCAGAATTACTACCAGATTCTGAGATAAAAACACTGTTACAGTATTTTAGAGGATTTTTATTTTTTGAAAAAGGGCTTTATTATTTATCCGAAGATGAAATTTCTAGAAACATAGACTGGTTAAACCACAACAAAGAAATCGACTTGCCATATACAAGAGCGCTATTTCAATGGGGAAACCTCAATAATGAGCAAACCCATATAGGAATTCATTCTTTAAATCATTTATTTAGAGGGTTTGATAGATTAATGATGGAAAGGGAAATTGATGAAAAACGTGCCCTGGAAGATTTTGAAATGTTTTTAAAAGACACCAAGAAAATTGGTTTAGACAATGAAATTGTATGGTCTGTTGAAAGCTATTTATATCTAAAAAACGAAGATAATGAAAAAGCAATTGCAGCCTTAACCAAACTAAAAACAAGCAAATTACTTTCCTCTGGAGACAAAGAAAGAATAGACGAATCTATAGAGTATGTAAAGAACCGAAAGCCCGGAAAAGTACTCAATGGCGTTTACGATAAGTACTTTTTAAGTAAAATAGCTACAAAATATATGTTTTCAATTTTAGCACAAGTAGATTGGAAAAAAGTAATGAAAGAACAAAATGTGCCTCATACCGACGAAATTTTTAAAACCATCGATAACCTAAAAATCTTTTTAGAAAATATGGAGAAATACTCTAGCGCAGAAAACCTAAAGCAAACCGGAGACGAGATTAAAAACACAGGAAAAAACCTTTGGAACAAAGCAAAAGCGTTAGCCGAATAAAAATAACCTTGGCCAAATACCATCTCTAAATAATTGTTTGGCCCTGCCCTATTCTCCAAAATTCTCACAAGTTTTCTATATGGTTTTTGTTTGGTCACTTTAACCTTTGAACACGTAATATATACATCAACATTAAAGAACCAAATTAATAACATATTCCTAATTTCGCTTTTTGGGCGTTACCCTATCGGGTCAGGCTTTACGTTACAATTCCTCGTTCGTGCCTCTCTGCGGGATTTTCACTGCAATCCTTAACGCAAGGCTAAGCACAAAGGTTTGGTTACTACAGCAATCTTCTAGTAGCTTAATTATTACATTTTTTTTAGGGTTTTCCCTTTGGAATTGTATTTTTACTTCTTAATAAGTAAGCTTATACGTTAGTTGTAAACAAGCTAAAAAACGAAAACCTATGATACATTTACTTTGGTCAATTATTAATTTAATTATTGTTTTCTATTTTCTATATCTGATTGTCGGATTTATTAGAAAAGGTAAACAAATTTTTAATCCTAAATTTAAAGTTGTTTCAATATTTGTAATGGTAATTGGAATTGTTCAAGTAATTTCTGCTGCTAATTCGGAGGAAAAAACGAACCGAATCACAATAACAAACAACTATAACAAAAAGAATAATTCAAAAGTAGAAAAAGTAAAGCTCGAAGATAATTTGACTTTTGATATAAATATGCTCGTAAAATATTCGATTGAACAAAACGAATTGATTCCTATAGAGAGTAATAGTTTCCTGACTGGATTTGTTAGTGGTTACGATTGGGAATTTACCTTGATTGAAACTAATAATTATAAACCGAATGGAAAAGCTGAATTTACTGCAAATGGAATTTTGAAGTGGAATCTTTTCGGAATTACTGTTTATAACGAATCAAAAACATTTAGCGGAGTTATAAAATAAAAAAAGCCAATTTACAACACCGTGTATAATTAATTGCTTGGTCACTTCCGACTTACGAACATTCCTGCGGAATATTCTATCTGTGATTTATTTGCTAAATTAGTTGCTGAAACACGCAACTAATCATACAGAAGACCGTTACCTCCAAGCTAAAACTCAAAACTATGAAAAAAAAATTAGCTATAATTCTTATTTTAATTTCATTCAAAAGTTTTGCTTGTGATTGTCCAGTAAAGAAACTTTCTGATTTACAGAAATATGAAATGGAAAATTCCGAATGCATTTTTATTGGAGAAGTTATTGAGGTAAATAACTCAGATTTGAGTTTCAAAATAAAAGTAATTGAATCTTTGGACGGCGAAGACAATAAAGGAAATGTTTATGTTGGAAAAAACTGGAAATATTGCGAACCATCTATTGAGAAAAAAGGAAAATGGATTCCTTCGACTGAATACGTGTGGAATAAGCAGGAGTTTTGACAATCCGACGGTTAATATTTTACCACCTTCACCTGAATTATACGAGAAGCTTACAACTGAAAAAGAAAAACAGAATATTATAAAAAAAATTCGAGCTGAAAGTATGAAAATCGCATTATCAGATTTAGAATTAGAAATAATTGCTTTAAGAAAAAGAAGAGATAAAAAAATAAAAGCCAGCAAGTAACAAAGAATATAAAAAATTGCTAGTTTTAGCTAAACCAAAGTTTGTTGCTCGTTTGCTAGCTTCTGATGTTTTTACGAAAAATAATCACACAAAAAATCGATCTATTATTACAGAATACCGTTGCACTTCATTCAAAAATTAGAACTCAAAATTGAAAATCCTACTAAAAATAATATATAAAACATTCCTTTTTGTCTTTCTAACTGTAATAACTCAAATCGGTGGAATTATTTATTTGGCAAGTTTAATAATTTCTAAAAAATGGAATACAAAACTGAAATTTAAAACTCTTATTATTTTTTTAAGTCTTTATCTTTTTTCGACACTTTTAATTGTTCCAGTAATATCACAATTTTTTGGACGAGAAAAAGTAAAACATTCCGAAAAAATAAAACCAACGAATTATATGACTGTTTTATTGAACAGGAATTATGTAAGGCCTAAACTGAACGAATTATTAAACAAAACGGAAAAAGAATTAAACGGAACGAATATTGAAATTCATTATTTAGATGCTAATTTCCCTTTCATTAATAAGTTCCCTTTACTTCCACATTTAAGCCATAATGATGGAAAGAAAATTGACATCAGTTTAATTTACGAAACTCAAAACGGAATTATTACGAATAAACAAAAATCTATTAGCGGTTACGGATTTTTTGAAAACCCAAAACCAAGTGAATTCAATCAAATTGAAAAGTGTTTAGAAAATGGATTTTTTCAATATGACTTTCCAAAACACTTAACTTTAGGAGAAATTAATAAGGAATTGGTTTTCTCGAAAAAAGGAACAAAAAAACTAATAGAGAACATCTTAAAAAGTAAAGATTTAGGAAAGCTGTTTATTGAACCGCATTTAAAAAGCAGAATGAATTTAAAAGAAAATAGAATAAGATATCACGGGTGTAGGGCAGTTAGACACGATGACCATATTCATATACAACTGAAATAAAAATAATGAACATACAATAACAATAAAAACGCAATAACACATTCACCTCCATGAAAGCAGATAAAATAGGCTTCCTTATTCTTAAATATGGCATTTACAGCATTTTAATAGGCTTGATTTTAATGAAACTTTTTGGTTATTCTTTTGAAGAAATGATTCATAACTACAAGGCTAAAAGAGAAATGGAAATGATTCATTACGGAGGCCCCGTTTCTGAAGTAAATAAGCATATTGCAGCAAGAAATAATAAAGTTGAAGAACTCAATAATTTAACCAATAACCTAGCAAACAAGATAAACACAATTCTATACTATACAAACGACACAACAACAATACACTCTGCGTTAATACAGGCGAATAGAAAATATAGTAGTAATTACACCAATCCTTACCAAATTGGTAGAAACCATATTGCAGAATCTAATAAAATCATTAAATATATAAATGAATTCGAAGAAAAGATAGATAGTTTAGGGTTCAATATTTTTATTAACAGAGGAAAAGGAAATGAATTTCTTACTAATGTTTTTCAAAACAAATTAGGTAGTGAAATACGCATTAAAAACGTTAATGAACAAGATAGTGTAAACAAATATAAAGTTATAGAACTTCATTACTATCCAGATAGAACAAAACAACGTTTAATAGAGCGAATAAAGGAAAGAGAGAGATCATGGTTTGCTGCAGTTGGATCTACGCCTGAAAAAGAAATAGCATTATTGGATGAAATACAATATTCTATTGCCATTTTTACAGAAAAAGAACTTCAAGAACAAAAACTAGAATATCACGGAATTAAATCACTTTTAGCTCCAAGGCTAAACCTACCTAAAAACAGTACATTCTACTTTAGTTGTTACAACAAAAAACTAGACAGCCTTACCTTTGTAAAAAAAACAGAACTTTTTGAAACTATGTTCTTAAAAAAACAACCTAGTATAAAAGGTGAAATTAGATCTGTTAAGGTAGTATTAAATCAAAATAAAGACTCAATATCAACTATAAATAATGATGGGCTATAGTTAACAAGGCTTTTCATTACACCTCCTCGCTCGTATCTCTCTGCGAGATTTTCACTTTAACATCGTAGTAGCCTAATTATTACAAAATTCTTTATGAGTTCCGCTTTCGAAATTGTATTTTTACTTCTAAACAAGTACGCATGTACCGTAGTTGACAGTAATTAGAAAAAAATGACAAACATAGGAGATTTAAGTGCAGATGGTTATGGGATAATGATATTTTCACCAGACGTTTTTTGTGATTATTTAAAATTAAAGAAATGTCGGGCAAAGAAATACATATCATATTTTGACAAAAATAAAGAGTTCTTTCATCAAACAATCAAAGACGGAAAAATTCTTCCAATATACCAATTAGCATCATTTGAGTATGAACTATTTGTTTCTGTAAATGAAAGTGAAATGAATATTCCAAAAGATTATTTAAAAGTGTATGAATACAATGGATTCTATATCGAAGTTGGAAAAGAAAACAAATTGTGTTTTTCAAGTTTTGATTTTATGGAATATGAATCAAGTCTAATAAAGCAAAACATAACTGAAAAAAGTGATTTAACTCCAAGTGGACCTGAAGGAATTCTAGAGAAGTATAATACATCTCTTGGTTTAGAAATTGAAGAAGGAATATACTCCTTAGATATTATTGGACTTAAAAGAAAAAATGAATTAGAAAGAGAAAGTAAAAATTTTGGTTATTTAATGCGTTTAACATTAGATGAAAATATAGAAAATGACAATTTTCTGAAAGCTGATAATGATAATTGCACATTTGATATATTACAGTATGAAAAGCAATAACTACTGCCAACAAGGTATAAAAAACATAGGACGTTTGTGATAAACCGAAAGGTCTGTGCATATTAATGAAGTCCGCTAAATATAAAATTTGGCGTTTATAGTAAAAAAAAAATAAAAGCAAAATATTTATATTTAGCTAAGTAAAAACTGAAATTTAATTATCATATAACACACTACGGTTCTTACACTGAACGAACATATACACAATGAATAAACTAAATTTATTGATTGGATTTTTAATTGGATTTATCATTTTATCGTGTTCAAATGATGACAGTTCAGGAAATCAAGACCCAATAATTGGGAACTGGAAACTTGAATACGTAACAATACTTGATTTAAATGAAATCCCAATATCCGAAGAACCACTTTCTGAATGTGAAGAAAGAAATCGTATGATATTTTCTTCCAACCAAGGTTATACTTTATCAAAATTTAATGAAGATATAAACGGAGAGTGTTACGATTCAGTTCAATCGATTTCTGATGAAAATTGGTCTTATAGCTCAATAAACGGTTATCAAATATCTGGCATTGTATCTTTTGGAATGGTTTTAGCTAATTTAAGTCAGAAATACGATGAAATGATTTTATCAAATAATAACAGTCTTTTGACCGTCAGAAAAGAAAATCAATTTTTTGATGCTGCAGGTAATTTAATTACAGGATCAATATTAATCGAAGAATATTCAAAAGAATAAAAACTAGAAAACGAGTTACAGACTATCAAATGTGAATATCGAATAAACGAAAAACAACTAAACAAACCACCAACTCATGAAAAATTCAAACCATAAAAAAAACTACTATCTTTTAATTCTCATCGCGTTTATTATTTTTAGCTGTAATTCTGGTAAAGAAAAATGTATAATTGAAGAAATTGAAAAAGCTACTGATGATACAGCCATATCCATAAGAAAACATGAAGTTACTAGTTTTGGTTCGAGTTTCTCTTATTCCACGAACTCTAATGATGAGGCTCAGGAAGTAAAAGACGTTAAAATAAGTTTTAGCAACGAACCACTAAGTGCTATACTAGAAAAACTGGAATACCCATACAATAAAGCCGACCTTAAAAAAGACCCAATATTGAACATTGACTATTACAGAGAAAACATAACCAAGGAAAAGGCTATTAAAGACATCATTTCTAAATTAACAGAAACGTACCAGTTTTAAAAAAGAGTATCAATTAAAAAATATCTAAACTCCCCTTACCTTCACGAACAATTATAGGTTCACCATCAGAAAGATCAATAACCGTAGAAGCCTCGTTATCACCATAACCACCATCGATTACTAAATCGACTAGGTTATCCCATTTTTCCAAAATTAATTCTGGATCTGTGGTATATTCCAAAACCGCATCTTCATCATGTATAGATGTTGATATAATCGGGTTTCCTAAAAGCTTTACAATATCGAGCGCAATAGCATTATCTGGCACACGAATACCAACTGTTTTTCGCTTTTTAAACGGGTTTGGTAAGTTTTTAGAACCTGGTAAAATAAACGTATAAGGCCCAGGAAGCGCACGTTTAAGTATTTTAAAAACAGACGTATCAATTTGCTTTACGTAATCACTAATATTACTTAAATCGTGACAAACAAACGAAAAATTAGCTTTTTCGAGCTTAACACCTTTAATACGTGCAATTTTCTCTAAAGCTTTAACGTTAGTAATATCACAACCTAAACCATAAACAGTATCGGTTGGGTAGATTATGAGTCCGCCGCGTTTCAAAATAGCGACTGCTTTTTCAATCTGTTTTGGATTTGGGTTCTCCTCATAAATTCTTAAAAATTCAGCCATAATAACTATCTTGCGTTACATTATTTAACGCTACAAAGTAAATATTATTTTTAACATATAATGAAGTAGTTTAAAATACTTCAATTAAAGCTTTTACAAAAAACATTATTTATATGAAATTTCTTAAAATCTTATCCATAAACCTCTTGGCGGTTATAACTATTTTAAGCTGCTCAGAAAAAATAGAACCTATTGCTACAGCGGATATCTTAGATACGACTTTGGAGTACGAAGAGTTGGATATAGTATATGGTGATGATGAGAATCAAACTTTTGATTTATACCTGCCTGCCGATAGAACCGCAGATACTAAAATTATAATATTAATACATGGTGGTGGTTGGTCTGCTGGTGATAAAGCAGAAATGGATCCGTTAAAAACACTTTTAATTCAAGACTTTCCAGATGTAGCCATAGTGAATATGAACTACCGTTTAGCAGATAGCAATAACAAGCCTTACCCAATGCAAACTAATGATATTAGCACGGTAATTAGATATTTAAAAACGAACCAAATAAAGCTTTCTATTTCCGATCAGCTTGGGTTTATTGGAGCAAGCGCTGGTGGGCATTTAGCCTTATTATGGGCTTATAGTTTTGATACCTTACAAAAAACAAATATGGTTTGTAGTATTGTTGGTCCAACAAATTTAACCGATCCTAATTTTGCTTTAGCAGCAGAAGAAAGTAGTGAATTAGATGCTTTTTTAACCTTGTTTGGAGAAGATCCTACCGTAGAATACTTAGAAGAAGCAAGCCCATTACACCAAGTAACAGCTAATGCACCTGCAACTATTTTGTTTTATGGCGGACAAGATCCATTGATACCAATAAGCCAAGGAGCAGATTTAAACGAGAAACTATCTAAACTTAACGTTACCCACGAGTACACACTTTATCCCGAAGCTGGACACGGCTGGACCGGAATAGAATTTATAGATACGTGGACCAAAATAAAAGCATTTACCATAGATAACTTATAAACTAAAAAAGGCTAAAATTCAAAATTTGAATTTTAGCCTTTTTTTTATTCTATACTTATTTTATTAACGCATGCCACCACCTGGAGGGCCACCTTGTCCGCCGCCACGAGACATTCCCGAATCACTATTATTATTCGATTCTGGTTCTGCAATCAACTCCGATTTAACTTTTGCTTGATATTTAAGCCATTTTGCATATTGCTTTTCGCTTAAAATAGATTCCAAATGCGTGTTTAGTTTTCCTTCGGCAACTTTAACTTCTTTTTTAGCAGGATCAATTTTTTGTTTAATTAATTCGCGTGAAGCTTTCATTGGGCTATCACTATCATCTCCTCGATCCATACTACTATTACCACCCGTCTGGCTGTTTTGACGACTAGACTGCATCGCTTTCATTTGTGCATTTACATATACGTTTAACGTATCAAAATTATCCTTGTTTAAAAGCGCAATTTCGTTAACACGAATATTATACTTCTCGATTGCTTTACGCACCTTTAAGATTAGATCTTTATGTTTTTTCTTAATTTTAATCTTCTTAATAGCAGCTTCATCATCATAATTAAAAATACCTGCTACTTTAGTCGCGTTAAACTCTACCATCTTTGGGCGTTCTTGGCTACTACTCATGCTTCTACCACCACCTGGAGGGCCACCTTGTCCGCCACCACCTGGTTGGGCATAAATAAAACTAAAGCTTAACATGCATACTAATACTAAAAGAATTCTCATATCTATTTGTTTTTCTATTGTTTTTAACTTTAGATGCTAAATAACAAAATAACATGCGCTGTTAGGATAATTTTAACGAATTATAAACATAAAAAAAGCCTTTTAAGAGGACTTAAAAGGCTTTTTTAAATTGTTTAAATAAACGCTTAACCGATAACATCTAGTTTAGCAAAACGTAGTAATAATTTTTTAGTACCTCCATGCTGAAAACTAATTTCAGCTTTAATATCGGCACCTGTTCCTTCTATTTTTTTGACTTCACCTGTACCAAAACGAATATGTTTTACAATATTACCAACAGCCAATTTACTATCAAATAAATTAGTATCGTTGGTCGTTTTAGCCATAGGCTTTAAGTTTTTAGGTGTAGTAACTTGGAATTTATCAGAAGTACCCTTTGTTGGCCCTCCTTTTTTAAGCACCGCTTGTTTAGCAGGTTTAAATCTAATTTTTCCAGCACTTGTAGGCTTATTTTCTGAAACATCACCAAATATTTTAGAATCTAACATAGGGTTAAACCTACGCTCTTCTATTGGTGTTACTATATCGAGATATTTTTCGTCTATTTCTTCTATAAATCGACTCGGATCGGAATCTACCAATTTACCCCAACGGTAACGCGACAAAGCATAAGTTAAATACGCCTGTTTTTCGGCACGTGTTAAGGCTACATAAAACAAACGGCGTTCTTCTTCTAGTTCACTACGCGTATTCATACTCATGGCACTAGGAAATAAATCTTCCTCTAAACCAACAATAAAAACGTGCTGAAACTCTAAACCTTTCGCTAAGTGAATCGTCATTAAAGCAACGTGATCGGCATCACCTTTATCGGAATCCATATCTGTAGACAAGGCTACATCTTCTAGAAACTCGGCTAAATTACCTGTGGTATCGGCTATTTCTTTTTGGCCTTCCACAAAATCCTTCATACCATTTATAAGTTCCTCTATATTTTCAATTTTAACAACACCTTCTGGCGTATTATCCTTTTTGTATTCGGTAATAATACCTGCTGTTCGTGTTACGTATTCTGCTAACTCAAAAACATCGGCCGTTTGGTTTAATACCTGAAACGTTTCAATTAAAGTAACAAAATTTCTAAGTTTGGTTTTGGTTCCTGCATTGATTTTAACATCAGTTTTATCGATGTTTTTCATCACCTCAAAAATAGAACGCTTATAACCATTGGCCGAAACAATCAATTTATCTACAGTAGTTTGGCCAATACCACGACCAGGGAAATTTATAATTCGTTTTAAAGCTTCCTCATCGGCAGGGTTAATAATTAACCTTAAATAAGCTAAAACATCTTTAATCTCTTTCCTTTGGTAAAAAGATAAACCACCATAAATTCTATAAGGAATATCTCGCTTTCTTAAAGCATCCTCAATAGAACGCGATTGCGCATTGGTACGGTATAGAATAGCAAAATCACTGTTAGGCAACTGGTCGTTCATTTTAGTTTCCCAAATGGTACTTGCTACATAACGCCCTTCGTCACCATCGGTTAACGATCGGTTTACCTTTATTAAAGGACCTTCATCATTGGCTGTCCAAACTACTTTATCTAGTTTGGTTTCATTTTTATCTATAATAGAGTTTGCAGCGTTTACAATGTTTTTTGTAGATCTGTAATTTTGCTCTAATCTAAACTCCTTAACATCATCATAATCATTCTGGAAGTTTAAAATGTTACTAATATTTGCACCACGGAAGGCATAAATACTCTGCGCATCATCCCCAACCACACAAATATTTTGAAACTTATCAGATAACGCTCTCACAATTAAATACTGCGAGTGGTTTGTATCCTGATACTCATCAACCAAAATATATCTAAATCGGTTTTGGTATTTTGCTAACACTTCTGGAAAACGGGTTAAAAGCTCGTTGGTTTTCAATAGTAAATCATCAAAATCCATGGCACCTGCTTTAAAACAGCGATCTACAAATTCCTTGTAAATATCTCCCATTCTTGGTCGGCGTGCCATAGCATCGGCTTCTTTCAATTCTGGATTCTGAAAATATGCGCGAACCGTAATTAAACTGTTTTTGTAAGATGAAATTCTAGAACGTACTTGTTTGTACTTATAAAGGTCTTTATCTAGACCCATTTCTCTAATTATAGAAGAAATTAATCTATCGGAATCCTGAGTATCATAAATAGTGAAATTTGACGGATAGCCTAATTTATCGGCTTCCATACGCAGAATTTTAGCAAAAACCGAGTGAAAAGTTCCCATCCATAGGTTTTTCGCTTCGCTATTTCCAACAATAGTAGCAATACGTTCTTTCATTTCTTTTGCCGCCTTATTGGTAAAAGTTAACGACAAAATATTAAACGGATCAATTCCCTGACTCATTAAATACGCTATACGAAAAGTAAGCACACGTGTTTTGCCCGAACCTGCGCCGGCAATAACTATCATAGGGCCATCCTTTTGTATGGTTGGCGCTAATTGGGCTTCGTTTAACTTACCTAATTGCTCCTGTAATTCCCTCTCTAAATCCTTTTTCAAATCCTATTCATTTTAAAGCGTGAAATTAACCATTGTTCAGCATTTTCTAAGTCGGAATTATTAAAAATTATGAACAATTCACTTAAATATTTAAGTTTTAAATATCTTTACGTCTAAGTTATTCAAATAAAAAAAACATATGTTAGATTTTCTCGGAACAATTTCATGGTGGGTTTGGGTGTTAATTGCACTAGCCATTGTGGCCATTCGTGATGTACTGCAAAAGCATCACACTATAAGTCATAATTTCCCTATTGTAGGGCATTTGCGCTATTGGTTAGAAAGTATAGGACCAGAAATGCGCCAATATTTTGTAGCAAATAACCGAGAAGAATTACCTTTTAATAGAATTGAACGTAGTTGGATTTATGCCTCTGCAAAAAATGAAAACAACTACGAAGGTTTTGGTACGGATAGAGATATTTTCCAGCATCAACACTTTTTTGTGAATAATGCCATGATGCCTCATGAAATTAAAGACGAAAATCATCCTAATAAAATTGACAAATCGTTTTTACCATGTGCCAAAGTTATGGGTGAATTCAATAAACGTAGAAAACCATACCGTCCTGCATCTATTATAAATGTATCTGCTATGAGTTTTGGTTCACTTTCAGCAAAAGCTGTAGAGTCTATGAACAAAGGGATAAAACTTGCCGATGCTTATCACAACACAGGTGAAGGTGGCTTATCGCCTTACCACAGTCATGGTGGCGATGTGGTTTTTCATTTTGGAACTGGATATTTTGGTGTGCGTAATGCTGATGGCGGATTTTCTTTAGAAAAACTAGTAGAGTTAGTAGAAAAAAAACCTTTTATCCGTGCCATAGAAATTAAACTTTCTCAAGGTGCAAAACCAGGAAAAGGTGGTGTATTGCCAGGTGCAAAAATTACTCAAGAAATTTCGGAAATTAGAAGTGTTGAAATAGGAAAAGATGTACTTTCTCCTCCAAACCACAAAGCCTTTTCTAACGTACCAGAAATGGTAGAATTTATCGAAAAAATTGCAGAAGCTACAGGTTTACCTGTAGGTATAAAAGCAGCCATCGGAAAATTAGACCAATGGAAAGAGCTTGCCGACATTATGAAAAAAACAGGTAAAGGCCCAGATTTTATTACCGTAGATGGTGGTGAAGGTGGTACAGGAGCTGCTCCGCCAAGTTTTGCCGATCACGTATCGTTACCATGGGTTTATGGTTTTACCGATTTGTATAAAATGTTTAAAGAAAAAGACTTAAGCGAACGTATTGTATTTGTTGGTAGTGGAAAATTAGGGTTCCCTGCAAAAGCAGCTATGGCATTTGCTATGGGTGTAGATTGTATAAATGTTGCTAGAGAATCTATGATGAGTATTGGTTGTATACAGGCGCAAGTTTGCCATACCAACCGCTGCCCTACTGGTATTGCCACACAAAACAAATGGTTGCAAAACGGTATTAATCCAGAGTTAAAAGCACAACGTTTAGCGCAGTATTACAAAACGTTTAGAAAAGAATTAATAGAAATTACGCATGCTGCCGGTTACGAGCATCCTTGCCAGTTTAAAATGACCGATATTGAAATTAATATCGATGGTAACGACCTCGCAAAAGACCTCAGCCGTACTTATATGTATGAGAAAACAAAAGTCCCTTTCACCGGGATGCAAAGCCTGAAAGATTGTAAATATCTAGGAGGCGTAAAATAAAAAAAAAGCCATTTCTTTAAAAGAAATGGCTTTTTAATTTTAGGCTTAAGATCTCGTTAATTATCTCTTAATACATGTATCGTTATAGAAAGGGTTCTTATATTTCCTGATAAATCTGTATAGGTTCCATTAATGGTTGCATCAATATAATCACCAACATTACCATAGCTCGCCAAGTTTAGCTGTAAACTATTCGCGACATTATAATCTAGGTCTACATTCCCTGCTTCGAAACCAAATTGAGAGAAAGCATAATTTCCAGGCGTTATTGTATCGATTCCAATATAAAACCAATCGGTAATAGGTCCGGTGTTCGATTTTGCATTTATAGTAAAACCTGTTCCTTGTTGATATGCATTTGCATCTATACCTATAACGTAATAATCTACTGGATTAGCATCTACCTGTATGCTAACGTATTCTGTTATGGTGTTACACGCTATAATATTACCAACATTACTATTTGTAAAGTTGAATGTTAACTCATTTGTTGTTTGAAAACTATCATAATCTACACCTTCTAACGTAAAATCAAGAACAGAAGCACATTGTAATACCGAAAATGAAAACAAACCATTTGTTACTTCAGATGTTGCATAGTAATTACCATAATCTAAAACTACATATCCGTTTGTTACGTTAACACTAGAACAATCTACCAAACTCCCTGTAATAGTTGAAGAAACAACCGAAGTTAGTACAATATCTCCTAAATTAGTATCTGAAGAAAAAGGTCCAATTGTTGTGGTATACTCTAAATCGCTACATTGATTAAAGGCTTTTAATGTTAATACTTCATTTGCAGGTATTAATCCACAAATTTCGCCGTCTCCATTAGTATAACCAGTTCTTGGATAAATAGCTCCAGTTCTCCATAACTCCACTTTTACATTAGAAATAGGGTTATTAGCATTGTCTACAATATTTAAGCATAAGTTTACTGTTGGAAATTGAGCATCACAGTTCCACCAAGAAAAATGAGAAACTTCACCTACGTACTTTCCTCCTACTAATGTAGCAGCACCATCTTCTATCCAATAGCCATTAACCTCATCAAAATGCCATAACGGTATACTTGCCGGCGCTACATTTATTTGAGCAGAATCTACAGGTAATTCAATTTGTGCAACACTACCATCTGCAATGTTTAATTTTTCTCCAGAATCTCCTTTTAATTCAACATTTATCATCCCGTAAGTTTCTAAAACACGCTCTTGTCCATTAGAATTTTGAGCTTGTAAACTTCCAGGCATTAAATCCTCCACATCCGGATTAGCTGGATCTAAGTGATATACAAATACCTTAACATTCCCTGAGTAAGCGTTTCCGTTTTCATCTTTAAAATCACCATCAAAACTTACTTTTGTTCCATTAGCTAAAGAAACCTCACTATTACTTCCAGAAGCTACAGTACCAGCTAAATGCTCTGCAACTAGCATAATTTTAATTTGATTTGTACCAGAAGTCGGCACTACCGCTCGCATACCTTTTAAATAACCCGATTTTTCAGCAGTAATAAATGCTTGCTCTTCGTTTACATCGGTATTATTGATAATAAACATACCATTTTGATCTGTAGAAGCTATTTTACCTCCTATAGAAATGGATACGTTTTCTACAGGTAGATTTGCTTCATCAACAATTCTTCCCATAAAATCCCTTTGAATACTTGAGCCTAAATCTAAAACGGCCTCCTTAATTCCTCCTTCTTCAAAAGAACCACCATTATCATCCTTTGGATTACAAGAAGTGAATAATGTACTCAACACCAGGACTAAGCCAAGTATAAATCTAAAATTTCTGTTTATTATTTTCATAATTTAAATATTTAAATGTTCCGTTTTTACTGTTTATACTTATATATACATAGACCTTAATTTTTGTTACCCCTTTATTTAAATTAATTAAACAAACTTAAAAATGCTTTTCTATTTGCTTTGGAAATAGGTACTCGGTAGGTATTATCTAAAACCACGTAACCCTCGTTTTCAAAATGGCGTACTTTTTCTAAATTTATAATATGTGATTTGTGGCATTTGAAAAATTTAGAATTTAAGAGCTTTTCAAATTTCCCTAAATTATAAGAACTCATTATTGTTGTTTTATCTATTAAATGGATTTTAGTATACCCATCATAACCTTCTAAATGTAAAACCTCATCTTGAGGAATAAAGGAAACCCCTTTTTTAGTAGGCACCACAATTTTGTTATTGTTCGATATGTTTTCTTCTAATAAACTAACCAGCTTAGAGTTGTTGTCGCTTTCATTCTTTAACTTAATTAAGTCTAAAGCCTTATTTACGGCGTTAACCAAATCTTCATTATCTACCGGTTTTAAAACATAATCTATAGCCGATTTTTTAAAAGCTTCAATAGCATATTCACTATATGCTGTTACAAAAATGACCTGGAAATTGACGTCTTTTAATTTAGCCAGCAGTTCGAAACCATTCATTCTAGGCATTTCTATATCTAGAAACAAAATTTGCGGTTCTTCTTTATTGATTGCGACTATGGCTTCTTCTGGTTTTTGAAAAGCACCCGAAATTTTAATAACAGGAAATAGTTTTTCAATCTTGCGCTGTAAACCTTTTAAGTTTGAAATTTCATCGTCTACCAATATGGCTGTTATACTATCCATTATTTATTTTTTTCAATTATAAATATTGACTTATTCCCTTTATCTTCTCGATCTGGATACATTTCTTCTTTGCTGTAAATGATGTTCCATTTTTCCGAAGAATTTAAAAAGTGTAATCTGTCTTTTAAAACATTAGAAGATTTAACTTCCTTTTGGTTTCTTTTTTTTGTGTTCACAAAACCAACTCCATCATCAATAATTTCAACCTTAAAAGTGAGCGGACTGATATAAACAAAATTGAGCGTAATTAATCCGTTATCCATTTTATTAAAAACTCCATGATTCACTGCGTTTTCTACAATAGGCTGCAATAACATCGTTGGTATGGTAATACTTTCTTTATCTAATTTTACATCGATATTGATAGTGAAATTTAGCTTTTCTTTAAACCGAAGCTTCTCAATCTCTAAATAGTTATTAAGCACGCTAATTTCGGTGCCTAAAGAAATTTCGTTTTCTTTGGACAACTCGAAAAATTGACGAATAAGTTTTGAGAATTTTACCAAATATGTTTCTGAAGCTTCGAAATTATTTTCACCTATATAGTATTGTATTGCCGATAAGGAATTGAAAACAAAGTGAGGATTCATTTGAAACCTTAAAGCTTTTAGTTGTAATTCTGACAAACGCTTGTCTTGAAATATTTGTTGATTTTTTTTGAATTGTGAGCGTTTTACAAAAAATCTAGAAATTAATACAACAAGCATAATACTGAGCAACACCATTAGTCCTTTTACCCATATAGCTTGCCACCATAACGGCTGAATAGTAAAACTTAATTGTTTTTTTGCACTAATGGCATCGATATGCAATGTGTACTTTCCTGGTTGAAGATTGTTAAAACTAAAATTATTGGTTGTTGTTGTTACCCAATCTTTTTGAATAGGTTTTAATTTGTATTTATATGAAAAAACATCGTCTCCCGAAGAAAAATCGATATGAGCAATATTGAAATTTAAGTTATTATTTTTTTGGTATTTAAAAACAGAATAATCTGCTGAAATATCACTTTTATTGTATGTGGCCTTATCTATATAAACATCTAACAAACGGGTTTCGTTTTTTACATCTTTAGGTAAAATTACAATCCCTTTGTCTGTACTCGCCATTAATTGATTTTTGTAAACAATAACATTGCTCACACTGTTAGAAGATAATCCGTTGTTTTTATCTAGAACTAATTGTAGACTAAAATCCTCATTATTTTTTATGTATTTAAATATACCAGACTCTGTTGCTAACCAAATAATATTATCTTCAACAAAAGCATTATTTACAATTTGAAATTCGGAACCAGGAAGCTGCTTTATGGTTTTTAAATCTGAAATGTAAGCGCCAAAACCATCTGTGTTTATTAAAATGTCGTCTTCTGAAACTGCTTTCAGGTTTAAAATAGACTTATTAAAATCCTGATTGGTAAATGGTATAGATTGAAATTCTTCATCTATAAACTCTTTCAAACCACTAGATGTAGCAACTAAAAGCTTTTGATTAAACAGAAATATTTGATTAATCCCTTGTTGGTTATATTGTTTTTCAATGCTGTAATTATTTGGGTTTATTTTATTCATTCCAAATGCAAACCTTGTATAAAAATAATCGTCATGATAAACTAACTGCCTAATTTTATCGTTAATATCGTTGACGTTGTTTAAAAAACCGAGCTTCTCAGTTTTATTGTTTTTCGCGATTATTACACTCGATTTAGATAGATAATATTCCGCGTCTAAAGCTTTAATATAAGACGCATCAAAAATATAATCGTTCTCTGCTATAAATTGAACAAATTCTTTTTTAACCTCGTCATATTTATAAAATCCTTTATTAAAGACATTGGCAATTATTTTATCATTTACATAACTAATATCACTTACTGTTTCTGCAGATAAGCAATATTTAACTTGTTGTTTTTCTTTAGGCAAGTGGTAAATGCCATTTGTAAATGTACTTAACCAAATAGACCCCACTTTATCATAAAAACCAAAATGTGCTTTTAATTCCTTCGGAATATAATAGGTATTAGTGATACGAAAATCGGTATCTAGCACACCTACAAAGCTGGCTCCTGAAATTTGTAAACGATTATTAACAAGATTAATCCTTACGTATTTAGAGGTTTCAATATTAATCTCATTTTTAAAACTTCTTCTATATAATTTTAAAGTATTTAAATTGAGAAAAGCATATTCTTTATTATTCACCCAATAAAATAAACTGTCGGTAATTTGGCCTCTTACATTCTTATTTTCAAGTACATCTTTAAACTCAAAACCGCCAATAACAATCTTATTTTCATCTCTAACAAAAATAGAGTCTTTAGCTGTGTTTGTTGTAAAACTTGAAACCTTAGCATGCTTAACATAAGCCACTCTTATTAAATCTTCTGTTTTAGAATCTATTAGGCTACGCCATTTTTCATCTTTTAAAACATGAAACTTATTGGAGCTGGTTAAAATAATAGTGTTATCAACTTGGCTTGAAAATATTGGGCTAAAAATTTCTCCCTTTTGTTCACTCTCAAAACCGTATACACTATCATTTTCTATGTAACCTAATTTTGATGATTTAGACAAATACCAAAGTTTATTGTCTGGTGTTGGGTAAATTCCCCAAACATCATTATTTGCCAAACCATCTTTAGTAGTAAATACTTTAAAGTTATTACCATTGTATTTAACCAAACCTTTAGCGGTAGCAAACCATAAAAAACCTTTTTGATCTTGGGCTATTTTATAAATATGATTACTTGGCAAACCATCGTCGGTAGTGTAATTTGTAAATTGTTGTGAAAAGGAAAAACTCCATATCGAAATAAGTAATAAAGCGATATAGAGTTTTTTATATTTCAATAGTATTTAATTTTAAGTGATTAAAACAAAAGTAAGGGTTTTAAGTATTTATCGATCTATTTCTCGTAATACTCTACCTTCACCTTCTACATAACCTTGAATTGTAGGATCTAATGCATCAATATAATCTCCAGAAAAGGTGAATTCTATATAATCACCAACAATTACCGGATGTGCTGTAACTGTGCACATAATAGGTGTGCTTGGCAAATTTGTTGTACTAGAAATAAACATATTTCCTGCAAAAATATCTGTAAAATAAAAATTACTAGTAACACCATCTGAAACTCCCCAACCAAAATTAGTAGTAGATGTAAACGCGCTGAAATCTTGAAAAGTAAAACTTCCATCTATAATCGGGCTTGATCCTGATGCTGTTTCAGCACCTGCTCTAAAAAAGAACTTTTGGTATACGGAATTAGTATTTGAAGTAAACCAACCTTTAGCTTGCGAATCGAAAACTCTTTCTACTCCGTTATTAACGGTATATTTAAAATACTCATCGGTATTACCTGTAGACGTTAATACATCGTCACTACTACAACTGTACATTAATAACAATATAACGGTTAAGCTTATTGATTTTAAAATTGAATTCATTATTATTTTTTTATTATTGATATTGATGTCTTTAAAAACTGATTAGATATTTTAGTTCTTCCTAATCTAAAATAGATTTATAAAACCTCATCTATTATTACGCAAAATTCTAATTCCATACTGTTATAAATAACATCTAAGCGTACCTCATCGCCTACGGCTGTTCCCGAACGTTGGCAAGTAACTGTTACATCTTCTAATTCGGCACCATTTATTGAAATCCAACCTGGGCCAGTTTCGTTTAATTCAATAACATTGGTTGTAAAGAACAAGGTTGGCGAACTTGTAAATGATGCTATTTCTATTCCTGGCGCACCATAAGGCCCATTACTTGCATTGGGGAAGTATTGCGTATTTAACTCCATTTCTGGAATCAAAGTTTGATCGTTATTGTTATTGTCGAAATATGAGAAACCTTGATAGTTACATTGCGACTCGTTTGTTGCATTCCCATCATCATTATCGCAAGATGTGACTATGCAAAGTAAAATCAATAAAAAGTATATATTTTTCATATTAATAGTTTAAAATGGATATATAATTACCATATCCTTGATTGAAAGTTGTTATTAAATTTTAATATGCTTTTTAATCTTGAAAAACACCTAGAGTACCCTCATAATGTCCTGTAAATATTTCTCCAAGATGATTTTCATAAACATAATCCACATTAATCGTGCTTTCTTCTGGGTTGAAAGTGTCAATATTAATGGCATTTACTGTTAATGTAGGTGTAGCATTCCCTGGACCTTGTGCATTGGTATCATCATCTGAAGATGGATTTCCATACTCAACACCATCAATAAAATAAGGTGTGCTTAAAGATTCAAAAGTGCCTATGTAATTTTCTACTATTACAGTATCTGGGGTTAAATTGATTGTTGCATGATAAAGATCACCGACATAAGTATTTCCTGCAGTTGGCGCAGAATTTGCTAAGCTTGGATTATCTTCAACTGTTAAATTAAAGAACACAAAATTAGACGTGTTTAATGTAAATATATACTCGTTAGCATCTGCTGGCGCTCCCGTGCTAGAATCGCCATCTGCCATACGCCCATCAATAAAGAAAAAGTTGTATTCATCTGGAGGGTTATTATCTTCATCTACTTCAAAATAAGCATTGGCCGTTTCGTAAAATGTGCCATTATGTGTAAAACCATCTGTTGGGTTTACTGGATCTGTTTGAGCGTCATCATTATTATCACAACTATACATTGAAATAGTAAGAAGTATTAAAATGGCTTTTATTGTTTTCATCTTTATTTTTTATTTAATCTTATTAATGGTATAAATCGATAATTACACAGTATTCGGCTTCTAATCCGCTTGCGGTAATATCATATCTAAATTCTTCACCTATAGCATTACCTGCTCTTTGGCAAGCAACATTAACATTATAGATTGTACCGTTAACACTTAATTGCCCTACTCCAGTTGCGCCGTCTGTTACCACTAATGTTACAAACCAAAAATTCCCTGGGTCGCTAGATTTATATATTTCTACTTCTGGCCCATTTGATGATGTGTAAAAGAAATCTGTAGTTAAATCAGATTCGTTAATTAATGTTTGTGTATTATCTGAAGTATCTAAAAAAGTAAAACCGGCAAAATTACATTCATCTTGATTGTCTGCATTGCCATCATCATTATCGCAGTTAAATAAAACTAGTGTTAAAACTAGTAGACAAAGCGTTTTGATAGTTGTTTTCATAATCGTTAATTTGTTTTTATATTTATTATACATTTCCCTTATATCAAAACAACTAAGAAATTGTTACCCCTTAATTGATTCTTTTTTTAATTATTTAAGAAACTTCATCTACTATTCCATCACAATCATTATCAATACCATCCTTAATTTCTAAAGCATACGGATGTATTTTACTATTAGTATCATCACAATCTAAAGCATTATAAACACCATCTTTTTCTGCTTGTACTTGAGAACCGTAACCATCGCCGTCTGCATCTACATAAGTAATATCATCTGTATCAATTTCCCCGTTACAGTTATCATCTATATCATTACTAGCAATTTCGTCTGCAATTGGATTTACGTTTGGATCTTTATCATTACAATCTGCATTATTTGTAACAAAATTTTCTGGAGTATCTTCCCATAAAACAACTTCAATAACTTCGGAAACATCTGGGTTTCCAAAACCATCACCATCATTATCATAATAAAAAGTAATGGCATGTAAATCATTACAATCTTCGTCTATAAGATTATCCGGAATCTCTGTAGCTCCAGGATTAATATCGGCGTTAGTATCATCGCAATCTGTATTGTCTAATACATAATCTGTAGGTTCATCACCAGATGTATAAGAAACTCCATTTACTGATGAGTCACCAAATCCATCTTGATCTAAGTCTGGCCAATAATTATACGAAGCACCACCACCCATACTACACCCGGAACCTATAATAAATACAGCGGTTACTAATAACATAATTGGTAATATTATTTTTAAAAATCGATTTTTCATAATGTTATATATTAATTGTTTTTAAATCTGTTCGTTTATAATATTTATAGTAGAAATAAGCTGAAATTGAAATAAGACATAAGCCGATAAATTGCGAATGCGAAAGCACATTTTCTATAATAAACCCTCTATCGTCTCCTCTAAAAAACTCTAGAATACCACGACCTAAAGCATAAAGCATTAAATAGATTAAGAAAATTTGCCCATTAAATTGTTTGTGTTTTTTAACCATTAATAATGTTAGCATAATGCAAACCAATAATAATACTTCGTACAATTGTGTTGGATGTACAGACGCACCATGTGTTGTAGGGAATATTAAACCAGAGCTACTAGTTGTTGGAGCTCCATAACAACATCCTGCACTAAAACAGCCTAATCGGCCTATAGAATGTACAATGGTTGTTGTAATTGCAAAAATATCTAGCATTGGCAAAACCGGTATCTTATGCTTTTTTAAATACCAAATGATATATGGAATAATGACTACAAATGAACCATAGAATACAAAACCTCCCGAAAAATTATCAGACATTAAACTGGGGTTTTGTATATAAAGCAACGGATCTTGCAAATAGAAAAACAACTTTCCGCCAACAAACCCCGCTATAAAAATGAGATAAAAAAATGTGTTAGAAATATTAGTGATACCTAGTTCTCTTTTCGCGCTCCATTTAGTGTAAATAGCTGCAGCCAAAGTTCCTAATGCTATTAAAAAAGCATAAGAGTAGACCGTAACATGTTTTACACCCAATAGGTTTGATAAAAATCCTGATAACTCAAAAGTGAATAGTTCTGGAAACATATTTTAAAATATTTCTTTGTTTTTTAATTGAAGCTTATTAAGTATCTCTTCTTACATGTAATGTTCCAGAAATACTATGAGTTATTCCACTACTATCAACATAATCTCCCGAGAACGCTACATCTATAAAACCTCCAATAGTACTGAAGTTATTAACTACAATCTGAAAATTTTGGGTTGCTGAAATGTTGGTGTTTAAATCAATTTCAGTAATTACAACAAGTGCATTAAAATCAGCCAAAGTATAAATTCCTGGTGTTATCGTTTGAATGCTAAAATAATACTCTTGTAAAGGGTCTTGTGGTGTTCCATAAAGATCAAAACCTCCCGAATAAATATTTTTATTTCCTTGAACCATTGCTATGGTAACAGCAGGATTATTATCCAATTGATAAGTCATATACTCATCTATACCATTACAAGAAATAAGTGTTCCTAGATTAGTTGTAGGCGGGGTTAAAAGAATAGGCATAGACCCGGTAGATTGATCCGAACCATAATCTACTCCTTCGATGATAGCATTAGTATTTGAATTACAAATTAGCGTGCTAATTTCAAAAACACCATTGGTTACAACAAAGACAACACGTTTACCATCATAAAGATATTCTACATAACCATTTGTTACAGGGTTATTGTTACAATCTAAAAAGTTTCCTGTAACAACTTGTAATGCTGAACTATTTGGAATGGTAAGCACTTGTGTTATCGTAGTCGAACTTGTTCCGTTTAACGGACCAATAGTATCTGTTAGAAGTGTGTTTCCGCAAGAATCGTAAGCTGTTAGTGTTAAGACCTCATTAGATGGCACCACTCCACAAATTTGTCCATATTGATTTGAGGTGCCCACTCCTGGAAAAGGATTCCCCGGAAAAGTTAAATCTACATTTACATTCGCTAAAGGGTTTCCGTTAACATCTTCTACAATTAAACAAAGTAGTTCTGTTTGAAAACTAATATCGCAATTCCACCAAGAAAAATGAGCAACAGTACCCACATATTCGTTACCTGTTTTAGTTGCAAAACCTTCTTCTACCCAATAACCAGCATCTTCATCAAAACTCCATAACGGAATTGTTGTTGGCGCACCGCTTTGTAATTCAGTAGAAATTGGCATTCTAATTTCTGCAGAACTTCCTGCTGCTATTTGAAGTGAATTTCCAGAAGCATCGGTTAAACTCACATGAAGCATACCATAGGTTTGTAACATTTCAAAATCATCTCCAGTTGTTTTTCCTAAAAGCATTCCGGGCATTTCGTTTGCTATATTTGGGCTCGCAGGATCCATGTGATTCATTGAGTAATATACAGCACCAGTATATGCGTTTCCGTTTGCATCTTCAAAACTCCCATCAAAAGTTACTTTTGTTCCATTTGATAATTGAATTTCATTGTTTGATGGTAGCGCTTGCACTTGCTCTGCCAACAATACTATTTCTATACTATTAACATCTTCTGTAGGTACAACCGTTTTTAAACCTTTTAAATAACCAGCTTTATTAACTTCTATATAAGCAAAACGTTCTTGCACGGAAACATCTGTAATTACAAAAACACCATTAGCATCTGTTTGTACTGTTTCTGTGCCAATAACAACTTCGGCATTACTAATAGTAGCATCGGTTTCATCTTTTATAATACCTATAAAATCTCTTTGCACTTGAGATCCGAAATCGAATTCTTCGTTTCCTTGAGATCCAGAATCGCCTCCTATAGAATCATCTTCATGACAACTATGTATTAAAATTGCTAGAAAAAGGAATAACGTGGTCTTTAAAATTGTTTTCATAACTAATGTTGTTTTGTAGCTTTAACCATAAGTAGACAAGCTTTCTATAGTTACATCAATCAAGTTGTAAAAATGTTACCCTTCTTTCTAAGAAAATATGAATAAAGAGTTTTAGGTTGAAATAACTAATAGCTATTGCAAAATAACATCTATATGCAGAGTTTTACAGACGCATTTACGGAGATGAAGTTTTGGTTCGATGAAAGAGCTATTTCATTCAACCATTAGAAAATTTATGTTTTTATAAAAAAACACCTTATGTTTGTAAGTGTATTATTAAACCTATGGAAGAACAAGTTTTAACCCTTATCATGTATACAATCCCATCTATAATTACGGGATTAATCGCTTTTTACTTTTTTAGAGAACACACCAAAAATGAAGATGGTCGCAGGCGCTTTTTATTAAAAAAAGATATGCAAGTAACTGCACTCCCCTTGCGTTTGCAAGCTTACGAACGTATGGCTATTTTTTTAGAACGCATTACACCATCAAAATTGCTTATACGTATAGCGCCAACATCGTCTAATAAAGAAAACTACGAGTCTTTGTTAATACAAAGTATAGAGCAAGAATTTGAGCATAACTTATCGCAACAAATCTACATAACCGATAAATGTTGGAACATTATTACAGCATCTAAAAACGCAACCATTCAACTTATTAGAAAAGCGAGTTTACTAGAAAAAACAGATACTGCAAACAAATTACGCGAAGTTGTTTTAACTGAAATGATGGAGCGCTTAGCACCAACCGATGCTGCGTTATCTTATATTAAAGAAGAAGTTTCCGATTTATGGTAAAATATCTTGACGCAACTCATTAGAGCGTGCCTCCAAGCTTTTACTTTTAGCATAATCAAAGCCTTGTTTCCACCAAACCGTCATATGCTTTTTATTAAAAATTAAAGAATTCTCGGTAAGTTTAGACGGTGTATAGTATAAATTAAGTTGCACATTTCTATATTTTGCAGCCAACTTACCAATAGTAATATCACTACGCTCTACTTGATCTAATAAATGCCCAAATAAATTAAGCATTAACGAAAAGGGGTTTTTACCAAGTACTTTGTTGTACTCCATATTTTCCGATTCTAAAATTACGGCATCAATTTCGGTAGCACCACGCAAAATAGCCTCTCTTATTGGCACAACACAGCCAAAAGCACCATCGGCATACTCAAAACCATCAACTTTAGCCAAAGACATAAACGGAATATAATTACAAGAAATCCATATCCATTCGCAAAACTCGTCGTAACTAAAATCTTTTATAGACTTATACTCAACTCTATTTTTTGATAAATTAGAAACCGTAACCACAACATCTTCTTTGGTTGCTCTAATTAAATCGAATTCTTCCTTGGTAAAATGCCTTTTTAAATAGCGTTTAAGCGCTTTACTCTCACCAAAGGTCCTCTTACTCTTTATAAACTGTAGTAACGTGTTAAAGTAATTAATAGTAACATAATCCCGACCTTCCTTTTTACGCATTACAAAAGGGTTAATACTAAAAATATTACTCTGTTTCACGTTAGTAAAAACATCATAAATTTTATCAATTTTACCTGCGGCCAAATGCGGCACAAGCAAACTGCCAGTAGATGTTCCTAAAAACAAATCGTATTCACGACCTTCTTCTTGCATTAAATATTGAGCTACGCCACCTGCATACGCACCTTTACTTCCTCCACCCGATATTACTAATGCTTTCATTTAAAATATTTAGTGGGTAAATATAAACAAGAATTTACAGATAGCTTATTATTCGTTTAAAACTTATTTTACAACCAATAAAGAAAGGCCAAAACGATTTAAAAGAAATCTTACAAAAAGTGCTTATTACCTCTGTTGGTTACTTATATTTCCGAAGTTTTACTTAATTATTTAACCTTTAGAAAGCCATCACATCTAGAACGCAGAAAGTAAATTACTCTGCTTTAAGCAACGTTTTAGCAAACTTAGAAAATCGCCAATTATGATGCGAAGATGCTTGCTCTAAGTTTTTATGACAAAGCGTATTACAAGCTTGTATTTGATGTAAATATTGAAAAGCATTTTGGCGCGTTTCAAAACCATAATTAGAACCTGTATAATTTGTTAACTCATCAAAATATTTCGATTTATTTTCAGACTCATAATCTTCAGTCACCAAAGCTAACGTTAACCAAAGCTGCCTTACATTTTTATCATTAAACCCCTGAACATCTTTTGTTTTATCCAAATAGAGGCTTCGCTTACGCGGAAAATTTACCCATAAATTAAATAAGGCTGTCTCTATGGTTGAGTAAGAATCATCACTTAAAAGCGTTTCATATTCGGCTTGTAATGTTGTTGGAATTTTAGTTAAAGTCTGAGCTACTAACTGACGTATTTTGATGTCTTTAGAATTCAAAACCCCTCGAAATAAATTAATTTTACCAATCAATGAATCTTTCAAAAGTCTTTTAAAATAATCCATACGCGCAAAATCGCTCGTACTTCCATAAAGCAAATCCCATTTAGCAAAATGACTTTCATCTATTGGTTTCTCTTCAATTAAAAGTGTTTTGTTTTTTCGCCTTAAATTATTCAATATAGTTTCGGACTGCTTTATTAATTCAACCTTAAAAAACTCTGTATTAATTAAATAATTTTCAACAAACAGACTTAAATCATTACCACTGGCCCGTTCTACTTCATCTATAAAATTTTTAGTTTCAACATTTTTAAATTGATATTTCAGTAAATAGTTTTTCACAGCAAGCTTAAAAGCATTATCACCAACTTGCTGCCTTAGCATACGCAGTACCCAAGCGCCTTTTTTATAAAACGTAACACTACTCGATTTTGGGTTTAAAAGCGAAGTACTTTCACCAGCCTGATCTTGAGCCAGTAACTCCTGAGCATACTCGTTTAAACGTCCAAAATAATAGTCGTCACCAAACACATGACGTTCCGATAAAAGCGCATAATACGTTGCAAAACCTTCCTGCAACCAATGATGAGTGCCTGAAGTTTCGGTTACCAAATCGCCAAACCATTGGTGTGCCAACTCGTGCGCATTAACGTTTACATAGTTTTTATCTACAAAACCAATAGAGTCTACCACAAAAGCATCGGAAAACAAGGTTACACTCGTGTTTTCCATGCCAGCGTAAAGAAAATCTTTTACAGGAATTTGCTTGTAATTTTGCCAAGGATATGCCACTCCAATTTCATCTTCTAAAAAATCGAACATTTGTCTGGTATAGCGGTATGTAGGCTCAAATTTCAAGGAATCTTCTGGATAATAATACATTTCTAACTGCTTATTACTTTTAGAAACTTCTTGATTTTTACTGTATTTACCTATTGCAATGGCTAATAAATAACTCGACATTGGTTTCTGCATATCGTAATGCCAAGTAGCCAAACTGTCCGAAACCTCTTTATTTACAAGGTTTCCATTTGCTATAACCTGATAATCTTTACGAAATGAAATGCTTAAATCGAACACCACCTTCTCGTTCATATCATCAAAACTAGGCAGCCAATTGCTTGTATATTTTCCCTGACCCTGTGTCCAAACCTGCTTATTACCATCAGGGTATTCCCAATCTATAAAATACATGGCTTTTTTAGGCTGGGTTTCAAATGAAATAACAACGGTATGATTTGAACCAGCTTTAAAATCACCCCTCAAAATCAAATGATTACCATCGTAATCACTTCCCGAAAACCGATTATCCAAAACATAAGATATAGTCTTGAAGCTTTTAGCATCGATATATACTGAATCGGTATTTTTTAAAATTTCAAATTGATAAGTGATCTCGCCCTCAACTTCTTTTTTGGTTAAATCGCCAAAAGCAATATGAGCTTGAGCTACAGTGAAATTAACGTATTCGGTTTGTTGCCCAAACGCATAATTAAAAACAGTAAAAATTAACACAAAATACAATCTCATAAATAAAACCCTTCAAAAACAGCACCAATATAGTTGTTTTGATGTTTAAAAGTTAAAAACTAGCACCAAAATTATTGTAGTTTAATTATTATTTCTAGTTTAGTTATGTGAAAAGTAATTACCTGCAAACACCCATAGATTATTTAAAAGGCGTAGGCCCGAATCGCGCAGATTTACTGCGGAAAGAACTCGGTATTCACACCTATCAAGATTTAATAAATCTATTTCCAAATCGCTACATAGACCGCACGCAATACTATAAAATAAAGGGTTTACAACCCAATACAGCCGAAATTCAAGTCATTGGAAAAATAACCAAATTTACCGAAGTAGCACAAAAACGAGGCAAACGCCTAGTAGCTACTTTTGTTGACGACACAGGCGCGATGGAATTAGTTTGGTTTCGTGGTCAAAAATGGATTCGTGAAAACCTAAAATTGAATACAGAATACGTTGCTTTTGGAAAAACCAATGCCTTTGGCGGGAAATATAGCATGCCGCATCCAGATTTAGAGCCACTAGAAGAACACGAAAAAAACATGCGTTCGGCCATGCAACCCGTTTATCCTTCCACAGAAAAACTTTCAAATAAAGGGGTTTCAAATCGAATGATTAGCAAAATAATGCAGCAAATTTTCATTGATACAAACGGAAGATTTGTTGAAACTTTATCTCAAAACTTACTTTCAGAATTAAAATTAACAAGCAAAAGTGAAGCGCTTTTTAACATCCATTTCCCAAAGAGTCAAGAGCTACTTTCTAAGGCTCAATTTCGATTAAAATTCGAAGAATTATTTTATATTCAATTGCAATTAATTATTAAAAATTTAATTCATAAATCTAAAATAAAAGGCTTTCCGTTTGATAAAGTCGGTACATATTTTAACACCTTTTTTAAAAACCATTTACCGTTCGATTTAACAGGTGCACAGAAACGCGTTTTAAAAGAAATTAGAGCAGATTTAGGCAGTAATGCGCAAATGAATCGCCTTTTACAGGGTGATGTAGGCTCAGGAAAAACCATAGTAGCCTTCATGTCAACATTAATGGCGCTTGACAACGGTTTCCAAGCTTGCTTAATGGCTCCGACTGAAATTTTGTCAGTCCAGCACTATAATGGATTACTAGAACTATCTAAAGAATTAAATATCAGCATAGAAATACTCACAGGCTCAACTAAAACTTCAAAACGAAAAATTATTCATGAAAAACTAGAAAGTGGCGAATTACAGCTTTTAATTGGCACACATGCCTTACTTGAAGATAAAGTGAAATTTAAAAATTTAGGCCTCGCTATTATAGATGAACAGCATCGATTTGGGGTTGCTCAGCGAAGTAAATTGTGGCACAAAAATACATCACCTCCACATGTTTTAGTGATGACGGCCACTCCTATTCCGCGAACCTTAGCCATGTCTGTTTATGGTGATTTAGACATCTCTGTAATCGACGAATTACCCCCCGGTAGAAAGTCGATAAAAACGGTACATCGTTATGATAAAAACAGGCTAAATGTTTTCCGTTTTATTCGTGATGAAATTAAATTAGGCCGACAAGTTTATGTAGTCTACCCTTTGATTAAAGAAAACGAAAAAATGGATTATAAAGATTTGATGGACGGCCACGAAAGCCTCTCTAGAGATTTCCCTATGCCAGAATATCAAATCTCCATTGTTCACGGAAAAATGAAGCCCGCCGATAAAGAATACGAAATGCAACGCTTTATAAAAGGCGAAACTCAAATTATGGTTGCAACCACTGTAATTGAAGTTGGTGTAAACGTGCCAAACGCTTCAGTAATGATTATTGAAAGCGCTGAACGTTTTGGTTTATCGCAATTACACCAATTGCGCGGACGCGTTGGTCGTGGTGCAGAACAAAGTTATTGTATTTTAATGACGGGTTACAAACTAAGCCAAGACAGCAAAAAGCGTTTAGAAACCATGGTTAAAACCAATGATGGCTTTGAGATCGCAGAGGTAGATTTAAGACTTCGCGGCCCTGGTGATATAATGGGCACACAACAAAGTGGTGTTTTAAACCTTAAAATCGCCGATATCATTAAGGATAACGATATTTTGCAACATGCTAGATATCATGCTAAAAACATACTCAACAAAGATAAAAGCTTATCGGCTCCAGAAAACCTACCTATTTTAAATACTTATAAATCGCTAAGTAAGTATAAAAACATTTGGAATTATATTAGTTAGGTTTTACTAAAATTCCGCAAAACACTTACTTTTACAAAAAACAAAATATCATGCTTGGTTTAAAATTAGCAACAGACCCTCGATGGGTAAACATTGTAGAATCTAATATTGAAGAAATATTAACCGACCATGCTTGGTGCGAACAAAAGGCCGCCACCAATGCTATTACTATAGTTACGCTAAATCCTGAATATGACGATTTAGTAACCGATTTGCTTGAATTAGCAAAAGAAGAACTAGAACACTTCCAAATGGTGCATGAGATTATAAAAAACCGCGGTTTTAAGCTCGGACGTGAACGAAAAGATAGTTACGTTAACGAACTATACAAATTTATGAATAAGGGCGGAAATCGCCTGCAATCGATGGTAGATCGTTTATTATTCTCTGCCATGATAGAAGCTAGAAGTTGTGAGCGCTTTAAATTACTTTCAGAAAAAATTAAAGATCCAGAATTATCTAAATTCTACCATGACCTTATGGTTAGTGAAGCCGGGCATTACACTCTATTTATTGGCTTTGCTAGAAAGTATGGAAAACCTATAAATGTGGATAAACGCTGGCAAGAATTAATAGATTTTGAAGCAGAAGTTATTCAAAACTACGGAAAACAAGAAACCATACACGGTTAGGTGTATGGTTTGCTATTATATTTTATAATGTAATTTCTAGGTTAATGAAACTCACTATACTCGTGTAACGATTTAAAAGTTTCTTCGTAAAACAATATGGCCGAAATTAAATTATCTGTATCAGAATAAGGTAAGATACGACCTTGAAACTCCCTCATTTGTTCCAAGTACTTATCGGTTGCTTCAAATTGATCATCTAAAGCATCACTATTATCACTATCATTAGGTATACCTAAACTCGTCATGGTAATACCTGGCTTAGTAGCAAAAGCAATATAAGGCAAAAGCTTTACTAAGCTCTCAATACGCTCTACATACAAAACCAACAATTGGCCTTTTTGCATACGCTCTAAATCTGCCTTGTTATGGTATTTTTTAATAGCTACCTTTTCACTAATAATACTTCTAGCCGGCTTATTCTTTTGGGCAAAACTAACACTCGTTACCATAAAAAGGCTAAAACAAAATAATATAACTTTAAATTTCATATTGAATTTTTTGGGGATCAACATTGCAAATTTAAGCTATTAAACGTAAAAAACAAGCGTTTTATCGATTATATGTTCATTTTTATATCTATTAGAACACATTAAAAACCTTAACATCCTTGTTTTCTAGCTCTTTAATAGAAAAACAACACAACATTTTCTTTCTACTAAATTAGTATAATTCTTTCATTTAAAATACTTAACAATAAAAAAAATTAGCTTTTCCTCCTTTTTAGAGCCAAAAACCGAGGGATTAAACACCAACTAATCAAGCAAATTAATCTAAAAAACACGAGCTCAATATAATTAAGATTCCTGTTAAACAAGAAAAACCTTGACTTAATCCTTTTCTTACAGTAATTTTTTATTTCTACATATAAACCGTTTATTCTAGTTAATTAGCTACATTTGTTATAAAACATCAATTAAAGCCTGCTCTTTTATTGATTTACATTTTGTGTTTTTAAGTAAAACTTTTTCCCTACAAAAATGAATTATTTACAAAAGGAGCTTTACAGTTCTTTAAAAACAAATCCTAAAATTTTTGAGTTTATTGAAAAAAACTCATTAGATGGTATTTGGTACTCAGATCTTGAAAACCCTGAAAATGAATGGATGGACGATCGTTTCTGGGAAATTTTAGGGTACAACCCTCAAAACATGCCTTACAAATCTTCTACTTGGCGAGAAATTATAAACCAGGACGATTTAAAAGCAGCCCTAATCAACTTCAATCAACATGTTGCAGACCCTAGCATCCCATACGATCAAGTACTAAGGTATACCCATAAAAAAGGTAGAACAGTATGGATTAGATCTAAAGGTATGGCTATTAGAAATGAGGAAGGCAAAGCTATTAGAATGGTGGGCTCTCATCTAGAAATTACCGAACTTAAAGAAAATGAAGAGTTTTTGCATCGCTGTAACCAAGAAGCCAATATTGGTTTTTGGGACATGTCTGTAGAAAACAAAACTATAAAATGGAGTAATACAACCAAAGCCATACATGGTGTAGACTTAGATTACAAACCTTGTCTTGAAACTAGTATCGACTTCTATAAAGAAGGCTCGAGCAGAACTAAAATTACGGAACTTGTATTTAGAGCTCTCAATTTTGGAGAACCTTTTAACGATGAATTACAAATTGTTACTCTAAAAGGCGAATACAAATGGGTTAAAGTTATTGGGTTTCCAGAAAAAATAAAAGACAATTACAATAGAGTTTATGGCACTATACAAGACATAAACGATCTTAAAAAGTACCAGATAAAATTAGAACAAAGCGAGCAAGCCTTTAGAGGTAACTTTGAAAATGCAGCTATTGGAATGGCTTTGTTTGACAACGATAAAAAATGGTTAAAAATAAACCAAACCTTTTGCGACATACTGGGTTACACGCACGATGAGCTTTCTTTATTAAGCTTTGAAGATATAACGCACCCAAAAGATTTAAATACAGACGCCGCCGAAATAGAAGAAATTATTGATGGCGCAAGAGACCATTACAAAGTAGATAAACGCTATTTTCATAAAAACGGACACCTTATCAATATCCATTTTGCAGTATCTGTTGTAAGAGGCACAGATAATGAGGTGCTTTATTTTATTTCTCAAATTATAGACATTACCCTTCTAAAAGAACAAGAAAAGGCTTTAAAACGTATTATTTCTATTACACAAGATCAAAATGATCGTCTTAAAAATTTCGCCCACATTGTATCGCATAACTTACGATCACATTCTGGAGGAATTTCGGCATTATTGCAAATTTTAAGAGATGATGAACCGGAACTTTTCGAAAATGAAATGATTCAGTTATTAGAAACCTCATCTTCTAATTTACAAGAAACTATTAACCACTTATCAGAGGTTGTTAAAATTAATTTATCATCAAACGATAATTTATCATTAATACCTTTAAGTAATATTATTAACAAGCAAATTGCATCTCTCACCCCTATTGCAGAAAAAAACAACATAAAAATCACAAACAATACTGAAGAAAACATTAAAGTACTTGGTATTTCTGCTTATGTTGAAAGCATAATTTTAAACTTCATAACGAATGCTATAAAATATAGTTCTAGTGAGCGAGACAGCTTTTTAAATATAAATTCGGAGAAAAAAGGTCCATACATCATTATATCTTTTACAGATAATGGTATTGGAATAGATCTTGATTTAAATAAAAACAAATTGTTTGGAATGTATAAAACATTTCATGACAATGAAGATGCCCGAGGTATTGGTTTATTTATTACAAAAAACCAAATAGAAACTTTAGGCGGAAAAATAGAAGTAACTAGCGAACTAAATAAAGGAACCACTTTTAAAGTATTTTTTAAACATGAAAAAAATTAATTTAGCCTGTATTATTGAAGACGACCCAACACACGTTTACATTACCAAAAGATTTTTAAACCTAACCGGACTTGTGGATTCGATTTTAATATGCTCTAATGGAAAAGACGCTTTTACTAAGCTAAAAGCCATAATTTCTAGCGGAGAAAAGCTACCAGAACTAATATTATTAGATTTAAACATGCCTGTTTGGGATGGTTGGCAATTTCTAGACGCCTTTAAAGAAATACCTGTAGAAGACAAAATAGACATTTTTATACTTACAAGTTCTAACAATGAAGCGGATATAGAACGTGCAAAAAACTATAATATTGACAGCAACTATATTGTTAAGCCCATAACATTAGAGAAATTACAAGATGTTATATTTGGTGCTTAAAATCTTTTAATAAAGTATCTAAAGGGTAGAGTTTTATGTTATCAACATCTACTCTACCCTTTTTAAATGCAAGAGCGCCTATGTAATCTTGATCAACATTAAAACTAACTACTTGCATATGTTGTTTTGATTGAAAAGCACTAACCTCAATATACTCTGCTCCATCCAAAACATTTATTTCTACAAGATTATCATCAATTCCCTTCCCTGTTGCTTTGACAATAGCTTCCTTTCTAGTCCACAACTTATAAAATGTTTTATTTTTATTTTCAGCAGTTAAAACCGCATTAATTTCAGGTGCACTAAAAACTGTTGGTAAAATTTCGATAAAATTAAAGTCTTTAGAAAGATACTCAACATCCACACCCAATTCCTGCACACCTAAAGCTATTAACGCATAGTTTTCTGCATGAGACACGTTGAAGTGTAATTCGGGGCAAAAAGCTAAAAACGGCTTTTTATTAGCGTGTTTACTTAATTCTATTCTCGAAACATCTACGCCTATTTCTTTTGCTAAAATTAGTTTTAACAAACCCCTGCACACTATAAACCTATTAGAATCCTTTTGATGATAATATCTTTGAGCGCGTTCTATTTCCGAAGTATTTAAAAGCATTTTTAATTCCGGAAGCAGATTTACATAATCGGATATTTTAAACTTGAAAAGCTTCACACCTTTCTCATCTAACTTTACATCATAAACCTCAGTAAAACTTAATTTTATAGATTCACAACATGTTTTAATTTGAGAATCAATCATGGTCTCTATCTAAAATAGCTTGTAAAATTTGTCCTAACACTTTATCATTCGGACTTTGAAACATATTTTTATGATTCCCAGGAATAACATGCCTAATTACGCCGCCTTTTGCCACTTCTCTCCAACCTAGATAGTTGGTATCGTGAGCATAAAATATATTATTATCCTCAACTTTAAGTAAATCTATTTCCAAATCCTCAGGTATAATTTGGTAATTATTAACAGCCAACCTATGCATATCATCCAACTCTAAAGGCCAAGGATATTCTAATTTATGTTGTGCTTCTCGCCCAAGTTTAATTCTTAAGTAAGACGATTTAATTTTTATTTTTATAATATCTAACCATCGGCTAAAATTCTCCTTATTTAAAAGCATCATTTTAGCAACAAAAGCAACTTGCCCTAAACTATAAGATAAATGCGCTCTAGTTTTCTTAAAAGAAACTTCATAATTATAAGTTGGATACACATAACTATCTAACATAATTAGTGACGACACTTTTCGGTTTTGAGCTTTTAATATTTTAACCATCTCAAAAGCAATAATTCCGCCTAGCGAATATCCTGCAATAGCATAAGGTCCGGCTGGGTTAGATTCAACAATCTCCGCAACATAGTGCGCCGCCATTTTTTCTATAGAATCGTGTGGTGCATCAATGCCGTTAAGGCCTTTTGCTTGTAACCCATAAACAGGTTGCTCTTTATGTAACGTTCTCGATAAGGTTTCAAATATTAAAACATTATGATCGGCACCATGTATCACGTAAAGTGGCGCTTTAGTTCCAGAAGTTTTTATTGGTGTAAGGGAACTCCAACTAGAAATATCTTTATCCGAATCTATAAATTTAGCCAACTTCTCAATGGTTGGATGTTCTAATAAAGAAGAAAGCGGATAGTTTTCCCCCGTTTCCTTTTCTATACGCACCATAACTTTTAAAGCTATTAAAGAATGGCCACCAAGTTCGAAGAAATTAGCAAATATATCAATACTATTAAGCCCTAGAGACTCTTGCCATATTGCGGCTACTCTTTGTTCTGTTTTATTTCTAGGTGCTGTAAAATGAGTTGTTTCTTTTTTTTCCGAAGCATTTTCTAATAAAGACTTTCTGTCTATTTTACCATTTAGTGTTTTTGGAAATTCAGTTACTAAATTAAAGTCCTGAAGCACCATGTAATCTGGAAGCTTTATAGAAAGATTCTTTTTCCATTTCGCCATGTTATCTTCGGAAAAATCACGAGCCTCATTAGTAATAATAAAAGCCATTAAACGACTTGAATTAACAACCACAACAGACGACAGTATTTCAGTTTCCTCATCTAAAGCTTCTTCTATTTCACCTAACTCAATACGATGTCCACGAATTTTAACCTGATGATCTATTCGACCTAAACACAAAATATCTCCCGATGGTAGCAATTTCCCCAAATCTCCAGTTCTGTAAAGTTTGGTTTGTTGTTCTGTATCAAAATCGTTGCTTGTAAATTTTTCTGCCGTAAGCTCAGGTCGCCTCCAATACCCTTTAGCTACACCGTCTCCGGCAATACAAATTTCGCCAGTTTTTCCTGCTTCCACCAATAATCCTTGTGAGTTCAACAAATAAATTTGAGTATTCGCGATTGGAGTTCCTATTGTTATTTGCTCATCATCCTTATCAATTTGCTTTACGGTAGACCAAATTGTAGTTTCAGTAGGTCCATAAACATTCCATAACTCATCTACCCTACTTAATATTTTTTTTGCTAGAGGCAACGGTAACATTTCACCACCGCAAAGCGCTTTTATTGCTAATGGGTTTTCCCATCCTGCATCTAATAGCATTTGCCAAGTAGTTGGCGTTGCTTGAAGCATCGTGATGCGTTCTTGCTTTAATAACTTCAACATTAAACGACTATCTCTAGCCGTATCATCGTTTGCAATTACCAATGTAGCACCTACTAATAATGGGAGAAAAAGCTCAAGACCAGCAATATCAAATGAAATTGTTGTAATCGATAATAATCTATCTTGGTTTTTAATGCCTGGCTTAAGCATCATGCTAAACAAAAAATTAACTAAATTTTTATGTGTTACAGATACACCTTTTGGCTTACCTGTAGAACCTGAAGTATATAATATATATGCAACCTCATCGTTATCAATATTTAAAGAAAGTGACGTTGAAGGGTGTTTTGATAAATTTGAAAATACATCTTCATACAATAATACTGATGCATTTGTTTTTAAACTTAATGAAAATGTTTTAGATGAAATAAGAAAATTTGCTCCCGAATCATCTAACATAAATTCCAATCTATTTATTGGATAATTTGGATCTAAGGGTAAATAGGTTGCTCCGCATTGCATTAAGGCAATTAATGAAACAACAAGCTCTATTGAACGCGGTAAAGCAACCCCAACAATATCTCCAGGTTTTACACCTTGCTCTACACAGTAATGAGAAAGCTGATTAACTTGAGCTTCTAGTTCTTGATATGAAATTTCCGTCTCTTCAAACTTTAAGGCTTGCTTTTTAGTAAAAATTTTGGAAACCTCTTTAATAAGATCATGTAAAGGCATCTGTGGATAAACAGCTTGTGTTCTATTTAATTCTTCATATTGAGAAGCATCAACCTTTACAATTTCTCCGATGGTAATACTTGGTTGCGCTACAATCGATTCTAATATAGACTTAAAAGAAGCCATCATACGTTCTATAGTAGATGGTTTAAAAAGCGCTGAATTGTAAGACCACTCTAAAATAAAATCTTCTTCTGTACCCGTAGCATTTAAAAATATCTCAAACGTTTCCGACGTTCTCGGGTTGCTAATTACCTTATATTCCAATCCTTCAAAATTAACTTGAGACGTCATGCCCATATCAATATTAAAAACAACAGGAACTAATGGTACTCGCGATGGATCTCTCTGTAATGGAAGTTTTTGTAGTAACTCCCCAAAACTTAACTGTTGATGATCGTAAGCATCGAAAACAGAATTTTTTCTATATTTTAAATATTCCCCAAATGAAAAAGAAGTATTAAGCTTACTCCGAAGTGGTAATAAATTTACACAATGCCCAATTAATTGCGTTTTACCGGTTACCGATTGTCCAGCTGCAGGTAAACCAAGCACAATATCATCTTGACCTGTTTCTTTACAGAGAAAAACCTCAAAAGCAGCCATTAACGTTGTTACAAAACTACAACCAGATTGTATTCCTATTTTCTTTAATTTAGATAATAAGTCTTTCTCTATCGAAAAATCTGAACGATTACTCTTGAAAGTTCTAAGTTTTGGCCTAGCAAAATCTGTAGGTAATGTGAGTTCTGGTATTATTGATTGGTATTGCTCTAACCAGTAATTTTCTGTTTTAATATTGTCTTCGCTTCCCGTAAACTGAATTAAATTATCTACATAAGCACTATAGTCGTCTACATCAGGAAGGTTATAGGCTTTATTTGTAGCGTAGGCAGAATAAAGTTCACCTAACTCTTCTAACATAATACCGAAAGACCAACCATCGCAAATAATATGGTGAGCCGTAATTAACAGGTCATGCTCCTGATTGCTTTTTCTTATTAAAGAAAATTTAATTAGTGGTCCCTTTGTTAAATCAAAAATAAAATTAGCATCTTCTGATACATAATTTTCTATAGCCTGCTTTTTTTCTTCTGAAGTAAATTGTGATAAATCGTGTTGTTTAATTTCAAAAGAAACAAACTTCATGACGCTCATAAAACGTCCATCACGACTAAAAACAGAGCGCAGCGCTTCATGCCTTTGCACTAATGTTTGCAAAGCATTTTGTAAAGCAGAATGATTCAAATCCCCTTCTAAAACAAGAGATATTGATTCGTTATAAGCTCTATTTGCATCAACTCCACCTAAATTACAACTAATCCAGATTTCTGCTTGAGACTGCGTTATAGCAATCACCTTTTCTAGTTCCGGGCCAGAAAAAGGATTGAAATTATTAATTTTGTTCAACGTAATAGGGTTTTACATTAATTTTGATTCAAAACTTATAAAGTAGTCGTAAAAAATATAGTTTTCTTACAGTTCTATTTTAGCGAAACCACTCTCTACATTTAGATCTTCGATAAACCATGCAGGATTACCTTTTTCATCCATGCCAAGACGCGCTCCTGTTAATGGTGGTTTATTTAAAGAAGCAGTAAATAATGTGTTATTATTAGAATTAAAAATACCTGCCGAAATAAGTTCATCAAGACAAGAAGTAAATACACTTTTAAGCTTATTTATATCTTGTTCGTTATAAGCATTAGTTATAAAGCAAGGAAAACCATCCCAAATATGAATACCTTTTTCTCTCATTAAAACAAAAAGTAATTCAGAATAAGGTATTTCTTCTAAGAATTTTAATCGCCATAAAGAACCAAAGTAATTAACTTCAATTGGTAGCTTACGTTTTTTAATTTCAAGGATTAAGTCTGAAACTAAACTTTCAGTCATAGCTGTTAACCTAGTCTGTAATTCGGGTCCTTGTTCTTTCATAAAAATTAACGAAGCCTTAGAAGCTGCTAGAGCAAGTGGGTGACGAACGAAAGTACCTGCGAAATAAGTAACACCTACTTCAGGATAAGATTTATCTCCGTATTTCCAGAAACCACCATCAATGGCATCCATACAAGTACTATTTCCTGCAATCGCGCCAATAGAAAGACCTCCACCGATTACTTTTCCATATGCAGCAATATCTGCTTTTATATTAAATAAAGCTTGCGCTCCACCTGGGTGCATTCTAAACCCAGTAATAACTTCATCAAATACAAGTGCTGTTTCCGATGCTTTTGTAATTTCACGAACTTTATTAAGAAACTCAATAGGTTGAAACTCTGGTCTACGACTTTGTACTGGCTCAACAACAACGGCAGCTAACTCATGCGAACGTTGACGAATGATTTCTAAACTTTCATCTGTACCATATTCTAAAACTAATACATTTTGTACAGATTGAGATAAAATACCTGCCGCAGCTGGAAAAGTTTTAAGTTTTTTAGACCCTCTTACAAGCGCCTCGTCATTAATACCATGGTAGGAACCAGAAAATGCAACAACAAGCGAGCGGCCAGTAACGGTTCTAGCAATACGCATAGCACCTAAAACAGCTTCAGAGCCCGTATTACAAAGCGCAACACGCTCATGTCCTGTAAACTCACTAAGCAACTCACAAACCTCACCTGCTAGTGGATGTTGAGGACCTACCTCATAACCACTTTCAATTTGCTTGTGTAATGCTTCTTTGATAAAATCTGGTTGGTGACCAAATAAACATGATCCAAAACCATTTAAAGTATCAATGTATTCATTGTTGTCTAAATCCCAAAGGCGATTTCCTGATGATCTTTCAATAACAATAGGGTATATAAGTTCTTTTGTTTCTGGTTTAAAACCTGATACAACTCTTGGATCAGACATATGACTACGATGCTTCTGAGCATATGCCTTACTACCAGCTGTTTTAGTGTTATAGCTTTCAATTAAATTATCTAAAAAAGTCTTTTGACTACTGCTTACACCTGTTGATTTTTTTTCAATTTTTGGTGATGCACCAAAAGGTTTTTGATGCTCTTTTTTCTCGTCTTCTGATAAATCTTCTGGATCGATAATAACAGAAGCTATTATTGGTTTTTGGTCTTGAACAACAGGTGCAGGTTGCGGTTGAACAACCGTACTATCGTGACCTTGTAATAACTCCATTTGTTTCCCTAAAAGTTGTAATTGTTGAGCAATTAAGCCTAATGCAGTATTTTGATTAGGGTTACTTACAACATTTATAGGTTGTGTTGCTGGCGCACTTGGTGCTGCATAATTTTCAGGAGCTTGCGCTTGAACAAGATTAACATCTGAAGCCGGAGCGTAAACTTCTTTCGGTAAAATTTTATCGATATAATCTGCTAACAAATTTGGAGAACCAAGTTCATCATTTAACTGTCTAAAAGTAATTGGCGTGTTAAATTCGTTTTTAAAAGTTATAGCCATTTGAGTTAGCACTAAAGAATCTAAGCCAAGTTCTAAAAAACTGTGATTAAAATCATTAGCTTCAATTTCAACTCCAGAGTTTTCTTCTATAATCTCTGATATTTTATTAAGAAGGATAGGTTTTCTCATAAATTTATAATCGGTATTATGTACTAGACCAATAGACTGATCTTTGGTATTTACTATATTATTTATTTCTTTATTAGCGTCCAATGGGATAGATAAAGGCTCTACCCAACAAGGTTTACGATCAAATACATATGATGGTAATAAAAGTTTTTGTCTGGTTTGTTCCCCATAAAAAGAGCTCCAATTAGGTTCTACTCCGTGTAGCCATAAAGTACCTAATGCAGACAATACAGAATGGTGAGCTGTTTCATTTTCTTTAGGAAGCGATAAACTAGCAATAGAGGCTAAAGATTTTAAACCTGATTTTTGCATTGACAAAGTTGTTAATGCACGGCCAGGGCCTACCTCTAGTAATAAAGGATCTTCTAGTTTTAAAACAGTTTCCATCGCTCCCGAAAAGTTTACGGTTGCTCTTAAGTGATTCGTCCAATATTCTGAACTAGTCGCTTCGCTATCTGTTAACCAATCTCCAGTTACTGTAGATACAATAGGTAATCGAGGAACACTTAATGTTATCTTTTTTACCTCTGTTTCAAAAACATCTAAAACAGGATTCATCATTGTAGAGTGAAATGCATGACTTGTTAATAAAAGCTTATTAGCAATATTTTCTGCTTCTAAGACTTTTGAAAAACTTTCAATTTCATTATCAGGACCTGAAACTACAATTAATCGATCTGAATTGATAGCAGCAATGGATAGTGTTTCAGGAATTATATTTTTAACATGTTTAGCATTAGATCGAACAGATAACATGCTACCACCCGGAAGTTCACTAACTAGCTTACCTCGCATTGTAATAAGATGTAATGCATCTTCTAAAGTAAATATACCAGCTAAATGGGCTGCTACAAACTCGCCAACACTATGGCCACAAAGTAATGTTGGCTTTATTCCCCAACTCATCCATAGTTGCGAAAGCGCGTACTCTACAACAAATAATGCTGGTTGTGTGTATTTGGTGTCTTTTAATTTTAATTCAGCCTCTTCTGAGTTTTCATCAGGATAAATTATTTGTCTAATATCTAATTTTAAATAAGACTTTAATAACTCAGCACATTTATCTACAGCTACTTTAAATATTTTTTCTTCAGTATAAAGAGATTTACCCATTTGAAGGTATTGTGCACCTTGCCCTGGGAATAAGAAAGCTAATTCACTAGAGGTAATACTTAGTACATTTGTTTTAATATTTTTATTGTCGTCTAATAATAATTTATTAGAAGCATCTTCTGTATTCTCAGCGATTACAAAACCTCTGTTTGTGAACGAATCTCTCGTATTAATTAAAGAATGAGCAACATCTGCAAGTGAAAAATCAGAATTTGTTTTTAAATAATGACCTAATTTAGATTGGTACCCTTGTAAACTATTTTGTGTTTTAGCTGACCAAGGTAAAATTTGTAACGATCGCGAAGCACTAGAAACTTTTTGTTCATTTTTATATTCTTCGACAACGATATGCACGTTTGTTCCGCCAACACCAAAAGAGCTAATTCCTGCTTTTCTGAGACCATCAGATTCCCAAGCGTTTAATTTATTATTTACGTAAAACGGGCTATTCTCAAAGTCAATAGATGTATTTGGTTTCTGAAAACCTAACGAAGCTGGAATTTGTTTATGCTTTAGCGCTAATATTGTTTTAATCATACCCGCAACTCCTGCCGCAGCAGTAAGATGCCCCATATTACTTTTAATAGAGCCGATAGCACAATATCCATTAACAGCTTGTTTTCCAAAAGCCATTTTTAGTCCTTCAATCTCTATTGGGTCACCAATAGGCGTTGCCGTACCATGAGCTTCAATATAACTAATTTCAGAAGGCTGTACACCGGCATCAAGTAATGCGTTAGATATAGCGCCAGCTTGACCTTCTGTACTTGGAGCAGTAAAGCTTCCCTTATTACCGCCATCGTTATTTAAACCAACGCCTTTTATCACTCCGTAAATAATATCTCCATCAGCCTTAGCATCTTCTAAGCTTTTAAGAAGTACTACACCAGCACCATCACTAAATACAGTTCCTTTACCATTTTCATCAAAAGAACGGCAATGACCATCAGGACTAAGCATAGAACCTTCTTGATAAAGGTGTCCGCTGTGAATAGGTGCCGTTATACTTGAGCCTCCTGCCAAAGCAACATCACAACGACCATTTCTAATAGCATCTGCAGCTTCTGCTATAGCTAATAAAGATGTTGAGCAAGCAGAGTGTACACTTACTGCAGGCCCTTTTAAATTTAAATGATATGCTGTTCTTGATGATATATAATCTTTTTCGTTAACCGTATTGGCCTGAAGTACACCAACTTGTTTTAATAATTCTTTATTAGGTAGTACGTTATTTTTATAGTAAGTATTTGTACCTGTACCAGCATAAACACCGATACTCCCTTTATAATGCTTTGGAAGATGACCTGATTGCTCCAAAGCTTCCCATGCTATTTCTAAAAATAAGCGTTGCTGCGGATCCATTGCTTCGGCAAGTTTTTTGTTTAAACCAAAAAACTTTGCGTCAAATTCTTTAACAGAAGGTACAATACCTCTAGCTCCTACATAAAGCGGATCATTTCTTAAAGATTCTGAAATAGATTTATCAAGTTCTTCTGGAGTAAAAAACGAAGTCGTTTCTTTTCCATTTTTAAGAACATCCCATAGCTCATCAATTGATTCAGCTCCGGGGAATCTTCCTGCCATACCAATAATAGCGACATCGCTAGATGCTTTATTCTTTTTTACTTTTGAATAATCAATAGAAGGCGCTGTTTTGTCATCATTTTCAATATACGTTGCTATTTCTTTTATAGTAGGGTGTTGGTAAATTTTTGTTACTGGTATTTTTAGTTTAAAACGCTTCCTCATTAAGGTTGCTACTTTTTGAGTAAGGAGTGATGTTCCTCCCATTTCAAAAAAGTTGTCATCAATACCTATGCTTGGCACCTGAAGTTGCTCACTCCATATCAATGCGATATCTTTTTCTAACTTTGTGCGTGGTTTTTTGAAAAGTGGTGCAGAATCTGGTCTGACATATTCTGGTTGTGGTAATTTTTCTTTATCAATTTTACCATTTGTAGTAATTGGAAATTCGTTTAACCAAATAAAAATTGAAGGAATCATAGATTCAGGAAGAATCTCTTCTAATTGATTCCGAACAATATTCGAGTCTTGATTAACTGTTGCAGATTGTAAATAGGCAACCAATCTTGGTTCTCCACTTTTTAAATTATTAACTAAGACTGCATTTTTTTTAATATTTGGCAGTGTTTCAATAACTTTTTCAATTTCTCCTAATTCAATTCGATGTCCTCTAACTTTAACCTGTTGGTCTCTGCGGCCTAAACATTGCATTTGTCCATTAGGCAAAAGCTTCCCTAAGTCGCCAGATAAATACATTTTATTATTTGCAACAAAAAGGTCATCAACAAATGAAGCAGTAGTAAGTTCGGGCCTATTTAAATAGCCTAATGATACACCATCACCACCAATAACAATTTCACCAACTTCTCCTTTAGTAACATGGTTTCCTTTTTCATCAATTAAATAAGCGTGTGTGTTTGCAACAGGTTTTCCGATTGCAATTTGAGTATCGCCTTTAGAAATTTTTGTCAGAAAAGCACAAACAGTAGTCTCAGTTGGGCCATAAATATTCCATAATTCGCTACAAAGGTCTAGGAGTTTAGTAGCTAAATTTAGTGGTACAGGTTCACCACCAATCAATGCTTTAATTTTTAAAGGTGTTTTCCAGTCAGAATCTAAAAGTATTTGCCAGATGCTTGGAGTTCCCCACATCATGGTAATATTATCTTTTAAAGCTTTTTCTAATAGTATTTCACCATCAAGTCTTGTTTCTTCATCAACTAAAACAATAGAAGCCCCATGAAGTAATGGAAGAAAAACTTCCATTACCATAGCATCAAATGAAATGGTAGTAAGTGCGAAAATTTTATCTTCTCTACTAATTCCTGGTTCTACACCCATAGAATAAACTAAATTGATAGTATTAAGGTGAGAAACTTGAACACCTTTGGGCTTGCCTGTAGAACCCGAAGTGTAAATTATATAAGCAACCGATATTGGTTGTACTATTATATCAAGAGATTTTGAAGAATTATCATTTCTGCCTTCAATAATGTCTTCAATGAAAATGTTTTTAGACGTATCTGAAAGATCATTTTTAGTCGATTTGCAAATGATATAGCTTGCTTCTGAGTCAGCAATAATCATTTCTAATCTCTTTGTGGGGTAGCTAGCGTCAATAGGTACATAAGCAGCACCACATTGTAAAACAGCAAAAATAGAAGTAATTAAATCAGGAGACCTGTCTAATGAAATAGCTATAATCTGACCAGGGCGAACCCCTTTACTCCATAAGTAATGGGCTGTTTTATTTATATCTTCTTGTAGCTTACCGTAACAAATTTTTTCATTATCAAACTCTAAAGCTACGGCTTTAGGGTAAGCTATAGCCTGCTTCTCTAAAAGTTCATGAAGAGTTGATTTTGGATACTCCAATGTAGGTCCTAAGATATTATAAGCAGGTTTCATGGTTTACTTTATATTTTTTAATACTCTTTTTACTTAGAAAGAAATGCCTTTAACACTCCAAATCATGAAAGTATTTTGCATCTAAAATTGGAAAAACACACTTTACTAAGTCGAAATTAGTAAAGAATACTTACCCATTAATTAATTAGTTATATTTGCAGCAATTGATATAATTTGTATTATTTCGAGAGTATCAATTTTCTTGATACAAGAATAATACATATCAAATAAAAGGCAACAATTTCCTCTCGTAAATACTATAAAATCCGATAAACTAATTGTTAAGTTTGATTATTTTATCAGATTTCACTCTATTTTAATAACGGTATTATCATTGCTTGTGAAAATTAGTTTTGAATTTATTATGAAAGAATTTATTAAAAAAAATGAGATTTGGGTGTTTTTAATTCTAGCTCCCATCATATGTACAATTATTGTTTATGCCAGAATTAAAGGGTTGATTCCTGGTTTTGCTTATACACATGGTCGTTTTTACTCTCTTTTATTGTTACTTATTATTATTGTTAAATTTACAAGAGGCATAGAAGGCATAAAAAACATTTTTAAACCTATGCTAAACTGGAGAGTAAATCCTAAATGGTATTTATTTAGTCTATTATTTGCATTAACAATAGCTTCAATAACGCTCATACTAAAAGGTCTGTATTATGAAGGTGATTATAATAGTTTTTTAAAATTTGATCATACAGCTATAACTTTAAGAAGCAGCCTTGTTATTTTAATTTGGGCTTTTGTAGGTGAAGTTGTTTGGGTAAGCTATTCTGTTCGTGAATTATCAAAAATCACAAAACCATTTTACGCAAGTCAAATAGTTGGCTTTTTCTGGACATTATGGTGGGTTCCTGTCGTTTATTTAAACGCAGGTGTTATTACTGATCTACCAATAATACCTTTATTATTTAACATGCTAGGAGCCGCAGGTATGTGCACTTTTGTTTATTCAAAAACTAAAAGCGGCATTTGCGTTTGGCTGTTACAATATATGCTAAATATGTCTATATTAATATTACCTGTTTCTCCTACCGTTGGTGGTACAGCTACTTATACTGTTTTTTCTATTATTTATTTTATCACTATGTTAGTTTTTATGTATTTTTTAAACCCTACAAAAAGAACAACTTTATAGGTTACAAATTAATATAAATTTTCACTTTATTTCACTACACCTTAAAAGCACCAACAATGAAGTTGATATAGAACGGGCTAACTTTATAATAACCTAACATCTATACCTTTAGAAAACACAACATGTTACTTATCCAAAAGAGCCAATAATTCCAAATTCCGTATTCAAAACTAAAACACCGCAATATTAAACGTCAACCACTCCTCAAAAACCAATCAATACAACACCCATAAAACGAGATACGTCGAACAAAGAATACTTAAAGCTTTGTTAAATCTAATTTTCCATATATTTATTTTTTTATTAAAATAATTAAGACAATTATATGTGGCATTATAGGTCCCTCCTTATATCCCTGATATTACCAACCATACTTTTTTCACAAAATATTACCCCTTCAATCGAAATTAGTGACGCAGGAGGTTTAACAGATATTTTGGTAGATTGTGATTACCCCACAGATGCCGATCGCTGCTTTGTTTTACAAGCCAATTACACTACTATTTACGAAACCACTTCTTATCAAGTAAACAGTATACCTTTTACTAACTTATCTAGTTTAACTAACGAAAGTTCGGTAACCGTTTCTGCCGACGATAAATGGAGTTCTGTTTTATCCTTACCTTTCGATTTTTGTTTTTATAACGAAGGTTTCAATTCCTTTATTCTTGGAGATAATGGTCTAATCAGTTTCAACACGACACTAGCTCTTGCCGACAGCCCTTATTTTTCAGGAAGTTTACCAAACTCATCCATGCCAACCAATGCTATATTTGGTGCTTATCACGATTTAACAAACGATGATAATGTGTTTGGTTGCACCGACGACCCAAGCACCCCGGAAAACGAATGTGGAGAAATTAAAACCTATACTACAGGCACTGCTCCACAACGAACCTTTGTTATTAGTTACGAAAATTTAAACCATTTTAATTGCGAAAACACAAGGTCCACAACTCAAATTGTACTCTACGAAACTTCAAATATTATTGATGTTTATATAAAGGACAAACCAATAAACTGCGAAACAACATCTGGAGCTTATCGAAAAAATGCTTTAATAGGAATTCAAAATGAAGATGGAACTTCAGCAACAACGCCTACCGACAGAAATTCTGGTATTTGGAGCGCCTCTAATGAAGCTTGGCGGTTTACACCAAACGGAATTCCAACAACGGTAGTTCAATGGCGAGATGCTAGCAACACACTCATTGCAACAGGCGATCAAATAACCATTTGCCCAGAAGAATCGACAAGTTATACCGCTAGAGTCACTTATGATATGTGTATTGGCACCGATGTTGTTTTAGAAGATACCATAGATATTACCATTGATTTCTCTTACCCAATAGCTATAGACAATGTGCAAACCGTGTGCGACATTAACTTGGTTGGAGAAGAAACTATAGATTTAACAACCTATGCGCCATTAATGGTTGGCACACAAACTGGTTTAGTGTTGAGTTACTATAATTCTACAGACGATGCAAAAAAGGAAACGAACCCTATACCTACTCCAGCAAACTACCTATTAACGAACCCAACAGAAAATATATATGTTAGATTACAACGTGGCGTTGGTTGCTTTGATGTAGGTACACTAACCGTTAATCTAGAAGAATTAGCAACCTCACAACTCTCTCAAATTTCAGAATGCGATGTAGATAATGATAATTCAGAAATTATAACATTTTCCGATTACACCACGCAAATTATTGGTAGCCAATCTAGCGCTACACTTTCGTATCATTTAAATCAAAATGAAGCTGAAAACAATCTAAATCCACAAACCAATCTAACCGCTGCAAATGGCGATTCTGTTTTTGTTCGCTTAACGCTTCAACCCGATGAATCTTGTCCAAATATTGTAGAAATCCCTATAGTTCTTAATCCTGTTCCCGTTGTTGCACCTATTGAGGTTACGCTTTGTTCTAATATTGCTATTTACAATTTAACACAACATGAAACAGATGTACAATCGAACAATACCTCGGCTTTAAACTTTAGTTATCATCTTTATGAAAGTTGGGCGGAAAGAAACATCTATCCTTTTGATCCAAATGCCACGAGCAATCCAATAGACCCCGAAGTTTACCGTTTAAATAGCGCTTCTCAAATTTGGGTACGATCTTACACATCGAATGGTTGTATTGAAGTTTTTCCTATAAATTTCACATATATCGATGGTGTAACCGTTCAAAACAATAACCAAGTTAGTACAGGAACTATTTTCGATTTAACCACATCTATTAATGATATGGTCACCGATTTAACAGGTATTACTGTTCAATATTACGATTCTGAAAATGGAGCACAAATACAAGACCCGAGCAGTTTAATAAGTGATCCTGCTAATTTTGGAGTTACTAATCCTGAAACCGAAGTCTTTGTTGTTTTCACCAATACAGATTCTGGTTGTATCACCATAGGAAGTATCGAATTAGAGTCTGTTGGATTTTCCGGAGGAGCTATCGATGGAGATTTTCAAATTTGTGATACCGATAACGATTCCGAAGAATTAGTAACATTAAGCGCATATGATGATAGCTTAATTTCTAGTTTTGATGATTCTAGATACATGGTTGTCACCTATCATATTTTAGAAACCGATGCCGACGCTAATACTGGTGCTATTACCGAAATAAACATTACCACACCAACAACGCTTTATGCTCGTATTGCATTAGTTTTTGAAGGAACCGAACTCGATTCTACAGTAGAAGAAGTTAATTTAGATTTTCAAACCACCATACTTCTAAATCCGGTTTTAGCAACTATTTGCGACGAATTTGGTAACAACAGAGAAATACATGACATTACTCAATATGAAGATGCCATCACTACAGAAACAGGTGCTGTTTTCGAATATGAAGACATTTACGGACGAGACATTAGCTCACCAGAAACCTACAACATTATTGGACCAACACGAATTATTAATGTCTTTGTAACTACACCAGACGGCTGTACAACAGAAACCGATATTACATTCGATTTCTATCCAATAATAACTACCAACGACGCCGAAATTGAAGCTTGTGATAGCGATAACAATAATGAAGAATTAGTTAACCTAAACGATGCTTTACCAGATGTAAACATAAATTTTATAGACTATGAAGCTTCTTTTTACAATACCGAAGCGGAGGCAGAAACAGGCGAACCTACAGCACAAATACCAACACCTGAAAATTATTTAGCAACATCTAACCATTCCGTTTTTGTTCGTTTATATAATACAACCACAACATGCTATAACACAGCCGAAATAGAAATAACTATTGTTTCCATACCCGAGTTACGATCTAATATGCTAAGTATTTGTGATTTTGAAAATGATGGTATTGAAAACAATGTTGATTTATCCAATTTCAACTCAGATATTATTGGAACTCAAAACAACATTAATTTAACGTATTACAACAGTTTAGATAATGCAAACAACAAAAACACACCAATAACTACGGCGAATATAACAAACACCACTACCCTATATGTTAATCTTTCCGCACCAGATGGTTGCGATATTTCTGGAGCCATTAGCTTTAGCCTAATTTCCGCACCAGTAGTTAACAACATTGATGTTACTGTCTGCGATAACTTTACCGATGGCAGCGAATATTACGACTTGCGTTTAAGCCATAATGCTATCATTTCCGATCCTGCAAACCATACATTCCGTTATTTTACTTCAGAAAATAATGCTCTTAATAACAGCGGAGCAATTTCATATAGATATCTAATTACTAGTGTTCCGCAAACTATTTATATAAGGGTTACAAATAGAACCACGGGATGTTTTTCAATTGCCGAAATAACATTAAATTTCACTTTTCCTATCGCTGTAAACGACACCGAACTTACGGCTTGCGACGATGATTTTAACCTTTCCGAAGAGTTTGATTTAACCACTGCTATTCCGGCTATGTTAGCCAATACTACAGGACTTGATATTACTTATTATTCTGATGAAGTAGGCGCACAAACCGCAAATACAACTTTTCTAATTTCAACACCCGAAAATCATAATACAGCTTCAGAAACCGATAATATTTTTGTTAGATTCGACAATACATTAACGGGCTGTTTTTCTATAGGTCGCGTTATTTTAAAGGTACTCGCCACACCTAAATTAATTGATAGTAGTCATACTATTTGCGATACCGATTTCGACGGATTTTTCACGCTAAACTTAAGCGACTTAAATTCATTAATTATCCAAGATCAAACGAATCTAGTGTTCACATACTTCACCTCATTCTCAAATGCTGAAAATGAAACCGGAGCTATTTCTAACACTACAAATTATGCCATTCCAAATGATAATCATACCATTTATATTCGAGTAGAAAATCAATTTGGTTGTTGGGCTGTTGCAGCTGTTAATGTTAGTATTAGAACATCGACCAATGTTAATACGGTCACCGAAACTTTAGAAGCCTGTGACGATGATTTAAACAATTACTCCTTTTTCGATTTAACGACTTTTGAAAACTTATTCACTACCGAAATTGGAGCTACTTTTAGATATTTCAATACTAGAATGGATGCTAATTTGGAGCAAAACCAAATTCAGAATCCAACAGTACATCAAAATGTAAATCCAAATTCGCAAACTGTTTTTGTTCGAGTGTCTGTTCCCGATAAATGTGATAATATTACGAATTTCAACATTGAGACTATCCATATTACCCCACCAACGCTAACCAAAGCAACCTTTTGCGCGGGCACTTCTGTGGTTTTAGATATGGGATCAAATTACTCAACGTATACTTGGAGCACGACAGAGAACACACAATCCATTGAAGTTTCCGTTGAAGGAACTTACAGCGTAACTTTAGAAGATAGCGATGGCTGTATTGGTACATTTGATGTTGAAGTTGAAGAGTTACCTCTACCAAACGTAATTGCAACATCCATTACAGAATGTGATTATACAGGTGTTGCCGATGGATTAATGCAATTTAATCTCCATGATTATGACAATCAAGTTACAGGAAATAACAGCGACGTTACAACACATTTCTACTTGTCGCAAAGCGAATTAGACAATGATTCCAACGAACAAAATGCAACGTTTACAAACACAACAAATCCGCAAACTGTTTACGTAAAAGTCGTTGATAACACTACCGGTTGTTTCGATTCTACAACGTTGACCTTAAATAGCAGTTTTATAGAGTTAACTCCAAACACATATCAAATTTGCGATACCGATTTCGATGGTAATTACAGCTTCAACCTCAGTGAATTAAACACCTTAGTAGTTGCAAACACCACTAACCTAGCCTTTGAATATTACAATTCGCAAACCAATGCCAAAAACCAAAACGGAGCACTTTCTGGTATTTACACCATCCCGAATAATAACCATGATGTTTATGTTCGTGTGGAAAACAACTTAGGTTGTGCTTATATCACTTCCGTGGAAATACAACACAGAGCAGACACTTCCGTGGAAACGGTTACCGAAATACTAGAATCTTGTGATGATGATTTAGATGATTATGCCATATTTGATTTAACGGCTTTTGAAAACTTATTCACTACCGAAGTTGGAGCCACTTTTAGATATTTCAATACCAGAATGGATGCTAATTTGGAGCAAAACCAAATTCCAAATCCAACAGTACATCAAAATGTAAATCCAAATTCGCAAACTGTTTTTGTTCGAGTATCTGTTCCCGATAAATGTGATAATATCACGAGTTTCAATATTGAGACTATCCATATTACGCCACCAACACTTACCAAAGCAACCTTTTGTGCGGGCACTTCTGTGGTTTTAGATATGGGGATGAATTACTCAACATATACCTGGAGTACTACAGAAACCACGCAATCCATTGAAGTTTCCGTTGAAGGAACTTACAGCGTAACTTTAGAAGATAGCGATGGCTGTATTGGTACATTTGATGTTGAAGTTGAAGAGTTACCTCTACCAAACGTAATTGCAACATCCATTACAGAATGTGATTATACAGGTATTGCCGATGGATTAATGCAATTTAACCTTCATGATTATGACGATCAAGTTACAGGCAACAACAGCGACGTTACAACTCACTTTTACTTATCGCAAAGCGAATTAGACAATAATTCCAACGAACAAAACGCAACGTTTACAAACACAACAAATCCGCAAACCATTTACGTAAAAGTAGTTGATAACACTACCAGTTGTTTTGATTCTACAACGCTAACCTTAAATAGTAGTTTTATAGAGTTAAGGCCAAATACATACCAAATTTGCGATACCGATTTCGATGGTAATTACAGCTTCAACCTTAGTGAATTAAACACTTTAGTTGTTGCAAACACCGCGAACCTAGCTTTTGAATATTACAATTCGCAAACCAATGCCGAAAACCAAAACTCAGCACTTTCCGGTATTTATACCATCCCAAATAATAACCATGATGTTTATGTTCGAGTAGAAAACAGTTTAGGTTGTGCCTATATCACTTCCGTGGAAATACAACACAGAGCAGACACTTCCGTGGAAACGGTTACCGAAATACTAGAATCTTGTGACGATGATTTAGATGATTATGCTATATTCGATTTAACGTCTTTTGAAAATTTATTCACTACCGAAATTGGAGCCACTTTTAGATATTTCAATACCAGAATGGATGCTAATTTGGAGCAAAACCAAATTCAGAATCCAACAGTGCATCAAAACGTAAATCCAAATTCGCAAACTGTTTTTGTTCGAGTATCTGTTCCCGATAAATGTGATAATATTACGAGTTTCAACATTGAGACTATCCATATTACGCCACCAACGCTAACCAAAGCAACCTTTTGCGCGGGCACTTCTGTGGTTTTAGATATAGGTCTAAATTACTCAACATATACCTGGAGCACGACAGAAACCACACAATCCATTAAAGTTTCCGTTGCAGGAACTTACAACGTAACTTTAGAAGACAGCGATGGCTGTATTGGTACCTTTGATGTTGAAGTTGAAGAGTTACCTCTACCAAACGCAATTGCAACATCCATTACAGAATGTGATTATACAGGTATTGCCGATGGATTAATGCAATTTAATCTTCATGATTATGACGATCAAGTTACAGGAAACAATAACAACGTTACAACTCACTTTTACTTATCACAAAGCGAATTAGACAATGATTTCAACGAACAAAACGCAACGTTTACAAACACTACAAATCCGCAAACCGTTTACGTAAAAGTAGTTGATAACACTACCGGTTGTTTTGATTCTACAACGCTAACCTTAAATAGTAGTTTTATAGAATTAACGCCAGCCATATTATATGTTTGTGATGAATTAAATTCTGAAGACGGATTAAACACCTTCGATTTAAGCTTAGCGTCTCCTCAAGTTTTAATAAATTCAACTGAAAATTTTGACGTCGCTTATTATGAAACTTATCAAAATGCAGAACAGCAGATAGATCTATTAGCAAATAATTATCAAAATACTGAGGCTTATTCTCAAACCATTTACGCTCGTGTTGAAAATAACGAAGGTTGTTCATATATTGAAGAAGTTCTACTAGTTGTAAATAGCTTACCTAATATTGAAGTTACTCATGAAACTATTTATTGTCTAAATACCTACCCTGAGACCATCACCTTAGATGCTGGTTTAATTACGGGTTCTACAAATAATTTCACTTATTTATGGAACACAAACGAGACAACTCCTGAAATTGAAATTAACGAAATTGGAACATATAGCGTAACTGTAACATCTTTAGAAGGTTGTTCGAAAACAAGAGAAATTATTGTTTTACCTTCAACTATACCAACTATAGATCGCGTAGATATTATAGATGCTATGGACATACAAACCGTTACCGTTTATCTTAGCGAGAATAGTATTGGAGACAATGAATATGCTATAGACAGCGAATTTGGACCATACCAAGACAGTAATATATTTAATAATGTAGAAGGCGGATTGCACACCATTTACGTTAGAGATAAAAATGGTTGTGGTATAGATTCTGAGAAAATTTCAGTTATTAGTATTCCTAAATTCTTTACTCCAAATGGAGATAATTTTAATGATACATGGCTGCCTTTAGGCATATCTAGAGAATTCCAAACAGATGTTTCTATTTATATTTATGATAGGTACGGAAAACTATTAAATATTTTAGATCCCTTTGGCCCAGGATGGGATGGCACTTTTAAAGGTTACCCGATGCCATCTTCTGATTATTGGTACACCGTTGATTTTCAAGAACTTTTCAGCCAAAAACATCGTCAATTTAAAGGTCATTTCACTTTAAAACGATAAAAATCAACTATTTAAATCTTTTGCAAAATTTATCAAAATCTAATTTTTAAAATATTTCATTCACAATAAAATTCACAGCTACATATTAAAGCAATTATTGCTTACATTTGTAGTACAACAAAAAAAACACTTCATTTAAATATAGTGTAGTATTCCATAAGAATTTAGAAAGATTAGCATAATGATTTATACCGTAATTGATGTTGAAACCGCTGGACCAGGAAATAAACTTACTGAGATTTCTATTTTTAGATATGAAGACGATGAGTTAATAGATGAATTTACATCGCTTGTTGATCCTCAACAGTTAATCCCTGAATACATTACCGATTTAACAGGCATTGACGATTTGATGGTTGCTAAAGCACCAACATTCGCAGAAATTGCAGAAGATATTTTATCGATTACCCAAAACGCTATTTTTATAGCGCATAATGTGAGTTTCGATTATAACGCCATACAAAATGAATTTGCGGCAATAGATATAAAATTTGTTAGAAAGAAACTCTGTACCGTTAGACTTTCTAGAAAATTATTACCAGGCCACAAAACCTATAGTTTAGGTAAATTGTGTGCCAAATTAGATATTCCTATAGTAGGCAGACACCGCGCAAGAGGCGATGCTGAAGCTACTGTTATTCTATTTAAAATATTGCTAAAACAACCTACAGCAACAGAAGTTATTGAGTCTTTTTTAAAGAAAGCTACTAAAGAAACTAAAGTACCAAAACATCTTAAACAAGAAACTTTCGATCAGCTACCAAGTACCACCGGAATCTATTATTTTAAAGATGAAAACGATGCTATTATCTACGTAGGCCGAGCTAAAGATATAAAAAAACGCGTGCTAAGTCATTTTTCGAGTAAAGCAGAAAAGGAGATTAATTTATCTAAAGAATTAACCGATGTAGATTACGAGCTTTCAGGTAGTGAAACCATTGCATTACTTATGGAAGATGCCGCGTTAAAGGAACATCTTCCAAAATACAATCAAGCACCAAAACGTGCTCCTAAAGCGTATGCTATATTCAGTTACCAAGATAGAAATGGCATATTACATTTAGCTTACAATACGCTAAAATCTACGCCAAATGCCATACAGGTTTTATATAGTATTCAAGAATGTAACCATTACTTAGAGGTGCTTTGTAAACAGTTTAATTTGTGTCCAAAATACACGCATTTACAAGAAGGCACTGCAAATTGTTCGCTCTACCCTATTCAATCTTGCAAAGGTATTTGTGATAAAAAAGAATCGATGGCCTTATATAATCTTCGTGTTAAACAAGCTATAGATTATCTTAAAAACATGTCTAAAAATGTAATTGTAAAACAAAAAGGACGATATGAAAATGAAGAGGCTTTTATTTTAATTGAAAACAGCAGCTACAAAGGTTACGGTTTTATTGATAAGTACGAGCAAATTAATACTTCGGAAGATTTAGAACCTTTTTTAATTCCTCAACAAGACAACATAGATATTAAAAGAGTTTTGAATAAAATATTGATTAGTCCTGATCAAAGTGTCGTGCAAACCCAGTAACATATTTTAATTTACATAAAACAAAAAAGCAACCTAATTAGGTTGCTTTTTTGTTTTTACTATATAATACCGAATTTACTAACTAACGGCTTTCTTCAATTTAATAATATGTAGTTTATCTAAAACAACCATAATACAATACGTAATATCAACCTCAAACCAACGCACTCCAAAATTTGCACGTCCACTATGAGAATGATGATTGTTATGATAGCCTTCACCCATCATTAAAAAATCAAATGGTAATAAGTTTTTAGACGTATCGGCAACTTTAAAATTTCTGTACCCATAAATATGAGCAAACCAATTTATAATTACACCGTGTATTGGTGCCATTAAAAAAGCTACAGGCAAAAATAACCATTGCCACCAAGCAGTTGCAAAGAAAATAAAAAACACAGTGTATAAAGCAGCCCAAACTAATCGAGATACTCTAGAACTTGCAAATTTATCGAAAGACTCCCATTGCGGAACGTTTTTAGTAAACTTATCGGCAACCTCAATTCGTTTTTGATTTATATCTTGATAAATGTTCTTTGTACGCCACATCATAGAAAACACATTGGCATCATATTTAGGCGAATGCGGGTCTTTTTCTGTATCGGCATAAGCATGGTGCATTCTATGCATAACGCCATAACCATAAGCACTTAAGTAATTAGAACCTTGAAAAACCCAAGTTAAAAAGAAACATATACGCTCTGCTATTTTAGACATGGTAAAGGTTTGATGCGCCGCATAACGATGCAAAAAGAATGTTTGAAAAAACAAACCTGTATACCATAAAATGATAATAAAAATAAGAATACTCATAATCTTTGTTTAGATAACAAAGGTCTTATTACTTTATGGAAATTACAATGAACCTAGGTTAAGAAATTCGTTTCCTAATTCGGCTTAAAGCCTGCGCTGTAACCCCTATATACGAAGCAATGTATTTTAAAGGCACCTCTTTTATTAAGTTTGGGCGCTCTGTAAATAACTTAAGGTAACGCTCTTCTGCAGTTTCATTTAAAAGCGACTGTTCTCGTTTAGATTTTATAAGAAATAAACGCTCTGACGACATGCGCCCTATAACATTACCAACAAAACTTTTTTGATATACCTCTTGTAAATCTTCATAAGAAATACTCCAAATAACCATATTGGTAAGCGCCTCTATTTGGTAGAGCGATGGTTTGTGTGTTAAAAACGAATCGTAAGCGCTTATAAATTCATTTTCGAAACAAAACCCGAAAGTGATTTCTTTCTCTTTATCTTCCTTCGGAATTAAAAAACGTGCAATACCAGATTCTATAAAAGAGATGTAGTTCTCCACCTGACCAACTTCGGTAAGTTTATCTTTTTTATTAAACTCGCGCTTAATTAATTTAGATGAAAACAACGTCCAATCGGTATCATTTACCGTTATGGTCTCTTCTATATAGGCTCTAATATTTTTCATTTAAAACTATTCTAGTTCTCGAAAAACTCTGGATAAAATATGAATTAAAATTATTTTATATACGCATTAAGTAACTCTTTCAAAAGTAATATATCTTGTTCTTTATTACGTACTAAACGATTTTCTTTATCATTTTCAAAAGCGGCATAATCAATTTCAACTAAATCGATTTCTTTCTTTTGCAGCACGTCTCTACGTCTTTTATTATATTTTTTTATTTGTTCAGCTCTAGTTATACCACTAACCGTCATTACATTTAGCTTCTCTTCATCTTGGTCGGCTTCACTTTCCTTTTCTAAGAACTCAACAACTAAATTGGCATCTTTATAAAAACCTGCTAATGGCAATTTTGTTCTAGTTTTTCCTCTTTTATGCATATCTCCTAATAAAAAAGGAAAGGTATGCTTACGCGATGCTTTTTCGTTAAGCACCTCATCGCATAGGTCTAAAACATAGAACTCATCACTATTTTCTCTTGTTTCTTGAGCTTTTTCTTTTTTAGAAACCGCACCAATAGCTTCATTCGGTACAAACTCTGCTCCTTCTCTTAATAAATACCAATAAACCGCTGTTTCTGTACGTTCTGCATGTACAGCAGGAATTTTATCTAAAGCTTTTTCTTTATCTAAAGCTCTAAAAACTTTACGAAGCGGTAACCCTTTTTTTGTGTCTTTTGTAAAAACACCTGCCTCTATTAAATCGGACATAAGATCCTTAGCAGGAATCGAATTTTTATCCGTATTTGTATTAAAATAATTCTCTATTACTTTATTAATTTGAGCGACTTGATCTTCGCTAATATTACTATTCTTCATGATTATAACTTTTATGCTAATTGTAGCAACTACAATTAAAACGGCCACAAGATAAGCCAATATTATTACGATGTAATTATACTACTCGTTTTATTAATCTTAAACACATCATTTTACCAGCTAGAACTTAAAAGTCGTACTAATCTAGAAAAAATATCACCGTAACGCCATTACTTTTTAGAAAGTACAGTTTTCATTTGCGCAGGATTAGAATATAATACCTTTTCGTTCTGCATTAATTGTTTATGAATGTGGTGCGTAACATCCATCCAACTCCGTTCTTCAATCCATAACGGATCCATCATTTTAGATTCCCACAGCTTCAATTCATTTTGTAGTAATTGATACTCTTCCTCTTTGGATGTTTTTAAGTCTGTGGTTTCCCCTAAATCATTTTCTAAATTATAAAGCGTTGCTCCAAAATCTTGTAATCTCATCATTTTATAATCACCTATTCTAGCTCCTGCTTCTTCCAGTTTTCTCCAGAATAATTTATCGTGCGGATTTCCTGTTTTTTCTCCTTTTAAATACGGCAATAAATTAGCTCCGTCTAAAATTAAATCATCAGCTTTTTTAATGTTTGCTGCGGCCAAAGATGTTGTGAAAATATCTAAAGATGAAGATAAGCCACCAAACGTTTGACCACCTTTAATGACTTTAGGCCAACTCACAATAAAAGGCACACGATGTCCACCTTCAAACTTATTACCTTTCCAACCTTTTAAAGGGCCACCGCTAGAACTATTATTTGCCGCACCACCATTATCACTTAAAAAATATATAAGTGTATTATCTGCTAAGCCCAATGCTTTTAACTTTTGTTGAAGCTTCCCTATATTTTCATCTAAAGACCAAGTCATGGCTGCCAATTCTTGTCTTGGATGATTTTTATACTTTTCTAAATGCTCCGTTTTGGCTTCCATTGGTGTATGCACGGCGTTATAAGCTAAATACATAAAAAAGGGTTGCGCTTTATTTTCTTCAATAAACTTTACAGATTGATCTCCTAAAACATCGGTTAAGTACCCATCGAACATAACTCGTTTACTATTATGCTGAAGCATTTTTTCTTTCTTAGGGTTTTTATAAGAAAAGTAGGAACGACTTCCGGCTTCGAAACCAAAAAACTCATCGAAACCTCTTTGATTTGGATGATCGCTTTTATCGGCTCCTAAATGCCATTTCCCTAAAGCTAGTGTTTTATATCCATTGGCTTTAAACACATCGGCCATTGTAGAAACATCATCCGAAAGGCCAATATCACCAGAATCACCAAAGCCAGTTCCATTAGCTTCAAAACCAAAACGCTGTTGATATTTACCTGTCATTAAGCCCGCTCTAGATGGCGCACAAACGGTAGCGCTTACATGAGCATCAGTTAAAATAACACCACTTTTTGCTAGAGCATCAATATTTGGTGTTTCTAAATCTTTACTCCCCATAAAACCAAAATCGGCATAACCGGCATCGTCTATAAGAATAACGATAACATTGGGTTGCTTATTAAATTCGGTAACACTTTCATCTTTGTTTTCTTTACAAGATGACGCAAAAATTAGCAGTAGAATAAATAAACCAAACGTATTTAAAGCACTTTTTTGTGTTCTTAAAAAGATTGTCATTTTTTGATTTTTATGTTATAAATGACAAGTTAAAAATTAATGTTTAAGTTGAATATAAAGATTTCAAATTTATTACGAATCAAAAAAAACATCCCTTTATAGATTGACTATAAAGGGATGTTTAAAAAACCTAATTTTATTAAAACTTCAACTATTTATTTAGAATATAATTTACACCAGCCATAGCATGAATGTCTGTGGTATTGAAAGCTGGAATATCTAAATCTTCGTCAAAAATCATTAAAGGAAACTCAGTACAACCTAAAACAATTCCTTCCGCTCCTTTATCAACAAAACCCTGAATAACCTCTAACACATAGGCTTTCGATTCGGGTTTAACTTCCCCATAGGTAAGTTCTTCTTGTATAATTCTATGTAGTTCATTAAGTACAGCCTTATCTTCAGGAACTAAAACTTCTATACCGTTATCAGCAATTCTTTGGGTTACAAAATCGGCTTCCATAGTGTAAATAGTTCCAATAAAACCAACACTTTTAATACCTTTATTATGAATTGCCTTAGCGGTAGCATCTGCAATATGTATAACCGGAAAATCTAATTGATCCTGCACTGTTTGATATACTTTATGCGGAGTATTAGCACAAAACATAACAGATTCTGCTCCACCCTTATTAAGGCTTAATGCAGCTTCCGTCAACATACCAGCTATAGAATCCCATTTATCTTCCTTTTGAAACCTATGTACCTCAGCCTGATTGAGCGTATAAACTAATAAAGGCGGATTGGTGTTATTGCCAAAATAATCGTTGATAGATTGATTAATTGCCGCATAATACTCGATTGTAGAGTGCCAAGAGGTGCCACCTATTAGCCCCAGGGTTTTCATTTCTTTCTGATTCATTTTTGATTTTTCATTTAAAACCTTAATTTTTTCTATAGGTTTATTACATGCTATAGCCACTAAAAGTACTAAACAATATAGCTGCTTTTTTAGTAGAGCCATGAAAAAATAAATTAATTATTAAACCCTTTGTTTAACACTTTTGCCATTTGTGCTATAACTACTTTATTTTCAGAATTATCAGCAATATTAATATTCTCCTGAGTATCTATTTCATGATCAAAAAGTTCACTTGTTATAAAATCACCTCGTGTTTTACTCTCTGGTTTCCACTCGTACCACTCCACATAACGGTATTGATCTGTTCTAACGGTATAACCCATTCTTTCAATACCTCTGAGTGCTTTTGGACCATATCGCCCTAATAGAAATTGACTATATGCAGCATCTTTAACACTAGCTTCTGGGTTTTCTAATAAAGGTTTTAAACTTGTTCCATGTAAATGTTTAGGCACTTCAAAGCCAGTTACATCGCAAAGTGTTGGGTAGATATCAACGAGCTCGGTTAAGGCTTTACTTGTTTTACCTTTACCGTTAACGTTATTACCACTTATAATTAATGGCACACGAGTATCTATTTCATAATTGGTTTGTTTTCCCCAACCATTGTGTTCGCCTAATTTCCATCCATGATCTCCCCATAAAACAACAATCGTATTTTCCATAAGCCCAGAACGCTCTAACTCATCCATTAAACGACCAATTTGTACATCGACGTAAGATATACAAGCATAATAAGCATGTATTAATTCCCTTTGCTCCGCTTCAGATAATGATGCTTCATTTGGTTTTGGTAAATCATGCCTTTCAGAATAACCTCTAAGTTCTGCATCACCATGCATACTAAAACTCGGACTATCTTTAGGAGTAAATCGATTTGTTGCCAAAGGAATATCCTCACTATTATACATATCCCAATATTTTTTTGGAGCTGTAAATGGTAAGTGTGGTTTATAGAAACCTACCGATAAGAAAAATGGTTCATCTGATTTTCCTAATTCACGCATTTTTTTTAGCGCCATGGTTGTTTGTGCTCCATCGTAATAATCATCATCATTTACTTCTGCCATTTCAATAGAATTAGCTTTGGTGTAGATAAAACCATATTTATCGAACTTAGCTGTTCCTTTTTTTACACGATTAAGCTCTTGCTCTTTTTGTATAATTAAGTTTTCTTGATTAATATAAACAGCATCCGGATCGAAAGGGAAACCATCGACATGCAGGTATTCATTCCAAGCAACAGAATCTTGTAACGTATTATGAAATGTTTTTCCCAAACCTACGGTATGATAGCCGTTGTTTTTGAAAAACTGAGGTAATGAAACAATATCGGGTAAAACATCTCTAAAGTGTTTTTTTAAATCCCAAACCTGAGTAGAGTCAGGCCTTAAACCCGTCAACAAACTTGTTCTAGACGGTGTACAAACCGCTTGCTGACAATAGGCTCGATTAAAAACAACACCATTACTAGCGAGTTTATCGATGTTAGGTGTTTTTACAATACTGTTACCATAGCATCCCAAATCTGGTCTTAAATCGTCTACTGGAATAAATAAAATATTCGGCCTTTTTACCTGTGTAGTTTTAGCTAATTTTTCTTTTTCCTGATTACATCCACTTAAAACTAAAATAGCTAAAAGCCATAATGCATTGAGGGTTTTTATTTTTTTTCTCATAATTAAATATAAATTTTGATAATTCTATTTAGTTCTAACTGTATCTCTAAGATTTACTTTTGGGCAATGCGCCTCTCCAACCTTTTGCCAATTGCGCAGATAAACGTTTAACAATATCCTCCTGCTCGGGATTTTTAGCCACATTAACAGTTTCGTTACTATCTACAAAATGATCATATAATTCAACGTCAGCAAAATCGCCTTTCAATTTTTTATGATTATCCCAATGGTACCATTCAATATAATGGTGTTGCTTGGTTTGCATGGAATAGCCCATGTATTCGTTACCATCTTTAGAAACACGTGCACGTCTTCTAAACTGTGTAAAAACAGCATCTTTCCATTCTAAATCTGGGTTTTCAAAAACAGGAATTAAACTAGTTCCTTGTAAATAATCCGCTTTATCTACACCTGTTAAATCACAAAGTGTTGGGAAAATATCTACTAATTCTGAAAGTGCTTCAATACGTTTTCCTTCTTTTTGATTGACTCCTTTTATAATTAACGGCACATGCGTATCAATATAAAAATTAGTCATTTTACCCCATCCGTTGTGATCGCCTAATTTCCATCCATGATCTCCCCAAAGTACAATAACTGTATTTTCATAAAGGCCTCTTTCCTTTAAACCTGTCACTAGCTTCCCAACACAAGCATCAACAAAACTAACGCTAGCATAGTATCCTCTTTTGAGCGAATCGGAATAAGTTTCTGGAAGTGGCGCATCTTCTGGACGTCCAATTTTATAAGGATTAGTATAAGCTCTTAATTCATAATTAGAATTAGCCGACATTACCGCAGCGTTTTTTGGTAATTTTGGATTGGCCGCTGGAGAAACTGAACCCACAGGATATAAATCCCAATATTTTTTTGGCACTACAAAAGGAAGGTGAGGTCTATAAAGTCCAAGTCCCATGAAAAATGGTTTATTCTTGTCTTTAATTCTATCTATCGTTTCCAATGCTAATTGTGTTTGCATCGCATCAAAATATAACGAATCTGGAACATCGGCATCTTCTATTGCAGGACCACGATTCCACCCATCTCCATACACCTTTTGACCTTTTCTTTTTTCTAAGAGAATTTCTCTTTGATTTTTTTGGTCTGCTAAGGCTTCTTCAGTGTAATAATAAGTTTCTGCATCACGCAAAGCATAAGCTTTGGTATTATAAGGGTATGGTTTTAAATCTGGCTCGTTCCATGAAATAGAATCCGGCATATAATTATGAAAAATTTTACCAATGTTAACCGTATAATATCCTGCTTTATTGAAATATTGAGGCATAGTAACTGCTTCCGGATTAATTTCTCTAAACTTATCGCCTAAATGCCAAACTCTTGTAGAATCTGGTCTATAGCCTAACATGGTGCTTGCCCTTGATGGAGCACAAACTGCTGCTTGGCAATGTGTATTTAACATCACCATGGAAGTTGCTGCTAAGGCATCCATATTTGGGGTTTTTATTTCGGTATTACCATAGCTTCCAAGATCGGCTCTTAGATCGTCTATCGACAAGAAGATGATATTTGGGTTTTGTTTAGGTTTTACTTCGTTGCGCTCATCACAAGACATTAATAAAAGTGATAAAGACAAAAGTACTAGTAAAATTCTCATGAGGTTTCTTTTTAGTGTAGTATAGCTATTATTGGCTTAAGGCTTAGCTTTAAATATTATAGACAAGGAAATTAAAAAAAACCAGCGTTTAATAATAATTTATTTCGAGTAAAAACTAATTCAAAGTAAAAAAGGTAATCCGCTGGCTTATTATCAATAGAAAAAATGATTCTTTTTATTTTTCAAACCACATTGGATCCTCGATAGTTACTTCGGTAGGGATGTTTATGTTAGCTGCGGCTTCATTGCTAGAATATGTATATCTTCTGATTATATCTGTTGCTCCAGAAAGGTTAGGGACATCAAAATCAACCGACTTTGTTCTTTTCCATAAATTCCATGCTTCTATTCCGTTACCAAATAATGATATATAATGTTGATCGTTAATGTAATCCAAAGCCTCTTCTTTTGTTAAAGTCGATAAATCTGGTAAACTAGAGATGTAGGTATCTTTATCTGTTTGTGAAATCTCTCCTAGAGAACCATCGAAATAATCTAAAGACAATGTAACGCCTTCTAGAAACCATGTATTTGCTTGAGCTAAACCTCCAGAAATATATTCGTTTGCGGCAGCATCTGCTAATAAAAAGTAGGTTTCAGATGCTGTTGAGTATCTATCAGGTGTGTCTGCTAGAATATTGTTTACATTTATTTTTGAAGTAAATGCGACACCTGTAAATCCCTGAACTAAACCAACATAAACACCATTTGTATTTTGATCAAAATAGGTTGCTCTACGGGGATCGTCTAAATCGTTCATAAGGTTTACTAGTGGACTTCCTGCGTACCATAAATTAATATTTCCTCCCCAAAAATTATTTATAAAAGTATATTTAGGGTTTTCGTTACCAATTTCAGAACTGTATTGTAATTTGGCTTCTTGGTCGTTAGTGAAGATTAATGAGCTATTTGCTACCTCCTGAAGTCTACTAGAAACTTCGCTAGGCTTTTTGTTCGCCATAAACATAAGCATTTTTAACTTTAAAGAATTTGCCCAACGAATCCATGCTGTTTTATCGCCTTCAAAAATTAAATCATCAACAATATCAGAGTCTACATCTTGCTCTAAAATGGCAATAGCCTCATCCATTAAAGTTACAATACCCTCCATTACAGTTTCTTGAGAATCAAACACTGGATATGGATATTCTGCTGGATTTCCTGCTTGAGTAAAAGGAACTTCACCCCATACTTGTGTTATATTAGAATAAATAAAACCTTCTAATATTTTTGCTTGAGCAACAATATATATGTCATCTGGATAATCTTTTTCAACTAATAATTCTACTAAAGATAAATTTTTTAAACAGGTAGTATACCAGTTGGTCCATGCGTTATTTACTGAGGGTACACCAAGTGTATATCTACTTCTACTTCTCCAGGTGCCACCACTACCTGCCCATTGTTGGGCGTGCATATTAGAACCTGCAAATTCAATAACTCTTTGTGAAGACATATTCACTATGACCTCTGGAAATAAAAGATAAGGAGGTACTGTTGTTACTGCTAATGGATCTTCATTAATATCTGTGATATTCTTAGTGCATCCGTTTAAGCTGAATATAATTATCGATAATATTAATAAATACTTTGTTTTTATGATTGTATTTTTCATCTTTTTCTTATTTAAAATTTAACGTTTACACCAAACCCAATACTACTTGTTGAAGGCAAACCATTATATTCTATACCTCCTCCATTACTGCTTGAGCCAAACAAATTTGTTTCAGGATCAATATGAGGGATACTCGTGTTAAAAATGGCTATGTTTCTTCCTTGCAGACTAAATCTTAAACTGCTAAAAGGTGTCTTTTTTAACTGTTTTTTATTTAATGAATAAGACAAGGCTAACTCTCTCCATTTTATATAAGTAGCATCAAACGTGTTGCTTTCATGAATTCTAGCGGCAGAATAATTACTCCAATAACTTTGAACGCTTGGTATTGGTGTTGTGTTTTCAGAGTAAGTGCCATCTCCATTATCAACAAAGGTGTTGGGGTCTACAAAAAGTGTTTCTCTATCTACAGCTGTTTCTGCAGCCAAACCACTAGTTCTTAGGTTAGATACGGTTTGCGAATACAAAACACCGCCTTCTTTCCAGTCGAAAGTTGTGGATAGTCTCCAACCTTTATAACTAAATACAGAAGTAAGCCCCATAGTAAAGTCTGGCATTATGTCTCCTAAGCGTTCTGTATTACCTTCATAACGTAAACCGGTACTTCCTACTAGTATTTGATCTTCTATAGTATCTCCGTTTTCATCTACAGCTCTAGCAAATCTATTTCCATATAGGCCTATACTTTGTCCTTCTCCGGCAGCTACTGTTAAACCGTTATAGGTACTTGCCATAGTGTATACTCCTAAATCGCCTAAATCTTCAATAATGGTTTCATTGGTTGTAAAATTGTAATTTACGTCCCATTTAAACCCTTTAGCTCTAATCAGTTTTATTCCTAATTCCAGTTCAAAACCTGTGTTTGAGATTTCTCCTAAATTAGTCCAAGCAGAACTATACCCTGTAGAAGGCGAGGTAGATAATGCTATAATTTGATCGGTAGTATTAGTCTTATAATAAGTTGCATCTACTGTAAATCTGTTTTTAAAAAATCCTAATTCAATACCAATTTCTTTACTTAATTGATTTTCTGGTTTTAAGTTTGAATTTGGTAAGGAGTTTGGGCCAGAAAAAGCGAGTTGACCATCAAAAGGAAATGTTCCTCCTGTACTAAATTGTCCATACCAACTTGATTGAGGATAATACAAATAATCTAATTGATATGCGCTTGTATCACTCCCTACGTTAGCCCAGTTCCCTCTTAATTTACCATAACTAAAAATATTACTCTTAATATTAAAGGCATCGGAAAAAATAAAACTTAACGCTACAGATGGGTAGAAATAACTGTTGTCAGCTTCTGGTAATGTAGAAGACCAATCGTTTCTAGCGGTTGCATTTAAAGTAAGCCATTTTTTATAAGTCATTGTAAAATCTCCAAAAGCTCCAAAAACACGTGTTTGAGAATAATTATTAAAAGGGACATTACTTTCTACATTACCTGGGGCAAAAAGCTCTGGAATGGTAAGCGTTTCACCAATATTACCAATAATATCAGTTGTTCTTTGGTTCCATTGCATTCCTCCTCTTAAAGTGACATCAAAATCTTCAAAAGAATTATCATAAGTTGCTAAATAATCTAAAGTTATTTCGTTTCTGCTTGTAGTAGATTGTCTGTAATTACCTTCTAGAAGTCCAATGGTTCCTTTATGATTATTTCTAAAATACTTTGTGTTATAGGTATCATATCCTACTCTTCCTAACATAGAAAAGTGATCTATAGGACTATAAGTAAGCGCCACATTTCCAAAAAATCTTTCGGTATCGGCTGTTCTTTGATTTTCATTAACAATCCAATACGGGTTATTGGTTCCATCAGCATCAACAGGAGATAGCTGTGTTACTCCATCATCGGCTACCCATGGTTTAAAAACATCTATATTGGTAATTCTTGGTAAAGTATTTATAATACTTGTTAATATATTCGGGTCATTTGCCCCTGTTGCCACTGCACCATCTATACCTGTGTTAATATAATTTATGCTGAATACAGAGTTTAATTTATCGGATAATTCAGAACCTGCTTTAAGCCCTAAATTCAACCTGTCTAGAGACGATCCAGGTAAAATCCCTTCATTTGAACTATAAGAAGTACTTACTCTATAATTGTTTTTTCCTTCGTTTGAAGTTCCTGAAATTGAAAAACTATTTACCTTAGTTGAACCTAAATCATAAAAATCTTTTTGAAGATCTGGATTCGATGTAAAGGTTTGTAAATTACCTGCATAATCTGTGTAGGCTGTTCCGCTAGAAATTGCAGGTCCCCAACCTTTAGAGGCGTCTTTTATATTATCGCCATCAGCCTCACTATAAACTCCTAAACTACCTGGGCCATAGCTGTTTTGGAAATCTGGAAGTCGTAGAGGAGAATCGAAACGCATGGTTGAACTATAGGTAATGGTTACGCCTTTTCCTTTCCCTTTTTTAGTAGTTACCACAATAACACCATTAGATGCTCTTGAACCATATAAAGCTGCGGCTGATGCACCTTTAAGTACGGTTAATGTTTCAATATCATCTGGATTAATATCTTGGGCTCTGTTTCCATAATTTGCTCCTCCTGAAATACCACCGTCGGAACTATTACTATCTGATATAGGAACCCCATCAATGACCCATAAAGGGTTATTATCTCCAAATATACGAGTAAGCCCCCTTACTGTTATCTTTGTTGAAGTTCCTACACCGCCGCCTCCGCCGGTAATTTGAACACCAGATAGTTTACCTTGTAATGCTTGAAGTACATCGCTTTCTCTTGCTTCTTCAAAATCTTCGGATTTTATTGAACTAACGGCATAACCTAATGTTTTTTCGGCACGTTCAATGCCCATTGCGGTTACTACAACTTCGTCTAAGGACTGCGCATCTTCTTTCATGGTAATATTTATAGTAGCGGAAGTACCAATAACTTGTTCCTGGGTTTCCATGCCTAAATATGAAAAAATTAGCGTTTGTCCTGGGCTGGCTTTAATGGCATAATTTCCATCGAAATCAGATTGAGCACCTCTTGAAGTTCCTTTTATTATAATGTTAACTCCGGTAGCAGGCAATCCTGTTTCATCTACAATATTTCCTGAAATTGTTTTTTCTTGGGAAAAAATATGTTGCGTACTTAATAGATGAGTGACTAGAAATAGAATGAGTAATTTTGCAGTTCTTGTTTTCATAAAGTTAATTAATTTGAGTGAGAGTTAGTTTTGAAGTAAGGTATAACTAGCATTATTTTATCATGTAGTTTAGCCTTAGCTTCTACGTAAATAAACACAAAAACCGTAAAAAAGACCGTGTTTTGGAGGTTACACTTGTACTACAGCCATTGTAAACACAGATGTTTTGTTATATTTTAAATATAGATTGAAGATATTAGGGGATTATAAAAATGGCAGGGTTAAAATTATGGATATCTAAAATGAAATTCCATGGGGTATTTTTAAATACAGAGGGCGGAATGGCTAGTTGTATGCTTTATATCTAAATAGAGTGCCGTAGAAGAATGTGTTTTAAGCAACAAATATTATAGATGAATATTATAAATTTTTAATCCAAACGTAAAGATTGGTGCCTTCTGGAAGTTCTAGTTTTTTGCGTAATCTATATTTTTTAGTTTGCACTGTTTTGGGTTGAATATTTGTATAAGCTGCAATATCTTTAGATGAAAAATTAAGCCAAATCATAGCGCACAATGATAATTCTGTGTTGACTAGTTTCGTATTAACTTCTAACAGTTTTTCGCATACATTTGGATACACCTCTTGAAATCGAATTAAAAAAGAAGCATCATTTTCTTTCGCTAAAGAAATCACCTCATCAAAAGCTACGTTAAGCTTTTGTTTAAGTTTATCACGCTCTAAGTTTTTCTGCTTTATAACGTTTTCTTTTTCTTTTATTAAACCCAAACGTTTTTCCCTATAGTAAAAGGTAACAAACCCTGTTATTGCAATGAATAGCAAAACACCAACCCCTAACAAATAACTAAACTTTTTTTCTTTTTCTTTATGATTTTGTTCTTGACTATTTAAAAACCCACTTATTACAACATCTACGTTTTTTTTATATACTGTATTTACGCTATCATTAAAAGTAGTATACTTCAAAAGATACTCATGCGCTCGGCTTTCTTGATTAAGCAACTCATAGGTTTCAGAAAGGAGCTTATACACCAATTTAACCTCTATATATTTCTTCATTCTAATAGAAATATTTAGGCATTCTTCATAATAATCTATAGCTTTTTGATATTCTCCAATAGATTTATAAAAGTTACCCTGCGCTTGTAATAAAATAGATTTATGGTATGCCGAAACCTTTTCCCCCTGCATTAGTACCTTAGACCTATTTAAATAATACCTTGCGGAATCTATATTTCTATTTGTTTTTAAATAATAATTTGAAATCACGGCATACTTAAAAGATGATTCCTTAATTTTTAAGCTTTTATGAAGATAAAATAATGAAGAATCTATTTTGTGTTTTGTATTTAAAAAAGCAGATGCTTTATTAACATATAACGTGGCTAAGAGTTGGGAGGAAGCTGTTTTTTTAGTTTCATAAAGACGAAGTCCTTTATTCAGAAATTTGATAGATTTATCATTTAGTTTTAGTGCAGAATAATTTCTACCATAATTTTCGTAAATCTTAATTTTTGCTGTTACTAATTTTTCTTCGGAAATTATTTGATTTGCTAAATCCAAATACTGCAAACTCTCCAAATGTTTCCCTATAGTACATAGTATACCCGAAATTTGGATATACCCTAATGCAACGGCATCATCTTCATTATGCTTTTTTGCCTTTTCAATAATATCGATACTCAATATTAGGGCTTGTTCCATTTCCCCTTGATTGACTAAAACTCTTACTTTTTTTCGTTGTTGCGAATAATCAATATGCTTTTCCTCATGCTCCTGCCCAAATATGCTATTTGAAAAAGCTATTAAAAAAAATATATTGATATATATATTACGCATTATAAAGAACTATAAGTTTTAAAAAAGCATGGGTTTCTACGTAAAAGTACCTCCTTTTTATTAAAAAAAATAGCCTCTAAAAAAATTTACAGATACCGCGTTTTTATTATAAGAAAAATCAAGAAATAAAAATTATTGAAGCTTAATTACCCTTACCCAATAATTCTATCCAATCATTTACATATCCAATATTTCTAACACCGTTAGAATGGCCTTTTTTACCTTCTGGAACAGGCAGGTTGAAAGGATAAATATGATTTTCTGGAATCCCCATAGCTTCATAACTTTCTCTTATTATTTTGGCTGCAGGTTCTGTAACATGATATGTACCATACCAAACATTGCTTGGCGTTACACTTGGTGAATAATACCATTTCGCTATTTTTGGTTTATCTGAATAATCCCAGCCTCCTGAAAAATCTACTACACGTGACACCAATTGTTCTTTAGCTATAAAAGCGGCCATTCCCCCTCCTTGAGACTGACCAGAAACTGCAATTTCACTCCATTTAGGAGCTCCATTTTCTAAGTAAGTATTCCAATTACCTGTTTTATCATGTTCCGATAGATAAATAAGCAACTTGGTTAACCTGTTAACTATAGCGTCTTGGGGGGCATCATCAATCAATGAAAAATTATTGTTTCCATAAATACGTCTAATTCTGAATTCTTCGGTACAATTAGAATTTTCAGCAAGCACTTTTCCTCTACAAATTTGCGCCACTGCTGGTGTGTTAATATATGATATATTAATAACGTGATAACCCTGATTTACGGCTGTAGCAAATAATTTTTTTGGCCCTTTTAATGCAATACCTCCTGTTCCTGGCATAAAGAAAAGAAGCTTCCCTTGTTTAGCCTCTGGGTTATAAACTACTAAATGTGGTGAATTTGCTTCTGAAATTGTAGAATCTGTTTTAGAAGGTTCAATATGCAAAACTTTATATTCTTCTGGAAACCCAGTTGAAGTTTGCGAAAAAACACTACTATTAATAGCTACAATTAAAAGAAGTGATGTAAAAATCTGTTTCATTATTTTTTTGATTTAAAATTAGGCATTATTGGTTTTAATAAAAAACTATCTATAATAGAATAAAGCAGTTAGTTCTCGCTCCAAACAACAATACGTAAATTAACAAAAAACCTATGTAAACCATTAAAAAAAGGGGTTACACTTATACTACACTTTATGTAATAAGTCTGTTTTTTGTTATGAAACGAGAAAATTGATAAATTATGGAGATTAGTCTTTTGTTTAGGTATTGCAATCCCTCATGCTACTGCTATAAAAAGAATAAGATTCCCTTATATGGCCTCTGGATTACAAACCACTAAATATGGAGAATTTACTACTGAAATTGTAGTATCTATTTTAGAATGGTTAATATGCAAAACTCTTTATTCTTATGGAAATCTGGTAGAGGTTTGTAAAAAAATTATTGAAAGCAAGAATTAAAAGACGCCATGTAAAAATCTGTTTCATTGTTTTTTTTATGATAAAACAAAAAGCTCAACATCAAATTTTGATGTTGAGCTTTTTAATTAAAAACTAATTATTAAATTTTACCAACCTGGATTTTGTGGCAACAAATTAGGGTTAAGTATTAATTCATTACTTGGTATAGGCAATAAATAAGCTTTAGTTTCATCAAAATTATAAGGATCTGAATTAATAAATGGTGCAATATAACCTTCAGAATCTAGCGTTACATTTGATTCCGGTGTATCTGAATTTACAATACCATCGTAAAAATACGCACCTCTAGGGGTTGTTCCATTAACTAATTCATGAGCTCTCCAACGTAATAAATCATCAAGTCTAAAGCCTTCTGCCATAAGTTCTACAGCGCGTTCTCTACGAACTTCATATAAAATATCTGTAAGACTATACCCATAATTAGGCCAATCAGGATCTGTAGTTATTGATCCTAAAGTTATACCAGGCATACCTACGCGAGTACGTAGCTTATTAATAGACTTTTCCAAATGAGCTTGAGTAATGGTACCCAATTCTGCTTTAGCTTCAGCAAAAATTAATAACGCTTCAGCATAACGCATTATAACCTTAGACGTGTTTTTAGTAAAATCACTAGTAACAGGATCTATATCAATATTTCTATATTTTTGTGATTCATACCCTGTAAGTCCTGCATTAGCAGTAGTAAAATCAGGAGCTATATAATCAACAGTTGAGCTACCATCTCTTTTAATTAAATCTCCAGGCACCATTATTAAAGCTGCTAATCTTGGATCTCTGTCTACTTCTATGGTCGCTAAAGATTTATCTCCTTCATCATATAAATCGCTCACTGAAATAGGGTCGCCATCAATACATAAATAGGTACGTATTGCTTCCCTGGTATAAGCACAACGATTAGGCCAAGAAATTTGTAAGCTATTATTAAAACCTAAATCATTATCGAAATCTCTCCAAAGCATCACTTCGCTATTACCGCTAAGCCCAATTTGGTTAAATAAAGTAGAGTAATCATCATGAAGCGTAAATACACCACTATCAATAAGTTCTTCAGAAGTATCTGCAGCGATTTCCAAATAAGCAGAGCCATTAGACCCAGCTACTCCAAAAGATGTTCCATTATGATATTTTTCCCATGTACCTTCATAAAGAGCAATTCTTGCTTTTAGTAATAGTGCAGCTTCTTTACTTATACGAGGACTTGTTGCGATATCTGGAAAAGATTGTAATAAAGAAATAGCAGTGGTTAAATCTGAAAGTATAAAATCGGCCACTTCATTTCTTGGTTCTCTAGCAGCAAATAAAAACTCTTCATCCTTATCATCAAAATATTTATCAAATATTGGTAAATCACCGTAATCAACTAAAAGATTAAAATAATAATACGCTCTAAAGAAATAAGCTTCTCCTATGTATTGGTCAATTTCTGTTTGATCACCTTCTGCTTGATCAACATGATCTAAAAGCCAATTAACTTCTCTTACCTCGTCCCAACTCCAAACTGAGTTTGAAGACTCCGTAGCTATACCTGTTTGACCACTAAGTCTAGAGTTAATATTTTCAGCAATACCCATATCGGAATCTAGATCGGGTAATACAGAAAAACCTACAGAAGTATTTGACCAACTTGGCAAATCATTATAAAAAGCATTAACGGATGCTCTTAAATCACCAGGTGTGCTATAAAAATCAACCTCCGAGACAACATCTAAAGGTGTTTTTTCTAAAAAGTCATCGCAAGACGACAAAGTCACTGCTGTACTTAAAATAAATAATTTTAATATATTTTTCATATTTCTACAATTTTATAATTAGAATGATACATTTAATCCCATGGATACAATTTTCTGTAACGGGTAAGATATGGCACTACCTGTTACGCCAGCTGTAATATTTTCTGGATCAAAGAAGAGCATATCATTAACTGTAAATAGGTTTTCTCCAGTAACATAAAGTCTAAAATTGGTTATACCATGCTTGCTAGTTACATCTTTAGGAATTGTATATCCTAATTGTAAACTTTTTAATCTGGCATAAGCTCCATTTTGTATATAACGGTCAACTACTTGACTATAATTTTTGTTATTTCTACCTGGGTTAGCAGAGTATGGTGCTGGGAAATAAGCATCTAAATTTGGCCCTAATGGATTTGTAGTATCTTCAGGTCTAAAATAATCTAAGTGTTCTTCCCAAACATTAGCATGAAATGCGCCTTGAGCAGGACCTCTAAATCTTTGGTGATTAGATACTACGACATCTCGTTTTCCAACACCTTGTATAAAAGCATTAAAGTCTAAATTTTTATATACAAAACCAAGATTTACTGCATATTGATAACGAGGCGTGGTATTACCAAGTACACTCCAATCTCCAGTGTCGCCAACTTCCCATGCGCCTCTGTTTATAGATCCGTCTCCATCAAGATCTTTATATTTTGTATCACCAGCTGAATAAGCCCAACCAGTAACTGCACTTTGATCTATAGGGTGATTTGCAGCTTCTTCATCTGTTAAAAACCAGCCGTCCCATGTAAGACCGTAAATCGCTCCTAAATCCTGTCCTGGGTAGTAGGTTTGAGTTAAAGATTGTGTTGCTGTTCCATCAGGAACAGGGTAATCTACAATGCTTCTTGTATAGTCTGAAAGTACAGCTCTAATATTATAGCTAAAATCTTTACCTATATTTTGTCTCCATTTAGCCTCTACTTCCCATCCTTGAACTCTTGAAATCCCTGCGTTTGCTACAGGAGCACCTGTTCCTAACTGTGCAGGTAAATTAAGACCACTTGTAGCCATGTCTTCGATATCTGTGCGATACCAAGAAAAACCTATATCCAGTTTGTTGTTAAATGCGCTAAGATCAAAACCAATATCGGTAGTTTTTACTTTTTCCCAAGTTAAGTTTTCACTGCCTAAACCTGGCGTAAAAGTGTAAGTTTCGCGCTGACCATCAAACAAATAGCTTGTTCCGCCAGTATTTAATTCTATATTAGATAAATATAAATAATTACTAACATTTTGATTTCCTAATGTACCATAAGACCCTCTTAATTTGAAGATACTAATAGCATCTATAGGCCAGAAATCCTCTTTAGCTACGTTATATCCAGCCGAATAACTTGGAAAACCAGCCCATCTATCCTCTGGAGCAAATCTAGAAGCACCATCTCTTCGGTAGCTAAATTCTAATAAATATTTTTCTTTGTAATTATATCTAAATCTACTAAATACACTTTGTGTTGCCCAATGTGTTATAGCTTCACTTACAAGTTGGTCATCATCCAAAGATGCATTTAAAGAAACTACATTATCAGAAATTAAATAATCGGTCTGTGCACCTAAACTATGAAAATTGTTTACCTCACTTTGGTATCCTACGGTAGCATTAACGTTATGGTTCCCAATTGCTTTATCATAAGTCGTAAAAATGTTTGGAGAAAAATATTCGGTTGTTGCGAAAGCTGGAGAATAAGAAGTGTTTTGCTGCGCTACTCTATCAATAAAGCCGTTAGGTCTTATTTCTTGAACTGATAAAATACTCTCTTCTTCATAGTTATTACTTCTTTTATAATTAAGGTTAACGTTTAATTTCAAGTCTTTAATAGGCTCAATAATAAATCTTGGTAATAACACAAGTTGATTTTTTTCTGTTTTAACACGTTGAGTATCCCAAAACGGAAAATAAGAGTGTCCAAGCCATTCTTCTCCATAAATAGGATCTACTAAAGGAAAGGTTGGTTTTATTTTAGATAACAAATCTAAAACTCCTGATAAGTCATTATCTGTACCTCCTTGCGTTGGGTAATCTGAGTAGCTTTTTAAAACTTTAGTTAATAACTCTATTTTTAACCATTTATTAACTTGTGAAGAAATTTTTGCATCAAGATTGTATCGTTGAAAAGATTCATTTCCTACTTTCAAAAGACCACCTTCATCATATGCCCCTGCAGAGAAATAATAGTTTATTTTTTGATCTCCACCTGATATACTTAAGTTATGTTTAGTTCTTTCAGCCCAATCTTTATATAAAACATCAGTCCAATCGGTAGCACCTGTAGCATCAATTCCAATACTGGTATAGTTCCAGTTTGTACCCGCAGCATTAACACCTAATGATGGCGCACTTCCAGGGTTTGCCATATTGGCCAAAATATTAGCTAAATCTGTTTCATCGTGATATGGATTTTGATTATTATTTATCCGAGAATCATTAACTGTATAAGCAAAATCAATAGCGCTGGCTAATTCAGGTATTTTTGTCGGTTTCGTTAAAGCGAAGTTAGTACTATAAGTTACTCTCATCTTCCCTTTCATATTACTACCACTTTTTGTGGTAATCAATATAGCCCCACCAGCAGCTTGCGACCCATAAATAGATGCTGCTGCAGCATCTTTAAGGACAGAAACAGTTTCGATACTTTCAGGGTCAATATCATTTAAATTCATTTCAATACCGTCTACAAGTACTAATGGCGAAGATTCTTGAACATTACCACCGCTACCTGCACTAGTTAAAAAACCACGTATATTAATATTGGTATCGGCACCAGGAGCTCCACCAGAAGACGAGTTACTAATTTGTAAACCCGGTACAGAACCTTGTAATGAACGAGCAACGTTTGCTGAAGGTCTGTTTTCAAAAGTTTCTGCACCAATTTGAGATACTGCTGCGGTTAAATTTACTTTTTTCTGAGTACCATACCCAACAACAACAACCTCATCAAGAGCCGAAATATCTTCTTCCAAAGTTATTTTTAAAACCTTTTGATTAGTTACTGTAACTTCTTGAGTTTTAAACCCAACAAATGAAAACACCAAAACAGTATTTGCTTTAGATGGTGTAATAGCGAAACCACCATCGAAATCTGATTGCGCTCCGTTTCCTGTTCCTTTCTCGCTAATATTAACACCTGGTACAGGTTGCCCATTAACATCGGTAATTGTTCCTGTTATTTGTTGCTGCAAATAACTACGCGTTACTTTTAAATCTGCACTCGTGTTTGGCGCCAAACCAAAACTTGCAGAAACACACGAAAAAGCCAAAACACTCAAGAAAAAACCTAAGTGCCTTTTTTTTCGATAGAAAGCGAAATTGTGTAATTTAATTTTCATAGAAATGTGAGTTAATTAATAGTTAAAAAAATTTGTGGTTAGTAGTAGCTTTTCGTCTTTAAACATCTTCTAAAAAAAACAAACGAAAGCAAAAAAATTCTTAAAGGAATTTAGTTTTGTAGCGTTTATTTTCATAAAACAATGTTAAAAACATAATAAACCTATATATTCTAAACGTAATGAAGATAAGAATTTCGACAAACAACACCTGCCATTCGACAAATAAGTATTAAAATCATGTTAATTTTTTATTAACTAAAAAAGAACCCTTTTTATACAGACAATAGAAAATTGATTAAATTATGGTATTGGGGTATATAAAATTTTAATATTCTAGGTGTTTAAACCAAATAAAAAACCTCCAACGATTTTAAATCATTGGAGGTTTTATTATGAATAAATACTCTGAATTTTAGTACCCAGGATTCTGTGTTAGATTAACATTATCATCTAAAATTAATATTGATTAATATATGTACTAAAAAAATTAGGAAGTTTGTTTATTTAAAGTTAGGATCTATTTAATTAGTCTCTTAAGTAAAGCTTAATATTGGTTTGAGAAACCTGCAAAATGATTTTTTGTTAAAAAATAAGTTCTAATTAATCTATACCCTCTCCCTTTAACACACTTAAATTTAATGGAATAAAAAAAGTTATCAAAAAAGTAATATAAACATATATATTACTTTTTTGATAACTTTTACTAATTTAACTATTTTTAATAGTTAGGGTTTTGAGTTAAATTAGTATTCGCATCTAAGAATGGTAAAAATATTGGTAATAAGTAATATTTATCATCCCATACTCTTTCAAAACTGTCATTATTACTAGCTCTATATTTTTCACCTACTAAGTCTCCTGGTTCTGCTTCACTTACAGGGATACCAAATACAGGCTTTATAACTTGGTCGGCTAATTTATATCTCCAGATATCAAACCATCTTTGTGGGCCTTCACCTGCAAATTCATAACGTCTTTCTAAAAGGATTGCATCTATCATTTGATTACCTGTTGTTCCTCTAGTAACAGTTGGTAAACCTATATCTGCGTATTTTGGCATACCAACGCGATCTCTAACTTCATCTAAGTACGGTAATGCTTCAGCATCTCTACCTTGACCAGCTAAAGCTTCAGCATACATTAATAGAACTTCAGAATACCGAATTATTTTTAAATCGGTTTCAGCATCTTCCATATCAACCGCTGTGTAATCTAAATATTTTCTAAAAAGATAACCTGTTGGACTGTTTACGGTTTCTATATTATCTCTCGAAGGATCAATATTTGGGTGTGGTTGAAATTCATATTCATCATCTAGACCACTTGTTGCAGGCACTATATCTCCAGATAAAACAGCCGAAGCTCCAAGTCTTGGATCTCTATTTATCCAAGGATTAGTGGGATCATAACTAGGATCATCTTTAGGAAATAATCCATTTATAGTTTGTACTTCTTCTATAAAATCAGAACTATAACCAGCTCGTCTTTGTCCAGTACCGCTATTTGCATAGGAGCCTCTAAGTGCAATTTGTCTTGATAGTTTGTTGTCTTCTCTATCCGTTCCTGTTTCTAGTGCACAATGTCTAGCAAGAATAGTTTCTGGAGAAACCAAATCACTCTCAACAGTGAATTGGGCTTTAAAACCATCTATACCTGGAACTAAAGCGTAAACACCAATATCATTAATTATTTCATCACAAGCAGTTTCAGCACCAGCATACATTGCGTTAACGTCACTAACCCAGCCAATAGCATTTAAATACGTTCTTGCCTTTAAAGCCAGCGCAGCTCCTTTTGTAATACGACCTAAGTTTTCAGCATTATATGAGTTTGGTAATAAATCGTCAATTTCATCTAACTCAGTAATTACAAAATCAAAAATTTCTTGTCTAGGGGTTCTAGTTGGTTGTTCTGTTGGCGCAATGGTATTTGTTAAAAGAGGGACATCTCCATAAGCAAATAGCATAGATTCGTATATCCAAGCTCTTAAAAACCGTGCTTCGGCGCCAAATCTAGCCCTGTTAGCTTCTGTTGTAAAACTTGCTCCTGGAAGTGCTTCTAAGAAAAAGTTAATATCAGCGATATCTTGATACCTATAAAAGGACCTTAAAGCTCTCGTATTTTCGCTCCATACAAAGTCCGATCCGTTAAAACCTGCACCATTAATATTTCTGTGGGTTGCATCATCTGTCCAAAAATAAGGCAATAAATAAGCCTGATCACTGTCTATAGCAAATACATTGTCTTCAAGGTTTGCTGTTGGAAGAGAAAAGTATAAAAAATCTAGAGCAAAAGTTAAATCTTCTTCTGTTTGATAAAGATTCGTGAGTTCATACTGATCAAGATCTTCCACTTCTAAGAAATCATTACAAGACACTAACGTGCTAAGTAATGTAACCAAAAGTATAATCTTATATGTTTTTATATATTTCATATTAAACTTTTTAATTAATTGTATGGATTTATGTTGTGTATTATTCATAATATTAGAATTTAATATTTAGACCAACTGCAGTTGTAAAAGGTAATGGATATTGCACTGCACTTACACCAAGTTCTGGATCCCAACCACTATCGTATAGCGGACTGTTTGTCCAAATAACACCTAAGTTTTCAGCAGATACGTATAAGTTCATACTTTTTATGAATGAAATTTTACTAAGTATATCTTGGCCAAAATCATAATTAAGAGTAATGTTTTGTAATTTGATATATTCTGCATCTATTATAAGGTGGTCTACTCCAAGGTTCCAATCTTGTAATGGACCAGTTGTAGTAAGTGCAGGATATAATGCATTTGTGTTAGTTGATGACCATACATCTGTTTGGTAAGAAAAAGGTACGGCATCTCCTAAAAATGGTTGTGATGCATTAGTCGTGTTTAAGTACTGGTTATTATCTAGTGCACCATAAAAACGAGCAGATAAAGATAAGTTTTTGTATGAAAAACCTAGATTAAAACCGAAGTTGAAATTGGTGTCACTGTTACTGTCAATTATAATACGGTCATCACCATTAATGATGCCATCACTAGCATCCATAGTTCCATCACCATCGGTATCTACGGTTAATTGATCGACAAATTTGAAATCTCCAACATCAGAACCTCCTACACCACTTTGATCTATAAGTGTTGCCCCATCACTAGACACATTGGCTGCAACTTCATTGGCATCATCAAAGAAACCATCAGTAACATAACCTAAACGATTATTAGCACTTAATCCAACTTGAAAATCAGGATCTGTAGAATCTTCTTGAATACGAGTGATTTTGTTGTCATAACTAGAAATATTTCCAGAAACTCTATAACCAAAATCTCCAATTTTATTTTTATGAGTTAAGTTTAATTCCCAACCCCAACTTTGTAAGTCGTAAGGGTTACCTTGGGCATCGCCAAAGCCATATTCATATGCTGTTCCTTCTATATTTGAAAGAATGTCTTTACGCTTATTATCGAAGTAATCTAATTCGAATTGAAATTTACCTCCAAATAATGAAGCATCAACTCCTATGTTGGTAATTGTAGATGTTTCCCAAACTAAATCTGGGTTTACAAAAGTAGCTACGTTAAGTGACGAACCTATTGTCCCTCCTATAGGATAACCTCCTGCAGAAAAATTAACTAATTGTTGTGTAACAGCTCCTAAACCACCATCATCTCCGGCTTGTCCAATAGAAGCTCTAAATTTTAATAAACTTATAAAGTTAGCATTGCTTAAAAAATTTTCTTTCGAAGCAACCCACCCAACAGCTACTGAAGGGAAGTAGGCCCATTGATTACTTTCTAAAAAATAAGAAGAACCATCAGCTCTAAAGGCAGCTTCAATTAAATATTTATCATCAAAACTATAATTTAATCTTCCAATATAAGATAATGTAGTTTCATTTCCATTTCTAGTTTCTGCATTACCTGTACTATTTCCTACATCAGCATCTGCAATATCTCCTAGGGACAATGAAAGGATATTATCAAAAAAGAAACCTGTTCTTGCGGCTTGAAATGCCTCATCTTCACCCGTTTCCGTTTGAATGGCAGCAAAGGCTTTTGCTGCATGCTTACCTTTTTCGAAATCGTAAGTTGCAGAAGTTAAAGATCTAATGGTTTTACCAGTAAAAGAGGTTAAAGAAAGTCTTCTGTCTTGTGTTAGTCCATTTATATACGTTCTGTTTGCTGAATCTGGATTTGTATATGAATCTGGATCCGACGCATCAAATGTAACAATGTCATATATATTATCCCAATCTCTTCTTAATGAGTTTGTTTTAATTATTGAAACACGTTCCTCAATGGTTAAGCCTTTTACAGGTTTAAGTTGTGCAAATAATTGTAAGTTAACACGATCTAAATCTGTTGTATCAAAAGAACCCGAACCAGCATCTGCTACGTGATTACTATTGGCACTCGAACCATTACCTACCCATAAACCATCTTCACTCTGCACTGGAAAAAATGGTAAACCTCTAACATTACTACCTGTAACAGTAATAACACTTGTATCAGTCCTATTACTAATTAAAGCATTAACTCCCACTGTTAACCAATCGGTAACATCTGTATCTATTTTTAAACGTAGATTTAATCTTTCAAATTTATCATCACCTAAAGATAGACCGTCTTGTGTTAAATAACTAGCAGACATTAAGTACCCTGTGTTTTTTGACCCTCCTGTAAGTGTTAAATTGTGAGATTGTTGTAATGCCGTGTTTTCATAAAGTTCATCTGCCCAATTTGTATCTGGATAAAACCCACTTCTTGCAAGGTCTAATGCTGTATCATCCCATTTACCAGGTTCTACTGTATTTTGAAACTCCATATACTCTAATGAGTTTAATGTTGAAGGTAAATCTGGTTTAGATTGTATCGATGAGCTAAAGTTATAACTTACAGCTACTTTTTCGTCTCTATTAGTTCTTTTAGTTGTTACAAGTAGAACACCGTTAGCTCCACGAGCACCATAAACAGCAACAGCAGATGCGTCTTTTAATACAGATACACTTTCTATACTTTGTGGATCAATATCTGATAGAGAGCCTTCAAACCCATCTATTATAATTAGTAAAGTACCATCGTTAAGAGTACTTGTTCCTCTAATTGAAATATTTGGTACAGCACCAGGAGAACCATTATTATTGCTTAGTACCAAGCCAGGAACAGCTCCTATTAAAGCAGAGTACCCACTAGTTACCGGTCTTTGATCTATTTTTAGCTCTTCAGCAGTAACTTGAGCAATAGAACTAACAACTTTGCTTGATTTTTGAGAACCAAAACCAACAATTACAACTTCATCTAGTTGAGATATATCTTCTTCTAGTATAACCGTAATATCTGTTTGGTTACCAATAGGAACTTCTTTTGTGACAAAACCAACAAATGAAAACACCAAAACGGCATTCTCGTTTGATGGACTAATAAAAAAACCACCATCAAAATCAGATTGAACTCCGTTTGTTGTACCTTTTTCAACAATATTAACACCCGGAATAGGTTGCCCGTTAACGTCTGTAATAAGTCCTTTTACTTGTTGTTGTAAATAGTTTGTAGTTTTTTTAGATTCTACACTCATAATAGGTTCCAAACCGTAACTAGCAGAAACACACGAAAAAACCAATACGCTCAAGAAAAAACTTAAGTGCTCTTTTTTTCGATAGAAAGAGAAATTTTTTAATTTAATTTTCATAGAAATTCGAGTTAATTAACAATATATATATTTTTAAAAATATCCTTTTTTATTTTAAGGCAAAAATATTAATCAACATTCAATATTGATTAAACAATACAGAATACTTTTAATATTAATGCTTTTTAAAATTTACATTAAGAATGTAATAAATTTATAAGTTCTTTAAAGTTAACAGGTAACTATTTCGACCAATGACCTCTAGCTCTCGACAAATAATCAAAACACTACATAAAAGCCCATTAACACTAAGCTAAACGCTAACATTTTACGTGTTTTTTATCTTACAAAAAAGAATACTCAAACCAAAATACACACCTAATCACGATATGATTTCTTGCATTAAAAATCCACTAATACAACTTAGTACGTTATCAATCCTATTCATTATTTATTAATAAACCATTAATCCATTATCAGAAAACAAAAAGACGTAAGAAGAAAACGACTTTTATCTATAACCCGAAGTTATTGGTCGAAATTTAAACTCATAAAACATAAATAAGTATATTTTTATAACATATTAATATGTGTAGATAAAATCAGTTTGTTTTTTTTACACCGCTAAAAAGTAAACTATTAACAACACTAACTTCTAATATCAACCAAAACATGAGTACCCCTTTTAGAAAGATAAAAAGCACATTAACCTCATACTTATTATGTTTCTTACTAGCACTTACATCATGCGATAAAAAAGAACTTAAAGTAGGAGAAACTGCAATTATCCCGTTACCAGCAGAATTAATAGAAGGCGACGGACATTTTATTATTAGCGATAAAACAACTGTATCAGTTAATAACGAAGAGCAACAAAACATTGCAACCAATTTTTTTAAAAAATTTGAAACCGCATCCGGATGGATCCCAGAAATAAGTATAAATAATAAGCAGGCAGATATTGTTTTTTATACTGAAAAATCTCTCAACCCTGAAGCTTACGAATTAGTCGTAAATACAGGTGGCATACATATAAAATCGGCCTCAGGGGCCGGTTTTTTCTATGCTATGGAAACCATTGGTCAATTACTCCCAACAACATTTTATTCCAAAGAAAAACAAACAAATACCATTTGGGGAATTCCCGCTGTTACCATTAAAGATGAACCGGCTTTTAAATGGCGTGGTTATATGCTCGATGTTTCTCGTCATTTTTTCACAAAAGAAGAAGTAAAAGATGCTATCGATTTTATGGCAGAAGTAAAATTAAATCGTTTCCACTGGCATTTATCAGACGATAATGGATGGCGCATAGAAATTAAAAAATATCCAAAATTAACAGAAGTTGGCGCTTGGCGTGTAAACCAAAATGATATAGATGAAAACACATCTAATTGGTGGGGACGCCCAACACAGCAACCTGGCGAAAAAGCAACTTACGGAGGTTTTTACACGCAAGACGATGTTAAAGAAATTGTTGCTTACGCCAAAGCACGATATATAGAGATAATTCCAGAAATAGATATGCCTGGTCACTCTTTAGCAGCTATTGCATCTTACCCAGAAATTTCGTGTTCTACAGGCCCTTTTTACGTAGGTACAGGTGGTGTGGTTAGAAACAACACCTATTGTCCTGGCAAAGAAGTCACCTTTGAGTTTGTTGAAAATGTTTTAGGTGAAGTTATGGATTTATTCCCTTTTGATTATATGCATATTGGTGGCGATGAATGTAATAAAGAAGCATGGGAAGTCGATCCAGATTGCCAACTCCGCATGAAAGAAGAAAATCTTGCCGATACACACGAGCTACAAAGCTATTTTGTTAAACGTGTAGAAAAAATAGTAAATACCCACGGTAAAAACATGATTGGCTGGGACGAAATTCTAGAAGGCGGTTTAGCTCCAAACGCAACAGTTATGTCTTGGCGCGGAGAAAAAGGAGGTATTGCAGCAGCTAGACAAGGGCACGATGTAATTATGACACCTTCACGATACTGCTATTTCGATTTAAAACAAGGTGACGACGACTTAGAACCGAATCTTGGTTACGCCTACTCTTTTTTAAAAGACACTTATAATTATAAAATAATTTCCGATAGCTTAACTACCGAACAAGGCAAACATGTTTTAGGCCTTCAAGGTAATTTATGGACAGAATCACTTAGAAATTGGAGCCAAATAACCTACATGACATTTCCGCGTTTATACGCTGTAGCGGAAAATGGTTGGACCAGTCAATCCGATAAAAACTGGGATGATTTTACAAACCGTTTACTCAACCAATTTAAACGTTTAGATCAAAAAGGCGAGCGATATGCAACAAGTGCTTATAATGCGAGAATATACCATACCGGACAAAAAGATGGCAGTATAGAAATTGCGCTTAAAACCGAAGTTAATGGTATGGATATTTACTACACTTTAGATGGTACAGAACCTTCGTTAGCCTCTACAAAATACGAAACCCCTATCACTATTCAAAATACAACTACTTTAAAAGCAACTACATTTTACAAAGAAGACCAAATAGGCAATATTTCAGAAAAAACCTTTCCTATACATAAAGCTGTTGGAGCCAAAGTTGTTTATAATGCACCAAAAATTACCGATGCAAAAGAAACAAACAAGCTAATAGATTTAAACTTCGGAAAATTAAACCGTGGCGATCGTAATTGGCTAAACATAAGAGGTGATTTAGATGTCGTTTTAACCTTCGAAGAACTTACAGACATCCAATCTCTAGAAGTTACTAGCCTTAGGTTTACAAACTCTAGCGTTTATGTTCCTGAATATATCGAGATTTACGGTTCTATAGACGGTGAAACCTTCACCAAACTTGGCGAAATTAAACAACTAGAAGCCAGCCATACTCAAGGCAGAAACAAAGTAAAATCTACTATAGAATTCGAAAAAACACAAGTAAAAGCCATAAAAGTTAAAGCTAAAAGCGTTAATCCAATACCAGAAGGTCACCGAAGAGCTGGTAATGCTTCGCTAATTCTAATCGACGAACTTATTGTTTTTTAAAAAATTAAAACTAACAACACACTTATAATGAAAAACACTCTACTAATTGCGCTGTGCATCATTGTTTCAGCCTGCTCAAACAAGTACGCTAAGCTTATTAATAACGAAGCAGATTACCAAATTATCCCAAAACCTACATCTTTAAAAATTTCCGAAGGCCGCTTTTTGCTAGATGAAAACACAGCGATTACAGCAGAAACCACATTAGAAAACGAAGGACAGTACCTTTCTGAAATGCTAAGTACGGTTTCAAATAAAAGCATTCCTTTTTCAAAAGAAACTCAAGGAAACATTCTATTAAAACTAGATGAAACCATAGAAAACAACGAAGGCTACACGCTTTCCGTAAGCTACAATCAAATTACAATTACCGGAAAAACCAGCACAGGTGTATTTTATGGTATTCAAACCTTAAGTCAATTAATTCCTTTACCTGCAGCCGCTGGCAGTCCTCAACCGGAGATTTCAATTCCTGCAACTACCATTACCGATAGCCCTAAATTTGTTTATAGAGGCATGCACTTAGATGTTGCTCGTCATTTTTTCCCGGTTTCATTTGTTAAAAAATACATCGACATATTAGCCATGCACAAAATGAACACTTTTCATTGGCATTTAACCGAAGATCAAGGATGGCGTATAGAAATTAAAAAATATCCAAAACTTACGTCTATTGGTAGCATTAGAAAAGAAACTATTATTGGTCATGGTAACACATGGAACAAACCCGAGGTAGAATACGATGGTAAACCTTACGGTGGTTTTTACACCCAAGAAGATATTAAAGAGGTTGTCGCTTACGCGGAAACAAGACACATTACCATAATTCCGGAAATTGAATTACCAGGACACTCTCTTGCTGCCATTACGGCTTACCCAGAACTTGGAAACACAGGCGAACAATATGAAGTTGGTAAAAGATGGGGCGTATTTCCAGAAATATATGCACCAAGCGAAGAAACTTTTAAATTTTTAGAAGATGTTTTAACTGAAGTTATTGCACTTTTCCCGAGTAAATTAATACATATTGGAGGCGATGAAGCTCCAAAAAAACAATGGGAAGCCAGTAAATTAGCTCAAGATATTATTAAAAGAGAAGGGTTAAAAGACGAACATGAATTACAGAGTTATTTTATTAGACGTATTGAAAAATTCTTAAACTCTAAAGGAAGAAATATTATTGGTTGGGATGAAATTCTTGAAGGTGGTTTAGCGCCAAACGCAACCGTAATGTCTTGGCGAGGTGAAAAAGGAGGTATTCAAGCTGCTAAAATGCATCATAATGTAGTCATGACGCCTACCCGCTTTTGTTATTTTGATTTCTATCAAACAAAAGATAGAACTAACGAACCTCTTGCTATTGGCGGTAACACTTCCGTAGAACAAGTTTACAGTTATAACCCGTTACCAAAAGAATTAACCAAAGAAGAGCAAAAATATATTTTAGGCGCACAAGCCAATGTATGGACCGAATATATTAAAACACCAGAACAGGTTGAATATATGGTTTTACCAAGGCTTACTGCATTATCTGAAGTGGTGTGGTCTAGCTACGAGACTAAAGATTGGAACGATTTTCAAACGCGCCTTATTCATCTAACAAAAAGGTATGAAGCACTTGGTTTAAATTATGCAAAGCACAGTTTAGAGATTAAAACCGAAAAATAAACGCTTAACAAAAAAACACGTCACTCAACTGCTTTTTTTGTCTATAACCAGAAGTTACTGGTCGAAATTTTAAGGCATTGAAACAATAAAAAGATAGTTTTGGGTAACTAAGGACAAATTACACGTAATATGCAAACAGAACCAATTAAATACAGAGAAGCCGGTAAATTTGAAGAAACACGTTTTGAGAAAATACATAATGTTATTTTCGAATCTTCGCAAGATGCTTCAATTATCGTTGCTCAAGAAATAGCTACTTTAATTAAAGAAAAAAGCGCAGCAAACAAACCTTGTGTTTTAGGTCTTGCAACTGGGTCTTCACCTATAAAAGTTTACGAAGAACTTGTAAGAATGCACAAAGAAGACGGATTAAGCTTTGCTAACGTGATATCTTTTAATTTGGATGAATATTTTCCGATGGATAAAAACAACATCCAAAGTTACTATTACTTCATGCACGAGCATTTGTTTAATCATGTTGATATTCTTCCTGAAAATGTTAACGTACCAAACGGTACAGTAAGCCCAGAAGATTTACATCAATATTGCATTGATTACGAAAATAAAATTACAGAACTTGGAGGTTTAGATTTCCAATTACTAGGTATAGGTAGAACAGGTCATGTTGGTTTCAACGAACCTGGATCGCACTTTAATTCTAGAACTAGAAGCATTATTTTAGACCACATTACAAGAGCCGATGCGGCACCTTCATTCTTAGGTATAGATAATGTACCTAGAAAAGCAATAACAATGGGTGTTGGTACCGTAAGAAGTGCTAAACGTATTGTTTTATTAGGTTGGGGTTTAAATAAAGCCAGTATTTTAAAAGAAACCATTGAAGGTGAAATTACAGGTCATGTTCCTGCAACATATTTACAAGAACATGATAATACTACATTTGTTTTAGATCAAGGTGCAGCAGCAGAACTTACTCGTGTTAAAACACCATGGTTAGTAGCGTCTTGTAAATGGACCGAAGAGTTAGAACTTAGAGCTGTAGTTTGGTTAAGCCAATTAACAGGGAAACCTTTCTTGAAATTAACCGACAAAGATTATAACGATAACGGCATGTCCGATTTGTTAGTCGAAGAAGGTTCTGCATACGATTTAAACATTAAAATGTTTAATAAAATGCAAAAAACTATTACTGGTTGGCCAGGTGGAAAACCTAATGCAGACGACTCTAATCGTCCAGAAAGAGCAACTCCAGAAAGAAAACGTGTTATTATTTTTAGTCCACATCCAGATGATGATGTTATCTCTATGGGCGGTACTTTCGATAGATTAGTACAGCAAGGACACGATGTGCATATTGCATACCAAACCTCAGGAAACATTGCTGTTTCTGATGAAGAAGCTTTAAAATTTGCTGAAATAGCAAAATCATTTAACGCAGATGCTAAAGAACCTCAAGCTATTATAGATTACCTAAACAATAAAACAGGTAACGAAATAGACTCTCTTGAAGTAAGAAAATTAAAAGCACTTATTAGAAGAAGTGAATCTCTTGGAGCTACACGCTACTTTGGATTAGACGATGATCATGTTCACTTTTTAGACCTTCCGTTTTACGAAACAGGAACTATTAAAAAGAATAATTTAGGTCAAGATGATATCGGTATTGTTTGTGAATTAATAGATACTATTAAACCTCACCAAATATATGCCGCTGGCGATTTAGCCGATCCGCATGGTACTCACAAAGTTTGTTTAGATGCTATTTTTATTGCCTTAAAAGCTTTAAAAGGTAATAGCTACATGAACGATTGTTGGGTTTGGTTATACCGTGGTGCATGGCACGAATGGGAATCTTACGAGATTGAAATGGCTGTACCAATGAGTCCAGACCAAGTTTTAAGAAAAAGACACGCTATTTTTTATCACCAATCACAAAAGGATGGTGTTATGTTTCAAGGAGACGATAACAGAGAATTTTGGGTAAGAGTTGAGGATAGAAATAGATTAACAGCAAAAAAATACAACGATTTAGGCTTAGCTGATTATGCAGCAATTGAAGCTTTTAAACGTTATCATTTTTAGGATTTATTAATAGCAAATAAAACCAACCAAGGTCTTATATAGAGGAGTTCAATATTTTTTGTTTAACTTCTTCAATATAAGACCTTCCTATTACATACCTAAGCCCTTCTATTTCCACACTATTCCCTTCTACAGCATCAATTTTATCAATAGCTACAGTGTAAGACCTATGGATTCTTATAAAGTCGTTAGATGGCAATAAATTTGTAAAATCTGATAATGTACTGTGGATAATATATTTCCCCGTAAGGGTGTTTATTTTTAGATAATCTTTCAAAGATTCTACGGTTAAAATTTCATCTAAAAAGATTTTTTTCATTTTCTTCTTATCAATTTTAACAAAGATATATGGTCTATCTTTAGAGGTGTCTACTATTACTTTATTATTTTCTAACCTCCTATTTACCTTATTTAAAGCCTTCATAAACCTAGGGAATTCTATAGGTTTAATGAGGTAATCTAGAACATCTAATTCGTAAGTTTCTACAGCAAACTCATCATAAGCACTTGTAATGATTAAAAGTGGTGGATTCTCTAAACTCTTAATAAAATTTAAACCATCAAGCACAGGCATGTTTATATCTAAAAATATGACATCTACCGTGTTACTCTTTAAAAAATTTAAACCATCGATAGCATTACTAAACGTACTAATAAGTTCAAAATCTTCTATTTGCTCCAAATAGTTTTTAATGACATTAATAGCAAGAGGTTCGTCGTCTATTATTAAGCATTTTACCTTCATGATTTTGTATTCGTTTTAAGAGACTTTTATTTTAAGTTTAACAACAAACATGTCATCATCACTTTTAATATCTAATTTATAATCATTTTTTTCATAGCCTAATGCTAATCGTTTTTTTACATTTTCTAAACCAATCCCACTAGATTCAGAAAACGTTTCCTGATACTCTGTAATTACAGGCATAGGATTTGAAATCGTAAAATACAGAAAATCTTCTTTAATAGATAAATCAATCTCAATTTTAACTTCTCCTATATTTTTGTGTACACCATGTTTAAACGCATTTTCAATAAAAGAAAGCAATATTATAGGTGCAATTTCCTTGTCGGAAATATCTCCAGAAATAGACATATCTATCTCTAATTGATCATTATGCCTAACGCGTTCTAGGTCTAAATAATTTTGAATACAAAGAATTTCAGCTTCTAAAGATTGGCGTTTATTTTTTGTTTCATAAAGCAGATATCTCATCAATTCTGCCAATTTTAAAATGATTTTTGGCGTTTTTTTCGATTTCTCTACAGATAACGAGTAAATATTATTTAAAGTATTGAAGAAAAAATGTGGAGAAATCTGAGTTTTTAAAAATAATAATTCGGTTTCTAATTGTGTTTTTTCTAAATCTGCAACTCGTTTATGTTCTTCTAAAAAATCTAAAGTAATTTTAATCGCAGTAACAAACGTAACCACATAAAGCTCTCCAAACATCATATCTATAGTATAATTTAACGATAGATTTGTAATGGTTGCAGGACCTTCTGGCCATACATTTTGATTCACCATAAAGAAGGTTAAATTGAACTTTACAACCACCATAATAAAAATTGCAGATAGCATAAGCACAATATAAGATACATACCTTTTCTTAAAAGCGAGCTTAGGCATAAGCACATAAATATTAAGATAACACAATATCATGTGTATAGGAAAACCAAGCGTATTTGTTTTTAAAGAGTACCAATAAGGGAACTTTAAAACGCCTTCAAAAGAAACATCGTCAAAGTAACTACCCCAACGTAAAGTGTTTAGAGTAAAGTATCCTAACCAAAAAAGAATATGATGTTTTAAGGATACTTTATAGAGGTGATTTGATATAAAATCCACGAGAGTAAAATAAAATTAGAGGTATTTTTTGATGTTTACCTGAGTTAATGCGTTATCCGTCTAAATAACTTTTAATATTCGCTAAATTTATGAAAATTTAAATAATTAAACCGCTTAAATCGTTTTATGAAAAACTTTACTCTACTTTTTCTCGCTACCTTTTTAATCATTAGTTGTAACAAAAGTATCGAAAAAAAACAAGCTAAAAATGATTCTATAACCAAACATGTAAACCCTTTTATAGGTACAGGTGGTCATGGTCATACTTACCCTGGTGCAACAGTACCTTTTGGAATGTTACAAGTAAGTCCGGTAAACGGGAAAAGCAGTTGGGACTGGTGTTCTGGTTATCATTACTCCGATTCTATTGCTGTTGGTTTTAGTCATTTAAGCTTAAGTGGAACAGGAATTGGCGATCTAGCCGATGTTTTATTTATGCCAGTGAATAAAGCTGTAGACATCACCAACACACCAAAATCACGCGACTCTCTAAGTTATAAATCGACTTACAGCCATAACAACGAGAAAGCAACTCCGGGTTATTATCAAGTTTTTCTTGAAGACCATGATATTAATGTAGAATTAACAACATCGTTACGTACAGCGTACCACAAATACACCTTTAAACCTGCCGATACACAAACCGTAGTGGTAAATTTAGGTTTTGGAATTAATTGGGATAAAGCTACAGAAACCTCTATAAAAATTGAAGACGAATATACCATAAGCGGTTACCGTTACAGTACAGGTTGGGCCAGAAACCAAAAAGTATTTTTTGTTGCTAAGTTCTCTAAACCTATTACAAAACAGACTTTAGCTTCAGATAAAGAAATCATTGAAAATAATGTTGCCACAGGAATACAAACCGCAACGCAACTATTCTTTAAAGCAGATGACAATAATGAATTACTTGCTAAAGTAGCCTTATCATCGGTAAGTATTGATAACGCAAAAGGTAATTTAGAAGCCGATGGTTTTAATTTTGAAACCGTTAAAAAACAGGCAGAATCTAATTGGGAAACAGCGCTTTCTAAAATAAAAGTAGAGACTGAAATAGATTCTTTAAAAACTATTTTCTACACCGCAATGTATCATGCACAATTAGCGCCTGTTACCTTCAGCGATAAAAACGGTCAATTTAGAAAAGAGAACGACAGCATAGTTACTGCTACAAATTACACCGCATACTCTACCCTATCACTTTGGGATACCTTTAGAGCAGAACACCCATTACTTACTCTAATTGCACCAGATAAAGTTTCAGATATTACAAACACGATGCTGGCTTATTACGAAACTAAAAAGATTCTTCCGGTTTGGACGCTTTACGGCAATGAAACCAACACCATGACGGGCTACCACTCTATCCCAGTAATTGTGGAAGCTTACTTAAAAGGTATTCGAGGTTTTGATGCTGAAAAAGCATACGACGCCATGAAAACCACCATGATGCAGGATGAACGTGGTTTAAAATTCTATAAAGAATTTGGATACATCCCTTATAATTTATTAGATGAATCGGTTACTATAACTTTAGAATATGCTTATGATGATTGGTGCGTGGCACAAATGGCAAAGGCTTTAGGGAAAACGGAAGATTACAATTATTTCTCAAAACGATCACAAGCTTACAAATTTTTATTTGATAATGAATCGGGCTTTATGAGAGGAAAATCTGAAAACGGAAAATCTTGGAACACACCTTTCGATCCTAAATATTCTAACCACAGAGAACACACCGATTACACAGAAGGTAACGCTTGGCAACACAGTTGGTTTGTACCGCACAACGTAGAAAACTTTATCGAACTACACGGCAGCAACGATATATTCACTGACCGCTTAGAGCAATTATTTACTGAAAGTTCTGAAATTACAGGAAGCAACACATCTGCTGATATCTCTGGTTTAATAGGGCAATATGCTCATGGAAACGAACCGAGCCATCATATTGCTTACATGTTTAATCACGCCGATAAACCTTGGCGTACACAATATTGGTCGCGCTATATTTTAGACACACAATACAACACCACACCTAACGGATTAAGTGGTAATGAAGATTGTGGACAAATGAGTGCTTGGTACGCTTTAAGTTCTATTGGTTTATACCCAATGAATCCAGCATCTACCGAATACGAAATTGGAAGTCCTATTTTTGATAAAGCGTCCATTAATATTTCAGAAGAAAAAAGTTTTACTATTGAAGCAGAACACGTTTCAGCAGAAAACATTTACATACAATCTGCCACACTTAACGGCAGCCCTTTCAATCAATCCTTCATTTCTCATAAAACCCTTTTAGAAGGTGGAACACTTCATTTCACAATGGGAAATACACCAAACAAATCGTGGGGAATTAACAAAAACAGCGAAAAATAATGCACAGTATAGATGTAATAATAATTGTACTCTATATCCTTTTAACCCTCGGTGTTGGTATTTGGATATCTAAACGTGCATCAAAAGGATTAGACTCTTATTTTTTAGGAGGGAAAAGTATAAAATGGTACTACCTAGGGCTTAGTAATGGCTCCGGAATGTTCGATGTTTCAGGTACCGCCTGGATGGTTGGTTTACTCTTTTTATATGGTGCCAAAAGTTTCATGTTTATGTGGATGTGGCCAATATGGAATCAAATTTTCATCATGGTTTTCCTAGCTGTTTGGATTAGACGTTCTAACATCATGACGGGTTCCGAATGGATTCTAACACGTTTTGGAGATGATAGAGCTGGTCGTGCCTCACACCTTATTGTGGCTATTTTTGCCATTGTAGCTTCCGTAGGTTTTATTGCTTACTTTTTTGAAGGTGTTGGTAAATTTATGTCGGTTATTCTACCATGGGATGTTCCTTTAATCATAAACGATGCTGTGCTATTAACTTCAAGTCAGAGTTATGCCTTAATCATTATATTTCTAACCACGATTTACACCATAAAAGGCGGTATGTTTTCGGTAGTTGCTACCGAAGTTTTACAATACGGCATCATGGTTTTATCGGGTATATTAATTGCTATTTATGCTTTCGTTTCGGTATCCGATGTTGAAATAAACAATATCATTTCTACAGAATGGAGTACTATTTTCTTCGGAAATTCTATTGAAGGTTCTTGGACAGGTGAACTCACCGCTTTTAACAATTTAGTAGATACACAAGGTTACAAAATGTTTGGCGCTTTTATTGGTATGTGCTTGTTTAAAGGTTTTTTTGCAAGTATTGCAGGTCCAACACCAAGTTACGATATGCAACGTATTTTATCGACACGCTCTGTAAAAGAAGCCGCTTACATGAGTGGTTTTACAAACCTTATTTTATTTATTCCGCGCTATTTACTTATTGCAGGTATTGTGGTTTTAGCTTTAGTATACTTAGCGCCAACTATGGCGGCTTCACCGTCATTAAGCTTAGACGATTTAGAAATTATATTGCCAACCGTAATTAACAACCACGTTCCTGTTGGTATTAAAGGTTTATTACTTGCTGGGCTTTTAGCAGCGTTTATGTCTACTTTTTCAGCCTTTGTAAATTCTGGACCAGCCTATGTTGTTAACGATATTTACAAAAAATACGTAAAACCAGAAGCTGAACCATCGCATTATATAAAAGCCAGTCATATCACCTCGTTTGCTATTGTTATTCTTGGTGTTACTATGGGCTTTTTTGCAGAATCTATTAACGCTATAACGCTTTGGATTACAAGTGCGCTTTATGGCGGTTATGTGGCATCTAATTTCTTAAAATGGATTTGGTGGCGTTTTAATGGTTGGGGCTACTTTTGGGGTATGACTTCTGGCTTAATTATTGCGACTATTCAGTTTTTATTAGACATGAACAAATCGAATTTCGAAGTGGGTTCTTGGCTATACCATTGTGCACACATTGATGTTATTTATATATTCCCAATTATATTCGCCGTGTCGTTATTGGGGTCTTTTTTAGGTACTTATTTAACAGCGCCCACCAATATGGAAACCCTAAAAGCGTTCTATAACAACGTGCGCCCTTGGGGCTGGTGGCATCCGGTTTATAAAGCATTAAAACTAGACGAACCTGAGGTCACTAAAAACACAGATTTTAAAGCCGATATGTTAAATTGTCTAGTGGGTATAATCTGGCAATCGAGTATGGTTTTACTGCCAATTTACTTTATGATTAGAGATTACCCTAAAAGTTTAATAGCATTGCTTATTTTTATAATCACATCGGTTATTTTAAAATTTACATGGTTAGATAAAGTCCGTCAAATTCCTGACACCGAAGATTTACCTAACGAATAACAATTAACTCAAAAGTTGAAAAGAATGAAACAAATCCCTTGGCAAGAAAAACCTAGTCATTGTAATGATGTTATGTGGCGTTATAGCGAAAACCCTATTATAGATAGGTATGCCATTCCATCGTCTAATAGTATTTTTAATAGTGCCGTTGTGCCTTTTGAAGATGGTTTTGCTGGTGTTTTCCGTTGTGATAACAAAGCTGTACAAATGAATATTTTTGCTGGTTTCAGTAAAGATGGCATCAATTGGGATATCGAACACGAGCCTATTAAAATGCAAGCCGGAAATACCGAAATGATAGATTCTGATTATAAATACGACCCGCGTGTTGTTTTTATTGAAGATCGTTATTGGATTACTTGGTGTAATGGTTATAATGGCCCAACTATCGGTATTGGATATACTTTCGATTTTAAAGAGTTTTTTCAATGTGAAAACGCATTTTTACCTTTCAACAGAAATGGTGTTTTGTTTCCGAAGAAAATAAACGGGAAATTTGCGATGTTAAGTAGACCAAGTGATAATGGCCACACGCCTTTTGGTGATATTTATATTAGTTACAGTCCAGATATGAAATATTGGGGCGAACATCGCTGTGTTATGAAGGCCACAAACTTTGAAGATAGCGCATGGCAATGCACAAAAATTGGTGCTGGTCCAATCCCTATTTTAACCGATGAAGGTTGGCTTATGCTTTACCACGGTGTTATAAATACCTGTAACGGCTTTAGATATGCTATGGGTTCTGCGCTTTTAGAAGAAGACGCTCCAGACCAAGTTAAATACAGAACACAACCTTATTTATTAGGTCCTGCCGAAATTTACGAGCAAGTGGGCGATGTACCAAATGTGGTATTCCCATGTGCAGCATTACATGATACAGAAGAAGATAAATTGGCCGTATATTATGGCGCTGCTGATACAGTAGTCGCTTTAGCTTTTGGAAAATTAAGCGAAGTGGTAGAATTTACAAAAAACAACAGTTTATAAAGCGATACAGATGAAGTTGAAGGTCACATTTTTATGGTTATTAAGTTGTAGCATTTCGGCTTTAAGTTGTGCTCAAGAAGAAACAACCATTATTCCCGAAACGTATACCGCTTATAAAACTTCAGAAGCTATAACTATTGATGGTGAATTTAACGAAGATGCTTGGAGCAAAGTCGCTTGGACCAACCCGTTTATAGATATTGAAGGCAAAAAACAACCGAAGTATAAAACGGAAGTTAAAATGCTTTGGGATGATACTTATTTTTATGTTTTAGCCAAAATGGACGAGCCACATGTTTGGGGAGATATCACGAAGCGCGATGCTATTATTTTTCATAATAATGACTTTGAGATTTTTGTAGATCCAACGGGAGACACTCATAATTACTACGAGCTTGAGATAAACGCATTAAACACCGCTTGGGATTTATTTGTAAGCAAACCATACAGAAACAGTAATGTAGTTCTAAACGACTGGAATATAACCGGTTTAAAATCGGCTGTAAAAGTTAACGGTACCATCAATAACCCGAACGATATCGACAAAGGTTGGGTTCTAGAAATTGCTATTCCTTGGGCAGCTTATAAAACAGGTTATTTTCATAAAAACGTGCCTACCGATCAATTTTGGCGTGTTAATTTTTCTAGAGTCAATTGGGATCATCAAATTACCAATGGCAAATACGAAAGAAAAAAAGACGCTAACGGCAAATTGTTGCACGAATACAACTGGGTTTGGTCGCCAATGGGTGTTATAAATATGCATGAACCCGAAAAATGGGCTTATGTTTTATTTTCTTCGGAAGTACCAAAAACAGAAAATACTTTTAGCATTCCTCAAGATGATAAACTAAAATGGGAGTTGTATAAACTGTATCGCATACAAACCGCACATTTCAAAAAAAATCAAACCTATTTTACTTCCATAGAAGATTTAACGACTTCAGAAATAAAAATAGACAAAAAATTAATAACACCAACTTTAGAAATGCACAGTACCGGATGGAATATTTCAGTTAAAAGTCCGTTCACAAATAAGGTACTCACCGTTACAGAAGATGGAAAATTTATATCAAAATAATAACTCATGAACGTATTAAAAATAGCATTTTTAAGCCTACTATTAAGTGTGGTATCTTGCGATAAAACAGTAAAAACTGAAACAGCAAGCGAAACTGAAACGGCAACTATTGAAGCTCCAGCAAAATTTAAATATTGGAACTGGATTACTGTTGGTCATAAAAAGTCAGATTCAGCATACACGGCACATTTCAACAAATTAAAAAGTAATGGTATCGATGCCGTTTTAATGAACACAGGTGCCGATCCAAAACTATTAAAACGCCTTGCTCCTCTTGCTAACAAAGCAGGTTTAGAGGTGCACGCATGGATGTTTACTACAAACAGACCAGGTGATTCTATTGCTTTACAACACCCAGAATGGTATATGGTAAGCCGTAGCGGAAAATCTTGTTTCGATGAGCGTCCTTACGTAAACTACTACCAATGGTTATCGCCAAGTCATCCAGAGGCTAGAAAACACATTTTAAGTTTAGTTGAAGGTTTAGCTAAAGTTGAAGGTGTTGCAAGTGTACACCTAGATTATATTCGTTATCCAGACATTTATTTACCAATAGGTTTACTTCCTAAATACGATTTAAAACAAGAAGAAGAATTACCAGATTTCGATTTCGATTATTCTGATGCTAGTGTAGAAAAATTCATGGCGCTTCATCATAAAGATCCTCGTAAAATGGAAAATCCTGCTATAGATATTGAGTGGAAAAACTTCCGTTTAAACGAAATTAAATCTTTGGTTAACGAAGCTTATGATGTGGTACACAAACACAATAAAAAATTGAGTGCTGCTGTATTCCCTTATCCTGAAATGGCTGACCATATGGTGCGTCAACGTTGGGATAAATGGAAAATCGATATGGTTTTACCAATGATTTACTACAACTTTTACAACGAAGAATTGGATTGGATTGGTTACGCAACAAAACAAGGTATTGACGATTTAGAAGGTCGCCCAACCGAATTACACACTGGTTTATACACACCAAAATTAAGCGTACCCGATTTAAAATCGGCTATACAATTAGCGAAAGATAATGGCGCCAATGGTGTTGCTTTTTTCGATGATTATAGCATGTCTGACGAACAATTTGAAGTCATTAAAAATTCTAAAGAATAAATTATCATGAACAAAAGTGTTTACATCGTTTTATTAACCCTTTGTTTTTATGCTTGTAAAAAAGAAACACAAGTTGAAGCAAAACCAACAACACTAACCGCTTTTGTTAATACATTTATCGGTACCGATGGCCCAGGGAATACTTACCCTGGAGCCACCGTTCCGTTTGGTATGGTGCAATTAAGCCCAGATCATGGCATACCAGGTTGGGATAGAATTGCCGGTTATTTTTATCAAGATTCTATCATTTCCGGGTTTTCACACACACACCTTAGCGGTACAGGCGCTGGTGATATGTACGATATTTTGGTGATGCCAACCAACAGTCGCTTTTCAGAAAAAATTAAAGCCAATAACTTCAAACCGTTTTCTAGTTTCTCTCACGATAATGAAACGGCTTCACCAGGTTATTACAGCGTAATGTTATCCGATTTCGGCATTAAAGCAGAAGTTACGGCAACGCGCCGTACAGGTATTCATCAATATACTTTCCCGAAGGATAGTTTATCACAAATTCATATCGATTTAGGGTATTCTCTAAACTGGGATAAACCCACAGACACTTACTTTAAAGTGGTCGATAACGAAACTATAGAAGGTTACAGAATGTCTAAAGGTTGGGCTAGAGACCAACGTTTGTTTTTTGTTATAAAATTATCAAAACCTTTTAAATCTTATTCTCTTTTAGAAGATAACAAACCTGCAACTTCGCCTTTAAAAGGAATAAACACCAAATTAATTCTTGATTTCGATACTGTCGAAAACGAACAGATTGTTTTAAAAACAGGCCTATCTACAGGCAGTATTGATGGCGCATATAAATCTATTACTACGGAAGCGCCTAGTTTCGATTTTGAAGCTTACAAACAACAAGCCGATAGCATTTGGAACCAACAACTACAAAAAATTACGATTGAAACTGATGATGTTGAAAAGAAAACTATTTTCTACACCATGCTATATCAATCGATGTTAGCACCTACTCTATTAAGCGATTTAAATGGCGATTATAAAGGAGCAAACGATACCATAATGAACGCCAAAAACTACGATAGATACGATACCTTTTCGTTGTGGGACACCTATCGTGCAGCACATCCTTTACATACAATTCTGCACCCAAAACGTGTGTCTAGCATGGTAAACTCTTTATTAGCGCATTACAACGAAACCGGCTTACTACCCGTTTGGTCTATGCAAGGTAACGAAACCAACATGATGATTGGTTACCACGCGGTACCTGTAATTGTGGATGCCTATTTTAAAGGTATTGAAGATTTTGATACCGAATTAGCTTTTGAAGCTTGTAAAGCCAGCGCCATGGATCAGTCAAGACAAATTGATGATTACATGACTTACGGTTATGTACCTATTGATGAAAGTCACGAAAATTGGTCTGTTTCAAAAACATTAGAATATGCTTATGATGATTGGTGTATTGCGCAATTCGCTAAAGCTTTAGGTAAAACGGAAGACTACACGATCTTTTCTAAACGTGCTAATTATTGGAAAAACATATACGACGATTCTAGTACTTTTATGAGACCGAAATATAAAAACGGTACTTTTATAGAAGATTTTATTCCGAAGGATTACACACCGTATTTTTGTGAAAGTAATGCTTGGCAGTATGTTTGGTCGGTACCTCACGATATCGAAGGTCTTATATCTACCATAGGAAAAGAAATGGCTTTCGAGAAAAAGTTAGATTCCATGTTTTCTTATTATCCTTTAAAAGAAGATAAACTTCCTATTTTTAGTACCGGAATGATTGGCCAATACGCTCACGGTAACGAACCAAGCCACCATGTTGCTTACTTATACAACTACATTGGCAAACCATGGAAAACACAAGAAAAAGTTAGAGAAATTCTACAAACTCAATATAAAAATGCGCCTAACGGACACTGCGGAAATGAAGATTGCGGACAAATGTCCTCTTGGTATATTTTTAGTAGTTTAGGGTTTTATCCGGTAAATCCGGCACAAGGTATTTATAGTTTTGGTGCGCCATTACATGATAAAGCAACAATTCATTTAGAAAACGGACGTAGCTTTACGGTTTCCGCAGAAAATAATAGTGACACCAATAAGTATATTCAATCTATTACCCTTAACAGAAAAAAGATCAATCAAAGTTATATTTCTCATAAAACCATTATGCAAGGTGGCGAGTTGGTTTTTGTTATGGGGGACACACCAAACAAGGATGATAAATTCCTAATGGCACCATCATCAGAAGTCTTTAATTAACAATTAAGTTATGTCGAGTAGAAGAAAATTTATAAAAAAAGCAGCATTAGGCTCTGTGGCATTAAGCGCATTTAGTGCTTGTGCTGCTCAAGCCTCCAACGCGACAACAGCTCCGAAAGAAGCGCCAATAAAAACCGCAAAAAAACCATTAATTATTTCTACTTGGAATCATGGTTTAGCAGCAAACCAAGCCACTTGGGAGGCGCTAAATGCAGGTAAATCTGGACTTACCGCCATAGAAAAAGGCTTAAATATTTCTGAAGCCGACCCAAAAGTTCGAAGTGTTGGGTATGGCGGGCTTCCGGATAGAGAAGGTAAAGTAACTTTAGATGCTTGTATTATGGACCAAAATAGCGATTGTGGTTCAGTATCTTTTTTACAAGGTATTAAACATCCTATCTCGGTTGCAAAAAAGGTTTTAGAAGAAACACCACACGTGATGTTATCTGGTCAAGGCGCTTTAAATTTTGCTTTATCCCAAGGTTTTAAAGAAGAAAACTTACTGACACCAGAATCTGAACAAGCTTGGAAAAACTGGTTAGAAAAATCGAAATACCAACCTGTAATAAACATTGAAAATCACGATACCATAAGTATGCTCGTTATTGATAAAGACGGGAACTTAACTGGTGGTTGTACTACAAGTGGCGCTGCATGGAAAATGCATGGCCGCGTTGGAGACTCCCCTATTATTGGTTCTGGTTTATTTTTAGATAACGAAGTGGGTGCCGCTGCCGCAACAGGTTTAGGCGAAGCCGTAATTAGAACGGCCGGAAGCGCTATGGTTGTAGAACTTATGCGCCAAGGTTTATCGCCAAACGAAGCTTGTAAAACCATTGTAGAACGCATTTACAACAAACATAAAAACCATAAAGACATGCCTTATTTACAAGTTGGTTTTATAGCCATAAATAAACAAGGTGAATATGGTGGTTACAGCTTACGTGCTGGTTTCAATTTCGCAGTTTGCGATGCCGATAACGGAAACCGAATGGAGAAACCTGATTTTAAAATGACTTGGAAAGATAAATAATGACCCTAATGAAAAATAAATTATATAAGCCTTTTTTAGCAACTGCTATTTACCTTTTAACACTGACAGCTTGCCAAGAAAAAACACCTAAAATTTATACGGAAGCTGATATTAATATCATTCCGAAAATTGAAAAGGTTCAAATAAATCCTGGCGTTTTTGAATTTAATGAAAACACCACGTTTATTGTTTCTAATGATGAACAAAAAAACGCAGCCACATTATTACAAGATAAATTTAAGTTGGCTGCAAATTGGAATCTAGCGATCACCGATGCTTCAGAAAAAAGTAATGTTATCAGCTTTAAAGAGGATAAAACCCTAGCGGAAGAAACTTATAAATTAACCGTTACAGATGCTCAAATAACTATTGAAGCTTCGGGTAATTCAGGATATTTATATGCTGTACAATCTTTACGTCAATTGCTACCAACAGCTATCGAAAGTAAAAACGTAGTGAATGATATTTCATGGGAAATTCCTAATATAGAAATTGAAGATAGTCCGCGTTTTCAATATCGTGGCTTAATGCTAGACTTATCTCGTCATTTTTTCGACGAAGCTTATATTAAAGAAACAATCGATGCTTTATCGCTATTAAAAATGAATGTATTACACCTTCATTTAGTAGACGACCAAGGTTGGAGAATTGAAATAAAAAAATATCCAAAACTAACCGAAGTTGGTGCATGGCGTGTAGATCAAGAGGATATTCCTTGGAATTCTAGAACCAAAAATAGTCCTGATGACAAAGCCACTTACGGTGGTTTTTTAACTCAAGAAGAACTTAAAAACATTGTAGCTTACGCACAATTAAAAGGTATAGATGTAATACCAGAAATAGAAATGCCTGCCCATGTTTCTAGTGCTATTGCAGCATACCCAGAATTATCATGTTTAGCAGAACCTATTGGTGTGCCATCGGGCGCTTTATGGCCAATTACAGATATTTACTGCGCAGGTAAAGAGCATACTTTTGAGTTTTTAGAAGATGTTTTAACTGAAGTTATGGATATATTTCCATCTAAATACATTCATATTGGTGGTGATGAAGCCACAAAAACCAACTGGAAAACTTGTCCGCACTGTCAAAAAAGAATTAAAGATGAAGATTTAGAAGGTGTTGAAGAACTTCAAAGTTATTTCATTAAAAGAATAGAAAAATTCATCAATTCCAAAGGAAAAAAACTTGTAGGCTGGGATGAAATTTTAGAAGGCGGTCTTGCTCCTGATGCTACAGTAATGAGCTGGCGCGGGTTTAAAGGCGGACTAGAAGCAGCTGCTCAAGGTCATGATGTAATTATGACACCAGTTTCGCATTCTTATTTCGATTATTACCAAGGTCCACCAGAACAAGAGCCTGCTGGAGGTGGTGGTTTTACACCTTTAAATAAAGTTTATGAATTTGATCCGGTTGTGGAAACGATGAGCGAAGCCGAAGCGAAACACGTTTTAGGTGGACAAGCCAACTTATGGGCTGAGTTCGTGCCAACAACATCGCATTCTCAATACATGATTTTCCCAAGATTAACGGCTTTAGCCGAAACCGTTTGGAGTGCTAAAAACTTAAGAGATTGGGACGATTTCTCAAGACGATTACCAGCTGCTTTTGAGCGTTATGAATATTTAGGCATAAACTATTCAAAAAGCTCATTTATCGTAACTTCTAAAATGGAAACAAGTGTTGAAAACAAAACCGTATCGCTAGTTTTAAAAAATGAATACGCAGTATCTGATATTCGTTATGCTTTAAATGACGAGCCTTTAAATAGCGATTCAAAACACTATACAGACCCTATTATTTTATCTAAAACAACTGCTGTTAAAGCTGGCTTGTTTAAAGATGATGTTTTAGTTGGAAACGTTTTTAAAGATACTGTTAAGTTTCATAATGCAGTAGCTCACGAAACGACTTACCAAACAGAATACCATAAAAGATATCAAGGTGTTGGTGCCTACAACTTAGTAAATACGCTAAGAGGTACAAAAAACTTTAGAGATGGTAGATGGCAAGGTTGGTTAAACACCGCTGCCGAAATCACTATTGATTTAGAAAAAGAAACACCAATAAACAAGGTGACTATTGGTAGTATGGAAAATCAAAAAAATGGTATCTACTACCCGACTTTAATTCAGGTATTCATTTCTAATGATGGTGAAACATTTACAGAAACAGCTTCTATTAAAAGACCTTTTGCAACCACTTCTGAACCTGAACTGAAAGATTTTGTTTTAGAATGTAGAGCAGCATCTGCACGTTTTGTTAAGGTGAAAGTGAGCACTTCTAAAAATGAACAAAATGCCAACGAAGGTTGGTTATTTATAGACGAAATACTAATCGATTAAAATTCGATTAGTATTTCTGTTTTGCTAAGTAAATACCGCTTAATTTAGAAGTTGTAACAACGATCTATAAACATCCCTATCCGATGATAAAAAAGCTTTTTATTGTATCTATCCTAATAAACACCTTGGCTGTAAATGCGCAAGAATTCACTAAATATGTAAATCCTTTTATAGGAACTTCAAACTTTGGAGCCACCAATCCGGGAGCTATTGCACCACGAGGTATGGTAAGTGTATCCCCTTTCAACGTGGCGGGAACTCAAAATACGTTAGAAAAAGATAGTCGATGGCTATCCAACCCTTATGTGAACGAAAACACCTTTTTAACAGGCTATTCTCACGTCAATTTAAGTGGTGTTGGTTGTCCGGATTTAGGTGTTATCTTGTTAATGCCAACAACTGGCGATGTTGAAACTAATCATTTAAAATACGGAAGTACATACACGAACGAAACGGCCAAAGCGGGTTATTACTCAAATGTTTTAACAAAATATAATATTAAGGTTGAAACCACAACAACCACCAGAACGGGTATTTCTAGATGCACATTTCCTGAAGGACAATCGAACATCTTATTAAATTTAGGATTAGGCCTAACCAATGAGGAAGGTGCTGCTATAAAAATAGTATCGCCAACAGAAATTGAAGGTATGCGTACTGTGGGCTCTTTTTGTTATTACAAACCCGAAGAAGCTTATCCTGTTTATTTCGTTGCAAAATTCAGTAAACCTGCAACAAATTATGGCGTTTGGAAAACTCCTAAAAAATATAAGGGCGCTGAAGCTGCCTGGATGCCATACAATGGAAAACCAAGACTTATGGAAGGTTATCGCAAAGAAGTTTTAGGCGATAGTATTGGTAGTTATTTTTCTTATCAATTTGAAAAACCAACCCAAGTAGAAGTTAAAATAGGAGTTTCATACGTGAGTATTGAAAATGCACGCGAAAATTTAGAGCAAGAAACACAAGATTTCAGTTTTGAAACCATACACCAACAAGCCGAATCAAACTGGGAACAACAACTATCTAAAATCAAAGTTGAAGGTGGTACTGAAGATGATAAAACCATTTTTTACACAGCACTTTATCACACCTTAATTCACCCAAATATTTTAAACGATTTTAATGGTGAATACCCAAAAATGGCAACCCGAGAAACTTTAAAAACAGAAAACACGCGATTTACAGTGTTTTCATTTTGGGATACCTACAGAAACCTTCACGCTTTGATGTCTTTGGTTTACCCGAAGCAACAATCGGATATGGTTAAAAGCATGCTTGATATTTATGATGAAAGTGGCTGGTTACCAAAATGGGAACTCAACGCCACCGAAACCACAACTATGGTAGGCGATCCTGCTGGTATTATTTTAACGGATACCTATTTAAAAGGCATCACCGATTTCGATATTGAAAAAGCCTATGAAGCTATGGTAAAAAGTGCCGATGCTTTAGAAAATAATCCGTTGCGACCTGGTATTCAACCGTATATTGAAAAGGGTTATTTAAACACCGATCAAAATGGTTCGGTTTCTACCACTCAAGAATATAACGCTACCGATTATTCCATTTCACTATTAGCCAAAGCGCTAAATAAAAAAGACGATTACAAACGTTTTTCTAAGCGTTCCATTTCATATAGAAAACTATTTGATAAAGACTTAAAACTTTTACGCCCGCGTAATGCAGACGGTACTTGGCATGAACCTTTCGATCCGTTAGCTGGAGCAAATTTCACTAAAAACATTGGTTTTATTGAAGGTAACGCTTGGCAATATGCCTTTATGGTATCGCATGATATTAAAGCTTTAATGAAACTTATGGGCGGTAAAAAAGGCTTTAGCGAACAACTTCAAAAGGTATTTAGCACCAAACAATTCGATATGGCAAACGAGCCCGATATTGCTTATCCTTATTTATTCAATTATGTAAAAGGTGAAGAATGGCGCACGCAACAATTAGTGCATGAGTTAATGGATGAATATTTTCAAAACAAACCTGCAGGTTTACCAGGTAATGATGATACTGGCACCATGTCGGCTTGGTTAATTTATAGCATGATGGGTATTTATCCTGTATCTCCTGGAGATCCTATTTACACGATATCAACGCCTGTTTTCGATAAAATCACCATCGATTTAGACTCGAATTACTACCAAGGAAAAACACTTGTTATTGAAAAATCGGGTACTGAAAAAGGTATTATAAACACAATTCAACTTGATGGTAAGGCGCATAATAGCTACTTTATCAACCATTCAGATTTAATAAAAGGTTCAAAATTAAAAATCAATTTAAAATGAAAATCAGATTCATAGCCCTATGTATTCTTTTAATTAGTAGTTCACAGTCTTTTTCACAAGAGCAACTAGAAAAAATAATATTCGAAGATCAACAAGTTAATTACGGAAAACCAACGGTGGATAATCCGGATATTATTAGACTGCAAGGTGGTCGTGTGATTTTAAAGAAAGTCACTGTTCCGAAGTTTAAAAAAGGTACCGATGTTCATATTAAATTATCATTGCGTTCTAATGGTGATAAATGGGATAAATCGGGTTCTTGCTTTGTAATTACTAATCCTGATGATATTTCATTTTTAAATTTAGCAGAAGGCAAAACTAAATTTCCGAAGGGATCTTATACCAACGAAAAACATGGCGGTGTAAAAGCGACTGAAGATTACAAACCTGTAGTTGAATTATTACGCTTTATGACGCCTTTTGGAGTGGGCCATTATAGTACAGATGAAGTAAAGCACAGAAAACCTGTTTATGTGCCACATTGGGAAAAGGAAGTGGTTTGGAATCAAGATATATCAGACCTTGAAAGTATTGTTAGCGATACTTTTTATGTGGGTGTTTGGATTGATGCATGGAGCAAAGTTGGTTATAAAGTTGATTTAAGCCTAATCTATTCTGGCCGACCAAAACAACAACGCGAAGTTTTACCTTTAGTTAACGCGGTAAATTATGTAAAGGGACAAGCTTTGCCTGATTTTTTTGCTAACCGATCTTTAGAGCACACGTTCGTTTTAGATAAAAACATTAAAAATGCTAAACTGCATTACATTACCACAGGTCACGGCGGACATAGCGGTGGTGATGAATTTATTAAAATTAAAAATACCGTTATAGTTAACGGTAAAACATTAATAGACACCATACCATGGAGAGACGATTGCGCTTCTTTTAGACGTTTTAACCCAACCTCTGGCGTTTGGTTACGTAAAGATTCTACTTACTACAGAGATAGAAAAACAAAAACATATAAGATTAAGGAAATTGAAGAACGCTTAGCGTCCTCAGATCTTTCTCGTTCAAATTGGTGTCCTGGTTCTAAAGTGGAACCTTTTGTCGCAGAACTTGGTGACCTAAAATCTGGCGAGCAATCTTTAACTATTACAATACCCGCTACAGCAGCTGGAAAAGATAAATCTAACCATTGGTTAGTGTCTGCTTATATCACTTACGACAAATAGTTTTTGCTTAATTAAATTCTTTTTAACCAACACCTTTTCAAACCTGTTATTCGTCGAACTAATTTTCTAATAATCTTTTATGTCACTTACTTTAGGGTAAGTTTATTTGAAGTTTAGTTTTGTTTTATTTTAAGTCTAAGGGAGGATCCTCATAACGTCCTCCCTTTTCTTAAAAGAATAAAATAGTTTTCTACTAACTTAGTATTTGTTTCAATACATTATAACATCTAATTTAGTCAACAATTAAAACTATCTGCAAAATTCAAAAAAACAATTAATCGACTAAAGAATTAGAATGGGAACCAACCATTAGATTTTTTGTATTTTTTTTATTTATTCAGATTTAATAATAAAAATCAAAAAAAATATGCAATCACCAAAAAAAAGTAATCTAGTTCCAATCGTTATTATAGCGAGTTTGTTTTTCATTTTTGGATTCGTTACCTGGATCAACGGGGCGTTAATTCCTTTCATGAAAACCATAAACGAATTAACAGATGCGCAATCTTATTTAGTCGCTTCTGCATCTTACATCTCTTTCGTTTTAATGGCATTACCAGCATCTTATATATTAAATAAGATAGGTTACAAAAAAGGTATGTCTTTGGGGTTAATCATTATGGGTATAGGTGCTTTACTTTTTATACCTGCAGCCGAAGCTAGAACTTACTGGGTGTTTTTAACAGGTATTTTTATTCAAGGTGTTGGTATGACGCTTTTACAAACAGCTGCCAACCCATACATTACAATTTTAGGCCCAATGGAAAGTGGTGCTAAACGTATTGCTATAATGGGAATAGCAAACAAAACCGCCGGAGCTTTAGGATCTTTAATTTTTGGTGCTTTATTACTGTCCGGTATAGATGAAGTAAAAGAAAAATTAGGAAGCGTTTCTTTAGATGAGAAGAATGTACTTTTAGATACCATGGCCGATAGTGTATTTATGCCTTACTTAATTATGGCTATCGTTCTTTTTGTATTAGGTGTTTTAATTAGAATGGCTCCATTACCAGATGTTGAAGCAGAAGATGCTGACGATACTGTAGAAGGTAAAAGCACTAAAACTAGCATCTTTCAATTCCCTCATTTATGGTTAGGTGTTTTAGCCTTATTTGTATATGTAGGCGCAGAAGTAATTGCTGGAGACACTATTATATCTTACGGAATCTCTTTAGGCTTTACAGGAGAAGAAGCTAAATACTTTACAACTTACACCCTTATGGCCATGGTAGCAACTTATGCATTAGGTGTATTTTTAATTCCAAAATACGTTAAACAAAAAACAGCCTTAATAGCTAGTGCCATACTTGGTATTGTATTTAGTTTATGTATTTTATACACTACAGGTTTCACTTCTATTCTATTTGTAGCCGCTTTAGGTATAGCAAACGCTTTAGTTTGGCCAGCTATTTGGCCTTTAACATTAGAAGGTTTAGGAAAATTTACAAAAACCGCTTCGGCCCTATTAATTATGGCTATTTCTGGTGGTGCAATTATTCCGCCATTATATGGTAGAATTGTAGATGCTAATAAAAACGAACTTATATTAAGTGGTATAGATCAAGTACAAGCAACTTCAAGCGCTGCCACAAGTAGTTATTGGATATTAATTCCTTGCTACGCTCTTATTTTGTTCTTTGCTGTTTGGGGACATAAAATTGGAAAGAAATAAACATCTCATAGAATAAAAAACACTAACAATTCAATTAATAAAAATGGCAAAACACATTCTAAATACAACAAAATTGAATAATTCCTATTTGGTGGTTTTATCGGCTTTCATGTTATGCTTTAGCTGTAAAGATGAAACTAAAGCTAAGGTTGAAATTGAAACTCCACAACGACCAAATATTGTTTTTATAATGAGTGACGACCATGCTTACCAAGCCATAAGTGCTTACGGTCATGGATTAAACAACACGCCCAATATTGATAGAATTGCGAATGAAGGAGCGCTTTTCAACAGAGGTTTTGTAACAAATTCTATTTGTGCGCCAAGTAGAGCAGTAATGCTTACCGGTAAACATAGTTTTATAAACGGAAAAGTTGATAATATTAGTGCCTTTGATTGGGACCAAGATAATTTTGCTAAAAGTCTACAAAAATCGGGCTATCAAACCGCATTAGTTGGTAAAATCCATATGGATGGTTTACCACAAGGTTTCGATTACTCTAACGTGCTTCCTGGGCAAGGCCAATACTATTCTCCTGAATTTATTGAGAATGGTGTAAAGAAAACAATCCCGGGTTATGTAACTAACGTAACCACCGATATTGCTTTAAACTGGTTAGAAAATAAGCGCGAAAAAGACAAGCCTTTCTTATTGTTATACCACCAAAAAGCACCACATAGAACATGGATGCCTGAGGAAAAGTATTTAACACTTTTTGACGACAAAACATTCGATCCGCCAGCAAATTTTTTCGATGATTACGAAGGAAGACCAGCAGCAGCGGCACACGAAATGGGTATCTATAAAGATATGGATTTAGTGTACGATTTAAAAATGCTAGATAAAGAAGGTGACATTCAAACCAAATATAGAAAAGCTTTTGAAGGCCGTTACAGTAGAATGAATGCTGAACAAAAAACAGCTTGGGATGCTTATTACGACCCTATTATCGCCGATTTTAAAGCTGAAAAATTAGAAGGAAAAGAACTTGCCCTTTGGAAATATAACCGATACATGCATGATTATTTGAGAACCATTCAATCTGTAGATGATGGTGTTGGTGAGGTTTTAGATTATTTAAAAGAAAACGGTTTAGAAGAAAACACTATTGTTGTTTACACTTCAGATCAAGGTTTTTATTTAGGTGAACATGGCTGGTTCGATAAACGCTTCATGTATGAAGAGTCTTTTAGAACACCGCTTTTAATGAAATATCCAAAAGAAATTAAAGCAGGTACGGTTGTAAATGGCATGGTACAGAATTTAGATTTTGCACCAACATTTTTAGATTATGCAGGTGTAGATATTCCTAAAGATATCCAAGGTGAATCTTTTAGAAAACTAGTAAATGGTGAAGCTAGCGAATGGCGAGATGCAATTTATTACACCTATTACGAATTCCCTGGAGAGCACCATGTAAAACGTCATTACGGCGTAAGAACAGAACGTTACAAATTGATTCATTTCTATTATGATATTGAGCAATGGGAATTATACGATTTAGAAAAAGATCCTTCAGAAATGAACAATCTTTACAACGATCCTTCATATGCAGATGTACAAGCAGATATGCATAAACAATTAGAAAACATGCGAACTAAATATGGAGATAGTGACGCGCTGAATGCTTCTAACCTAGAAAATTATTTAAGCGCAAAAAACATAAACCACTAACAAACCATACTGTGCAAAAAAAACACGTCATTTTATTTACACTTCTATTATTAATAACATCTGGCTTTGCTCAAGAACAGGTTAATTATTTAGAAGAATCTGAAGCCGATTTCACTAAACGAATGCAATGGTTTACAGATGCTAAATATGGCATGTTTATTCACTTTGGATTGTATAGTCAGTTAGGCGGTATTTACAAAGGTAATGATGAAGGGCGCTATGCAGAATGGATTCAAGGAAATCAAAATATTTCTTCGGAAGAATATGCAACGTTAATAAACACTTGGAATCCTAAAGATTTTGATGCCGATAATATTGTAAAGTTGGCTAAAAAAGCAGGTATGAAATATTTGGTAGTTACTACCAAACACCATGAAGGTTTTTGCTTATGGGATTCTGAATATACCGATTTCGATATTGCTGAAAGTCCAATAAAAGGTAGAGATCTAGTTAAAGAACTTGCCGACGCTTGTAAAAAACGTGGTTTACACTTTGGTACGTATTACAGTATTATAGATTGGCATCACCCCTCCCAAACCGTTGAATATAACGAAGAAGAAAAACGTAAAAACTGGGGCTTAACCACAATGAAGGCTGGCAGAAAAGAAGAGTATGTGACCTACATGAAAAACCAAATTAAGGAGCTTATCGAAAATTACGATAGCGAAATTATTTGGTTCGATGCCGATTGGACACATTGGTGGATAGAAGAAGATGGTAACGATTTATATCAATACATCAGAACTTTAAAGCCAAACGTGATTATTAACAACCGCGTTTCAAAACGTGATACATTCAAAAAAGATTTCGGTACACCAGAACAATTTCATCCAGATTCAACTTTAAAACATTATTGGGAAGCTTGCTACACCATGAACGATTCTTGGGGTTTCAAAATAAAAGACACCGCTTGGAAAAGTCCAGAAGTTGTTTACGAAAAACTTAAGGACATCAACGGAAAAGGTGGAAACTTTTTGTTAAACATTGGTCCTGATGGCGATGGAAATGTACCAAAAGAATCGGCCAAGATTTTAAAACAGGTTGGTAAAATGCTCAGTAAAGAAGAAAAACAAATTATTTATAAAAGATAAACATGTCTAACAAAACCATATTTTACAGCGTAATCCTTATTGCATTAATAGCTACAGGTTGTAAAGAAAAGCCAAAAGCTGAAGAAGCTGTAGCGCAAAAACCAAACATCCTTTTCTTATTTACAGACGATCAGCGTGCTGGTACTATAGAAGCCATGCACAAATACGGTGTAAAAACACCTAACATGGATAAGTTAGTAGAAAATGGAACATCGTTTACCAATTCTTATATTTTAGGAGCAACAACGGCAGCTGTTTGTTCTCCGAGTAGAGCGATGTTAATGACGGGGCGTCACTATTTCAATATAGAACCTAATGTTTATGCACAATTCGCTTTTCCGAAGGAAGAAAAAGGAAAAAGTGATTTATTAACCTTTCCAGAATATTTTAAAGCTAACGGTTACGAAACCTTTGCAACAGGAAAACAACACAATGGTGAAATTTGGCTAGAACGTGGTTTTAATCAAATAAAATCAGGCTTTTTAGGAGGTATGACTACACATTTTGGAACTAAAGTAAAAGATTACACACCAGAAACAGGATGGTCTGCAGCTTATCAGGATAAAGAAAAATTCAGTAGTGAAGTTTTTGCAGATGCCGCTGTTGGTTTCTTAGATAGTTATAAAGAAAAGAATCCGTTTTTAATGTATGTGGCTTTTACTGCACCACATGACCCAAGAACTGCACCACAGGAATTTCATGATATGTACCCTACTGAAGACATGAAAGTGCCAGAAAATTTTATGCCCGAGCATCCTTTTGAAATTGCTGATGATAGAATTAGAGATGAAGTTTTAGCGCCTTTTCCAAGAACGGAAGCTATTATTCAAAAAGAAATATCAGATTATTATGCTATGATTACCGCTACCGATGCACAAATTGGGCGTGTTTTAAAAGCGCTAGAAGCTTCTGGACAAGCAGAAAATACTATTATAGTGTTTGCAGGAGATAATGGCTTAGCTTTAGGACAACATGGTTTATTAGGAAAACAAAATGTGTATGAGCATAGTGTTGGTGTACCTTTAATTTTTTGCGGACCAAACATTCCTAAAAATCAAAAAACCGATGCCCTAGCCTATTTACACGATGTGTTTCCTACGTTATGCGGCTTAACCGGACTAGAAATTCCTGAGTCTATCGAAACAGAAGATTTAACACCAGTTATAACGGGTGAAAAGAAAGAAGTTAGAAACAGTATGCTCTACGCCTATAATTCTTGGCCTGGCGATTTACTTAATAAAAACAGAAAACATAATCCTGGTGGCGGACACCGCGCAGTTCGTAAAGGTGATTACAAATTAATTGTAAGCGCAAAGCATGAAGTTTTTACCTATCAATTATTCAATGTAAAAGAAGATTCTTGGGAGCTTAATAATTTAATAGACGATGAAAACTTCGCCACTATTAAAGATGATTTAATGAAAGAATTGCAAATTCTTATTGATGAAACAGGCGATCCTGCTCAATTAGATAAAAATGAATTCGGACTGTTTGATGATATTCAAGCTTTTAACTTTAAAAAGAACTAGAGTGATTTTAAAACATTCAAATACATTAGCATACAACCATAAAAAGCCTGTTTTTTTAAACGTGCTTTTTATGGTTGTATTTGTTCTGTGTACAACGCAATATGCACAGGCTCAAGACAAAGATTTGTCTTGGGATGAACTTGCTAATCAATATGAATGTCCTGAATGGTTTCGTGATGCTAAATTCGGGATTTGGTTTCATTGGGGACCTCAATCTGTACCTGAACAAGGTGGAGGTTGGTATGCTAGACATATGTACATGAAAGATGTTGGTCGCCAAAAATTCGGAAAAATGGCCAATCCATATCATTTACAAACTTATGGTCATCCTTCAGAATTCGGTTTTAAAGATGTTATTAATACTTGGAAAGCTGAAAAATTTGATGCTGAATATTTAATAAATTTCTCAAAAGAAAATGGTGCTAAATATATTGTAGCCTTAGCAAATCATCATGATCATTTCGATTTATTCGATTCCTCTTATCACCCATGGAATTCGGTTAATGTTGGTCCTAAAAAAGATATTATTGGTGCTTTTGAAAAAGCAACACGTAATGCTGGCTTAAAATTTGGAGTAACTAGCCATGACGATCGTTTTCTAAACTGGTGGCAACCTGCTTTTGGAGCAGATAAAACAGGTGAATATGCAGGAGTACCTTATGATGGACGTTTAACAAAAGCCGATGGCAAAGGAAAATGGTGGGAAGGTTTAGACCCTAAAGATTTATATGGTCCAGCACCAGAAGATCGTACTCCAGAAATTATTGAAGATATTAAGAAAAACTGGCTAAAGCGCCATATTGAATTAGTTACAAATTACAAACCAGATCTATTGTACAACGATGGTTTTAATTTTACTTACGGAGATTACGGTAAAGAAGTTACACGTAAACTTTACAACAATAGTTTAAAAGATAATGGCAAAATAGATGCTGTTATGCTTTTAAAAAGACAAGCAAAAGGCACGGTTAACGAAGTAGAATCTGGAGGTAGTAATACCTTAAGAGCATATCCTTGGCAATCGGAAATTACGTTTACCGATTGGTTTTATAAAAAAGATCGACACCTAACTCATAATGCACGTACAATATTGGAAATGCTGATTGAAGCCGTTAGCAAAAACGGAAACTTGCTATTAAGTATGGAATTAAAGCCAGATGGCACAATTCCTGATGAGATAAAAAAGAGCGTAAAAATAGTTGGCGATTGGCTTAAAATAAATGGTGAAGCTATTTACGGAACACGTCCATGGACGGTTTATGGCGATGGTAGAAGTGTTCGAGGAGAAGCCGTTGAAACTGTTGATGGCGAATTACGAAATGCCACAGAGTCTCAAAAGCATGGCGAGCATTTTAACCAACGTACAACAGCTACACCTGCTTTTGCGCACGACGAAGTTCGTTACACCACAAAGGGAGATGATTTTTACATAACAGTAATGAATCCAAAAGGAGGTGAATTCGTTATTCCTTCATTTGGAAAATTTAGCGAAGTTAACCCAGGAGATTTAAAAGATTTAATTCAACTATACGATGGTAGAAAGGTTTCATTTAAACAAACAAATAAAGGTTTAACTATAAATATGCCAGTGGTTAATGGAGATAGCTATCCTGTGGTTTTGAAAGCTAAATTCAAAAAGAAACATTAAACACACAGCGGCAACAAAAGTATCTGTTAATGTCAAAAATGTAGGAGATTTGAAAGGAGAAGAAGTTGTACAATTGTATATTAAAGATTTAGAGAGTTCTATTAAACGAGCTTTATAAATTTAAGAGACTAATGCGTATTTCTTTAAAACCAATACAGGCACTACAATAACTTTTGAAATCATTTCAAAAGCTTTACAATTATTTGACAAAGAGCTGAATAAAAAAAATAGTTGAGCCAGGAGATTTTGAAATAGGTATTGGTCCTTCATCAAATAATTTTGAAACTGTAAAACTAATTGTTACAAATTAAAACCAAAAAAAATGAAACATGTACTTAAAATAGGTGCCATTTGTTTACTTGCCCTTGCAACCGTAACAAGCTGTAAAGAAAAAACAAAACAAGTAGAAACTAAAGCTGAAGTAAAAGCAGCAAGGCCTAATATCTTATACATCATGGCCGATGATCATACTTCTCAAGCCTTAGGTATTTACGATGGAATTTTAAAAGATTATGTACATACCCCAAACATTGAGCGTTTAGCTGCAGAAGGACTTGTGTTAGATAATTGTTTGGTATCTAACTCTATTTGTTCGCCAAGTAGAGCCACAATTCTTACCGGTCAATACAGTCATATCAACGGTGTAAAAATTCTAGCGGGTGGTTTACCTCCAACGCATCCTACCATTGCTGGGGTTTTAAAGCGTGGCGGTTACCAAACCTCTATTATAGGGAAATGGCATTTAAAACAAGAACCTACCGATGAGTTCGATTATTACAGTGTTTTACCTGGACAAGGTAGATATTGGAATCCTATATTAAAAACCAAAGAGAATTGGAAAGATTATATGGAAGGTGGTAAAGCTTATGAAGGTTTTAGTACAGATGTAATTGCAGATAAAACCATTGAATGGATTGATAAAAGAGATAAAGACAAACCTTTTATGATGATGTGTCATTTTAAAGCCACGCACGAGCCATTTGATTATCCAGAACGTTTTAGTCATTTATATCGAGATCAAGATATTCCTGTTCCTAGTTCACTTTATGATAAAGGCGCAGAAACTACGGGTAGATCTTTTAAAGGGCAGTCTGTAGATAATTTAAAAGAAAGATATTTATTAGCTTCAAAAGACCCTGAAAATGTACCGGGTTACATGAAGTATCCTGAATTACCATTAACTGTAGATGGTTTAACAAATGATGAAGCTAGATATAAAACCTACCAAAAATATGTAAAAGACTTCATGCGTTGTGGAGCCGCTATTGATGATAATATTGGTAAATTATTAGATTATTTAGACAAATCTGGATTAGCAGAAAACACCATCGTTATTTATACAGCAGACCAAGGTTACTTTTTAGGAGAACACGGTTGGTTTGATAAACGATTAATATATGAAGAGTCTATTCATATGCCTTTTGTAATTCGTTATCCAAAAGAAATTCCTGCAGGAACACGTAATTCTGATCTTATTGAAAATGTAGATTTCTCGGCGTTATTTGCAGATTATGCAGGTGTTGATTATCCTGAAACAATGCAAGGCCACTCGTTCCGTGAAAACTTAAAAGGGAATACTTCTAAAGATTGGAGAAAGTATGGTTATTACAGATATTGGGACCATTCTATAGATCGTCCTGGACATTTTGGAATTAGAGGAGAACGTTACAAACTAGCCTTCTATTACGGAAATGCATTAAAGGAAAACGGGTTTACTAAAGAAAATCAACCAAAGAAATTTTGGGACTTTTACGATTTAGAAAAAGATCCAAACGAATCTCACAACGCTTATAATGATCCGGAATACCAAGAGATTATAAAAGAAATGAAAGTAGAAATCTTAAAACAAAGAGAAGCTTTAAAAGATACGGATCCAGATAATCCGGAAATCCATGAGATTATAGAGAGTCATTGGAACGCTTAATTTATAAAGTTAACACTATAATAGATAGACTAAATAAAACAATTATGAAATTGAACAAAAAAACAATTATTTCCTGTGTGTCTATTCTATTATGTATAGCAACAATTTCAGCACAGGAAACTCACAAATTATCTTATGAGTCTCCTGCTGAAAAATGGACCGAAGCTTTACCTATAGGAAATGGTAGCCTTGGCGCTATGGTTTTTGGTGGTGTTCCTGAAGAACATATTCAGTTTAACGAAGAAACACTTTGGGCAGGAAAACCTCATGATTATGCACATAAAGGCGCTTACAAGTATTTAGATACCATTCGCCAGTTATTAACAGATGGTAAACAAGTGGATGCTCAAAACTTAGCGATGCAAGAGTTTATGAGTACGCCTTTAAAGCAACAGCCTTACCAACCTTTTGGTGATATTTACATCGCTTTTAAAGGTCATGAAAACTACAAGAATTACACAAGAGAGCTAAACATAGAAGAAGCCATCACTAAAGTAGCTTATTCTGTAGATGGTGTGGATTTCAAAAGAGAAGTATTCTCTAGTTATCCATCACAAATTATTGCTATCAACCTAACCTCTAGTAAATCTAAAGCGCTTAATTTCGATTTATGGTTAGATGCCCTTCACGAAGATAAAACGGTAGAAACCGTTGGAAACACACAAACATTAAAGGTTCAAGTTAAAGAAGGTGCCCTTAGAGGCGTTGCCACTTTAAACATTCAAACTAATGGTACTATTGAAACTGTAAACGGGAAACTTCAAATTTCCAATGCATCAAAAGCAACCATATATTTAACAGCTGCAACCAACTATATTAAATACAATGATGTTTCGGGAAATCCTGAAAACATCACGCAAAACACTTTAGCGCAAGTTGCTTCAGAAAATTATAAAAAAGTAAAAAAACTACACCTCAAAGATTACCAATCACTATACAACCGTTTTGATATTGATTTTGGTGATAATGGGAAATCGGCAAACACCACCGATAAGCGTATTTTCGATTTCTGGAAAACACCAAGCGATCCGCAATTAATTGCACTTTACGTACAATATGCCCGTTATTTAATGATAGCGAGTAGCCGTCCAGGAACCAAACCACCAACATTACAAGGTATTTGGAACTATAAATTAACGCCACCATGGTTTAGTAGTTACACAACTAATATTAATTTAGAAATGAATTATTGGCCAGTTGAAATTGCTAATCTTAGTGAATGTCACGAACCGCTTTTCGATTTTATAAAAGATGTTTCTGAAACTGGAAAAAACGTAGCCAAAGAACATTACGGCGCTAAAGGCTGGAATGTACACCACAACGTTGATATTTGGAGAGGTGCTGCACCAGTAAACCATTCTAATCACGGACTTTGGTTATCTGGTAGTGCTTGGCTTTGCTCACATATTTGGGAACATTATTTATTTACAAAAGATGAAACTTTTTTAAAGAACAACTATGCTTCCATGAAAGAGTCGGCGCTTTTCTATACCGATTTGTTAGTTGAAGACCCAAAAACAGGTTACCTGATAAGTACGCCATCTACATCCCCAGAAATTGGTGGTTTAGTGGCTGGACCAACGATGGATCACCAAATCATAAGAGCGCTTTTCAAAAGTGTTGTTGAAGCATCTTCAATCTTAAAAACAGATGAAGCTTTCGCTGAAAAACTAACGACTATGATTCCTAAAATTGCACCAAACCAAATAGGTAAACACGGGCAATTGCAAGAATGGTTAGAAGATAAAGATAATCCAGAAAGTCATCACAGACACGTATCGCACTTATGGTCGGTATATCCTGGAAGTGAAATTAATTACGAAGACACTCCAGAATTAATGAAGGCTGCAAAACAATCTTTAGAATTTAGAGGCGATAACGGCACAGGTTGGAGTTTAGCTTGGAAAGTTAATTTCTGGTCACGTTTTAAAGATGGAAACCGCGCTTATAAATTATTGAATGTATTATTAAGTCCGGCAGAAATTCCGGAACGCAAAATTAGAGGAGGCTCCTACCCTAACCTTTTTGATGCACATCCGCCATTTCAAATTGATGGAAATTTTGGTGGTGCTTCAGGTATCTTAGAAATGTTATTACAAAGTCATTTAGATAAAATAGAATTACTACCTGCCTTACCAGATGGTTTAGCCGATGGAGAAGTAAAAGGTATTGTTGCTAGAGGTGGTTTTGAATTGGCTTTCTCTTGGAAAAACTCGAAATTACAATACGTTGAAATTACATCTAAAAAAGGAGAAGCTTGTGTTTTAGAGTACAACGGAAATACGATAGAGTTTGACACCAAAGCAGGAAAAACGTATAAGTACGACGGTTCATTAAATAAAAAATAATTCAGAATATGAAATTCGTAATCAGTATACTCACCGTTTTTTTAAGTTGTACAGGAGCGCTTTCAGCACAAAAAACAACTGAGAAACCTAACGTCATTATTTTTTTTACAGACGATCAAGGTTATCAAGATATTGGTGTTTTTGGTTCTCCATTAATAAAAACACCCAACTTAGATAATATGGCGGCAAATGGTATAAAATTTACCGATTTCTATGCTGCTTCATCAGTATGCTCGCCATCAAGAGCAGCCTTATTAACTGGAGCATATCCGCTACGTGTTGGTGTGCCCAAAGTGTTGTGGCCTAACTTACCTGGAGGTTTATCAAATGAAGAACAAACAATAGCCAATATGCTAAAAACAAAAGGCTATAATACAGCATGTATTGGTAAATGGCACCTTGGCGACGAGGCTCAATATTTACCAACAAAACAAGGTTTCGATTCGTATTACGGTATTCCTTTCAGTAATGATATGTCTGTTAACCCAAAATCAAAGGTTTCAGAAGATATTCTTTTTAGAGAAGGTATGACGATTGATAGTTTGCGAGAGAAAAAATGGAGAGGAAAAAGAGTCCCATTAATGAAGCAAGATGAAGTTATTGAATATCCTGTAGATCAATCTACTGTTACTAAGCGTTACACAAAAGAAGCCATTAATTTTATAAAAGAAAATCAAAATGAACCTTTCTTTTTATACTTGGCTCATTCCATGCCACATGTCCCATTATATGCCTCGCCAGATTTTAAAGGTAAAAGTGCAAGAGGATTATACGGCGATACTATTGAAGAGATCGATTGGAGTGTTGGTGAAGTTTTAAAAACATTAAAAGAACAAGGTATTGATGAAAATACGTTAGTGATTTTTACTTCAGATAATGGACCTTGGACATCAAAAGGAGATCAAGGTGGTAGTGCCTTGCCTTTAAGGGGACACAAGAATCAAACTTTTGAGGGTGGATTTCGAGTACCTATGATTGCACAATGGCCCGGTAAAATTAAAGCGGGTGTGGTTACCGATAAATTAGCTTCAACTATAGATATTTTGCCAACCTTAGCCTATTTAACAGATGCAGAATTACCGAAACAAGAAATAGATGGTAAAAACATGTGGCCCCTACTTTCAGGAAATGAAAAAGCGAAGTCGCCACATAGAAAAGATGGTTTCTTTTATTACAAAGATTCTACCTTAGAAGCCGTTAGAAAAGGGGATTGGAAACTACGTATTACACAAGATTCTGTAGCCCTCTATAACCTTAAAAACGATATTTCCGAAAGTGAAAATGTAGCAGCGACAAACCCTAAAATCGTAAAGAAGTTACAGAAAATGATGACCGAGTTCGATGCCGATCTAAAAGCAAATCAACATCAATATAATTAAAATAATAGCAGTTTGAAAAAGATTCTCCATACCCTAAAAATAGTCAGTGTTTTTGCACTAATCATAAGTGCTTTCGCTTTTTCTAATAAGAAAGACCCACCTTATAAAAACCCGAAGTTACCCGTTGAAGAACGTGTAAGCGATTTATTAGGCAGAATGACGTTAGAAGAAAAATTCTGGCAAATGTTTATGATTCCAGGCGATTTAAAGATTGGAAAAGACAAATTGAAACACGGTATTTTTGGTTTTCAAATTTCTTCAAAAGGATTAAATGATAATGCAGCCGAACAAATTATGGATTATGGTTCTACGGGAACTGCAGCCAATATGGCTAACGAAATTAACGAACTTCAAAAGTTTTTCTTAGAAGAAACCCGTTTAGGAATTCCTATCATTCCTTTTAACGAAGCCCTTCACGGTTTAGCTCGAGATGGAGCTACCATGTATCCGCAAGCCATTGCATTAGCAGCAACTTGGGATACAGACTTAGTTGGCGAAGTAGCCGGAGCCATAACAAAGGAGACAAAAACAAGAGGAATTCGTCAAATATTATCGCCAGTATTAAACATAGCACGCGATGTGCGTTGGGGACGTACCGAGGAAACTTATGGTGAAGATCCATATTTAACAACGCAAATGGCGCTTTCTTATCTTGGAGAATTCGAGAAAGAAGGTGTAATAACCACACCAAAACACTTTGTTGCTAATGTTGGAGCAGGTGGTCGTGATAGTTACCCAATTAGTTATAACGAACGTATTTTAGAGGAAATTTACTTTCCTGCTTTTAAAGCTGTTTTTCAAAAAGTAGGTGCGCGTTCAGTAATGACGTCTTACAACTCATTAAACGGTACGCCATGTACGTCTAACGAGTGGTTATTGCGTACTAAACTGAAAGAAGAATGGGGTTTTGATGGCTTTGTAATTTCCGATGCTGGAGCTACAGGTGGTGCTAATGTATTACACTTTACAGCTAAAGATTATGCCGAAGCTACCGAAGATGCTGTAGAAGCTGGTTTAGATGTTATGTTTCAAACCAACTACAACCACTACCCTTTATTTTGGGAAGCTTACAAAAATGGCATGGTCGATATTAAAGCCATTGACGAAGCAGTAAGCCGTATTTTAAAAGCTAAATTCGAATTAGGTTTATTTGAAAATCCATACGTAGATGCTAAAGAAGCAGCAATTTGGAACGGACATAAAACACACCGTGAGTTGGCTAGAAAAGCAGCCTCTAAAGCAATGGTTTTATTAAAAAATGAAAATAAAGCTTTACCAATTGATAAAGCTGTTAAAAAAATGGCACTTATTGGGCACGATGTAAAAACCGTACGATTAGGTGGTTATAGTGGCCCAGGAAATAATCTTATTTCTATGTATCAAGGTGTATCAGACAAGATAGGTAAAGACAATATTATCTATGCGCCTGGTGTAGCTTTAGCTGAAGAAAATTATAATGTGGTAGCGTCTTCTTATTTATCGACTACTAAAGAAGGTAAACAAGTTGAAGGTTTAAAAGGGGATTATTTTGATAATATTAAATTAACCGGTCAACCTAAAGTAGAGCGAATTGATAAGCAAATTAAGTTTGGATGGACCTTATTTTCACCACATGAAGATTTAGCTTACGATTGGTTTTCGGTACGATGGACAGGAAAACTAAAAGCGCCAAAAACAGGTGATTTTAACATTGGAATTGAAGGTAACGATGGGTACCGCATGTATTTAGATGGTAAGTTAATTATTGATAACTGGCAAAAACAATCGTATAATAGTATTTTAAAACCTTTTTCTTTTGAAGAAGGAAAAACATACGATATTAAAATTGAGTTTTTTGAAGCCGCAGGAAATGCAAAATTCAAATTAATTTGGGATGCCGAAATTCAAAACGAATGGGAACAACAAATTGCAGATGCTGTTGCAGCTGCAGAAAAAAGTGATGTTGCCGTAGTGGTTGCTGGTATTCACGAAGGTGAATTTCAAGATCGTGCTTTATTAGCTTTACCAGGTCATCAAGAAGCATTAATTAAAGCCGTTGCTAAAACAGGAAAACCAACAGTTGTTGTTTTAGTTGGTGGTAGTGCTATTACTATGTCTAACTGGATTAACGATGTCGATAGTGTTTTAATGGCATGGTATTCTGGTGAAAATGGCGGAAACGGTTTTGCAGATATCCTTTTTGGTGATGAAAATCCTGCCGGACGTTTACCAATTACTTTCCCGGTAGATGAAGCGCAATGTCCATTGTATTACAACAATAAACCAACCGGTCGTGGTGATAATTACCACAACTTAACAGGGCAACCTTTATTCCCTTTTGGTTACGGATTAAGCTATACGGCTTTTGAATATTCAAATATAGAGTTCAGTAAAAATAATATTTCAGCTAACGAAAGCGTAGAAGTTTCATGCACCATTAAAAATGCAGGAATAGTTGCTGGAGACGAAGTGGTTCAACTTTATATCCGTGATGAATTAGCTTCAGTATCTCGCCCTATTAAAGAATTAAAAGGTTTTAAACGCATCACTTTAAACCCTGGAGAATCTCAAAATGTAACCTTTAAATTAGATCCGGAAGCCTTATCAATGTTAGATAAAGACATGAAAAGATTAGTTGAAGCAGGCGATTTTAGAATCATGGTTGGCGCTTCATCAAAAGATATCCGTTTAAGAAAAATTTTAACAGTAAAATAGAACATTATGAACGTTTTTAAATATTCAGCTTTAACCCTTTTAGTCGCTTTTTCAGCTTGTAAAAAACAGCCTCAAGTAACTTGGGTAAGCAGTACTAATGATAATGTTTGGGTTGAAAAAACCTATAATCCTTCTGAGGAAAATACAGCTACTAACCTATCCATTACTATTGATACACAAAACCAAGAACAAGAAGTTACAGGTTTTGGCGGCTGTTTCAACGAATTAGGTTGGGATGCTTTAGCTATGGTAACTCCAGAAGAAAAGCAACAAATTTTAAACGATTTATTTAGTCAGGAAACGGGTTGTAAATTCAACGTTTGTAGAATGCCTATTGGCGCTAATGATTATGCTGTAGATTGGTACAGCCATAACGAAACTGCGGAAGATTTCGCAATGTCTAACTTCTCTATCGATCGTGATAAAAAACGTTTAATTCCCTACATTAAGGAAGCACAAAAAATAAATCCAGAAATAGAAGTTTGGGCTTCACCATGGTGTCCGCCATCTTGGATGAAACATAGCAAACATTACGCTTGTAAATCTAATCCTGAATTTAACGATTTACCAATAGAATGGAGTTCTACGGAAGAATTAGTGTCTCGTTTCATTATGGAACCAGAATATTTAGAATCTTACGCTTTATACTTTTCAAAATTCATAAAAGCTTATGATAATGAAGGTATTGAAATTAGTGCAGTTCATGTTCAAAATGAACCAAATTCAGCTCAAAACTTCCCGTCATGTGTTTGGAAACCTCAAGATTTAGGCATTTTTATAGCCGATTATTTAGGTCCGAAACTTAAAGCTGAAAATTTAGATACAGATATCTGGTTAGGTACTGTTGAGCGTCCACAAATAGAACGTGTGGATGATGTTTTACAATACAAAAACACTGAAGATTATGTTACAGGTGTTGGTTTTCAATGGGCAGGAAAAGGCGCTATTGAAGCTGTACATGCTAAATATCCAGACATGCAATTAATGCAAACTGAAACAGAATGTGGTGACGGTTCTAACGATTGGAAAGCGGCAGAATACACCTTCAACTTAATGAAACATTATTTTGAAAACGGTGCCAACTCATACATGTATTGGAATATGGTTTTAGACGAAACAGGAAAAAGCCAATGGGGATGGAAACAAAATTCTATGATTTCTATTGATAGCAAAACCAAAGCTATAAAATACAATCCTGAGTTTTATTTAATGAAACATTTAAGTGCTTTTGTAGCGCCAGGTTCGGTAAAATTAGCGGCCTCTGGAGATACTAATAACGCACTTGCTTTTTATAACAAAGCCAATAATGAGGTAACTGTTTTGGCTTACAACAATACTTCGGAAGCTCAAGAATTAGCATTAAACATCAATAACGAGATTGTAAAAGTAGCCCTAGACGGAAAATCTTTTAACACGCTTGCTGTAAGTTTAAATTAGAATAACACATGATAAACACTTCATATAAAACAAATATTTACGGAGTAAAAACAATAGCATTACTTTTAGTATGTCTCATGTTTTCAGTAAGTATTTATGCTCAAGATGTCCAGAATACTTTTATTCCGCAACCAGAATCTGTTGTATACGCTTCAGGCGGATTTAAATTAGATGAAAACACGCAAGTTTTTATTCCGAAGAAATTCAACAAAGCTTTAGCGCCTATCGTGTCTTCAACACTTACAAATGACACCGGTTTATCGCTTACTGTAAACGCAGGAAGAACCTCAGCGTCTAAAAACGTTATTGTTTTTGAAAAAGTAAAAAACGCATCTATTGAAGCCGAAGGTTATGTTTTAGAAGTAAATGCTTCTAAAATTACGGTAAAAGCAACCGATTATGCTGGTTTATTTAATGGTTTCCAAACTTTGAGACAGGCTATTCCTGCCGGTTCTAATGGAACTACAGCCATACAAAGTTTGACTATTACCGACAATCCAAGATTCCATTGGCGTGGTGTGTTGTTCGATGTTTCTCGTCATTTTCAAACTAAAGCTTTTATTTTAAAACAACTTGATGTATTAGCTTCATATAAAATAAACAAATTTCATTGGCATTTAACTGACGATCAAGGCTGGAGAATTGAAATTAAAAAATACCCAAACCTAACTCAAAAAGGGGCTTGGCGTGCCGACAGAACAGGTATTGCTTGGTGGTCTCGTGAGCATGCTACAGCAGATGAACCTAAAACCGTTGGTGGTTTTTATACCCAAGAAGATATTAAAGAAGTTATTGCTTATGCAGCTGCTAGAAATATTGAGGTGATACCAGAAATTGATGTTCCCGGACACAGTAAAGCTTTAGTAGCATCGTATCCAGAATTGTTTTGTTTTGATGGGGAAACTGATGCTAATTTTGAATTAGCCACTGGTGGAAAAGCGCCCGATAACGCAGTTTGTGCAGGAAAAGAAACTACCTATGCTTTTTTAGAAGATGTTATTAAAGAAGTAGCCGAGTTATTTCCTTCTAAATACATCCATATTGGTGGAGATGAATGCAACAAAACAAATTGGAAAAAATGTCCGCATTGCCAAAAGGTAATGACAGACCACAATCTTGCTGATGAGGAAGAATTACAAAGTCATTTTATTCAAAAAGTAAATAAAATAGTAACCGCCCAAAATAAACGAATGATTGGTTGGGATGAAATTTTAAGCGGTAAAGGAGCCAAAGGCGCTACCATTATGGCTTGGAGAAGAGGCATGCATACACCGGAGTTACAAGCTCCACGTGAAGGCTACCCAACAATTATGACTTCGTATTTACACTCATATATCAGTCGTGTTCAAGGTCCGACTTTTATGGAGCCAGAAGGACCAAATTCGGTATTACCGCTCTCTGTAGTTTATAATCATGAACCTATTCCTGCTGAATTAACTGAGGAAGAAGCAAGCCGTGTATTAGGAAACCAAACTTGTTTATGGGCCGAATTTACACCAACCGAAGAACATTTTGAATATATGCTTTACCCAAGAACCTTAGCAAGTGCCGAGGTGTCTTGGAGCAATCCAAAAGTAAAAAACTGGGAACGTTTTCAAAATGCATTAAAAACCGATCATTTTAAACGTTTAGAAAGAGACAAGGTTAATTATGCAAATAGCATGTTTACTGTGTATCCGGCTTTTGCTATCGATCAATTAAACACAGAAGCTATTGTGTTTTTGAAAACAGAAACTGTTGGCTTTTCTATTTATTACACGCTTGATGGTAGCGATCCAACAATAAACGCGATTAAGTATGAAGGCGATTTTAAAACAAAGCCTAAAACCCTTTTAAAAACTGGTTTATTTAACGAAACTGGCGAATTACTAGGTGAAATAACAGAAATACGATTAAAATAAAATCATGAAAATATCAAAATTAGTAGCTCTTTTTATGTTCGTTGTTGCTTCTGCTTCAGCTCAAAAAAAACCAAATATTGTTTACATCATTTGTGACGATTTAGGCTATGGCGATGTACAAGTTTTAAATCCTGAAAAAGGAAAAATACTTACTCCAAAAATAGATGCCTTTTCAAAAGAATCTATGACGTTTACCGATGCGCATTCTGCTTCTGCTGTATGTACACCATCGCGTTACGCTATTTTAACAGGACGCTATTCTTGGCGTTCTAGATTGCAACAAGGCGTTTTAGCAGGAGGAGAAGAATTAGAACCTTTAATAGCTGAAGACCAAATGACGGTGCCTAAAATGCTTAAAGATGCAGGTTATAAAACTGCCGCTATAGGTAAATGGCATCTTGGATTTAAATTCGTTGATGATGAAGGAAAACCTGTTGAAGTTTACGATGGTAAAAAAGTAATTGGCCCAGCTATTGGTTCTACGGTACCAAACGGACCAGTTTCTCGTGGTTTTGATTCTTATATTGGCTTTCACCACTCTCGAGTTATGAAAACGATAATAAAAGACGATAAGGTTGTTGATAAAATGGAACCTGTAAAGATGTTACAATTTTTAGGTGATCATGCAGAAGATTATATCGCTAAGGCATCTAAAAACGATACACCATTTTTTATGTATTTGGCATTAAACTCGCCTCATAGTCCTGTAGTACCATCAAAAGCTTGGCAAGGAAAAAGTGGCATGGGAGATTATGCCGATTTTGTTATGGAAACCGATGATGTTGTTGGTCGTGTACTCGAAGCCTTAAAAGCAAATGGCATTGAAGATAATACTTTGGTATTCTTCACGAGTGATAACGGTTGCTCCTACCCTGTTGCAAAAGTTGGTAAGTTAGAAAATGAATTTGGACATTACCCAAGTGCTGATTTTAGAGGTTACAAATCTGATATTTGGGAAGGCGGACACCGCATTCCTTTTATGGTGAGATGGCCAGAACATATTGAGGCTAACTCTATAAACGATAAACTAATTTGTCAAACGAGTTTAATGGCGACTTGTGCTGAAATTGCAGGTTTAAATGTGGCTGATAATGCTGGTGTAGATTCGTATAGTATTCTTCCAATGTTGAAAAACAAAAAGGCAAAAACGGATTATAACTTAGTAGTTCATCATTCTATACATGGTAAATTTTCTATCAGAAATAAAAAATGGAAATTAGAATTAACGCCTGGTTCTGGTGGTTGGTCTAACCCAACGGATAACAAAGCTAGAAAAGAAAACTTGCCAGAAATTCAATTGTATAACATGAAAACCGATGCTGAAGAAACGACTAATGTTTACAAAAAGCATCCAAGAGTCGTTGCCAAATTGACAAAAAAATTAAAACATATTGTTGAAAATGGTAGAACAACCTCTGGAAAATCACAAGAGAATGATGTACCTGTAGATCTTTACAAAACAGAAACGACACAAAATACAGCAGCGCACTAATAGATATTAAAAGCAGCCCATTACATGAGTACTACAAAAAGAAACATATTATTTTATTTCTGTCTGGCATTAACGGCTTTAGTGGCGAGTTCTTGTAATTCTTCAAAATCTGATAAAGAAGCAACTCAAAACGAAAAGCAGCCTGTAGATTACATAGACCCCATAATTGGAGCTATTACTTATGGTAAAAAATCGAAAGATGCTCATGGTTTTGGTAAAACATTTCCGGGTGCAGCAACGCCATTTGGGTTGGTGCAGTTAAGTCCCGATACGGTTTCTGATGGCGATAATGGTTCTGGATATTCTTATGAGCATCCAACCATGGAAGGGTTCAGTTTTACACACATGAGTGGCGTGGGTTGGTTTGGTGATTTAGGAAATTTTTTAGTAACACCTGCAACCGGTAAACTACAAACTAATCGTGGTGTTGCCGAAAATCCAGAAAGTGGTTACCGTTCTCGATATTCTCATGATACGGAAATTACAGAAGCGGGATATTATGCCGTTACTATGGACGATTATAATGTGAAAGCAGAATTAACATCGGCTCCAAGAGCAGGTATTATTCGCTTTACCTACCCTGAATCTGATAGTTCTCGAGTTCAAATTGATTTAGCACGTCGTGTTGGTGGAACTTCAACAGAACAATACATAAAAGTAGTAAATGAAAACACCATACAAGGTTGGATGAAATGTCCTCCAGAAGGTGGTGGTTGGGGCGCTGGCGCAGGAAATGCCGATTACGTGGTGTATTTCTATTGTGAATTTAGCAAACCGCTAAAAGATTATGGTATTTGGAGCGCCGATATTCCGGATGTTCCTAGAAAAATGCGTTTTATTAGAAGAGACAACTATCAAGATTCGATTAAAAATGCTGAAATTTTTGAAGGTAAAACTGAAATGCAAGGCAAACATTTAGGCTTTTACACCAATTTTAGCACGAAAGCAAACGAAGAAGTTTTAGTGAAAAGTGGTATTTCATTTGTAAGTATTCCTGGGGCTAAAGAAAATTTAGAACACGATATTAACCATTGGGATTTCGATAAAACAAAACAAGAAGCTCGTGATAGCTGGAGTAAAGCCATTGACAACATATCCGTTAAAGGTGCTACCGATAGAGAAAAAACTATTTTTTATACATCATTGTATCATACTTTAATAGATCCTCGTGCTTTTTCGGATGTGAATGGAAATTACATGGGCGCTGATAAAAAAGTACATCAAACTAACGATTTCACCTATCGTACTATTTTTAGTGGTTGGGATGTTTTTAGATCTCAATTCCCTTTGCAAACCATTATTAATCCTACGTTGGTAAACGATGAAATCAATTCATTACTACAAATGGCAGAATTGAGTGGTAAGGAGTATTTGCCACGTTGGGAAATGTTGAATTCCTATTCTGGTGTTATGTTAGGAAATCCAGCCGTGTCTGTTATTGTGGATGCTTACGAAAAAGGTATTCGAAATTACGATGTAGAAAAGGCTTTTCAATATTCATTGAATACGGTCAATAATACAGGAAACGGCGAGTTAGGTTATTCAAACAAACATATTTCTAAAACATTAGAATATGCCTATTCTGATTGGGCTTTAAGTGTTATGGCCAAATCTTTAGGTAAAGATGATATTGCTGAAACCTATTTGAAGAAAAGTGAAAATTACAAGAATATTTGGAACGATGAAGTGAATTGGTTTAGAGCCAAAGACAGCAGCGGCACTTGGCTAGAATGGAAAGGAAAAACAGTACACGGACAAGGTTGTATTGAAAGTAATCCTTATCAACAAGGTTGGTTTGTACCTCATGATATTGATGGTCTAAAAGCGTTAATGGGTGGCGAAGAAGCTTTTAGAAATGAATTAGTTTCTTTCTTTGAAAACACACCAGACGATTTTCTATGGAACAATTATTACAACCATCCAAACGAGCCTGTACACCATGTTCCGTTTATGTTGAATGAAGCAGGTGTGCCTCATTTAACTCAAAAATATACTCGCCAAATTTGTAATGATGCTTACGGCACCGATGCTTACGGATTGTGTGGCAATGAAGATGTTGGCCAACTGTCGGCTTGGTATGTATTGGCATCCATCGGCATTCACCCTATTGCTCCTGGCGATAACAAGTATCAAATTACGAGTCCCGTTTTTAGTGATATTGAAATTAAATTAGATAGTGATTATTACACCGGAAAGACTTTTAAAATTGTAGCAAATAACAATTCCGAAGAAAATATTTATATCCAATCTATGACATTGAACGGAAAGCCACTTAATCGGTTCTGGATTACACATCAAGAAATTACACAAGGAGGCGTTTTAGAAATGGAAATGGGACTAGAACCAAAAATAAATTAAAAAAGAAATCAAAAAATACTAACTCAAAAAAAGAAATGATGAAAAAAATAGGACTAATATGTTTATTTGGTTTAATACTATTTAGTGCAAATGCACAAAAAAAGTATGCGTATGATATGCCAGAATATACGCCTACTGCGGGTAACTTAGAAGCTCGTGAGGAATTTCAAGATATGAAATTTGGAATGTTTATTCACTGGGGAGTTTACAGTATTTTGGCTGACGGAGAATGGGTGATGTTATTAAAAAAGATTCAAAAAGATAACTACAGTCGTTTAGCCGATTTTTTTAATCCTCAAGAATTTAATGCTGAAGAATGGGTTAAAATAGCAAAAGATGCTGGTATGAAATACATCACCATTACATCGCGCCACCATGATAGTTTCAGTATGTTTGATACAGATGCGAGTGATTTTAACATTGTTGATGCCACACCTTACGGAAAAGATCCTTTAAAAGAATTGGCAGAAGCTTGTAAAAAAGAAGGTATTAAACTAAACTTCTATTATTCTTTATTAGACTGGAGACGTGACGACTATAAAGATGGTAAAAAAGGAGATGCAGAAGCTTGGAATAAATATGTAGCTTTTATGAAAGCACAACTTACTGAACTGCTTACAAATTATGGCGAAGTAGGCTGTATTTGGTTCGATGGTCACTGGGATCAAAAAGAAGCTAACTGGCATTATGACGAAATTTACTCTCTAATCCATGAACTTAGTCCAAACACTTTAATAGCAAACAATCACCATATTCAACCCATTCCTGGAGATGATGTTCAAACTTTTGAGCGTGATTTACCTGGTGAAAATCACGGCGGATTTAACCATGGTGTAGAAGTAAGCCAATTACCATTAGAGTCTTGCGCTACAATGGCAGGAAAATGGGGTTACAGCATTTATGATAAAAAGTTTAAATCTACCAAACAACTTATTCACTTTTTAGTAAAAGCAGCAGGTAAAAACGGAAACCTTTTATTAAACGTTGGTCCAATGCCAAATGGTAAAATTCAACCAGAATTTGTTGATACTTTAGGCGAAGTTGGAGAATGGACTAGTAAATACGGTGAAAGTATTTATGGAACACGTGGTAACGTTACAGGTTCTCAAGATTGGGGAACAATTACTAAAAAAGATAAAATACTTTACGTGCACGTTTTAGAAGCACCTTCGGAACCTTATATTTTTATATCTGAATTTACCGAAAAAATTACTTCTGCAACTTCATTTGATGGGAAAACAAAAATTAAATTCAAGCAAATGAAAGAAGGAACTTTTCTTTATCCTGGAAAAGATTTCGATGCTAGTATCGATGGTATTATCAAATTAAAATTGAAATAAAATTCTAAATTGTATGTTTAAAAAAGGATTGTTTTTTTTCATTTTAATAGTTCTTTTAACCTTTAAACTTCAGGCGCAGGTTACATTTTATGTTTCTACCGCAGGAAACGATTTAAATACAGGCAGTCAATCGCAACCTCTTGCTACATTGCAAGGGGCTCGCGATGCCATTAGAAACTACAAAAATAAAAATGGTATAAACCATAGTTTTGAAGTGCTTATCGAAACTGGAAATTACCTCATGAAAGCGCCTTTGGAACTCAACGCTATGGACAGTGGTTCATCTAACTTTCCAATAATCTACAAAGCAGCAAAAGGAGCAAAACCCGTTTTTAGCGGTGGAAAAAAAATAACAGGGTTTAAAGTTAATTCAAATGGACTTTGGGAAACACAAATCCCAGAAAGCTACTACTACAAATGGAAATTCGATCAACTTTATATTAACCATAAACGAGCGACTTTAGCTAGAACACCTAATCAAGGCTTTATAAAAATTGATACGGTAACGCAAACTATTTGGAAACACGGTACATCTAAAGTGGCCGAAAAAGCAGAACAAAGCATTTTCTTTAATGCAAAAGATATCAGAATACTTTCAGAAATTAAACAGGAAGAAATTCACAATGTACGTTTTAAAGCATTCCATAAATGGGATTATACCTTACGACATATTGATGCCATAGATACCGATAGTTTAAAACTTATTACTTCTGGTAAAGGTATGAAGCCATGGAATCCTTTAAAAAAGGATAGACGCCTCATTTTTGAAAACTATGAAGCTGCTCTAGATTCTGTGGGCGAATGGTATTTAAAAGATAACGGCACTTTATTATACAAACCGCTAGAAGGCCAAACTATAGCAAACACCGAAGTTATTGCTCCCGTTTTAGAAAATCTTATATCTATTTCTGGTACGCCTAACGATAATGCAAAACACATTACTTTTGAAGGCTTAACTTTTAAACATGCGCACTACAAAATTCCGGTTACAGGTTCGGAACCAAATCAAGCTGCAGCAATACTTAATGCCGCTATTTTAGTGAAATACTCAAACCATATTGAGTTTTTAAAATGTGAAGTTTCGCAAATTGGTCAGCATGCCATCTGGCTTGGAAAAGGTACCACATATTCCAAGTTAGAACACTGTTATTTGCATCATCTTGGTGGCGGCGGTATCTATTTAGGCGATTTTAAACCTCTAGATGGTAAAGCGCATACTAACCATATTTCCGTAAAGAATAATATTATTCAAACTGGTGGCCAAGAGTTCCCTGCTTCGGTTGGTGTATGGGTTGGCCATAGTGCCGACAATACCATTTCTCATAACGACATTGGGAATTTCTATTATACAGGAATTTCGGTAGGTTGGGTTTGGGGCTATAAGCCTAGTTTAGCAAAACGTAACACTATTACTTATAACCATATTCATCATATTGGTTGGGATTTACTTAGTGATATGGCAGGTATTTATACCTTAGGCGATTCCGAAGGTACACAAGTTACCCATAATGTTATTAATAATGTTCACGCCTATTCTTATGGTGGTTGGGGTATGTATGCCGATGAAGGGTCTTCTGGAATTACCTTTAAAAACAACTTAGTTTACAATACTAAAACGGGCGGATTTCAGCAGAATTACGGAAAAAATAATACAGTTAAAAATAACATTTTAGCCTTTGCAAAAAAGTATCAATTGCAATGTACTATTTCTGAAGATCATAAATCTTTCACCTTTACAAATAACATTATCATTTTTAAAGAAGGCCTTGTAGCAAAAGGTGCTTGGGACCATGTTAATGCCAGCATGGATTATAACATCTATTGGAATATTAATGGTGGCGATTATAACTTCAATAATCATAATTTTAAAGGATGGAAAAAATTAGGCTTCGATAAAAACAGCCACATTTCTAATCCGTTTTTTAAAGATGCTGAAAGTTTTAATTTCAACTTCAAAAAAAATACCACTTACAAAAAAATAAACTTTAAGCCATTTAACTATTCCGAGGCTGGCGTTTATGGAAGTAATGACTGGATTGAAACATCAAAATTACCTCAATCTATTACAAAAGCCTTTGATGCCGCTGTTGAAAAGAATATGAAAATGAAGATTAAAAGATAATGGAATAACACCGTTAAAGTAATAGTCTATTGTAGTGTAAAACGACATCTTTTTAGCACTACAAGCATTATAAAATTATTAGTAAAAAACCTCAACTATTTTAGATAAATAGTTGAGGTTTTGTGTTTGTTTTTAAGTGAACATTTTACGGTTAAAAAGCGGCCCGATTACAACCTAACCATTCATCTAAAATCTTAAAATAAAAGCTCCTCATTTTCTATTGAAATCGACTGCATCAAAACAAAAATAAATTCTTTCAATTATTAACAAGAATTATTTTCAAAAACAGCTCCTTTTTCAAACTACCTTCTAAAACAAAAAATAATCACACCTTTATATCAATTCAAAAAAACACCACACAAACAAAAGACTACCAACGAGTTAATTACTAAAAAAGAGATTAATTATTTTCAATACAACATTCAAAACACTAAAACAAGATATTCCTTACAAAAGGCAACAGGATAGTACAGGATGGAAAAACCGTGGTATTAGGATAAATTTATAGTCTAGTTTATTTAATAAAAAAACTCTCATTTCCAAACATTAAATAAGCAAAAAAAACAACCAATTTAACTAAAGAAGTATCACAATTAAATCAAGATTTATGAACAAAAAATTAATGTTATTTTATGTTTGCTTAATGTCTTTTACATTAGCAAATGCGCAATCGATTACAGTCTCCGGATTAGTAACCGATACACAAAATATGACTCTACCCGGAGTTAATGTTTTAGTTGAAGGGAGCAACACTGGAGCTCAAACAGATTTTGATGGAAAATATAGTATTGCCGCAAAAAAAGGAGATGTACTTGTGTTTTCTTACTTAGGTATGAGAACAGCTAAAGTTACTGTTAGCTCATCTTCTGAAATCAATGTTTCATTAGAAGAAGATATTGCCGGACTAGATGAAATTGTACTTATTGGTTATGGTACAGCCAAAAAGAAAGACATTACAGGCGCTGTTGAGCGGGTTACATTAGAGGACTCTCCTATCTCGCTTTCTTCTAACACAAATGTTTTACAAGCCATTAGAGGTGCTACACCAGGTATTAATATTGGTGCACAAAACTCTGCAGGAACAACACCATCTATTTTAGTAAGAGGACAAAACTCTATTAATGGTAATAACGATCCTTTAATTGTATTGGACGGTATTGTGTTTTTAGGAAGTGTTAATGACATAAACCCTAACGATATTGCATCTCTAGATATACTAAAAGATGCTTCGGCTGCTGTTGTTTACGGATCTCGTGCCGCCAATGGTGTTATTTTAATTAATACTAAAAAAGGTAAAACAAGTAAGCCTGTTATTAATTTCTCTACCTCTACAGGTTTTAATACTTGGCAAGATCAACCCGATTTATTAGATAGAGATCGTTATTTAGAGAAATACATAGCACAACAAAACATCGGTTCTATAGATGATATTGTTTGGGAAGAAGAATATAGAGGTGTATTACAAGACGAAGGTGTAGATACAGATTGGCTAGATTTAGTTTCTAGAAACGGACAAATACAGAAACATAATGTTTCTATTTCTGGAAGATCTGACAAAGTTAATTATTTCATGTCTGGAGGTTATGAAGAGCAAGAAGGTGTTATTATTGGCGACCAATTTAATAGAATTTCTGTAAGATCACGTTTACAAGCAGATATAACAGATTGGTTAGAATTAGGTCTAGACGGATCATACACAAACAGTGATTTTTCGGGTGTAACAGCCGACGTAGGTAGAGCATTTCAAATAGCTCCAATTGGTTACCCATACCGTTACGATGGACAACCTTTTAATACAAGCTCTAACACCTCTACAGATTTAGAACGTTACCCAACGGCTAACAATGTACCTAACCCACTTTGGGGTACCGATGGAACTCAAGAAAATTTTGATAAAAGAAATTATTTTAGACTTGCTGCTAATGCTGTAGTCAAAATACCTTGGGTAAAAGGATTAAAATATACACTTAATTATTCATTAAGTCAACAAAACAGGAGTGTAGATCAGTTTCAGTATGAAGATTATTTTATAGCACTTCCTTCAGAGAATACGCCATATTTTGATCGATATTCTCAACAATCTATACAAGCAAACCTATCTCAAGCTAATGGTAGCAACTCTAGATATACCGATAGAAACTATGTGATCGATAATATTATTAGTTACACCAACTCTTTTGGAGAACATAATATTGATGCCACTTTTGTTGCAACACGAGATTACAGAGTAAACGACCTCTCTACCGTATCAGGAACCGATTTTGCTGCACTTGGTAACACAACATTAGGTGTTAAAGGTGTGCCTTTCGCAACAACCGTTACAAATTCTTATAGTTTAGCAGAAAGATCTAACGTTGGTTATTTAGGTCGCCTATCATATGGTTATGCTGGTAAATACAACTTAACAGGATCTGTTAGACGCGATGGAGCTTCCGTTTTTGGAGCCGATAGAAGATTTGGCACATTCTGGTCTGTTGGAGGCGCATGGACAGTTTCCGAAGAAAACTTTTTAAAAGATAATTCCGTTTTAAATTATTTAAAAATTAATGCTTCTTACGGTTTAAATGGTAACCAAGGTTTAGATCCGTACGAAACACTATCACCAGTAAGTGCAGGACAACCAGGTAATATTAGATATTCATTTGGAGACGATCCTTCTGTAAGTCAATTTGGTATTTCGCAATCTGGTCTTGGTAATCTCGAATTAGGTTGGGAAGAAACTACATCATTAAACTTAGGTGTGCATACAGCGTTTTTAAATAACCGTATTTTCTTTGATGCCGATGTTTATTTCTCACAAACTCGCGATCAAATTTTTAATAGAGTAATACCTACTACAAGTGGATTCTCTAGCATATTAGCTAGTTTAGGGCAAGTAGACAACCGTGGTCTAGAAATGACTTTACGAACTAAAAATATAGATACCGAAGAGTTTCAATGGACTTCTACACTAACCTATTGGAATAACAGAAACAAAATTGTTACGCTTTACGGAGACGATATAGATGGAGATGGTCTAGAAGACGATGATATTTCTAACAGCTTATTTATTGGTAAATCTTTAGGTGCGCAATATGGTTACGAGTACATTGGTGTTGTACAAGAAAGTGACACACAGTACATCGCAGATAATGGAGCACAACCTGGAGATCCAATGTTTAGAGATTTAGATGGTGAGGTTGGTATTACTGGTGATGACCGTAAAATTCTAGGGTATAATGTACCTAATTTCAGAATGGGTTTCTCTAACACATTTACTTACAAAAACTTAAGTTTATACATGTTAGTTAATGGCACATTTGGTGGCGGAAGTGAAAACTACTTTATTGGTGCAAACCCTAGAAGTAATTCTTTTCAAAACCGATTTGATTTTAACGATATAGAAAATGGAGATTGGTGGACACCAGAAAACCAAAGTACCACTAACCTACGTCCAGATTTTAATGATAGTCGTTATAGTGGTTACCAATCTAGAGGTTTTGTACGTGTACAGAACGTAAACTTATCTTACCAATTTGATCAAAATATTTTAGACAAATTAAACGTAGGCATTCGTTCTTTAAACCTTTACATAAGTGCCGACAACCCATTAGTTTTTACAAATTGGTTTGGTGGTGGAGATCCAGAAAGAGGAATTGCAGCATTAAGCGGAACGTTCCCTGTTATGAGCGCTTACACTTTTGGAGTTAACCTTAGTTTTTAATTTTAAAAAAAATATCATGAAAATAAATTATATAAAACAATTACTATTACTATCCCTGGTGGTTTTAACTACGGGTTGTAATGATGCAGAATTTTTAGACACGCCGCCAGAAACCTTTTTAACGGTAGATAATATTTTTACTTCAGGTACTCAAGTAGATCAGGTATTAATCACCATGTACCAACAAGATCGCGCCTTAAGATCGTATGTAGATAATAACCAAGGTCGTGTTATGCATGGCCAAGGTACAGATGTTTTAACCGTGCCTACTTTTAGAGAAAACACGAATTTTAGTGATTACAACTCTACAATTACACCAAGAGCAGGACGTTTAAACACGATATATTCAGAGCTTTATCAAATGATATCGCGAGCAAACCTTGTGCTTTCTTTAGCAGAACAAACCGATATTACTTTTGAAAGTGAAGACGCTAGAAGTTATATCATTGCACAAGCCAAATTCTTTAGAGCAAAAGCACATGGCCAAGCCGCACAATTATTTGGTCGTGTTGCTATTGTAGACGAACCAACAACTACCGTTAGGTTTGATTATGAACAAGCTGAAAGAGCCGAAATTTATCAATTTGCTATCGATGATTTAGAATCTATTTTAAACGATTTACCAGAAATAACAAGCGAACCAGGACGCGTAGTTCGTGGTGCTGCACAGCATTATTTAAGCGAGTTTTACCTAGGTGTTGGTATTGAGAATAATGACAACCTTGCTTATGATCAAGCCATAAAATATGCTTCGGATGTTATTGATGGTGGTGTCTATTCTTTAATGACAAGTCGTTTTGGTTCTAGAGCCGATGAGCCTGGAAAAAACGTGTACTGGGATTTATTTAGATTGAACAATCAAAATTATGCCGATGGAAACACAGAAAGTATCTGGACGCATCAATTTGATTATGAAGCTTACAAAGCTGGAGATAATGGTGCCAGATTACGTTACCCTTATTATTTTAGTCCAGTGTGGAGAGCTATAGAAGGTGTTATAGGCGAGCTAGAAGATGTTGGAGGAAGAGGCGTTGCTTTCCTTAGACCTACAGAGTTAACAGAAACCATTATTTGGGAACCTAGCATTTCTGATGGTGATATGCGTGGTGAAGAAAGTAACATTAGACGTACTGTTTTATACAACGACCCTAGTGCAGCTAACTTTGGACAAGTAGTACCTCAAAACGTTTTAGATGAAGCAAACTTAGGCTTAGCCGATGGCGCATATTTCCCAATTTTTGAAAAGTTAACTACAGATCAATTTGAAGGTCTAGATGATGGAGAACGCAGAGAAGATATATGGAGAGATCGTTATGTAATTCGCTTACCAGAAACTATTCTTTTAAGAGCTGAAGCACACTTAAGAAAAGGAGATACTCAATTAGCTGCCGATGATATTAATTTAATAAGACAACGCGCAAATTGTAATGTATTAGCAACTGCTGCTATGGTAGACATAGATTTTATTTTAGATGAAAGAGCTAGAGAATTATTTGTAGAAGAAAGTAGATGGAACACACTATTACGTATGGGCGGCAACATTGCTTCAGATCGTATTAGAAGATATGCTAGATACGATTATCAAGTTAACAGTTTAACATTCGACTTTAATACATTCCCTATTCCGCAAACGGTAATAGACCGTAATAAAGATGTTATTTGGGAACAAAACCCAGGTTGGGAAGGCAGATAATTATCAGTACATTTTAAATAGTTAGTTTTAGAAACATCCGGTAAATATCATTTTTATCGGGTGTTTTTATTTTAAAAATTTTAAATTTAAACCTCAATCAAATTTAACCTAGCAAAAACACAACAAGTAAAAAATGAAACACTCCTTATGCATTCTTTTAACACTTATATTATTATCCTGCAATTCAAAATCTAAAAAGCAAGATATTCCTTCCGAAGAAAAACAACCCAACGTCCTCATTATTTTAACCGACCAACTTAGAGCGCAATCTACAAGTTATGCTGGCGACCCTAATGTAAAAACGCCACACCTCGATAATTTAGAAGCTATAAGCGTCAACTTTAAAAATGCTGTATCTGGCATGCCAGTTTGCACACCTTTTAAAGCCTCACTTATCACAGGCCAACGGCCAATAACAAATGGTGTATTTGTAAACGATGTACAACTAGACACTAATGCTGTTTCCATGGCAAAAATATATAATAAAGCAGGTTATCATACCGGATTTATTGGCAAGTGGCATATCGATGGGCATGGAAGAGAAAGTTTTATTCCACCCGGAAACAGAAGACAAGGCTTCCAGTTTTGGATGGCTAACGAATGTACTCATAATTACAACAGTTCAACCTATTATGATAACGACGACCCAACACCTAAAATATGGGATGGTTATGATACCTTCGAACAAACAGACGCAGCGATTGATTATATGAATTCAAAAAAAGAAAATGATAATCCTTTTTTATTAATGCTCTCTTGGGGAACTCCCCATAACCCTTATGGTTCTGCTCCAAAAAAATATAGAGATATGTTTAATCCGGACGACATGAAATTACGTCCTAATGTACCAGAAAACATAGCAGACAAAGTAAAGAAAGATATAGCAGGTTATTATGCACATATTGTTGCGTTAGACGATATGGTTGGGAAATTAATTCAGAATTTAAAAGACAACAACCAATTAGACAACACCATCATTGTATTTACATCCGATCATGGCGATTTATTAGGTTCACAAGGGGCTTATAGAAAGCAACAACCTTTTGATGAATCGGTTAGAGTCCCTATGCTTGTTCACATTCCTAAATCTTTAGGTATAAAGCCAGGTAAACGTCAAGCTATTTTAAATTCCGAAGATGTTCTACCTACCCTATTAAGTTTATGCCACATCAATATACCAGAACCTATTGAAGGTATTAATTACAAACCTTATATGCAAGGTAACGATGATACCGTTGGTAAAGAAACCATAATAACTTGTGTGCACCCCTTTGGAGAATGGAACCGACCAAAACGCCACGGTAGAGAATACCGAGGTTTAGTGACTCAAAAATATACATACGTAAAAGATTTAAATGGGCCTTGGCTCCTATTCAATAACATAGACGACCCTTACCAAATTAATAATTTAGTAAACCAAGCCGAGTTTGCCACACTACAATCCGATTTAGACAAACGATTAATGGCACGCTTAAAAGCTAATGACGATCAATTTTTACCAGGAGCTCATTATATAGAAAAATGGGGCATTGAAGTGGACGAATTAGGTACAGTTCCTTATAAAAAACATTCAATTAAGGCGCCTTAAAACCGTCTTAAAAATCGAACATCAAAAATCTCACATAATTATTTTATGTGAGATTTTTCATTTTAAACACCACTCCTATTTCATTTCATCTTACTATTCATTACTTTTACCGACTGAATATCAGTTGCTTTTGGTTAGTTTCATTTTTAATTATAAAACAGTATCTGCTTTTCATAAAATCCCAATTCACCATGAAACACATTATACTCTTAGCGATTTTAACATGTTCCTTAAATTGTTTTTCTCAATTTGGAGCAGATTATTCTTCTTACGGATTCAATTTTGTTAACGATACTTATAACGACGGTTTAAAAAACTGGACAGGCACTAATATCAACGATTCTAGTAAATTCAATCTATACAAACAAGATGCTCAAAACAACTATGCACTAGAGTTAAAACCTGTAAACGAAACGTTAAGCATCAATTACAACGATTTTGGCTACATGGATTTAAACCCATGTGCTTTTAAAATAAACATCAGGGTTAGAGTCAATCAATATTCCGGAGACACCGATAAACTCAGCTTCTCCCTTTTTACGGGTGCAAAAAAAGTAGAACTACAATTTACTTCATCGGGCATATATTATGCCAACAGCACAAACACTTTAGAGTTTATTACCTCAGCGCCTACAATAAACCAATGGATAACCTATTCTCTGGCCTTAGATAGCTGTTCTAGTAGTGCAACACTTATGCTAGAAAACGATGCCGCAAACGCATTCACGCTCAATTTACCAGATAATACCACGGCACAAAACATAAACCTCGAAGCTTTTACAGATAGTAACACAACGTTTGCATCGGAAATAGACCATCTATTCATTTACAGTAACCCAATAAAATGGTGGCTTGGGCCTTCTACCCCATTTGTAGACGATACGCCTGCTGGCTATACCAATACTACAGGAGACAGACAGCATTTTTTAGCCTTACCAAATGGCGAAAAAATTGGTTTAAATGAAAACGGTGGCGGCTACATTACCTTTACCGAATTAACACCTGGTGGCCCAAATCTAGATCCGTTTCCTAAATTTGGTTCTGGAGGCACAAAAACCCTTAGAGGCTATTTCCATACCAGTAACTTTAACCCAGTGCAAGCAGGAATTTCTAGTACATCGGGTGGGCATTTGGCTAATATAAATACTACAGCCAATAAAGTTGAAGTAGAGCGTTTTCCGTTGCACTCTTATATTCAAGATGATTTTACCGAAAACACACCTTTAGTTTACCCTAATAATGAAACGCTTGGAGATGAAAACGATCCTGCCATTATTGATGATGATGTTTACGATGAGTTCGGGCTCGATATGAGGCACGAGTTAATGTGCGAATTAGATTTTAACACCTCTATAGAAAATGTAACTAAAACCGGCAGTATATCTACCGTAAGGCACATTGCAGAATGGGAATATATACGTCATCCATCATTTATTCTTCAATTTCATGAAGTAAGTGAGAATGTGCGTCCAGATTTTGAAACCTTTACAGGTGCCAATAACGATATGGGCGAAATGCGACATAAATTTGAGTTTAGACTAAACAAAGATTTGGGTTACCAGTGGATTTTGTGGAGAGACTCCAATAACGCCTGGCAATCGTTAAATGTAACAGCCGTTGGCGATTCTAAAAAAATAACAATACGCACCAACACCGCTTTAGAAAAACGTTTTTTAGTGTTTTCTACCTCATCAGATCCTGATGCTCCGGGAGCCGTATCTTGGTTTTATCCAGAAAGTGATTATAACACCAACAGTACTTTAGGAAAAAGCAGAATCGATAAAACGGTTAACTACACACACGATAGAAGAACCTCTGTAACCATAGTTGCCGATTGGAGAAAAACAAATTGGTGCAGAATGAATTTGTATATAAGAAATGAAGGCTTAATTGCGCCATCTAACGGCGACCCCAATATATATGAAGCTTTCCAAATGGAAGCCTTACAGCTATTTGGTACACCTAACGAGATACTAGATGAAGTGATGGCTTATGATGATACTTTAGTTACCAACGCTATTGAACAGAATACTGCCACTCAAATTTTCCCTAATCCGTTTGCTAATAAACTAACCATTACTGGGAAAAATTTACTAAATAAAGAAGTAAAATTATACTCTATGTTAGGCAGAGATATATCCAATGCTGTTGAATTTATATCTCGCTCTAACACTAAAGTTGTACTCAGAATAAATAATTTAAATTCCGAAACTTATTTCTTGAAGGTAGGAAACACCACAAGAATGATAAATAAACTTGAACGCTAATTACCTTGCCATTCAAGTGTATTTACAATGAAGCTGTTTATTTTTTGCTTGCTTTTTTAGCCAACTTTGCAGCTTTTTTTTCTTTAGGCGTTAATGTTGCCTCTTTTTTTACATTCTTTTTTGAATCTTGCGATTTAGCCATAACTTAATGTTTTAAGATGTTTTAATTGTGGATTAAATGTAGTGAAAAGGATGATATGAAAATTTTATTACCGCTTTCTTTTATAAAAATTAGCCATTACGTCTTTAAAAGGGATTAAAAAACCCTGAAATTCCTCGATAACAAAACAACCTGCTTTTATTATTTATTTTACCCAATTACGGTTTTCCGTAAAACTAATTAAAACAGCCTTTGTACTTTAGCTTCAGTTTAAGAAAAATAGGTAGAAACACGTATGTTTTTTATTACTAAGAATAACTAACTTCGGCCGAATGGCTTCAATGGGTTTTCTATTATGTAGAATGATGCTGTTTGGGATGGTTTTGGAGTGAATGAATAGTTGAAGTAGTTATATGAATGAGTTATGCGTAATTTAGAGCAACACTCGAAACAAAATTAAAAATTAAACAAAATGTCGCAATACGCAAATGAAATAGTTACTAAATTGAATGAACAAAAAAGTGAATTTACAGATTTGCTACATTCAGGACTTAATTGGCAAACTAATTGGACAAAATTATTAAAAGAAATTATCACCAAAATTGGACAGAATAAAGATTTTTTCGTGAATACATCTGGTTTAAACGAGATAGCAGACGATGGTGAATGGTTATTTGATTTAGTTTGGTCAGAGTTAAAATATAATGAATCTAAAACAACAGTTGTTAACATACCTTTAGTTTTAGAAAGTGAAATAAGTAAAATTAACTTCGGTGGTTTTAAAGAAGATTTTGATAAACTATTTTTCGCTCCAAACTCAACTAAAATTTTTGTCACAAGAACAATTGGAAATGACGAAACTATTTTAAAAGAATGTATTGATTATGCTCAAGAATCTGTAAATAATAATATTAATATAAATTCTAAGAATGGAATACATTTAATAACTTGGCGAGAAGAAAAAGGGTTTACCTTAGATTATATTTCAAGCACTGAACCTAAAATAAAATTTACGGAAAATGTTGAAAATATTATTTTTAAAAAAATAGAAAAAGAAAACAAGTTAGTTTTTACAAAAGATATAGCTTTAGCAATTTTAGACAATATAAGTAAACCAATAGAATCAGCTTTTAACAATTTAAACATCGACATTGGAGATTTAAAAAAAAACCTAATCTTGGTTGTGGATAATGATATTAAGAGTAAAGATATCTCTAATCTTTCTCTTAAAACATTAAAAGTGTTCGATATAGCACCACTTGAAGCAAAATATTTAAAACATAATGAAATATCATTATTTATATTATTACTATGTATTTTAAGAAATGAACAAGACAATACAGCAAAAATGTTTAACGAAAATGGGGTTTATTATGAAAATATGGGTTTTGAATTTTTAAAATCAATACGATAGAAAAAAAACTACGCACAACACCATATAAAATTAATTGCTAGGCTTTTTCCTATTTACGAACATTCCTGCGGAATATTCTATTTGTGATTATTTGCTTAATTTAGTGCTAAATCAACGCAACTAATCTTATACAACAACGTTATGCACAAAAAACAGCACGTAATTAAAATATACATTAGAAGATATAAAATTTGACCAAATAACACCAAGAGCATTTGAAAATCTATGTTATGACTTATTAGTAACATATAATTTTCATAACCTAATTTGGAGAGAAGGAGGTGCTGATAATGGAAGAGATATTGAAGGAAATTATTTTTTTCGTAATACGATTAAAAATTTAGAAACTAAATGGTTTTTTGAATGTAAACGTTATTCTTCTGGAGGTGTTCTACCTGCTGATATTAGTTCTAAAATAACTTGGGCTGATGCTGAACAACCAGATTACCTTGTGTTTTTCATAAGTTCCTATTTAACAAATAATGCTAGAACTTGGCTTGAAAAAATTGAACCACAAAAGCAATATGAAATAGTCATAATTGAGGGAGAAGACTTAAAAAATAGACTTTTAAAATATCCTGAACTTATAGAACGATATTTTTCACTCAATAGATACGAACAACTATTTAATGATGTTAGAGACTACAAAACTAAATTTAATATTAATCCAAGTTTTGAATTTTTAAAAGAGATTTCGGAGAATATTGATTTAGCGAAATTAGATAAGAATGAAATAGGTTTTATCTTATTTAATTTTTACAATCAATTCAATCTTTTTGAAAACCGAAATGAATATTATGGAGATTTTGATGAAACTATTATTTATCCAGTGTTAGAGCATTTAAAAAATTCAGTTGACAATACTTCATTAAAATCTTTTGAGGCATATAAAGACGACTATGATATTCTTGGCGGAACTGGAATGTTTGAAGAAATGTTTTGGCTTAATGACGAGGATAATATTCACGAAATAGTCAAATACAATTTTCAACATTATGATTTGCATTTAAACCATAAACAAGCCAAAGAAAAGTGGAAAATAGGTTCTTACTTATTTGTCATTTACGAAGATCTTGCTTTTGAAATTTTCGATTCTGAAGAAACCGAGATTAGAATAATTAAAGATTTCACGCCTGAAAAAATTTCCGAATTGACCAATAATACTCAAGACGAAATTGTAAATGAATATAAGAAATATTTAAAAAATTTCAGTGCATAACATCGTGTAAAATTATTGCTTGATTCTTGCTTACTTGGAAAAATATACGGATTTTCCTACGGTTCGTTTTCTTTTCCTAAATTAGTTGCCTAACCAAGATACACATAAACTTAGTCACAGTTACAAACAATATAGTACATGGAAATAAACTTTGAATTTAGGGGGGAATATTATCCTTCATTTTTTTCAATATTCATAAAAGGGGATTTTGACATTGACTTTACAAAATTGACAGATAGCGATATTGGCACATTTGCTCATGAATATTGTCATTATCTGCAAAATATCGAAACTATTGTAGGGATAGTGAGTTCTCAAAGCTTTTTCTGTTTAGTATTGGAGTTAAGAGAATATATAAGAACTCATAGTAATATTGAAATCCCGATTGTCGACTTTAATTTATCAGAAACAACTATAAACAATAAGGCATCGATAGATAAATATAAAGGATACTCTGCACCTAGCCGAGCAATTAAATATGATAATATTGAGATTTGTTTGGATACCGAAGTGCCTATTATTAAGTTTCTCAAATCAAATACAATAGTTGGGAATATAGAATTTGGAAATTTATGTGTTAAAGAAGGTATGGCTCACATGTTTCAGCAATTGTTTGATTCAAAAGTAGAGCATAATACTTTACCATATTTAGTAGTTGAAGCTATCTGTAAAAAGAAATGCCCGGAACTTATTGAAGTACCTAAGAAAATAATCCTATTATCCTTTGTGTCACTCGAATGTTGCTTCAATAGTGGTAAAACATTTGTTAATCTAATTAACGAGGTTTCATCAAGAAAAGACTACTATCTAAAATTAACTGATTTAGAATTTTACAAATCAATTCATAGCTCGTTAGAACCTACTATTAATGGAAAGAAATTTGAAAATTTAAATGAAGCAAAACTTGAAACATTGGCTAGTCTGGAAGAGACAATGAAGAATTCACTAGTTTCAGAAATGAAATATTTCAAGTCTATATTTGACAATATTAGAAGTATTAACGTTGGGAATATTAGAGGTTTCGCCGAAATATTAACTGATGAATCCCTAAATAAATATGACATTCTAACAGAATTATTCCAAAATTATAAATCACCAAATATTAGAACACTAGGACATAAGAATATCTTCCCAGACACTTCACCAGAGTTAATAGAGTTAGTAGGACAAAAACTGGTCTTAGACAGAGTGCTAACAGGTAAAGAGACTTGTACTTATTTATCATTTTGCCAGAACCAAGTTGTGGATATAACTGGGGAACAATGTTTTGAAGTTGCGTCAACTTGTGAAAAAAAATGTCCCTATACAATGACTTATGATTTTTGGGGTATAAAAAGCAAAAACAGGTAGTTTATATTTAAAAAAAAATGTATTTTGTTATAACACCTTATTCAAGCACAAAATGATAAGAACGCGCATATTTCATTGCTTAGTTCTTGTTTCAATTAGACAAGTAAAAAAACAATTATATGATCGATTAAAATTAATAATTTAATAAAATAAAAATAAAATGATTGAAAAATGTGGAGTAGTTATGCCAATTTCAGAATGTGACGCGTGTAGTTCTGATCACTGGAAAGAAGTTTATAGTATCATTTGCGAAAGTATTTATGATTCCAATTTCGAGCCTAACTTAGTCAGTAATGGAAAAGATACTGGTGTTATTCAAAAAAGAATTGTTCAAAACCTCTATAAAAATCCTTTAGTGGTCTGTGATGTAAGTGGTAAAAACCCAAATGTCATGTTTGAATTAGGTCTTAGATTAGCATTTGACAAGCCAACTATAATAATAAAGGATGATAAGACGGATTACAGCTTTGACACCTCAGTAATAGAACATTTAGTTTACCCTAGAGATTTGAGATTTTCAAAAATTAAAAGCTTTAAAAAAAATTTAGCTGAGAAAATTCAAAACACCTACAAAGAATCTAAGGATAACCCTAATTACACTACTTTTTTAAAACACTTTGGCGAATATAACGTTCAAACTTTGGAACGGACAAATATTTCTTCTGAAAAATATATAATAGACTCTCTTAATGAAATAAAAGAACGAATCAAAACTATTAATCCAAAACCAAAATATACGAACCAAACTCTACTAAGGTTTTTTGATGCCAAAGAAATAGATTCAAGAATAATTGACACTATTCTTGATAGGTTTTGCAAGGAAAAAGATTTAAAAGATATTTGGAAAGTTAAGTCTGATGGCTACAAAAAAGAATTAATTGACTATATAATGAACTCTGAGGAGATTAAACTAACTAATAATACAAAAAATGACGTTATTGATATGGTAGAATACCTAACAGAAGAGTTACCTTTTTAAAAAACCTGCTTACTTAATACTTTTGAAAATAATCATTTAGTTCTTGTCTACATTTGATATTCTTTAAATTTTCCCTTTGCTTCGTTTCATTTTTGCTAAATTTAGCTGCTTAAACGCCTAACTGTTCTTACACATAAACATTGTGCAACATATGACCAAAACCGAAAGTTAATGACAAACCGAATTTTAACAGCTCTAACAATTAGAACAGCTGGAATATATTTATTCACGAAAATTTTTAACCATTTTTGGTTCTTAATTCCTTACAATTTGTGGTGCTGCGACAATGGCTCAATTCCACGAATTATTGAACGAACATAGGTGTAACAAAAAACAACTTCCCTCCTCTTAAAGGGTTTCTTAAAATAACCTCGGTTTATAGAAAAATTCTATTTCGTTTACTTTTTTAAGTAACTTTTAATATATTTAAACATATTTTCTTCCCTAAAGAATTTCAATATGATAGCTTATGTACTCATATTGAGTCATTTAAAAAATTAATAGTTTTAATACCATAATAAAGATATATAGTTAATACTAACTGTATGCTTTTTAGTGCTTAATTATCAGAAACCGCTAACCAATGATAAAATTCTTTAAAAAAGAACGACTTCAAATACAAATTACGCAAGGCTTAGTGTTTGATTTAGTAATAGATATAAGGAAGACAAAACGACAGATTCTCTACTACTCTAGCTAAGTTATAGGATGAGCATTAATTAACTAAAACTAATTACAACTATGATGACACTACGATTTTACAAATTAAACATAATAATTGCCTGTCTTTTTTTAAGTTCATGTGCTAATAATAAAAAAGAATTTGGCACCATAATTATTCATGGAGGAACCATTTATACAGTAGACTCTATACAGACAACAGTAGAGGCCGTTGTAACAAAAAAGGATAAAATTCTCTTTGCTGGAAGTTTTGAGGAAGCCAAAAGCTATCAAAACGAACAAACGGAACTTATAAATTTAGAAGGTAAGACGATGACGCCTGGCTTAATTGAAGGTCATGGTCATTTTATGGGCTTAGGCTATAATGAATTAGAGCTTGACCTGATGAATACAAGCAGCTATCAAGATATTGTAGACGCTGTTGCTGAGAAAGTTAAAACGTCTAAACCAGGCGAATGGATTCTTGGCAGAGGTTGGCACCAAAGCAAATGGGACAGTATGCCAGCAAACACCGTTAAAGGATTTCAGACGCATCATTTACTAAGCGAAGTATCACCAGATAATCCTGTTTTTTTAAGTCATGCAAGTGGTCACGCAGGCTTCGCAAATGCTAAGGCTATGGAAATTGCAGGTTTAAAAGGCTTACGTAAAGAAGGAATCCAGACGTATAATATGGAAGGAGGAGAAGTTATTGTAGATCAATTTGGTATGCCAACAGGTATTTTCAATGAACATGCAATATCTATGATTTACAAGTATATCCCAGAAGAGACACCAGAAACAAACATTCAAGCTTTTAATCTAGCTATGGAAGCGTGTCATAAAAATGGTATCACTAGTTTTCATGACGCAGGTATTTCAAGTAATACAATAGCACTCTACGATGACATGAAATCGGCCGGAAAAATGAATATTAGATTGTATGCCATGCTAAGAGGTGGTGAAGAACTACTTAACGAATGGTTAGAAAAAGGTCCGAGGATAGATCCAGATCATCGTTTTACTATACGTTCTATTAAATTAAGTTGTGATGGTGCTTTAGGTGCTAGAGGTGCTTGGCTTTTAGAACCTTACACAGATCGCCCAGGTCACTATGGCCATGAAACGCTTCCTATGGACATTGTAAAAGAAGTAGCAATAAAAGGACTTCAAAACAATTTTCAAGTCTGTTCGCATGCTATTGGAGATCGTGCTAATAGAGAAATTCTGGATCAATATGAATTAGCGTTAAAAGAATTAAATATGTTAGATACCGATCATAGATTCCGTATTGAACATGCACAACATTTACATCCAGATGACATTCCTCGTTTTGCAGAACTGCATGTAATTCCTGCAATGCAGGCCATACACTTGTCTTCCGATAGACCTTGGGCCATTGACCGTTTAGGTGAAAAACGAATTAAAGATGGCGCTTACATGTGGCAAGATTTATTACAGAGTGGCGTTCCTATTGTTAATGGAACGGACGTGCCTGTAGAACCTCTTAATCCTATTGCTAGTTTCTATGCTAGCGTAAGCCGAAAAACACTTAAAGGAACTCCTGAAGGCGGTTATGAGCCAGAACAAAAAATGACACGAATGCAGGCTTTAAAATCATACACTTTAGATGCTGCGTATGGCGCCTTCGAAGAAAACATTAAAGGTTCTATTAGCAGTGGTAAGCTTGCTGATTTTACAATTTTCAATCAAGATTTAATGACCGTGGAAGAAAATCAGATTTTAGATACTGAAATCGTCATGACTATTTTTAATGGTAAAGTAATTTACAAGAAATAGCCAAATAGCGAAAGCACAACAACGCGTATGATTAATTGCTTGGTTTTAGACTACTTACAAAGGTCCTTGCGAACTTTCTATCTGTGATTTATTTGCTAACTTTAGTGCACAAACACGCTACATTTCATAAACCAGACGTTGTGCTTAATTAAAAAAACTGATTTGAAAATAAAAAACATAAGACTAAAAATATTTGTATCAATTATGATTCTTTTGTCGTTTTTATACTTTTTATTTATTAATACAGACCTTTTTTTACCTTCAACGAAGGAAGTCGAAAATTCAAATCAATTAAAGACTGAAATTGTTAATGAAATTGCCAGCAGCCTGAGTAATAATGATACTTTATATTTAGCTACAAAGAGAGAATATGGTGTCTGTGGAAATGACTCTAGATTTGACGGAACACCTACTTTTTCGGAAAGAATTCAAAAAATAAAACATCTTTTAGACAACCCTTTTTATCTTGATTTATCAAAGGGTTTTGAAATGAGTAATTCTTTAAATGGTAGCACTATTATTGTTGGAATTATTTTTGACAATAATTTTATGTCAGAAAAATATAATTTTGAAATAATATCAGATTCATCAAATCAAAAGAAAGAACTTTATGAAGTTAAAGATATATCCATAAAAAAGGATACCGTTATAATTTATAGTTATTCTCTTAATAAATCTGAAAATGATAAAGTGAAAATGGAATTTATTAAAGTTGATTCGAAATGGAAAAGAAAATAAAAACTAAGTATAACAAAAGCTATAATTAATGCGGGGTTTGGTGCTTAACCCAAAGTTTAATGTATTTTTATAAAGTCCGCCAAATCTTTTGATTTGGCATTTATAATAGAAAAGTTAAAAGCAAAATATTTATATTTCGCTAAGGAACAAACCGAAACGATAGTGCATATCTCCTGCCCTACCATTTCTTAGACGAGATGCTAACCACAAGCTAAAGAAGCCAATGAACACTGAAGAATTCGTAAAAGCATTTTACACCGAAAAAGAGGGGTTTTTAAAAGAATATTTATCTGAAAATTCTAAAACCGAAGTTGGACAATTAATTAAGTCTCTTAATCTCACTGACCAACAAACTGAAATAATAAAAAAAGCCTTAGACGCTTCCTTTACGGACATTTTTTATACAATCCTACTTGGGTTAGATGGGTGTACTTCAATCGGAGATTTAGAACAGCAGACTTATTCTATTTTTTATGAAAATAACAACCAAGTCTGCGGAGGTAAATTAAGTGGAGAAATTGAAGGAATGGCTCATGAATATTTTCATGAATTGGACTAAAAAATCAGAATAAAACCCTTTATAAAATGAAAAAACATATTTTATTATTAGCTATTTTAATAACAAGCATCTCTTTTATAAATTGCGAAAGTGATCCTTGCGATGAAGGCTATACTCAACTAGATAATGGAGTTTGTGTGCCTGATTATATAACAGGAATAGAACAAAAAACCGAATTAGGCAACGTGTTTTTTCATTCAGAACTAGGTGCTGTAACATACAAAAATGGCAGTTGGTTCGATGAAAATAATTCAGTTATCAAGAACATTAACAATTAAAAAAGTATGAGAAAAACACTTACCCTTTTAGCCATTCTATCATTTCTATTTATCAATGCACAATCTAAAAAAGGCACTATTTATTTAAAAGACTCAACAGAATTAAAAGGTTTAGTTAAGGCCAAAATGTTGGGAGGTATAAAATATAAAGCAAATTTAAATTCAGATATTATTCATTATGAAAATAGCCAACTAAATGGTTATGATATAGAAAGAGAAGATAAGAGTGTAGAGCGATATAGATTTAAACTGGTGCAAGGAATTTCTCGTAAAATGAAAATAGTACAATTAGGAAAAATTAATCTATATAGTGTTTTTGTTACAAATTCTGGCTCTGCAATGGGAATGGGAATGGGTGCAGGAATGAGCCTACCTGCATCGTCTGGTTATGTTTATTTTTTAGAAAAAAATAATGTAACAATAAGAACAGGAGCTTGGCTTAAAAAACGAAAATTTAATCTAATTGAAGATTGCCCTACCTTAATAGATAAAATAAAAAAGAAAGAATTTAAGAAAAAGCAGGTGGTTGATATTATCAATTATTATAATAAAAAATGTGTTTAAAAACCGACTCGTTTTAGTTTACCAAATGCGTAAATAAATATATCCAGAACCATTCGTCACAACTCAAAGAATGACATTTAAACGAGACCATCTTAAGAACAAAAAAACTTTTTATACCCTTCTAATATGTGTTGAAGTTGGTTTATACCTCTCTTTATTCTACTTTAAAATTCATTGGATAATTATCTTATTAATATTCCCTTTTTTATGCATTGAAATGATATCCAACATAAGATGTTTAAATCGTCAAAAAAGCTTCATTAAAGCCATAGAATTTAAAGGAAGTACATTAGTTTGTGCGCATTTTAATGGTAAGAAAACTAAAATAAGTTATGACAATCTTGTGTATTCTTTTAGAGAAATTAAATTTGAAAAAGATAAATCGGAAATTGAAATAAAAGAAAAAAAACGAATTACAAATAAATTAATTGGTCGGCTTAATATAAACGATTGGCAAACCATTTTTGAAATAAAAAACGCTTTAGCCGAAAAGAAAATAAAACGAATAGAGTTTCAACCAGAAGGATTTTGGAGCAAATACGGTTGGTCTTTAGCAGAACTTACATTAATAGAAATGCAGTAGATATCCGTGTAGAATTAATCGATAGAATTTAAATTATAAATATGAAATCTAGTTTAAAGTTAATAATATTCCCCGTAACAGTTGTTCTACTCTGCATCACGCTGAGCTCTTGCAATTCGAAAAATTCTACAAACCAAGACTGGGAACATCTCCTAGATATGGAATTAAGCCAATGGGATGAGTTTGTTGGCGCACCGCACTACAGCGTAGCTATTGAAGGTTACGATAAAGGTAATGGCATGGAGGAAGGAACACCTTTGGGATTAAACAACGACCCTTTAAACGTTTTTTCGGCTATTGAAATGGATGGTGAACCTGTGTTGAAAGTTTCAGGAGAAATCTACGGCGCAGTAACTACCAAAAAAGAATACGAAAACTACCATTTAAGCCTTATGTTTAAGTGGGGCGATAAAAAATATGCGCCTCGTTTAGGTAAACCCATGGATAGCGGAATTTTGTACCATGCCATTGGAGAACAAGGTGCTTTTTGGAACTGTTGGATGCAGTCTCAGGAATTTCAGATTCAAGAAGAAGATTGTGGAGATTACTACACTATTGCTGGTACAGGTGCCGATATAAAAGCGATTAAGAAAGAAAATCCAGATTCGGCTTGGGATATTTTTATCTACAACCCAAACAGTGCTTATAAACAATTTAAAACCGGAGAAGACGGCCGATGCAGAAAAAATGCTAACTACGGAAAGCTGGAAGGATGGAATCAAATTGATTTGATTTGTATAGGTGATAAAGCTTACCATATTGTTAATGGAAAAATAGCTCTTGTGGTAGAAAAATCGGTTACTTATAATGAAAAAAACATAGCTAAACCGCTAACCAAAGGTAAAATTCAACTCCAAAGTGAAGGTGCAGAAGTGTATTATAAAGATGTAAAAATCAGATCTATTAGTGAGCTTCCATCAGAATTTGCTAATCAGTTAAAGTAGTGATGATGGTTTAATGAGATGCTCATTGCCTTTCATTTGTAAATTGTGAGCTAGATTAGTAAAATTAATCGGCTTATTGCTAAAAACACAATCTTATCATGCGCTGTAAATTAAAGGAATTCCTCTTCCCTGCTATTAATTTAAATTAAGGTTTTAAGCTTAAAAAACTTTCTTGATTTACTAAAATCAAATTATTACATAATATCTATTTCCCCAAAAAGATTAGGAAACCTCTTAAATCGACTTTTTTTAATTACTTTTATCTTAATAAGCTATAATAAAGCTCATTACATATATCCTATTTGTTTTTACAATTGTTGGCAAAAGTCAATCTTGGTGAATAGTACTAAACATTATTAACGCATTATGTGCCTTTATTACTGACTCTTTGATAAAGACCATAAAAAATTGCAATAGAAAAACTTACTATGAAAATAAAATTTCTAATCCTTTTTATTCTATTAAGTTTTACCAGTTATTCACAAAATGCTATAACAATTGGTGAAACCTCAACAATCTATTCAAAAATATTAGATGAAGAACGAACTCTAGAAATCTATCTACCTAAGAATTATAACGAATCAGATAAAACTTATCCTGTTCTCTATTTACTTGATAGTTTTTATAATTTTTCGCACGCAGTAGGAACTATTGAATATCTTCTTTTAAACGAACTTATTCCTGAGATGATTATTGTGGGTATAAGGAATACTAGACGTAATCGCGACCTCACTCCTAATTCTCCTGAACTTAGTGAGAGACATAAAAAAAGATTAGGCTTAACAGGTGGAGCTGATAAATTTATAGATTTTTTTGATAAAGAATTAATTCCACTTATAGAACAAACATATAAAGCCGCTCAGTACAAAGTAATCGTAGGACATTCTTTAGGTGGTCTTTTCAACGTTTATACTTTTTTAAAAAGACCAGAGCTTTTTAATGCATACCTTACTATTAGTCCTAGTTTATGGTATCCAAATGAATTAATTTCTCAAGAATTTGAAAGCACATTTACTAATCTTCTAGAACCTAACAGAGCTTTTTATTTGAGCCTAGCTAATGAAAATAGCGGTAATATGAGAGGGAATGTCCTCAAGTTAAGTGGAGAGTTCGAAAACTATATAAATACGCATAAAGAGGCTAATCTCAGGTTTAAATATGACCCCATGCCTAAAGAGTCTCACGGCTCCATTGGTTTGCCTTCAATATATTTTGGTTTACGTTTTATTTTTGAACCAATCCAATATACAATTCCTAGAACTAAAGAAGAAATAATGGTTCAAGGTGGACCAGATAAAGCTATCGAAAAGACAATAGAACACCTAGATCAATTATCCGAAAAACTTGGTTTTGAAGTGACAAACGAATATGCCATAAACGATTTGGGTTTTGCTTTTCTGAGAATAGAAGAATTTAAGAAATATTCGATAAAGGCATTTAAAGCCAATATAGAAGCCCACCCTAATTCATACGATGCGTATTCTGATTTAGGTTCAGCTTACGAAGAACTCGGTGAATTACAAAAGGCAAAAGCTAATTATGAAAAAGCATTAAAATTAATCAAGAAAGCTCAAGATCCGGAATGGGAATTATATCAAAACAACTTAGATAATTTGGAAAATAAAATAAAGGTAAAAGAATAACTATTTAAGGCTTAAATAAAGATTATTACTGTTTTGTGATACATAAATACTCGTTACCAACACGACAAAAATCTATGAAAAAACTAACATTTTTGGTGATATTGATAATTTTTACATCTTGTAATCAAGAAAAAACATTAAAATTCTCATTAAGTGGAACGACAAAAGATTTACAAAACGGAACAGCCTTGTATCTATTTGATTCTTCAATAGAAAATGTAATAGATTCTGTAATTGTGCAGAATAATAAATTCTATCTAACAAAAGACTTGCAATATTATCCTTTTCCTGCTGTTTTGAAAAGCAACGATAATTTACTTTTTAAAAAAATGTGGTTAGAAGATAGCCCTATAACATTTAATGCTTCAAATGTAAATTTCAAAAATGCTGAGATTCTTGGTTCAGATTCTCAAATAGAATATGACAATTTATATCAAGCCATGGACACGCTTGCGAGAAAAGAAGGTGAAAACTTATTATTAGAATTTATAAAAATCAATTCGGATAATATTTTAGGCTCATTCGTACTTGCCGAATGGTACATATCCTTGAAAAAAGAAAGAACTGAACCGCTATACAATCAATTCTCTGAAAAGAATAAAAATTCAATATATGGAAAAGAAATTCTCAACTATATTCAATCTATCCATGACCTAAAAGTTGGAGATAAATATGTGGACTTAATAAGTACAGACCAAAACGGAAAAGAAACTAAACTTTCTGATTTTAAAGGAAAATTGACGCTCTTAGAATTTTGGGCCAGTTGGTGTGCGCCTTGCAGAACAGATAATAAAAATCTAGTTGATTATTATAATGAATTCAATCCATTAGGTTTTGAAATTTTTCAAGTCTCATTAGATAATAATAAGGAAAAATGGCTAGAGGCGATAAAAAAAGATAACCTTCAATGGACTAATGTAAGCGATTTAAAAGGGTGGAAAAATAAACAAGCAATTCTTTACGGAATAAACTTACTTCCTACAAATTATTTGATTGACGAGCATGGAATTATAATTAGTAAAGACTTGCGAGGAGAAGAATTAAAACAAAAAATAAAGGAAATTTTAAAATAGTGCCATTTGATAACAGGCTTTTTAAAACATTATTATGAAAAAATGGAATTTTAAACTAAACAGTAACCTTAAAGCGGTTAGTAAAAATATAGAATCTTCACTTGGGACTGTAAAGGGACTGGTGTTTAATATGAACCATGATAAAAATGATTCAATAACCTTTAAAATGCGTAAACGGATTCTATACGCATGGTATTTATTCTATATAAATACCGTTATTGTACAAGGAAAATTATCGAAAACGGCTATTGAAAATGAGACCGATGTAGAAATTTCTTTTAATCAACACTTTTTGTGGAAATTGGTCATATTTACAGATATGTTTGTGGGTTTAGCTATGCTAATAACTTTATTTTCCGGAGAAAATAGTAGTCCTTATTTGTATCTAATGGCGGTTGCTATTTTAGCGGTTGGCGTTATACTATGGATTAGAATTCAGAAAAAATACGAAAGAAACATGAATGAATACAAGACAATGATTTCCAAAGTTTTAGCGATTTAAAGAAACTATGAAGATTTACTGATAGTCAAGTTTATTTTGGATTCTTAATTTTTATAATTCAACTTATTCTCAGACAATCTTAAATCAACCATTAAAGACCGTAATTTTTTAGAAACTTCATTTAAATCGTCCGAAATTGAAAACACCTTTGGATCGCCTACAATAATTAACTTATGTTTTGCTCTAGAAAGTGCCACATTAACTAATCGTTCTCCTTGAATGCCTTTGTATAGCATACCTATATTTTTTTCACAGTTATCTACTATATCATAAATAATAGCATCGAAACCCGAACCTTGAAAAGAATGTATTGTACCAACTGTAACATTTTTAAGCTGATTATCGGAAAGCATTTTGTTTCTCAATTTGCGTTTTAAATTTATTACTTGGCCATTATAGGGCGTAATAACACCAATTATCATCGCTTCATTTTCTATTATTAAACTTTCTACAAGTTCAGTTACAACCTGAGCAGATTTATCATTAATTCTAGATCGTCCTTGCGTGGTTTTTACAATTGCTCCATTTTTAGGCTCTACAGGAATAAAACAATACGGCGTATTAATAACTCCAAAAACAGAATTAATTGAAGTGAATTTCTCCTGATAATTAGAGGTTAATAAACCATTATAAAACCTATCATTTACTAGCGAACAAATGTCTGGATGCATCCTGCGTTGCTCGGAAAGCATGACTCTAATGTTTTCATCATAGCCTTCAACATCATCCATATATTCAAAAACATCTTTATTAAACCAATTATTTACAGCCTCTGTCTGGCCTGTACTTATTGGCCCAAGTTGCTTAAAATCTCCTGCAACAACAAATTTTTTTTTTGAAAAACTGGCCATAGTAAGCGTTTGTATCAATGGCATCATCCCTACTTCATCAACAACTACAAGATCAAATTTTTCATGTTCAAAATTATCAGCTAAAAAGCACTGTGCCGCTGTGGTAAACACTAATTGAGAATTAGCAATTCTTGTTTGATTAATTTGTTTTATCTCATTTTTAAGCAAAATTTGTTTATTTCTGGCTCTGGCAATATCTTCCCTATCGGTATTTTTAGAATGACTTCTTAAATATTTTAAAACTGTGCCGTATTCTTTTCTTACGCGATCTACTTCTTCTTTTTTGGGGTAAAGTCTGCTATCATTTACAATCTCTGATAAAACGGGATAACCAAACCTTAAAACCTTTCTATCTTCAAGAAGTTTCTTTGAATTTTCTGAGAAATTTTCAAATTCATTTATAATTTCTTTTCCTAGAATATCAATAGAAATATTTGAAATACTAACGGCTAAAACGCGCAACCCGTTTGTACATGCTTTTGCTATAATTTTTGAAAGTGTGTATGTTTTTCCTGTTCCTGGTGGGCCCCAAATAAAAGTGACATTTTGAGAGAATACACTTTGAACTGCCTGTTGCTGCGATTGGTTTAATGATGCATCTATTATTTCACCTTTAAAGTCATCATCTATTCTAATATTCCTTTTAAAAAATAACTTATTTGTAAGGCTGAGTTCGTCATATTTTACAGCTTTAAACCGATCTTTTATATGTTTTAAAAAATTAATAGCCTTGGGTTTAAATTTAAATGTAGTATTTAAATGCTCGGCTGTTAATTCATTTGAAACTCGAAATATTATGGTTGAAATACTTCTATAATATGCTAAAAAAACACCTTGAATATTGTTTTGCTTAGCAACATCTTGCCACCATAAATTTATTGGTATGCCTTCTTGCCCAGGACTAGAAACACCATCGGGCAGAGAAATAACAGCTTGGTACAAAAATCCGAAATCGGAATTTGAAATCTTCTTATCAATTTTGGCTACAACCCATAACCTAGTATTATCGTCCTCGATAGCATTTTCTTCGTCTATAAAAGCCTTTGTAATTTCTTGCTCTTTACTATCTACTAAATTAAACCAAGTAGGAAAATCTCTTGTAAGCTTACTCCATTTTGGACTATATAAATACCGCTTTACGCGATCAAAATAAACTGAATAATCACTGAGTGTTTTTTCAATTAATTCGAGTTCAATATTTTGCTTGTATAATAAATTAACAAGTTGCTTTTCGTTATAAGCCTTTTGTTTATGGTGATCTTCGTTCCATTTAAAAATTATTTCCTTAAAAATATATTTCATTAATAATACGCTTTTATGTGAGCCTAAGCCCTATCAAAATAGAATTTGATCCCTATGTAATTTATATTTCAGCAAAGCTATACAAAATGACTTTTACAGCGTGGTTTTATTGAAACTTGTTTGTTACTAAATACTAACAGACCCAATATAGTTAACTATTGTTTTCCTAAAATTTATTATTTATATATTAGCTTGAATAAGTAAGAATAGAGGTCTATTTTGTAATCAGGTTAAGTTCGCTAATGTATAAATGAAAAAAACATGTAAATTCAATATGCTAAACTTGTTCCACAATCAAAAAACATTTTTAAAAACTTACTTTAATTGTTATAAATAAGAATATGAAAAAGCTTAAAATTTGGACATTAATATTGCATTCATTTATTTTTATAATTCATAAAAACACTATTTCTGTAATGCTATTAACTGAGTATATTACTTTAGATAGATGGCTCTCAAGCAGTGGTTTTTCCGATTCTTTTGCTAACCTGCTACTTGGCGCTTCACTACTTTCACTTCTAGGTCAATTACTTATCCTTTTAAGTATAAAAATCGAAAAAGTTATTACTAAGCACGTAATCGGTATTTTAGGGCTAATTTCATTATGGTTTTCATTTAGGTATTTAGCATATCCTAGTGTAAACAACACCGATTTTCATACATGGGCGTTTTGGTCTGGAGTACCCTTCATTATTGCTTCTATACTTTTATATCACGAACAATATATTATACTAAAAGATATATTTAAAAAAAAGAAGAAAAGCAGCTAATGTTTTTGTAAACCAAGGTAAGTTCTAGAATTTACTATATCTAATTCCCCTTAGAAAATCCTTGCAAGTACAAACTCGAAATTATTATTAACACAAAGACTAATAGTTAATTTTAAATACCTTTATGAAAATAATTAGTGCTTTTCTATTTATATTTTCAATTACATTTTACGGTAATTCTCAAATATTAAAAAAGGAAATACCAGATAAACTAGTGGTACTGACTTTTGATGATGCTCCGGCAAGTCAATATTCAATTGTGGCACCATTATTAAAAGAATTCGGTTTTGGAACTACTTTTTTTGTCTGTGAATTTCCTCCCAAATTTAAAGACAGCACGCTTTATATGAATTGGCGACAGATTAAAGCACTTAACAACATGAGCTTTGAAATAGCCAATCATACACATACACATACACATGCTAATGTTGCCAATTTATCGCAAGCACAATTTAATGAAGAGTTAGCTTATATAGAAAATAAATGTGATTCTCTAGATATTGAAACTCCAACTAATTTTGCCTATCCAGGCTACGCACTGAATTCTGAGGTGCTAGAATTTTTAGAAGAGAAAAAGTACGTTTTTGCTAGAGCTGGAGGTAGCAGAGTTTATGATCCTTTGGAAGATCATCCATTTCTAGTTCCAAGTTGGGCGGCAGATGCAAGTAATAAAGCGGAAATAATGGCTTCCTTTAACGAAGCTAAAAACGGAAAAATTGTTGTTCTAACTCTACATGGTGTACCAGATATTGAACATCCATGGGTAAGTACACCTCCTAAATTATTTAAAGAATATCTACAATATTTACATGAGAATAAATTTAAAGTCATCTCACTTAGAGATTTAAGCAATTATATAAATGTTGATAAGGCTAGAGAAACTATTGTACCTAATTTTAGCAAAACACTAAAAAATTAAATTAACGTTAGGAATAAAATAGTAAACCAAGCAACATAATAAACTAACATTAAAAGCTTATAATCAAAAGCATTTAAACATTATTTAGTAACACCTAAAACAACTATTTTAAAGTTTTTAGTTGAAGAAATAAGGCGTTACTATCTCCTCTATTTCTAGCAACAAGTAAAAAAATTTTCTTAGTTATTTTCCCAATTACGGTTTTCTGTAAAACTAGTTAATTAGGAGTTAACTCCTAAGCTTCAGCTTATAACAAATACGCAGAAGTACTTATTTATTTTTTTATAAGGAATAAGCAACTTGGCCTAGATATGTTTACGTAATTTATCAGATGACGGATAAACTATCGAGATATATTTGAACTAAATATGTTGTTGAAGTGAGTCAATAAACAAGTTGGCAACAATTTGACAGCTCATCTTTGCAAAACCACAACTGAGAATCATATTTTTCTATTAATAAGCATTAAGATATACTATTGTTATAAACAATATATTAAAAAAATGAGAATTAAAATTTTAAATAAGATTGGAAAAATAATCGTAATAAGTTTTTGCATTTACGCAGTAATATCCTTAGCTCTAATCTGTTGGCCTATCAAGCTTGAAAAAAATGTTAAAAATTATGATTATAGTTCAATAAAAACTCAAACTCATACAGATTTAGGAGTTGAACAATGGACAAAAATGAGAGATAATAAAGAAATTTTTAATCGAGTTTATAAAAGTCAGAGTAAAGACATTATGATACTAATTCATGGCTCTGGTTCTGATAGCAGATATTTGGCAAATATCGCCAATGCAATTGCTAATAAAAATATAGCAACAGTAATAACACCCGATATGAGAGGACACGGAAGAAATACAGGAAAAAGAGGTGATATTGATTTCATTGGGCAACTTGAAAATGACATTGAAGATTTTATTCAATTTAGTAAGAACAATTTCAATGCTCATAATATCATTCTTGCTGGACACTCTTCAGGTGGTGGGTTTGTGTTAAGGTTTATTGGCAATCCGAAAAATAAAAAAGTAGATAAAGCAGTTTTAATTTCACCATATTTAGGATATAAAGCACCAACAGTAAAACCAAGTAGTGGTGGTTGGGTAAAAGTAGCCTTGAGAAGAATTATCGGACTTTCAATGCTTAATAATGTGTATGTGAAAAACTTTAACCATTTACCTGTACTATTTTTTAATCGCCCAGAAACAATGAATGATCGTCTACAAGTTCCATCTTATTCGTATAATATGACTATGAATTTTGACACCGAAGACCACCAAAAAGAGATAGATAACATTAATATACCTTGCATGGTTTTAGTTGGGAAAGAAGACGAAAGCTTTTATCCTGAACAATTTCCAATTGTATTTGAACCTGCCAAAAAATTTGTTCAAGTAGAAATTATGGAGAATGTAAAACATTTGGATATTGTAAAAAATATTAAAACATTTGAATTAATTCATGACTGGAATAAAAACAATTAAAAACTGTTGCCAAAAAAGTCGAACGGATTGACATTGCGAATGAATTACGAGGAAACATTTATAATACGACCTCAATTAGAGAAAAAGACACTTTGACTGTCGAGTTTAAGGATTCAACTTATACTGTATATGAATATAGCGACAGAAATTTACCTTGGCGAATTGCATCTTTTGAAAATAACGCTATAATAGTTTTTGATAGACAGGTAGTTGAAATTAAGAAAACGGTAAAAAAGGGGGATGCAATTAGTTCTATTACAAACATGAAAAAAATATTACACTGATAAAAAAACGTTAGCTCACAAAGTACTGTGGTAAAAAACAAGTAAAAACTCATTAATCTTTTACTAAAATACTTCTATAAAAATCATCATAAATTAGCTCTAATTTTGCACTTTTAAAAGCTTGTTTCAGTAGCTTATTAAATATGGATTTTCTTACAATTAGCTTAACCAATTCAATTGTTTTTCATACTTCACGAACTTCTTTTACAATATATTCATTCTAATATTTTGTATTAATATTTATTTCCCAATACAGTAAGTAAAATCCCTAGTAAACAAAGGGGATCAAGAGTACACGAGGTACATGTGGGGTACAAATAGTACTTTTTAGAGTCAAAAAAGGAAAATAAAAGAAAATTTGTTGATAAACTTACCTATCAAAGGTAATAATAAAATAATGAGCCGATTAATTACGTTAATCGGCTCATTGTTTAAGGATTATATCAGTTATTTTTAAATGCTAACACAAGTTCTGTTGTTATATAAATTCTATTAGATGTTATCAAACCTTTCTTAATGAGTTCAATAATTGATAACATTAATATAGGTTTGTGAGGAGCTTTGCCTAGACTTTTAATATATCCTCTTTTTAATTAAGCAATTTTATTTCTGTAATTATGTAACTAAATTAAGCTTAACAAGTTATCAAATTCATCAAATAACTTATTACCTGCAAAAAGCCTCACATTAGCAGATAATTCAGCTTTTTTAGAAATAACTTGGTTATTGGATTTGAAACAACAAGCTAATATACCTACGGCGCCAATCCCTCCATAATCTCTAGTTATAGATTCTAACTTTCTCACATACTCACTTTTTATATTTCCAGCCTTACATTCCACAATATATAGTTTATTCCCATCTGTAAAAATAATATCAAATTCTTGATAGGCACTTTCAGAAAAACTTCTTTGTTGACCTACAACTTGTTTTTCATTATTTTCTTTATAAGAAACTTCAAAATTAATACGAATATCTTTTATTATACCTTTTTCCTTAAGTCGATTTAGCCTATAGTAGACATATTCTTCGAACCAACCTCCTGTTAAATATTTTGCGAAATCTGGACAATTTAAAAACTTAAACGATTTATTATTAATTGTAATTTTTGCCGTATTTTCTTTTGTTAATTCTACATAAATTTTATTATTTGATAACTTAAAAGGTGTTCCACTTTGTTTATTATATTTTACAATTTCTTTATATAATTTAGATATTTGACTTCTCTCTATCCAAAGGATCTTTGTTAATTCTATTCTATCATTAAAATCCGAACTATCACCTTTATTAGATATTCTTAGATAGTTACTATTTAGTTTAATAAATGTTTCTACATTCTCAATCTCTTTAATAGGAACTCTTTTTTTGAAATTATCTAAGTATACAACTTCTTTATTACCAATATCAAAATAAAAAGGTATACCATTAATCTTTCTACAAGCGGCTAATGCTCCTGCATACATTAACTTAGTACCGCCTGTTAAATTAAATCCAATTCGAGTATAAATTGGCTTCTTTGAAATAACATTTAATATTTTTTCCATAACATCCTCTGGGTTGAATGGATTTATATTTATTTCTAAAGAGTTATCACCTTCAATAAACAAGGTTAATCCACCTGCAGAATATCTTTTGGTATTTACAAATACATGCTCTTTACAATCAAACTGTCTGATACCTAATAAACTTGGCATTTTTTGCTCACCTAATAAATGAAAAACAACATCAAAACTATCATAATCTGTTTCATTATTAATCTGTTTACCATGTAATTCTAACCATTCTTTTGGAAGATCTATTTTTTCTGGCGGAACACCTGACTTTGAAGAAGCTAATAACTTGATTTTAGTGTTTGGGTATCGCATAGAAACAAAAGCCCAAACAAAAGCCATTATAGGAGTTCCAGGGCTTAAATAGAGCCAAACTTCAGCTTCTTTTTCTATAGAAACTATATTATCTAACGCTTTTATTGATGTATTATAAATACCCTCAGTATCATTAAGATGAGTTAATTTTACCGGACGAAAATTAACCTTAGTCCTTAAGGATGCTATTTTAAGCTGCTCTCTTAACCATAAGATAAAATGCTTATGAGAAAAATCTGTATTTGCATAATCATAAATTAAGTTGGAAATTAAATTAGAATCTTTTTTTAAATTAAAAGCTTTTTTAATTCTCTCTTTATCTACATCAAAAGATTCTTTCTCTATATTTTTTTTATTAGGATTTGTATAACCTAAAATCAATATATCTGTATATTCATCAGATTTTAATGCTCCTAAAATAGGTCCATTTCCTAAGTTGGATTGAAAAGAAGCCGTTAAATCTGTTATTCCATACCAAGTTAATAATATTTTTCTCATAAATTTTTCTTTTTAAATGTTTAAGTTTTAATAAAAAGACAGCCATTTAAACACTTTTTTTTTTACAATAAGTTTATAATATATTAAAAATGTTTTTATTTCCCCCACTACCCATAGCTTCTAGGTTTAAAAGGTCTTTATTTAATCATCACTTACTCCTAATACTCGAATACTATTTGCCGCACCACTATCTCCTGTAAGATAAGTTCTTAAAGCATAGAGCAGATCTGGTGTTTTATTAAAACTTTTAGGCTTCTCAATTTGAAGTTCGATTCTTGATGTGAGATTAATATTTTTTTCAATAACAACTTTTGTTATGCCATCAATTAGTTTGACATATTCTTGAGTTCTTTTTTCATTGGGAGACAATATTTTCATAAACTGTTTATCATTGTTCCCTCGAATCCTTAAAAGAGCTAACAATAATTCCAAATGCATACTTAATGTTAATTGATAGGATTTACTTTTTCTATTATCTTCTACCTTGGTTATATCAATTTTTAAATTATCATATAACTTGTTTCTTATATTTTTAATTTCACTCTTCTTAAGTTTATTAATTAATTCTTCGGACCGCCAAAGAGCAATTGATAATACATCTAAAGTAATAGACGTGAGATCTTTATTATTAATAGAATTTAAAACCTTATTTAATAGATCCTTTTGCCATTCCAACTCTGCATCGCCAATAGCAAATGCTATATTTCTGTAATACTTTTTAAATAAAGGAATATTTTTGATTACTTTACTAAGTCGTTTACTAACATATTCTGGAGAATCTTTATGAAGGCAACTTAAGAAAAAGAAAAGTTCATCTTTAAGTGAATCTGGCATATCTTCAGATTCCAGTATCGAAATTGCATTTTGTACCCCCTCAAATAAAGCATTTCTAAAATCATTAGGAACACCGGATTCAGAAAGAGAATTGCTATTGTTCCAAATTGTTAATACAGGAAAACGAATATTAAATATTTTAATTTTTACACTATCTATTGTTCGTCTTAAACTTATATCTTTTCCAGATAATTTACCTTTTCCGTCTTTTTTTATAGATAAGTATATAGCATCTCCTTTATTTGAATCAATAAAGTCTATTTTCTCTATAAAATCAGATTTATGACATAAAACTTCAGCCCCTTTTACATCAACATAACAATAATAATCATTATTTCTACGAATAAAGCCCCCTTCACATTGGTCATCGAATTTCTTTAATATTTCCAATGTAGAACTACACCAATTCAAAAGGTCAGAATAACTCTTCCCATCTTCTTTAGGGTATTTAGTAAAATCAGTCCAATTTTTGCGATCAGGAAAATCAGGAACTGGTAAGTTATCAAACGCTTTCTCCTTAATCTCTTTCCACTTAACTTTTAGTGGGAAAATAGAGTTGTTAATAGCTCTAAATGTCAATTCATAAGGAGATTCTGCTTCATAGTTGTATATAAGTTTTAATTCACACTCTAAATCTTCTTTTACTGGTAACTCGTTAGATGAAATATATGCCTCATAATTGATGTTTTTATCACCGAAAATTAATGGAAAAGAGAGTTCCTTTGTATCTGCAGGAATTATAAAATGATTTTCAATTTTTATATTACTATTAGTAACTTCACTACTATCATCAACAAAAACAAATTCATCCATATAACCATTTATAGGTAATTGCATCGCTAATCTTGGTAAATGTTCTTTCCATAGAGTATAACCTTGCTTTTCATAATCTAATAATCTTTCAAAATTATGAAGGTTACTCTCATTATCCTCATAATTATCTTTAACATCTATGACTTCAGACCTAAATGATTTTTTAATTTTAAACAAGTGTTTATTGTTAAACAAGTTTCTAAATTTCTGTGGACTATTTACTCTATTGTTAACACTTTTTTCATTATTTAAACATATAGCCTTACCATTATAATAGAAATATATATTTTTCTCTTTAATACCTTTTATACCATCTTGTAAAAACTTATTTATTAAGCTAGAAGATAGATTTCTATCAAATGATTTGTTTAATTCATCTAATATATCATAGTCACCTTCTATTCTTTTTGTTGGATGTTTTTCTAGAAAAAAACCACCCGTAATAGACTTTAGCTTTTTGTCAAATTTTACAAGTAATGGAGTTACATATACATCATTATTATGATCTTTTTGAATAGATATAAGAGTATCATCCTTTTTTACTCTTTTCTGAAAAAGATATTCTAAACCTGTTAAAATACTTTTGGGTACATTTCTATTACTAGGGAAGTAACTATTAATACTCTTCTTTATTTTTGCAAACTCAAATATGTTAACATAATCAGGAATTATGTAGTTAAGTTGTTTTGTATTTATATAGCCTAATAAATCATTCATAAACAGTTTTAAGATATCTGTATCGTATGTTTTCAACAACTCAGGGAGAGTAAAAATGCAATGATTTAAATCTATAATCTTTGTATTGTTGGCATTCACAATATCATTTCCGATTTTTTGTTTTAAGAAAATTGGGTATGAGATTGTTTTATTATTAAATCTTACAACTGGAAACAACCTAAACATATCAATAAAAACAGCATCCTCCACTGCTCTATTATCATTAACGAAGTTTCTATTTTGCTTTTCTTCTATTTTTAGTTTACTTATGATAGTATCAGCTGATTTATCAATATTTTTTAATATCAGACCCCTGTTTTGTTTACAAATCAAATCATTTATAGCTTTGCTTAAATCTCTGTTTTGGCTACCAATCAATTTATTTTTTTTAAATAATAAGGGGTTGTCATATTGTAATTGAAAATTAGAATAGTCAACTATTAAAGCTTTTGGCAAAACAAATTCATCAGTTTTGAATTGTAATTTAGACAAAACTGTAAGGTTTAAAATAGATGAAATCTGATTTGGATAGGTATTTATGTATGTATTTACTTTTTCATCTAACCTATTTAACCATTTATAACTTTTGAAAACTTTACTGTAGTGAGGATGATGTAACAATAAATTATTAAAGATGATATTTCCATATTCATTTATACTTTTGGCATCCTCACTTCTTAACCATTGCTTAATTTTATTGACCAAATAGTCATTACTTTGAAACCCCTTTCTTACATCCTCAATTAAAACTATTCTTTTTAATAGAATTTTAAAAATCCTATTTTCATAAGTGTCTACATCTCTATATCTTTTTACAGTTTTAATCTTATTGCTTTTTAATTTTTCTTTTATTGTTCGACCATCTTGTTTACTTAACCAAATAATACTCTTTTTATCAAACTCTTTAGCTTGAGCTAACGGAAGAACTCTATGCTCTCTTCTAATCTCTTTATTGATATTATTTATTAGATACAAGATACTACCTTGAGTGTATTCAAGGATATAATAAATATCATCATAAATAAGATCCTTATGGTAATCAAACTTATTAATGTTTTCTAAAAATTTAAACAGGTCAGTGACTTCAAAAGTGCCAATACTTTTATCAAAAAAAGAATTCTTATTTAACCAACTCATGTTATGAAGAATGTTCTCATTCTCTTTATCATATAGTTTTAAAAATTCCATATTAATCCTCTTTTAGGTAATTGGCACTATTCCATATAAATTGCCCGTAAGGGTTATCCATAGATAAATCAAAATCTTCTACTATATTAAATTTCTTTTGATTTAAGATATCTTTAATATTTACAAGTGCATCTTTCTCTTTTCCATGCACTTCAATACCTCTTAGTTTGGGCATTATTTTTTGTACTAACTGCTCTTCAAACGCTAGCTTTACATTTTTATTTAATTCCTGTTCATTATCTATATTTTGAATAACTAAAGGATGATTACTCATATAAAATTCCATAGATTGCCAAACTCTATGACCAATAGCTCTTCCGGTTGGAGCTAACTCTTCATTTATTTTATTTGCTATAGCATGATAATTTTTTAATATTTCCGTTTTATCACCAATAAAAAGAGACTCTTTCTGTATCCAACCATCCCATGTATTCTTGTTTAGATATTCAAATTGCTTTATCTCTTCAAGAGATTTAAGTTTCGTTCTACTTTTTAAATCTATTGGTCTTGGAAAATTAATAGAGAAAGCTCTGTCTAATACCTTATCTGAAAGCGATTTTGTGGTTTCATCTTCATTCATAGTACCTAGCCATAAGACATTGTTATCTAATGGTAATCCGTAATTCATACCTGTTCCCAATTGAACATCTAAATTAACGCCTTTGCTACCTCTTCTAAGTTCAAATTTACTTAAAAACTCTGCAAAATAAAGCTCTATATGTGCCAAGTTCATCTCATCTAAAAGAATCATATTCATACTTTCTTTTAACCCAAAAGGATTCTCAGTTTTACTCTGTGAAGTTTGCACTAAAAATTTTAGAATATTTGTTGAATCAAATTTTCTATCAATTGTATTATAAAAGCCTAACATAGAAGATGGAGAGTCCCAGGTAGGTTGAACCGCCTCTGCTAAAAAATTAAAACCTCCAAAATGAGAATATAGTTTAGGTAGCTCTGATTTACCTGTTCCACTTACACCTGACAATACTGTTAATGGAGAGAAGTCTGCACTTTTTAATGCGGTATGAAACGCATATAAGAGTCTTTTAGGGTATTCTAACCCATAATCCTTCATGTTTTTTTGTATTCCATCTAAATACTTAATTTCATCAGTTATTTTAATTTCAGTATCTAATTTAATCTCTCTGTATGGTTTTTGCTTAAGATCTTTAATTCGTTCTTCAATCTCTGTTCCGTCTGAATAAATAGCGTTTAATCTATCGTTTAAGTCTTTATTTTCACCTTGTAAAAATTCTAAATGATTTTCACTAGACTTAACTTTGTCTTCTAATAGCGCTTTTTCATTCTTTAAAACTGTCACTTCTAAAACTTCACTTAATAATTGTTCTTTATCATTCAACAAAACATCTTTCTCTTGTTCGTATGAACGTGCATTTGCTTCTTTTTCTGTCGCTAAATCATTTTTTTGTTCAATGTAATCAGCTAGTGATTTTTTAGTTCTATCTAGTTCTTTTTGCTTTTCATCTAACTCCAATGGTAAATTTCTACCTTTATATTTTTTACAAGCATCTAATTCTTCTTGGGCATTAGACAACTCTTCTCTTAACTGGTGATTAGCGTTTTCAAAACCATCAACCTTAGCTTGAAGGTTCCTTAACTCTTCATTTACCCTATCTTTTTCTTTAATATAAATTTCGTCACCTTTTGATTCTAAAGATTTTTCTTTAGCAGATAGCGTTGCTTTTTTATTTTTCAACTTTTCCTCTAATTCTTTTAGGCTTTCTGTTTTTTTATTTATCTCCTGTTCTTTATCTTTATATAGCTCTTTTATTTTTTGATTTGCCTCTTCAATAATTTTTACTTTTTCTTTTTCTTGGTCATTATTAAATATTACTTTTTGATTCTGAAGCAATTGTTTATGTTCACTTAACAACTTCTCTTTTTGAGATTCAAATAGTGTTTTTTCAGATTCTAGTTTTGTTTTGGTTGTATCTATTTCTTGTTGCCATTCATGAAGTTTTCGTTCTCTCTGAATAACATCATCTAACTTTGTTTTAATTTTATCATATTCTACCTTAGTAGTAGTAATAAAGTCATCGTTTAAGTTATTAAGTGTTTTTATTTTCAGGCTTTCAAGATTATTGGTATGGTTTAATTCATCACCAGACAACTTTATTTTCAAAGCATTAGTCTCACTTTTCTTATATGATTCAAATTTTAATTTCTCTTTGGCTAAATCGTTTTTCTCTTGTAAAATCTTTTCATGAAACTGCTTTAATATTTTTTCATTCTCTGCTATTTTATTTTCTCTTTGATCTAATTCTTTGTTCCTTTTTTCTAAATCTGAATTCATAAACTCTTTTTTGCTTGATGTTGTATCTATTTGAGCTTCATATTTCTTTACTTCTGCTAAAATTCTATTTTGATCATCTTTAAGATAAACAGCACCTTTAATGCCCAATTTTTTAGCAACACTTATAACGCCCTTTCTATCTAATTGATGCTTCTTTACAAAATCATTTATATTCATACTTATTTTATATCTTATATTTTATAATTCTGCTATTAATATTTCTATGTGTTTAAAGCTTAATTCTTTTAAGTTTTGTAACTCTTTTAAGTTTGTATTTTGTAAATCTTCATCAGTTGGTGAACTATGGCCTCGCTTAGCTAACACAATCTCTATTAAACTAACATATTCATTTTTAGGTGCATTTTCTGTGTTACTTTTATAATAAAGATAAACGAGCATATAAGCACCTAAACTAGCAGGTTTCTTATTAAAAGCATTCTCTATCATTTTTGGACTTACCCTATATAAACTTTCATTCAATTCATTTCTCTCTCTAACCTTAGCTAATAAATCCTCTTTTGCTGGTATAGCTTCCTTTACTATATCCAAGGTATTCACAACCTTTTTAAGTATAAATTCAAAAGAAGAATAAAGATTATTAATTACCTCTTTTACAATAGTGTACTTATTTGACTCAAAATCTAAACTCAAAAAGTAATTAACATTAACTAAGTTTTTCTTTATCTCTTCAGGTAACTTACAAACTATGTCAAAATGAAGTTCTTCTTCTAAATTTAATAATGCATTTTGTTTAAGCTCTATATTATAAGTATCTAGATTCTTATGTTCTATGTTTTTATTTTTGATTTTTAAAATAATTGTTACTAAATAATAAGTCATTACCTTATACTCATCTAACTCTAAGATGTCTACATTTTCTAATGCTTTATCTTTTTCGGAATGTTTAACTCCGTTTCTTAGTTTAAGTAACTTACTTAACACAAAAAGAAAATCTGGGTAGTTTGAGGCAATATCATATAATTCCTTTTTTTTATACAGTAAAGACTTTGCTAGATACTTTTGTAGATTATCACCACTGTGTACTTTTAATATATGTAGGTATTTATCATTAATTTCAAAACCAATATCCTTTGCTATATTTTCCAACAACTCTCTTTTTTTTAAACTATCGCTATCTGAATCATCTTTAGATAGGCGTTTAAATAATAATTCAATAAGATCGTACAATGACGCTATTAAACCACTTTTAGAAGCTTTAATAGTCTCTTTATTTGTATGTGTATTATTAATCGTTAAGGTTTCCTTTTCTATGGTTACAATTAACTTTTTTTCAATCTTATATCTTATTATACTCTTTTCAAAAGGTACTTCAACTTTATCTTGCCTATTATCAGTATCAACTCTTATATTTTTTCTTAATAAGGGTAATAATGTTGAATGTCGTTCACTAAATAATTTTCGTAATACAGTAGAAAAGTCATTAGTAAATCCATTAGTTATCACAAACGAATCTATATTATCTTTAAGTATATAAAGCTTTGTATGTAAATACAATAACTCAGGCTTTAATAAATCAATATTAAATTGCTTAACATCTATCTTATGACTTCCCTTATATTTACTTTGATTATGTTTAAATATGGTTTCTACTATCTGTAACTTAGTAGGTTTTTTAATATCATTTTCTGAATTAAAGTCTTTAACTAAAACTGCCTTTGTTTTCCTTTTAGCATCTATTCCTGCCTTAAAAGAAACTTCTTTATAATTAAAATTTTCATTAAAATTATATTCGTTTGTAGGAAACGAATACGTATTTTGTTCTTCGGTTATTATAGGTAATAATTTACCTGTGTAAGCCTCTTGATAAAATTGATAGACCTTAACCTCTGTTTTTTCATCATCATTTTCTATACTATCAATTCGTAAATCTTTAAGTTTTTTCAAAATAAGACTTACAATCTTAGTTTTATCATCCGCTTCATTATCACTAAAAAAACCTAATCGATTAGAGAGTCTTATAGTATCGTGTTTTAAACTATCGTCTAATTGAATAAGTTTTAATACCGTTTTTTCTATAAAATTCAACTCTTTATTTCTTGAAGTTTCTATAGGAATTTGGTATGTATAACAAGCTATTAATAAGTCTTTCTTTAAAGCATACACTACTTCGTTCTTATCAAACTTTTCTAAACTAATTATTTTCATAAAACTTTACCCTTATTTATACAGACCTGTAAAAAATTGTTTAACTCTTTAACTTCTGATTTCGCTCTTTCACTTTCAAAAAACTCTTTATCTCCTACTACTATTAAACTCTTTTCTTGCCTACTCATACTTACACAAAGTCTGTTTTTTGATGCTAAATGGCCAAATGGAGATTTAGCTTTTCCTAGGCTCTTTAAACTTAAACTTCTAACAACAGATAAAAAAACAATATCAAACTCCATACCCTGGAATGAATCAACAGTTCCAATTTTTAATCTTTCTTTAAACTGGAATGAATCAACAGTTCCAATTTTTAATCTTTCTTTAAAAAAGTTTTGTTCTTCTATAGAAAACGTTCCTTTTCCGTCTGTTCTATATATTTTTCTCTCTAATTCCTTTACCTGATCTCCATAAAAAGTAATAACCCCAAAGGTTAAATATTTACCTTGCTTAGACAATATCCATTTCCCTAAATATTCTATTATTGCCTCAACTTCACTTTCTCTACTCCAACTTCTGCTCTTCTCTCCTCTTTTTTCTTTGCCTTTATTATTATCATTTGGAACATCAATCCAAACTGCTGGTATATTTTCAATTCCTTTTAGGTTTTGATGAAAATCTTGTTCAACCCTAGGAGATTTAAATGCTTCACCATAGTGCAAATAAAAATTATCACTTATAAACTTTCCTAATAATGGATGTGTACGAAATTGATTTTCTAATGTTATTTCTCTTGTTATATTATCATGTTCTTTTAATTTTTTGGCTCTTAATTTTAGGTAGCCAAACATACTCTCCTTGATAAAATCATTCTCATTTAAATTAGCACTTTTAATAATTTTATCGTCAACCATATGCGGAAGTTGCCTATGATCTCCTACTAGAATTATTCTTTTTTTTGCCAATACCATTGCTAAAAGCAAATCCATAGGAGCTACTCTTGCTGCTTCATCAATAATAAGTGTATCAAATACAACGTCTTCATTATCTCTTCCTCCTTTTTCATATGAAGCTTTGGATGATTGTCCTGTTGTTGACGAAAAAACATAACTATACTCTTCTATCATCGATTTTAACCCAAAAGGATTTGATTCTAACTCGTTTATATAGTTAGCTAGTACCACATTTATTCTATCTTTTGTACTTAAACTATTAGATAACTGGCTTTCAACCCTATCTTTAAGGTTTATAATATCAGAATTAGGTTTTTCTGCTTTAAAAATAGGCTTTGGATAAAACCTATCTATTAAATTATATTTTAATTTTTGAAGTTTAGGAAGATAGTTCTCTAAATCATTTAAGTTATTATAGTTTAAAATACCTTTCTCGTCATCTCTTAATAATTTACCGATATTAGAAACTTTTAAATCTAAATTTCTTTCTACCCCATCATCCATAAAACCAACAGCTGTAGTTCTTAATGAATAAATTTGTTGTAATTCCTTTACATTATCTATTTGTTTAATGCTCAAACTCTTTAATAAGTTTTGTGCATCAGCTACAATATCTTCTTTTAAAAATGCACTTAACTCATAAACTATAAAATTTAGCAACTCAATAGTTCTTGTTTTTGACGGTGTTTTTAAATAAACTTCAAAACTCTTATTTAACTTATTAATTTTATTATAATTAGTTAATTTAGTGAGTGGTTTTGTTAAATTTGAAGCTATATCGTTACTCCACTCCATAACCCTCTCATAAGAGCTTATATCTACAGTGCTTGTTGATTTTTTACCAAATTTAGGCGTAGGAATTCCATTAATATCCAAACGCTGTATAATATTCTCTACAGCATCATGCTGAAAACCTGCCACTAATACCTGCCCTCTAATATTTTCTTTATCAGAAACATCGTTTAATCTTTCTATAATTGCAGCTAAAACGGTTGTTTTACCTGTTCCTGGTGGCCCTTGTATTATTGCAATATCCGGCGTGTTTAATGCCATATCAATTGCATCTATTTGGTTTTCTGTGGGTGGGTTTTTCGAAAATATTTTATTTTTAACAACTTCCGTCAAAGGTTCTAAAACCTTTTTCTTAGAAGTTTTCATATATTGCTTAAATTTATCTGTATCCTCTATTAATAGCCCTAAAAGAGGATTAGCACTTTTACCTTCTAACAGCCTTTTTCTTGCTTTAAATTTTCTCTCTAGTTGTACTTCATCTCCATAAATAGATAAGACAATTTTTTTTGATGCGAAATCATAATTATTATCTGTTTTTATGGTTATAAATTCGTTATCTATATGCGTAACTTCAAAAGAATCAACGTTGTCTTTTTGTATATTAATACTTTCTTGTATTTCTTTTTGAGCAATGTATTCTAACCAGCTTAAATTATCTGTAATATAACTTGGTACTGTAGCTACCATACTTAAGTAATCACCAACAACTAATATTTCTTTTAGCTCTGGAAAATTATTTATTTTTAAATTATAACCACCCGCAATTAGTTCTGGAGTACCTATAAACTCTATAACCCCAATGCTTTTTGCTTTATCTATTAATAACTTACCTTCTTCATTTACATATTTATCCCAAGTATTTAAATAACTACCTTCTTTTTCTACAATATCACCTAAATCATCTGCTATTTTAGCACTTACTAATCCATTTTTAAATTCGATGTTCCCTTTTATTAATCTAAGAGAATCATTTGGCTTTCGTTTTATAAATCTTTTTAATTTTGTTGCGGTAAACTTGTAACCATTCTGAGCAAACTCCTTTTTAACAGCTACATTAATATTTTCACCATGAACAGTAAAAGCTAAAGCTTTTTTATCTGCATTAATTTTTTCTATAGCGAGTATATGTCTTTTTTTATAATCTTCTTTAAGTTCCTCATCTTTATCTTCTTCTATCTGTTCTATCTTTTCTCTAATATTATTTAAATCTTCTTCAAAAATTTCTTGTTGACTAGAAATGGCAGTAGAAGTAAGAAAGTAACTCTCTCCATTTATATTAAAAGACACTATTTCTTTTATTTTTTCTGAAAGACTATCAATATTATCTTTTTTTGAGATTAGCCCTATATCCTTTGCTGTTTTTATATTTTTTTCACCTAGAGAAATAAAAAAAGGTTCAAAAATTTCTATTATAGGATAAGCAAAAAAGATAATTTCTAAAGTAAAAACATCATCTCTAAGAGATTCTATAATATTAATGATTGCTGTATAATTTCTGTTTAAAAAAAAGCCGTCAATATTATCTAATTTATTTTTATCTAGTATTTCAATATCATATAGTTTTTTTTCTATAAATATTTCATAATTTATATCGTTATGCCTTAGAAACCCTAATAATCCGTTAGCCGGAATTTTTTCTTGACTTAAATTTTTAGCTTCAACTATAAAAGTAGTATTTGTTTTTAATGTATCTAAAATCATAATTCTATTTTAATTTCCACTAATGTTTTTATATCACTAAAGGTTACTATTGATATTCCTTTTTTTAATTCTTCATCTCTTATTGATTTCTTATTAAAAATAGGCTTCGATGTTTCTGATTCAAAAAATATTTTTTCATCACCTGTTTTATTAAATGATAACTCTATCCTTGTTTGTCTAGAGAATTTAATTTCTAAAAAAACATCATCTACTTTAAGTATATCAAATGATTTAAAAAGGTAGTTTGGTACTTCAATTATTTTTGTTCCTTCTAAAATCTCTCTTACATATTCCCACCGCTCTTCTTGTTTTTTACCATCTATATAGTAGTATGATTTTACTATCAAACGCTTAGGTTTCTCAGATTCACAATATGGGCATTTATCAAAAACATCATTATAATAACTCATATTACAAGAACTGCATTTAATTGTTTTACATGCAGCCTTTTCCAGTAACTCTATCCATAAAGGTAAGGTTGGTCTTTGATATTTATCGAACTTCCCTCCTTCAAAAAGTTTATGAAAAAGAATATTTAGTTCTTTAGTTATCGTTAAGTGACCTCTTAAACCAGCTTTACTTTTATTAGAATCATCATTACTATCTTCTATCCATGGTAATTCCCATTTCTCTTTTTTTATAGCAGCTTCAGTATCCCAATCTTCTTCTTCTAAACCTTCACCATCAAAAGGATGCTTAGTTGTTAGCGTTAAAAAACTTAATATTCCAAAAGCATATATATCACTATATGTTGAGTTAGGACTATTTTGCATTAGTTCCGGAACCTCAAAATTAGGAGTATAAACCGTTTGTTTATTTATTGATTCATATTCAATATTATCAGCATCTATTAGATAGACTAATGGTATATCGTCTTTATTAATAAAAACATTATTGTGTGATATATCAAAATACACTAAACCTCTTGTGTGTAATCTATTTAGTACTATTGCAAGTCTAGATAAGGTATACAACCTTTTTCTTAGACCTCCACTTTTATTATAGTGAGTAAAATAAAGAGCAGCTCTTTTATCTCTTTTTGATAATTCCTCTAAAAAAACAGGAATTTCCATATTAGCAGCTTCTTCTTTTTTTAATTCTTGAGGAAGCAATCTAGAAAACGGCTCCATACCATTTAATAGTTGCATTACATAACCTGCCTCATCTTTTAGAACAGTTACAGGTCTTGCAATATTAATATCAATAGGAAGAGGCTTAAAAATTAACTTTTTAATTTTTTTGTGAAAAGACTTTATCTGTGTTGGGTCTTTAATCGGTAACTCGTTATCTAAAGCAATTTTTATAACAGTGTCTGCATTTTTAGTTTTATATACAACTCCTTGACCTCCACGCCCAAGTTCATTATCAGTTTCTATATAATGGATATTATCAAATTCATCTATTTTCTTTATAATCTTCCCCATTACTTATTTTTTGAAAAGTGATACAATAGTTTTGTCATCTGTATGACCTTTAACTGGCCAATTCTTTAACCATTGCTTAACTTCGTAATTTCTTTTTCTTGAAGGTGTATTTTTATATGCTTCCAAATAATTATTAAAAAAGGGCAAAAGGTTCTCTTTTTTAATATCCTCAGAAATACCATCACTACACATAACTATAGAATCAACATCTTTTTCCTTATAGATACACCATTCTATTTTTAAATCCCTACCAAATGGAGTCGTGTAATTAGTAAACATATCTTTATCTTCTTCTACAATAATATTATTTTTTCCTAATAACGCAATTACGCCATCCCCAACTCTACCTGTATATATTTTTTCATCTTTTATTATTGCGAATAAAAGCGTTGTTGCCGTTTCTTCTTGGTTATATGGGTATATATTTATATTCCATAATGATTTCAATAATGGTTCAAATAGTTTGATGTCTGAATTAAAATCGAAGAGTACAGCTGTTTTTGTTACAGCTTTTACCAATGCTGATGACCCTATATGAGATTGCTTTTTACTACCCAAACCATCACACACAACTCCAACTATACCCCAAGAATATTTTTTCACAATATAAGAGTCTTGATTAGGTATGCTTTCTTTTACATGAAGAGGACCTATTCCTGAAACTCCCCAACCACTCCATTCCTTACCACTCATCTTCATCTTTATTTAGTGATTTTCCTAATAAGTCATTATTAAACAACAAATATTCTAAAGCCTTAATTACATTATCGCTAGTAAATAATTTACTAGAAAATTTATTTAAATTGAGTTCGTCTGCATCAACCCCCACAGCTATTGCAACATCAAATATTTTCTTCCCTTCAATTTCAAATAACCCATCACTAAGTAAAATACTATTACTTAAAAAGTTGTCTTTACTTAATTTTACATCATTAGAAAATTTGACTCCTTCCATGTTTACAATCTTAGTTTTATCTAACTTATAAAAACAAGTTTCTATTGATTTAAATTTACAATAATCTTTTATAGATTTCGCTATATACAAAAGGGCACTTCCTTTACCCATTTCATCCATACTTCCAGAGGTATCCAGATAAACATTAATTATTTTCACTTTTATATATGTTTTAAATAAGTTGAATTAGAATCCACTAATTTTGAATATACTTTCCTTATTAATCTTATTTTTAGATAAGATATCTTACTGTAAGTCCTGATAAATTAAAGACTATTCTGTAATAAAAACAATTCAAATAATTTTAATCGAATTTAAAACTATCTAAATCGTTAATATCAATGTCTCCATTACTTAAACTTTCATCTATGTTAATTGGTGCATTTTTATTCACCGATTTTGTTCTCATAGAAACTGACATCGTTATTTTTTTAAATACATCCATTATTTTACTCGCATCTTCTGCAAGGAAAAGAGAATTCTCATTACCTGATATGAATTTTTCTAATACAACTTTATCTGCATCATCACCAATTGCCACAGCTAACCTATCGCATTTAGAACTTCTACCATTACCTACGAAATTATCTAATGATTTTTCCCAATCATCATTTGGTGCCCCATCTGATAACAAAATAACTGCAGGACGATAATCTCTACCTTTAAAAATAACCTTATCTTCAATCATTTCTTTTGCCATTCTTAATGCCTTTCCCATCGGAGTCATACCTCCTGGGTTTAATTTCTCAAATTCGATAGTAGAGACTTCTTTTAACGGTGTATGAAGTTGCACATCTTCATTACCAAAAGTGATTATTGAAAGTTTAATAAATGTTTCTAATGTTTCTGCTTCCTTAAACTTTGTAATCATTAATTCAACAGCATTGTTCAATGCTATAATCGATTCTCCTTGCATACTAGAACTTGTATCTAGTAATAAAACTACTGGTATAGACTTTGGTTCTTCTACTGTAAAATCTGCTGGATTAAATGCCATATTCTTTATATTTTTATTAATTTTTAAACTTTATAATGCAACCAAAACATCAAACTACACGGACTTGCTGCATAGTTATAAATATTTTTTTTGAAAATTATTCTGAAAATAATGTTCATTAACTTATTTATTTGGAGAAGAATTTATCTCTCTATTTTCACTCATAATTCTCAAGTGCTTTTTTGTACTTTTCAATTAAGATATCTCTTAGTTCAATAGGTTCAATAATTTTAATAGTAGAACCAAAAGAAAGTAACATGGCTATTAATTCAAAATTAATAATTACATCAATTGAAATCACCTCATATTCATCATCTCCCTCGTTCTTATGCCACTTCTGTGAATCATGGATAGGCTTTGTTTCGATATAATTAAACTGCATTTTTTCGACCCTAATTTTTATACTAGTAGCTTTTTTCGAAGGTAAATTCTCATACCTATTTTCATATTTAGAAACCCCAACCTTATCTGAAAAATAACTTTCTTCTCCAAAAAGACACTTACGTTCTTTCTCCTTAAAATTATCTTTCGGTAATATTGTATGCGATTCAATTCGAGCTAAACCAAAATAGTCTATAGACTTTTTCTCATGATTAAAAACAAACAAAAACCACCTTTTGTTAAATTGCTTTAATAAATAAGGAGATACTTTGTACTTTTTAATATCACCATTGAAATATTTATACTCTAAATCTAAAACTTCCTTTTGATTTATAGCGTCAAATAACTCTAGAAATAATTTTCCCTGGTCCATTTCAAATTTGGAGTGACTTTCGAACTGGATTAAAGGGGTAATCACGTTTTCCTTTTCAAAAAAATTCAACTCTTTTAATTTCGAATAACCTTTACTTCCTAGAGTATGAAATACCTTTTCATTAAGCTTATTAAAGGAAAGCCCATCAAGACTCAATAAAACATCATACATAAGTACCATATGTTCCATACCAGAATGTAAAAACAATTGTTTTGCAATTTTAATATTTCTTGTTTTGTATTTATATACGACAGGCTTACCTTCTTTCAAAATATTAATTTCTAATAGCTTCTCTAAAGTATCAATTCCTTTTTCAATTGTACGAACATCATTAATTTGATCTAAAGAATAATCTCTTAAATCCAGGTTAACTTCTTTTTTTAGTTCCTCTTTCGTAGATGACTTAAGACTATTTAATACATTGTGGATTGCTATAATAATTACTATATTTCGTTTTTTAGTTAGTGGTAGTTGACTTTTATTTTTAGACAAACTCATAATTGATTATTTTAACATTAAAAATACATATAATGATTATAGCTAAACCTTTTAACTATAAATATATTTAGACATCTACTTTAAATTATTTTTTAAATGAAATGAAGATCTATTTTATTTTAATGTTTCTACTAAGGTTACCAATAAACCTAAGCCTGCTATTACTAATCCTAATATTCCTTTATCACTCATAATTCCTATTTTTATTATATTTTATAAATTATTGTTTGGTCTCTATAGATCCTTTATCATCCTTTTTTAATTCTGCTGCTAATAAACCTACTACCCCTACTAATGCTGTTGTTAATAATCCTAATATTTTATTTTTCATCTTATCTCTTTTTATTTGTGATTATGCTTCTGCAAAGTTAAATGTCTACTTCGCGTTAAGGTCGCGCGATTCCTTTTCTATTGATCCTTCTACTACCAAGGTTACCAATAAACCTAAGCCTGCTATTACTAATCCTAATATTGCTTTATCACTCATAATTGCTGTTTTTATTATATTTCATAAATTATTGTTTGGTCTCTATAGATCCTTTATCATCTTTTTTTAATTCTGCTGCTAATAAACCTACTGCCCCTAATAATGCTGTTGTTAATAATTCTAATATTTTATTTTTCATCTTATCTCTATTTATTTGTGATTATGCTTCCGCAAAGTTAAATGTCTACTTCGCGTTAAGGTCGCGCGATTCCTTTTCTATTGATCCTTCTACTACCAAGGTTACCAATTAACCTAAGCCTGCTATTACTAATCCTAATATTTCTTTATCATTCATAATTGCTGTTTTTATTATATTTTATAAACTATTGTTTGGTCTCTGTAGATCCTACCAAAATGGAAAAAAAACGATAAAACACGCAGCTATTAGAGCTGCTATTGCTCATTTATATTTTGAAAGCATTCATTCTTTTGAAGATGGTAATTGAAGAATTGGAAGAGCGATTGCTAAAGAAGCCCTTTTGAAAAACATAGATAGTCCTTTATTAATTAGTCTTTCTACAAGTATTGAAAAAGAAAAAAAGCAATCTATGAATCTTTAGATATTGGACATGGAACAATGTAATAACTAATTGACTGCAATACTATATTGATCTAATATTAGATGCGTTAGATTTATCTGAAGCTCTTATAGATTTTACGTTGAAAAAAACGATTCTTTTTGACATCTATAAATCGAAATGAAATGATAGAAAATTAAAAGTAATTAAACGGATGTTAGCAGAAGGTATTGAAGGGTTTGAAGGAGGTACTACCATTAAAAATTATATTACTATTGCTAAATCTTCTAAAAAGACTGCTACATGTGATTTACAAAATTTATTAGAAATGGATATTTTAAAATTACTCCGCAAAGGACGAAATACTTCTTATCAAATCAATTTCAACAAAACATAATTATTTTATAAAATTTATATTTGTCGTACATTTATCCACTAAACAACAGTTAAAAGAAAATAAAAGTGTACAGCTTTTGTACACCAAAACTGCTACAAACCCAATAGAAAAAGCAAATATTACATATTGTATCGTAATCTTCATTAATTGTTATAATTCCCCTATCAAAAGCTCTGTGTAAATTTGGAGATAATGATAAACCATTTGGTATTGTATCATCATTTGAAACACTAAAAGGAATAATATGACAACCGTCAACCATTTGTATATTAACAGATGTCTCTATTTTCATTTCAGAAATGCAACAAGAATAATTATATATTTTAGGAATAGTCCTTTTGAATAAAAGACTTCTTATGAATATTTCCTCTTAATATCCATCATCATTAAGTTTTGATTTTAAGCCAATAATTAAATTTTGATAATCTTCTCTTTCTTCTTTTAAAATTTGATTTTCTATTTTATTCTCTTTACTATCTTAAGTTTGATTACAGAAATTGGCTTTACTATTTTTAAAATGCTTATCAAGTAGAATTTCAATAAATAAGGATGAATTATTTTTATCCATTAAAGTAGTATATAACTTTCTGTCTATCTTTGCAAAAGCTCCGGTTTCGTTAAGACTTTTAAAGCTTTTAATACTTTTCGAACTTGTTAATTCAAGTGATTTTCCGTTTTTTGAAACTAAAAACAAAAAGGGTTCGCTTCTCAAATGAAAAAAAGGAAGATAAAATTTTGGAAAATGATTTGTTTCAACCAGATGCCTTATTATTTAATGTATAATTCTACTAAATCACTAAAGTTGGATTTATAATATTAGATTTTTTTTATAAAAAAGATTAAAAACAGTTAAAATTTATTTTTTTTATTTATATTTAATTCCCAATAAGCTATAAGCAAGCTTATTACACACTCTCCCTTATTTTTTTCATATTATTAGCACGAGGTAATTTTAGTAACGATTCACGCCATTTATTAATTCTCGTTGTTATTACGTTAACCAAATTAACGATTAAATAAAGGCTATTATTTTCACTTAAACACTAAAAAACTACTTAAAGATAAGTCAAGATAAGACATTCTCTATAAAAGATTCTTATTTAGATTTTTAGATCTTATAAATTACTAACCTAAAACCAAATAATTATGAAAAAAGTTCTTTTAATTACATTTATCCTTTCTTTTTGTTATTCTTACAGCCAAAATGTAGGTGATTTATTTACTTCAAAATCCGCATCAATACCAATTACTTTTGTAAAAACATTTGATTCTAAGGCAGACACAACATCTCATTCTGATTTTTTAATTCCTTATATAAGGTATGAAATAACTGGAACAACTGCGGGTTTTATTGAATTTAGCGTAAAAAGATTAGTTGAAAATGCACCAAGTGCAAAAGTACTTAATTACAAAATCTATAAAATGTCATCATCTGACTACACCAACAGAACGAAACCAGCAAACGGAAAAGAGATTTTACGCTTTGGAGCGCTCGCCTTACCTCTCAAATTACGATCTTCTGATGGAGAGATAAACTTTGAAACAGACCTAAATGTTAATTTTGCGTTGGCTATCAGACTTAATGAAAGTTTTATAAACGACTGGGATTTAACTTGGCAACTGGGATTTGGATTTGGTTCAACTGATTTAACTTCAACCAATTCAAGTATTGAACAAGGAAAAGATCAAAGCGTTCAGATACTTACAGGTCTTACAGGCTTAAATTTAAACTTTAAAGGGATACAAATAGGACTTTATACTGGCGTTGACTACATAAATAATCAAAGTCAATATAATTGGAAGTATAATGGCAATATGTTCTTATCAGCCGGCATAGGTTTTAATATTTTCGGAGGTCAACCTAAGGGAGAACAAGATAAACTATAGAAACAAACTCCTCAAAAATTATTTCTTTTATTCTTAAATAAAAATCTTAGCAAGTTTAATATATCTGAGTTTTATAGCCTATTTAGGTATTGTAAACTTGCTACTTTTTAAAAAGTAAATAAAGAAAATTCAGCTGAATTCTCAATATAATTCTACATTAGAAAAGTAATAATATAAGTAAACAACTTTGACTGTTTTATTACATTAATAGTTTTATAAACACGCCTCCCATCCTTTAGATCAATATTTAAGAGTGTGCCCCCCTTTTTTGAACACTCAAAAGCCTATTGCCTTAGTACAAATAAATTGTTTACGCCTTCACTTATAATTTAACTGGGAAATAAAACTTAGTCAAGTTTTAAAGAGCAACCTAACACACCAATAAACAATTCTTTAGAATCCACTTGTAATATTATAAAATTAAGAATATTAGATATTTAACAATACCTGTTCCCTCTAGTAATCAAGCATAAAAACACCTATTATCTACTGATTAATACTTTTTTCAACATCATCAATAATAAATTCAAAGGATTTCAATAAAACAAAAATTTAGAACCGAGTAAACACTTCTTTACTGTATAGTCTTCAACATATTAAGAGAGCTAATCGATTCAATAAAGATTAGCTCTTTTTTTATAGTCTCCCCAAAATAACAGAAGGTTTACAAAAAGACTTAATACTGTCTAATAACTAGATATCAAAAGACAGAAAAAGAAAAAAAACGCAAAGAAAAATAAGACAAACCTTACTAGATTATTGCAAATTTGATACATTAGCAATAGTAAATTTTTACAAAAACAAAAAATATTAATTGAAAAACGAAATAACATATTTAGACTCAGCATCTACAACTAAAACAGACCCAAGAGTTCTTAAAGAAATGCTCCCCTACTTTACCGAGTACTTCGGAAATGCTTCTAGTAGTCATAGTTTTGGTAAGTTAGCTAATGAAGCAATAGAAGAAGCTAGAACACAAGTTGCAGAAATTATTAACTGTGATAATAAAGAAATTATTTTCACATCTGGTGCTACAGAATCGATAAACATGGCAATAAAAGGTTATGTTGAGTCTAATCCGGATAAGGGTAATCATATTATAACTGTGAAGACAGAACACAAGGCGGTATTATCTACTTGTGAATATTTGGAGACTAAAGGTTTTGAGGTGACTTATTTAGATGTCGATAAAAATGGTGTCATTTTATTTGACCAATTACGGGATTCCGTAAAAGAAAACACTTCACTTGTTGTAATTATGCATGTGAATAATGAAACAGGTATAATACAACCAATTAAAGAGATAGGTGAGTTTACAAGAGAAAATAATATTGCCTTCTTTTGTGATGCAACTCAATCTGTTGGAAAAATAAAAGTAGACATTGAAGATGATTATGTAGATATGCTTTGTTTTTCTGGACATAAATTAAATGGACCAAAAGGGATTGGTGTTCTCTATAAAAGAAAAAACATAGAATTAACACCTTTAATTCATGGAGGTGGACAAGAGAAAGGCTTAAGAGGAGGGACCTACAATACACCTCTTATAGTGGGGTTGGGTAAAGCTTGTGAAATAGCCTGCGATGAGTTAAAACACAATATAGATGTAATTGAACAAAAAAGTAAATTTCTAATTCAAGAATTAAAAAAAATTAAAGACTCTTTTGTCGTTGGTAATCAATACTATAGGGCTTCAAACATCATAGATGTTATTGTACCAGAATTAAATTCTGATATAATTATATCTAAAATTCCGTTTTTGGCACTAAGTAATGGATCAGCATGTACTTCTCAGATTATCGAAAGTTCTCATGTGTTAAAAGCTATGGGGTTTACTGATGCAGAATGTAGCCAGTCATTAAGAATCTCTATTGATAAAACTATTAGTTTAAATCAAATTATTGAGTTAGTTGAAATCATTCAAAATGAGGTAAAAATCAAATGATTGTTTAAAATACTATTCCATTCAATATTATGGATAATAAATACTAAAAGTACAAATGCAAAATATAACTAAATACGGAGGGTTTAAGTTAGATAAAAATGAATTATACAAACTTTTTTATCTAATATACAATAACCCCACTTTCAAGAAAAAAGATCTTCTTTTAGAGTCTGGATTCGGAAATAATAAAGTTGATAATTTAAAACTTTATTTAAAACACCTGAATCTGCTTGATAAGCTTTATAGGCCAACCGAACTTGCCAAAATTATTTATTTAAATGATAAATATTTTGAAGATGAAATAACGTTATGGGTATTGTTTTACCATTGGACTGAAAAAGAATCTAATCCATTTTTATATTATCACCTAAACGAATCAACTGAAGCAAAAACGAAAGAGAATTTAGCAAAAGATTTTCGCTCTTGGTCTATTCTAAATGATATAAAAACTGACTATGGTGATGATTTTGTAAAAGGTTTAATTAATATCACAACGAATTCATTTTTAGATTCGGATGCTTTTAAAAATCTAAATATATTTAGAGTTCAGAATGATAAATACTATAGAGATATCCCTTATAAAGTCAATGCCTTACTGTTAGCTTATGTCTTGTATGATAATCGGAATGGAAGAACAACTATAACATTTGATGAGCTGTTAGAAGAACCAAATAACATAGGGAAAGTTTTCAATTTAGATAAAGAAACATTATTAGAACAAATTTATGGCTTACGTGATCTTGGTTTACTTAAATATGTACAAACAGCAAACTTGCAGCATATTGTTTACACTTATCAAGAAGCAGCTTTAAAATTATTAGATAAATATTATGAATAAAATTAGTGATTTCATTTCAATTGTCGAAAATTCAAGAAAAAGAACGGGGCTAATATATTGTGATGGATTATTCAATCCTATTGTAGATCAATTTAAAATAGTTATTCCTGAAATTTGCTTTATTGATTGTGCTGAATTTCATACAAATTCTCTCACTTTCTCACCAAAGGAGTTGTTAGATAAAATAGAGGATGAATGTAAAGTTAGGACAACCATCATTGCTAATTTGGAAACCTTTATTGTTTCTAATTCTTCTGGTTTTAAGGGCGAAATAGCGAGGTTGTTAACTTCAAGAGAGCCTTTGAAGCCTATATTTTTCTTTTTTTATTCAAAAAATTTATTTCGTGGTTTTAGAGATGTTTATGAGTCAAAAGAACTTAACCGATATAATATTGTTGAACTATAATATTAAACTAATTAGAGTAACACATGAAATTAAGTAAAGTTATAAAATTATCTGATGCTTTTGCTACTGAGGTAAATGTATTGCGTGATTATTCCTACAGAAGTCCCGAAGGGAATTTAGAAAAGGTTAGAGGCTATCTTCCTAATAAAAGTTCTCGTGATATTCTTAAAAGTATATTGCTAAGTTGTTCTGAGAGCACGGATAAAAAACTACATTTAATAATTTCTTCTTACGGAACTGGAAAATCTTATTTACTATTAATATTAGCTAATATTTTAGCTAATAATAAAATTGAAACTAGTTTTATAGATAAAATTAAGGACAAGGAGAACTATTATAATGATGGGCTTTCGGGTGCTTTAGAAAATCATATTGAAAATTCTGGGCCAATGCTAATGGTAATACCAGAGTACGGTGATCTTGATTTTGATCATTCTTTGCTAGAGGGTTTGAAGTTTGCGCTAAAGAAAAATAATATTGATTATGTGCCTAAAACTAATTATGAAGAAGCGGTAAAAACTATTAATCATTGGAAGGAAAAAAGTCCTCAAAACTATAAGCAGTTAGAGAGTCATATTGAAAATAGTAGTATTAAGCAATTTATCGAACAGCTTGATTTATACGATCCAAGCACATATAAAGAGTTTAAAAAAATCTATAAGGAAATAAACGGAAGCCCTTTTTCAGATAGCCACACATCGGCATTTCCAATATTTGCTGATACGGCTAAAGCTATAAGAAAACAAGGTTTCCGAGGAATTGCTATTGTCTATGATGAGTTCGGCGAAATGCTTGGTAAACTGATTAATAGTTCTTCTTCTGCAAGCGGTCTTTCAATACAACAATTTATTGAAGACATAAAAGACAAGAAAGATAGCAGCAATATCATGTTTATTTCAGCAAGTCATCAAGATCCTAGTAGTTTAAGAGCAAGTAAGGAAAAGGATTTAAATAAAGTTATAGGTAGGTTTGAAAGACATCAATTGATGGTGTCAGAATCTGAAGGAGAGGAAGTAATGGGAGCGATTTTTATAAAAGAAAACCCTACTGAATTCTCTAAAATAAATGAAAACCTTTTATTTAAAGAAAATCTTGAAATGATTAAAGAGTTTAATCTCTATCCAAATAAAGATACTGAATGGGTAGAGTCTAAAATTCTTCAAAATCTTTACCCGTTGCATCCACTTACATCGTATATTCTTCCAAGGTTATCAGCAGAATTTGCACAGAATACAAGATCAATGTTCAATTTTTTAAGTCCTATAGAAACTAAAGACGGGGCTTTTAGAATATATTTGGAAGAAAAACATGTTTATGAAGATGATAAATTAAATCTTTTTACACCAGACTTATTACTAGGTTTCTTTCTTAAAAATATAAGGGAAGATAAAGGAGGAATGGTTCAGACTTATTATGAGGCTTACCAAGAGTCTTTTGGTAAAGTTAAAGATGTCTATCATAGGCAGATAATGAAGAATCTTTTTTTACTTAATATTTTAAAAAATAGTTTAATCCAGCCAAACGAAGAAACTCTCTTTTGGGCTATGAATTGGGAGAATTCTAGGAAAAGTGAATTTATAAACCTTTTACATGATTTAGTCTCAACTCACGAATTATTGGAGTTAAACCCTACTAATAAAAATTATCAATTTCCAGATTTTGGATCTGCTCCCTTATCAAAAATTATTGATGAAGAGGAAAGAAAACTAGATAGTCTCTCTTTGTCACAATGTATGAGTATTTGGAAAGGAATTCATGAAAAAGAAATCTTTTTGTTAAGGGATCAAAATAATAAATTTGGTTGTAATAGAAGTCTGTTCACTAAATCAATTAATGATATCGGTGATTTAATTATTAGTTTAGATGAATTAGAGAAATATTATACGTCAGGTACAAAATATTTTGGAAATGGATATTTATTTTATTTTATTGGAAGTTCTGAGGATGAGATTGAAGAACTTAAAAGCAAGGTTTTAAAGAAACCTTTTTTAGCTCCATACATCATATTTGGTTCACCTGTTAATCTTCTTCAATTTGACTCTTTAATAACAGAAACACTTCGCTACAAGTCAATTGAAAATACTTCAAAACGATCTGATATTATACAAAATCCAGCAAGATTAAAAAATATACAAGATCAATTTCAAATTGTTAGAGGACAACTTGAAGTTAAAATTAAAGATTTATATGAACCTTCAAATTGGAAATGGAATTATCAACAGGAGTGTGATATTGAATTAAAGTCAAAGCCTAAATTTAGTCAATGGGTTAGTTCTAGAATGGAAATTCTTTTTTCCGAAACACCCGTAATAAAAGATGATGCTTTATGGTTCATTGAAGGCAACAGAGGGGCTAAAGATCGTAAGCAAGCTTTAGATTTACTCTTTAATTCAGATAAAGATCGTATAGTATTGAGAGATGATAATGATAATGCTGCTCACAAAAGAATTATCAGAAATTTCTTCACTAACATAGAATTAACATCAGATAAAAAGAGAGAAAAGAATATTCAGTATGGGGAAATAAAAATGCCTGCTCAGGATTCGCAAATATTTAAAGCTTGGAAACTTATTGAAATTAAGCTTAAATCAGGCTCGTATGTCAATCCTATTGAAATAATAAATTCATTATTACAAGCACCTTATGGATTATCAGAAAGTATCATAAAGCTATTACTCACTGCTTATATTAGATATGATATTGAAAGAATAACTATTTCTAATTCTAAAAGTAAAATTGTTCGGAATTTATCTGTAGACCTTATTGATTCACTAATTAAAAAGCCTCAAGATTTTTTAATTAGAAAAATTGAAATTTCTGGGCCTGAGCTCCGATATTTAAATCAGTTAAAAAAATTATTTGATAAACAAGATGTAAACACATGGATGGACGTGTCTCAAAAGTTTATTGGTATAAATCAGTTTTTAACCACGCTATCGAAAACTATTATTAAAGATTCTGGAGACATATATTTACAGAAATTCTACGAATCTCTTGATGCGTTAAAAGAGGAATATCTAATAAAAGACTCTGACAAAGAGAGGCTTAGTCAGCAGTATTTTCAGGAATATCTGCCAAGTCTAGTTTTTAATAAAGGACGAGAATTTATCGAAGACTCGAGTGAAGTAGATATGTTAATAGAAAAGTTAGATTATTTTAAAAAATACCCAGGAGAGAAAGAGGCAGAATTAAAAACTGATATTATAAGAGAATTAGCAAAACAAGTTTTTGAAACTACTATTGTAACAAAAAACGAAATCACTCCAGTAGTTTCTAAATGGTTCAAAAGCTTACCCGCACCAAACCAGAGTGGTAAGTTTGAAAGTGCTATAATTAAAACTTGGTTGTTAGAGATTAAAAATAGTTTTACAAGTGAACCATTTGAGTTGTATTTAGTTAAACTTAATGAAGCTCCATTGAAGGATTGGGATGATATTTCATATGGGAAGTACAATTTAATTAATAGATTCAAGGAATATAAAAAACAAATTGAAGAATATACGAAGAGCCCGTTAGAGGTCTTTCAAATTATTGCCCGTGAAGCTCTAGAAAAATCAGCTGCAGAATGCGATTCTGAAGCTAAGTTTGATGATTTTATGAAAGAATGGTGGGATTCAATGTCAGCTATAAAACAAGTGGAACAGTATTCGGAGGAAACAAATTTATTGGTTTCTCAAATCTTATTCCCTTCTGCTACAAAAACACGTTATCTTGAAACAATTCCTCAAGCATGGGAGAAAATTGAATACCTACCTAAACATATTTCTTCTCAATGGGAATCCTGGAGCAATAGTGATGCAGGAGTTATAGGAAAAAAATATCGAAAATGTATTGATGAAATTACACAGTGGAAGCCTCCCGTAGAGCAAAAACTAGTTTTTATTGCTTTAGGAAGGCTATATGATAATAATAAAATAAGCGATTTAGATTCGCTATATCTTGAAGTAAAAAAATGGTTTAATCTATTACCCGAAAGGACAAAAATTGCAAATTGGAATAAAACAGAAGTTAACATTTCAAAGTTAATAGCATCTTTAGACGAGGAAAGCACTTTTGAGACATTTATATTTGAAGAATCTGCCGAACTATTTAATTTACCTCTGTTTAAGGAATGGAATGATACAGTTTTGGATTCTTATATCGATAAATTTACCGATTTGAAAAATATACTTGACGAGTATAAAAGACCTTTGTTTGAACTCGTAGAAGCTTATGAAGAAAAAACTAAGGACAAATCCTCGAATGAAGAATCATTTTGTTATAAACTCCATAGTAATATTCAGCAATCCGATGCATACAAGAATAAAATCGATGGTAAGCTATTTAATGATTCGGTTTCTACCATTATCTATGAAAGTGCTCAAAAAACAGCAAATGATTTTAATCTTAGCAATATTATACCATTGATTTCAGAAGAGTTAAAGATTGATAGTAATTCAAATCTATGGACTGATAAAGAACAAAAAGCTTTTATAACTTCATTAAAGAAAGGCGTCAATAATTTGATTAAATGGAAATTTCCAGAAGCAGAAAAACTTAAAAAAGCAAAAACAAAAGTAAAACAGGAAATCTTAATACTGCAAGATTCGCTTCAGCTAAATGAAACTCAAATGAGGAAAGTGTTAAATGATATTATTGAAGGCAAATAATCAGATTATATTATGAAAATAATTATTGATGAATATAATTTAGAAACTTATTCAGACGCATTTGTTGTTACTGATGATGAAACTTTTATTGAATCTCGAAAGTTGATATTAAATCATAAAATGGGTGATGATGATCTGCAATACAAAGTCATATTAGTTAATTCTAGTCCTTATAGCTCTTGGTTTTATGATGTTGAAAACGAGATAGATTTAGAGTATATATTGCCATCTAAAATTCTCCAAAATAAATTTAAAAATGTTAAAATTGATAAAGAATTAGAAGAAACAGATATTGTCTTTCTTAATCTTATTAATGATACTATTGAGCCAACCGAAAAATCAATTGTAAATAAGTATATTGGATCGTTTTTGCTAAATACCGAAAATTTGAAAGAAGTACTCTTTGAAATTACAAATTTTGCTATAAATCCACCAAAAACATTTTTAGATTCTAAATATTTGCAAATTAAATGGTCTAAATATTTAGATATTATAGTATGTGAAACAGATTTTATTAGAGCATTAGTTTCTAAAATTAAGGAAAGGGATAAAGATTTCTGTAAGGTTATTAATCAGTTAGTTTACATGTCAAATTCCAATACATTATTAAAGGAGTTTAGCCATGATGAAACGGCCTACTTGCAATCTAATTTAAAATGTTCAGCTCGAGATTTAGAAATGTTTTTTACTGAATCAAAGTTTGCTACAGATGTTAAAGAGCAATATGAAATAAAAATAGAAAGATTTTTTAAAATCGTTTTTCAAGAAGATATTACAGCGTTTTTTAAAGAAGAAGGTTACTATAAAGGAACTCTTAGAGCTTACTTATCACAAGTGAAATCTATTACAAAAAGTGAGAAAAAGATTATTTTTTCTAATTATAGAGATATATTAGACTACGAATTAGAAGAGAAAATACATTCATTAATTAAACCAGACCTTACTCCTCCTCCTTTAGTTGACAATATGTCTCTACCTGATAAAATTGATGCGTGGCATAATTGGGCAGTACAAAAATTTATTCCTTTTAAATTTTATCTAGATGAATTCCCTAATGATGATGATGTAAAATTAGTTGAAGAGTATGCTAATATTTATTCTGATTGGCTGTTTGATTCATATTCTGATATAATTCAAAGTGGTATTAAAACTAATTATAATATAACCAATAAAATTCATGATGAATTATCAGGTTCTAGTGTTATTTGGTTAATTATTGATGGTTTTCCATCTGTTTATACGGAAACATTAAATTCTATCTTAAAATCTCATGGTGTAAATAAGATACAAGAAAGTTACAATTTCGCAGCTATTCCAACTATAACGGAAATTGGCATGCCTACTCAGTTAGGAGGTGTTTTTCCTCAATCGGAAGGATATACAAATAATAAAGAGGAGTCATTGAAGAGAGCCTTTAAATTTAAGGATGTAATTTTTAAAAATAGCATAAAACATTTTGGAGATGCTTTAAGTTCAGATTTTGATCTTTGCTGTTTACATTGGCATGAAATAGATCAATTTATGCATAAAGAAGATAATCATATCGATACCAGAAGGATAGACGAAATAAAACGGTTGCTTAATGCTAGGATTAAACAGATCGCAAATGTGATAAAAGCTAGTACAGATAAGAAAATAAAACTTATAATATCTACAGATCATGGAAGCACTAAATGCCTTACCAAGGGGCTTACTATAAAAAATTCTTCATTACTAGAAGCATGTAAAGATAATCCAAAAGAAAGATGTGTAGAACTAACAAAAACTTTATCGAAAGCTCATTTAGATGAGAATGAAATTTATTATCTTAAAAAAGAAGTTTCTAGAAATGTTAAGGACTGGGCTTTAGCAAGAGGATATAGATATTTCGGAAGATTTGATTATGGCTACAGACACGGTGGCCTTACACCTGAAGAAACCATTGTTCCTTTTTTAATTTGTGAAGTAGCACAAAATGAAATATTACCAATTAAGGTAATTGTTTCCGGAGACGTCGATTTACGACTAGGATATACCGATAAAATTAAATTCATAATTAAAAATGATAATGATGCAGTTGTTGATATTGAAAGTATACAAATATTAGAAGATCAGAACTTCAATATTTCATTTAATCAAAAACTTAACCCACTATCATCAAAGATGTGTGAAGGTAATATTAAGCTACCCAAAAATATTCTGATTAAGGAGCATAAGACACAACTAAATGTAGTTATAGATTATTCTCTTTTTGGAGAAAAACAAAGAAAAACATTAGTAGTTAAAGTAGGGATTAAGAAATCGGTAAATGATAATCTAGACAATTTATTCAATTAAAAAAAATGGAAAAGGATTTAAAAGAAAAAATATTGGCTGTTTTTGAAGATGCTAGTATCGACAAAAACCTTTATAGCAGTTCAGGCTTAAACGAACAAAGTATACCTGTATTTGTTGGGGAGTGGTTAATAGATAGAGAGTTAAAAGGGGGAGAATGGGATGATGATGTTAAGGAAAAAGTATTGGATTTTGTATCTAGGTATATTCCTAAAAAAAGTGATATTGAACTTTTAAAAAGTAAGTTGAAAAATGGTGATAATGTTACAATTTTAGAATTTATTAGTCCAAAAGTAGACCTAAAGAAGAATGAGACGTACGTCGAGTCTTCAAGTTTAGGTAATCAGAAAGCTTTCATAGAAGAACAATTACTTGATCAATTTCCACGATTATTACAAGGTGGTCTTTGGGGTGCGGCTGTTTACAACTACCAAATAGATGATAAAGGAGGTGAAGTTTGGCTTCAAAATTTTGTACCGTTACAAGCCTCTCAAATCGATTTTGATAAATTTGCAGCTCAAAGACTTGAGTTTTCTTTGGAAGAATGGATTGCCATTTTAATTAATTCTATTGGATTAAATCCCGAAGGTTATACTAAAGATAAAACTAAACAGGTATTATTGAGTCGTTTACTTCCCTTTGTCCAAAAAAGACTGAATCTTTTTGAACTTGCACCCAAAGGAACTGGTAAATCATTTGTTTTTGGAAATTTTTCAAGATATAGCAGACTCGTTACAGGGTCAATATCGCCAGCAGTTTTATTCTATAATGAAAACTCAAAAGTTCCTGGTTTACTAACACAATTTGATGCTGTTGTTTTTGATGAAGCACAAAGTCTTTCATTCACAAATCCAGCTGTCACAGTTTCAAATTTAAAAACGTATCTTGAGTCTGGTAAATATGCTAAAGGTAAATTTGAGTCTACTGCAGATTCTGGAGCTGTATTTATTGCTAATGTGCAAATGGATTCTAACGGCTTGCCTATTAATTCAAAGAACTTATTTAAAGAACTCCCACAAATACTTCAAGAAACTGCTTTTATAGATCGAATTCACGGTATTATTGAAGGCTGGGAATTACCTAGAATTAAGACATCAACTTTGTCTAATGGAATGGGATTTAAAGCGGATTTTATTGGTGAAATATTCCATGCTTTAAGGAGTCGAGTTGAGTTTGATAAATTTGTTGAAGATAGAAGTCATTTTATTGGTACAACTGATTTAAGAGATAAGAAAGCAATTATGAGAATGGCCTCAGGCTTTTTGAAATTACTATTTCCTAATTTAAGAGATGTAAATGATGTAGATTTTATAAAGCACTGTTTGGAACCTGCCATTGCCTTGCGACAAAGAGTAAGAGATCAATTGCATTATTTAGATCCTGAGTATAAAAATTATGTTATAACCGTAGTTGATAAAGATAATATGTTTTAAAGAACTTAAATTAGTTGCTCTGTATATTTTTTAACCTATAAAATAAGAGAGCTTCAGTTTTATTAAAGAATACGTATACTATTGTTTGGAAAAAAACAAAACCCTGCTTAAGTCAAAAAAGAACAATCCCAGAATGCTAATAAAAGTAAAACAGAGCTTAGTTCTAAAATAGAAAATTTAAAAATAAATCATGATTTGATTAAGTCGTTTGAAAACAAGCATATCAGAAGTTATTAAAAAAAAGAATTTATAAATGATATTCACACTCTAATATTACAGTAATATTAGAGTGTGAATATCATTTATAAATTCTTACATAAAGGAATAAATTTAGTTAATAGGTCTTATAAACGCCTTAAGTCAATCAATTATTTGGAATAATTTTTTTATATATCTCAAATAGAAGTTTAGCATCCTCTAAAGCATTATGTTTCTCGCTCCTTTTTATGTTAAAATTAAGACAAGTGTTGTCTAGTGAATTTTTGTCTATTCCTATTTTATTTATTTTGTAATAAAATGACATTATTGACTGTAAATCTAAATGTCTATAGTTTATTTCATTATATTTTGTCATCATGTTATTTTGATGACAAAGTTTCCTAAAAAATGTTACATCAAAAGAAATATTCCAACTTGAAAAACAGTAATTTGTACCGAATTCCTCAAAAAAACTTAACAAGATATCCATCGATATAGGGTACTTCTTCAACTGATCTATGGATTCAATCCCGTGAGTTTTAATCGCTGATATTTTAAATTTTCTTTTTCTATTTGGGTTGATAAATGAATGATATTCCTTAACAATTTCTAAATTATCATTTACCAATACAGCACCAATTTCAATTGGGTGATCTTTAAAAACATCTATTCCGGTTGTTTCAAAATCTAAAAAACAAATCATTTTGGGTATATTTTTATAATTTCTTGATCATTAATCATAAGGTCTATTTCATTTTCAATTGAATTATACAAGTTTCTTCTATCATCTGATTTTTCAAAAAGAAAAACAGGATGTTTAAACAACTTACTAGTCGTGAGTTTTGAAGGAACATAATACAATTTATTGTCTATTTTATAAAATGAATAAGATAAGGAAGATACTTTTATTTTGTAAATCTCTAATGTTCCACGCTCTTCTTCGTCTATAGTTTCATAAATTTTTTGAATATTGGCAAAGCTCTCCTTTATTAATTTTTTTATACCTTCTGTGTCATATTTTTCGCCATCTTTAGACCACTGACTTCCATAGGCCTCAATAAAAGGATTATTCTCATCAAAAATAAAAAATCTTACTTTGGTACTTTTATTTGATAATGCATCTTTAATATATGATGATGAACTATTTATAAAAGATGAACCAAACATAAAAAAGATATCTGCTTTTTTACATTTACCAATATCCTTCTTGATGTCGTCAAAAGCTTCTTCAAAATTTTTAAATGTATTCCGAATACCTATTTTCTTATAAGTCTGAAAAGAATCATGTAGACTGTTTTGATAAATCATAGAAATAATAACACTAGCTAAAATTGAGCCTAACACAGTTGTTATAGATGTTACTATAATATTATTTTTCCAAATTAAATTTATAATTACCAAAGCCATAACTCCTATGATAGAAAATAAGGTTATGTCTTTATAAGATATTTTGAACATATTTATAGATTTTTAATTAAATAAAACAACTAGCACAACCTTCTCCTTCAGCTTCAAGAATATCGTCTTGCCATGATTGTCCTGTTCTAGATTTTTTCTTTTGTCTATTCATTCTTAAAAAATGCTCTTTCTTTATAGAAGCAACACGTTCAGGTTTTTCTAAATCTTCCAAACGTTCTGCCATCCAGCTATAGCCTTCTTTTTCGTATTCAATAGCTTTGGCATATAATTCAGGATGCTGTTCTAACAACCAAACCCACTCAATTTTTTGCTGGTAAAAACAGAAAAAACAACCAGATCTACTTCTAGAGTATGTTCCTTTTTTAATTTCACCATCAATCTCTACTTGATACTCAATTGGTTTATAATAAGCTGGAATACCTACTCCCGATTCTTCAAGAATCTGAAAAACATCATCTAAACCAATAATTTCATCATTTTCAATTAAAGGAAACTCATCTAACTTACCAATTGGGTAATCTGTAGTCTTCAAAAATTCAAAAACCACTTTATTAAACAGTTTTAAATCTACATCCATTAAAGCGTTTAGCTTTTGTGTTTGTGTGAACTTTGGAGAAATAAGTTGTTCAACATATTGCAAAGCATTAGGCAATATATTTTTATTAGCATATTCTTGATAATACGCTTTAACCATTTCGATATTAGAATTGATTAAAAGCTTTTTTATAACATCTTCACTCCAAATATTTTTTCTGAAAGGAAAAATAGTTTGAATATTTTCTTTTTTAGAAATGTAGCCTTCCCTGTTTTCATCTCCTCTAATACCTACATAAGAAATTGTTGGCTCATCACTTACATAAGCTTCAAAAGGCTGTAATTTCATCTTGTTTGTACACCATCTGGCTGTTGCAGAAGGTAAGTAGCCTCCATACATTGCTAAAAAGTGATCAAAAGGATTTTTCATAGGTGAATTATCCTCATCCATAGATTTATATAATTCAATATCTCGTCCTAAAACAGAATTAAGTCTACCTATTAAATCATAAGTTTCTTTTAATTCTTTTCCTGTATCACAAGTATAATATTCTATATCAAGTTCAGGGTATTTTTGACTCATGTAAATAGATAGTGCTGCACTATCTTTTCCACCTGATATACCTAATAAATGTTTTACTTTTCCCATTACTAAATATGCATTTCTTTTGAGAGCAGCTCAATTAAAAGCTCTTTCCTTTTAGCTTCATCTAACTTGTTAATTGTTTTGCTTATATTTTGCTTGATGGACATAAATTCTTTGGAGCTATTTGTGTCTACAACTAATGATTTATCAACAAATTCTCCCGTCTCACCAAAAAAGCGAATAGAGTATAATGTCCCTTTATTTGAATTTTTATTAAAATTACGAATTTCTGAAGCTTTTATTAAGCCTAAAGACAAATCTTTTATTGTATCCATTAATAATGGTTCTTCTTCGTCTAATAGATCTTCAAGACCTTTTCCTAAGGCTGCATCTGCAACAGATTTAATCCAGCTTATCCTATCATCTAAAGGAGACATCAACCGTTTGTAAAAAACACCTTGAACTTTACCTAAAGTCGATGGATTAATTTGATTAATCTTAGAGTTAATTTCATTTTTATAAACTTCAAACTCCCGAGATGAGCAATAAAGTGACTCTATAATAACCTGTTCTACCCTATTAAGCAATTCATCATAAGCACTACGTATTTCCCTAATAGCATCTTGTATATGGTTTGTAAATGAATTAAGAACCTCTACATCCTCTTTTATTGCTAATGAATGGAAACCTAAAGCGGTAGGAAATAAATTAAACAAGGCATCCTCAGGGTCCCTTGAGGTAATAATTGCTTCCCTTAACTTAATCGCCTTAATAGATAATTTGTCGGTTTTAAGAGTATAGTTATTTAATCCTCTTTGAAACCTTAAAAAGTTTCCGAAAATAGATAAAAAAGTAGATTGAGTTCCTTTAGAAGTAGAATCACCAATTTGAACTAACTCCTTGTAACTTTCTAATAAATTAACCTTTAACCCTGAAACATCATAACTTTTTACTAAGAAGTCTTGTGGTTTTTTATGGATCAAATCTATTGTGTCTTCTGTTATAAAGGGAACAAACCCTCCATTAGAATGAAACAAAGCATAATCTTCCTTTTTAGCTATCAAAAAGAGCGGTACCCAAAAGTCAATAAAGCCTTTTTTGAGTTTATAGGGTTTTTGCTCCAATAGCTCATAAAATTCAAGTAAATTTCTTTTATTGGACAAAGTACTTTTTAGAAAATCTTCAGACTCCTGCCACAGATTATATAAGTAAGACTTTTTACTTGGTTTCTTTAACTCATAATAACCTAATTTTTTATTTTCTTGATGTATTCCTGAATCCTTTAATAAACTAATATAAATAGCTTTTTGAGGAGGAAATTTATCATTAGGAAAGTCTAAGTTTTCTAAGTGAACATTCTCCAATAAACTTCTTATCAAATATTTTCTAGCTGTACTAATAGGCGTGCTTAAAAATTGCTTATTTATAAGTTCATTGTTAAATACTGGTGTTTTTTCGTAAATAGTGTAACATATCTCCGTTAACCATTCATAAAGTTTATGCTTACTTACTATAAGCTCAGCTTTACCATTATTAATCCAGATATTCTTATCATTATTAAACAACTTATTAATTACAAGATTTTCTAGCTGTTGCAAATGAAACTCCCTTTCAGAATTTAAAAGTTTTAATGCGTTTTTATCGTCTTGATGCTTTTCTAAAAGCTTATTAAATTTTAGAATCATTAAAACCTCGTTTCTAATCTGAAAAGAGTTCTTATACAACACAAAAATATTAGAAATAGAATCTTTTGATTTCTTTTTAATATCAGAAACTTTTAAATCTTCAAAAACCAAGTTAATATAACCATCTATTACGCCCTCTGCTTCTGTAACTTCATTATACGAGTCAAATATTCGGTATTCAAAAAAACGTCTCGTCCCCGTTTCAAAAGAATATCTTTTAACGAGTATAACAGGCAGATCTACGAGCTCTTTAATTTCATTGGCAATAGAAAAATCAGGATTAATTTCTCTACTAACAGTAATTAATTCTTGTTCTAAATCTAAATCTGTTCCTTCTAAAAAATTTATTTTATTGCTATGCTTATAAAATCTAATAATACCTGCTCTTTCCAGTTCATCTAAAATAGGTAGGACATCAGAACCTCTTGTTAGTTTAAAATATCTAGCTATAATTTTTTTATCGAAAAGCCCCCCTACCTTAGAGAAAATATTAACTAATCCTATGGTTTTTATTACTTCTGAAACCTTTAAGTAATCTTCTTCAAAAACTAACTCAGCTCTTTCTAACGCTCTAAAGGTAGTTAGCCATTGAGCTCTATGAGGATTATCGGAACTATTAATTTCTGTTGACAATGTGTTTACTAAATAATCATACACATTAGAAACAGAATAAAAATTTTCTTTTAAGTGCTTAATCGAATAATCTGTATCATCATTTAAAAATGAAAATAAAGATCTCTCATTTTGCCCATAACGCTGAAGAGAATTGACTAAAACATTTGATGACAACCAATCTAGTGGATATAAAGAATCACTTAATTCTTCATTAACTAATTTGTTGTGACTTACTAATTTCGAATTCTGTATAAGCTTTAATAAGTTCTTAAAATCTGATTTATTTTTTACAGGAATAGAGAACTCCTTTAGTTTTTTACTGGCAAAATAAATAAGTTGTTCTACAGGTTCGTTAAAAACTAAATCTACAAATCGTCCTTTAACTTTCTCCCATTCTAACTTATCTTGATTAGACAAGCTATTACCATAACTTGAAAAATTTTGATGCAACGTAATAATAAAATACGTGTCATTTGAATCATCATTTGCCCACTCGGAAATTTGCTGAATTAAAAATAATTCATCAGCAGATTTATTCTTTGAAGCATATTCTAAAAATTTACCAAACTCATCTATTATTAATACAACACCTTTTTTGCTTGCAAGAGCTTTTACCCTCCTCTTTTCCAAAGCGCTAATTATTCTAGAATTATCAACTTCCCCCCTAAGATTAAGTTCTTTACCTAATACATTTAAAAGAGAATTATTCTCGCCTATTATTTTTATAAATTCAAAATCTAATATACTATCTTCTTTGGGGGTTAGGTCATTAAAAAAGATTTTTTCTTTATTTAAATTTTTTTCAAGAGCCCAAAGAAATGTTGATTTACCTGTACCGTAGTTACCTATTAAGTTAAACGATTTATTAGCACCATAATTATTTATAAAAATCCTATCAAAAATTTCCTTAGTGTTAGGGGTTACTACGTAATCTATTTCCTTAGATTCATCCCTAACTATATTGGTTGAAATATTATTACTGTATGTCATAGTGTCTTTTCAACATTATATTTTTAAAATTCTCTGAGCTTTTTTTCATTTGTAACTGTCTAACTCCTGCGTCATCTTTATAAATGAATTCATTGTTTTCTTCACAAAGCTTATCTATCAGAGTTTCTAATCCTTCATTAGATAAACACAGATAAGAACCAATTTTCTTTCTTATTTCATCATAAGTAATTGATGTTTCATTTTTAAATTCATCTAATATGCAATACCCGAAAATCTCACAAGACACGCTGTCTTGAACACCTCTGTTTAACCTATAAATAGTTTGGTTTGCTGCATTCTTTCTTCCCGTATCTGACACTAGATTCAAGCTCAGCAACGGGGCGTTAAAATCATCTTCTACGGTTTTTTCATTTTTAGCAGGAGAAACATAAGTTCGAATAAAAACCTTAAAATCAGAATTAAAAGTTTTTTCAGCTACTTCTTTTACCCCCTTCTTTATAAGAAGTCTATTAACATAATTAAAAATTTGATATTCAGAAAAATCCAAAGTAGCTTTATCTGAAAAATAACTTGAAAATATTAATTTAAAAATTGATGAATGATTAGTTTTGCACAAATAATATTGTAGTAACCACAACGAGCCATCATTTTCCAAATAAGGGTCTAATTTATCTTCTAGAAATAGTAAATTAGCAAAACCACTTACATTATCATCTTTACTTAATATACCAAAAGCTCTTAACCAATGATTAATGGATCTAACCATATTTTTACCAACGCCTAATAAAGGAATAGCTTCATTTCCTCTAAAAACACATATACCACCTTCTTTTTCAACTAGTTGCGCTCCTTTCAAAACCCACTGTTCCTTACAATGAAACGTATCATGCCCCGAAAACCTATAAGATTCTTGATCTGAAATCATTAATTTTTAATATAAATTTAATTAGTAGTGCAAGATAATATATTATATTTATCTAAATGGATGAACTCATCCATTTAGATAAATATTTATTTCGAAAACCACAAAAAACCACACAAACACCTGTTTGTCAGTTGTTTAAATTAAAAACTAAAAATATGCCTAATAATAAAGAAAACAAGTTATGGGTTTCAAGCAAAGACGCTATGAAAACTACCAAAATTAAAAGCTGTGATTTAATGCATTATAGAATCCAAGGAAAACTTGAGTTTAAAAAGCGTGGTAACGCTTATTTCTATTCAAAAAAAAGCTTAAATAATTTAGAAAAAGACTAAACACAATATTAGGGTAAATATTATTTCAACTATATCAGACACGAAAGTAACAAAAGCGAATTATTATCTAGAACATTTTTTTCCTGCTCACATCAAATTTCAGAGGTTTTTCTGAAAGTAACGCATTTATAAAATTTTGTGGTAAACTTTTTTCTAAATGAGATAATCTATTTAAATCAAACTTAAAACGAGGCCGGTTTGGAATAGCATTTAAATGCACACCTCTACGATTTACTACTTTAAGTCTATTCTGTAATTTAGAAAATAAACTACTAGTTATCAGTATTCTAAACATTTTAATATAATTTAATTTTCAAAAAAGGTTTCAGCATTATTGGATTTAATATCTAGCATTTTTGAAAACTTACAAGACTGACCACAATTAAACTCAACATCCAGGATGAGATTGTACTTACCTGACGTTAACGTTTTTTGTCGATCAATTTTAATAATTACTCCTTCACCCAAAGGATTGAAAGTTATTTTTTCATTCAATTGATATGAATCGTTTTTAATATCGTTCAAGGATTTCATTTCAAAAATGACTTCTTGTTTATTGATTTTTTCAAAACCCCCTTTTGAAATACCATATAACTTTTCTGCCATATTTGACAAATACATTTCATCCTGTACTTGGCTCCATTCCTTTGGAACACAGTTACCTTCATATAATACACCACAAAGTCCACCTGCAAAAGCGGCAATACTATCTGTATCTGCCCCAATAGCATTTACAGACGAAATTATTGCTTGTTTAGGATTGTTATAATGCTTTATAGACAAATAAATTCCGGCAATTACAGTAGCTACACCAGAACCTTTAGTCTTTGGATCAAAACAACCAAATTCAGTTAAAGCATCCGTTTCATTGTTATTATTTTTAATATTTAAATATACCGACCTTAATGCTATTAAAACTTCATTAACTGTTTCATTATATAGCGTTATAAAATCTAATGACCATTCTGAGTTCCATTTATCTTGCCAATCTGTATATTTAGAATTGGATAGAAATGAAGTATTATATTGTTCTTCTATATTACTCCCTAAATCTGTGAGATAATCTTTATAAGAGAAATCCAGTAAATTTTGTTGTAACATTTTATTGACAGCAAATCCATATAAAATTGCTCCAACGAGAGCTCTTGGATGTCCATGTGTTATTATACTATTTGAAAAAATTTCTTCTTTAATAATCTCTGGTTTACCTCTATTTGCCAGTGCAATTGGTAGAATACGCATTGCAGCACCGTTTGCTCCACTTTCACGATAATCTATTTTGTTCTTACCAGCAGAAAAAACGAAGAAATTATTGTTCCAATCTGCAGATTTTCGAGATATTTTTTTTGCTGCATTTTTTATCGTGCGACCTGCACCTCTAGCATAACTAAGCCAAGAAGTTAATTCAATTTTAGAAAAATAGACATTATCAACTCTTCCGTCTTCATTAATTGCTCTTGCAACAGCTAAGAGTAATTGTGTATCATCTGAATAAGCACCTTTTTTAATTTTATCCAAATACCCATTAAATCTTCCACCTACATATTTTTCCCAATCTTGAAAACTTGTAACTTCAATATTTCCATATTTAGTATTTATGCTATCTTTTGACTTTTCAAATTCAGTAATCCAACCTAAGGAATCACCAATTGCAGATAAAAGGATACTATTTTTATACCTATTAATCATTTTTTGCATCTATTTCTCCAACTTTGGGTATTATTTGAATTAAAAACCTTTTATTCTTTCCTTCCAAATCACCTGTATATCTCCCTGCCCCAAACCAACCGCTACCTGCTAAGACAATTTCAAACATATCTTCATTAAAAATGATTCCCTTTGATTGCCAAAAATTATATAACGCCTTTGCTCTATTATAACTTAAAATATATGTACCGTCTATTCGGTGTGCTTGTTTATTTTTATATATTTCCGAAGGAGCAGAATAACGAGCAGCCATTCCTTCAATAATTACTAAATACTTTATACCTTCCTGGTTCTCTGGCATTTTATCTGCTAAATCTCTTAAAGCTAAACCTGCTTTATATAATTCGTCCTTATTAGCTTCAGGAATTCTAGAAATTCCAGAACGAAATAATACTTCTAGCTTTAATTCATGTCTTTTATTAACCTCATCATATTTAAAATACGTTTTATCTAGACTATTTATTGCTTTTTTTATCTCTTGTAATTTCTCAAATTCAGCTAACTTTAATTTTAGCCTACTCTGTTCATAGCTCATTATTGAAAAAACCAATATAAATAGAACTAACATTACAAAAAATAAGCTCGTCATAAGATCAGAATAACTTAACCAAAAAAAATCAGTTTTCTTTCTACTCATTTTATTCTTTTTTCGATTCGCTAATACTCATTGCTAACTTTTCAATAGCTATTTTAATCTCAACAAGGTTTTTATTTACATTAATCAAGCTTGCATCATCAGAAAGTAACTTCGTAACCACTTCCAAACCACTTTCAATATTCTGCTGATGAATATGCGATATCTCAGCATATGAAGAAAATTTTGTAAACAACTGCTCAACGTATCTAAAGTCTTTAAAAAACTCTTTATTAGATTCAAATATTTTTTGAAGTCCGTGTTCTTCAGCCGAAATATAACTTTTTAAAGAATCAGCTTCCGCTTCCACATAATCCGAAAGTTTTGAAAAAAGGTTTACTATATCTTGGTTTAATATATCAACTGTTTTTCTCCATTGTTCATTATAAAAATCTTTTTGATCAATTGTCTTACTCGATAATTCTTTTAACTTATTTGTCAAAGCACTATCTATAACATCTATTGAATTTGTAAAAGCGTTCTTTCTAACTTCAACTTCTGAAAAATGACTTTCTAAAAAGGTTTTAAACTGATGATAAAAATCTGAAGACTCAATAATATGTTCAGACACTAAATTTAAATTGTTATTAAAGTTTCCAAAATCTGAAGTAACTTTATTGTATTGCTTTAAAATACTAATAGATGCATTCATATTAGAATTTAAACCTTCTTGATATTTTTGAAAATCATGAAAGTCATTAGTAGATTTATTGACTTGTTCAAAGGTTTTTACAATTTGATTCGAAAGTTTATTTAAACCAACTTGTTGAACAGCATCTAAAAAATCCTTTTCCATTTTTAAATTTTCATTTAACAATGAAAAACTATCTTTATAACTTACTAAATTTTCACCAAATTTATTATTGAAATGATCTAAGTTACTTTTTAAATTACCTAAACTATCAGACACATCTCTAGAAAGCTTTGGAAGTAATTCGCTTTGAATAAAATCATAAAATTTATTTTTATCCTGTTCGTTTTTATATAAGGCATTTTTATAAAAGAAAGCAGAATTTACTAATGTTAATATTAATCCTGCTGCACTTGCAACCATAGCTGTAATTATACCGTTAATCAATAAGCCTAAACTTTCCGTTGAGATTACTGAAATGCCGTTTTCATCTACTGGAAAATCTAAAAAACTTAGACCATAAATAACACCAAAAAAAGTCCCCGCTAAACCTAAAAAAAGAGGGGTTGATACCGTACTGTTTATACCATTAATAATAGAATCTATATGTCTTTCTGTAATATCTTTTATAATATTAAAATCAGCTGCACTTCCTTTATTTTTACCTAAATATGAGTTTATTGATGAAACATTCTCATTAAATTCATTCGAAGAATCGTCATTGATTGAAATATAATCAATAGTCATTTCTTCTGATGAACCTTCAGAAAACTTTACTTTTTTATTTTTGATTTTGATTTTTTCTTTTGATGAAAAATATTTTTTTAGTTTTTCAATTCTAAGAAATGTTCTTATAAAAACATATACTTGTATCGAGATAACCGTAATTATAATCAATAATTCTAAATTCATTTTCTTTTTTTAAAGGTTCTTTATATATTTTGTTTCAATATGTTCTTCAACCATTATTTCTGCCTGATAAAAAGGTTTTTCTTCAACTGACAAGTTAAATTGATTAGGCTGTTTTACAACATAAAATTTTATTTCGTTTCTTAAAAAACTTAAATCATCTCCTTCTAAATGACCATTACTAGTTGCATTCATATTGGAAAACAAAGTATTTTTGAACGTTGCTGTTTCTATATCAATTGTAAGAATTTTTGGAGACCTTATACGACCATCTCTAGAAGCCACATATTTCATAGGGTGCTCTTTTACAAATGATAACCTTACAAAGTTTTCGAGGCTATATCTCTCATCTAAACTTCTTGAAGTATAATCACCTCCTGGGTTACTTATTTCTATACCATTTTCTTCACAATAACTCCAAGAATAAAGACCTCCATTTAACCTTATTGAGCTAATATTTGATTCATCTGTAAAATGATAAAAGCATGTAATTCCTTTACTTCTTAAAAAACTTAAAATCCCCTCTTTTTCTTCCTTATACTTCTCTAATTCGGTTAAACGTATCTTTTCTTCTTTCGCTTTCTTTTGTAATAATTTTTGCTTCTTTTCTTCTAAATCTTGCTTATGTTTTATCTCTCTAATTCTTTTCTCACAAAATTCATTATCTATATCTAAACTCAAACAATCTTTAAAAATTCTGATACAATTAATCAAATCGTTATTCAAATAAAAGTTTTCTGCTTTTTCTACATTCTGCTTATACTTCTTTTTTACCTTTTTGTGTTTGGATTTTGATTTATCAAATAGATCTTGTAAGTTTTTAATTTCAATTTCTTTACTATCAAACCCCTCTATAATTCTAACTAGTGTTCTATTTGCTTTAATGAAGTTTTTATTATTTATTTCAACAATAAAAATCTCTTTTTCTACTAAGAAATTTTCTTCCTGTTTTTTTTCATATTGAATATGAGCTCTTATTTCTTTAATCTTTTCGTTAATTTCTTCAATGTTTATATCATATAATTTACACTGGTTAAAATTCTTCAGTGCATTTTGATAATCTTTATTCAGCATTTGAACACTTGCTCTTTCAAAAACTTTATTAAATTCCGCTTTTTGTTTTTCAAAATGAATCTTTAACCTTAAAATTTCATCTTTTAAATCGTTAACTACTTTACGTCGTAAATGGTTTATAGACAATGCATACTTTAATTCCTTTTCTGCTGAATCAAAATCGTAATTTCCAATCAAAATTTTAGCTCTCTTAATAGATTTGTCAAATTTTAGGTTTTGAATTCTTTTCTCCTCTTTCTTTTGAAGCTCTAATCGTTCAATTTCTTTTTTTCTTTCACTTTCTTTGAATAGTTCAATTAATGAATACTTCGAAATATCGTTTCTCTTTTTAATAATGGAAACTTTATCACTATCTCTGAGCTCTTTAATAATTATTCTGTTTTCTTGAAGGACCTTAACAACGGCTTTACCTGCGTGTTTATTTGTAATTAATTCCTTTTTAATATTTATAAGAGATTTTGTAGAAACTGATTGAGGTGTATATACTTTCTTTTTTTGAAGTTGTAGATTGGTTTCCAATAATTCTAATTGATAAGCAAGCTCTTCCTGATTGAAAACACTTATACTTTTACGATTATTATTTTGAATACTATGCTTTTTTTTAATTAGTGCTTCTTGAACTTGAGACAGCTCTGAAACTCTACTAGCTGTGCTATCAATTTTTCTAATTACCTCCTTTCTTTCCTCTATCTGATCTTTAACAATTTCGCTAATTATCTCCTCTGTTACCTCTATTTGCCTTGTAAATTTTTTTTCTTTTTCCTTGCTTACAGCATTAGAGCTAGTCTTTTTTCCTTTTCTAAATAGAAATGAAGACCAACTCGTTATTTTTAGAAATATTTCTTTAAAAAAATTCATAAATTTCAAATTTCAACAACCACATAATTGACTATTGTTTGGTAGAATTCAATAATATTATAGTTTGATATAGCAATTTTTAACTTACACGAAGTTCTAATTGATTTGATCTATTTTCTATTAATTCTTTTAACGTATTTTTATTTTCATCCCTTAAAAAACTATTGTCAATCAAATTATTCCAGTTTTTCATTCCTTTTTCAATCCGTTTCCAAAGGTTTTTAATTGCTTTTTCCGGTATGTGAGCTTTTAACATGGCTTCATTAAAATCTTCACGTTTCAATTTTCTTTTTTTACCATTAAGGTTTAAAGCTAATTCTTCCTGATCTTCTGGAATTAATAATTTCACAGCTACCATATCATAAGCAGGAGACAATTCGTAATGTTTATTATCGTTTGCTATTATCGAAAAGTTTTTTAAATGCATATCATTATTTCCAAATAGGAAAGATACAATCACTTGCTGATAAAACTTTACGGTTTCCAGTAAAGGGTTTTGAGTATACCTAAGAATTCCTTTTGCTATTTGCTCGTAAGAACCACGGTATTTATGTTCTGTTAGGCGTTCTGTAAATTGACAAGCATCTTCCATGGGGTATTTTTCGCCATTAGCATTACGATCTATACGTTTAGTTAAATAGGCTAATGATCCGTCTTTTAATGGAATTAGTAAAAACGGTACTGTTGCTATACCACAAGATTGTGTGAGTAGCATAGACAACGCCTCAATCTCTGGCATTTGTGGATATAACTGAAACGGTGGTTTTAAAATATATCGTCCGTTTAACGCACCTACGATTGTTAAACGACTTTGAGTATTTTCTTCTGTAAAACCTAGTGATAATTTGGGTTGTACACCTGTAACAATAATACGTTGTGCTACGTTTTCTTTTGCTAAATCTTCGATTTGAGATAACTCATAATCTAGTTCTAGCACAGGTGTATCTTCTTGCCAAAAATGTGCAAGACATTTTGGGTGATAATTATTGTCTCCTTTATTTAGTTTTTTATGACAGGCTAAGCAATACTTCATGTTTTCTCTATAATGCTAATATTACCAATGCAATCTCTGCATGTAGTTAATAATAACCCCATACGATCTCTTGGGTTTATTTTCCAGTTTTTGTGTGCAATGTCTAATAACCATCCTTCAGGAATTAATCCATCAAAAAAGGGAAATAATTGTTCAGATATAAAAGGTTCTTTTTGTAATGGCAGTGTTACGCTAATTTGTATCGCGTTTTCGTCTTCTAAGTATGTTTTTTTATACTCAAAATTATAATCATTGTCATTTTCAGTTAAGGTAGCTGCCAGTGTATTATTTACCCATATTTCGCCTTGTCTCATCGCTTATAGGTGTTGGAGTTAATGTGTGTCCGAAAAATAAGAGTACTTGATTTACTTTATCCGACATTAGATTTGGTTTTCCTTGTTCAAGTTCGCGTACAAAACGCAATCCGACTCCTGTAAAGTCAGACAACTCTACTTGCGTCAGTTTTGCTTTTTTACGTCTATCCCTAACAAATTGGGCAATATCGTTCTCTCTATCCCAGTTATTCATACTATACCTTTATGGGTACAATATAATAAAATATATTTATATTATACCTTTAAGGGTGTATATTGTATTTAAAATCAAACTTTACACCTTTAAAGGTATAATTTTTAAAATAAACCTAAGCGGAAGATGTCACAATACCTAAAATAGGATGCTATTTTTGGATTTTAGAGAGGAAATTATTTTTCATCCAAAACCAAATCTCTGAATTTTCCAAATAGTCCAACATTAGTTGTAGTTTATCTAACGTCTTTCCAATGACATCCTTCTGGAATTTCGAATCTATGAAATTCGGATAGGGAGGCGTACTCTATATCTCCTTCTGATTCCTACAACGCTTGTTGATATTCTTCATCATAAACATCGGATAAACGTTTAAAAAATAATAAAGAATATATATTAAAATCGGAAGCAGCTACTGCCCTTTAAGAATCCAAGCAGCTTTAGATAAATATTGTTCTAGTTGTGATAAAGTTAGTTTTTTTTCATATTTGATGAAGTACTTTGTGTAGTCTCATTTTATTAAAGAATTTGATAATTACGTTTATCTACCATTTGCATAATACCTGCATGTTCAAACAATTTACCAACTGAATGTACATTGCATGGTTTTGCCTTGAGTTCTCTCGGAAAATTTGTCTCAAAAACAGCTCTATTGTAGGTGTTGTTATTCCGTTTTGTAGCTTCGAAAATTGTCTCTAACATGTCTAGAGGAATATTTACAGAAGTATTTGTACCTACTTGTACTCTAAATCCTTCTGAATTATTATAGTTTTTACACTTATAAGGCGGAATCTCTCTTACTATTTTGAAGTTTTTTTCTGGGGTTAAATGTAAATTTAAACCAATCTTGGCCTTTAATAATGGTAATGCTTCATTCCATTTCATTAATCTTATTTTTTCTAAAAATAACGAATTACCTTGATATATTTATGGAAACCCATAATTATAGATTAACTAAAGTTGAAGTTTATTCTGTTCTTTTAATCTCTCGGGTCAACCACAATACACTTTTTTTTGACTAAAAGATGCTCATACTACAAAATCCATATCTACTTGTTATTTTGCCAAAACAATCATAAACCTCCATTCCATAGCATTAAAATTGGGGAAATTTACTTGTAATTTTAGTACATAAAAAACATGAATACTAATAACTAAAATTAAGTAGTATTATTCAGGTGTTTAAGGGACCAGGAGTTGATTTGGGGATTTTAAAGAAGTCTCTATTTTGATATAATTATACAAATGTCTAATTATACTTTTGTACAAAAATACACTTGTATAAAAATATATTTATATCTATTAAAAACGAAGGTAGATTATAATGAAATTTACTCTCGTTCAAGATTTGATGGTAAAGCTTACCCTTGTTGTTTTTCCGATTTAAAAATCAGTTGATTTTTCTATACTGTATTAATAATCAACTGATTTTTAAAATGAGCCTTAGCGGCAGCGGTCACGAATAGTTTGTGTTTTTATATAAAAGTATAAACATACAAACCTATAAGTATATATTTATATTTAAAAAACATCAGTGTCTTTTATCACTTTTCAAGCTTGTTTTTAAGGTATATCGTAGGGTTACTTTTTATACCATAGAACCTGTACGCATTTTCATACACCCCTTTCTCTACATTATATATTTTCATTTCATTACCATCTTCAAAACCAGTATACTCCAAAAGAGAAGTTTTTTCCAGATAACCCAACTTTCTTAGGTAAACTTTAATTTCTGAGAGACATTCTATTTTTAATATTTCTTTTGAATTTGTAAACCTATAATCCTTTAATATCTCTTTAAATTTTGACTCTAATGAGCACTCAATTTTATTGGATATATCTATTCGTTTTTTGGTTGTTTTTACTATAAATGATTTTTCAAAATCTATTATTCGCCCGTCATAGATTTTTTTTTCTCTATCCGATCTCGGGAAAATATAATTATATAATCGATATTCTATATCTCTAAACGTGTTCCCTATTTTCAAAAAACCCGAATCTTTAAACACGAGAACATAGAAAATTTCAACACGTTTATTTTTTTCATCTTCCCACTTTTGTCTATTTAATGCATATCTTCTTTGCTTAAGTCCAGAGGGAGTAAGTTTGTTAGTTCGTCTAAGGTAACTAGTATTATTTATGGTGCCATAAGCTACTTGACCTGAATCGTTAAAACAGGTATTAAAATATTTCCAATCCCTACCATGTAAATCGTCCATATCTTGGACAAACTTATTAAGTAGTTCTTCTTTTGTTATTGTGTATTGTCTTGGATTTGAAGGCTCCGACTTTAAATACAATTCACAATCAATAAGAAAATCATTTTCTACGATACAATCAAAATTCACTTTCTCAAGTTCTTTAGAACGTAATCGTTTTGTTTCTATGGTGTTAGAAATTTTACCATAGGGGTTACCTGTGTCTGAAAATTTGGCTATAAAATATTTCCAATTATCATTGTATTCATTATATAATTCATCAATAAATTTTGTCATTAAAAATGACCATTTCATCGTACGTTTTACGCATATGCCATTTTTTAAGATAATGGAGCACTCTATATATGAGTCTAAATAAGTTTTCATAAATCTTCAGGTTTTATATTGGCCAAAAAATCTTGAATCCCCTCTTGAAGCGAAATAGGTAAATTAGAAATAGAAGATTGTTTTGGAGCTCGATATATATCGTCTGTTGGAACTAGTGTTAAATACAGACTGCCATTTGCTCTTGGCCAAAATGCGAAAGTATACTCAACATCAGCTTCAATTTTTATTGGATGTTTAAACGTTACTAAACCTGCGTGTTGTGGACTATCAGGATGGTTACCATTATGGTTTGCAGTAAGTTTAATTTGTAGTTTACTCGTTTCTTTTGTTTGAAGCACAACGGGGCCTTTTGTCTCGAGTATAGGCTCTTCATATGTAAATTTATCTTTTAACCTTGGTAGATAAGCCAAATCGGTTACTGTATTACTATTCTCAATTCTTTGAAGTAAAATTAAGTCTATAGACTCTAAATAATAGAGTCCAGAAAACAACTGTTTGAAATTTCGGTTGCCTGGTCTTTTTTCATAATGCTTTTTTAGGTCTTGAAAATTTTTAGTAAGACAGTGATGTAACAATTCTTTATTGAAGAGCGATAAATTCTCGTATTTTTTTTCATCTAATGCCTTTTTGAACCTATTTCGTAATGCTCCACGCTCTGCCTCAGCTTTTATTGCTTCTCTGCTTATTGCTGCTTGTTTACAAGAGGAACACTGAAATGTGCTATAGAATTTACTAGCCTCGCGTACCCTTTGATTAAATTTAGTTTGACTCTTAACTTTGAGCTTTTTTATTTCGTTACATTCATCACACTCCAATTCAAACTCCAAGAATGAACTTTGAAAAATAATTTGATTAAGTGCGTGTTGTCTTAAAATATATTTTTTCTTGATCTGGGCAGGTTTGTTTACAAACTGATTATGGCCATCCAATTCCCAATATAGAATGGCTATTTCTTTAGATTCTACAGAGCAATCTTCTAAATACTCCACGTGTACATTTTTAATTCCCATAATGTTAAGGCATAAAAAAGCGTGGAACTGTAACTTATCAGTATAGAGGTCTCGCCAGAAACCTTACCCCAAATAAGAACAGCCCACGCCATAGACGTGGGCGTCTTACTTTTGACCTTGGGGTAATTCAAAACTGGCGAGTTCCTATATCCAAATCAAAAGCTAAACGCTTTATATTTTTATATTTATTTAATTTTTATCTATATCTATTTTTCATTACTTAATCCTACAAATTTAGGAATTATTATTCAGGAGAGCGCTCCTAACTCATTCATTATTTATCTTTAGCTTTAGCTTTAGACAATATAATCCTTTTTAAAATCTAAGTCTTGTTCGACTTCTCACTTTCTCAATCTTTGGCTCCCTCTCAATTTCCTTGTTTTCCTCGTTCAATTCTTGACTATTTGTTTTTTTAATCAGTTGGCCCTGCTCTTTTTTAGCACCATTATTTAAAACGAACTTCTTATTCTTTTCTATTTTATTTATCTCTTGAGTCAATAAATCCTTCTCCTTTGGGGTACCGTTCTTTAAAATGTTTTGATTTTTAAATCTTTCACGTTCCATTCTCTGGTAGTTAAAAAGATTGTCGAAGGTTGTTTCATTTTTGTCAATCCATTTTGCTCTATCAAAACCAACTTGATATGAATTTCCTCCAATAGTTCTTTGAGTAGACCGCTCTTTAGTCGTTGGGTCTAATTTTAGACGCTGTGTTTTGTCTTTTCTACTTACAATTACATGAGCGTGAGAATTAAGACCAGGCTTATAATCTCCGTTTTTAAACAATCCTTGCATTACTTCGGAATCTGTGCCTTTAAACTTCCTGAAATGCTCAATTTTAGCATAATAAACAAGATCTCTCCCTGTCTGCAACCCTTTTGATTGACGATTAAAATTTATAGCATAATTATCCATTGCTTTTTTTACGTAATTTTTTAAATGCTCATTATATATTTCAAGCTCTTTTGGGTTTAATTGCCATACGTCATCAATTTCAGTTTTCTCGGTAGATAAAGAAATAAGGTGTTTCAGCTCTTTCTGACTGAAACTAATTGTAGGTGCAAAATACTTCGAGTCATTTTTACCTAGTTTTCTTTTGTTTCTATCAATACCATCAATGACTTCAAGCAACCCAATATCAGATTTGTCATGGTTGAAAAAATCTTGTCTTCTATTTTGAAAATCTCTGATTTCTTGTAAACTATTATGTTTATTAATTAATTTTTCTAACTCTCGATTTTCTTTATCTAAGTAATTGACTAATGCGGAACAACTTCCAGTGTTTCCTGCACCTAATGTGCTATGAGGTTTGCTTATCGGCATTTTTAAAGATATTTTTTATTCTATTGAAAAATCCTGATTCATTTTGGGCTTGAATTAAATTATATATTTCAATTATAGCTTTTTCCTGCTTTATTATTTCTCGTAACAAATCACTCTTTAAATTCAATTGCTGTTCCTCAATTTTTTTTATACTTATTTCTTGATTTGCTATTTCTTCAATTATTCTGTCTCTTCTATTATTTCCAAATCCATTCAAACTATTTAGTGCCTCGATAAGATTAGTATAAACATTTTCAATTTGCTGTTTTTGATCCTTAGAATTTTCATAGATATCTTGACGCATCGGTTTCAAAATATCTCGTTCTTGAACTTTCAAAAATGAGACTAATCGCTTATCAAGTTCTTTTAATCCTTTTGAAGGACTTTCGTTTTTAGAGTCTGTTGGATCAATGCCTGTTTTCTTAAAATACATAATCATCTCTTCTACTAACTTGTAATAACTAAGCCTATTAGATTCAGAAAGTTTCTTAAGTTCTTTATGATGTAGGGGCGATATTAAAATGCTTTTTTTAGTCATTATATAATGTTTTACACTGAAAAACAGATGGTTATACGTTTTATTATAATTTCACTATATTTTTATATAGTTTTAAAACTGCGGTTATCGCAGTCATATCAAGGTTTTAGCCCCGCAGGGCAAGTAGAATAATAGGGGCTCTGCCCCTGTTCTACTTGCTATTTCTTCGGCATACACCTTAATAATAAAAAGGCATTTTAGAGAAATAATATCGTTTTTAGAAAAAACACAATTAATCATTCTTTTGATTAAATCAAACTTGCAACTTAGAGAACGGTAAAATCCATAGGTTTTTCTATAGTTTAAAACAATAGTATTAAGTAAATAAAATTTAGTTGTAGGCTTTTAATTTGTTTTATTGACTTAATATTTATCTTTTCGATTCCCCATTTAATTCAAGTAAATTAAACATTTCAACAAATCTATCTTCAACTCTAGAACCATAACGTTGCTTAATTTGTTCAATATTGAGATTTGATGTTATGTGAGTAATTGTGCCTTTTCTGATAAATTCGTCATATCGAGATTGCATAATTTTTTTAAAAATATCGTCTTTACCATAAACAAAATTGTTATTTGCTTCAACTTCAGCACCCAAATCGTCAAATAAATATCTACCCTTAGAATAATTTTTGGTAACAAAATCTTTTTGCTTTTCAATATTAAATTTTTCAACAACCTTGTACGTTTCAATTATTGGAAACCAGAGCGATTTCAAATGATACTTTACCGAAATGTTTTGAATAATTTTAAAACTTGATGATTTACCTGTTCCATTTGGACCACATACGTAAAGTCCTTTTGAGAGGTCTCCTAAATGCTCAGATTCAAAACTTGGGTCGCGTGCAAAATATTTACAAATAAGATTTAAAAATATGGCGTTATTTTCATCAACTTGAAAACTTCTATTTTTTAAACCGTAATAAATTTTCGCTTCCTTGTTAAATAAATTTTTCAACTGATTAGTTGTAATACAACTCTGAATTGTTGACTTCATTTTTTTTGCCTTTAAAAAATCATTTTTCCAAAAAGTTATTGCTCCACCTACCTTCATTTTTTTTTATTTTAAAACACGGCTACGAGTTAATTTTTTAAAACTTTTATTTTCATTCTTTAAAGAAATATTTAATTTACTATTTAAAGTTATAGTATTATCATTCAAAATTTCTTGTATAGGCCTATTCAAATTTATTTGCATAGGCTTATCAAAAATTGTTATATACCTATTCAAAATTTCTTTACTACCCTTTGCTCGATAAATATGCCTTTGGATAAACCCACATTCTTCAAGATTTTTCAACCAATTATTTATGGATTGTTTAGACACATCATAGAGTTTTTCAAAATAAGAGTTACTTGCATAACAGAAACCAAGTTTATTTGTCAATGCTGTTATTTCTGCATACAGTAATTTTGCGCTTGGACTCAATCTCTTATCATATCTTACTGGTGCAACTAGAACAGCGAAATAAGCAGGCTCAGAATCTTTATTGGTTGAATTCATTGTTAAAAGTTTTATCAGCCAAAGAATTTCGTATTTTTACTTTCTAGAACAAAATACATTTGACCATTTGGTTAAATTAATTAGCATTGTGCGCCAACACAATGCTTTTATTTTTTTCTAGAATTAATATAATCTTGAGCCTTATCTTCTATTTGAGAAATAGATTGACTTTTATTCTGAAGTAACCAGGTATCGATTTCAGATTTTTCAAAAAATAAAGTTTTTCCATTTGGTTTTGAAAATGGGATTACATTGTTATGTACAAGCTTATAGATATATGAGCGCTTGTAACCTGTGTAGTTTATTAAATCTTCTACGTTGAGGATTTCTTTAGTTGAATCTACGATTAGTCTTTCTAATCGATTCAGTTTTTCTAAAATTAAATGATTTTCCATTGCTATACTTTTATAGGTTAACGATAGCAAAGGTTATAAATGTAAACAGAAAAAAAAATAAGGGAATTAAGGGGCACCACAAAAGGGTGCATATTCCTTTAACTTTAACTTTTCATTAATTATTCGATTGGATAAACCTTATCAAATGCTTTTTTAATATTTACGAATTTCTTAAACTCGCCATTGAAATAAAAGCAATCAGCCAGAAAATACAAGAATTTATTTCTCAATCTAGTTGATTTTGAAAAATCTAAAACATAAACACTATTATATAACTCAAAAAGACGCTTATATGAAAAGTCTTTTCTTCCTTTATCATTCCAAGAAATTGGCTTTGAGGGTACTTTAAAATCTAATACCAAATTAAAATCTTCATAAGAGCAAAATATAAAATTACCAAAACGATACTCTTCATATAAATTCCTAATGTCAATATTTTTTCTTTTAGTCAACCATACTATGTTCCTTGAGGTATCTGGTATTTCAATTAATGTCGAACCGTGTTTAACTAAACCTCTATTTAACATTCTTAAATAATGTACTTCTTCATAGCAAAGTGATTTTATATAGGCAGTTAAAGAGGTTTCAAGCCCTCTTTCTGTAATTAATACAGACCTTACCTCCTCTTTTACTATGTTCTTAATTTCTGCGAGTATTTCATCAGAAATTTCAGATTTGATTTCATCTTTTAATTTACCCAAAATCTTATTTTCAATATTATCCATGGTTAAAACTTTAGCGTTGGAATTAAATTAGAAGCCTCTCTCATTTTCTTATCTACAATCTTGGCATAAATAGCTGTGGTACGAATTTCACGGTGTCCAAGACGTTTGGAAACCGTATAGATGTCTGCTCCATTTTCTAATAACAGTACGGCATTGGTATGTCTAGCAGAATGGAAAGTGATGTGTTTTGATATGCCTGCACGATTGCACCAACGCACTATTTCATTATTATATACCGCTGAATACTTTAAACCCACAAAAACCCTGTCTTGTGGCTCTTTCCTTTCTCCCAATAAATCCCTTGCTTGTTTTGATATATAAAGGTATTCCACGCCATCTGTTTTTTGCTGCCTGAAATTAATTCGAATTACATCTTCATCTTCATCCCTAACCTCTGACCAGATCATAGCATTAATATCCGACCACCTTAAACCTGTTAAACATGAAAATAAAAAAGCCCTTTTAAGAACTTCATATTTACAAGGTGTATTAGACAAATTCTGTAATTCTTTAAATGTAAGATACTCTCTTTGACTTTCTGCTTGTTCAAAAGATTTAGCCTGAGCTGCATAGTTAATAGACAAATACCCCTCATTAAAAGCCAATCTTAATGAAGCCTTAAATTTATTAAAATAGGAATATTTGGAGTTTAGAGCTAGAGGTAGATCACTTTTAGTACGAGCTTCCTTATCGAAGTAATTACGAACTCGTTTTACAAAAGCATCATCAATCTCTTCAAAAACAGTACCCGGAGCAATATGACGTTTTAAATGAACCAGTGTAGCAGTCCAGTTACCATAATTATTTTGACTATCACTTTTTTCTTCCGCTTTCTCTATAAAGAAATCTAAAAAACGCCGTTTAGACTTAGCTGTGTTTTTTAGATTAAAGCGACCTTGATAAAATTCAGCTTCTCTAATAGCTAAAATTTTCTTAGCTAAAACTAAAGTTTCTTTATTTTTTTTCTTTTCACCCGGATTTGTTGGGTCTCCATAAAGAAACAGCTTTAAGTTTTCATTTTCTCTAATATGTCTTCGCTTACCCTCTGGCGTAGTTTCGGAACCTTTGTAATATTCAATTGACAAACTAATTTTACCACTTGCCAGTTTACGCTTTTTCAATGTTATCTTCATAAAGTAGTACGTTTGTACTACACAATAAAAAAATGTAGTACATATGAAGTAACAAATATAAGAACAAAGCTAATGAAAAGAAAAATAAAAACACTCTAATTAACTGATAATAAAGGAAAAGACACTAAAAGAAACGAGAGAAAACACATTTTACTTCCCGATACAGAAATTAGCAAAAATATTCCCCAATAAATCATCATTAGTAATTTCTCCGGTTATTTCACCAAAGTAATATAGTGCCTGACGAATATCTATCGCCATTAAATCTCCAGATAAACCAATTTCTAAACCTTCTTTTACTTTCCCTATTTCTTCAAAAGCTTTTAGAAGCGAATCGTAATGTCTGGTATTAGTAACAATAGTATCATTATTTCTCAATGCGCCTGTATTTACGAAGCTTAAAAGTTTATCCTTTAAAGCTTCGACGCCCGTACCTGTTTTAGCGGAAAGCAGATGAATGTTTTCAATTTCTGCCTTAACGATATCTACTTGCTTTTCATCAAGCTTATCTACTTTATTAGCAACAATCAATAATGGTTTTAACGGATATTTATTTTTAATTTTTTCTATTTCAATTTTAAAAGATTTTAGAAAAGACGTTTCCTTAAAGTTGCTACTATCAGCCAGAAAAACAACAACTTGAGCCTGATCTATTTTTTCAAAAGTCTTTTTAATACCTATACTCTCAACAACATCGGTTGTTTCTCGAATACCAGCCGTATCAATAAAACGGAAACCAATACCTCCTATCGAAATTTCATCTTCAATGGTATCTCGTGTGGTTCCTGCAATTTCCGATACTATGGCGCGTTCTTCATTTAAAAGGGCGTTTAAAAGCGTAGATTTACCTACGTTTGGCTCTCCAACAATAGCAACCGGAATTCCATTTTTAATCACGTTACCAACCGCAAAGGAGTCTATCAATCTTTTTAATACAAATGTAATACGTTCGGTTAAATCCTTAAATTGTCCTCTATCGGCAAACTCAACATCTTCTTCTGCAAAATCGAGTTCTAATTCTATTAAGGATGCAAAATTTAAAAGTTCTTCACGCAACTTTGCTATTTCCGAAGAAAAACCACCACGCATTTGTTGCATGGCTATTTGATGAGACGCTTCATTATCACTCGAAATTAAATCGGCCACAGCTTCTGCCTGACTTAAGTCTAATTTCCCGTTTAAAAAGGCACGTAAAGTAAACTCACCAGGCGATGCCGTGCGGCAACCTTTCCTTATAAATAATTGAATAATTTCTTGTTGAATATAATTAGATCCATGACACGATATTTCTACCACATTCTCTCCTGTATAAGAATTCGGGTTTTTAAAAACAGACACCAAAACCTCATCTATAGTGCGTTTGTTATCTATAATATGCCCTAAATGAATGGTATGCGTTTTTTGCGTTAAAAGCGACTTGTCACTTTTAACAGATCTAAAAACGCTGTCCGCCATTGTAATGGCATCTTTTCCGGATAATCGGATGATAGCAATGGCTCCTGCTCCAGAAGGTGTTGCTAATGCTACTATAGTATCGTCGTTTATCATTTGGCAAAAGTACTAAAAATGGAAATGTTTACGGATATAAGTTTATACTGAAATTAATAGGCTTTTGGGTATTAAAATTTGCGATTACAAAGATTATAACTCAATATATTATCAAAAGCTCAAAATTTTAATAAAAAAGGTGTGACTTTTTAAAGATATAAGTGTCTTACTAATAAGTCCCTACAACTTAATAGCTTAATTTAATCCATAGCAAACATGAAAATTATTGAATCCGAATTCTCTCAGCATATTTTAAAATCGGAGAAAATATCACTTGGTGAGATCCATTTTTTTAATCACATAGCAGTTATCGAGTTTAAAGAAGGCGTGCATGTAGACATCCATAATATATCGGAAATTTTTAAAAAACTAATTTCTCATTTCGGAATATCGCGACCTTTTGGCATTATTGCAAATCGTGTAAACTCCTACTCTATTAACTTGCTAGATATAAACAGTTTTAAAGAAATAATGAACAACCTGTGCGCTTACGGTGTTATAAGTCATAATTCTGCAAGTGCTATGAATGCTGAAATCGAAAGCAATTTTTGCTCACGAGAAAACATACACTTCAAAAATATTAGCGATGGTGTTAACTATGTTTACAGCAGAGTAAAAACTAAAATCTCGGTATCTTTAAACTAAATAAATGCCGTCTGTCTTAATTTCTATTTGACGTTGCTTATACAATGTACCAATAGCCTTTTTAAAGTTCTTTTTACTCATTTGAAGCTGCTCTTTAATAGCTTCTGGACTAGATTTATCGGTTAAATTAATATAGCCGCTATTATCATGTAATTCATGCATAATTTTTTCGGCATTTGGCTCTATATTTCTATAGCCAATTTGACCTAAAGCGATATCTAATTTATTACCAGGGCGTACTTTTTTAACGATACCTTTTAATCTATCGCCAATACTTAAATCTTTAAAAATTTGATCTTTGTAAATTAAACCAATATGTTTTTTATTTACAATCACGTTCATTCCAATATCCGATGGGTGAGATACAATTAAATCGACCTCATCAAACTCAGCAACCGTTAATTCGCGGTTATCTAAAAAACGCATGGTTTTACTAGAAGCTACTAAACGCTCACTTTTTTCATCTAAATAACAATGAACCAAGTACCAACCACCTGGTTTCATTTTAAAAGCTTGTTCCTGAAACGGACAAAACAATTCCTTAACTAAACCCCAATCTAAAAAGGCTCCATATTCGGTAACTTGGTTACAACGCAAAAGCGCAAAACCATCCTTCATAATATATGGCATATCTGTTGTAGCCACTGGGCGCTCGTCATTGTCTAAATACACAAAAACATCTAGCTTGTCGTAGATTTTAAATTCCTGCGGAACATATCTATTTGGTAACAAAACCTGGTTATCTTCATTATCAATTAAATAAGCACCATGCTCACTTTCACGAAGAATTTCTAATGTATTTACTTGTCCTAAATGTATCATGCCGCAAAGGTAATGATATTAGAAAAAAGAATCGAGATTAAAATTATTAGAAAAGAGAAATTTTTTAGAAGACAATATTTTAAATGCAAAAAGGCGCTACAAAATTGTAACGCCTTTAATATTATAGAGAGAGTTATACTGTAATACTAGTACACAGATTCTTTTCCAAAATGCTTTGCAAGTAAGTAATAAACAACCGCTCTGTACTTTGTACGGTTAGATTTTCCGTATTGTTCTATTACAGCTGCAATACCTTCGTCTAAGCTAGCATCATCAGCTAATCCTAATTTTTTAATTAAGAAGTTGTTCTTTACAGTGGCTAATTCAGAAGCATCCGAACCAGAAACCGTAGAAGAATCTGCGTTATAAATTGATGGTCCACAACCAATTGTTACTTTTTTCAAGAAATCCATATCTGGAGTTACACCACATTTATCTTTTAAATCTGCTGCGTACTTTACAATTAAATCGTCTCTTTTACTCATGTTTAGAATGTTTTTAAAAAGGGTTTATAAATTAAGTTATTAAGATAACTATTTTTTAGACACCAAATAAATTGATAAGTCACATTCTTATTTTAAATTTTTGAAATAATCTAGTAAAATTTCATCATTAATAGCTTTAGGTGTAAACACTTCCAATATTTTTGGTTGCTCACCGGCATCGTAAAATGTAGCCAAAGCCCCTTTCAATTCTATCTTATCGGAAGCTTTTACGTAATCTAAACCATACATTTTCGCTAAATGTTCGGCCGTAAGATTATGTTTTGTTTCAAAATAAGTATCGAAATTTTCTGTGTTTTTATGTCCTGGTAAAATTCTAAAAATACCTCCACCCTGATTATTTACTATAATAATTCTAAAATTTTTCGGAATATAATTGTTCCAAAGTGCATTGCTATCGTATAGAAAACTTAAATCACCTGTAATAAAAACCGTTTGTTTTTCATTGGCCACAGCACTCCCAATAGCCGTACTTGTACTTCCATCAATACCGCTTGTACCGCGATTACAAAACACCTCTAGGGTTTTATTTAAATTGAATAATTGTGTGTAACGAATAGCCGAACTGTTCCCTACTTGCAAAATACTTTGGTCTGGAATCGATTTTAAAACCTTATTAAACACTGTAAAATCCGAAAAAAGAAGCGTTTTTAAATACTGCTTATGCTTTACCAATCGGTCTTGCCTTACGGCACTCCATACCGCACTATAATGACTCTTTACGTAATGGGTTACTTTGGGTAAAAACTCCGTAAAAAACTGATTTGGAGTGGCCTTAATGTGATTGTTTAAACAGAAAAACGTATCGTTCGCATCTTTTTCATCAATATGCCAATGTTGTTTTGGTTTATACTTTCGTAGGAATTGTTTAATCTTTTTCGATACAATTAGGCCTCCAAAAGTAATTAATATATCTGGTTGAAGTTGCTTTTGCTCCTCTTCTGATAAAGGCGCAATTAATTGATCGATACTATTAAAGAAATGAGGATGGTGTAAATTTGAAGTGCTTTCGGTTAAAACAATAACACTATCATCTTCCGATAATTCATCCAACCATTTTTGCTCAATACTATTCGGTTGATTTACGCCAACCAAAATCATTTTTTTCGATGCCGAATTCCAATCTTCAAAACACGATTTTAAAATATGCTCTTCAATTTCGGTTTCTTTAAAAGGAATTTCAATAACTTTTGGAGAAACACTCAATGCTTCAACCATGTTGTAAAGTGGCTCATCAAAAGGAATATTAATATGAACAGGGCCTTTTTTTAATTTTGAAATATTTATAGCGGTATTAATCTCTTCTTCGTTAAATGTTTGAATGCCTTTTTGTAAGCCTAATAAACGTTCAAATTTATCTTCTAGATTTTTAAATATAGGGAGATCTTCATGGTTAGGCACATTCTTTTCATCTTTTAAATCGAGCTTTAAATTAGCTGAATATAAAATATGATTTTCGAATACATTTTTCTGGTTAATAGTCTGCCCATCACCAATGCCAATTAAATGTTTAGGTCTATCGGCCGATAACACAACCAACGGAATATTACTATAAAAAGCCTCAGCAACCGCAGGATAATAATTAAGTAACGCACTACCCGATGTACAAACTACAGCGGTTGGCTCTTGTGTTTTTTGAGCAATGCCTAATGCAAAAAATGCAGCACAACGCTCATCGACAACACTGTAAGACTCAAAAAACGAGTCGTGAGTAAAACCAATAGTTAGGGGTGCATTTCTACTTCCTGGAGATAATATAATATGTTTAATTCCTTTTGCTTTACACAACTGAATAACGGTTTGCGCAAGCGGAATTTTTGGATACATCATAACATTTTAAATATGTCCAAAAATAAGAATTACTGCAATAAGTTAACCGCTTATAGTACCTTTTTAATCACCAAAGATTTTGATACCGTTTCCTCCCACTCGTTTTCAGGGTTAGAACTTTCGGTAATACCGCCACCAACATAAACAATAGCTTTGTTTTCTTTAAGCTGCATACAACGTAAGTTTACGTATAGTTGCGTGCTTTTTTTGGTTGTAGCGTATGCTCTATTTTCTATATTTCTTTTTCCGGAGCGCGGTGCCGAAGTAATTTCTAAATTTAATTCACCTAAAAAACCCGTGTAAAACTCGCGGTTATAATGTTCTTCTTCTAAAATAAACTGTTTTGCGGCCTCTTTAGGTAAACCACAAACGGCTGGCGTTGGGTGTAAACTGTATAATAAATCTTTTAGGCTAATGGCATTGGGTTTTAAAACGCCCCAAATTCTAGTTTTTAGATGCAGTAAATTACCAGCCTTTACCGTTTCTATTTTCGATATATTAATATTGTCGATGGTAGTCGCTATACTATCTAAAATAAAATCGGTGACATATTGCTGTTCTTGCAACTCTTTAGCTTGCCAAGTAACATCTAAACTGTCTTTATAGTTTTGCGTACCTGCCAAAGCCATAATTGAAAAACGTTGTCCTTCAATTTTAACCAAAGTTTCGGGTGTTGCGCCTAACCACAAACCAACTTTTGGATGATACCAACAATACACACATGCCGAAGCATAATTTTGTAACAGATTTTCAAATATAGCAATAGGGTTGTTTTCTGAAAGCGAAACAGATTCCGTTCGAGATAGCACTACTTTTTTAAACTGACTGTTCTTTATAGCCTCTACGCCACGTTCAACAAGCTTGATGTGTATTTCTTTTTGCAGCGTGTTATCAACCTTAGAACTACTTTCAATAGAATCAATAGCCGTGGATTCTGGAACCAAACTTTTTAATTTATCAGAAAGTTCCAAAGGCATTAAAACCGATTTTTCTGTGTTGTCAAAAGGTGAAAATACAAAACCTTTTTCTGTAAAATCTTCGGTATATATTAAATCGTTTGTTTCTTGCAGTAATCCATTAACAGCGCTTTCATTTGGTTTTCTATAAATTACAAATGGTAACTGTGCATTGTATTGAGTATCAATACGTTCTAAAAACTCGTTAAATGTCATCCTTATCTTTTAGGTAACGATATGGTTGACAGACGACAAACAGAAATTAAATTATCATCATCATCCGTTACTTTAATATCTAATAATTGCGTTGTTCTACCTTTATGCAAAAAAGTTGCTTTAGCATAAACAAAACCACTTTTTACGCTTTTTAAATGGTTGGCCGTAATTTCTAAACCACGCACAAAAAGTTTTTCGGTATCTACAAATACATGCGTAGCAAAACTCCCCACACTTTCGGCTAAAGCTGCGGTAGCACCACCATGTAATACACCATCGGGTTGATGCACTCTAGAATCTACAGGCATTCTGGCTGTTAAGTAATCTTCTCCAAAATCTACCATTTCAATTCTTAATGTTTCCATTAATGTATTTTTACAAGCTAAATTAGCTTTTTCTAAAACTGCTTTTTTAGATAATTCCATAAGAAATTGTATTTTTAATCGCGATTGCAAAAGTACAAAATTATAAGGGCATTTGGCTTTAGATGGCGAGAGCTTTTTATTACAACCACATCGCGATTAACACCCAATATTTTAAACGTTTTAATTATTTTATGAATACACCAACTTTAGAAAATAACCGTGTAAAACTTAGTCTTTTAACTTTAAATAATTATTCTGAAATTCTTAAAATTGGACAACAAGAAAACTTAGTACTTTATTCACCAAGTAAAATTGCAACACCAGAAGATTTAAAAAACTACGCAGAAACCGCTGTTACCGCTTACCAAAACGAAACCGTAATTCCGTTTATAGTTTTCGATAAACAAACCAATGCTTACGCAGGAACAACTCGCTTTGCGCATATAGATTGGCATAATAAAGTTTTACACATTGGTTGGACCTGGATTGGCCATGAATTTCAAGGCACAGGTTTAAATATGAATATGAAATTTTTAATGCTTCAATATGCTTTTGAAGTCTTAAAGTTTGATAAAGTAGAATTCCGTGCCGATGAGCGCAACATAGCATCCCGAAAAGCCATTGAAAAAATTGGAGGCACTCTTGAAGGGCTTTTACGAAAAGATATGCTGATGCTCGATGGTTTTAAAAGAAGTTCTTGCTGCTATGGTATTTTAATTGAAGAATGGCCTGCAATAAAAACAACCACTTTTAAAGATTTTGAATAATGTATAAACAAAAAAAACTCAGATAACATCTGAGCTTTTTTTATTCTTAATTATATTTTAACCGCTTAACAGTTATTTCATATACTTTCCTTTTTTACTGCCTTCATACATTACGTATTTAACTAAACGTGATTCTAATTTGGCATTAAATAGATGTATTTTTCTTGACGGACGTAAACCAACATGCTTTAAAGCATCGAGGTTAGAGGTAATAAACCAAGCATCAGTTCCTGGATAACTTTGCTTAAGTGTATCTCCAATATTAGCGTAAAACTCTTCCATATCGATATTTAATCGCTCACCGTATGGTGGATTAAAAACCATATGTAATTTTTCGTCGCCACCTTTTTGGGTTTTAAAGAAATCTTCGTGTTTTATATCTATAAAATCGTCTAGCTGAGCGTTTTTCACATTCTCCTTAGCTTTGGTAACCGCACTTGGTGCTTTATCAAAACCAATGATTTTATGATGAAAATCGCGCGTTTTTTTAAGTAACGACTCTTCTATTTTTTCAAATAACTCAACATCCCAATCTGGCCAACGTTCGAAAGCAAATTCTTTACGCATTAAGTTTGGTGGAATGTTACAAGCAATCATGGCTGCTTCTATCAACATGGTTCCCGAACCACACATTGGGTCCATAAAATCTGTTTGTCCGTCCCAACCAGAAAGCATAATAAGTCCGGCGGCTAATACCTCGTTTATTGGTGCAATATTAGTTGCTGTTTTATAACCACGCTTGTGTAGAGAATCTCCAGAAGAATCTAAAGAAATAGTACATTTACGTCGATCGATATGCACGTTTATTTTTATATCTGGAAATTTTAAGTCTACATTCGGGCGCACACCTTCAGTATCTCTAAATTTATCGACAATAGCATCTTTTGTTTTTTGAGCAATGTAGAGCGAGTGCGTAAATAAATCGGAATGGATGGTAGCATCTACAGCTAAAGTACCTGTAGCTTTAAGATATTTAGACCAATCCATGGCGTAAAGTTTGTCGTAAAGCTCTTTTTCGCTGTTTACATTAAAACTATGGATGGGTTTTAAAATTTTTACAGCAGTACGCAAGCCCAAGTTACATTTGTACATAAATCCTTTATCGCCTGAAAAAGAGACATTTCTAGTACCTTTCTTTACATACAATGCGCCTAACTGCGTTAGCTCGTCTGCTAATAAATCTTCAAAGCCAAATAAGGTTTTGGCAACCATGTTGAAATTTTCTTCCATTTTTTTCGTCTACGTCTAATAGATTGCAAAAATAACTTAATTTTGCAGAAAGCAAGAGATATTAGCGGATAATGGGTTAGGGATTGCAGCGGCATCTTTTTTACAAAGGTTTTAAAGCCTATTTTTGGGTTAAACCTGATGTTTAATTGGTGTTTGATTCTTAAAAAGAATAAAAGAAGGCTTTGTAAAAAGATATAGCGGAAAGCCCGACCTCGCCCTAAGGCGTGGTAACCCCCAAAAAACAATATGGAAAAACAAGAGACAGAATGGTTTACATCGTGGTTTGACACGCCGTATTATCATATTTTATACAAAGACAGGGATGATACGGAGGCGCATGCGTTTATGGACACCCTTAGTGATTATTTGAATATGCCTGAGGGCGGGAAAATTTTGGATTTGGCCTGCGGAAAAGGAAGACACTCGGTGTATTTAAACAAAATTGGTTACAATGTTACTGGTGTTGATTTAAGTGAAAATAGCATTAATTACGCCAAGCAATTTGAAAACGATACTTTAAAATTTGAGGTTCACGATATGTGTAACCCTTACCCAGAAACCTTTGACGGCGTCTTTAACTTATTTACAAGTTTTGGGTATTTTGATGATGAAGCTGATAATTTAAGAACCATAAAAGCGATAAAAGCCGATTTGAACGATTATGGTTTTGGTGTTATTGATTTTATGAATTCGGATTTTGTAATTGATAATTTAGTACCTGAGGAAGTGAAAACGGTTGATGGTATCGATTTTTATTTGAAACGCTACGTGGAAGATGGCTACATTATTAAGGATATTGCATTTAATGCGGACGGCAAAGATTTTAAATACCAAGAGCGTGTACGTGGTTTTACTTTAGCTGATTTTGAAACGCTTTTTGAACAAGCCGACGTGCATTTACTTGATGTTTTTGGAGATTATAAGTTAGGCCAATTTAGAAAAGCCTTCTCGGAACGTTTAGTAATGATTTTTAAATAAATAATTGCAACGTTTTTTGATCTAGAAAAACTTAAACACTCATTTTTTGAGCTTATTTTTAAATGAATAAATTTATATTTCCTGTAATTGCCGTTATTTTAGGCGTGCTAATAGCTACTATTACCAAGAATAAAAAGTCTTGGAACATGAAGCTTATGCTCTCTTTTAGTGGGGCTTTTTTATTGGCTTTAACCTTATTTGAATTATTACCTGAGGTCTATGCGCATCTCGATTCTAAACAAACGGGATTGTTTATTATGATCGGGATTTTACTTCAAATTGTTTTGGAGTTGTTCTCTAAAGGTGCTGAGCACGGGCATGTACACATCCATAAAAACGAAACCGTTTTTCCTTGGTGGTTATTTGTAAGCTTGTGTTTGCACAGTTTATTAGAAGGTTTCCCGATACACGAGCATAACGATATGGTTTATGGTGTTTTAATACATAAAATACCTATTGCTACGCTTATAAGTATGTTTTTGTTTCAGTCGAGTTTTAGTAAAACTAAAATTGCTGTATTTTTAGTGATTTTTGCTTTAATGACACCGTTAGGAACTTTAATTTCGAATACTGCTAATTTAACAGAAACCTTTGCTCATGGTATTAATGCCCTGGTTATTGGTATGTTTTTCCATATATCGACTACTATTCTATTTGAAAGTAGCGACGGACATAAGTTTAACCTAAGTAAGTTTGTAGCTATTATTTTAGGTGTTGGAATTGCTTATTTGATTTAGATTCTAAATCAAATAAGCATTCTTTTTTATATAGCATTCTGCTTAATATTTCGCAAAAATGGGGATAGATGTATATTTCTTAAAACGTCCAAGCTAGAATACGAGACACTTTGTTTCCTTGTCCCATATTAATTACTTTAACTTCTGTAGCGCCTAGTTTTGTAAGCGATTTTTGCATTCCTTTTATTAAATCTTTTTTAGACACTAAGGTTGTAAACCACTTGCAGCTTTCTTTATGCAATGAGCTTTCATATAAATAGGTATGTAAAAAAGCTTTCTCACCACCTTTATAACAAAGCTCGTTATTGGTACCAGAAAAGTTACGGACTATTTTATCTGTCTTTTTACCTAAATTCTTTAATTTTTTAGTGGTTGCTTCGTCAGCTTCTTCTTCAGAATTAAAAAAGGGCGGATTACATATAGAAACTGCAAAAGTCTCACCTTCATCCAAAATACCGTTAAAAATTTCGGCACTATCTTCTTGATGGCGCAGCTTAATAGCATTACCCATCTTGTTTTTATCTATTATTCTTTGAGCATTTTTTAACGAAGCGCCATCAATATCTGTAGCTACAAACTCCCAGTTATATTCTGCATGACCCAAAAGTGGATAAATGCAACTTGCACCTGTACCGATATCTAATATTTTAACGCCGTTTTCTGTGTTTGCTTTTTTAACTAAATGTGCTATATGGTGCAAATAATCTACACGACCAGGAATTGGCGGACATAAATTCTCCTCAGGAAACTCCCAAAACTTAATACCGTAATCTTTAAGCAGTAAAGCCGTATTAAGCGCTTTTACAGCCTTAGGTTTAGCAAAATCTATAGTTACCGTTTGGTGTCTGTTTTCGAAAACAAAGGGCTTTAATTCTGGATATACATTACATAAAGCCTCTAAATCGTAACCCGATTTATGCTTATTTTTTGGATGAAAATTTGGAGTTGTTTTGATAATTTCTAGTTTAAAATTTCTATTATAATGCCAACACTACTAATAACTAAACACAACGGTGCATAATAGGTTGTATCCATGGTGCCAAAAGTAGTCTGTTTTACGCTCTTAAAAAAGCCTACATATTTAAAATCGCCAATAGCACGAATAAAAAACAACAATGCTATAATCCAACCGGTGTACTGCATAACCCAATTAGGTAAATAAACCGTTGCTACGCCCGACTTATAAAAGTAAAAACAACAAAACGCTAATAGCGCAAAGCCAACAATAGCACTATCCATTTTTTTAGGGTTTAAAACCCGCTCGCAGTTTTCTTTAGTGGGTAGTGAGGCCTCAAAACCAAATGTTCCGCCAGAAAACCAATTAAAATGAATAACCGCAAGCACAAGAAATACAATACTAAGTAATAAGGATAAAACAGCAACCATAATAATTAACGGAGTTTAGACTACAAATTTAATAATTTGAACCTCGTTTTAGATATTGAAACGATTTCTTTTATCTTAGCCCAAAATAAATTTTGAGATGTTAAAAGCTGTAATTTTCGATATGGATGGAGTAATAATAGATAGCGAACCGCTACACCATTATGCTTATCATAAAATGTTTAGCGATGTTGGCGCCAATGTTTCTAATGAGCTATACGAATCTTACACCGGGCAATCTACGCTTAACGTTTGTAAACAAGTTAAAGATCATTTTAATTTAGATGAAACTCCAGAAGCTTTAGTAGCCTTAAAAAGAAAACATTACGAATACATTTTTGAAAACGATAAAGATTTCGATTTAATAGATGGTGTTTTAGATTTAATAAAAAACTATCATGCTAATGGGCTTACTCTGGTTTTAGCATCATCGGCATCTATGCCAAGTATTGAACGAATTTTTAAACGTTTCAATTTAAACCAATATTTTAAAGCCAAATTAAGTGGTGCCGATTTAAAAGCATCTAAACCACACCCAGAAATTTTTGTAAAAGCAGCCGAAGCATCAGGTTTTAAAGCATCGGAATGTATGGTTATTGAAGACTCTACCAACGGTATTAAAGCTGCAAACGATGCGCATATATTTTGCGTAGGTTTTGATAGTGTACATTCAAAAAACCAGGATTACACCAATGCCAACCTAAAAATTGAAGATTTTAAAACTATTACCTTCGATAAAATTACGACGCATTTCTAGAACCTAATACCTAAATAATAGATTACCTCTACCCTACACATCATAGATTTGTATATTGCTATTATGTGCTCTAATTTTAGTTTAGAGCCGAGTATCATCATCTATTTTCAACTCCATTTTACTCGAATTTTCAATTAAATTTAAATTTTCATAACCCAATATTTAAATTCCACAGGCTTATTTCATCTTAAAAAATAAAAATAACAACCTCACAATCAACACACTAATACTTACTTCCGTTTTTTGGCACGCTGTTTGTAATTACCTAACTGTATAACATTAAAACATACAGATATGAAAAAGTATATATTCTTATTAGCCGGATTGGTCCTTGCAGGATTCACCGCTAGTGCAGACACAACAACCGCCAACCAAACAAACGAAGCATCAAATATTAACAGAGGTTACGGCAGCTCTTTCATATTTGTTGAAAACGGTATAGAATTTTCGGTATTTGCCGATGGTCAATTCGACTTCAATTTACAACGTCAAACATCAAACGTAAATGTATCATTACATTCTAGAAATCTAGATTTGAGTTTTAACTCTGGTTACGATTATAATGCATACGTGCAGTACGATGAGTTTGGTGCAATTATTCAAATAGAAAACACACCTATTTATTACGATTATTACGGTAGAATTTCTCAAGCCGGAAACGTAAACATAAACTACAACAACAATGGTTACATATCTAACGTTGGTGGATTATATGTGCACTACGATCGTTATAACAGATATTCTCACTATACTGGTTTTATAAACGTGTATAACCGTGGTTACATTTACCGTCCATGGCACAATTATTACCGCACGCCATCAGTTAATTTTCGTGTAGTATTTAATCGTCCTTACCGTCAACATTATGCTCCAGTGCGTTATGTGTACAACCGTCCGTTTTACAACAACCACCGTCCATCATCAGCTATATATAGTCGTCGTGGAAATACTGTTGCCAGAAACCGTAATTACGCTACAGTAAATAGAAGTTCTAGAAACGTTACTAAAATTAACCGTAACGCACAAACCAGACGTAACGTAACAACAAATAACAACCGTCGTTACACAACAACATCACCAAATAGAAACTCTAATGCAAAAAATACAAACCGTAATTATACACAACGCAATAATAGTCGTGTAGTAAAAACAACACCAAACAGAACGGTTACTAAAACTACAACCACTAGATCTACAAGACCTAGTGCAAACAGTACAAATACTAGAAATGTAACCCGTACGAAAATAAATACGGTATCTAAAAATCCAAAAGCAACAAAGGCTCGTACATATACTAGAAACGACAATAATACTAGAAGCACTAAACGTGTAGCTACCGTTACTAAAGCACCAAGAACTAGCAATAGTAAAGCAACGCAACGTAGTAGTAAATCTAGCAACAATACAAGATCGACAACATCTACCACACGTAGACGATCATAAAAATTTTGGTTGGTTAGTACGAAAATCCCTGTGAACCGTTTGCCTCAAAGCAACATCACGGGGTTTTTCATTTTTAATAGTTTGGGCGTTACCACAAGGGTCGGGCTTTACACTATATCTTTTTTTTAGCTTGGGCTACTTTAAGTAAGTTTAGACCTCCAATTAAAACGTAAACTAAATCGATACTATTTTCTTAATCTTCAAAAAAAGGATGCCGTTGCAATCCCTAACGCGAGTTACGGCTGTGGTAATATATTTTAGCCCCTCTTCTTTTATAAAACAGCTTTAATTATTATTTGAGTCTTTTAACTTAATAAGTGAATAAATTACAAGACTGACTAAAGTTATCATTTGAGATATTCCAAAACCAGCGGTAAACCATCCATAAAACATTAAAAAGCTTTGAATATCTCCATGGTGACTTTCAGATGCACTTGCACTATATAGTCCTGAAAACCAATTTGTCAATGGCCCTAAAATAAAGATAATAAGACTTAAAACTACCAATAGTAGTTTAGGTAATTCCCTTTTATATAATTCTAATCCAAGAGATTTTCTATTAATTTTGCCAACCACAAGATATGCGGTAAACAAATACGTAACCAACGTAATTGATGGGAGTAAATAAGTCAAAATGAGAAAAGAAACACCTAACTCAACCAGACTAAAATACAATAAATGAATAATAAAATTTAAGATTGTATCAACAGCCGTCACAAATACAAATCCAAAAATCACCCATAAAACTAATAAAACATCATTTTTTTTCATCAATCTTGAATTACATTATATCCACCACACTCACTCCATTATTCTTTTTAGTAATTTGAATTTGAGTAGAAATACGCTCTTTTAAATTTTCAACGTGAGATATTATACCAATCATTTTACCTTGCGATTGCAAAGTTTCTAAAGTAGAAATAACCGTTTCCAAAGTGTTTTTATCCAAGGTTCCGAAACCTTCATCAATAAACAACGAATCGATTTTTACGTTTTTACTAGCCAAATCAGACAATCCTAAAGCTAAAGCCAAACTAATAATAAACTTCTCACCACCACTAGATGTGTCTACCAATCTGGCCTGGTCCGTTTGGTAATGGTCTATTAAATTAAAATTAAGTTCCTCTTTAGGTTTGTAAGCCTCTTCCATTTTTAAAGAGTAACGTTTATTTAATTTATACAAATGTACATTGGCAAGGTCTAGTAAATGCTTTAAAGTTAAGCGTTGCACATATACATTAAAGGCATCTTTAGAATTCCCTATAATTTTAAACAGCTCTCTCCAAACATTACAAACCGTTTCTTGAGCATCTATTTTTTTATAGATTTCTTTATTTCGATCTCTAATTTCCTTATCCTTTTTAAAGGCTTGTATAATCTCACCTTTTTCCGATAGCAGCGTTTTATTTGCCTTATTTAAATCTTCTAAAGTCAATTTACTCTCGGCCTCAGTAATTTCAAATGTTTTAAACTTTTCTAAATCTATTTTTGCTTTTTCGTTAGATTCTCGGTAAGCTTTTAAACGAAGTTGTTTTTCTTTTATCGCTTCTTTATTTTTGGTGAATCTCACCACATCTTCATCAGGTAATATTGCTTTTTGAACAGTTTCTCTTTTATCGAATTGACTACTTTCTAATTGAGTTTCAAAAGTTAAATTTAAAGCTGTAAATTTCTCTTTTAAAACTAATTGTTCCTTATTATTTTCAATTTTTAAAGCTTCTTTTTTGTTTTGTAAATCTAAAAACTCTTGAAGTTCCTTTTTACTCGATTCCGCTTTTTTAGCTAACGTAGTTCGTTCTGTTTGTAAAAACTTGCGCTTCTCTTCTACAGAAATAGCAATAGGTAAAATAGCTTCCCGTTCAACTTTTAATTGTTCCATTTTAACAGTAGATACTGTAATCGTTTTAGAACAAACTTCTTTTGCTTTAAGTTGTATTTCTAACTTCTCTTTGTTGTTTTCTAACTTAGTGTTTACAACAGATACACTAGATTTTAATAAGTCTAGACTCTTCTCTTTTTTATTAAAATCCGCAATTAAAGTTTTAAGACTTTCAATAAACTCATTACTCTTTTCTGCTGAAGGCAATTGGTAATTAAATTTAGATAGTTTTGCTTCTAACGCGGTCTCTAAATTATTACAGGTTTCTTTTAAATTAACAATTAGTTTTTGCTTTTCTGTAATATCCTTATTGCTATTTTTGTTCTTTTCAACAAGCGTGGCTACACCATTTTTAATCTTATTAAACCCCTCACTTTGTATTTTAAAAGTATCGTTTAATTTATTGCTATCCTTTTGTAATTGTTGAGCTACTTTTAACTTTTCATCTAATAATAAAATATCCTGTGTTACTTTTTTAACCTCAATTTCAATTTGAGCTGTATTCGATAACTCACAATCTATATTTAATTGTTTCGTCTTTAATTTTAATGCTTTTACTTCATCATTAATTAAACCACTACGTTGCGTTAAACCATCGATGGTTGTGTTCGCTACAACTTCTTTTTTCTCTAATTCGTTTTTTGAAACAATTAAGGCTTGCAGCTTTTCTTTGCGTTTATTAAGTTCTAATTCAGATTTTGAAACACCTACCGAAACCAAATTCTCGGTAAACGGATGCTCTAATGAACCACACAAACCACACGGAGTTCCTTCAGTTAAACCCTGACGATCAGCTTCATATTTAGAAATACTTTTCTCTAAGTTTAAAATTTTATCCGCATCTCCAACCGACTTTTCTTGAACTTCAATTTGTTGCTTAACCGCTTGCATTTCCTTTTTACTAACCTCTAATGCCTTTGTAAGCGCTTTTTGTTTCGCTAATAAATCGGTTTGTTCTTTTTCAACTTTTAGTATTTGCTCAGATAGGGTTTTAAACTGTTTCCAGTTTGTTTCTTTTGTGGCTAATTTGGTTTTGGCCTCTAGCAAATTGGTTAAATTATTTTTAGATAATTTTAAAGTGATCTCAGCTAATAATTTTTCTGTTTTTTCAATTTCGGCAGTTTCAACTTTCAGTAATTTATGGCCCTCTTTTAAGCGCGCTTCTGTTTTTTCTACCTCTTCTTTTTTTACAGAAACAAAATCTTGAGCTTCCTTTAAACTTTCTTTCTTAGCTTTTAAAGCAGTTAATTCACTTGCCCAATTGGATATTTGTAAATCAACATCCTTCAATAGTTTATGCTCAGAAATAAAGCTTTGATCTATTTTTATTTTAGCTTCAGTATCCGCTAAATCTTTATTCAATTTAGTTTGTTCTTCACTTAACAACTTAATTTGGTTATCTAACGCTTCTAATTCTAATGTTGCTTTTTGCTTGTTTTCAACTTCATTTTTAAGCTTACTGTCTAAGCCATTTATAGCATCAAATTTTGGTAACCAATCTGCAAACGTTTTGTCTGCCACATTTAGCAACTCTATTTCTTTCTGAGTTTGTGAACTTAGTTTTTCAACCTCAGGCTTTAAGGTTTTAAGTTCAGACTCTAAACGTTCTAATTGTTTAGATTTATCAACAGACTCTTGCTCTGTTCTATTTAAATTCTGAAGTAACTCTTTAAAAGATGCTGCCTTTTCATTTAAATCTAACTGTTCTAATTCTTGTTTATGCTTTTCAACAAATAAATTTACCTCCTTAGATTCTATTTCTAACTTTTCAGATTCATCAAGTATTTTCTGGAATTTCACATACCATTCTACAATATTTTGAGTGGTTTTTATCTCCTTTTCAATCTTTAAAATTTCGGTATTGAGTGTTTTATCTTTTAGGGTTAACTCAGCTCTAGCCTCTTCTGATAAAACATCATCAGAATTAATTCTAGACTGAATATCTTTAAGCGCATTTTCTTCTCTTACTTTTCTTTCTTGAATGCTCTGCCCTATCTTTTTATAAATTTCTTCGCCTGTAATTTGTTCTAACAGCTTCCCTTTCTCGGGGCCTTTAGCTGTTAAAAATGAAGCGAATTCACCTTGAGCAAGCATCACAGAACGTAAAAACTGATTGTAATCTAATTGAGTTACTCGAACCACTTCTGATATTAAACTCCGTTTCTGGCTTGCCAAAATAGCACCAGTTGTTAAGTTCTTTAAACTAACTTCTTCCTTTGGGTTTTTATACTTTTTACCAGATTTATCGGCAACCTTCATTCCCCAGAAGGCATCATAAACTATATTATCATTTTCAAAAGTGATTCTACTAAAAGCATCATCAGCACCATGGCTAACCACATCAATCAAGGTGCCTTTAGAGCCATTAAATCTAGGTACATTGTGATATAACGCAATAGTAATAGCATCTAAAATAGTAGTTTTACCTGCTCCTGTAGAACCTGTAATAGCGTATAAACCAACATCTTTAAACTGTTCACTTTCAAAATCTATAACAATAGAAGTATTGGAGCGTAAAGAATTAATATTTTGTAATTCTATTTTTAAAATTTTCATAGTCCTTTACGCTTACTGATTTTTAACAGATTGTAAAATTTCATTAAAAGCATCTTCCACCTCTGGCCTGTTATCTAAATCAAAACCAATTTCTTTACATTTCAATTTAAAAACTTCAGCTGGTAATAACTCTTTTATAGATTTTGTTTCTTCTAATAACTCTTCAATACCTTTTTGCCTACGCTGTGTTTTCAAGGCTGTTTTTAATATTTCAAACGGATAATTTTCTGCAGCTTTTTTTAAATCATCAGTATTTATAGTATGTGTTTCATTAAGCACAATTTCTACCCATGGTGTTAATTGGAATTCATTAGAAACCAAATTAGAAAATGCATCTATACATTCTGCCATGGTGCCTACCAACTTATAAAACTCCCTAAAACGCGGAACAACAACATCGTCGATGGTGCTTACTTTATTGTCCTTAACGGTTAATACAATAATGTTTTTATCATAAGTTATTTCACTAAAACTCAAAATATGTGGAGAACCTGAATAACGTACTTTATCATTTTCTCCAATTATTTGAGGTCGATGCAAATGTCCTAAAGCAATATAATCGAAGTACTCAGGGAAATCTTCAGCACCAATATGGCCCAATGTTCCTACATAAATATTTTGTTCGCTATCTGAAACAGAGCCTCCTGTTGCAAACAAATGCCCCATAGCAATAACGGGAGCATCGGTGGTATTTACTAGCTTACATTGCTCGGCAGTTGCTTGATAATGATTAATTAATGCTGTTTTATATTTATCAATAAGTTCGTCGAAAGATTCTCCGGCAACAGCTCTTCTAATATCACCATCACGCAAGTATGGGACGGCAGCAACAACTACTTTTTCGCCTTCGATATCAATTTCAAAAACTTCATCTTCTATCTCCTCAGTTGCTTTACCAACCACTTTAATCGATAAAGCATCGAGAATGTGTTTTGGTGCATTTAAAGTTCCTGCAGAATCGTGATTTCCTCCGGTAATAATAATGGATTTACAACTTGTACCTTTCAACTTCACCAAAAAGCTATAGTACATTTCTAAACTTTGATTGGAAGGTGAACCCGTATCAAATACATCGCCTGAAATTAAGAGGACGTCTATTTTTTCGGTACTGATATACGTTTCAATCCAACTCAAAAATAAAGTTTGTTCGGCTACTTGAGATTGTTCGTGTAATCTATGTCCTAAATGCCAATCGGCTGTATGAAGTATTTTCAAGTGATTTATGTTTTGTGCTATTTTGGAAAACTCTAAAAAAAATAAGGTAGACAGTCTAAACCATCTTATTCAACGAATTTAGACAAATAAAACCTCAAAATCAAGTTTGAATTAAACCTTCAAATACTTCTGAAGTAACTTAGAAATATCATCTGAAAATTTGAATTTGAAAACAATAAAACCGTAGAGTACGGCAATTAAAATAGACTTTAATGCAATGTTTAAAATAGGATGAAATGGAAAGTCCCAAAAGTAAAAAAGAACGGCAAACCCTGCGATAAACAAACCTATTTGTAAAGTTTTTGGTGAAAATGGTGAGATTTTAAATTTCGTGTAAACAAAATATAACTTAATTGAATTGTATAAAAACACAGCTAAAAACGTAGCTAAACCGGCACCATTGATACCAAGAATGGGAATAAATAAAATATTAAAAGCTACCATAACAATAACTAAAACAACACCTAAAACCAGCACCATTCGGTAATAATCACTATTAAAAAGAATAGCATTGTTACTTCCTAAAAGAGAATCGTATAATTTCACAACGCTAATCATGAATACCACATAAAGCCCAACATTAAACTCTTCGGGAATAATTAAATAAAGCTGATTAATATTTAAAACAATTAATAAAAAGATAAAACCACCAACAATAAACAAGTTTAATGAGCTCTTTTTATACAAATCTTCCAAAGCATCATAATCATGTTCGTTTAAAAACTTAGCCGTCATAGGCATTAATAACTGATGCATGGAACGTTGTGGCACCGCAATAACAGCTGTGATAAATATAGCCACATTGTAATATGCAATTTCTTTAATTGGAATGTAATGTCCAAGCATTACTTTATCTACATCTAAAAGCGACGTTGCGATGGCTCCTGCTATAATTATTAACCCCGAATATTTTAAAATTCGACTTAAATCATTAATCTTTTTAAATGTTAGTTTTGGAAATTTTAATGTGAATGCATATACCTTCATAATCAGCATTCTTACAAAATAAATTATAGCTAAACCAGACATAAACTGCTCTAAATCTATATATTCAAAATGAAAGGCAAACAACAGTAGCATAGTACCTACCCGATGAAAAACTTCTTTCATAAAGTTACCAAAAACCGTTTGCATTTGCACTTTTGCCCAAGAAAAAAACAGCTCGAAATACGCCAAAGAAATCGCTATAACCACCGTATGCCATAAGTATTGTTTAATTATAGGATTTTTATTTGATAATAAATCGCCTATAAAACCATAACCAAAATACGTAAGCAAAACAATGGGAATAATAACGGCAATTGGCATTAATAACATGAGCGTTAAAAAGCCATTTAGTGATTCGCGTGTTTTGAATGTTGTATAAAATTTAACTAAAGTATTATGAGCTCCAAAAGCCATTAACGGCATAATAACATAGGCTAAAGAAAGCATATAGCCTACCATACCGTAATAATCATCACTTAAAAATTTAGTGTAAAGAAACAGCGTATTTATTGCCCCAATTAAAAACCCCAAATACGTGGAGATTATATTTTTAAAAGATTGAGAAGCAACTATGCCCATTATTTTTGATTAGATTTCATTATTTATACTACGAAGTAAACGCGTAAAATGATAGATTATTAGGGCTTTTTTAAAACCGAAGCTAGTTTAGAAGTCAAGTTTTTTCTACTATATTTTTGCAAACCAATAGCATGTACTTCTAAATTTTTATTTTGATAGCTCTTATAATGCACCAAGATAGTCGATTTTAACGATTTATAATCTGTGTAGTAAAAGTAGTTTCCGGTATTGGTTTCTTTTATAATATTTTCCACATCGGAACCTTGAGGCCCCAAAGCCAAAATAGGCCGATTTGAAACTATATATTCAAACAGTTTTCCTGGAATAATACATTTAGTTTCTTTGGAGTCTATCTCGACTAACAATAGAACTTGTGAACTTTTTTGATAGACAATAGATTCTTTATGAGATACATACCCGGCGTTATTAACATGATTAGCAAGACCTACGGTTTCTATAGATTGCAAAACAGTTTCGCTAACGGCTCCCACAAAATTTAATTGAAAATCTTTAGAAAAATCCTCATGTTCCTGAACAAGTTCCGAGAGTACTTGCCATAAAATTATAGGATTTCTTTTTGATAATAACGAACCAATATGCGCTATTGTAAACTTAGCATCAAGTGGTTTAGATTCTACAGATTCATAATCATAACCGTTAGTAATAACCTCAATTGGTTTATTGGTAATGGCTTCAAATTCCGTTTTTGTTACAGAACTAGTAACAACAATATCGTCGGCAGTATTTAAAACCTGCTTTTCTAAAGCTTTGTGTTTTTGTTTAGATTTTTCCGTCAATTTCAACTGCTTATGGTAACCAATAGTAGTCCAAGGGTCTCTAAAATCTGCAATCCATTTTACACCTAATTTTTCTTTAAGATGTAAACCAATAAGATGTAAACTATGCGGAGGCCCAGTGGTTATAATAGTTGAAATATTTTCCTGTTCTATATAATTTGAAAGATAAGCTACCGATGGTTTCACCCAGCTTTTACGCGCATCGGGAATAAAGAAATTTCCACGAATATAAAGCATGGCTTTTTCAATAAAACTTTGTGTTTTCTGTTCAGGAATAATGCCTTTACTAATAGTGCTTGATGATTTCTTTGAAAACAGGCTAGCCAACTTATAAGGTTCACTTATAGGCTGTTTTATAATGGTAACATCTTTTGAAACTTCAGTAATTAAACTCTCGTCTACTAAAGGATAATTCGGGTTTTCGGGAATATAAACAATCGGTTCAACATTGAAGTCGGGTAAATATTTTACGAATTTTAACCAACGCTGCACGCCTGGACCTCCTGCTGGTGGCCAGTAATAACTTATTATAAGTACTTTTAGTGCCTTCATTAAAAAAAATTCGATCTGCGTAGAAGTAAAAAACTATTTCTTTTGAAATCCGTAGAAAAGTCCGCCTAGTAGTAAAAGTCCAAATAAAACAGAACTTGCAAGTGCTATTGTACTTCCTGTTTTCACAACATCTGGATCAAACTTAAACACAATTTCATGTTTTCCTTCCGGGATTTCTAAACCACGTAGCGTATAATTAACACGTATATGCTCGGTCTCTTCACCATCTATAAATGTTTTCCAACCGTTTCCATAATACACTTCAGAAAACACTGCAAAACCTTTATTTGCATTGCTAGAAACGTATTTTAAATAGTTTGGTTTGTGCTCAACAATTTTTATACTTGATACAGAATCAACATTAAACTTTTTTGTTTCCGTTGGAATTATGGCATCTTTTCCTTTAGCAAAAACAGCAACATGCTTATTATCTAAACTATCCAAAGCTTTAATTTCTTCGTTAGCAGAATCTACCATTTTAAGTTCGCTAACAAACCAAGCCGCACCATTCGCTTCTCTATTAGTATAAGGAAACGTTTCTCCTTTTTCACCTTGAGCAATAATATATTTGGTATTAAACATATTAAGCACATTCATGTTATTTTGAGAGATATAAAAATCGAAAACCTCACGGTATCGTTTTAACTCTGCCGCATTATAGCCATTTAAGGAATTATGAAAATATGATGGTTTTGATCGTCCTGAAACTAAATCGTAAACACGATAATAACTTTTATCTTGTAAAATAGCTTTATCAACCTCCGTAGCTTCAAACGGTTTATTCATTTTAATAGAAGCTACAAAATCGTCACTATTAACATAGCGCTTATCTACACCAACTAAATCAAACAATAGCAGCACAGCAAATCCAATAACAAGTAAGTTTTCTTTTAGCTTACCCTTTAAGTAATACCAAATTAAACCTGCCGATAGCAGTACTAAAATTAAACTTCTAAGGGCATCTGTTGTAAAAACACTTTTTCTATCTTCTCTTATGGCATCTACAAAATCTTGTCCGTAATTCTGACGATAAAAACCATCGTTAACGCCAACAAAATCAAATAAAGACGATTTCATTACTAAAAATAAAAGCGCTAAACCACCAGTAATTATTGTGGTATATTTTAAAGCATTTAGCTTTTCTTCTTCTTTTTCAAAAGTATTGAACAAACGTACCAAACCAAAAATACCCAACACTGGTATACATAACTCCAATAAAACTTGTATTGATGTTACGGCTCTAAATTTATTGTACATGGGTACATAATCAATAAAAAAGTTAGTTAAAAACCCTAAGTTTTTACCGTAAGACAATAATAAAGAAAACACTGTTCCGCCAACAAGCCACCATTTTAAACGGCCTTTTACTAAAAATAAAGCAAATACAAACAAGAACAAAATTACAGCACCAACATAAGCTGGAGCTTCTACAATAGGTTGGTCTCCCCAGTATAATGGAGCGCGCTTAGCCTCTTCGGCTGCTTGAGTTGTTGTGGCGCCTAATTTTCTGTAAGCTTCGTATGTAGCAGAATCTTTACCAACATTCTCTCCATTTCCTCCGCCCATAAAACGAGGAATAAATAAATTAAACGTTTCGGCAAAACCATAACTAAATTGCGTGATATAATCTTTATCTAATCCGTTTGAAACCTCTTTTGGAGATCCATCGGCATTAATGGTTAGTTCTGTTTTACCACGTGTACTTTCCTTTACATACTCTTGCGTAGCCATTACGCTCGTTGCATTTAAAGCAATAGCAAGAACTACAGCTCCGAATAAAATTCCAACAGATTTAAAGAAATGAGGTAATACGTTTTTCTTGTAAGCATCTACTAAATAAGCTATACCCAAAATAAGCACCAATAGCATTAAATAGTAAGTCATTTGGAAGTGGTTCGATACAATTTCTAATCCCATAGCCAAAACTGTGAGTAAAAAACCAGCGATATATTTTCGCCTAAAAGTGAGTATAATACCGCTTAACACCAAAGGCATGTATGCTATTGCATGTGCCTTACTATTATGCCCAACACCTAAAATTATAATTAAATACGTTGAAAACCCAAAGGCTAAAGCACCAAGCGCTGCAAGTTTGTAATCTACTTTTAGCACTAAAAGCAATACATAAAAACTCATTAAATATAAAAACAAATAATCGGCTGGGCGAGGTAGAAAACGCAGTACAGCATCAATTTTTTTAATGTAATTATGCGGATATCTCGCTCCCAATTGGTAAGTTGGCATCCCTGCAAAAGCCCCATTAGTCCAATAGGTTTCCTCTCCAGTTTCAACTTTAAAATCCTTCTGTTGCTTGCTCATGCCAATAAACTGAACAATATCGCTTTGATAAATTTCTTTTCCTTGTAAAACTGGGCTAAAATAAGCCAATGATAATATTACAAATCCTAGAATAACTAAGATGTGTGGCAGTATACTTTTAATTGAAAATTGCATGAAAGTAGTTTAAAACAATGAATGTGAACATTAGTTATTATTTTCTTAGCATCGAAGTTTATCTTAAATTTTAAGAATTTTACGCTTTCGCAGAAATAAAAAAAGGATAAAACCTTAATCCACTTCTTCGTAATCTACGTAATCGCCAACATCTTTATTAGACGTTCGGGTATTCGGGATTTTATCAATAGTCACTTCTCCTTCTTTATTAACAGGCTCTTGTTGTTGTTTTTGAAACTGACCTCCAAAGCGTTCTTCTGCTTTTTTTACGGCAAACTTCATTAAGAGCGGTGCAAATATTCGAGAAAGCACTTTAAATAAATAATAGACTAAAACAATTATAAATATGGTTCTTAATAAACCCATAAGTGAAACTTTTGATTAAAACTAACAACAAAAATACAATTCTATACGTTTAAAAAACATTGAAAAATGATAAAAAATATATAAAATATCTATATTTGAAAACCCTTAATCATTAGTACTTAAAATTATAAAATCTACGCGTATGTACAATGCGTTAAAAATTTCAACTATGAAAGCTATCAAATCGATTTTAATTCTCCTACTCACATTTTTTTCAACTCAGGCATTTTGCCAATATACAGATGTTATAAACTCTAACCGACCAGGTACTTCCCGAAGCGCCTTTTCTGTAGGAACAAATGTGGCACAATTTGAAGTTGGACCATATATTATTGAAGAAGAACGCACACCAGCTATTGGCTATAAAGTTTCAGGCTTTGGTGCCGATTTTGCTATACGCTACGGATTATTATGGGAACAATTAGAATTAAACTTTGAAGGGAACTACCAAAGTGACAACAAATCGTATTTTTCAAATTTAGACAACAAAGACCGTCGTTCTAATTTTAAATATTTAACTCTTGGAGCTAAATATTTAGTTTACGATCCGTATAAAAATGCAGAAGACGATAAACCTAATCTTTATAGCTGGAAAGCAAACCACACCTTTAAATGGAAATCGTTAATTCCTGCCATAGCAGTTTATGCTGGTGCAAATTTCGATACGCCAGACAATCCATATACTGCAGACGCTATAGAAGGTTTTAGCCCTAAAGTAATGATTGCTACACAAAATAATTTTTCTGGAGGTTGGGTTTTTGTAATGAATTTAATAAAAGACCGCATAGGAACAGACCAATCTGACTTTTCATACATATTAACCTTAACGCATTCTTTCAGTCCACAATGGGTTGTTTTCGGAGAAACACAAGGTATTCAAAGTGATTATTACGCCGATAATTTGTTTAGATTTGGTGGCGCTTATTTATGGGGTAAAGATTTTCAGTTAGACACCGCTTTAACTTTTAATACAAAGGATACGCCATCTGTATTTAGCGTAAACTTCGGAATGTCTTACCGATTAGATTTCCATAAAGACAAAGAAATTGACAATGGAAATACCATTGAAGAAACTTCTAAACGCTCAGGAAAGAAAAAGAAAAAAGGCAGTAAAAAAGACGCAAAAGAAAGTACAAAAAAACCAAAACGAGACGCTATAGATTTTGAAGATTAATCTGATAAATTTATCATAACAAGTATATGATTACACTAAAAGAAGTAAAAAATAAAAAAGATTTAAAGGCATTTGTAAAATTCCCTTTCACGCTTTATAAAGACTGCGAATACTGGACACCTCCTATTATAAGTCAGGAGATGAACACTTTTAACAAAAACGAGAATCCTGTTTTTCAAGATGCCGAAGCTCAGTTATTTTTAGCCTATAAAAACAATGCTATTGTTGGCCGAATAGCTGCTATTACTAATAATCTAGAAATAGAAGACCAAAATATTAAGAAAATGCGTTTTGGTTGGTTCGATTTTATAGACGATTTAGAAGTTTCTAAAATATTACTTGATAAGGTTGCTGAAATAGGAAAAAGCAAAAATCTAGAATACACTGAAGGTCCTGTTGGGTTCTCTAACTTAGATAAGGTTGGTGTAATGACGGAAGGTTTTGACAGTACTGCTCCTATGGTAACTTGGTACAACCACGCTTATTATGTAAAACATTACGAAGCTGCCGGCTATGAGATTGAAAAATCGTATTCTGAAAGTCGTTTTCCTTTTGAAAATGTAAAACCAGAATTTTTTAAAAAAGCACAAGAGCTTATAAAAAGACGCTACCAACTAACAGCCTTAAAATTCACTAAAACAAGTGAAGTGATGCCTTATGTTGACAAAATGTTCGATTTATTTAACGCAAGCTATGCTTCATTATCTTCATTTGTGGCAATTAACGATATTCAAAAAGCTTATTTTAAAAAGAAGTTTATAAGTTTTGTAAATCCAGAATATATCAAATTTGTTGTAGATAAAAATGATGAATTAGTTGGTTTTGCTATTGTAATGCCTGCATTTACTACTGCTTTAAAAAAGATGAATGGTAAGTTATTTCCTTTTGGTTTCAGACATATTTTGAATGCTAAAAAGAATAGTAAAGATGTTATTTTCTATTTAATAGGAATTCATCCAGACTACCAAAACAAAGGTGTGCATGCTGTGATTTTCAATGAATATTACGAGACTTTTAAAGAAAAAGGTATCCAAACATGCTTTAGAACTCCAGAGCTAGAAGATAACCACGCTATACATCAAATATGGAAACATTTTGATCCTGTAGTTTACAAAAGAAGAAAAACGTACAAGAAATTACTATAAATTTTAGCTTCTTATTAAAACTAAAAAATCCGATTCAATTAAAATTGAATCGGATTTTTTTATACTATATTTTATTGAACTACTACTCGCCCATTGCCGCCATAACAGAAGCAGATAATCGTTTGTAAGTTCCATTTTCTAAACGCTCTCTAATAACATCAAATGCATTTAAAGTTTCAGAAACATCTTCTAAGGTATGTGATGCTGTAGGAATTAATCTTAATAAAATTAATCCTTTTGGAATTACAGGATACACAACTATAGAACAGAAAATACCATGATTTTCACGTAAATCTTTTACTAAAGCCATAGCCTCAGGAATAGATCCTTTTAAGTATACCGGTGTTACACAACTTTGCGTTGTACCAATATCAAAACCACGCTCTTTTAATCCAGATTGTAATGCGTTTACGTTTTCCCAAAGTTTAGCTTTAAGTTCTGGCATAGTTCTAAGCATATCTAAACGCTTAAGAGCTCCAGCAACTAATTGCATTTGCAAAGATTTTGCAAACATTTGAGAACGTAAATTATATTTTAAATAATCAATTATTTCTTTATCACCCGCTATAAAAGCACCTGTACTAGCTAAAGACTTAGCGAAAGTTGCAAAATATACATCAATATCATCTTGCACGCCTTGCTCTTCTCCTGCACCAGCTCCTGTTGCTCCTAAAGTTCCAAAACCGTGAGCATCATCAACAAATAATCTAAAATTAAATTTTTGTTTAAGTGCTACTATTTCTTTTAAACGCCCTTGCTCACCACGCATTCCAAAAACACCTTCAGAAATTACTAAAATTCCTCCACCTGTTTGTTCTGCCATTTTGGTAGCACGCTCTAAGTTTTTCTCTAAACTTACAACATCGTTGTGTTTGTAAGTAAAACGTTTTCCCATGTGTAAACGCACACCATCAATAATACAAGCGTGAGCATCAACATCATAAACAATAATATCGTTTTTAGAAACTAAAGCATCAATGGTAGATACCATACCTTGGTATCCAAAGTTTAATAAATAAGCCGCTTCTTTACTTACGAAAGATGCTAACTCATTTTGAAGCTGTTCGTGCAAATCAGTATGCCCAGACATCATTCTTGCTCCCATTGGGTATGCAGAACCATATTGTGCAGCTGCTTCTGCATCTACTTTACGAACTTCTGGATGATTGGCTAAACCTAAGTAGTCATTAATACTCCATGTGATTACGTCTTTTCCTTGAAACTTCATTCTATTAGAAATTTCGCCTTCCAATTTTGGGAATACAAAATAACCTTCAGCCTGAGACGCCCACTTTCCTAGTGGTCCTTTGTCTTTATAAATCTTTTCAAATAAATCCTTCATCTATTATAAATGGTATTGCTATTAAACTTTAGATATAACTACAACCAAATTAAACAACTTTTAAGGAACACAAACAAAACGAGCTGTTTATGAAAGAATCAAGAATGTTTTGGTTTTAGTCAGTCCGTGCAAAATTAAATATTTATATGGATTGAGCATAATTTTTTACGATGCATTTGCGAAATATGGACAATAAAGTTGAAAAAAACTTTTATATCGATTTTTTGGTGCATAAAAAAAGTCCATATTTCACAAATTAGTAAAATATGGACCTGTATAATGTAATATTATGCTTTCTTATTTTATGTATTGAATGCTTTCCGCAGCAGCTTCGTTTTGCGAATCGAAGAAACCTTGATCGCTCATCCATTTATCACTGTAAACTTTACTCATGTAACGAGAACCATGATCGGGATAGATAACAACAATTTTATCTCCCTTTTTAAAGGCACCTTGTTCACCTAATTGCTTAATAGCTTGGGTTGCAGCTCCAGAAGTATAACCTACAAACATACCTTCTGTTCTAGCTATTTCTCTAGCGGTATGTGCACTTTCCTCATCGGTAACTTTTACAAATTGATCTATTACATCAAAATCTGTAGCACCTGGAATTAAGTTTTTACCTAAACCTTCTATACGGTATGGATAAATTTCTTTTTCGTCAAACTCTCTTGTTTCGTGGTATTTTTTAATCACCGAACCAAAAGCATCAACACCTATTACTTTAATATTTGGGTTTTGTTCTTTTAAATATTTTGCTGTTCCAGAAATTGTTCCTCCAGTACCGCTACATGCCACTAAATGCGTTATTTCTCCTTCTGTTTGTTTCCAAATTTCTGGCCCTGTAGAGTTATAATGCGCATCAATATTTAATTGATTGAAATACTGATTGATGTAAACCGAACCTTTTAATTCTTCGTGAATACGTTTTGCAACTTGATAGTACGATCTTGGATCGTCTGCACTAACATGAGCTGGGCACACATATACCTTTGCTCCCATGGTACGTAACATATCAATTTTATCCGGAGAAGATTTTGAACTTACTGCTAACACACACTCGTAGCCTTTAATGATACTTACCATTGCAATACTGAAACCTGTATTACCAGAAGTGGTTTCTACAATAGTATCGCCTGGTTTTAAAATACCTTTCTTTTCGGCTTCTTCAATAATGTATAGTGCAATTCTATCTTTTGATGATTGTCCTGGGTTAAAACATTCTACTTTAGCGTAAAAATCCCCTTCGAACTTAGAGGTAATTCTGTTTAGCTTTACTAAAGGAGTATTGCCAACTAACTCTAATACATTATCAAATACTTGATTTCTGTGTTTCATAAATTCAATTTACAAGTTGCACGATTTAAACAAATCTATGCTTCTTAAAACTTGACAAAAATAAGACATTTTTTTTTATTAGCGCTTAATTCCCTCTAAATCTAGTAAAAACGCGTACTCTAGCGCAACTTCTTTCAAACTTTCAAAACGTCCGGAAGCACCACCATGTCCCGATTCCATATCTGTTTGTAACAATAATATATTGCTATCTGTTTTCAATTCTCTAAGCTTTGCCACCCACTTTGCAGGCTCCCAATATTGTACTTGCGAATCGTGTAAACCCGTTGTAACGAGCATATTTGGATAGTCTTTTGCTTCTACATTATCATATGGTGAATACGATTTCATGTAATGGTAATACTCCTCGTTATTTGGATTTCCCCACTCGTCGTATTCTCCTGTTGTTAAAGGAATTGAATCGTCTAACATAGTAGTAACCACATCTACAAATGGTACAGCAGCCAAAACACCGTTGTACAATTCCGGATTCATATTAATAATAGCGCCCATTAACAAACCACCAGCCGAACCACCGTAAGCATATAAATGTTTATTTGAAGTATAATTTTCTTCAATTAAAAACTTAGAACAATCTATAAAATCTGTGAAAGTGTTTTTCTTAGTTAAAAGCTTTCCTGTTTCGTACCAATTACGTCCTAAATATTCTCCACCTCGAATATGCGCAATGGCATAAACAAAACCACGATCTAGTAAACTTAATCGAATGGTAGAAAACGAAGGATCTGTTGTTGAACCATAAGAACCATATGCGTACTGTAATAATGGATTAGTTCCATCTAGCTTAATTCCTTTTTTATAAACTAAAGAAATTGGCACTTTTACACCATCGCGAGCTGTAGCCCAAATACGTTTAGATTCGTAATTTTCTTTATTAAATTTCCCTCCTAGAACCTCTTGTTCCTTTTTAACTTCGCTTGTTTTTGTTTTAAAATTATAATCCATTACCGAACTTGGGTTGGTTAACGAATTAAAACCATAACGCATCACATCGCTATCAAAATCAGGATTGTTACCTATGTAAGATGTGTAAGTTTCAGAATTAAAAGGCAGGTAATAATCTTCGCTACCATCCCAACTTATTATTCTAATATTGTTAAGTCCATTTTCACGTTCATTAACAACTAAATAATCTTTAAAAATCTCGATATCTTCTAATAAAACAGCTTCTCTATGAGGTAGTAAATCTTTCCAGTTTTCTTTCTCAGTAGCTGTTTCGCTGGTTTTTAAAAGTTTAAAATTTGTAGCATCGTCACAATTAGAAATCACGTAAAACGCATCATCATAATGTGCAATACTATACTCCATATCGTCTGTTCTTTTTTGAAACATTTTAAAAGCAGCATCTGGAGTATCTGCACTTAAAATTTGATATTCAGAAGACAACGTACTAGACGAACCAATAACAATATATTTTTTAGATTTTGTTTTATATACAAAGGTATTGAAGGTTTCATCTGCTTCGTGATAAACTTCAATATCATCTTTAGAATCGGTATCTAACTTATGCTTGAAGATTTTATGAGAACGCAACGTTACAGTATCTTTCATGGTATAAAACAATGTTTTATTATCGTTTGCCCATGTTGCGCTTCCGGTAGTATTCAAAATTTTATCGGCTAAAATCTCGCCTGTTTCTAAGTTTTTAATTTGAACAGTGTATTGCCTTCTACTAACTGTATCTGTAGAAAACGCTGCCATTTTATTATCCGGACTAATAGAAATACCTCCTAAACTAAAGTAAGATTGGTCTTTAGCCATTTCATTACAATCGAATAAAATTTCTTCTTCGGCATCTAAACTTCCTTTTTTACGCAAATAAATAGGATAATCTTTTCCGGTTTCATAACGTGTAATGTACCAATACCCGTTTAATTTATAAGGTAATGATGAGTCGTCTTCCTTAATTCGCCCCTTCATTTCTTCAAATAAATCCTTTTGAAAATCTTCAGTATGCGCCATTAAGGCTTTGGTATAGTTATTCTCGGCATTTAAATAATCTATAACCTCAGAGTTTTCACGATCATTTAACCAATAGTAATTATCGATTCTAACATCATTGTGAATTTCTAATGTTTTTGATATTTTTTTTGCTGAAGGAATAGCCACTTCATTTATAGATTTACTCATATTTATATTTTTACACGAAGCGGCAAAAGTAAAACTTAAGCTTAAAAGAATGGTTGCTATTTTCATTTTTCATTGTAAAATACAACAATTTGGCTTAGTATTTGATAAATTTGCAGTTACCAACCCCCTTAAAAAAATTTAAAAATATGTTTGGAGACATGATGGGCATGATGAGTAAGCTCAAAGAAGCCAAGAAAAAAGTAGAAGAAACAAAAAAACGCTTAGATACTGTTTTAGTAGATGAAACTAGTAACGACAATAAGCTAAAAATTACATTAACAGCCAATAGAACTATTAAATCTATTGACATTGATGATGCTTTATTAGAAGATAAAGAGCAGCTCGAAGATTACCTTGTTTTAACATTAAACAAAGCTATTGAAAGAGCTACTCAAATTAACGAAGCTGAGCTTGCTGCTGCCGCAAAAGACGGTATGCCAAATATACCTGGTATGGATATGTTTAAGTAAGCTTATTTATAGTTTTATTAATTCACTCAAAAGTTTGTCGTGCATAGTATTGGTGTAATCCAAATGCGTTACCATACGCAGCTTATTACCACCCATGCTTATAATATGTATATTTTTATCGGCTAATTTTTGAGTGAATTCTTTTTCGTTAACGTTGTTATTCAATTCAAAAATAACAATATTAGTTTCTATAGGTTCTACAGATTTTACAATAGAACGCTCTGCTAAAATGGCACCAATTTCCTTTGCCTTTTGGTGATCTTCTGCCAACCTTTCAATATTATTATCCAAAGCGTATAAACCTGCTGCCGCCAAATATCCGGCTTGGCGCATGTTGCCACCAAATATTTTACGAATTCGTATAGCGTTTTCCATTATAGCCTTATCACCAACCAAAACGGAACCTACAGGGCAACCTAAACCTTTACTTAAACATACTGATATAGTATCAAAAGCTTTTCCGTATTGCTCAGTTGTTTCATTTTTTGCTACCAAGGCATGCCACAAACGAGCTCCATCTAAATGAAACCCTAAGTTATTTTCATCGCAAACGGTTCTAATTTTAATTATTTCATTATAATCCCAACAAGAACCTCCTCTTCTATTCGCCGTGTTTTCAATTTCAACTAAACTTGTTTTACTGTAATAGTAAGCTTCTGGGTTTATGGCTTGTTTCACATCTTGTGCAGAAAAAATGCCATTATTAACATCTAATAAATTACAAGACACACCGCTGTTAAAAGACGCTCCTCCAGATTCATAATTAAAAATATGCGCATATTTATCACAAATAACCTGATCTCCAGGATTGGTATGTAATTTAATTGCCGTTTGGTTTGCCATAGTCCCACTCGGAAAAAACAAGGCCGTTTCTTTTCCAAACATATTAGCTATTCGGCTTTCTAATGCGTTTACCGTTGGATCTTCTCTAAACACATCATCTCCCACAGCAGCTTGCATCATGGCATCTAACATATGTTTAGTTGGTTTTGTAACGGTATCACTTCTTAAATCAATAATCATATTTTCAATTTGTGGATAAAGCTATAAAATTATATTCAGATTTGTTTTCTGCTGGCTTAAAGAAATCCTACTTTTGTTAGAAATAAATTGATACATGATAACTTCCGATCAAATTAAAGATCTAAATACCCGCCTCGATAAACTTAGGCACTATCTTTGACATAGACGCCAAACTGATAGAAATACAAAACGAAGAAGAACAAACCTTTGACCCTAATTTCTGGAACGACTCCAAAGCAGCAGAAATTATAATGAAATCACTACGTGTGAAGAAAAAATGGGTAGAAGATTATAAAACAGCAAAAACCCGATTTGAAGACCTTGAAGTGCTTTACGAATTTTTCAAGGAAGATGATGCCACTGCCGAAGATGTAGAAGCACAATACAATTTATTAGCCACGCAATTAGAAGATATTGAGTTTAAAAATATGCTTTCTGAAGAAGGTGATAGCTTAAGTGCCGTACTACAAATTACAGCTGGCGCAGGCGGAACAGAAAGTTGTGATTGGGCAAATATGCTTATGCGTATGTACTTAATGTATGCTGAAAAAAGCGGCTTTAAAGTAAAAGAACTCAATTTTCAAGAAGGTGATGTTGCTGGTATAAAAACTGTGACACTAGAAATTGAAGGCGACTTTGCTTTTGGTTGGTTAAAAGGTGAAAATGGTGTACATAGATTAGTACGTATTTCTCCTTTTGATAGTAATGCCAAACGCCATACTAGCTTTGCTTCAGTTTACGTTTATCCGCTTGTCGATGATACTATTGAGGTCGAAATAAATCCTGCCGATATAGAGATAACAACCGCAAGATCTAGTGGTGCTGGTGGGCAAAATGTAAATAAAGTTGAAACCAAAGTACAACTTACGCACAAGCCTACAGGTATTCAAATATCGTGTTCGGAAACCCGATCTCAACATGATAACAGATCGCGTGCTATGCAAATGCTTAAATCGCAATTGTACGAAATTGAACTTCAAAAACAACTGGCACAGCGTGAAGATATTGAAGCTGGAAAAATGAAAATTGAATGGGGAAGCCAAATTAGAAACTACGTAATGCATCCCTATAAGTTAGTGAAAGATGTACGTACCGCTCATGAAACCGGTAATGTAGACGCCGTAATGGATGGTAATATTGACAGCTTTTTAAAGGCCTATTTAATGATGATGGGACAAAAAGTTGAAGACGACGGACAATTATAACATATAAAAAAACCTTGCAGGTTCTAAATCTGTGAGGTTTAATTAAAACAGAGTATTACAATGACAAAAATTTATCATAACCCACGTTGTTCAAAATCAAGACAAGGCCTAGAAATTATTGAGAATTCTGGAAAACCCTTCGAAATTGTAAAATATTTGGACGATAACCTTTCCGCGAAAGCGTTAACAGAAATAGTAACACTTTTAGGCATTAAACCTATAGAATTGGTTAGAAAAAACGAAGCCATCTGGAAAAGTGATTTTAAAGGTAAAGATCTAACCGATATTGAAGTTATTGAGGCTATGGCAAATAACCCAAAATTAATAGAACGTCCAATTGTTATAAATGGTAAAAAAGCAGTTATTGGTCGTCCACCAAGTTTAATTCTAGACATTCTATAAGCCAAAATTTAAGGTTTATTTTAACATAGGTTTAACTCAATAAAGCTAAACCATCCCATAGTTTTGCAGTCTAATAAATTAAAAGACCAGCATGGGAAAAAGAATACATTTATTTGTTTTTTTAAGCTTATTTTCTACACTCTTATTTGCACAAAAAGAAGTAACAATAAGTGGTAAAGTAATAGACAAAGAAACCAACGAACCTTTAGAATATGCAACTATTGCATTCTTCAATAAAAAGGAAAACAAGATTGAAACCGGAGGAATTACAGATTTAAAGGGAAACTTCTCTATCCCTGTTCCTGTTGGATTTTACAACATTACCATTGAATATATCTCATTTAAAACTATTACTATTGCTAATAAACAAATTGGCAAATCTGAAAATATTGGGTCTTATTCTTTAGAATTAGATACGGAGTCTTTAGGCGAAGTTGAAATTATTGCCGAGCGTACCACTGTTGAAATTAAGCTCGATAAAAAAATCTATAATGTTGGTAAAGATTTAACCGTAAGTGGTGGGTCTGTTAGTGATGTTCTAGATAACGTACCATCTGTTTCTGTAGATGCCGAAGGTGGTGTCGCTTTACGCGGAAATGACAATGTACGTATCTTAATTAACGGAAAACCATCTGGTTTAGTTGGTTTAAATTCAGCCGAAGCACTACAACAATTACCTGCAGATGCTATTGAAAAAGTTGAAGTTATTACTTCTCCATCAGCAAGATATGAAGCTGAAGGAACGGGAGGAATTATTAATATTATTCTACGCCGTAGTAAACTGTTAGGTTTTAACGGTTCTGTTACAGCAAATGTTGGACACCCTGATGCAGCTGGATTATCTGGAAATATAAATTACAGAACTGGTAACGTAAATATATTTAACACCACATCTTACAGGTACCGAGAAAGTGTTGGTAGATGGTATAATGATGTTAAGTATTTTGATGAAAACACACCAGATTTAGATGAAAAACGTAATTGGGATGATACTCGAAAAGGGATTACAACCAATACAGGTATTGAATGGTATATTACAGATTCGGCATCGTTAACAAACTCTATTGTTTATAGTGATAATAGTAGCTACAACAACTCGATTAATAACCTAGTTCAATTAAATAAAATAACAAATGAAACTAGCAGAAGTGTACGTCGCGATCCTGAAGAAGGGGAAAGTGGAACATTTCAATATGCTTTAAATTTCATGAAAGATTTTAAAACGGATGGGCATAAATTCTCTTTCGATTTTCAGTTTGAAGATTCTAATGATGATGAATACTCATTAATTAGTGTTGATGGTCTTGATACCGATATCTTACAAACCTTGGAAGATGAACAACAGATATTATTACAAACAGATTACGTATTGCCTTTAGGTGAGAATAGCCAAATTGAATTGGGGTACCGTGGAGATTTCACGACTACCGAAACTGATTACCAAGTTTCTTTACTTAATGATGCTGGTGCCTTTGAATTAAACAACAACCTATCGAACCTATTTAACTTTAAGCAATATTTAAACGCTGCTTATTTTCAGTTTGGTAGTAAAATTGATAAATTCTCATACCTATTAGGTTTACGATTAGAAAACACTAAATACACATTGGATCAACCTACTTCTGGTGATTTTAAAAGAAAAAACTTTACAGGTTTATTTCCTACAGTTAACGTAAGTTATAAATTTAATGAAGATGCAAGTATGACGGTTGGTTATAACCGAAGATTACGTAGACCACGTGGTTTTATGTTAAACCCTTTCCCTTCTCGTTCTAGTTTAACTAACGTTTTTCAAGGAAATCCAGATTTAGACCCAACTTACTCTAGTGTTTTTGATATTGGATATTTAAATAGATTCGGAAAATTCACTTTAAGTTCTTCTGTTTACTACTCACACTCTACAGATGTAATGACATTTTTAAGTAGAGATAACGGAGAAACCGTATTTATAAATGGAGAAGAATTTCCGGTAATAGAACGTGGCCCTGTAAATTTAGCTACAGATGATCGTTATGGTTTTGAATTCAATTTAAACTTTAGTCCTACTAGAAAATGGCGTGTAAATACCGATTTTAATATCTATAAATTAGAACGTAACGGAAGTTTTGAAGATGTTAATTTAACAGCAAACAACTTAACTTGGAATGCGCGTTTAACAAATAAACTGACACTTCCTTATTCTGTAGATTGGCAAACAAACTTTAGCTACCGTGGACCAACTGTAGATTCTCAAAATGATAGAAGAGCTAGCGGAACGGTAAACACGGCTTTTAGCAAAGATATATTGAAAGACAAAGCTTCTATAGCATTTAACGTTAGAGATGTATTTAATACTGGAGTAAGCAGAAATGATATAACAGCCGATACGTTTACATCTTATCAAGAAATTCAATTTAGAGGTGGCACAACGTATAATCTAGCCTTTACATACCGTTTTAACCAACAAAAACAACAGCAACGTGGCGAACGTGGCGAAGGTGGAGAAACTATGGAAATGTAGTTTACCTCTATAAGGTTTTAAATAAAAAAAACTCAAAGCTTCACGCTTTGAGTTTTTTTATGCCAGAAAATGAAAGCACAAAAAAAAGGAAGCTCTAATAGAACTTCCTTTTTTAATATATTTTTCAATTAAGTTTTAAGCATTTAAACGTTTTGCTTTTTTCTCTTCTCTAATTTCTTTTAATCTTTCGATTAAAGCACCTCCAACCCAATAAGGAATTATAAAGGTTACTAAGAAAATCATTAACCAAAATCCTAAAGTTAATATACCTAAAAATGCTAAAAAGCCTAAATATTGATCAAAATCAAACATAATTGTTGGTGTCTTTTATAAATGTGCCACAAATATAATATAAACCATTTTGTTTTCCAATAACAATGTTAAGATTTATCAACAGGTTATTCACTAATCTAAATTAGGTTGCGGCGTCATGCGTAAATAAGGCTTCACTTCTTTAAATCCTTTTGGAAAAATTGCAGGAATATCGGCCGTTGCAATTGCTGGTACTACCACACAATCGTCACCATTCTGCCAGTTTGCAGGTGTTGCTACTTTATGGTAAGCTGTTAATTGTAAAGAATCTACAACACGTAACAACTCATCAAAATTTCTACCTGTAGAAGCAGGATAAGTAATCATTAGTTTCACTTTCTTATTATTGTCAATTACAAAAACAGAACGCACGGTAAGTTTGCTATCTGAATTTGGGTGAATCATATCATAAAGTTCAGAAACCTTTCCATCTTCATCTGCAATAATCGGGAAGTTTACTGTGGTATTCTGTGTTTCGTTAATATCTTTTATCCAACCGTGGTGAGATTCTACCCCATCTACACTCAATGCTACTACTTTTACGTTACGTTTTTTAAACTCATCGGTATATCTAGCTACGGTTCCTAACTCTGTAGTACAAACTGGCGTATAATCTGCTGGGTGCGAAAATAGTATTCCCCAACTATCACCTAACCATTCGTGAAAGTTAATTGTTCCTTCAGATGTTTCTGCTGTAAAATTCGGAGCTTCATCTCCTAATCTAATTGTTGCCATTTTTATATTTAGTTTAAAATTAATTACTATTTAAATTCATTATAAAGATAATTCATTTTTAACAGGGCAAATAATTTTTAATCTTATGAATTTGTTAAAAAATTTACGAGAAAAACTAAGACATTCCTCATAATAAAACAGACTAAAACGATTAACTTTGTAACTTATAATTAAACCATTAATGCCATGAGTTACAGAATAGAAAAAGATACTATGGGTGAGGTAAAAGTACCTGCCGATAAACTTTGGGGCGCACAAACAGAGCGTTCAAGAAATAACTTTAAAATAGGATCCGTTGCATCTATGCCGTTAGAAATTATCTACGGTTTTGCTTACTTAAAAAAAGCTGCTGCTTACACAAACTGCGAATTAGGTGTTTTAGATATTGAAAAAAGAGATTTAATTGCACAGGTTTGTGATGAAATTTTAGAAGGTAAACACGACGACCAATTTCCGTTAGTAATCTGGCAAACAGGTTCTGGTACGCAAAGTAACATGAACGTTAACGAGGTGGTTGCTAATAGAGCACACCAATTAGCAGGAAAAGTGGTTGGCGAAGGCGAAAAAACAATTCAGCCAAATGATGATGTAAACAAATCGCAATCATCAAACGACACCTTCCCTACCGGAATGCATATTGCAGCGTATAAAAAAATAGTTGAAACCACAATTCCTGGTGTAAAACAACTTAGAGAAACATTAAAGATAAAATCTGAAGCTTTTAAAAATGTTGTAAAAATTGGACGTACACACTTAATGGATGCTACGCCTTTAACTTTAGGACAAGAAATTTCGGGTTATGTAGCACAATTAGATCATGGCTTAAAAGCTTTAGACAATACTTTAGCTCATTTAAGCGAATTAGCTTTAGGTGGTACAGCTGTTGGTACAGGTTTAAATACACCTAAAGGCTACAGCAAACGTGTTGCAGAATATATCGCAGAATTTACAGGATTACCATTTGTAACTGCTCCTAATAAGTTTGAAGCACTAGCTGCTCACGATGCTTTGGTAGAAACGCATGGTGCATTAAAACAACTTGCAGTATCATTAAATAAAATAGCTAATGATATTAGAATGATGGCCTCTGGACCACGTTCGGGTATTGGAGAAATTATAATTCCAGCAAACGAGCCAGGAAGTTCTATTATGCCAGGCAAAGTTAACCCAACACAATGTGAGGCTTTAACTATGGTTTGCGCTCAAGTTATGGGTAACGATGTTGCTGTATCCGTTGGAGGCATGCAAGGCCATTACGAACTAAACGTATTTAAACCTGTTATGGCTGCCAATGTTTTACAATCGGCTCAACTTATAGGTGATGCATGTGCTAGTTTCGAAGAAAATTGCGCTGTTGGTATTGAACCAAACCAAGAAGTAATTACAAAGCTACTTAACAACTCGTTAATGCTTGTAACAGCTTTAAATACAAAAATTGGTTACTATAAAGCTGCTGAAATTGCAAATACAGCACATGAAAACGGAACCACTTTAAAAGAAGAAGCAGTACGTTTAGGATATGTTACTGCAGAAGATTACGATGCTTGGGTAAAACCAGAAGATATGGTTGGTGCTTTAAAATAGTCAACAACCTTTTATATATTATAAAAGCCGGTAACGTTTGTTATCGGCTTTTTTGTTACCGTAAATCTAAGGCTAGTTTAAATTGTACAACTAAGTTCTTTTAGACTCACTTTAAAGTGTTTAATAACTCTTTCTTATCGCTTAAAACAAGTGTTCTTGGCATTGTACCATAACAGCACATTAGGGACTTTACAATTGAAGTATTATAATGCTTCTACTTTAATAATAATAATAATAATGCATAAAAAAAGCCCCTCATTTCTGAGGAGCTTTTAATTTTATAAATAGATTTCTGTTTTCACAGAAATTGAAAACTCATAATAAATTATGCTTTTCCGTCCATTTTATCTTTAAGCGCTTGTAAAGCATCATTGGCATCACCTAAAGTAGGTTTTGACTCTGCTGCTTGTGATTCAGCTTTTCTTACTGCTTGCTTAACCATTTTAGCTTCTTCTGCTCTAAATACAGCAGTGTGAGATGCTACAACTCTTTTGAATTCTTTATTGAATTCAATGATTTTAAATTCTGCAGCTTCACCTTTCTTAAGCTTAGTTCCATCTTCTTTCTCTAAGTGACGAGATGGTACAAATGCAACGATATCTTCGTTAAACTCAATAGTAGCTCCTTTATCAACAATCTCAGTGATTGCAGCGTTGTGAACTGTTTCTAAAGCAAACTCAGTTTCGTATTTATCCCAAGGGTTAACAGTTGTTTGTTTGTGTCCTAAAGATAATTTACGACCTTCAACATCTAACTCTAATACAACCACATCTAATTTATCTCCTACAGCGCAGAATTCAGATGGGTGCTTAATTTTCTTAGTCCAAGATAAATCAGAGATATAAATTAATCCGTCAATTCCTTCTTCTAATTCAACAAAAACACCAAAGTTTGTAAAGTTACGTACAATACCTGTATGCTTAGAAGCTAATGGGTATTTAGTAGTAATATCTGTCCATGGATCTGCAGATAATTGCTTGATACCAAGAGACATTTTACGATCTTCTCTATCTAAAGTTAAGATTACTGCTTCAACCTCATCTCCTACAGAAACGAAATCTTGAGCAGAACGTAAATGTGTAGACCAAGACATTTCAGAAACGTGAATTAATCCTTCAACACCATCAGCAACTTCGATAAATGCACCGTAATCAGCGATTACAACAACTTTACCTTTTACTTTATCACCAACTTTCACCTCTTCTGCAAGAGCTTCCCATGGGTGTTTAGATAATTGTTTAAGACCTAATTGGATTCTAGATTTGTTTTCATCAAAGTCAAGAATTACAACATTTAATTTTTGATCTAACTCAACAATCTCATTTGGATGGTTAATTCTAGACCAAGATAAATCTGTAATATGAACTAATCCGTCAACACCACCAAGATCGATGAATACACCGTAAGAAGTAATGTTTTTAACAACACCTTCTAATACTTGACCTTTTTCTAATTGACCAATAATTTCTTTCTTCTGGATTTCAATATCAGCTTCAATAAGAGCTTTATGAGAAACAACAACGTTTTTAAACTCATGGTTGATTTTCACAACTTTGAATTCCATAGTTTTGTTTACATACTGATCGTAATCTCTAATTGGTTTAACATCAATTTGAGATCCTGGTAAGAATGCTTCAATTCCGAAAACATCTACAATCATACCACCTTTAGTTCTGCATTTTACAAAACCGTTAACGATTTCTCCAGTTTCGTGTGCTTTATTTACACGATCCCATGCTTGGATTACACGAGCTTTTCTGTGAGATAATACTAATTGACCAGTTGCATCTTCACGCACATCAATTAATACTTCAACTTTATCTCCTACAGATAAACCTGGGTTGTAACGAAATTCGTTTAAAGAAATAACACCTTCAGATTTTGCGTTAATGTCAATAATAGCATCTCTATCAGAAATGTGTACTACTGTACCTTCAACAACCTCATCGTTTAATGTGTCAACGAAATTTTCAGCTACTAATTTTTCAAATTCTTCTAATTGTTGGCTATCAACTTCATCAATTCCTTCTTCGTAATTGTGCCAGTTAAAATCCGCTAAGAATTTTTCAGGGTTTGCTTTTGCTTCAGATACAACTGGAGCTCCAACATTGTTTGCTTCAGTTGCTTCAACTTCAGCTGGGTTTGCGTTTTCCGCCATTTAATTAAATTTAATAATGTGTTTTAAATACATCGCTTTCGCGGAAATAAAACAGCACTATGTTTTTGTATTCTATATGTTTTGGAAGATTTAAGCGAGTAACACACAGAAGTGTTATTTTTATATAAAGTTTCATTCCTTTTATCTGTTCCAATAAATCGCTAAAAGGAGTGCAAAAATACATATTTTCAATCAATTAGACTAATTTTAATAAAATATTTTAAAGCACTGATTATTAGCGAAATAATAAATTTGAGAAAAATCTTCAAAATTGGCATCGGTTTTGCTATATTGAACCTGTTAAACAAAATTAAAATCTACACTTATGACAATGAAAGCAAAGTACCAACCTGTATTAGATCTAGGCGAAACTTTAAACATCCAAAATGGTGATGTTAAAGAAGAAAACGGACAATTAAAAGTTACAGGAACAGCTAATACACCTTACGAAAAGAACCTAATTTGGGATAAAATAAAAGAAATTGGTGGAGATAATCCTTCTGATATTATGGCTGATATTAAAGTAGCCGATGAAACCGTTTTCCATAGACACACTGTAAAAAGTGGAGAGACTCTTGGAAAAATAGCGATTCAGTACTATGGAAAAGCTGCTAAATACCAAGATATTTTTAAAGCAAACTCTGATATCTTAAAGAATCCTGATGTAATTCACCCAGATCAAGAATTAATTATTCCTAATCTATAAGGTTTGAGGTATATTTATAAAAAAACGAACGTCTATTTATTTAGGCGTTCGTTTTTTTTATGTTTTATTTTGAAGTTAAGCACTAATCCTGCTTACTGAATCCCCTTTATTTACTGGATACTATTTTACTGCCAACCGAAAACTTATTCGCAATCTTCGATTGTCATTTTGGCAAGACGTAAAATTTTATCAAATTGTTCATCTAATGTCATGTCTGAATTATCAATTTCGATAGCATCATCAGCTTTAACTAAAGGCGAATCTTCGCGAGTAGAATCTATATGGTCGCGTTCTTGAACGTTTTTCAAAACATCTTCATACAAAACTTGATCGCCACGTTCAATAAGTTCATCGAAACGGCGGATAGCCCTTTTTTCCGCGGAAGCGATCATGTATAATTTAAGTTCAGCATCTTTAAAAACTACGGTCCCAATATCTCTACCGTCCATAACAACACCTTTACCTTGACCCATTTTTTGTTGTTGTTCAACAAGTTTTTGTCTCACCTCCGAAATGGCAGCCACTTTACTTACAAAGCTAGAAACCTCTAAAGTTCTAATGGCTCTTTCTATATTCTCGTTATTTAAATACACTTCGGCAAAACCTAATTTCTCATTAAATTTAAAAGTAATATTAATATTATCGAGCTGATAAATTAAAGCTTCAACATTAAAATCGTCTTTAGAAATTAATCCATTTTGCATGGCGTAATATGTCACCGCACGATACATGGCTCCAGAATCGACATAAACGTAACCCAAATATTTTGCTAATTGCTTGGCTACGGTACTTTTTCCGGTTGAAGAAAACCCGTCGATGGCTATGGTAATTTTGTTCATGTATTTTTAAAGTTGAAACGTGACTATTATAATGTACTTTGAATGACTTCTATTTTGAATTTTCAAAAATACTTAAAGAAATATAAAGCGAAAAGTAAAACGGTTTAAATTAAATGGAAAGTGAATGGCTATTGCAAATCTATTTGTAAACCAAAAAAGTTAGCATTTGCAGCACTAGTGTATTTGGCGTGGGTATAACTGAAACGCATTTTATTCATTTTAATAGAGATACCTGCCGAAATACCAGAGAAATTACGTTGATCTACAATTCTTAACTCCTCACCTCTTCTAAAATTATATCCTAATCTAATATTGAATCCGCTTTCAGGGAAAAGCTCGGCACCTAAAATTGTATGCCTAATAACTTGACCTATAAATCCAATTTCCTCAGAAGAGCTACCTCCACTTAAATCACTAGTTTCACGCGCAGGATTGGGTCTAGCAATAGGCCATTCTTGTAAATTTTCAAAAGTAACATGCCAACGTATTGGTACATGTTCTAACCTTTGAGATAAACCTAAACTAACCTCGAAAGGCAACGACTCGTTTAAACCTGCGTAGGTTGTAATTTGTGTTCCAAAATTACGGACTACCAAAGCAGCATTGAAATCTAAATCTTCATTAATATAAATTAATCCTAAATCTACAGCCGCACCAAGCGAACTATACTGCTCTAATTTAGAGGTAATCAATTTTAGATTTGCCCCAAAATAAAAATCTGAATATCCAATTTGTGTAGCATAACCTAAGGATAATGCGGTTTCGCTTCCGCTGAAAGTTCCCGTGGAATTCCCATCTTCATCATAACCATCAAACTGTCCGTAATTTACATAGGTAATTCCTGCATGTACGGTTTGTGTACGCCTATCTATGGTATAAGCATAAGAGGCCGTTCCGTAGCCTATACCGCCTAAATAACTTACATAATTTAAGGCTAATTGGTTATCCATTTCTACATTAATAGTAGCCGGATTATAAAGCCCTTGCGTAACATCGTAATCTACATTAGTTAGAACTTTACCTCCCAGTGCAGCTTGACGAGGTGACGATATTAAATTCAAAAATTGATATGTAGACTCACCTCCTACTTGCGCAGTTGCAAGTAAGCCAAATGAAAAACAAAAAAATGTTGCTATTTTTTTAAACATAGTTCCGGCTGCAAAGAAAATAAATCTATCTTAAAACGAACACATGTATTTTTTATTTTAATTTAAAAAGTATTCCTTGTGCTTTTCATCTTGTTTTATCGATTAAATCGGAAAGCGCAAAAAAAAATCCCCGAACATGTCGAGGATTTTTTTATATCTAATTTATCAATTATAACACTTTCGCGTTTTTAACTTTTTCATCGGTAATGGCGTACTTAATAACGTCACTCATTTCTGTAACATAATGGAAGGTTAAACCTTTTAAATATTCAGGTTTAATATCTTCAATATCACGACGGTTTTCTTCACACAACAAGATTTCTTTAATCCTAGCACGTTTTGCTGCTAAAATTTTCTCTTTAATTCCACCTACAGGTAAAACCTTTCCACGTAATGTAATTTCACCCGTCATTGCTAAACTTTTCTTTACCTTTCTCTGGGTAAATAAAGACACTAGCGACGTTAACATCGTTACACCTGCACTTGGCCCATCTTTTGGCGTTGCACCTTCTGGCACGTGAATGTGTACATTATACTTATCGAAAACCGTAGGATCTATTCCAAACTCTTCGGCATAAGATTTTATATATTCCATAGCAATGGTAGACGATTCTTTCATAACCTTACCAAGGTTTCCGGTAATCGTCATTGCGCCTTTTCCTTTAGAAATAATAGACTCTATAAATAGAATATCTCCACCAACACTCGTCCATGCTAAACCAGTTACTACACCGGCTACATTATTGTTTTCGTATTTATCACGTTCCATTTTAGGGCCGCCTAATACTTCAATAATATCTTCATTGGATACTTTTACATTATACTCCTCTTCCATGGCAATATTTTTGGCCGCATAACGCACCATTTTTGCCACTTGCTTATCTAAGCCACGTACACCCGATTCGCGTGTATAACCTTCAACTATTTTCTCTAATTGAGGTTTTCCAATTTTTAAATTATCAGAAGTTAATCCGTGTTCTTTTAACTGCTTTGGAAGTAAATGTCGCTTACCGATTTCTACCTTTTCTTCAATAGTATAACCTGTAACGTTTATAATTTCCATACGGTCGCGCAAGGCAGGTTGTATAGTGTTTAAACTGTTTGAAGTTGCAATAAACATAACTTTAGAAAGATCGTAACCCATTTCTAAAAAGTTATCGTGAAACTCACTGTTCTGTTCAGGATCTAAAACTTCTAGCATAGCTGAAGATGGATCGCCTTGATTAGAATTTGATAACTTATCAATTTCATCTAAAACAAAAACAGGATTCGATGTTCCAGCTTTTTTTAAACTCTGAATAATACGGCCTGGCATAGCACCAATATAGGTTTTACGATGTCCGCGAATTTCAGCTTCATCTCTTAAACCACCAAGTGAAATACGCACATACTCGCGCCCTAAGGCTTCAGCAATAGATTTACCTAAAGAGGTTTTACCAACTCCTGGAGGTCCGTATAAACATAAAATAGGCGATTTCATATCGTTACGAAGTTTTAAAACGGCTAAATATTCTATAATTCGGCGTTTTACATCTTCTAAACCAAAATGGTCACGATCTAAAATTTTCATGGCACGTTTTAGGTCGAATTTATCTTTACTGAACTCATTCCATGGTAAATCTAAAAACAGCTCTAAATAGTTACGTTGTATAGAATACTCGGCTACTTGAGGATTCATACGCTGCATTTTGGCTAATTCTTTATCAAAATGCTTCCCTATTTTTTTATCCCATTTTTTGGTTTTAGCCTTTACTTTCATTTCGTCAATTTCCTCATCATGACTTACGCCACCCAATTCTTCTTGGATCGTTTTCATTTGTTGATGAAGGAAATATTCACGTTGTTGTTGGCTCATATCCATTTGAACTTTAGACTGAATATCATTCTTAAGTTCTAATTTTTGAAACTCAACATTCATGAATTTCAAAGTTGCCAATGCACGAGATTTAAGATCGTCCATTTCTAAAAGCGACTGCTTTTCGGCCACAGAAAGATTCATGTTAGACGATACAAAATTGATTAAAAACGAATTGCTTTCAATGTTTTTTATAGCGAAAGACGCCTCACTTGGTATATTCGGACTTTCTTTTATAATTTCTAAAGCTAACTCTTTTATAGATTCTATAATTGCAGAAAACTCTTTGTTTTTTACTGCAGGTTTAGCCTCTGCCATGTCGCGAATAGTCGCGTTCATGTATGGCTCCTCTGTTAAAACTTCGGCTACTTTAAAACGTTTTTTACCTTGAATAATAACCGTTACGTTACCATCAGGCATTTTTAAAACACGTAAAATACGAGCTACAGTACCTGTTTCGTGAATTTCACTTGCAGATGGATTTTCTACCGACTCGTCTTTTTGAGCCACTACACCAATAACTTTTCCGCCTTTATTAGCATCATTTATTAGTTTTATCGATTTATCACGCCCTGCAGTAATTGGAATTACTACACCAGGAAACAAAACGGTGTTTCGTAATGATAGAATAGGCAGTGTTTCCGGCAATTCTTCATTATTTATAGCTTCCTCATCTTCAGGCGTCATTAAAGGAATTAATTCTGAGTTCTCATCAAATTCCTGTAATGACAAACTGTCAAGAGTTGTAAATTTTGATTTTTTCATATATAATTTTGAGTCAATCTGTCATAAAAACACATTGAACTTTAAGTTTAACAATTTACATAAAATATTAAGCAACTAAAAATCAAGTATTTAAAACTAAACCTTTAGACTCAACTCTTCTATAAATTCAATAGCTATGCCATAGTAAAATTAAAAGAGATTAAATTGATTCTAGATTATGAAAAAACGCTAATAAACGTAGGTGAATTCTAGCAATAAACATATATTAGCTCACTCAAATCTAAAAAACAAATAAAATGAAATTTAAACAAATCCTACTTTTTACATTATGCATTACTTTTTTTGCTTGTAGTTCTGAATCTTCAAATAGTGACGAAGAAGAAACTACAGACAATACATTAGTAAAAAAAATAGTTTACTATGATGAATTTACCGAAACTTTTAACTATGATGGTAATAAATTAAATAGTATAACAGATAATGACGGTTATGAAACTAAAATTACATATTCAGATAACAAAGTAACAAGAATTGATAATTATGAAGATAATGAATTACTGGAATACTTTACGGTATCTTATAATTCGGAGGGAAAGCTAACAAGTTATATCAATTATTTATTTGATATTGATGGTAATGATATAGCTTATAACCAAATCTTAACTTATAATAATGACAATACTGTTGATGTGGAAGTATTACGTGGTAATTTCTCATCTCAAACAGAACCGATGGGAACAACAACTTACACAATATCAAATTCAAACATCACCAAGTTATCTTATGATGATATTACGGATAATGAAACATATGAGTTTGATAACAAAAAAGGTGTTTTCAACAACATTTTAGGTTTTGAAGTTATCAACTTTATTAATATTAATAGTGAATTTGGTTTTGAGATTTATGGAGGAAGCAACAATGTTACTAAAATAACTGACGAACAGGATGGCTGGCCTACAAGCTCTGAAAGATTTGAATACACTTATAATGAAAACGGATATCCTAAAAGTTCAGAAAATTATTACAATGAAGATATTTCCAATCCAAATGAAGAAGAACTTCTTGGAACCATAGAATATATCTACGAATAAAACATAACCTATTTTACAAAATACAAAAGCCAATTCAATTACTGAATTGGCTTTTGTACTTTGTAAACCTATTTATATCTTCCCTAACTTCTTTAAAGCGAATAAAAGCGCAATAGGAAGCGCGAGCAAAACAATCATAATTAAATTAGTTTCAAATAACCAAGGCGACAACAACAAGGTTATTAAATACCCACCAATAGCACCACCAAAATGGGCATCGTGACCAATGTTACCGATTCTCTTTTTCATTCCGTAAATAGAGTATAACAAATAACCTATACCGAAGACAAAACCGGGAATAAAAAAGTTAATCTTACCCCAAGGATCGAATAAAATAGCCGAATAAATTACACCCATAACAGCTCCACTGGCACCAACAGCACTATAATGGTATTCATTCTTATGAAAGTATAGAGATAATAAATTCCCTATTAACAAACTCACAATATATAACATTAGAAAACCTATAACACCTATTTCATAAATAACGCGTCCAGCAAAAAAATATAGAGTTACCATATTAAAAAGCAAATGTTGCATATCTACATGCAAAAATCCGGCACTAAAAAATCGAATTTTCTCGCCACGCTGTATACCTCCAACATTGAATTTGTATTTTTCAAAAAAAGCATAATCATTAAATCCTTTATAGGAGATAATTACATTGGCAGCAATAATAACTATAGTTATTAAATCTAATTTTCCCATACTCACTTTAATGTTTAAAATTGATTAACATATATTTGCAAATCTAAAATTATTTCATGCAATTAATAGCTTATATTATTCTTTATCCGTTTTTATGGTTAATTTCTATTTTGCCATTTAAATTGCTTTACATGGTTTCCGATGCTGTTTATGTTCTAATTTATTACATTATTGGCTACAGAAAAAAAGTTGTAACTAGTAATTTAAAGCTCGCATTCCCTGAAAAATCTGCAAAAGAAATTGCTTTAATTCAAAAGAAATTCTACCATCATTTATGCGATATGATTTTAGAGGCAGTTAAGTCGATAACCATCTCTGAAGCTGAAATAAAAAGGCGCTATATTTTCACTAATGTGGAAGAAGTACATAAACTCGAAAAAGAAAACAAAAGCATTGTACTCTTAATGGGGCATTACGCTAGCTGGGAATGGATTTTTATTCTACAAGCTCATGTAAATCATAAAGGATATGCTGTTTATAAACAACTTAGCAATAAATATTTTGATGCCCTAGTAAAACGCATCCGAGCAAAATATAATAGCCATTTAATTACCACAAAAGAAACTGTACCAACCCTTTTAAGAGCTAAAGTAAATAAAGAGCTAACTCTTAATGGTTTTGTTTTTGACCAATCGCCAAAAGCACACAAAGCTTTACATTGGCAAAATTTTATGGGTGTAAAAGTACCTGTGCATGTTGGCGCAGAAGTTCTTGCCAAACGTTTAGGTATGGCTACCGTATTTTTAAAAGTAAAAAAAACAAAACGAGGTTATTATGAAGCCACGTTTATGGATATTATTAAAGACACTAGCGGTATTGAAAATTATCAAATTACAGATCAAGCTTTAAAACGTGTTGAAGAACAAATTTACAAAGCACCAGAATATTATTTATGGACTCATAAACGTTGGAAGCATATGGATAAAGTTCCTGATTCATTTTTGTAGATAAAAATGAATTATTTCAAATTATAGTAACAAAAAAACGAGTTAGATATCTAACTCGTTTTTTTTTATAAATAGAAACAGTTTAACTCAAAGCCTATAGTTTTGCAATAGCCCCTATTTCTTCAATAAACTTATCAGCTAAAGTATCGGCCTCATTTTGCGATTTTGCCTCTGTATAAATTCTAATTATTGGCTCAGTATTACTTTTACGTAAATGGGCCCAACTTTCTGCAAAGTCGATTTTCACACCATCAATAGTTGTTAATTGCTCATTTTGGTAACGTGTTTCAATTTCCTTTAAAATACCATCAACATCTAAACCAGGTGTTAATTGAATTTTCTTCTTACTCATAAAATAATCAGGATACGTTGCTCTAAGTGCACTAACAGACATTTGTCTTTCTGCTAATAAACTTAAAAATAACGCGACACCAACAAGTGCATCACGACCGTAGTGAGAATCTGGATAGATAATACCTCCGTTACCTTCACCACCAATAACTACTTTATTTTTCTTCATTAAGTTAACCACGTTCACCTCGCCTACTGCACTAGCTTCGTAAGTTCCTCCATACTTTTCAGTAACATCACGTAAGGCACGAGTAGAACTCATATTGCTTACCGTGTTTCCTGGAGTTTTACTTAACACATAATCTGCACAAGCTACTAATGTATACTCTTCGCCAAACATATTACCGTTTTCGTCCATAAAGGCTAAACGATCTACATCTGGATCTACAACAATTCCGAAATCGGCATTATGTTTTTTAACTTCTTCAGATAAATCTGTTAAATGCTCTTTTAATGGTTCTGGATTATGTGGAAATTCACCATTTGGCTCACAATAAAGTTTTACAACCTCAACTCCTAAACGCTCTAAAAGCAAAGGAATAGCAATACCTCCAGTAGAATTAACACCATCTACAACTACTTTAAATTTAGCTGCTTCAATATCATTTACGTTTACTAAATCTAAATCTAGCACTTCAATAATATGTAAATCTATGTAAGCTTTATTTTTTGTGATTTTCCCTAAATCGTCTACTTCAGCAAAATTCATGGTATCGCTTTCAGCAATATTCAATATTTTCTCACCTTCAATAGCATCTAAAAACTCACCTTTTTCATTAAGTAATTTTAAGGCATTCCATTGTTTTGGATTATGGCTTGCTGTTAGAATAATACCACCATCGGCATGCTCTAAAGTTACAGCAACTTCAACGGTTGGTGTTGTAGAAAGCCCTAAATCGACTACATCAATACCTAAACCAATTAGTGTATTCATAACTAAGTTTTGCATCATTTTACCCGAAATACGAGCATCACGACCAACAACCACTTTATAGTTTTCTTTTTTACGGTTTTCTTTAAGCCAAACGCCATATGCCGATGCAAATTTAACAGCGTCAATAGGTGTTAAATTATCACCTACTTGCCCGCCAATAGTCCCGCGAATTCCCGAAATTGATTTTATTAGTGTCATAGTTTTGTTTAATTTTAAAGGACAAATATAGTATTTCAAATTCGGAATTCGTAAATTTCCCCCATGAACTATTTAGCACATATTTATCTTTCAGGGGATAATGATTTAGTAACAGTCGGAAATTTTATTGCCGATGGTATTAAAGGAAAAAATTATAAAAATTACCAAAGAGACATTCAAATTGGTATTTTATTACACCGAAATATAGATACTTACACAGATGCTCATAAAACAGTTAGACTAAGTACTAAAAGGCTTCATGAAAATTACGGCCATTATTCTGGAGTGATTGTCGATATACTTTACGATCATTTTTTGGCTAAAAACTGGAGCGCTTATTCTAGTGTCCCTTTGGCAAAATATGTCGATACTTTTTACGATTCTCTAGAAGATAATTACAGTGCGCTTCCTTCACGCATTCAAAAAATGATGCCTTACATGATTAGTGATAACTGGCTACTAAGCTACGCATCCATTGAAGGTATATCTAAAGTTTTAGACGGCATGAACCGACGTACAAAAAACAGATCGGGAATGGACAAAGCCGTACACGAACTGGAGCTTTTCTATAAAGAATTTGAAAGTGAATTTTCTTCATTTTTTGATGAACTTATCGCTTTCTCAAGCGAAAAATTAAAAGAACTTAACGAAACCATTTTATGAAACATATTCTATACACCTCACTTTTACTCTCATTTTTTGTTTCATGTAAAAAAGAAGTTAAAGCACCTGAAACTATACGACAAACTGGGTTAATAACTCAAAACGCCATGGTTGTTTCCGCACGTGTTGAAGCCTCTAAAATAGGAAATGATATTCTTAAAAAAGGAGGAAATGCATTTGATGCTATGGCTGCCACAGAACTTGCCTTGGCTGTTGCATATCCATACGCTGGTAATTTAGGCGGTGGCGGGTTTATGGTTTACCGAACAGTAAACGGAGAAACTGGCGCTATAGATTACCGCGAAAAAGCACCAATGGCTGCTACTAAAAACATGTATTTAGATGAAGACGGTAACGTAATTCCAGAAAAAAGTACAATTGGAGCTATGGCTGTTGGTGTACCCGGAACGGTTGCAGGAGTATTTGAAGTGCACAAAAAACTTGGTTCTTTACCTATTGAAGATATTTTGAACCCCGTAATCGCTTTAGCTAAAAAAGGAGTTTTAGTTACCGAAAAACAAGAAAAACGTATTGAACACTACCAACCATTTTTTAAGAAAGCTAATAAAGACTCTATTCTTTTTGATAAGGCCTGGAAAGCAAACGACACCATTAAATACCCAAATTTAGCTGAAACGCTAGAACGTATTTTAGAACATGGAAAAGATGGGTTTTATAAAGGTGAAACGGCTAAAACACTAGCAAATTTCATTCAAGAGAACGGAGGAATCATCACAGAAGAAGATTTAGCCAGCTATGAAGCCCAATGGCGTACACCTATTAGTTTTTCTTATGATGATTTAAAAATTATTTCGATGTCGCCACCATCTAGTGGAGGCGTTTGTTTGGCACAAATAATGAAAATGATTGAACCTTTTCATATCGATGAATTTGGTCATAATTCTGAAAAAACCATTCAAGTAATTACTGAAGCTGAACGTCGCGCTTATGCCGATAGAAGTTTTTATTTAGGTGATCCTGATTTTGTAGAAATCCCTATTGAGACTTTAATAAATGAAGCTTATTTAGGCGGTAGAATGGACAATTTTTCATTTGAAAAAGCAACGTCTTCCAAAGATGTTTCTCATGGAAATATTGCTATCATTGAAAGTGATGAAACCACGCACTACTCTATTGTAGATCAATTTGGAAATGCTATTTCTGCAACAACAACGCTAAATGGCGCTTACGGTTCTAAATTGTATTGCTCGGAGCTTGGCTTTTTCTTAAATAACGAAATGGACGATTTTAGCAGCAAACCAGGAGAACCTAATATGTTCGGACTTATTGGAGCCGAAGCAAATAGCATTGTACCCCAAAAACGTATGTTAAGTTCTATGACACCAACAATTGTTGAGAAAAACGGTGAGTTATTTATGTCTGTTGGCACACCAGGAGGCGCCACCATAATCACATCGGTTTTACAAACTATTCTAAATGTTCATGAATTCAATATGACCATGCAAGAAGCAGTAAACGCGCCACGTTTTCACCACCAATGGCTGCCAGATGAAATTAACATGGAACCTAATTCTTTCGATAAAACTATAATTGCAAACCTTGAAAAATTAGGGTATTCAATTAATGAAAAAGATTCTCCTGTAATAGGAAAAGTAGATGGAATTCTTGTTTTAGATGATAAAACGTTGGAAGGAGGCGCAGATTATCGTGGAGATGATACCGCGGTTGGATTTTAATGAAAGACACCATTAGAATACTAACTTTTTTAACAAGTAAATCCTCTATAAAAGCACTTTATTAAACGCCCCATAATTAGTCTTGTGCCTTTGTAGTAATATAACCTTATTAAAAATAACATATAATGAAAAACAAATACCTACTACTGCTTTTTTTAGTGTTTTTAACAATATTCAATGGCGATATATCTAATGTGTTCGCGTTAAACACAGATAATATACATTCACTAAATAACTCTGAAATTTCTGGTTACACCATGAATCTTACTGCTAAAGGAGAAGAGTGCGCGGGAGACGGAAACATCCAAATAGAAATCAATGCTTCTGAAATAGGCGCTACTTTTGAGTTTTTAGTTTATGACACCTCAGATTTAACAACACCAATAAATAGTGAAACAGTATTTGAAGGGCCAATTAGTTCTGCTGACTTTACAACCAATATAACAACTATAAATAGTGGCACCTATATTATAAGAGCAATTGAAACCATTGGAGCTACTGATACAATAATAGAACAAGTAATTACAGTCGCAAATAACATTGTACCTATTACTTTTGACGCCATCCAAGAAAGTGCTTGTTTAGGAACTATCAATGTATTATTAAACTCTGGTAATGTTTTGGAATATAGAGTTAAACAAGCTGGTGTGTTAATTGAAACCATTACTCAGGCTCAAATAGACGCTGGTACTGAAAGTACGTTTACAAATTTAGCCTTTGGAGACTACACCATAGAAGTTGAAGATGTTTGTGGGAACATAGTAGTTCAAGGAATTAATTTAATAGATCTAGCTCCTGTTTATACACTTCCAAGAACATTTAATAATAATATTGATAGCTCAGATTGCTCACAAACAGAACTTTTAATTTATATAATTCAAGAATTAAGCACAGGAAGTACTACAGGTCTTCTTGATGAAAATTTCTTTCCTTTTAATGTAACAATAACTTATGATGATGATGCCGATGGAAGTAACTCAGTAATGACTGACACCTGGACTTCCAACAGTCAAAATGGATCATATTATAATCTTCCAACACAAGATACGTCATACTCAGTAACAACACAAGTAACAGATATATGTGGTAACGTTGTTTATTTAAATACTGTAGATTTTTCTGGTCCACCAACACTAGATATTGCTACGGGAACAACTCAAGAATGCGGAGGACAGCGTCTAAGGTTTTCTAATTTTAAAAACTTCGCATTTCCAATGACCCTTGAAGTTTTAACAGCACCAGCAGCGTTTGATATAAATAATGACCCTAATTTATACAACCCTATTTTTCCTGTTGGATCTAATATTTCTGATCCAATTCCCAATTCTAACACTTTGTATTTTGGATACTACAACTTAAGCCTTCCAGATGGAAATTACACCTTTGTATTTAAAGACAACTGTGGTCGCGAAGTCAATAAAAATATAAATATTATAACCGATAACTCACCAAGAGAATTAAGTATTAAAACCCGAGAGGGCTGTGATGCAACAGGTAATTTAGAAATAAACATAAAAAAGCAAGGAACTTTTGATCCAACTTCCGCAGCTGGCTTTAAAAACGTAACTATCACCTCTGCACCTGCAAACTATACAGGCCCTTCAATAATAGACATAGCAGCATCTACTGTTAATAATTTTTATGGAGATTTCATATACCTTTATGATTTACCTGCTGGTGATTATACTTTTGATGTAGAAACAACATGCGGCTATTCTTTAACCGGCTCCAAAACTATCAATGGAGTTCTTTTTAAAGATGTGGACGCCACGATTACATCCTTTTGTGGTAGCTTCAATATCGATTTAACTGCAACATATAATATAACCAATCCAATCTTTGTTCTTCAAAAATTTAACACTACAGATGGCGTTTGGGCAAATATTAATAATGCTACTGCCGAGTTAACTAATTATGTTGATAATACTCATTTTTATCAAGATGGTACCACGTCTATTATATTCACTAATTATCAAAATAACTATGGGCAATTCATAACTGAGAGTGGTTTTGTTAATAATGTTACCGGATCTGGATTATTTAGAATTTATTATTCTTTTTCAAGAACTAGTGAGCAAGAACGTTGCTATAACACGCTTCAAGAATTTACAATTGGTGATAATAACATTACGCTTGTTGATTTTTCGGTAATCGATTGCGGAAATGGCACTAACGATTTATTAATTGATGCATTAGGTGTCAATTTAAATTATGAGTTAATAAGTAGAGACGGTGTTGCACTTAACCCTACTATTAATAACGGTAAAGACCCTGTCTTTACAGGCTTAACACCTGGTCTTTACGAGGTACAAATAAGTGATGATTGTGGCGCTATAAGTAATTTTGTTATTAATGCTAATAAATCTCAATTATCTGTTATACAGCCCTACAACTTGTGTGTTGGAGAAAATGGTTTTATTACTACTAATGCTTTATCAATTATTGATGTTACATGGACCAAAGATGGAGACCCTAGTTTTTCTGCTACAGGAAACACTTTAAATTTCACACCGTACTCTGCTACAGATACTGGTACATACAATGCAATTTTAAGCTATAGTGCTAATCCAAATTCTTGTGCTAACCAAACCTTAAGTTATACAGTCACTAGTGCACCGCCTATTGCTGGTAATGGACAAACTGTAGATATCGCATTTATAGATACTACTCTAGAAAATTTATTCGACTACATTAATGGTCCTTATGATAATTTTGGAATCTGGACAGAAACTACTGCAACACCTTCAGGCACTTTAAATGATAATTTATGGGATGCTACTGGATTAGAGGCCGGAACCTACGTTTTTGATTATGTTGTAGATACTGGTTGCAATGGTATAGATAGCACTACAGTAACTATAAACATATTAGAAAGCGATTTAACCGCGATTGAAAATTCTGTTTTAGATATCTGCCCATCAACAATTTACAACAACCTTGTAAACGTTTTAGATAATGACACCTACGATCAACTCCCATTAGTACAAACCGATTTTTTAGTAACTACAGAAACTGCAGATCCGAAAAACGTAATTTCCATAGACGCCATGGGAAATATAGATGTGAATAATACCAGTTTACCTGGACAAACTTACACATTAGAATACAAAATTACAGAAACAACAAATACTGATAATTTTGATACAGCATTATTAAGCGTAACTACAAAATCCATTTCTGAATCGGTTTCTCCAACTTTTTCTACAACCCCAACGCAAGTTCAATGTTATGCTGACATACCATCGAGCACTATTTTAAGTCAAACAGAATTTGAAACTTTAGGAAATGCCGATGGCTTAATTAACAATAATAATTGTGGCCTAATAGAAATCACAGCAGTAAATAGTCTAGATACTGGTAATTGTAATCAAACCGTAACCCGAACCTATACTGTAATAGAGTACTTAGATATCAATAATGATAACATTTATAATACTGGAGACACTTTATTCTATGAAACAGTTTCTACTGAAAATTACTTAGTAAACGATACGGTGGCTCCTAGTTTAACCGGTACAATAGCAGAAACAACAATAGCAAAATGCTCTGCTAGCGATGCCGACATAGCAGTAACTACCTTACCTGAGTTAGAACTCATGGGTTTAACTATTACAGATTCGTGTAGCAATGATAACGATTTAATTGTAACAAGCGATGACACAGTTACCGGTACCAACCCAATTGTAATAACAAGAACTTATACCATTAAAGATCGTTGCGACAACGCTACTAGTACCATACAAATAATAAATATAGAAGATAACGAAAGTCCAACTATTAATTGCGCTATTGACATAACAATAGATACAGATACTGGATTATGCACTGCTAGCAATGTAAATTTAGGAAACATAACAGCTGTAGATAACTGTACTGTTGCTAGTTTAACAAATAACGCTCCCACAATTTTTCCTACTGGAGACACTACAATAACTTGGATAGCGACAGATGGAGTTGGAAACACCAGTACTTGCGAACAAATTGTTACTGTAGAAGATAACGAAAGTCCGTCATTTACTGCTCCAGATGATATTGAAATTTTTTCAGACATTAACTCTAACTATGATATTAGTATTAATATTACTGGCGATGTATTAGATGAAATAGATAATTGTTCCACTGGAATTCAAGCCACTTTTATAGACACTATTGTTGACGGCGAATGTCCTGGCTCTAAAATTATTACTAGAACATGGAGTTTAGAAGATACTAATGGGAATTCGGCTATAGATCAAATACAAACTATAACAGTCTTAAACGATACTATTCTGGCAAATCAAAATTTAGAAACTTATAATGTTTGCGATGACACCCCTGAAACAGATAATAATACAGCAAACAATACCACTGTTTTCGATTTAAGCATCCAAGACAACAATGTACTAAACGGGTTAGATAATACTATATATTCTGTTAGTTATTATCCGACTTTTGAAGATGCAGAACAAAAATCAAATACTCTACCTAATCTTTACGAAAACACAATTAATCCTCAGACTATATATGCGCGAGTAGATAATAATTCACCAGGAAGCACATGTTATGCCATTACCGAACTTGGCTTAATGGTAGAAAGTTTACCATATATTCAATTAGAAGAATCATACTTAATATGTGTTGACACCAATGGAATTGCTATTGACGATTCTACCGTTATAAATATTCCTTTAAATAAACCGGAATATAGCTTTTCTTGGTATTACAACGGTATAATTATACCAAACGAAACGGAACCATCACTAACACCAAATCAAAGTGGTGAATACAATCTTATTTTAACCGATATGGTTAGCCCTTTTATGTGCTCAAACAACTATACAATTATAGTTGAGGCAAGCGCACCTCCAGAATTAAGCTACGAGTTAACACCTGCATTTGCAAACATGCATGATGTAACAGTAACTGCTACTGCTCCTAGCATTAGTACAATAACAACAAACCATACATTTAGTTTAAACGATGGCTCCCCACAATTAGGTACAATTAATAGTGACGGAACTTCAAGCTACACTTTCACAAATATTAAACCTGGTTACAATGTAGTAACAACTAATAATATCGATGGATGTGGTGAAAACAGTATTGAGATATTGGTTATAGATTACCCTCTATACTTCACACCAAATAGTGATGGCTATAACGATACCTGGAACATTTATTCTATAGATACTCAACCAGATGCTATAATTTATATTTTCGATCGTTACGGAAGATTATTAAAACAACTAAACCCTAAAGGTAAAGGATGGGATGGCACTTATAATGGTAATTTAATGCCTACAAACGATTATTGGTTTACTGTAGAATATAGGGAACCAAAAACAAACGAGAGAAAAATTATGAAGGCACACTTCACGCTTAAAAGATAATTCAAACAAGATATTCAAAAATTAATATAAACGCATGAGCAAAAGTTCATGCGTTTTTTGATTTATTTCTGAAATATAATAAAGCTTTACAACAGAAATCCAACGAGAACAAGCTGACAACATGACTATATAAGAAGCGGTAAACGTACACCGTTTTCATCACCAATCGCTACTAGATGAAATTAACATGGAACCGAATTCTTGTGATAAAAATATAATTAAAAACCTTGATAAATTAGGGTATTTAATTAACGAAAAAAATTATCCTGTCATAGAAAAAGCAGATGAAATTCTTGTTTTAAATGATAAAACTTTAGAAGGAGGCACAGATTATCGTGGAGATGATACCGCCATCGGATTTTAAGTGATTAATACACCTAAAACTTTTAGCTTTGCATTATTAAGATAATAAATTCTCTCAGTTTGAAAATAAAGAAAGTAACAAAAATCGTTTTAGGGATTATTGTATTCCTCACATTGCCAAGCATTTTACTATTTGGTTTTGTCTATTTTAAATATAATGAAGATTTACCAACAGGAGTTCAAGGTGAACAAGCAGATGCTTTGGCAGAGAACATGCTTAAAGCCCTAGATTTCGAAGCTTATAAAAACACAGATTATATTGAATGGACGTTTAAAAACAGACACCATTACCAATGGCAAAAAAGCGAAAACACCTGTGATGTTTTTTGGAAAGACTACAGAGTTGCTCTAGACTTAAACAACCACAGTTTAAGCAAAGCTTATGTTCATGGTTTTGTTACAGAAAACGAAATTGCCGAAGAACTTAAAGAAAAGGCACTTAATTATTTTAATAACGATTCCTTTTGGCTTGTTGCTCCGTATAAAGTTTTCGATGCAGGTACCGAACGTCGCCTCGTAAAACAAGCAAACAACAAACCTGCACTTTTAATTACTTATAAGTCGGGAGGTTCTACGCCTGGAGATTCTTATTTATGGATTTTAGATGATAATTATAAACCTGTATCATTTAAAATGTGGACATCCATACTCCCTATCGATGGTTTAGAAGCCACTTGGAGCGATTGGAAAACTACCGAAACAGGAGCTTTATTACCAAACTTCCATAAACTTATGGTTTTAGGCTTAGAAATTGATCACCTTAAAACTTCAAACTAAAACAGCTTCACCTAGATTAATAAACTATTAATTTTAAGATTAATACAAGAACTTTTAATTAAAATTATGTAATTTTATTCCACCCAAAACTGGAAGTTCACGTTTTAATACATCAAGTAACTTCGATAATTATTAACCCACAAATTAATTAAATCGATTTATAATGGCGCATAAATTTGTTGGCTTATCGGAGGATCACAAAAAAATATATTTATACGAGCTTAACGTAAAAACAGGTAATCTAAAAAAAGAACGTCAAGTTTTATGGGGCGACTGGCTTTCTATTAAAGACAACCATGATTTTAGGGACATTGGACCAGGTTGGCTAGCCATAAACTGGTCGCCAAACACACCAAAAGCCAAAACACTTTTTATAAAAGAAACAGACACTACTGATACCAGACCATTAGAAATTGTTTTTGTAGACGTAGGCCAAGGTGATGGTGCTGTACTAATTACTCCTGAGCGTAACGAAGAGGAACGCATTATGGTTATCGATGCAGGGGAAGGCGAAAACATGAAAACCTTTCTAGAAGGTAGGTTTGCTCACCGTGGATTTCAATTTGAAGCAGCCATAATTACCCATCCCGATATGGACCATTACTACGGGTTTAAATCTATATTTGAGAATAGCACCATTGGCTTTAACACCATTTACCAAAATGGTTTGGTGGAGCGTGCTGTAAAAGGAACCTTTGATAAAGTTGGCGGTTATAAAGAAGATGCTACGACCAAAAAAAAGTACATTGAAAATTTAGCAATAAACAAAACTGACATTGAAACACATTTTAGTGATGATTCAAACTTTGGTAGATATGTATTTCCAAAGGTTATGCATGCCGCTTTAAACAATCCTAAAATTAAGGATTTCAAAATGCTTTCTACAGATTCTAGCCAAAGCACTCATGAAAATGATAGAATTTATATGCCAGACTTTGCGCCTTCCGACGGAAAAAATTATAGCATAGAAGTCCTCGGACCTGTTACAGATAAAGATGAAAATGACAATATTCGTTTAGAAAAAATAAGCGATTACGGAAAAACAAAAAACGGCCATTCTATAATTTTAAGGCTGCATTACGGAAAATTTAAAGTATTATTTGGTGGAGATTTAAATAAGCCTGCCGAAAAATTTCTTCTAAAACATTATACCAAACGAAAATCGTTTCCTAGATACGGTACCGAAGCATCAAAAACCATGATAGAAGAAGCAAAACATTGGTTTAATGCTGAAGTAATGAAGGTTTGTCATCACGGCGCAGCCGATGTTACTAACGAATTTATGTCGGCTGTAAATCCGGCTTGTTTTGTAATTTCTTCTGGAGATCAAGAAGGTCACGTACATCCAAGACCAGATTTATTAGGACGCTTAGGTAAATACGGCAGAGGCGATTCTCCCGTTTTACTTTCCACAGAATTACAGCGCTCTACACGAGAGCATGAAGATAAAAACGTAATCTCTACCTTGAAGAAAAACATTGCCAAAATGGTAAAAAACCCGTCGGATAAGCTCAACGCTTTAATCGAAGAAGGCATTAACCATTTAGCAAAAACCAATGTAGACGTTTACGGCGCTATCTATCTTAAAACAGATGGCGAACGCCTGATAACCGCTTTTAAAATTGAAGAAAAATCTAAATTAAAAAAGTGGTTTTATTTTGAATATAAAATTGACGATTCTGGTGAGCTTACCTTAATTAGTTAAACCTATTTTATTTGCTACGTTGGCCAACAAAATTATGAGCTTTCGATTTAAATAAAATATTAAAACTAGTTAAGCTACCATAAATTCTAGTAATATATTGTTGTAAATCTAATTTACCTTGTTCATCCAAATCACTAGCGTTAATGCGTTGCTCCATAACACGCAAGCGATCGCGAACCATTATTATTTTATTAAAAAACTTATCAATTGGTAACTCATATGGTTTCATACTAGCATCGGCCGGTTCTAAAATAAGTTTTCCGCCTTTATACTTATCAGCAATAGGCACAATCTCACTCACATCACTCCATTGCTTTAATATTTTAACCAAGCTACTTTCAACTTCAGAAAAACTTACAGCATCTACATCGCCATCGGCAGCTTCAATAATTTCAAAATCACTGTCTAAATCAATAGTTTCTAATCCGGTTTCTATAAACGTTACCCAATAATGCTGAGATGTTACATTGGTAACCACACCTTTTCCATGAGTAGCATGATTAATTCGAGACCCTATACCTAATAATTTCATATGAAGTTGTTTTTATATTTTAAACACAATAATACTAAAACTAAATAATTTTAGATGAAATTTTTACTCATCAAACACTCAAAATGTTCTTAATTTCTTGTTAAAGTCAATCAGAAAAATAATTTGACTCAACCCATAATTTTAGAGGGTACAAATTGACAAACTGAATACTTTACCCACACATCTATCCAAAATAATATACCGCCACTATTTTAGACAATAACAGAACCACAAACTACCCTGTTTTTTATAGGGATTACTCATTTTACAACGGTTTTGAAGTATTTGTTAATTAATCTTAAAGCCCTTGACATGAATGTTTTTAAGGTATATTTTTATTGAAACCAATAACTAAATACACCTTATAAATTATGAGAAAATTATTATTTACCGCTTGTTTATCTGTTTTCACCATGGCTTTAAGTGCACAAGACACACCAGAAATTGGAGATCAGTTAATTGTGAATTCGCCAACAGGGCAAAAATACAACCATGTTAAATTCCCTAAATTAAACTTTTTAGTGAAAAAGGGCAAAATTGCCAATTACAAAAGTGTTCAAGGCAGCGAAGTTGTTGTTAGCGATATAAAAACGTGTAACAAAGGCACAAAATATGTAATTTTAGAAAAGAAAGATGGCAGCAAGTTTTTTGGATATTTAAAGACCGTAAAAGCAAATTACGATGCATCTATTAATTCGGGCGAACTGTCTGTAATATAATGCGACGTTTACCAACGCATGTAGATAAATTTACAGTATTCAAAGAACAATTCCTTTTAACAAAATAGACAATTAATCTTCACAAGATTTTAACATCAAAAATCGTAACTTTGCACTTTTGCCAATTTATGAGCCAATTTGATGATTTTATTGAAGTAAAAGGAGCGCGAGTTCACAACTTAAAAAATATAGACGTTTCTATTCCCCGAGAAAAGCTTGTGGTTATTACAGGTTTATCGGGGAGTGGAAAATCGTCTTTAGCTTTTGATACCATTTATGCCGAAGGGCAACGCCGATATATAGAAACATTTTCGGCTTATGCCCGACAATTTTTAGGTGGATTAGAACGTCCGGATGTTGATAAAATAGACGGCCTCTCCCCTGTAATTGCTATAGAGCAAAAAACCACAAGTAAATCGCCACGATCTACGGTTGGTACTATTACAGAAATTTACGATTTTATGCGTTTGCTTTTTGCACGTGCCAGTGATGCGTACAGCTATAACACGGGCGATAAAATGGTAAGCTATAGCGACGATCAAATTAAAGCACTTATTCTAAAAGATTTTAAAGGAAAACGTATTAATGTTCTAGCGCCTGTAGTGCGTTCTAGAAAGGGGCATTACCGCGAACTTTTTGAGCAAATTGCAAAACAAGGTTTTGTAAAAGTACGTACAGATGGCGAAATAAAAGACCTTGTAAAAGGTATGAAGCTCGACCGTTATAAAAATCACGATATTGAAATTGTAATCGATAGATTAAAAATTGACGATACCGAAGATAACGATAAACGCCTTACCGAAACCATTAACACCGCCATGTATCATGGGGAAGATGTGCTTTTAGTAATAGATCAAGACACCCAAGAAGCACGTTACTTTAGTAGAAGTTTAATGTGCCCAACTTCGGGAATTTCTTATCCAAATCCAGAACCAAACAACTTCTCGTTTAACTCACCAAAAGGTGCTTGCGATAATTGTAGCGGCATTGGCGAACTATACCAAGTAAACGAAAGTAAAATTGTTCCCGACGATAGTTTATCTATTAAAAATGGAGCCTTAGCACCGCATGGTCCAGAAAAAAATTCTTGGATTTTTAAGCAGTTTGAAACTATTGCACAACGGTTCAATTTTAAATTAACCGATGCCTATAAAGATATACCCAAGGAAGCCAAACAAATCATTATGTATGGTGGTAACGATAAATTTTCGGTTGAAAGTAAAACTTTAGGGGTAACTCGCGATTATAAAATTGATTTTGAAGGTGTTGCTAATTTTATTGACAATCAATACAAAACAGCCGAATCGACTTCTTTAAAACGTTGGGCTAAAGATTACATGGACAAAATTACATGTCCGGTTTGCGAAGGCACTCGATTAAAAAAAGAATCGCTTTACTTTAAAATAAACGAAAAAAACATAGCCGAATTAGCCAATAGTGATATTGTAGAATTATCCGAATGGTTTAAAAACTTAAACGAGCACCTTTCTGAAAAACAACTAAAAATTGCTGAAGAAGTAATAAAAGAAATTAAGTCTAGATTACAGTTTCTACTAGATGTAGGCTTAAATTACTTATCGCTTAACCGAAGTTCAAAATCACTTTCTGGAGGAGAAGCACAGCGTATTCGTTTAGCAACTCAAATTGGATCGCAATTGGTTGGTGTACTCTATATTTTAGATGAACCAAGTATTGGTTTACACCAACGTGATAACGAAAAACTAATAAACTCTTTAGTTTCTTTAAGAGATATCGGAAACTCCGTAATTGTGGTTGAACATGACAAAGACATGATTGAGCGCGCCGATTACGTTATAGATATTGGTCCAAAAGCAGGAAAACATGGTGGTAATATAATTAGCATTGGTACTCCAGAAGAATTAAAAACTCACGATACTTTAACAGCCGATTACTTAAACGGAAAGCAAGAAATTGAAATCCCTAAAAAACGAAGAGAAGGTAATGGTAAATTCTTAGAGCTTAAAGGCTGTACGGGTAATAATTTAAAAAATGTATCGGTTAAATTTCCGTTAGGAAAAATGATTGGTGTTACGGGTGTTTCTGGTAGTGGAAAATCTACTTTAATAAACGAAACCCTCTACCCTATTTTAAATGCCTATTATTTTAATGGCGTTAAAAAACCGATGCCTTATAAAAGCATAAAAGGTTTGGAACATATTGATAAAGTTATTGATATTAACCAGTCGCCTATTGGTAGAACGCCACGAAGTAATCCTGTCACTTATACAGGAACGTTTAGTGAAATTAGAGCCCTATTTGCAAAAATCCCTGAGGCCATGATTCGTGGTTACAAAGCAGGTCGTTTTAGCTTTAATGTAAAAGGCGGACGTTGTGAAACCTGCCAAGGTGGTGGTTTACGCGTTATTGAAATGAATTTCCTTCCCGATGTTTATGTAGAGTGTGAAACCTGCCAAGGAAAACGTTTTAATAGAGAAACGTTAGAAATTCGTTACAAAGGAAAATCGATTAGTGATGTATTGAATATGACGATTGATGAAGCCGTTGATTTCTTTGAACACATTCCTAAAATATACAGAAAAGTAAAAACTATACAAGATGTTGGCTTAGGATATATTACTTTAGGCCAGCAAAGCACAACCCTTTCGGGTGGTGAAGCACAGCGTATAAAACTAGCTACAGAGCTTTCCAAAAGAGATACCGGCAATACCTTTTATATTCTAGATGAACCTACTACAGGTCTCCATTTTGAAGATATTAGGGTGCTAATGATTGTTTTGAACAAATTAGCAGATAAAGGCAATACCGTTTTAATTATAGAGCATAATTTAGATGTTATAAAAACGGTCGATCATGTTATTGATATTGGCTACGAAGGTGGTAAAGGCGGTGGCAAGGTTATTGTAGAAGGTACTCCCGAGGTAGTTGCTAAACACAAAAAAAGCCACACCGCTCGTTTTCTAAAGCTAGAGCTTGAAAACGGAAAGTAAACAAATTAAAAAAAACTTTTAAAACAGAATAATACATATGAAAAAAGAACAACACCCAAAAGGTTGGAATGAAAATAAAACAAACGATTCTTGGGCCATTTTTAAAATAATGGGCGAGTTTGTTAATGGTTTTGAAAAAATGAGTAAAATAGGACCTTGTGTTTCTATTTTTGGATCGGCACGTACTAAGCCAGATCACAAATACTATAAATTAGCAGAAAAAGTAGCTGGTAAAATTGTTGAACATGGCTACGGTGTTATCACTGGTGGTGGACCAGGAATAATGGAAGCGGGTAACAAAGGTGCACATTTAGGCGGTGGAACTTCGGTTGGACTAAATATTGAATTGCCCTTTGAACAACATGACAACCCTTATATTGACAACGATAAAAGTTTAGATTTCGATTACTTTTTTGTTAGAAAAGTAATGTTTGTAAAATACTCTCAAGGTTTTGTTGTTATGCCAGGTGGTTTTGGAACTTTAGATGAATTATTTGAAGCCATTACATTGATACAAACACATAAAATAGGTAAATTCCCAATAATACTAGTAGGTACAGATTTCTGGAAAGGCTTGATTGACTGGATTAAAACGACACTTTTAGATAGTTTTGAGAATATTAGCGCGAAAGATTTAGACTTAATTCATTTAGTTGATACTGAAGATGAAGTTATAGATATATTAGACGCTTTCTACAAAGAATCTAGATTAACACCTAACTTTTAATACATACACAGGTAAAGCTTCTAGACTAGTTACTATTACTAGTTTTAGAAGCTAGCCCTGCGTTAGGGATTGAGGCATTGTTGAATCTCTTTTTGTGTGGTTGCACCTATGCAACACAAAAAAGCGACTGCCGAAAGCCCGACCCTTTTCGGGTAACGCCCAAAAACATAGAGTTTCTCTCTAATTCTAAACAATTTTGCTTAAACTTAAAAGTAATATTTTTAAGCCACCTTATTTTATTATATTGCAGAGCCTTAAGCACTACAAACCTTATTAATGTTAAAATAATTTGAAGTTACAATTTTTATTTTTTTTCGTGTTTTCTTCTATTGGTCTTGCTGGTTTTAGTCAGAATAAAATTGACTTAAAAGCCAAGTTCGATATTGAAAACAAATCGATTGAAATTGTACAAACAATTACTTACCAAAACACTTCCAAAGACACGCTTAGCACAATTTATTTAAGCGATTGGAACAACAGTTATTCTACTAAAAAAACAGCTTTAGCAACTCGAATTGCAGATGAGTATAAAAATGATTTTCATTTAGCTAAAAATGAAGATCGTGGCTTTTCGGTAGTGACTTTAGCCAAGCAAAACGATGCCGTTTTAACGTATTCGCCTGTAAAAAATCAAATGGATATTTTACAGGTTAATTTAGTAAAACCTGTTAACCCAAACGAGAGTTACACCATTAAATTAGAATACCGCGTGCAGGTGCCAAACAGTAAATTTACACGGTATGGCATAACAGATACAGGCGATTTAAATTTACGTTATTGGTATTTTACTCCTGCTATTTACGATGGCGAATGGCAGTATTACAGCAATAAAGATTTAGATGATTTATATATTCCGTTAGCCGATGTGAGCTTAAATCTTGAATATCCAAAGGGTTATAATATTACTTCGGAATTAGATGTTATTGAAAGAAAAGAATTAGCAAACTCACAAAGCATAAAACTAGAGGGAAAAGACAGAGTTAACACTAAGTTGTTTTTAAGTAAACACTCTAATTTTAATACGATTAAAGGTGATAATTTCGCTATAGTTTCTAATATTGACGATGGCGGTTTAGAGATTATTGATAAGGTTTTAATTAACGAGAAAATATCTAAGTTTTTATTAAAAACCTTTGATAAATATCCGCACGAAAAGCTTTTATTGACACAAATAGATTACGATAAAGACCCTGTTTATGGGCTTAATTTTTTACCTAATTTTATAAAACCCTATCCTGATAATTTTGAGTACGAACTTAAAATATTAAAGATTGCTTTACATAATTATTTAGAAAACACCTTGCTACTTAACCCGAGAAAAGAACAATGGTTGCTAGATGGTATTCAAATTTACTACACCATTAATTACGTGGATGAGTATTACCCTAAGATGAAGTTTTTAGGTAGTATTAGTGATTACTGGGCCGTACGCCCTTTTCATGCCGCCGACATGAAATTTAACGACAAATACACTTTAGCGTACATGTTAATGGCGCGAACTAATAGAGATCAACCTTTAACAATGGCCAAAGATTCTCTGTTGAAGTTTAACAAAAACATTGCCAATAAATACAAAGCAGGCGTTGGCCTTAAGTATTTAGATGAATTTGTAAATGGTGATGTAGTTGAAAATACTATAGAATCTTTTTTGAAGACAAATAAGTTAAAACCAACAAGTACGAAAGCTTTTGAAAAACTTATAAAATCTAACACAAATAAAGATATCGATTGGTTTTTTTCTGAATACATAGCGACTCGAACAAAGATAGATTTTAAAATACAAAACGTTACAAAAACCGAAGATTCTATTACGCTTACCGTTAAAAATAAAAGAAACAACAGCATGCCTGTTTCTCTTTATACTTTAAATAACGATAGCATAATTTCTAAAACTTGGTTAGAAAACATTTCGGGAAGTAAAACTTTTACCTTGCCTAGAAATGGCGCCAACAAATTAGCTTTAAACTATGAAAATAGCATTCCGGAAAACAACTTAAGAGACAACTGGAAATCGCTAAAAGGTTTCTTTTTCAACAATAAACCGTTGCAACTTAGAGTTTTTCAAGATATTGAAGACCCGCATTATAACCAGGTGTTTTTTATGCCTATTGTTGAATTTAATAATATTTATGACGGTCTTACACTTGGTGTGAGAGCTTACAATAAAACGGTATTAAGAAAACTTTTTAACTACAGAATAGAACCGCAATACGCTGTTAAATCTAAAACATTTACGGGTGGTGCGGCTGTTTTTAAAACACATTATTTTGAAAACAGGAATTTGTATTCTATAAATTATGGTGTCTCCGGAAGCTACAAATCTTATGCAGAAGACTTATTTGTGAGTAAAATTCAGCCATCAATTTCTTTTAGTTTTAGAGACGATTCTGACTTTAGATCTAATAAACGAGAATCTTTAAGTTTTAGATATTTAGATATTAATCGAGATCAGGACCAAGACCCAACTAATGTTTTAACTGATACGGAACCTAATTATTCGGTTTTTAATGCGCGCTACACCAACTCGAATAATAACCTTATAAAATATAGCAGTTGGTATTCTGATTTTCAAGTCGCCAAAAATTTTAGTAAACTAGCCTTTAATTACGAATACAGAAGGTTATTTGAAAGTAACAGGCAATTAAACATCCGTTTTTATACGGGTGCTTTTATAAAAAATAGTCTACCAACGAGCTCAAACTATTTTAGTTTTGCTCTAGATCGTCCATCGGATTACCTATTCGATTATTCCTATTTAGGTAGATCGGAAGCCTCGGGTATCTTTAGTCAGCAATATATAGAAGCCGAAGGTGGTTTTAAATCTAAATTAGATACACCTTTTGCAAACCAATGGATGTCTACCTTTAACGCTAGTACAACGCTTTGGAACTACGTTTTACTTTATGGTGATATTGGTTTGGTTAAAAATAAGCATCGCGATCCTCATTTGGTTTACGATTCTGGTATTCGAATTAATTTAGTTACCGATTATTTTGAAATTTATCTTCCACTCTATTCTAACTTAGGATGGGAAATTGGTCAGGAAAATTACGACCAAAAAATCCGGTTTAAATTCACTTTAGACCCACAAGCTCTTCTTGGCTTATTTAGGCGTAGATGGTTTTAATTTTTTATTGAATTATCAAAATTACCTAGATAATAATACGAAAAATTCAACAGAAATAAGCCTAAACATTATTTCATCAAATTAATAACAATATTTTAACGCCGCATAACATTGTAAAAATCGTTAATATTAACTACTTTTGCAAAAAGGATACTATACAATATGCAGACAATTCCAGACGTAACAAACGATCTATCTTTCGAAGATTTTAAAACAGAAGTTTTAAACGATTACAAAATTGCTGTAGTCAGTCGGGAGTGTAGTTTGTTAGGACGCCGAGAAGTTTTAACAGGAAAAGCCAAGTTTGGTATTTTTGGCGATGGAAAAGAAGTGCCTCAATTAGCTATGGCTAAAGCTTTTCAAAAAGGCGATTGGAGATCGGGTTATTATCGCGATCAAACCTTTATGATGGCTATTGGCGCATTAACTACAGAGCAGTTTTTTGCGGGATTATATGCTAATACTAATTTAGAATTAGAACCTATGTCGGCCGGACGCCAAATGGGTGGACACTTTGTAACCCATAGTTTAAACGACAATGGAACCTGGAAAAACTTAACAGAACAATATAATTCTAGTGCCGATATTTCGCCTACTGCAGGGCAAATGCCTCGTTTATTAGGGTTGGCTCAGGCTTCTAAAATTTTCCGAAATGTAAAAGACATCAATACCAACAATTTTTCTGTAAAAGGGAATGAAGTAGCTTGGGGAACTATTGGAAACGCTAGTACAAGTGAAGGTCTGTTTTTTGAAACCATCAACGCTGCCGGAGTTTTACAAGTTCCTATGGTTATAAGTGTTTGGGATGATGAGTATGGTATTTCTGTTCATGCTAGACACCAAACAACAAAAGAAAATATTTCTGAAATTCTAAAAGGATTTCAACGTAATAAAAAAGAAAAAGGATTCGAAATCCTGAGAGTAAAAGGTTGGGATTATCCAAATTTAATGGAAACCTACCAAGAAGCGGCTAAAATTGCTAGAGAAGAACATGTACCTGTTTTAATACATGTTGTAGAATTAACGCAACCACAAGGCCACTCTACCTCTGGATCGCACGAACGTTACAAAAATGCAGAACGATTAGAATGGGAAACCGAACACGATTGTAATACACAAATGCGCCAATGGATTATTGAAAGCGGCATTGCAACCAATGAAGCTTTAGTAGATATTGAACGTACAGCTAAAAGAAACGTACGTGATGCTAAAAAGAATGCATGGAACACGTTTTTAAGACCTATTAAAAAAGAACAATTAGAGATTGTTAATATTTTAAAGCAAGTAGCGTCAAAAAGTGCTAACCGCGTTTTTATCTCGAAATTGGCTACCGATTTAGAAGCTATTGGAGAACCTACCAGAAAAGATATTTTATCGACCTCTAGAAAAGTACTTCGCCTTACCCTTGGTGAAACTAATGCCGAAACAACAACGCTCGGTAATTGGATAAACAATAACATAGCAAAAACACAACACAGTTTCAGTTCGCATCTATATTCTGAAACACAACGTGCAAACATAAGAATTAAAGAAATTAAACCTACTTATACAGACGATTCTGAATTAGTTGATGGACGTATTATAATCCGTGATAATTTCGATATTATTTTTAGTAGTCATCCCGAAGTTTTAGTTTTTGGAGAAGACACCGGGAAGATTGGAGATGTAAATCAAGGTTTAGAAGGTTTACAAGAAAAATTTGGAGAATTACGCGTGGCAGATACTGGTATTCGCGAAGCAACTATTATTGGTCAAGGTATTGGTATGGCATTACGAGGCTTACGCCCTATTGCTGAAATTCAGTACTTAGATTATATTTTATACGCACTTCAAATTATAAGTGACGATTTAGCCACACTACATTACCGTACAAAAGGTAAGCAAAAAGCACCATTAATTATTAGAACTCGTGGCCATAGACTAGAAGGTATTTGGCATTCTGGTTCGCAAATGGGTGGTATTTTAAACTTAGTTAAAGGTGTACACCTTTTGGTACCAAGAAACATGACTAAAGCTGCTGGATTCTATAATACCTTGCTTCAAGGAGACGATCCTGCTATTGTGGTAGAATGTTTAAATGGTTACCGTTTAAAAGAAAAAATGCCAAACAACCTTAGTGCTATTAAAACACCTATTGGCGTGGTTGAAACCGTAAAAGAAGGAACCGATATCACCTTAGTATCTTACGGATCTACTTTACGCATTGTAGAGCAAACCGCTAAAGATTTGTTAGCCCTTGGTATTGATGCTGAAATTATTGATGTACAATCATTAATTCCTTTCGATCTTAATCATGATATTGTAAAAAGTATCGCAAAAACAAACCGCTTAATGATTATAGATGAAGATGTTCCTGGTGGGGCGTCGGCATATATTTTAGATGAAATATTAAACAAACAAAATGCTTTTCAATATTTAGATAGTGCTCCAAAAACATTAGCAGCAAAATCACACAGACCAGCTTATGGCAATGATGGTGATTATTTCTCTAAACCATCTGCAGAAGATATTTTTGAAGCTATTTATTCTGTAATGCACGAAACTAACCCTGTACAATTTCCTAAATTAAGATAGGTAAAAGTTTCGCATATAAACATATCACAAAAGGCTTTGCTAGGTTTTCCCGAGCAAAGCCTTTCTTTTTACAAACATATTTCCTCACGTTTTTCATAAAATATTATTCGGCTATACTTTCTATATCTAAGCACAGCCAATTCCGTATTATTTTATTAAATTTAAAATCTAATTTATTTATAAATGAAAGCAGTTTCGGCAGTCGCTATAAAAAAAGAATTACAACATCAGTCGCAAAGCGAATTGATAGCGCTTTGCCTTAGGTTATCGCGCTTTAAAAAAGAAAACAAAGAACTCCTTACCTATTTATTGTTTGAATCGGCTCATGAGGATGATTATATTCAATCGGTTAAAACATACATAGATGATGAGTTTGAAACCATAAACAGAGATAGCTTTTTTTATATCAGGAAATCGGTTCGTAAAATTCTAAGAAACGTAAAAAAGTATGTACGCTACTCTCAGAAAAAAGAAACAGAAGCCGAACTACTTATCTATTTCTGTAAAAGCTTAAAAAACTTTTCACCAAGCATTAAACGTAGCACACAATTGGTAAACTTATACGATCGCCAATTACTCATGGCTAAAAAAATAATTTCGAGCCTACATGAGGATTTACAATACGATTACAATGAAATGCTTGAAAAACTATAGAATGAAATAATAATGATAAAGAACAGCTTAATATAAGGCAGATAAAGGTAATTGGCTTTATATTGTTGTTAGGCATAATTTAAAAAAATAATGGACAGTAATCCAAAAGGTATTTTAGGAGAAAATTTTGTTAACGAAATAGCAAATAATACTTTTCTTGAGTATTGGTGTTACCCGAGTCCAAAAGATGAGAAAGGAGATAAAAAAGAAATTTGCGATTTGCTTATTTTATTTAGAGATGTACTAATTATAATTTCTGTAAAAAATTACGATTTCAAAGGTAATTATGATAGATACTTCAATAAAACTATTGAAAAAGCATTAAAACAAATTCAAGGAGCTGAAAGAAAATTATTAGATAATAATAATCTTTACATCAAACATCCAAAAAAAGAAATTGAACTCTTTGAAAAAAAACAATATTCCAAAATATATAGAATTATAATTAATTTAGGAGAAGGCTTAAAGTTTTATCATCCTTCATCATATACAAAATCTAAAAATCACGTAACGATTATGGACAAGACTACTTGGTCGTCCATAACTAAGGAAATGAATACTATCACAGATTTAACAAATTATTTATCTGAAAGGGAAAACTTACTTAAACAAAAGTCTGTTATAATGCTAACTTGTACAGATGAAGAATTTAACGAAGAGGTTCATCTAAAATTTAACGAACGTATAGAAACCATAAAAGAAAAGAATAAACTTCAAGTTTATATTTCAGGAACTGAGTTAGATTTATTAGCTTCATATATAAATAATTCAAATAGTTATTCAGAGGAATTAAAAAGTGATAAATTTCAAGGAATGTTCTTCGATATAGATAAATCATGGGAAAATTTCGTTGCATCTCCTGATTATTTAATAAAAAAAGAAAATGATGAACAAAGTTTTTTTATAGACAATTTTGTTATTAACGAAATAGGTTACAGAAAAGAATTAAAAATATTAGCGGAAAAACTAATGTCATTATCAAGGTTCGAGCGAAGAATTGTGTCTAAATCATTTTTTGAGTTTTTTGGCAAATATAAAAATAGCTCTGAAAATGAATTTGCAAGAGCTTATACTGATGTTGCTGAATTTGGATTCATATTCGCAAAATACCCTAATAAATTAAATGGAGAAAATTTAGATAATGTATTAATGTTAGCTGTTGAAAGTTTTGCCATACATACTAAATATTTGAAAATGGATTTTATTCTTATTGCTTACTATGAGGATTTTAAAGGACTGCGATATAATAATTTTCATTTAACTAAACCATTTAGTAAAGAACTTGAATTAGAAATAATGAATGATGCAAAATCATTGGGCTGGTTTTCGGATTCATTTAATTATAGAAATATCAGTGAAAATGAATACTAAAATAAACTATGCCTAACACTATATAAAAAACATAGGGCGTTTGTTCTAAATCGAAAATTGGTTGTCTATTTGCGAGGTCGCCAAATATAAAATTTTGACATTTATAGCCGAAAAGATAAAATCAAAATATTTATATTTGGCTTAGTACTAACCGGAAACATAGTGTTTATCACTTGCCCTACGATTTCTTATATTTAACGTTGCCACACATTTAAGAAAAACATTGCGAATGAAAATCAAACTTGAGAAATCAACCGAAATTTTAAGCGAAATCTTTGAAAAGAATATCATTGCGAAATCAAAATCGTGGATTGAATATGTGTTCGATTCTATGTTGGAATTTAAATCTAATTACGAAATTGAGCATTGCTCTAAAGATGAAGAAACTGACGAATTGTTAGCGGAATATGGAACTTATAATTGGAATCCAGAAGAGAAACCTGAATTTGAATTCACGCTGACTCGACAAATACAGCTTGACGGAGAAGAAGAATATTATCAAATTAAGCTTAAATTGACGTTTGACCCGAAAAATTTTGGAGAAATAGAAGATATGAACTTTTGGGCAATGGATTTTGATAATTTAGCGGAATGGAAAGCGGAAATAGAAAAAACAGATGGTTATTTAAAAGCGAAAGAAACTGAATTATTAAATCACGAAATAAGTCTTGATGCTACATAAAAAACGTGTGGTAACACCTTGTAAAAATAATTGCTATTTTATGCTTAACAAAACCACACTAATCTAATCATCGATATCACAAACAAGCTTAAAAAGATCCATATACAAAATGAAAATCGAGTTTAAAGAAAATCAGAAATTTACGCAATGGTGGGTTTGGCTTATTTTAATCACAATCGGGATTATACCGATTATAGGAATTTACAAGCAACTAATTCTCGGAAAACAATTTGGAGATAAACCTATGTCTGATTTAGGTTTAATTATTTTTAGTGTGTCTGTATTTTGCCTTATAGCAATGTTCTGGTTTATGCGACTAAAAACTGAAATTAACGAAAATGAAATCCGAATAAATTTCTTCCCCTTTATCAAGAAGCAAGTGAATTGGACAGAAATAAAAAGCGCTGAAATGGTAGATTATGGCTTTGTTGGAGGTTGGGGAATCCGTCCTTGGACAAAACATGGAACCGTATACAATATGAAAGGAAACAAAGGTTTGGCTATTGAACTTCTAAGTGGAGAAAAGTTTCTAATAGGCACTCAAAAAGAAGTTGAACTGGGTAAAATAATTGAAAAGTTAGTTTAATAACCTCTAGTTCTACCCAACTAATAAAAAGAGTTTTTAAAAAATAATAAAACAGAATTTCTAATTACTAAACTTTCAGATACAACGAAAACCATAGTATATATTTATTCTTTTTTTAAAACTACAAACGGAGAAATGGCTATATATCCACTTCAACATATTCGCAAAAAGAGAAGTTAAAAGTGCTGCAAATCAGCCGAAAATGTAGTTTAAATATACATTAAAGAACTTTAAATAAATACTACATTTAAACAAAACACCTTAATCGTAAATAACTGATTTCGAATAAACACATGGAAATAAATCAAATTATTGATAATATATACCCGTTAACAAAGGCTTCAAAAAGTTTAATAAAAGAGTCGATCGTTGAAGTCAAGTTTCCAAAAGGACATATTTTATTCAAAGCAAATAAAATTGAAACCAGTATTTATTTCATCAAAAAAGGAATTGCAAGAGCCTATGCTTTTTCAGATGAAAATCAAATTACTTTTTAGTTTGGCCAAGAAGGCGACCCTATTGTTTCTATGCAGAGTTATGTTAATAATCAAAAAGGCTACGAAGATGTAGAATTATTAGAAGATTGTGAACTTTACGAGTTAAAAACAGAAAAACTTCATGAACTCTTTTTAGAAGATATTGAAATTGCAAATTGGGGACGCAAATTTTCAGAATTAGAACTTATTAAATCAGAAAAACGCCTTATTGCCTTACAATTCAATACTGCAACCGAAAGATATTTGGCTCTTCTAGAAAATTACCCCAGTATTATACAGCGTGTACAATTATCTTATATAGCCTCCTATTTAGGCATTACCCAAGTTAGTTTAAGTAGAATTAGAGCGAACATAAAATAAATATCGTTTTTATCATTTGTTAAATGGTTTCTTTAAAATGTTTTAGACTTTTGCCACATAGCATTATTCTTAATTAGAGGTTATCAAATTATTTTTACCTTTAAAAAAACAGGAATAATCTAAAACCTAATTTTAAAATAAATTTTAGATATGTTAAATACAATAACAATTAAAACACTTCTTATTCTATCACTGTTCACGCTTCTTCTTATAGGCTGTAATAATAAAAACAACACAGAAAAATCTACTGTAAAAACAGAAACTAAAGCATTAAAAAAAATATTATTTGTAGTTACCAGCCATAGTGAAAAAGGAAATACTGGCGAAAAAACAGGTTATTATTTAGGTGAAGTTTCACATCCTTGGGATGTATTGCATACTGCTGGTTACGAGATTGATTTTGTAAGTCCACAAGGAGGAAAAGCACCGGTAGATGCATTTAACATGAATGATTCTATTAATAAGAAATTTTGGGATAACGACGTTTATCGCAGCAAAATTGAAAACACTAAAAAACCTAGTGAAGTAAATCCAGAAGACTATGTAGCCATCCATTATGCAGGTGGTCACGGAGCGATGTGGGATTTTGCAGATAATACTGAAATTGCCGAAATAGCAAAACAAATCTATGAAAACAATGGCGTAGTAAGCGCTGTTTGTCATGGTCCTGCTGGCATTGTAAACATTAAATTAAGTAACGGACTCTATCTTGTAGACGGCAAAAAAGTTAACGCTTTTACTAATGAAGAAGAGGTGAAAGTAAAACTAGAAAATGTGGTTCCTTTTTTACTAGAAAATCAATTAATTGCACATGGTGCTATTTTCGAAAAATCGGCTCCTTTTACGGAACACGTTGTTACAGACCATAGATTAGTAACAGGGCAAAACCCACAATCTGCACTTAGCGTTGGTAAAGCAACCTTAAAAGAGCTACAAAAACTAAACAAAAGCACTAAATAAATGAGCGGAGAAAAAAATTTAGAAATGCTTTTAAAATCAATGAAACCTAAACACAATTTAGGCGAATTTGTATTTTGTAAAACAGAACGTTTGGAGCTCATTAATTTGAGCCAAATTGTAATGACTTTTAAAGAAGAAGAAAGCACTACCATTATCGCTAAAAAAGAAGTGGCAGACCAATTGGGTTTAGAATATTCTTTTATAGCATCTTGGATTACACTTACAGTGCATTCGTCTCTAGAAGCCGTTGGCTTAACAGCCGCATTTTCTAATGCTTTATCTAAAAATGGAATAAGCTGCAATGTTGTTGCAGCTTATTATCACGATCATATTTTTGTCGATGTAAAAAACACAGAAAAAGCGATGGAAATTTTAAATGAATTTTCAAAATAAAGTATCAATACTAAAACATAAAAATAAATGAATTGGATACTATTAGTAATTGCTGGGCTTTTTGAAGTTGCCTTCGCTACCTCACTTGGTAAAGCCAAAGAAGCAACAGGAATAGAATCTACATACTGGTACATCGCTTTCATTATTTGTTTAGTAATAAGTATGTCACTTCTTTTAAAAGTAACGCAACACCTCCCAATTGGAACAGCTTATGCCGTTTGGACAGGTATTGGAGCCGTGGGAACAGTTTTAGTTGGTATATTTGTTTTTAATGAACCCGCAACAACTTTACGTATATTTTTTATTTCAACATTAATTATTTCAATTATAGGTCTGAAAGTAGTTTCCCATTAAACAAATAAAAATAATTAAAACCACTCCCCTAATTTTTAAAATGAGTCGATCATTAAAAATAATAACCTCTATAATAACAATCATTTTAGGTTGGCTACTTACCGGAATTGGCTATACAATCAAAATTGGCCACCCGACAAATACGATATTAATTTTATTGGGAATAGTTTGTTTCATCAGTGGATTTTTATGGCTTATAATCTCAATTAAATCAACTAAAAAATCTTAATTGAAACCATCAGAATTTCTCAAAATAAAGACAAATTATCTCAGCATTGTAATTAATTCAATATTGTTCTTTGGAGTTCTATTATTACTAATTTTCATTGAAACTTTAGTTTTCTTCCTCTTATATGGTTCCGGTGCTAGTTCGAGTAGAATTGCCAAATTATGGTATATGGACTTCATATTAAATTCACTTCCAATAGTTCTTGTAGCCCTTTTTTTAGTTTACCAAACCATGAAAAGGTATAAAGAAAAAGAATACGTAAAATTCAAAACGAATCTTTTTACACTTTTAATTGTCCTTTTTCTTTTCTCTATAAAAGACCAAATTAATCAACTTATTTTCTAGGAAAAATAAAAACGATGTGGTTACATCATATAGAAATAATTCCGTAATTTAGTGCTTAAATAAAGGTAGTAGCGTATTTGCTACGTCTAATTTTCATCAGGAAATTCCTCGCACGCAAAACCGTACTATTCTTGTACGTAACCGTTAATTAACCATAATATAATTTTTTATTTTACTATGATGGTTTTACTAACTTCTTCTATTATTTGTGTTGTATGAAAAAATTAATTTATATAAGTTTCTTCAGCTTCTTTTGCATGAGTTCTTTAATGGCTCAGAATAATTTAAGCGTCATTGAAATCGATTTAATTAACCGAAGTTTAGAAAAAAGTTATGCCTTAAAAAAATCGATTCATGAACTTTCTATCGACAGCATAGAAAGAAAAATTATCCGTCAGAACTTTATTCCAACTCTAGAAGCCGATGCCAAGTATGGCTACGCATCGAGTAGAATACATATCGACATCCCAACGCTACAGTTACCAATTACGGGTATTGAATTATTTGAAGGCGATTCGAGATTCAATACGCAAGGCCAAATTTTCAATGCAAACCTAACAGCTAAAGCCCTGCTGTTTTCTGGCTTACAAGTAAAATATGGATCTAAAGCCACCGAAGAAAAAATTAAAGCAAAAAACTTTATGCTTCATGCTGAAAAAGCAGATATTATAAAGGATGTTATTGACACTTTTGATACAATTGAATTACTGAAACAATCTGAAATTGTTATCACCAAAAGTGAAGAACGCTTAGCAAAAGAAAAAGAAAGAGTAAAAACAGCCATAGAAAATGGATTAGCCATTCCCTATGATCGAGATAAAATTACGGCAGCCGAATTAAACTTAGCATCCAAAAAAGTAGAACTTCACGGCAATCTCAGTTTATTATATTTAAAACTTTCTATGCTAACAGATGTAAATATTTCAACTTTAGAAAATTACAGCTTCGAATTAACGCCATGGACGTTAAAAAACATAGGACAAAACTTTAGTGATCGTCCCGAATTAAAAGCCTTAAACGCTTCTGTAAAAGCTTACGATTATAAGTTGAAAATGAACAAAAACGCCTATTTACCAAAGGTTCAAGCGGTGGCTTCCCTATCTTACTCTAATTTGTTTAATGCTAATTTAGAAACCCCTTACGCACTTCCTGGTGGTGAAAATATAAATTTAGAATTAGACAAATTCGAATTAGCTCCTGCTTACTTTTTGGGAGTTGGTATGCAATGGGAATTATTTAGCGGCTTAAAACATACCAACGAAACACACATAGCACGTATTGAGAAAAATATAATTGAAGAAGAAAAAAGTGATATTGAAGAAAACCTAGAACTTTTTGCAAAAAAAGTACAGGTTAATTTTGATGTTAAAAACCAACAATTAGTATTAAAAAAGCAAGAAATGCAGGTTGCCAAAAACAGTTTAAATCTAGCAATTAAAAGTTACCGCGAAGGATTAATATCAATATCAGATCGCTTACAAACCGAGACAGAATATCAAAATACCGTGCTTAACTATTACAATTTTGTAGCACAACAACGTATGGTTGCACTAGATTTATTAATCTCAACAGGGAGTTTACAAATTGAAAATTTGAAAAATTAGAAACTTATTCTATTATGAAAAACAAAAAGCAAATTCTTATATTAATTGTTCCGGTGTTAATTATCGTTATCGGCATATTTTTGTTGCTTCTTTTAAAACCTAACGAAAATGAAAATCGTGTTTTTGTTGGTTTATTTGAAACCACCGAAATCCGTGTGGCTTCCGAAGTTCCTGGTCGCATAGAAACCATTTATGTAAAGCTAGGCGACCAAGTTAAAAAAGGACAACTACTTGCAACTATTGAAAGTGATATTCTGGATGCTAAAATTCAGCAAGCTGAAGGCATGTTTGATGCTGCTAAATCGGTAAGCGATAAAGCAAACTCTGGAGCTAGAAGTCAAGAATTATCGGCCGTAGAAGACAAATATAAAATGGCAGAAAGTCAATATAGCTTTGCAGAAAAATCTTTTAAAAGATTAAAAGCCATGGCTAAAGACAGTTTGATATCTCAACAACAAATGGATGAAATCACCTTTAAGCGCGATGCAGCTTTCGACCAAATGAATGCAGCCAAATATATGTTTGAAATGGCAAAAGAAGGAGCTAGAATTGAAGACAAAAAAGCAGCCAAAGGCCAAATGAATGCTGCTGGAGGAAAAGTAAGTGAAGCCAAAGCTTATTATAAAGAATTGGAGATTTACGCTCCCGTTTCTGGTGAAATTTCATCAAAATTAGCAGAAGAAAGTGAAGTGATGCCTGCTGGTTACCCCATATTTACTATTCAGAAATTAGAAGAAATATATGCTGTAATTCACGTGAGGGAAGATTTTTTAAAAGATTTTTCTATGGGAACAGAAATCTCAGGAAATCTACCAGCTTTTAATAATGAGCCACATACATTTAAGGTAACTTATATTGCACCAATGGCCGATTTTGCAGATTGGGTTCCAACTGCCGATAAAGGCCGATTGGATATGAAAACTTTTGAAATTCATTTAACACCTTCAGAAAAAATTAAAGGTCTACGTCCAGGCATGAGTCTTAATATTCAATTTTGAAAACGATACTACAAATAATAATTAGAGAATTTATAAGGCTTAAAAAAAGGCCTACCGCTTGGGTGCTTTTATTTGTGATTCCTATTGGAGTTTTCTTTTATCTAGGCGCTATTTATGAAGAAGGCGCTATAAAAAACGTGTCAATTGCCGTTCTAGATTTAGATCACACCGATTTAAGCAGAAAAGTAATTAGCAATGTGGAAGCTTCTCCGAAGTTAAATATCATTCAGTTTTTGAACTCTAATGATAATATAGACGACATTTTTATAAATCATCCTGAAATCAAGGGGTTTTATGTAATTCCGAAGGATTTTCAGAAAAATATTTTAAACGGAAAACAAGAAAAATTATTAGTTTACACCAATTCTTCAAACATTATATACGGCAACCTTATTTACAAAGAAGCCGCCACTTTTATAAATACCATGTCTTCGGGAATTAATTTGCAAACCTTTAAACTTAACGGAATTCCGCACGAGAAAGCCATGAAAATGGTTATGCCTATTAAGGTAATCACTAAACCGCTTTACAATGCTTATTATAATTATTTGTATTATTTAGTTCCGGGATTAACCACGGTTTTATTACAAATGATAGTATTTCTTCTGGCTGCAAGATCTATTAATTCTGAATATTCAAATAAAACCTATAACGCATTATTAAACCTAGCGAATGGTAGTGTTTTTAAAATTATTTTAGGAAAATTGATAGCATACACCCTACTCGGGTTGATAGTTGCTATTTTTATATTCTCTGTAGTCCATCCGCTTTTAGGTATTCCTTCAAGTGAAAGCACCTTGCCATTTCTATGGGTAGTTTTAGCATTTGTTATGGCAAATGCCATGTTGGGTATTATGATTTCTACAATTTTTAAAAACGAAGCGATTGCCATGGATGTATCTTTTGTTTACAATTCACCAGCATTTGTATTTAGCGGCTTTACATTCCCTATTATGGCCATGCCAGGTTTTAATGCTTGGTATGCCCAACTTATACCCTACACCCATTTTTTAAACGCCTTTATAAAAGGCATGGAGATGAACGCACCTTTCTCTTTTTTAATACAACCGACTATAAATTTGTTGATTTTCTTTTTGGTAGGCTATATTATAACCGTGAGCATATTTATGTTTCGTAATAAAAAAGTAGCTGTATGAAAAAATGGTTTTCCATATTTAAAAGTGAATTAGCTCTCATTTTTGACGACAAAAGCATACTACTTACGTGTTTAGTAGCACCGATACTCTATGCTTTTTTTATTGGCTCTATTTACTCCGAAAAAAACGTTACAGAAATCCCTATTGCGGTGGTAGATTTTGATCATTCAAATTTATCAAGAAAGGTTTCTCAATTAGTCAATACTTCTGAAAAAGTATCTGTAGAAGGTCACTATTCGTCTTTAGAAGATGCTATGTTTCATTTTAAGAATCTAGAGGTTCAGGGTATTCTTGTTTTACCGAAAAACTTTCAAAAGAAAACCATGAATTTAGATGGTTCACAGTTAGAACTCATTTTAAACAACACTAAATTTTTAACTTCAAACGAAATTAACAAAGCCGTTCAAAGTGTTATTTTAACTGTCTCTGGAGGTGTTAGAATGCAATATTTTGTTTCTAATAACATACCCGTAGAACTTGCTAAACAAAAAGCACAGCCCATACTGCCTGTTTTTAAATCAATTTATAATGCGACCAATAATTATGGTGATTATTTGTTACCTATTCTATTAATTTTAATTATTCAACAAACATTAATAATTGGTTTTGGACAAAGCATTGTGCATGAATTTAAACATGGCCTTTTTAATCATTCAGAAAAATTAAACTTCTTTGAGTTTATTAAAATCCTTTCTGCAAAAAGTTCTTATTACATATTGCTTTATATTATATACTTTTTTGTTTTCTACAAATTAATATTTCCGTTTTTCTCGCTTAGTTTTAATGGCTCTATATTTTTACATCTGTTATTGAGTTTACTGTTTATAGCTGTTCTAATTATATACACAACCTTATTTGCATCATTTTTTAAAACAGCCATTGGTTGGACAGAAATTATGGCGTTTTCTACCTATCCGTTATTTTTAGTTTCTGGATATTCTTGGCCAATCGACTCAATGCCTAAAGGTTTACAAGTATTTGCAAACTTATTACCATCTACACCTTATTTCAATATATTTAATGCTTTAGCTACTGAAGGTGCTAAGCTAGATAACATTACCAATGGGTTTATTCATTTACTGGTGTTGCTATTAGTTGGTTATTTATTACTTTACGTGAGGTTTCAATTTATAAAAGAAAAAATGGTAGTTAAAACTGTTGAGAATTAATTACTTCCACCACTTAATCCACTGGTAAAAAAAACACTAACCTATAGTAACTAACAATAATTTAATACGAGTATTGTAACAAAAATTAAAACCTGAATACTAATTACAAAAATCTCATTAAGATGAAAAACACAACCAAGAGAAAAACATTAATTCCAATGTCTATTGGAATGCTCGTTATTTCTACGTCGCAAATATTTTCTCAATTTATGAAATTAACGGATTTAATGAAAGGGTCCTTTACGGGTATTGGAATAGGACTCATACTTACCTCAATAATTTTTGGGGATTTTAAAACAATTTAAATATGCAAACACAATACGCTCCAATATCCACTAGAATAAAAGCCGTTATAATCGATAGTATTGCCATCATCGTTTTAATGTATGCAGCTGTAGAAGTTTTTAATCTTTTTGAAAGTATTCCAAATTATATAAGAATATCTGTTTTTGTAGGCCTATTTATACTTTACGAACCTCTTTTAGTTTCCATTTTTGGTGCAACTTTAGGTCATTTTTTCAATGATATTGTAGTTAAACAAGAAGCTAACGAGAACAGAAACATCAACTTCCTCCTAGCTATAATTCGTTTTATTGCTAAATCACTTTTAGGTTGGGTGTCATTACTAACCGTTAACGGTAATTCAAAAAAGAAAGCCATTCACGATTATGTAGCGCAATCTGTTGTCCTTCCATATAAACCAAATAAAAAAGCATCTACCTCATAAAATTTTCATCTTAAATAATTTCTAATTTTCCGTTAACAATTCATAACCCTTTCTTTGAAAGCTAAGCTCAAATATTTTATCTTTGTTCGCTTAATACGAAAATGATTTATGAAGATTTCATATAACTGGTTAAAGCAATTTTTAAATACAGATTGGACTCCAGAACAAACTAGCGAATTACTTACCGATTTAGGACTTGAAGTTGAAGGCATAGAAGCCTATCAATCTGTAAAAGGAGGACTAGAAGGTGTTGTAGTTGGCGAGGTTTTAACTTGCGTAAAGCACCCTAATGCCGATAAACTAAATATTACCACTGTAGATATTGGTTTAGATGGCCCTGTACAAATTGTTTGTGGCGCACCAAATGTTGCGGCCGGACAAAAAGTACCTGTAGCTACCATTGGAACCACTTTATATTCGGAAGAAGGTGAAGCATGGACCATTAAAAAAGGAAAAATTAGAGGTGAAGAAAGTTTCGGGATGATTTGTGCTGAAGACGAACTTGGTTTAGGGAAATCTCACGACGGTATTTTAGTTTTAGATGAAACTTTAAAGGTTGGTACGCCTGCAGCCGATATTTTCGATATTGAAAACGATCAAGTTTTCGAAATTGGATTAACACCAAACCGTGCCGATGCCATGAGCCACTATGGAACTGCTCGTGATTTAAAAGCCGGATTAATTCAAAAAGATGTAAACTTAGAACTCATTACGCCATCAGTTAGTGCTTTTCACGTGGAGAACCGCACGCTTAAAATGGATATTGATGTACAAGATAAAGAATTGGCACCTCGCTATTGCGGTGTTACAATTTCTGGTATAAAAGTACAAGAATCTCCAGCTTGGTTACAACACCGTTTAAAAGCTATTGGTTTAAGTCCAATAAATAATATTGTTGATGCTACTAATTACGTTTTACACGAATTAGGTCAACCACTTCATGCTTTTGATGCTGCTAAAATAACAGGTAATAAAGTTGAAGTTAAAACGTTGCCTACAGGAACAAAATTTACAACACTTGATGGTGTGGAACGTGAATTACATGAAGATGATTTAATGATTTGTGATGCTGAAAAACCAATGTGTATTGCTGGTGTTTTTGGCGGATTAAATTCAGGAGTTTCAGAACATACTACAAGTATCTTTTTAGAAAGTGCTTATTTTAACCCAGTAAGTGTTCGTAAAACAGCAAAAAGACATGCGTTAAATACCGATGCTTCTTTTAGATTCGAACGTGGCATAGATCCTAACATTACTGGTTACGCCTTAAAACGTGCTGCCTTATTAATTCAAGAATTAGCTGGTGGAGAAATCACTAGTGATATTATTGATTTTTATCCGAAGAAAATTCAAGATTTCGAAGTCCGTTTAAGTTTTGAAAATGCTGAGAAATTAATTGGAGAAGAAATTCCGAAGGAAACCATAAAACGTATCCTTGCGTCTTTGGACATTAAAGTTAACAATGTTACCGAAACCGGATTAGGTTTAACTGTGCCAGCATATAGAAATGATGTGCAACGCGAAGCTGATATTATAGAAGAAATTTTACGTGTTTACGGATATAACAATGTAAAAACAACCGAAAAACTTAACGCTTCTATATCGACTACATCTCGTTTTGAAGATTATAAAATACAAAATGTTGTAGGAAATCAATTAGCTGCACAAGGTTTTTTCGAAATACTTTCTAACTCGCTAACTACACCTAATTATGCTGCATTAAGCGAGCAATTAAAGGAAGAGCACAATATTACCATGCTAAACCCATTGAGTAATGATTTATCTGTTATGAGACAATCATTATTATTTTCTGGTTTAGAAGCTGTATCATTCAATATTAACAGAAAACGTGGTGATTTAAAACTTTTTGAATTTGGTAAAACATACCATGGTTTTCAAGATAAACGTGAAGAACTTAAGCACCTAGCTGTGTTTTCCACTGGAAATCAATCTCAAGATAATTGGATTTCACCTAACCAAAAAAGTGATTTCTTTTTTATGAAAGGAAGCATCGTTTCTATTTTAGAGCGTTTAGGTATTTCTAGATTTAACGAAGCACCAACTAAAAACGATTTAATAAGCGAAGGTATAAGCCTAGGTTTAGGAAAAACAACATTAGTAGATTTCGGGCTAGTTAAAAAGCAAGTTTTAAAACATTTTGATATTAACCAAGATGTTATTTTTGCCGATTTTAACTGGGATGCTATTTTAGATGTGGTTAAGCGCAATAAAATAACTTTTAAAGCCATTACCAAATATCCTGAAGTAAAGCGTGATTTCGCCTTATTATTGGATGATAACGTAACCTTTGACTCTATTTACAAATTAGCTAAGCAAGGCGAAAAGCAACTACTAAAATCTGTAAATCTTTTTGACGTTTACCAAGGGAAAAATCTTCCTAAAGGAAAAAAGAGTTATGCGGTGAGTTTTACACTTCAAGATGAAAATAAAACGTTAACCGATAAGCAAATTGATAAAATAATGAATAAACTGCAATCGAGTTTTGAAAGACAACTTGGTGCAGAATTAAGATAGTTAAACACCTGTTAAATATTAAAAGTCGGCCATGGCCGGCTTTTTTTGTGTTTAAAAATGTTGTATATTTAGTTAGAACATTAAACTAAATAATATTATGACAGATTCAAACTATATAAAAGTATTCAGTGGAGATTTTATTGTTGTAAAACGAATCATTTCCGATTTAGAAAACGAAAACATAACTGCTGTAGTTAAAGACGAGACCGAATCTGCTAGATTGGCCGGTTTTGGAGCATCAGTATATGGACATCAAGACATTTACGTTCACAAAGACGAACTAGCAAAAGCAACTTCTATTATTGAAAATATAAACTTAGAAATAGAACCTTAACATAGTTGTTGGCGCACACGAATAAACTTAACTGATTTTTAACGCTTTACAGCTTTCATTACATTTTAATATTTACTATATTGTAGGAATAAACTTTTAAAATAAACTAAAATGAAAAACTACATTAAAGTATTTACAGGAAATCTCAATGATGTACAGCGGGTTTACAATAATTTAGCAGAGCTAAACATTTGCGCTGTAATTAGAGCCAAATCTAAGTTTGAACGTGTTAATTATCCAGGCGATCTAAACCAGACCATACAGGATATTTTAGTACACCAAGACGAAATTGATCGTGCAACCGAAGTTATTGATAATTTAATGGGTAAAAATGCTTCTGCAATAGCTAGAGGTAATTCTAAAAGTAAACCAAACCGTAATAAACATTATGCGTAATGCTTAATTAATTATTTTGGTTTTTCATTTTTATTATTTTTTATCTCAACTAAACACAAAAATTTGGTTTTAAGTACAACAAGTTAAAACTACAATGATTTACCACGACCCAAAGGACTTTTTTTCAAAAGGTCCTTTTTTTATGCTTATAATTAAAAACAAGAAGTAAACCTGTTATTCATTTTTTAGCAAAAAAAAAGTTTATTGAAACTAGGTTCCAATAAACTTTTATTATAATCTATATTAAGGTTTATACCGTGTACATTTTGTCACGTAATTCTTTAATGTTTTTATCCTGCATATACTCATCGAACGTTGTATAACGGTCTATAACACCATTAGGAGTTAGCTCTACTACTCTATTGGCAACTGTTTGTGCAAACTCATGATCGTGAGTAGTGAATAAAATAGTGCCTTTAAAATTTGTAAGTGAGTTATTAAATGCGGTAATACTTTCTAAATCTAAATGATTTGTAGGCTCGTCTAATTGTAAAACATTAGCTCTCATCATCATCATTCTAGATAGCATACATCTTACTTTTTCACCTCCAGATAATACAGACGATTTTTTAAATGCTTCCTCACCACTAAAAATCATTTTACCAAGGAAACCACGAATATTTACTTCTTCTCGTTCTTCCTCTGTTGTTGCGTATTGACGTAACCAATCGATTAAAGTAAGTTCATTATTAAAAAAGGCATCATTATCTAATGGTAAATAAGATTGCGTTGTGGTTACACCCCACATAAATTTACCTGAATCTGCTTTTTCATTATTATTTAAAATTTCATAAAATGCCGTTGTTGCTCTAGAATCTCTAGAGAACACAACTACTTTATCGCCTTTAGCTAAGTTTAAGTCAATATCTTTAAAAAGTAATTCACCTTCTAACGATGCTGTTAAACCTTCAATATTTAAAATTTGATCTCCAGCTTCTCTTTCACGCTCGAAAATAATAGCAGGATAACGACGACTTGTACGTCTAATATCTCCAATATTTAATTTTTCAATCATTTTCTTTCTACTAGTTGCTTGTTTACTTTTTGCAACGTTGGCAGAAAAACGACGAATAAATTCTTCTAATTCTTTTTTCTTCTCTTCAGCTTTCTTGTTTTGTTGTGCATGTTGGCGTGCTGCTAATTGAGACGACTCGTACCAAAATGTATAGTTACCCGAGTAATGGTTTATTTTTCCGAAGTCAATATCAGAAATATGCGTACAAACTGCATCTAAAAAGTGTCTATCATGCGATACTACAATCACACAACTATCATAATTAGCTAAAAAGTTTTCTAACCAAGAAATGGTTTCGTAATCCAAATCATTGGTAGGCTCATCCATAATTAGCACGTCTGGATTTCCGAATAAAGCTTGTGCAAGTAATACACGCACTTTTTGTTTACCATCCAAATCGGCCATTAATGTATAATGAAAATCTTCTTTAATCCCTAAGTTAGAAAGCATAGATGCAGCATTACTATCTGCATTCCAACCATCCATTTCTTCAAATTGAACCTGAAGCTCACCAATTTTCTCAGCATTTTCATCTGTATAATCAGCATATAGCGCATCAATTTGAGTTTTAATGTCGAATAAAGGTTTATTCCCCATTAAAATAGTTTCTAACACTGTGCTCTCGTCATATAAGTTATGGTTTTGTTCTAAAACCGACATACGCTTACCTGCCTCCAAAGAAACATGCCCAGAGGTTGGTTCCATTTTACCCGAAATAATCTTTAAAAAAGTAGATTTTCCCGATCCGTTTGCACCAATAATACCATAGCAATTGCCATTATTGAATGTAGTGCTCACTTCATCAAATAGAATACGTTTTCCGAATTGAACAGAAAGATTTGAAACTGATAACATAAAGTTGTTTATTTTTTTTGCAAAAGTAGAAAAATTCATTGGTAAGAAGAAACTTCGACGCCCTATTTTTTAACTCAGCACTTTGTTTAATCTATTATAAGTCTAAATAACTTTTAACAACGCATTAACAGCAGATTATAAAAACAAGGCATACTTTTGTTGTACAAACACTTTACCTAATTAAGGATTTTTACATGAGAGTATTATTTTCAATATTATCAATTGTACTTACAATATCAAGCTGCAAAAATAACGCTCACAGTGAGAGCGATGATTTTGCTTATATTGGAGGTGAAATTATAAATCCTATTGAGAACACCATAATTTTAGAGAGTAAAAACAAAACTATTGATACCATTAAACTAGATGGAAGAAATCGTTTCTTTTACAAAATAGATAACTTCTATCCAGGTGTTTACACCTTTAGACACGGTAGTGAATATCAAATGATTATGCTTGAACCTAATGATAGTTTACTGTTTAGGTTAAATACTTTTGATTTTGACGAATCTTTAGTTTACACAGGTCGTGGAGCAAGACAAAACAATTTTTTACTTAACGAGTTTTTAGAAAACAAAAAAACTGAACAAGCAGTCCGCAAATTTAGATCACTTAGCCCAGAACAATTTACATCTAAATTAGATTCTATAAAACAATCTCAAATTGCACAATACAATAAATTCAAAAAGAAGAACGATGTTAGTGATGCTTTTGAGAATTTAATTTTACAACATATTAATTATTCGTATTACGCGAGCAAAGAAACTTACCCTTTTAGAAGCGATAGAAATCAAATAGAGCAAATTTTTAAAACATTGCCTAAAGATTTTTATGCTTACAGAAATGATATAGATTATAACAATGCTAAACTAAAAGACTTTATTGCTTACAAATGGTTTTTAAAATCGAACGTTAGCAACCTTGCGCTCAATGAGCATATGGACCATTGCAGCGAAGACGATTTTAAAAAGGGGCGTTCACTTTGCTTTAACCTAGATAGACTTAAACAAATAGATAGTTTAATTTCTGATAAAGGTTTAAAAGAAGAGTTACTTTACCATTACACGGTTAAGTTTTTATCATTAAGTGATGATACTGAAGAAACCAATACCATTCTTAAAAATTATTTAGCGAAAACAGAAAATGATAAAGGCAAAAAGATGATTATCAACTTTGCCGAAGCTGTTAGTAAATTAAATGCTGGAAACAGTTTACCAAATCTTGATATTGTAGATTATAAAAATAATTCTAAAGATTTAAGTGATTTGGTTAATGGTACAACGGTAATTACGTTTTGGTCTAACACCTATTACGATCATTTTAAAAGTAGCCACCACAAATTAAACCGCTTAAAATTAAAATACCCAGAAGTAACATTTGTAAGTATTAATATTGACACCTATAACGTAAACAAAGCCAAACGTGCTTTACAATCTAATGGTTTTGTAAGTGGAAATGAATACTTCTTTAAATCGCCAAAACTAGCTACAGAAGCTTTAGCTATTCACCCTATGACAAAAACCTTCATTATCAATAAAAATAAGAAGATTGTTAATGGGAATACTAATATTTTTTATGGCAAGTTTGAAGAGCAACTTGTTGGCTTACTAAAAAGATAATGTATTACAGCTTATAGTGATTCATTAACATTTTTTCGTAAACCTTATCCGGAAGAATACGCTTTAATACAATAGAAAATTTCTGCATAAACGCCCCCACTTTGTAATGTATTTTAGGGTTTTTAGTATTGATAATATTAAAAACTGCCTGAGCCATTTCACCTGGGTCGCTTCCGCCTTCAACATGAGAATCCATTAAACTTAACGTATCTCCATATGGTTTTTTATATGGTGAATTTTCTAATAATGGTGCATGATATCTACCCGCAGCTATATTAGTTGCAAAATCACCAGGAGCAACATTGGTCATTTTAATATTAAAACCCTTTAACTCCATTCTAAAAGCTTCAGTAATTAATTCTAAAGCACCTTTACTCGCACTATAAACGCCACGATAAGGTAAACCCATATAGCCCGCAATAGAAGTAACATTTATAATTAAACCCGCATTTTGCTTTCGCATTTGAGGTAAAACAGCTTTTATCACGTTTATAGGTCCGAAGAAATTAGTATCAAAATTATTTTTAATTTCTGCATCCGGTATTTCTTCAATTGGCCCGGTAATTCCTGCACCCGCATTATTAACAACAACATCTAGCCTACCCTCTTTCTCAATAATTGTAGAAACAGTTTCTAAAATAGTTTGGTTGTCTTTTACATCTAAAGCCAAAATAGGGAATTTACTTTCCTTATATTTTTCTGGACTTCTGCTGGTTCCATAAACAATAAATCCTCTTGTTTTTAAAAACTCACCAATAGATTTACCTATTCCCGAAGAACCCCCTGTAATTAATACAACTTTAGACATAATTTTTAGAATGATATTATGAGTACAAAATTAACAATGAATTTTAATATACCGCTTAATTTATAAGATAGTTTTAAAAAGAAGAAAAGCTTTAAAACTAAAAAATCTCGATAAGCATAAGCTTTCAAGATTTCAGTTTATTGTATAAAAAAAGGCAAGCTACCTACATCACACTGCTACAACCATTTACCTTTGCTGCGTTCCCGCCCTGGAGGATTCAACAGGAGCTAGTTGTGTAGGACTTGCCGGGTGCAAATATACAACCTTTTAAAAAATTCACAATATTTTTTTACTCTGATTTTAAATAAATATCTTGCTTAAAATTTAAAGCTCGAAATGAAAACATTCAAATACTTAATAATCATATTTTTAAGCATAATAATTGTTGCTTGCGGATCTAATAACGGACTCAAAAAAAATGATTTCAGCATCATAACAAACGCCGAAAAAGGCAATATTTCAGTAAATGAGACTCTAAAACTAAGTTTAGAAAACAAAAAGAGTCATAAAATCGACTCTGTTTCTTATACTTTAGATGGTAAGCAAATTGATGACAACTTCGATTTAAGCCATTTTAAATTAGGAAAGCAAACTGTAGAAGCTACTGTTTACTTTAATGGTGAAAAGCAAACTATTAATACTTCTGTAACTATTTTGAATAATGAATCACCAAAAATATTCACTTATAATATTTTAAATGAATATCCACACGACATTACATCTTACACGCAAGGTTTAGAATTCTATAAGGATACTCTTTACGAAAGCACCGGCCAAAACAAAGAATCTAAACTTAGAAAAGTAGATTACAAAACAGGTGAAGTATTTAAGAACATAAATTTAGCCGATGAGTTTTTTGGTGAAGGTTTAACCGTACTAAATGATAAAGTTTACCAATTAACATGGCAAAAAGGAACAGGTTTTGTTTACGATGCGAATACCTTAGAGAAATTAAACAGCTTTAAATACGCTAACAGTAAAGAAGGTTGGGGATTAACACACAACGACAAATCGATTTATAAAAGTGATGGTACCGAAAAAATATGGTTATTAAACCCTGAAACTTTAGTTGAAGAAGAATATATACAAGTATTTACCAATAAAGGTAAAATTATTGGCATCAACGAAATGGAATGGATTGATGGTAAAATTTTCGCAAACCGCTATCAAAAAGATGGTGTAGCTATTATTAACCCGAAAAACGGTGCTGTAATAGGTGTAATAGACTTTTCTCCATTAAAGAAACTTGTAACCCAACACGATGGTTTAGATGTTTTAAATGGCATTGCTTACAACCCTAAAACTAAAACCATATTTGTAACAGGTAAACGATGGGATAAATTATTCGAAATAGAAATTGTAGAGAAATAATAACTTATTACGATTCTACTTTTTCTTCAAATCGAAATAGTGCAAAAGCTACTGGAATAAACAGTAAACCAACCACTATAAAGAGCCCAAAAGCATTTTTTAAGCCAAAAGCATGTGCTAAATAACCAATTAATGGCGGCCCGATAAGCATTCCTGCAATGGCGTAGGTTGTTATTATTGAAATTGCCATACCTGGTGAATATTTTTTAGAACTTCCCGCTAAAGACATGGTAAGCGGAAAAAAGGCGGCTGTACCAAAACCAACTAAAAAGAAACCAAATAAAGCGGTCCAGAACTTAGGTAACAAAACTGCCATAGAAATACCTATAACAATTAAAGTACTGCTTAAAAGGTAGGTTTTTAAAACACCTATTCGGGTTACCAACCTATCGGAAAAGAAACGAGACAACGCCATGGTTGTCATAAACATTAAATAGCCATAAGTAAAAACATCTTCTTTTAAAACTTCTTTAAAGTAAACACCACTCCAATCGAACATGCCACCTTCGCAAATGGCTGCAAAAAAGACAATAATCCCTAAACACATAATATATGGATCGGGTTTACTCATTATCAATTTATTTCCAGAAGGTGCTTTATCATTTTTTAAAGTGAATTTGTAAGTTGCTAGAGCCACAGTTATTGTAAAAATGGCTATACTCAATAAGTGCGTTCCAATAGGCACTTCAAACTTCACCATTAAAGTCGAAAATAAAACCCCAAACAGACCTCCTGTGCTCCAAAGTCCGTGAAAAGCTCCTACTACCCGCTTTTCAAATTTCTTCTGTAGAGTGATGGATTGTGTGTTTATAGAAATATTCAAAATCCGTAGACAAAATGCAAAGCTAGAAATAGCCAAAACCAAACCTATTGTTGTGGTTGCAAACCCTATCATTGCCAATGATATTGAAAAAAACACAAAGGCAAATATTAACGGAACACGGCTATCAAATTTAGAAACCAACCAGCCTGATATAGGTAAACCAATTAAAGAACTTATCGGCATGGCAATAAGTATAGTTCCCAGTTCGGCTTCGTTTAAATTAAAAAACGTTTTTATGGTAGGAATTCGCGATGCCCAAGAAGCAAAACAAATTCCTGATAAAAAAAAGTAAACACTTAAAGCTATGCGCTGTTTAGCTCGTAATTCCATTCTAAAAATATTACATTTTTGAAGCTACAAAAGTAGTGTAACATTTTATGATTTAAACAACGTTTGATGCATTACTTATGCACAGCACTTTGCGTACAAGGGCAATTGCTTATACCTTGTAGAAAATCTAAACCAATAGTAATTACATGCGTTCCTGAGTTATAAGACGACAACCCATTCATGGTTACTTGGTACGAATATCCAAAATAAAATATATTCTTTTTAAAACCAGCCATTGGTCCAATATTCAAAGGTTTCATTAATTGATCGTTAAGAAAACGGTATGAAATACCGGCCCAATAATAATCTTCATTTCTGCTGTATTTACGCATTTTAAAGTTGATATCGGTTGCAGAACGTTTATCACTTGCAAACATTTGATAAAAAATTGAAGGTTCGAATTCGATACCACTTTTCTTTGGCCCTTCAAAAGTATAACCTGAATATATTTGATAGTTTAAAAGTAAATTTGGTTCTAACGCTCTAAAATCTTCAATTTGTTTAGCAAGTACATTGTTTGCATTAAAACTTAAAAAGAAACCATGATTACGATATAAAGCACCAACATCGAAGTTTTGATTTGATGTTTTTCTATCGTCAGTAACAAACGGATCTATTACTGGGTTTTCAATAGTGGTGTTAAATTTATCAACATCAATTCTGAAATTATTAATGTTGAAAGAAATACCAAAAGACAAATATTGCTTAGAATAATAATCTAAAATAAGATGATGAGCAAACGAGAATTTAGCCCCCGTTTGAATGGTGTATCCGTTTCTATCATTATATAAAGACACCCCAACACCAGAACGATCGGCAATTCTAAAATCCGCATAAAGCGATTGATTATCGGGTGCATCTTTAATACCAACCCATTGCGTTAAACCATTAGCTCTTAGCCTTAAGTTATCGCCAATTCCTGCATAGGTTGGCGATATTACAAAATCGTTTTCAGCTAAATGTTGCGTAAAAACTGGTAAATTAAGTTCCTGGCTATAAGCATTTGCTACAACTGTAAGGAATAGATATATAAATATTTTTTTCATTTGAATTTCTTTTGAGCTAAACATTAATAGACTTGTCTTCATTACCTATACAGTGTAAAATGTCCAACAAACTCACGGTTATTTCTAATATCATTAAGCTTTACTACATACCAGTAATCTCCAGAAGGTAATTCTTTACCATGATATTCTCCGTTCCATTTTTGTCCAGCTTTTAACTTAGCTACCACACGACCATAGCGATCGAAGATATCGAAAGTTAAATCGTTGTAAATTGATGTACAACCTGGTCCCCACTCATCTAAAACACCATCGCCATTTGGCGTAAAGTAATTAGTAATACAAACATCAACAAATTCAAAATACAATGTTGCTGTTGCAATACATCCATTTCTATCGGTTACCGTTACTGTGTAATCCCCAGATTCGTAATAAATAAATGAACTAGTACTACCGAAAGATTCTCCGTTTAAAGTAAACTCGTAAGGTGCTTCTCCTCCTGTTGCTGTTGCAACAATTTCATTTAAACCACCAGCTTCTATACCTAATAATAAAGGTTGAATAGCATTAATATCGAAAAGCGCTGTACGCTTGATACAACCATTAGTATGTCTAACATCTATATAATGTCCAAGACCTGCAGGCACATTAGTAAATATGTTACTAGCTTGATATGCACCTCCATTTAATGAGTAATCTAAATCGGTTAGATCGGTTATGCTTTCATCTACAGAAACAGTTACTGTATTAGTAGATGTATTGTTTGAACAACCGTACTCAACCTCAGCTTCTGGGTTAATTAATACCGCTTCTGGGAATGAAATATTCCATTCAGTTTCACAACCTAAATTATCACGAACATAAACAATATGATCGCCACCACTTAAGTTAGTAAAATCGAATTGTGTTTGAGTTGCTCCTCCTAATGTATAACCAGCAGTAAGATCGTCTAGAACAACGCTATATGGCATTTCGCCACCAACAAGGTCTACACTAAATTCACCATCCATATCACCGTCACAAACTTCAGGGAAAGTAGAATTTGGCACAAGACTTAACACAAGAGGTGTAGCATCTTCAACTTCGAAATCTATAATGACTAAACAGCCTAATTCATCTTGAACAACAGCTTGGTAAATTCCTGGTGCTAAATTATCGAAAATAGGATCAGGTTCAAACTTAAGTAATAGCGGTGAAATAGCATATTTAATAATACCTGTTCCGCCTGTTGCAGTAATATCTAAAACACCATCATCTGAAGCCGGACATGTTACATTTGAAACAACATAACTTACAGTTAAAGGATTTGTAGGTCCTGTAATCGCAACTGGAATACTTGTTTCTAAACAATCTCCACTTTCAACCTCAACTAAATAATTTCCTTCAGTAAGTCCTGTGAAAACACCTGGACTATTTTGAGTTGGAGCTGGAGTAATATCGGTTCCAGAACCATCTTGTAAAGTATAAATATAGTTTCCTAAACCACCTGATGCTGTAGCAATAATAACTCCTGTAGTATCACCAGTACAATTAATAGTTGCATTAGTTGTATCTAAATCTACTTCTAATGGAAGTAATGCATCTACAGTAATCTCGTTTGATACATTTGCTGTACAGCCGTTTGCATCTCTAACAAAATAAGCATAAACTCCTGGTGCAGCATCGAAAGTAACACTAGATACAAACGTACCTAATACTGTTGCAAAATTACTAGTTTCACTATACTCATAAGCGCCAGTTCCTCCTGATGCACTTAAAGTTAACGCTGCACTATCGATACACGTTGGTGATGAAGATTTTGCTAATACCGCTTCTACTTCTGCAGGTGCTGTAATTATAATATCTGCTGATGTTTCACTACAACTATAACCATCGGTTACGGTTACATTATAAGTTCCTACGCCTAATCCTGAGAACGATGTTCCCGTTTGTGGACCAGATGAAGTTACTGTTGGTGAAACCATATTAAGTGTATATGTGTAGTTACTTCCTTGTCCGCCTACTGTACTAGTAACCGTTATAGTTGAATTACTATCTCCAAAACAGTTTAGCAAAGTAATATCTGCACTCGCTGTTAAATTAATTGGCGTTGGATTTACTAATAATACATCAATAGAATCTTCACAACCTGAGCTATCTTTTACAGTAACTGTATAATTTCCGGCAACTAAACCTGTGAAATTACTTTCAGCTCCAAACGGTACTACAACCGTTCCGCCTGTATTTGATAACTGGTATTCATAAGCACCTGGCCAACCACCTGTAGCACTTGCAGAAATAGAACCATCGTTATTACCCGTTACACAGGTAATAGCTGTATGTGTTTCTGATATAGCTAAAGCTGCCGTTGGTGCAGTAATAGTAAAGTTTTTATTTACTGTACAAAAAGGTGCATTTGATAAAGTAGCTGTAATGCTATATGTTCCAGATAAAAGTCCTGAGATATTAACTGGTCCAGCGTTTGTTGCTATTCCGGTTGTAACCGAATTACCTAAATAATCGAATACCTCATAATTAAATGCTCCCGCATTATCTACTGGAGTAGATGTTCTATCAATAAATGTAACATCAACACTACCATCATTAGCACTAAAACAAGTAACATTAACCACATTATCTACTGTAAGATCGAATGTATCAGGATTGCTCACATAATGTACATCTTGTACCGTACAACCTGTATCTAAATTAACAACCGTAGCTAAATAATTACCAATTGCTAAACCTGTAAAGTTTCCTGTTGTATTCACTTGGCTATAAACTCCGCCGTTTACACTACCAACAACATCTTCTAAAGTGAATTGTAAGTTTGTTGGTGTACCACCCGATGTAGTTACAGAAATTGTAACATCTTCATCATTTGTACATGTAATAGCATTATCAATAGTAATCGTTAAATCATCTAAAGAAATAAACGGATTAACTGAAGCCGAAGTAGAACCTAAACATCCTTTATCGTCATATACGTTTATTGTGAATGTTCCTCCTAAAGTATTCGTTACTGTGTAAACATTACTAGAATTAGATTGAACAACAACACCATCTGCATCTCTAATAAATTCATAAGTAATAAAATTACCAGAACCACCAGATACACCTGCTACCGTTATTGTAGCATAGTTTGATGTATTTGTATTTGCTACACAAGCAAACTCTTCAACTGTTGGTGCAGGAACTACAATAGCGGTTGGCGTACCTACTGATACAATTTCTGTATCGGTACAACCTCTTCCTGAAGTTACCTCAACTGTATAGTTTCCTGTTGGTAAACCTGTAAATACATTTGAGCTTTGCGCAGTTACCGTTGTTGGTCCCGCAATAATAGCGTAAGTATATAAAGGATTATCATTAGATGCATCTAAATCTACAGTAATAACACCATCGCTATCACCAAGACACGTAACACCTATTGCTGTTGCAGTAAAGCTAACCGGAGTTGCTTGATCTAAATTAACATCAACTGTATTTGTACAGTTTGTTACTGTATCTGTAATAGTTACAGTATAGTTCGTTAAGGCAGCAAGACCTGAAAATGTATTTCCTGTTTGTGTTATTCCTGCTGAAGGACTAATACTGAATGCATAAGATCCAGAACCTCCAGTACCTAATACTGTAATCTCTCCATCGTTTACATTACAACTTGGTAACGTTTCGATAGTAGATGTAACATCTACAACATCGTAAACAGTTATTGACGTTGCATTTGTAAATGTACAACCGTTACCATCTTTAATGGTTACAAAATACGTTCCTGGATTGTTAACAGAGAATGTTGTACCTGCTTGAAAGCCTTCCCCTATAGAATACTCAAACGGCACAACACCTGTTGGATTGGTTACTGTAAATGAGTAAACATCCCCTGTTAAATTACATTGATTTGATGCTAAAGTTGGAACATCTACCGTTGGTAAAGCATCGGTAGTGATCACGACATCTATAGAATCTGTACAACCATTGCTATCCATAACCCAAACATCCCAATTGGTATTTGTTGCTGGATCTAAAGTAGCACTTGCACTATTTGTATAATCTCCTGTACTTGGTAGCACACCATCTTCAACAAAAGCATATTGATATGGCGCTGTACCATTGGTTGCTGTTACACTTACTTGTGCTCCAACATTACAATTTGCATTAATATTAGTTGCTTCTACAAGTGTTAATAACGCAGGCTCACTAACATTAATAGTTGCCGTACTTGTGCAGTTTGTAGCCTCATCGGTAACTATTATAATTTGGTTACCAACAGACAATCCTGTTAAATTTATAGTTGCACTTGTTTGTCCTGTTACTGCTGTACCTCCATTTATAGTATAACTATAAGTGCTTGCAAAGTTAGCTACTGTAAAATCTACAGCACCATCGTTTCCAGATGTACAACTAACATCGTCTACTAATAATCCTGATACTGTAATATTAGTAACTGGGTTTATAGTATAAGATTCTGTATAATAACATCCACTAGCATCGGTAACTGTAAATACATAATCACCAACTGCTAATCCTGGAAAAACACCAGTTCCATTTGATGTAACACTTGCTGCAGGAGATATAATTTCAAACGTAAATGGAGCAATACCATTTGTTACTGTTAAAGTTACCTCGCTTGTTGTAACATCACAAGTAATAGCTGTTGCAGCAAAATCTAAATCGGTTGGAGCATCTGTTGGAGGTACCACCACATCTATTGAAGTTGCACTAATACAACCATTGGCATCTTTTACAAAAGCTGAAACTGTTCCAGAATTGTAAGTATTAAATGTATTTGTAGATGTATAATTTGCACCACCATCAAAACTGTAAGTATAAGGTGATGTACCACCGCTACCTGTAACAGTTACAATAGCTTGCTGTGTTGCGTTTCCTGCTCCACATGTTAATTCTTGTGTTAAAACTCCAGAACCTGTAACAATTGTAGGTTCTGTAATAGTCACTGAAACCGGAAGAGACTCACAATTTTTGCTGTCTCTAACAACAATATCGTAAGATCCTTGGCTTAAATTACTAAATACATTTGAAGCCTGAAAAGCACCACCATCGATACTATATTCAAAAGGTGCTACGCCTCCTGTCGCTGTAACAGTAATACTTCCGTCTGAACCTAAATTACAAGTTACATTCGTTTCAACTGTAGTTAATGTTGGAATTATTGCATCTTCAACAACAATTACTCCAGATTCTGCGATACAATTTTGTGTATCCGTAACTCTAAATTGATATGTTCCACTTGTAGCTGCCGTGTAAGGCGAACCAGCTATGGCAACATAACCAGTACTGTTATAATCAACTTCATAAGTATAAGTTCCTGTTCCTCCAGAAGGTGTTAAATCGATAGTAGCACCAGGTGTTACTGTACAATCTATTTCTTTTGAAAGATTAGCATCTAATAAAATTGGTGCGTTTACAACGTAAGTTTGTGTTGCAATACAACCATTTCCATCTTGGACACTTAAAGTATAAGTTTGCGCTGCCGTAATAGTAAAATTAGGACTAGATTGATATGCGCCACCAATGCTGTAAGTTAAAGGTGTAATAGCTGTACCAGTACCTTCAACTAAAGTTATATTAATTGGTGTTCCATCAAAACATTGTGGAGCCACTGTATTTAATGTTGGTTCCGGATCTTTAATAATAGTTTCCTGTTCAAACCTAACACAACCGTAAGCATCTCGGACATACACATCGTAAACTCCTGCTGCTAATTTAAATGTATTAGAAGTTCCCCAAGCTGTATCGTCTACGCTACCTCCTGTTAAAACAGTCTGATATTCGTAAGGTGATGTTCCGTCTTTAGCTATAGCTGAAATAATACCCAACTCATTACAAGTTTCATTTTTTGTAGATGAAGCTGTTATGCTTAATTCAATAGCCGATTCTGTAATGTTAAATGAATTTGTAACCACACTACAACCTGCGTTAACTCCAACAGTTTCTTCTATAACTATAATATAATTACCAAAATCTAATAGACCTAAATCTGTAACTGTTAAAGTACCATTGGCTGGCACAGTTCCTGTTCCAGATACACCTGTTGTTGTAACAGATTGAGAATTATAAATTTCATAATTAACAATGGTATCAATACCATAAATACTGTTAATATCAAAAGAAACGGTACCATCTGCACTACCTGTACAAGTAATGTTGTTAGGAACAATTGAAGTTGTTGTTAATGATGAGCTTGTTGGCACTGCTGTATCCGATGTTTCATAATAATAACATCCTGTTAATTCATCAAAAACAATAAATGTATAAGTTGCTCCTGGAATTAAACCTGTAAAAGTTGTTTTTTCACTACCAACAGCGTCTTCATCTTGCCATGGCGCATTTGTTGGTGACGTATACACCATCCCTGGCCCTTCGTAAATTGCAAAATGATAAGGTCCGTTACCCGTTAAAAGTGATCCTATCGATACCTCAGCAGTTCCGCCGGTTAAACAATCTGCAGTCATGTTTATATCAATGTCTAAATTATCTGGTGGAGATGCTACCAATATATTTTGTTCCATTACAGAACAACCATTCGCATCGGTAATTATAATTTCATATAAACCAAAATCTACAACTTCAAAAACCTGACTTGTACCTGGTTGGTTAGCTATTTCTACATCGTATCCATTTACACCTGTAACATGGTAAGAATAATTAGCTGTACCACCACTAACTGAATTTATAATAATTTGACCTAAAGAAACACCACCTGCTGCACAAGTAATTGGATCTACATCAAAATCTAAAATAATTGGATCTGGCTGTGCTATATTAATAGCCTCAGTAGCCGTACAACCTTTAGCATCGGTTACTGTAATTATATAATCTCCTGCTGCTAAACCTGAAGTTTGCGTTCCATAATCTGTACCTGTAGTTGTATTAGTTACATTTATTTCAAATGGCGCTAAACCAACCGAAGGATCTATAGAAATATCTATTGCCGCAGTTTCTTCCGAAGAACATGCAATATCTTGAGTTTGGGTTACACTTAAAATTACTGGATCTGCAACTGGTGTAACTGTTACACTATTTGTTATAATATCACAACTGTTCGCATCTGTTATTCTAAATTGATACGTACCTGCTGTAGTTGTTGTATAAGGTGAACCTGAAATGGTAGAGTAACTAGCACCACCATCATCACTAACCTCGTAAGTGTAAGTTGAATTACCTCCTGAAACTGAAATATCGATAGATGCTTCAACAGGTAAAGAACATGTAAGATCTTCTGTTAATAACACACTTGCACTAAGCGGTGCATAAACATCTGTTGTTGTTGCACTTGTTGCTATACATCCATTACCATCTTTAATTGTGATCGTGTAATTTCCTGGAGTATTTACTGTAAATGTAGGACTCGTTTGAAAAGAAGCTCCGCCATTTATACTATAAGATAATGGAGCGATTCCTGTACCAGACACCGTAAACATAAACCCTGAAGCTGCAGTACATTGGTTAGATACTGCTGGAGCCGTAACGGTTGGACCAGTTTCTGCTATAATGGTAACTGATGTAAATTCAGTACAACCATTAGCGTCTTTAACATACACATCCCAAATTAAATTGGCCGCCGTACTTGTATTTACAGTAATAACGCTACCACTATTATAATCTGCTGCCGCAGGTATTGCTCCTGTTAAAACTGCCGCATAAGTATAACTTGGTGTTCCGTCATTTGCTGTAACCGTTATTTGTGAATTATAATTATTACAATGCACATTAGTTGCAACGGCAGATAAAGATAAAGGTGTTGCTGGCTCCGTAATGTTAATGGTTTCGGTAGCCGTACAACCCGTAGTTTCATCGGTTACAACAATAACCTGATTTCCAGCAGGTAAGCCTGTTAGTGTTATTGTTGCATTTGTTTGCGCTGTAAATGCTGTACCTCCATTAATAGTGTAAGCATAAGTTGAAGCAAATTCCGCTACTGAAAACTGAACACTTCCAGTAGTATCGCCACTACAAAGTACATCACTTAATTTTAAACCTGTAACGGTAATATTTGTAACAGGATCAATAGTATAAGATTCTGTATAATAACATCCATTAGCATCTGTTACTCTAAATACATAAGTTCCTGAAGTTAGATTATTAAAAATGTTAGATGTTTGTTGTGCTACAATAATTGGTGAAGGCGAAATAGTTTCATATTGTAAAACTCCTACTCCATTGGTAGCCGTAATAGTTGCTGTAGCTTCTGTTGCTAAACACGTAATATCGGTTACTGAAACAGATAAATCTGTTGGAGGGTTTAAAGGTTCAATAGAAATATTTTGAGCTGCTGTTAAACAACCATTAGCATCCTTAACAACATAAGAAAATGTTTGTGTTGTTCCGTTATCATTAATCGTTAATGAATTATTAGATGTAAACGTTGTACCTCCATTAAAGCTATACTGATAAGGAGACGTTCCTGTTGTTGAAACTACAATAGTAATTGTAGCATCTTCTTTTGTATTGGTTGCACTACAACTAAACTCCGTTGCATTTGCTGTCGCTGTTAAAGTGGTTGGCTCTGTAATAGTAACACTAACTGTATTTGTACAGTCTTTACTATCTTTTACGTAAAAACTATAAGTACCAGCCGCTAAACCTGTAAAGGTATTTGTTGCTGAAAACGTTACATTATCATCACTAAATGTATAACCACCAGATCCTCCAGAACCTGTTAACTGTACAGATCCGTCTGAATTACTGTTACAAGTAACATTAACTTGAGAGGCTGAAACTGTTGGAGTTGATATTGCATTTACGTTAATAACATTCGATGCAACAACACATCCTTCAGAATCGGTTACTTCAAATTGATAATTACCAGCTGTTGCTGTACTTAAGCTGAATGTATTTCCGGTTAAAGATACCGTTCCTGTACCTTGTAATAAAGTAACTGTATATGGAGCATAACCTTGAGAAATAGTTCCTGATATTGAAGCTTCTGGAGAGGTTGTACAATCTAATTCTTTTGTTAACTCTACTGCTACAGCTACTTGAGGTGCTATAGTTTCAGCAGGTAAAACAACTGTACATCCGTTAGCATCACGAACTGTAACCGTATAGTTACCTGGTGCTAAATCGTTAAAAGCATTACTATCTTGATAAACTCCGGAAGTAATACTATATTCATAAGGAGTTTGTCCGCCTGCAGCATCTACTACTAAAGATCCTCCACTTGTTGGGTTATAGCAAAAATTAGAACTAGTACTTAACGTTGCCGTTGGCGCAGTTACTCCAGATAAATTTACCGTGGTGGTCGCCACACAATCGTTAGCATCGGTAGCTCTTATTGTATAATCTCCTGCAGAAATATTTGTTAAAATACCATTACTTGGAAAAGTCGATATTAAATTTAATGTTGCCGTATCTAACAATTCGTAAGCATAAGCAGCTGTTCCGCCTGTAGCCGATGCCGTTATTGTAGAACCTGTAATACAAGTAATTGGTGTTCCAGAAGCCATAACTTCTAAAAGTGCTGGTTCAGAAATACCTTGAGAAAAAGGAAAACTACATGTTTCAAAGCGTATTAATACATCATAAGTATCTGCCGCTAAACCTGTAATTGTATAAGGCGACGTCATTTGGGTTATCCAAGTCGTTCCGTTATCTGTTGAATATTCAAACCCTGTAGTGCTATCAAAATTTTGAGCAGCAATACTAATACTACCATCTGTTGCTCCGTTACAACTTACATTTTCAGATCCTGTTATACTTGCAGAAAAAGCTCTACCTGAATCTACAACAAAAGGAAATTCTACTTCTGTTACACAACTTTTTGGTAATTGATAAACTGTAATATCATCAACAGCAACATCGTTACCATTATTTTGTTGCACATTAGATCTTAATATAAATCGTAAACTAGTGTTAGCTCCTGGATCTAATGTTATAGGTGTTTTTGGATACTCTTCCCATTGATTACTTTTTGGTATCTCTCCCGTACTGTAAGAAGAAATTTCATTACCAGATGCATCAATTAAAGCAACTGCTAGATCAGGATTAGCTCCTGATGTCCCTGATCTCAATAAATTTATAGCGTAAAACTCAACATTAATAGGTTGATTTGGAATTATATTATCAATATATTTTTCATAAAGTATTTCAGTTGCAGGTATGCTAGAACCGATATTTACAGCCAAATATCTTCCGTCTGCAGTTGCTGGTGTCGTCGCTGGTGTATGATCTCCAGGTTGAAGCCAACTGCCATATGGTCTTACTATTTCAGCTGTAACAGAATAATCTCCATCTTGAATATTAATTTGACCTTTACATTCCGACCCTACAACCTGTCTTTCAAAACAATAATAAGTCGGGTTTATCCCAGGTGAAGAGGTATCTTCACCATATCCAAAGTTTTCATATAATAAATTACTATACGTAGTTACACTTCTTAATTGATAATCTATAGTAATAGTATGAGAACCATTTGGAACATCTAAAAACACAGTTGGATCTGCTGTATTTGTATTTGCTACACCATCTAATAAATAATTATAAGTAAACATATCTACCTCTGAGTTGGTAACTGTTACGGTTGCGTCTGCTGTACCGTCACAATTAAATTCAGGTTCAGAAATATCTATGGTTGGATCTACTGGCTCAGGATCTAAAGTGATTTCTGGCATGGCATAAATACAATCATTAGCATCCTTAATATATAAGGTATAAGTTCCTGGAGTTACAAAAGCTTCGTTTGAAGTTATCCAACTTCCTTGATTATCAAAACTATATTCATAAGGAGGTGTTCCGCCTTGTGGATTTGTAATACGTACTTTACCTTCTCCTGAAGGTCCACAACCAGCTAATTCAGACACTCCAGATGATGCTGTTAAAGCATTATCCGGTTGGTCTATTGTAATACTTTCTGGGGTTGAAAAACATTCCGATCCATCGAGAGAATATTTCACTATTGCTTCATAATCTCCTGCGCTGAGATTTGAAAACACAGGATTAGAAACGTAAGTAACTCCGTTATCAATACTATATTCTAAAGCATATCCGTTTGCGTTAGTGACATCAAATTCAATTTCTCCTATATTATCGTTATAACATAGAATATCGTTATGATTTACACTAAAAATTGGAGCAGGATTATCTTCTACGGTTATAGACGTAGTAGCAACACAGTTATTAGAATCTACAACTCTAATATCAAAAACTCCTGCAGCTGTAAAATCTATAGTTGGAACGGTTTCAAAATCTGTTGAACCATTTATAAAATAGAAATATGGTGCAGTTCCACCTACTGGGTATATTGTAATTTCACCATCAGAACAAGTTAAAGGACTTGTTAATGCTGAGGTAGCTGTTAATAATTCTGGATTAATAATTTCAATTATTTCAGAATGAACACAACCATCTTCCGTAGAAATATTAACCGTGTAAAAACCAGGGTTAAGATTTTCAAATTCATAACTACTATCATTAATTGGCCCAACTCCATTAATAATGGTAACTCCACTATAGATTGAAAAGTTATACTGAGCCCTAACATCGTTAGCTGCAAGAACTACATTTCCTTTTTCACCATTACAAAGCGGTTGCTCTATAATAACTGAAGTTGTAAAATCGCGTTCTCTAATTTGTACATCTGGTACTGTAAATATACATGGGTTTGGTGACACACCTACTTGTCTAATATAAACCGTGTAAATATCTGCTGTTGTTACCGTAAACACATTACTATCTTGATAGTTTGTACCATCAAGACTATACTCATATCCACTTGGTACACCGCCTACTACTATCTCTCCAGCAGTATTACAATATATATCGCGTGATGATACGTTAGGATCTAATATATTCTCATAAACGTTAAAATAATACTGACTGAAACAACCTCCAGCATAATTTAAAGTTAATCGATATTGGCCAGCAGTATCAGCATCAAAATTTGGGCCTGTTTGTACTTGATTCCATGTACAAGAATTACTTTCGTTAGCACAATCTTGATTTGTTACAGCATCACAACTAGCTTCGTTTAGTTTTTCCCATATCATGGACGATGTATCGGAAATTCCTGTTTGAATTGAAGTTGAATCGTTTGCACCACATAAAAAGATATTTGGAAGTTCTTTTCCGTCATTCGGACAAATAACAACCTCATCTGCAAATGGAATTACAGGGTTAGTAACCGTTGTTCCAAAATTAACAACTCTAAAAACCTGAGTAATAGATTGACAAGGCGCTACAGCTTCATTATAAACATAATACGTTCCTGTTTCCGAAACTGTAATAGACTGTGTATTTCCTATAACTGGTGATAATGATTCGCTAGAAGACCATGTATAATTGTTATAACCATCAGCAGCCACTAACTCGGTAGTGGCTCCACACAAAATAACTTCTTCTTCAAAAACACAATCGTTTATATCTGCAAGAAAATTAGTTGCTGCTGGATTTAATAAACAGCCTGTATTTTCAGAAAAACTAGGATCATCAGAAATTGTAAAAATCGGATTTAACGTTCCTTTATAAGTAGCAAAAGCTTGATTATCAATTAAATTAGAACAGGCATTACTTAATAAACTACAAGTTGCAACAACAGTTACTGCAAATCTAATTTCTTGAACCGGATCGTTTTCTTCTACAGCAGATGGGTCTACTCTAAAAAGCAACTCTCTTGTGGCTTCATTATAACTTTCTACCGTAACCCCTGAAGGTAATGAAGCAAGATCACTAGGGTAATCAAAAACTACATTGGTTGGTAATATATCTCTAATAAAAAGCTCAGTTGCATCATCATTACCCGTGTTTTGGAAACCGATAACATAATTTAATTGATCACCAAGTTCTACTATTTGTCCACCAATATTAGCACCGGTATTATCTTCAACAATTTTAGTAAGTACAATTTTTGGTTCGATAATTTCTACAGCCATTGCAAAAAAGTATGGAAAATACGTGTCTCCACCAGTTTCTAGACGCACAATAGCTGAAGTTGCCTCATTGGCAATAACAGAATTCGAAGGGTTAGGAACAGACAAAATACCTGTATCAAAACCTAAAGTATTAGTACTATTTGGATTTCGGTTATTTACAGGTAAAGCACTTAATTGAGTAACAGAACTGTTAAAAAAGTTATTTGAAGGACGATCTACTGTGGATAAACTCGATCCATTAAGTCTTAAACGGTCACCTGTAATACGTTTATCCCCTTCTAATGTAGCAAATGCAAAATTAGCTCTTACAGGAGCAGGAGCAGGAACAGTTCTAAATCCACTAATTGAAATATCGGCAAAAGGGTTTTGGGCGGCACTAATGGCACTAAACCCATCGAAACTTGTTATTGATTTACCAGGTAATGTAGGATCTTCATATACTATAAAAAGAGACCAACCTGCTGACTGACCTGTACCGTTTCCAACATCTTGAGATCTACCTACAGCAGATGATACATTGGCAACCGTATAAGTACCCAAATCAGATACAGAGCCAAAAGCTGTAACAATACTAGTAACATCGGCATGGCATGCATAAGAATAACTATTACCCCCATCAACAGAAGTTGTCCCCGCATCATAAATTACAGTACCTGTAATATCAATATAGGCACCTGTTGGACCTTTAAATTTAACATCTGTAATTGGTTCACTTCCCGGATTAACGGCCGCCCAATACAAATCTGCCCTAACTATACGATAACAATCTGGATTAGGAATAGCCAAATCTGCACTAGACGAACTAAACGTTGATGGATCACTATCAATATCAATATATTGCATATTGACCCTATTATTATATGCTGAATTGTCATTAAATGCATTATTACTTGGACCAAGAATATTATTACCAATTAAAACAATATCACCTTTAACATCTTGATCAAATCGAGATGAAAATGGCACATAGTTTTGAGCAAAGGTTTGCAAACTCAATAAAAATAGCAATATTGCTAAACCTTTGTTTTGATAAGTAGTTTTTTTCATAAGGGGGTTGTAATTAATTATCTTCTTATTTGGTAAATTAATGAAACTATATATTATAATTCTTCACTAATTTTCAATTCTCACCATTGACATTTTACTGTTATAAGGTGCGCCATTTTTGTTCTTTAATGCTCTTGATGCCGTTTCGATATAATCGAATTTTTGATAATAAATGAAATATTTACTGCTAGTAATATCATAAAAGAAATCTATATTAGATTGTCCTGCTGCAACTGCTTTGGTTAAAAAAGCATCTCTTTGAGCTTCATCAGCATGTACTGCAATTACCATATAGTAACCACTTTCCGCATTAGCAACATTTTTCACAATTTGAATATTACTTTGAATATCTCCAAAATCAAAATCACTCTCTGATAATGGTTCCGCACTTATAGCTGTAGACTGCTTAATATATTTTAAAGCAGATCTATCTTTATTGTATCTATCATCTTCGTTATCATAATTCGCTTTTTTAATACGACGTTTTCTCTCGATATCTGTAGCAATTTTGATACTTTCTAATGATGAAACTAAACGCTCTTGAGCACGTTTTGCTTCTTCCTGCTCTTTATACAAAAGCTCAATAGCATCTAAATAAATAACATTAACTGGATCTTGCTTACTTTTTACTTTTTTACGTCTTTCGTTATATAATTTTTCAATAGCCTTAATTTTTTCATCTCTATTGTTTATAACATTATCAACATCTGCCTTTAAGGCTGCTAAAGCCGCGTTTTCTGCACTTACACTTTTAAATGGTTTAGGCGCACTTACAATACCTTGATCTCTTAAATCATTTTCTTGTTTTAATTCATCTAAATCTTTTTGTTTACTAGCCATTTTTTCATTTAATCGGCGTAGTAAATCTTCTTGAATAATTTTAGACTCATCAGTTAATTTTGTTAAATCAATCATTGATTGCGTAGCGGCATCCATTGGAGCATTCCCTATAGCTTCAACAATTTCTTCAGCTCTCGATGTATTTTCTGTTTGATTTTTAGCTACTTCATCTGCTTTTGCTTTTGCATCGGCTGCTTGTTGCGCTTTAGCTAACTCATCTGCTTTTGCTTTTGCATCAGCTGCTTGTTGCGCTTTAGCTAACTCTTCTGCTCTTGCTTTTGCATCGGCCGCTTGTTGCGCTTTAGCTAACTCTTCTGCTCTTGCTTTTGCATCGGCTGCTTGTTGTGCTTTAGCTAACTCTTCTGCTCTTACTTTTGCATCGGCTGCTTGTTGCGCTTTAGCTAACTCATCTGCTTTTGCATCGGCGTCTTGTTGCGTTTTAGCTAACTCATCTGCTTTTGCTTTTGCTTTCGCATCGGCGTCTTGTTGCTCTTTAGCTAACTCTTCTGCTCTTGCTTTTGCTTCGGCGTCTTGTTGCGCTTTAGCTAACTCTTCTGCTCTTGCTTTTGCATCGGCTGCTTGTTGCGCTTTTGCTAACTCATCTGCTTTTGCTTTCGCATCGGCTGCTTGTTGCGCTTTTGCTAACTCATCTGCTTTTGCTTTTGCTTCGGCGTCTTGTTGCGCTTTTGCTAACTCATCTGCTTTTGCTTTTGCTTTCGCATCGGCGTCTTGTTGCGCTTTTGCTAACTCATCTGCTTTTGCTTTTGCATCGGCTGCTTGTTCCGCTTTAGCTAACTCTTCTGCTCTTGCTTTTGCATCGGCTGCTTGTTCCGCTTTAGCTAACTCATCTGCTTTTGCTTTTGCTTCGGCGTCTTGTTTCGCTTTAGCTAACTCGTCTGCTCTTGCTTTTGCTTCGGCGTCTTGTTTCGCTTTAGCTATTTCATCTGCTTTTGTATCAACTTCTACTTCTTCAGTAACCTCTTCAACTTCGACTTGCACCTCTACTGTATCAGCTACTTCCTCTATTTCCTTTGGAGCTTCAGCTAACTGTTTTGCTTCCTCTTTTACTTTAGCATCTGCTTCAAACTGAGCTTTTCTTTCAGCTTTTACTTTTTCACTGGCAACTCTATTAGCTCTAAATTTTTCTTTATCACTTTCCGAAGTTGCTGCACTTGCTTTTCTTTTATTAACAGACTTTCTTTTTTTATTAGATGAAGAAAAAATTGAGCTTTCTTCCTCATCATCACTATAATTATACCTATATTTTTTATTGAATTTATAAGCCAAAGTAATTTCGTGAGAATTTCCAAATTCAGATAATTCCCCCATAGATTGCTCATAATTATACTCTACAGCTATTTGCTTACTAATATTTAAACCTATACCTGCTGAAGCTCCATAAAGTGTATTATAACCCGCTTGCCCCCAAATACCTTTAGGAACAGTAAGCATCACAACACCCGAAATTACGGTTTGTTCTTTTTTAAACTCTGATCTTAATAAACCTGAAAATTTACTACTATCGAAAAAGCCACTACCTTGCAAAAAGCCAGTATACATAATATGACCTTGTATGCTTTGTTCTGGATTTTCTTCGATAATCTCGGAAGTATTTAAGTTATATGATACCAAATTATTTACAGCTACACCAAAATCGAAAAACATGGTACCGTAGTTTATCCCAGGGTTTATAGTAACTATTGAACTTTTTTCTGTATTATTTAATGCTGAATCTGGAAAGTTTGAAACTATTTTACCTTGGTCTATACCACTTTGATAAAATGCTATGTTGGTACCAAAGGTTAAATTGCTATCTCTATCGAAAACCGCATTGTAAGCAAAGTTTAAAATACCTCCAAAATTAGTATACACACCGTTGCTCTGTTGAAATAAACCAATACCAACTCCGGTATTTTCGCTAAATCGTCCAGAATAACTTACTAGATAATTTTCTGGTGCATTTTCGAACTGAGCCCATTGTTTTTTATTAGTAATACTGATGTATTTATTTTGTTCTCTTACAAAACTAAAGGTTGGATTTAACGCATATTTGTTAAACTTCAAAGAGTTTCTAACAGGCAGCGTAAACGCAACAACACCATTCTCTTGAGAATGGAGCTGTGTAATTAAACTAAAAAACAGGACGATATGTAGTATGCTCTTTTTCACTATTTTATGATCGTTATTGATCCCTTTTGCTTTTCGCCAGTAGAAGTTGTAATGATATAATAATAAACAGGACTGATATTTGTAAAGCTTAATTGATTTTCTGGCCAATTATTTTGATAATCGTCACTCTTGAAAACAACTTTACCTTGTGTGCTAAATATTACTACTTCGGCATTTGTGCCGCTCACATAATCTTTTGGTATAACCCAAGTATCATTTTCGCCATCATTATTAGGACTAACAATATTCGGAATTAATGCTACATCAGGAAATAAATCTAAAGCCTTTTCTACTTCAAACAAAAATGTTTTTGTTGAAACACAGCCCGAAGTTTGAATAACCTCAACCTTATAATTACCAGATTGTGTTGCTTCGTAACTATCACTATTTGCACTAGCTATTAAGGTTTCATTTAAATACCATTTAAATTCTGGATCTACAGCTGTTGTACTTGCTGTAACTACTAAATTTTCTTCCGCTTCAATACTATTAAATTCTGGAACGTCTATACTTGCTGTAAAATTTGTGTTTATAATTTCTATAGATGCACTACTAGAACAACTTCCAAGATCTACACTCACAGAATAGATTCCTTCCGTATTGGTAGTATACATTTGGCTTGTTGCTCCTTCGATTTCCGTACCATTTAAATACCATTGGTATGCATTACCGTTTATAGAAGTTAAGGTGGTTGGACCTTCGGTAGCACAATAAGGAATATCTACACTCGAGTTTATATCAAATGTTGCACTGCTAGAGACAATTTCACTAACGCTTACTCTATTTGAAAATGAATTTGAAGTACAAGTACCATAATCAGTTTCTACAAAATAAACACCTGCGGTATCCACAGCTAAAGTACTTCCCGAAGCAATAAAAACAGATGTTGTTGGGCCAGTTTCTAGATACCAATTAAAAGTAAGTGATGGATATTGTAAAGGTGAATCGTTCAATAAACTACCCGGATTATCTATAGTTAATAAATAACTTCCGCCAGAACAATAAGATCCCGTATCAATTAAATTATTTATAGAAAATGGAGTATCTTGAATTTTATAATAAGCAGGAAATCCGTTTGATGCCGAACTTGTAGCTACAGGAGCTGTACTCCTAATTTTGATTTTAAAATTTTCACCTGTTGTTGTTGTTGGGATAGAAAACTCTAGTGTTGCTGGAGTTTTGATTACACTACCTACATCAGAAATATAAATATCTGTAGAATTGGTGAAATCACCATTTTCATCAGAAAGTTCTATAATAAATTGATTAGAAGCTTCTAAATTCCCTTCTGGAGAAAAAGAAAACGTAGCATAATAAGTATTGAAAGCAGGGCCTGCACAAGCTTGAGAAAAACCAAGATTTGGCTTACTTATAACAATTTGAGCACTGACCATATTGGTAAAACTCAAAACAAAAAAAGCAAATACACTTAATCTTTTCATTCTATATTACTTGTTATTATTCTTTATATTAATTTTATATCACACTAAAAACCTGATTATTAAAAAATTTTAAACCCGAAATAAAAACACCTTATTATATAAACTTATTTTTATGGGGCTCGAAAACCTATTAGTCAGTACCTAAATCGTGAGATGCTATAATTTTATTAATCTGTAGACGGTAATCTGGTCTACGTTCGTTTCTTATATCAATAAATGTTTCTGCATTATGACTTTTAGAATAAACATTATAAAAAGCTGAGTTTCCGTACCAGTTTTCTAAATCTTCATTATTAGTATTGTGTTCAACAAAAATATTTCCGTTACAATTATTGAAATACATGTTTGTAAATTTAATTTTATCTAGATTTTCTTGATTAATGTTAATTTTTTCTTGTAAAATCACAGCTGGATTAAAACCAGAAATAACACCTTTTTCCATACTCAATGAAGCACTCTCTCCTATATATACAGCTTCATTAACTAATCCTTGTTGAATATCACCTTCTAAATTTTCACTATCATTAAGCATAGTAATGTTTCGAGCCGTTACCGATGTTCCTGGTTTAGAAAAATCAACTTCAGAAATTTCATCAAAACCTAATATTTGAAAACATCTAGAACCTTCACTACTAGAAATATATGGAGATCTTACAGCTAAAGAATTAGTAAGTTTACATTGTGCGCCGTAATTAAATCTAAAATCATTACTACTCGTTCTGAATGATACTATTTTATCTAAAGTTACATTACCGCCCCATACTTCAATAGCATCTCCACCAGAATAGCTTAACATAATATTATCGAATACAGTTTGGCTACCTACTCCTGCTAATAAAAGTCCATTTAAATATCCAGCACCTTTAATACGTTTACCTGCATATTCTATACGAACATATCTTAAAACACCAGAACAGCTTTCAGAATTATTACCTCCAAAGTTTGTAAAAGCATAATCACTTTGATTTAAATCAGAATAAAAAGTTGCTACAGAACCATTACCAAACTTATTGCTTGGCGCATCACCTAGAATAGTAATACCTCCCCAATCTCCAGCGCGCTTAACACTTCTATTAGATGTAAAAACTATAGGATCTGTTTCTAAACCATCGGCCATAAGAATAGCACCTTTAGTAATGGTAAGAGATGCTTTAGAAGCGTAGTCTCCAATAATTACCGTACCTGGTTCAATAGTTAAGGTTGCATTGTTTGTTACAAAAACACTCCCTACAAGAAGATAAGTATCTCTCTTGCTTAAAGTCGTGTTTTCACTAATGTTACCTGTTAATATTTGGTTTGGCTCTCTATAATCGGTTTGGTTTGGTTTAAACTCTGTCCAATTATCTAACCAATTATTAACACCTATGATACCTTTTTCTTGTTGCGCAAAGGCACTTCCCATTAAAAACAAAAAGAAAAGCAATTCTAAAGTAAATTTTTTCATAATAATTAAATTTTAAGCGTGAAACAGCAAACAATGCTTCTAAACTTTAAACAAAAATACAACAATTAAGCTATGAAAAGATACATTTTATCGATGAAACGCATTTTTATGTCGTTTGACGGTTCTTTTTTATCGATGAAATGCATCTTTACTCGCTAAAAGCCCTGAAAATCAATAAAGACACGAAAAACAAAAAATGGTCAATTTATAGGTATTTTCATCTATTTTTTTGAAAAAACAATTCTTCTATAGCTAATTTACAAAATTTAATAGGGATTTTACTACACAAATAACACTTTAACCTATTAATTTTATACAGGCACATAGTAGCATCACAATTCTCAATAAGAATATGTAAATTAGCACTCATTTATTACCTAAAACACCCCATTAAACTTCGAATGATACACATTCACGAAAAAACATTACAAGATTTAGAATTCCAAACCGTTTTACAACAAGTAAGCGAGCTTTGTGTTACGCCATTAGGCAATAAACAAGCATTAGATATTACTCCTTTTAGAACAAAAGAAGAACTTCAAAGCGCTTTACTGCTTACAAACGAATACTTATCTTCTTTCCATAACGATAATCGTATACCAAATCATGGTTTCGATACTATTGTAAACGAACTAAAGCTTTTACGTATAGAAAACACCTATTTAGAGGTGCATGGTTTAAAGAAAATTGTATCCATGTCTATTTCTGTAAATGCTATAGTGGTGTTTTTAAAGAAGTTTCATGAATACTACCCAAACTTAAATACTTTTGCATCTCATATTGAAGTTACCAAAGTACTTATTGAAAAAGTAGATGGTATTGTAGACCGTTTTGGAGACATAAAAGATAATGCATCAAATACCTTATTCGATTTAAGACAATCTATAAACAGAATAAAAGGAAAAATTAATGCCAGCTTTAGTTCGGCACTAAATACCTATCATGGTTTGGAGTATCTAGATGATATTCGCGAATCGGTAGTAGATAATAAACGTGTACTTGCCGTAAAAGCCATGTATCGCCGTAAAGTTAAAGGTGCCATAATGGGTGGTAGCAAAACCGGAAGCATTGTATATATAGAACCAGAAACTACATTACAATATTCTAGGGAACTTAATAATTTAGAATATGAAGAGCACGAAGAGGTTATTCGTATTTTAAAAGAAGTCACTAATTTTATTCGTCCGTTTTTAACACTTTTAGAAGATTACCAATCTTTCTTAATTGATATCGATGTTATTTCCGCGAAAGCGAAATACGCTAATTCCATGAATGCGATACTTCCGGAATTTACAGAAGACCGTAGCATGAATTTACGCGACGCTTACCACCCTCTACTCTATTTAAATAATTTAGCAAAGGAAGAAAAAACATTTCCGCAAAGTATAAAACTTAAAAAAGACAGTCGTATTATTGTTATTTCTGGCCCAAATGCCGGAGGAAAAAGTATTACACTAAAAACAGTAGGCCTATTACAAGTTATGCTACAAAGTGGTATGCTTATTCCTGTACACGAAAGAAGTACAGTAACCTTATTCGATAGAATTTTAAGTGATATTGGCGATAATCAATCTATAGAAAACCATTTAAGCACCTATAGTTACCGTTTAAAACAAATGAATTATTTCTTGAAGAAGTGTAACCAAAACACACTTTTTTTAATAGATGAATTTGGAACAGGAAGTGATCCTGAACTTGGTGGCGCTTTAGCGGAAACATTTTTAGAAGAATTTTACCATCGTGAAGCCTTCGGGATAATTACCACACATTATTCTAACCTGAAAATTCTAGCAAACGAAATGCCACACATGTTAAATGCTAACATGTTGTTTGACGAACGTACACTAGAGCCCCTTTTTAAACTCGTTATCGGTCAAGCCGGAAGTAGTTTCACTTTTGAAGTTGCTCAAAAAAACGGTATACCTTATAGTTTAATTAACCGAGCCAAAAAGAAAATTGAACGTAGTAAAGTGCGTTTCGATGCCACAATTGCAAAACTTCAAAAAGAACGCTCTAAACTCGAAAAAACAGGACAATCTCTAAAAGAAAACGAAAAGAAAAAAGGAGAAGAAGCCGATAAGCTAGAAGAAATAAATACCAAAATACAAAAGAAACTAGAAAGCTATCAAGAACTTTACGATAGCAACCAACGCCTTATTTACTTAGGACAAAAAGTAAACGATATTGCCGAAAAATTCTTTAACAACAAACAGAAAAAAGAAATGATGGGCGAATTGTTTAAAGTAGTTCAAATTGAAAATTCTAAACGCAAACGTGTTACTGTAAAAGAGAAAAAGAAAGTTAAGGCGAAAGAAATTCAAGTTAAAAAAGAAGTAGAAAAGAAAGTAGAAGTTATTCGCGAGAAGAAAAAAGAAGAAAAGAAAAAAGCCATTGAAGCTCCTAAACCAAAAGCTATAATTAGGCTTGGCGATCGCGTACGTATGGAAGATGGTCGTGCCGTTGGAACAATAGATAAAATAGAGAAAAACAAAGCGGTTGTAAATTATGGCATCTTTACTACTAATGTAAGTATGGACCAATTAGAATTGGTGGAGCATGTTAAGAAGTAAAAGAAGTTGAATTTCAACAATAAACCCATGGATATAAGACTATTATTTGAACAATATAAAAAATTCTCTTTGACCATAATCAGTCCTTTTCTATTTGAATTGACCGACAATAACTCTGTTCTATTTTTTCATGACCAAGAAAGAAACGATTTGTTTTTTATTCGTTTAAATGAGTTTTTAAATACGTCCTTTAAATCTCCTCTTAACCAAAATAAAAATGTTTCTTTATTTACGTTAATGGAAGACTTTTGCTCTCAACCACAATATATACAAAATGAAGATTTCAATAATTTCATTCAAGTTATAGAGGAAACTAAAGAATACTTTTTTAAAAAAAGATTTTACAAATATTACATATCTCCGCATGACATTGACTTTGAAATATCATTTGCAGAACTAATAAACTTTCAATCGAACTATTCAAAACATAGCTACTACCATCTATCAATAATTAAAAATAAACTAAGAAAACACTTTAAAAAAAATAACATTAAAAACTATGAAGACGAAGATTATAATGAGCATTTAGAATACTTTAAAGAAGCCGTTCTTGATGACCGGTTAAATTTTAATCAAACTAATATGGTTGAAAAACTCGGAAAACTTTTTCTTGCTTATTGGGATCTATTAAATTCTAATCATCAAAGCCGAATTCTAGATTCAATAAATGATTTCATTGATAAAAATGGAAGATTAGCCATGTGGAAAATTGATAAACCTCAAAACTTAAATGATGTTGAAGAATTCTTTTGGACAATAAAAGGAATACCTAAAGTTAGTAGAAATAGACTTTCTGATTATATTCCTAAAACATGGAGTCACTTAATTGAAAGAGAAACAAGTCCAAATAATATAATCGAAAAAAATCAATAAACTTCTATCTTCCCTAGTCTTAAAGTATACGACAATAATACGTTTTTTTTTAAAATTTTAAAATCTCCAAGCCTCTACTCAATCAATCAAATAAACCTTACTCAAAAAACAATCTCATTTTTTGTAGTCTAATCTTTCATACTTTTACATATATTTGCGATAGTAAACTTTAGGAGTAATTAATTATTAAGTTAATTAGTTTGAGAAATATCCTTAGAACCTGATTTGGTTAACACCAACGGAGGGAAAAGTTAACAGTGTCACCACTGCCCTTTTTTCAAATTCCAAAATCTTTTATTGTTTACAAAATTGTTTGACTAATTTTTTTTAGTCTCCAAAACCGTTTTTGTATGATAAACATAAAAGTAAACAACCAAAATCACAAATTTAAAGTCAATAGCACGCTAGACCAGGTTCTAGAAATGCTAAATCTTTCTCCTCAAGGCATTGCGCTAGCCGTAAACCAAGACATTATTACAAAATTACTTTGGTCAACACATACCTTAACAGAGGGCGACAGTGTTTTAATTATTACAGCCACACAAGGCGGTTAACCCCTACTCCAAAAACAAATATTCAAACAAAAATTAACCATAATATATTAACAGTTACAGCGAAAAAACCACAAGCCATGAAACAAAAAGATACCGCTCCAAAACAAGACGGAATTACTAGAAACCCTTTTCCTAATTCTAAAAAAATATATGTAGAAGGCAAAATTCATCCACAAATTAAAGTGGCCATGCGCGAAATTTCTTTGAGCGACACCACCGATTCGATGACCAAAAAGAAAACGCCAAACGAGCCTGTAACTGTTTACGATACCTCGGGACCATATACCGATCCAAACAAAAAAATTGACATCCACGCCGGTATCGAACGTATTCGTGAAAGCTGGATTAAAGAGCGTGGCGATGTAGAGCAACTCGAAGCATTTTCATCAGAATATTGCAACCAACGCTTAAACGATAAAAGTTTAGACCACATGCGTTTTTCGCTTCTAAAAAAACCTTTACGTGCCAAAACCGGACAAAATGTAACCCAATTACACTACGCAAAAAAAGGCATGATTACTCCAGAAATGGAATACATCGCGATTCGTGAAAATCAACGTATCGACGAGATGACGGAGATTAGAAAACAACACAAAGGCCAACACTTCGGCGCTTCTATTCCAGATAAAATCACACCAGAATTCGTCCGTTCAGAAGTTGCAAGAGGTCGTGCCATCATCCCATCAAACATTAACCATCCCGAAGCCGAACCTATGATTTTAGGTCGTAATTTCTTAGTGAAAATTAATGCCAATATTGGTAATTCTGCCGTAACATCTTCCATAGAAGAAGAAGTAGAAAAAGCTGTTTGGGCATGCCGTTGGGGCGCCGATAATATTATGGACCTTTCTACGGGCGAGAACATTCACGAAACCCGCGAATGGATTATACGTAACTCACCAGTTCCAGTAGGTACCGTGCCAATTTACCAAGCTTTAGAAAAAGTAAATGGCGTTGCCGAAGATTTAACTTGGGAAATTTTTCGTGATACTCTAATCGAACAAGCCGAACAAGGTGTAGATTATTTCACCATTCACGCTGGCGTTTTATTGCGTTACGTACCCATGACAGCAAAACGTGTTACTGGTATTGTATCTCGTGGTGGTTCTATTATGGCAAAATGGTGTTTAGCACATCATAAAGAAAGCTTTTTATACACCCATTTCGAAGATATTTGCGAAATTTTAAAACAGTACGATGTTGCCTTTTCACTTGGTGATGGTCTGCGTCCTGGCTCGGTTGCCGATGCTAACGACGAGGCACAATTTGCCGAATTAGAAACCCTTGGCGAACTTACACAAATAGCTCGAAAGCACGAAGTACAGTGTTTTATAGAAGGTCCAGGTCACGTGCCAATGCACATGATTAAGGAAAACATGGAAAAGCAAATTGAACTTTGCGACGAGGCACCTTTTTACACCTTAGGCCCTTTAACCACAGACATCGCACCAGGTTACGACCACATTACATCGGGCATCGGTGCCGCCATGATTGGTTGGTACGGTTGCGCCATGCTTTGCTACGTAACGCCAAAAGAACACCTTGGTTTACCTAATAAAGAAGACGTTCGTGTGGGTGTTGTTACTTATAAGTTGGCAGCGCATGCAGCAGATTTAGCAAAAGGACATCCAGGTTCTCAACACCGCGACAACGCTCTAAGTATGGCACGTTTCGAATTCCGTTGGGAAGATCAATTTAACCTTGGTTTAGATCCCGAACGCGCTCGCGAATATCACGATGAAACTCTACCTGCCGAAGGTGCGAAAATCGCGCATTTCTGTTCTATGTGTGGTCCAAAATTCTGCTCCATGAAAATTTCTCAAGAAGTTAGAGATTTTGCCGCCGAAAACGACATTGTAAACAACGAGGTTATCGCAAAAGGTTTTGAAGAAAAATCGAAAGAATTTAAAGAAAAAGGATCCGAAGTGTATCTTTAACAAATAATTTGGGAGTTCCCGTGCTTTTTCGCAAAAGCACGGTCGGGCTTTCCGTTACAATCTTTTGCAAAAAAGCAAAAGGATTTCCACTGCAATCCCTAACTAAGTGTCACGGCATAGCGCTACGGCATTAGAAGTTACAAAACATAACCATAAAAAATGATAGTCTTAATTTCACCAGAAAACGATATTCCAAACGAAATTGAAATGCTTAATCAGTTATTTCAAGAAGGTTTACAATACTATCATTTTAGAAAACCTGAAAAAATTTATGAAGAACATTGTGCTTATTTAAATCAAATAGAGGCGCAATATCATAACCGCATTGTGGTTCATTATTTTCATGAGCTTGTTAATACATATCCATTAAAAGGCATTCATTTTCAAGAACAAAAACGGAAAGACCACATTGATAATCCTGGTCAATATTTCAAAAACCTAAGCATGTATGGCAAAACCATAAGCTCATCTTTTCATGAAATTCAAGACCTTATCGACTGCGAATTCGAATTCGATTATCATTTGTTAAGTCCGGTGTTTTCATCTATTTCTAAAGCAGGTTATGAAGGTCGAGGTTTCGACGTCAACCCTATCGATAAATTTATTGTTGGCATGGGCGGTATTAATACCGATACCCTATTAGAAACTTTCAAACTCGGTTTTAAAGGTGTTGGTGTTTTAGGTGGTGTTTGGAATGCAGAAAACCCTGTAAAAAGTTTTATAGAATTACAAACAGCACATAGCAGCATCAAACTTTGAAAAACAGACCAAACATATTAACCATTGCAGGTTTCGATCCCACTAACGGTGCCGGATTAACAGCCGATGTTAAAACATTCGAGGCCTTAAAATGTTATGGTTTATCAGTTTGCACGGCAAATACAGTACAAGATGATCAGGAATTTATCGCTTGCCATTGGATACCGACTTCAATTATTTTAAATCAAATAGACGTTCTTTTTAATCGTTTTGAAATCAAGTTAGTTAAAATTGGCATTGTAGAAAACTGGGATACTTTAGAAATTATCATCAATAAATTACACAGCCTTAACCCTGAAATAAAAATCATACTAGACCCTATTTTAAAATCGAGTTCTAATTTTGATTTCCACAGTGATCATTCAGAAAAACTAGATATCCTATTATCTAAAATCTATCTATTAACACCTAATTACGAAGAAATTCAACAATTATACCCAGAGAAAAATATAGAAGAAACCATTGCTTATATTTCATCCAAAACCAATTTATTTTTAAAAGGTGGCCATCGTACAGATAAAAAAGGAAGAGATGTGCTTTACCTTGCCAATAAAAAGCAATTTACTTTAAATCCAAAATCATTTAATTGCTCCGAAAAACACGGCAGCGGTTGCGTTTTATCTTCTGCTATTACGAGTTATTTAGCCTTAGAGTTTCCTATATTGAAAGCCTGTTTAAAAGGGAAACAATACACCGAAAAATTTTTAAGTTCTAATACCTCATTATTAGGCTCTCATTCAAAAAAATAATATGAAAACGACATTACATTACATATCGCAAGGCGCCACACCACAAGAGCATTTAAATAATATTCACAGTGCCTGCGCTGCTGGGGCGGAATTGGTACAGTTACGATTAAAAAAATCGAATCCTAAAACTATTTTAGAAACCGCAAAAAAGGCAAGAGAAATCACCAATCATTTTCAAACGCGTTTAATTATTAACGACCATTACAAAGTGGCCGTAGAAGTTAAAGCCGACGGTGTACATTTAGGTAAAAAAGATGTTTGCCCAACCGTGGCTCGAAAAGCATTAGCTTCTTGGCAAATTATTGGTGGCACAGCAAATACGCTAGAAGACTGCCAAACCCTTATCGATAAAAAAATAGATTATATTGGTTTAGGCCCTTTTCGTTTTACAGAAACAAAAGATAATTTAAGTCCGGTATTGGGTGAAAAAGGCTATGCCGAAATCATCACAGCTTTAAACACAAAAACTCCAATTATTGCTATTGGTGGCATCACCTTAAATGATGTTTTAGACCTTATGATTACGGGGGTTTTTGGCATTGCAGTTTCGGGTGAAATTACACGGGATTTTAACAAAATAACAAAGTTTAAAGAACTAATTAACGGAGGAACAGCGCAAGAACAACGTTGGAAACCGGAAGATACTAAAAATTAAAAAAGCTAAAACCTTTTAATAAAAGTTACTTTTATTATGAATGATAAATTACAAATAGCAGATAAAACATTTTCCTCTAGACTGTTTACAGGCACCGGAAAATTTAGTTCCTCGGCATTAATGAAATCCGCTTTATTGGCTTCGGAAAGTGAGTTAATCACTGTCGCTCTAAAACGTGTAGATGTTCAAGATAAAGACGACGATATTTTATCGCATTTAGACCACCCGAGAATTAATTTATTACCGAATACATCTGGCGTTAGAAATGCTAAAGAAGCTGTTTTCGCTGCTCAATTATCTCGCGAAGCTTTAGAAACGAATTGGATTAAATTAGAAATTCATCCGGATCCAAAATATTTATTACCAGACCCCATTGAAACTCTAAAAGCAGCCGAAGAATTAGTAAAACTAGGTTTTGTAGTGATGCCTTATATACATGCCGATCCTGTGTTATGCAAACGTTTAGAAGACGTAGGCGCACAATGCGTGATGCCTTTAGGCGCGCCAATTGGCAGTAATAAAGGTTTAAAAACTCAGGATTTTCTAGAAATTATAATCGATCAAAGTAACGTCCCTGTCATTGTGGATGCAGGCATAGGTGCACCATCGCATGCTGCTTATGCTATGGAATTAGGAGCCGATGCCGTGTTGGTGAATACCGCTATTGCCGTTTCACAAAACCCAACTGCAATGGCCATCGCTTTTAAACTAGCTGTTGAAGCTGGACGCATGGCGCACCAAGCAAAATTAGCACCTATTGTACACAAAAAAGCCGAAGCTAGCAGTCCGTTAACCAGTTTTTTGAATTAATAAAACCATGAGCAGCTTTACAGACACTTTTAATACATATAATTGGGATGATACCCTAAAAAGCATTTTTACTAAAACAGAAAGCGATGTGCTGCGCGCATTAGGTAATTCTAAACGCGATTTAGAAGACTTTAAAGCTCTGATTTCTCCTGCTGCAAAACCATATTTAGAAGATATGGCAAAGCTTAGCAGAGCATTAACTAAAAAACGCTTCGGGAATACCATACAAATGTATTCGCCTATGTATTTAAGTAACGAATGCCAAAACATTTGCACTTATTGCGGGTTTAGCATGACTAATAAAATTCCGCGTAGAACTTTAACTGATGCTGAAATTTTAAAAGAAGTTGCTTATATAAAATCTAAAGGTTACGACCATATTTTACTGGTTACAGGTGAAGCCAATAAAACGGTTGGTGTGGACTATTTTAAAAATGCCCTTAAATTAATACGTTCGCATTTTTCTAACATCACCATTGAAGTACAGCCTTTAGACCAAAATGAATATGAAGAATTGATAGACAACGGACTATTTGCTGTTTTAGTTTATCAAGAAACATATCATCGAGATGAATATAAAAAACATCACCCCAAAGGGAAAAAATCTAATTTCGATTATAGATTAGAAACGCCTGATCGTTTAGGTAAAGCAGGTATTCATAAAATTGGATTAGGTGCTTTATTTGGTTTAGAAGATTGGCGTGCCGATAGTTTTTTTACAGCCTTACATTTAAAATATTTACAGAAAACGTACTGGAAAACAAAATACTCCATTTCTTTCCCAAGGCTTCGCCCCCATTCTGGTGGATTAGATCCTAAGGTAGAAATGACCGATCCTGATTTGGTACAACTTATTTGTGCTTTTAGATTATTAGATGAAGATGTGGAGTTATCCATGTCGACACGCGAGAGTGAAGTCTTTAGAAATAATATTGTAAATCTTGGCGTCACCTCTATTAGTGCCGAGTCTAAAACCAACCCTGGCGGTTATGCCGTGGCTCCAGAATCTTTAGAACAGTTTGAAATTTCAGACGAGCGTTCTACAGAAGCTGTGGCTAGCATGTTAAAATCAAAAGGCTTGGAAGTGGTTTGGAAAGATTGGGCTAACAACTGGGAATAATGCAATTATCTAAGGAAGAAAAACAACAATATAACCGGCATCTTATTTTAGATAATATCGGTCACCAAGGACAGTTAAAACTAAAAAACGCCACAGTATTGGTTATTGGAGCTGGTGGTTTGGGGTGCCCTATTTTACAATATCTAACAGCAGCAGGCGTTGGAACTATTGGCATTGTAGATCATGACACCATTGACCAAAGTAATTTACAGAGACAAATTCTGTACACCCATGACGATTTAGGAAAGTCTAAAGCCAAAGTTGCTGCGGGTAAATTATCTCGATTAAATCCGTTTGTAAAATTCGAAGTCCATTTAGAAAAAGTGACTTCTGAAAATGCTTTAAATTTATTCTCAAGTTATGATATTATTGTGGATGGTAGCGATAATTTCCCAACGCGTTATTTAGTAAACGATGCTGCTGTGCTTAGCAATAAACCACTAGTTTTTGGCTCTATTTTTAAGTTTGAAGGTCAGGTTTCGGTATTTAATTATAAAAACGGACCAACTTATCGATGCTTATACCCTACCCCTCCAAAACCAAATGAAGTACCGAACTGCTCAGAGATTGGTGTTCTTGGTGTTTTACCCGGTATTATTGGTAGTTTACAAGCGAATGAAGTTCTTAAAATAATATTAGAATTGGGTCGTGTACTTTCGGGTAAAATACTAACATATAATGCGCTTAGCTCGGAACAACTCATTTTTAAACTTAAAAAAAATGAGACTATGCTTATAGAAAAACTAGAAAATAATTATGATGGTTTTTGTGGTGTAATGAATAAAATAACGGAAATTACATTTCAGGATTACGCTATAAACAAAACAAACTATAACGTGCTCGATGTAAGAACAAAAGCGGAACGAAACGATTATTATATTGAGAGTATCCATATTCCTTTAGATGAACTTGAAACACGTTTACATGAAATTCCTCAAAATAAAGATTTGTTGGTGTATTGTAAATCGGGTGTACGAAGTAAAGCAGCTATTACGATTTTACAGAAGCACGAATTCAGTAAAAACGCCGTAAATTTAAAGGATGGTTTAGACACATATAACTAAGAAAAACACCCCAAAACACATTGATATAAAACCTATTTTAATCGCTTTGAAAGCCATTAATAAAATGGTATTTTTACAGTATGAATTTTGGAGTCCCTAAACATAAAAAACTTATACTATTTGATGGTGTTTGCAACCTTTGTAACAGCAGTGTACAGTACGTAATAAAACGTGATAAAAAAGAACATTTTTTGTTTACGGCATTACAAAGTGAAACAGGAAAACAAATACTTGACCAGTATAAAATTGACACAACCAAAATAGATTCTATTTTACTTTACACACCAGAAAAAGGGATTGATTACAAATCTACCGCAGCCTTAAAAATAGCCGTTTCTCTTGGTTTTCCTGAAAATTTGATGGCTATATTTTTTATAGTTCCTGCTTTTATCAGAAACTGGGTTTACGATTTTATCGCAAAAAACAGATATAAATGGTATGGCAAAAAAGAATCGTGCATGATACCTACTCCTAAATTAAAAAATCGATTTTTGGAATAGTTTTTTTTGAGTTCAATAGTTTTATCTGAAACTTTTTAGAAAGATAATCTTAATAAGAACGCAACCATTCTATGGTTTATCCATCTAAATAAAAATAACTATCGATGATAAAACAATTTGCTTATTTAGCCCTAGTTTCTCTTTTTATTTCTTGTAATTCTGACGAAAACCAACCAGATTGTTCTGCCGTATCCTGTATGGAACCAACAATTATTATTAATTTACTAGATAGTGCTACGAATGAAAATATTATTATTAAAAACAACATTCCTGAAGATGCTATTATAATAAATGATACTTCTGAAACTCCTTTAAACTTCCATTTATCAGAACCTAATGGCTTACTCCTCATAAGTAAACGAGACGCGATAGCGACTTTAGACATTAGATTAAACAATGAGGTTATTTCAAACATATCTTATAAAACATCTGCTCCAAACACTGATGCATGCTGCGATTTTGGAAGTCTTACCGATGTAATAATTACTGAACACACTTTTGATATTGAAAACAATACTATCACTATTTATCTTTAAATTAATATTTGTTAGTTAAACATTTTGATAAACCAACCTTGGTATTAATATAAGCCTAGCCCCTTTGCGGATGGTTGCGGGAGCGATAGCAGCGGCATCCTTTTTGTGAAGCTTAAATAGACTTGAACTTCATTGTTACAGAATTTTTAATTAATTAACAAAATGATAAGCGTTGTACTAATCTGCTTTACAAAAAGATACAGCGGATAGCGCGGTTTTTATTTTTCTTAAAAACCCGCCCATAAAAATTTTGAAATTATGTATCTTCCTTTCCGATTTTGAACAGTGATTAATGGCAGATAATAAAGAATTAGAATTGGCTTGGGAATTTGTGAATAACACAAACCGGTCAATTTTTTTAACGGGAAAAGCAGGAACAGGAAAAACGACGTTTTTACACCGACTAAAAATGGATTGCTTGAAGCGTTTAGTGGTGGTAGCACCAACGGGCGTGGCAGCAATAAATGCAAAGGGCGTGACGATACATTCGTTTTTTCAGATGCCTTTTGGTCCTATTTTACCGGACACCGATTTGAATGCCTCTAAGAGTTTTAATCGAAAATTTAATAAAACTAAAATTGATATTATTAGGTCTATGGACCTTTTGGTTATTGATGAAATTAGTATGGTGCGTGCCGATTTATTGGATGGTATTGACCGTACTTTGCGCCGTTTTAAAGACAGAAATAAAGTTTTTGGTGGTGTACAAGTACTTATGATTGGTGATTTGCAACAGCTTTCGCCAGTGATTAAAGAAAGTGAATGGCATTTGTTGAAACCGTTTTACAAAAACGGATTCTTTTTTAGCAGTCTGGCTTACCAAGAATGTAACGCCGTAACTATTGAATTAAAACATATTTATCGCCAAGATAACCCGACGTTTATTAATATTTTAAATGAAATAAGAAATAACGTGCTTTCGGAATCTTCGGCGGCGGAATTAAACAAAAGATATATACCCGATTTTACACCCGAACCTGATGCTGGTTATATTTCGTTAACCACACACAACAATAAAGCAGAGGCTACGAATATTACAGAATTAAACAAAATTGATGGCCGAAACAGGATTTACAAAGCCAAGGTTGAAGGAAAATTTCCGGAATATGCCTATCCAAACAACGAAGCTTTAGAGCTAAAGGTTGGTGCACAAGTAATGTTTGTAAAGAACGACAGCAGCCCTGAGAAGCGCTATTTTAATGGGAAAATTGGAAAAGTTATTCATTTAGATCAAGACGAAGTTATTGTACATTGCCCTGATGATGAGTTTAGTATTGTTACAAAACCTGAAGTTTGGGAAAATATAAATTACACCGTTGATGCGGACACTAAAGCTATTTCGGAGAACAAAATTGGCTCTTATACCCAAATGCCTTTGCGTTTGGCGTGGTCTATTACCATACACAAAAGCCAAGGTTTAACCTTTGAAAAAGCTATAATTGATGCGCAAGGTGCTTTTGCACATGGGCAAACGTATGTAGCACTAAGTCGATGTAAATCTCTAGAAGGCTTGGTTTTAAAAAGCAAGATACATTCTAGCCAAATTATTAGTGATGCCAACGTAATTACGTTTAATAAAAACGCTGAAGCCAATGAACCCGATGAAGCTGTTTTAGAATTATCTCAGAAGAATTTTCAGTTAGATTTAATTGTTGAAGTGTTTGATTTCTATCCGTTTTTATATCCTGCAAATCGTATTTTGGATGTTTATTATAAAAACCGAGGTAGCATTGAAGGGCAAGTTGAAGCGCCTCTACTCTCCATAAAAACAGCAATTACTAACTTTTTAAAAGTAAGTACTGGTTTTAATGCTCAGTTAAAAGAGTTATCTAAAACGGAACCGCTACCCGATACGAGTACTTTAATACAGGAGCGATTTAAAAAAGCTGTTGCTTACTTTAAGGATCAAATTGAAACGCATTTTGTAGCGCCTTTAAAAACGTTTGGTTACACCACAGATAATAAAACTATTGATAGCGATTTAGCTAAAGCCGTTGATTTACTTGAAGAATTACTAGCCGCTAAGCTTTTATTTTTTAATGGTTTAACAGATGGGTTTTCGTCCAAATCCCATTTAGAATTAAGAGCAAAATCTAAATTTTTAGCGAAAGACAAACCTAAAAAAGCTAGAAAGACAGTTATTGATGGCACGGCAAATGTAGAATTGTTTGAATTGCTACGTGTGCTTAGAAATGAAATTGCCGAGAAAAACGATTTAATACATTATCAAGTTTTTAACCAGAAAACACTTTATGAAATGTGTGAAACCTTGCCTTTAAGTAAAGCTGAATTGCTTGAAATAAACGGGATGGGGAAAACACGTGTAGAAAAATATGGAAGCGATATTTTAAAGGTGATAAAAGGTTATTGTGATGAAAATGATATTGATACCACAGCCGAAAAAATCGATTTTACTGAGGAAAAAGTAGCAGAAAAACCTAAAGCACCAAAGGTTGACACTAAGAAAGTATCGCTAGATTTATTTAAATCTGGTAAATCTATTGATGAAATTGAGGATGAACGTGAACTTACGAGAACCACAATTCTTAGACATTTATCTCATTTTATTGATTCGGGTGAAGTAAAAATTAGCGATTTAATGCCGATAGAACACTACAATGAATTGAAAAAAATAATTCCGAAGAAAAAATTTGAAAGCCTAACGGAATTAAAACAATTAGTTGACGATAAATATACCTACGAAGAGTTACGTTTGGTATTAAGAGCTTTAAATGATGCTTAACTCAATAGCACATATTTATTTTTTTGTAAGGAATATGATGTTTAAAGACTAAAAACAACTCATTTCGTACTTAAATTATTATTTTAGTGTCCATGGATATAATTATTGCATCAAGTTTAAAAACATTACAAAAGGCAGAACTACTATTACATAACTTATGCGATGCCAATTTATGCGATGCATCGGTTGCTCCATACTACTCGAGTATTGGCTCTCATATTCGCCATATTTTAGACTTCTATAATTGTATTTTTAATATGAATGAAAATCTAGAGGTTGATTTAACTGCACGATGTAGAAATACAGATGTAGAAAACCAATGCCATGCCGCTAGTAATTATTTGGATACGACTATAGAGCAATTAAAATCTTTAGATTTGGATGTAGCTTCTAAAATAACCGTTATAGACGATTTAGGCTTAGGCAAAACAAGTATAGCCTATACTTTCGGAGCCCTGTTATCTCAGGCCAACAGCCACACCATCCATCACTACGCCATTATAAGCTATATTATGAATGGTTTGAAAATTGAGCTAGAAGATTGTGAGTTTGGATATAACCCAACGACTCCAAAAGCGGTTTCAGAAAAATGTTAATTGATTAGCCTTGTTATTTTTTAAACATACTATTCATAATTAACCTGATGCCTTTAAAAATTAAAAACACAGCAAAAGCACATATTAAAAGACCAACAACTAAAAGCGGAATATAAAGCTTGTTTTCTGGTTGACTCAAGGCCATACTCAAAATTATGGGTCCCATAAAGAGTGTTAATACGGCAAAAATCATGGTTTTTACACCTTTATAAAGTAATACTTTGTCTGTTCTATTATCGTCCATTATTATAATTTTGAATTGCTAATCTTACGTTTTTGTATGTTTGAAGTAATGTTTCGGCTTCGGTTCTTGGAATATCAAGTTCGGCCATAATCATTTTTGTACCACGATCGAAAAGCTTGTTATTGCTTAACTGCATGTCGACCATTTTATTCCCTTTAATATGCCCCAACTGAATCATGGTTGAAGTCGTTATCATATTCAAGACTAATTTCTGAGCAGTTCCTGCTTTCATTCTAGAACTCCCAGTAACAAACTCTGGACCTACAATAGGTTCTACAGGAAACTGAGCCGTTAGAGACAGCGGGCTATTTTTATTACAAGAAATACAACCTGTGATAATATTATTCTCATTGCATTGCTCTAATGCAGCAATAACATAAGGCGTTGTGCCCGAAGCAGCAATACCAACAACCACATCTTTATCTGTAATATTATGTTGTTTTAAATCTTCCCAACCTTGGGTAAGAGAATCCTCAGCAAATTCTACAGCATGCCTAATAGCATGATCGCCACCGGCAATAAGACCGATAACTAAATCTGGAGACACTCCAAATGTTGGAGGACATTCCGAGGCATCTAAAATACCTAAACGTCCACTAGTGCCAGCTCCCATATAAAATAAGCGTCCGCCTTGTTTTAATTTAGAAACAATTTGTTCGACTAACTTTTCTATTTGTGGCAGCGCTTTTTCAACCGCCAATGGTACACTTTTATCTTCCTTATTTATACTATTTAATAAATCAGACAGATTCATCTTTTCGAGATGATTGTAATTAGAATCTTGTTCTGTAGTTTTTGTGAATTTCATCATCTTTCAAAAATATGAATTATTGAGGTCTTAATCATAAAGAACATCCTCAACTTCTATCTTTTTATCATTTATAAAATCATAGAGCGTAAGTTGTCTTAATATGTAATAATCTTGCCAGAAATTTTCAAGAGAATTTAAATAGTCTAAAACTGCTTTATCTCTTTCTTGTAGTGCAATGTTTAAATCTGTTATGGTAATCTTCCCTAAAACATATCTTTTTTGCGAAATATTATACCGCTTTGTAGCCACTTCCTTTGCTTTTTCTGATGTAAACAAAAAATCTCTTTGGTTAGACCAATTAAGCACATGTAAATAAATTTCTTGCTCGAAAGCCTGCTTACTTTGGTCTATATTATTGTTTACCAAATCTAAATCTGCTTCGGCCATTTTACGTCTCGATTTAGATACACCCCAATCAAAAAGAGGCATAGAAATACTTAACGACACATTTTGTTGCTTATTAAAATTATCAAAAAGTGTATTAAACTCGCTTCCGTTTTGTGAAATACCGAAATTAGCATTTAAACTCATTTCTATTTTATTACTTCCTTTTACTCGTGCTAATTCTTTTTCGGCTTCTAAACGTTGGCGTCTAAATTCTATAACCGATTTTCTATTGTTTTGAGCTTCTTCTAAAGCTTTATTAACATCTACATCAAATGCAGTTAATTCTACAGGAATATCTAACTCTATATTCTCCGTACTCAATTCTAAATATCTAGCTAAATTCTGAGAAGCTAATTTTAAAGCTATCGTATTTGTTGTCACGCTATTTTTCGAATTTAATAATGTTAATTCCATTTGAAGCAATTCATTTTCGGCAATTTTCCCCATTCTAAAACGCCCCTTAGAAATTTCATATAAAGTATCTTGAGCTGCTAAATTTACTTCCGCAATATTTAATTGCATTTGTGCTTTTAGTAATGAAAAGTAACGCTGACAAGTGTTTAAAGAAATTTGTTCCATTTTCTCAACAAAATCTCTTCTAGATTCTTCGTAAATTAATGGTTCAATCTTCTTATCCCATTTATAAGGATTGTAAAAAAGCGAATTTTGATAATATCTAAACGAAAATGGCACCACAGAGTAGCCAATGTTATCATTAAGGCCAAAAAGTTCAATCCGTTCTAAATTTGAGTAAACCGATAAGGTTCCGCCTAAATATGGAATATTTTGAGATAAAGACAAACCACCTTCCAATACCAATTGATCTTGGTTTACAAATACATCTTGACCTTCATCGTTAGTAATTCTTCTAACTGCATTATTATATTCTGGTAAGGTTGCATTTAACCGAAGTTGCGGTAGAAAACTAGCTTTATAATTTCTAAAACGCCAATAACTTCTTTGGTTTATGTTTCGGTTTACCTTATAATCTGGAGATTTTTCTTGAGCTACTTTTATAGCTTCCCTTAAGGTGATTTTTTTTGATTGAGAAAACCCAAATATTGGAAAAACAATAAGGGCAATTAGTATTATTTTTTTCATAATATTTTATTCTGATCTTAATGCTTCAATAGGTCTTTTGTTTGCTGCTGCTTTGGCCGGGAAAATTCCAAAAACGAGCCCAATAATTACGGCTATAAAAAACGATAATAATATGGAGTTTAGAGATAAAACGGTTTCAATACCCGAAACTATTTCGATTACATAAGCCCCAATAATACCGAGTATAATGCCAATTACACCGCCACCAACACTAATAAGTACAGACTCTGATAAGAATTGTAAAACTACATCTTCTTCTGTTGCACCAATGGCACGAATAATTCCAATTTCTTTGGTACGTTCTAATACAGAAGCGAGCATAATATTCATAATACCAATACCACCAATAAGTAAAGATATACCTGCGATTATACTTAAAACAACATTAAAAATTTGTTTTGTTTTTTGTTGTTGTTTTAGAAGTTGAATGGGTATCGTTATTTCGAAATCAAGCACATCATTATGCCTGCGTTTTAGCATTTTACTTAACACTTCTGCTGTAGCTTTTAATTCATTTGAATTAGAAACCTGAACTGTTAATTTATCGATTTGATGATAATTGCCTCGTGCTATTCTTTTTTTAGGTCCAGTGCCTTGATTTCTATTACTAGCACCAACTTTATCCGTTATAATTTTCCGGTCTTGATAGCGTACTAAAAAGGTGTTTAGCGGAATATAAACATCTTCATTTAAATCTCTAATGCCTAAGTTTTCTTGTGCTTTGTCTGATATTAATTTTTCTTCAATAACACCAATAATTTGTAACCAAACATCTTTAACTTTTATACGTTTACCAATAGCACTTTCACCTGTAAATAGTTTTTTTTCTACCTTTTTTCCAACAACACAAACAGGTAATGCGTTTTTTATTTGAAATTCTGAAAATGCCTTACCACTATCTAAATTTATATTGGAAGATTTAAAATATTCGGGAGAAATACCAACAAGCCGCACCGAATTTTGACGACCATTATTTATTACATAAGTCTCTAAAAGTATTTCCGGACTTACTAAACTTACTGTAGGTATATGTTTTAAAATACTTTGTGCATCTAACACATCGAGACCTTTAGAAAACCGTTTAGATTCTTCTTTTTCATCTTCAACGTCACTCATACTAGCACTGTCATCTTCCTTATCAGGAATAGGTGTTACTACAATATTATTAACACCAACGAGCTCTAACTGTGCTAAAATCTCTTTTTCGGCACCGTTTCCAATAGCTAGCATAGTTATTACGGAGGCTACACCAAAAATAATTCCTAATGCCGTTAAAAATGTACGGACTTTATTGGTTGTAATAAACCAATAGGCTTCTTTAAAATTAGATTTTAGTTTTTCTAAAAGTATTTTATCTATCATGCTTATTTTAATAGCGTTATACTCTTATCTTCTAAATCTGCGGGTTTGTTTAAATAAACCACCTCATTTTCTTCTAAACCTTTATTAATAATAACAACCTCGTTATTCGAAACACCCAATTCTATTTGCTTTTTATCTATAGCTAAGCCCGATTTTACATAAGCATAACTTATGGAATCTTTAGAAAAAACAGCTTCTAACGGAATCATTAAAACAGCCTCTTCTTTATTGGTTAAAATTCTATTAGAAGTAGTCATTCCTGGGCGAATATTTTTATTTGTTTCATTCAACTTTATTAAAACCTGAAACAATTTAATATCAGATCCTGCTTTACTTTCACCTACATTAGCAACTTCTGTAACTATACCATCTAGTTCTATTTCAGGAAAGGCATCAAAACCTATTTTGGTTATCAAACCTTTTTTAATTTTTCTAATATCAACCTCGTTGCTATAGGTTTTAGATTCCATTTTAGTTAAATCGGGTAAACTTGCAATAGCAGGCTCCCATGGCGATATGGTAGAACCTACTTTCTTTTTTGTACCATTCCAATCTTTTATATAGGTAATCATTCCATCATCATCAGATACAATGGTGAATTCCTTTTGGAGTTGCAAAAGTTCATCAATACGCTTTTTATGCTTAGAAACCTCCGTACCTACTTCTATCATTTTAGCATTAGCTTGCCTTTTCTTGATATCATAATCTGCCTTTTTTTCCTTTAAATCTCGACCTGTTTTATCTATTTTAAGTTCTAAAGACCTTATAGTTGCTGGAGACTCGTAAGCAGACCGTTCTAGCTCTAGCTTATCTTCTTCAATGTTAAACAATAAATCTTTTATGGTATTTCGCTCTTGTTTTAAGGTGAGCGTAGTATCTAGCTGTTGTTGCGTGTATTTAGATTGTGCTGTCTCTAAACTTAATTGGGCATCAAGAATTTTACCATTAACTTCCGATACATCGAGTTTGCCAATAAAGTCTCCTTTTTTAACAACTGTACCCTCGGGAACTAAATCTTGAATTTTAATGTTATAAATACCAAAACGTCTGGCATTGGCGGGTCCGTTAATTTGTTTGGAACTTGTAGATTGTGCCTCGCCAGAAATGTAGACTTCGTTTAAAAAAGTGCCTTTTACAACCTTAGCTGTGATTGAAGCATCGGTTTCACTACTAGAGCTAAAATAGAAGTAAGCTATAACCAATAGCAAAATAGCACCTATGACATAGGCTGCTTTTTTTTTGTTCATTTTTGATGTTTTGATTGATGAAAATTAAATATGACTAAAAATAGCCTTTGTACGATTTTATAGTGTTAATATCTTCTTAATTTTTAACACTTTAGCTCAAATCCATCACTTTTCTATCAAAAAATCTAATAAAACAATTAAATATTATTCCACAGTATAATTCAGCACCGAAACTTCCGAAGCTCTAAAATATCCGAAAGGGTAATTATCTGGATTTGTTTCGTTTACGCAATTTCCACGAACTGTAGCAGGTTGTGTTTCAAAAGGATCGCCTCCTGTATCATCAGTTTGTTGAAGTAAAACCACCATATACTCATAAAAACGTTCGGAAATACCGTTACTGTAAACTGTTAATTCTGAACCAACTTCCAGATCTTCATCTGTATAAAAAGCAAAAATCTCATTACCATCTGTAAATTCATCATCATAAACTTCGAGACTTATACTGTTAGTTTCCTGTATATCAAATTCGAATAAATAATAATTCCCCATACCTTCAGGATCGGTATAATATGCTTTTAATTCTATTTCATCTCCAGAAAAACCACCATCATTTTTTTGTTCTACTCGATCTATATCCGCTACAGCCATTAACTGCTCTGTGCCTCTATAAATTTCATCGTTATAATTAATACTAAGTGTATAAACGCCATTAATTTCGGGTATAAATGCATTATTGACATAAATACCGGTATCTCCATCTTCAATAAAGTTAAAAATATTATTGTTTGTATCCGTAACCGTTACAACAGCTCCATTTGCAGGAGGCACTTCTAGGTTATAAAAAGGCGCACTTAATGTTAACTTTATAAGCTGATTTTTACCATCGGTACCTTTAATCCAGTTAAGCGAAGCATCGATAACTAAGCGTGGCTCGGCAGAGTTTAACTCTAAATCGATAACATCTTCACAAGCTGTAAAACTAAAACTTATAAGTAATAGATATATAATTTTTTTCATAATATTAAAATTTGAAATTGTAAGAAATTGAAGGAATAATACCAAAAATGGCCAATCTACTCGCTTCATTAGCACCCGTATCTTGATTAGAACTAAAGGAAACAGAAGCTGCATTCTTTCTGTTATAAGCATTATAAACTCCAAAAACCCAATAGCTTTGTAGTCCAGATTTTTTATCTGGCTTAGCGGTATAAGTAGCCGAAACATCTAAGCGATTATACACAGGCAATCTATCTGCATTTCTATTACTGTAACTAGGTATAGTTACACCGTTGTATTGATATTGCCCATTTGGAAATGTAGCTGGTTGACCTGTTTGAAATAAAAAATTCCCGTTTAATTTCCATTTTTCATTTAAATCGTAACTTCCGGTAAGTGAAATATCGTGGGTTTTATCATAAGGTGTATTGTACCAATTTCCATTATTTATTCCTATTTCATCCACTGTTCTTCCTTGTGTTTGCTGCTCTGATTTAGACAACGTATAAGCCAACCAGCCTTTAAAACGACCTTCATTTTTTCTAAACAAAACCTCTAAACCATAAGCCCTTGCTTTTCCGTTTAGCACCACTTGCTCAATAGCATTATTGGCAACCAAATCGGCCCCATCTATATAATCAATTCTATTCTTTATCGTTTTATAAAAACTTTCTACTTCCAAAGAATATTTACTATCATTAAATTCTTTAAAATACCCTACAGCATATTGATCTAATAATTGTGGTTTAATATATTTTCCACTTGGCGTCCAAACATCTAAAGGTGTTGGAGAATTTGTATTGGAAAGCAAATGCAAATACTGTGTCATTCTGTTATAACTAGCCTTTACGGAAGACACCGTATTAAGCTGATAAGCAACGGAAGCACGTGGTTCTAGGTTAACAAAACGTTCTATAACATCACTTCTATCAAAGGTTTCGGTATCTATAGGATTTGCCTTTTCGTAAATTTGAAAATCCTCATTAAAAACAACAGCTTGTTCGTTTTCATAAACATTAAGTTCGTCTTGACCTAAACGGTGAAACATACTTAAACGCAAACCGTAAGACAATGATAATTTATCGGAAACCTTATGCTCTGCATCCAAATAAATGGCATTTTCAAAAGCATACTTTTGAGTTAATTTAAACGGGTTAATACCAGATCCTTCTACCGTTGGTTTGATATCACCAGGATTAAAGGCATAATAAATACTATTTAAACCGTATTGTAATTTTATTTTATTGGTTAGATAATGTTTAAAATCGTATTTTATATTGAAATTTTTAATGCCAGAATTCCAATCGAATTCCACAAAATTAAGTTTTAGTCCGTAATAATAATCGGAATAAATTAGTGATAGGTTTGAAAATATCTTATCAGAAAATAAATGATTCCATCTAAAGTTTAATACTGTATTTCCATATGTATTTTCAAAAGTATCAGCAATACTGAATACATCTCGGCCAAAATAACCCGAAAAATACACATTATTATTATCGTCTATTTTATAACTCAACTTAGTATTTAAATCGTAGAAGTAAGCCTTATTATCTAAATCGAAAAGTGGTAAAAACAAATGCGCATAACTAGATCTTCCTCCTAATAAAAACGAACCCTTATCTTTTTCTAAAGGACCTTCGAGTAATAATCGACTCGATACTATTCCAATACCACCATTAGTATGAAACTCTTTACTATTTCCTTCCTTTTGATAAATATCTAAAACCGATGAAACGCGCCCACCATATCGAGCAGGAATACCTCCTTTATAAAGTTTTAAATCTTTAACTGCATCAGGATTAAAAACCGAGAAAAAACCAAATAAATGCGACGAATTATAAATGGTAGCTTCATCTAAAAGAATTAAATTCTGATCGGCCGCTCCACCACGAACATTAAATCCAGAAGCCGCTTCTCCTGCCGTTGTAACACCAGGTAATAACGTGATGGCTTTAATAATATCGGCCTCACCAAGTACAACTGGTATTTCTTTTATGGTAGTAGAACTCAATTTATTTACACTCATTTGTGGTGCTTTAATATTGAGTTTTTCGATGTTTTCAGTAATTACAACTTCATCCAAACTTTCTAAGGTATCATTTAAACTGAAATTTTTAACCACATCTCCAGTAAGTTCTACAGTTTCAACAATGGTATTGAAACCTAAATAGCTTACCGCTAGTTTATACGTGCCTTCAGCCAGCGTAATGGAATAAAAACCATACTCATTGGTTGTGGTTCCTGACTGAATTTCGGGAAAAATAATATTGACTCCAATTAGCGTTTCATTACTACTTGCTTCGGAAATGGTTCCGCTTATTGTAAATTTACTTTGTGCATTTAGGGAAAGAATAAAAAAAGAACAAGCTATAATTAGCCACAAGAAAAGGTTTTTCATTAAGGGAATTTTTTATAAAAATAAATAAAAGCATCTAACTAATAATCATTTCCATGTATTATTTCGGTTTATTCAATAAAAGCAACCATATATCCTGTCTATAAGATTTATACAAGAAAACAAATACAATATTGGTTACAAAATGACTTAATAAAAGTGCAAAAGCTGCACCGACAAGATGATATTTTGGAATAAATAAAAAGCACAATAAAGCGTTTACAGCACAACCCAAAATAAAGCGATAAACATTACGATTTAATTTATTCTGATTCACCAAATGCTTCTCAAACAACATACCTACAAAAACAAATATAGGTGCCCAAGCAAAAACCTTTAATGGGCTTTTTGCGGCTTCAAAGCTTTTCTCATATTGAGTAGATATTACATAATCTCCTAAAAAAGTGTAAAATATTCCTATACAAATACCGAAAAGAATAACCACTTTTAGCATAAACTTTAAACGTTTGGCATACAAAATTTTATCTTCTAAATAACATTCTGCTAAAGCTGGATATAATCCGTAAATAAAAGCTGCACCAATATTCCAGGTGATAAAAATAACTAAAAAATTAACTACAGAAAACACACCGTTTGCGGCGCTTCCTAAATAGGTGTTGATAAAAAAATCGTCTATTGCTAAATAAAAAACTATTATAAAATTGGTGAGTAATAAAGGGAAAGCTGAAACCAATAAATCTTTAGCTAATTTAAAAGACCAAGATAACTTGGTAAGGTTTAATTCTTTAGAATACGTTAAAATACCCAAATAAATAAGGGTTTGCATAGCGAATTCAAAAAACAATACTCCTGCAAAATAAAATGAGCCAAAGTTACGCTCCACGCCGTAATACTGAACAATCAATACAAATATGAGCGTGATAATTTTACAGATAAAAACGTATTTATATTTTTTTCTAGCAACAAAAAAATACTCAATAACATCACTAATTCTAAACAAATAACTAAACGCTATAATTAAAACAATAAAGGTGATCTCACTTGTATTTGTAAAATAAGTATAGATTAACAAACACAATGAAAGTAACACAAAACTACATAAGCGAAGAACTAAAGTAGTGCCAATAATCTGGTTTTTCATTTTAGGTTTAAACACTAATTCTCGAATACATATAGCCGATAAACCAAGAAAGAAAAAGGGTGCCAATACACCAACAATAGCTTTAGATATTTCTAATTCGCCCGAATTAAACGCTCCTAAACTATTAAAAATTTTAGGAGTAATATAAATACCCACAATTAACTGACAAACTTTTTCTACAATATACCATTTGGCATTTGCGAAATCTTTTTTACTGAATAAACTCAATGCTACTTTTTGGGCTAAAATAGCACTATATAGTAAGTTTTCAACAAATTTTATTACCTTAGAAACTTCAAACCCCTATTTGATGACCCCAGATTTTATTAGAAAATTTCATATCTATGAAATACTAGCAACCACTTCTCTCAATAATTGTAAGTCTAGAAAAGAGATAATCAGCATATTAGAAAAAATGTATTTAGATTATCATCTTGGAGACAAGCTATACCAAGGTTTATTGGTGAGTAATGAAAAAACAATAAGCCGTGATGTAAAAGATATCGAATCCTTTTTTGGAGTAGAAATTGAACATGTTAGGCACAAGGGGCATTATATGGTTAATAAATCGGTAATTACTAAAACGCACCGTACGGTTTTCGATAAAATGGAATTATTTTTAGCGAGCCACAAAGAGCGTCAATGGTCTCCTTATATTACCACAGAAGAATCGTCTTTAAATACCGAAATCAATATTTTAGGTTTAGTTAAGGCCATAGAACGTAAAGTTTTTATTAAAATTAATTATGAAGGTTGGTACGACGATGATCGGTTTACCGAAATTGAACAAGCTAAAGTGCAACCTTTACATATAAAAGAAGCGAATAAGGCTTGGTATCTATTAACTTATAATGAAGCTATTGGCGTAAAAGTACTTTGTTTAGATAAGCGGGTTTCTAACATTACAATTACTGAAGAATTGGTACAAGATCCATTTTCTTTTGATGAATCTCTGTATTTTAAAGATGCCTTCGGAATTTTAAATAATGATATTAAAACCGAAACCGTTAGGTTAAAAGTTGCAAACCATCACTTTAAATATTTAGAATCTAAACCACTCCACCATTCTCAAATCATTTTAAGCCGTCCTGTTAAAATGAATACTGACGTTTTAGATTATACAGACCAGGATATCTTTGGTGAAATTTCGGTAACCCTAAAACCGAATTATGAATTCCTGATTGAATTATTTAAATTTAATATGTGGGTAAAAGTTATAGAACCAAAGTGGTTGATAAAAACCATAGTAGAGCAACACGATTTTATTTTACAACATTATTATCCCGATTTTATTCGTTAAACGACTTCTTTTTATCCCTCTTTTTTATTTCATTCTTTAACCGGACACGTATTGTCTAGTTGGTCTTTTTATTTGTACAACAAACATTTAAAAAATATAGCTATGAAAAAGTTATATAAAATTATAGCGCCATGCGTTATGTTTTTATTACTCTGTAATTGTGGTTCTAGATTTTCCAAACAAGATCAACTTAGGGTCTACAATTACTATGTAAAAAAAGCAAACCAATACAATGCCATAGAAGATTACGAAACAGCTGTGAAGTATAGTGATAAAGCTATAGACATCACAGACACCTTAGCCATAGCTTATAAGATTAAAGGGATTGCCTTATATCACTTAAATGTTCTGAATGATGCTCTAGTTAATTTCGACGAAGTTATTAGCTTAGAAGGCAAAACATCAGATGTTTTTAAAAATCGTGCCATAATCCATTTAAAAAATGATGACACCTACTTTTTAAATGATATTGAAACTTATCTCAACACGCATCCCAATGACGATGAAGCTATAAATATGAGAGCGAGCTATTATCAAAGTGCTTTTAACTATGCAAATGAAATGGCTTTTCGGACTGTTAAATATAATTAGAATCACACCAATTCTTGATAAAACAAAAAAAGCACCCAAATGGGTGCTTTTTTATTTATAATTTGAAAACAATCTAAAATGCTTTTAGTTTAAAATAGCATTAAAGGTTTTACTTGGTCTCATTGCATTATTTATTAAGTCTTCGTTAGGCTCATAATAACCACCTAAATCTACAGAAGCACCTTGAATATCAATAAGCTCTTTAACAATAACAGCTTCGTTATCTACTAATTGTTTAGCAATTGGAGTAAATTCAGCTTTTAAAGCAGCGTCTTCATTTTGATTTGCTAATTCTTGTGCCCAATACATAGCTAAATAAAAGTGACTACCTCTATTATCCAACTCACCAACTTTTCTAGAAGGGCCTTTTCTGTTTTCTAATAATTTATCAGTAGCGTTATCAAGAGCTTCACCTAAAATTTTAGCCTTAGGGTTGCTGTTTGCTAAACTAAAATGCTCTAAAGAAACTGCAAGTGCTAAAAATTCACCTAAAGAATCCCAACGTAAGTGGTTTTCTTCTAGTAATTGTTGCACGTGCTTTGGTGCAGAACCACCTGCTCCAGTTTCAAACAATCCACCACCATTCATTAATGGTACAATAGATAACATTTTTGCACTAGTTCCCACTTCTAAAATTGGGAATAAATCGGTTAAATAATCACGTAATACATTACCAGAAACAGAAATAGTGTCTTTACCATCTTTTAAACGTTCGCAAGTAAAAAGCGTAGCGTCTATAGGAGATAATATACGTAGATCTAAACCAGTTGTATCAAGATCTTTTAAATATAAATTTACTTTTTTAATAAGTTCAGCATCATGAGCTCTGTTTTCGTCTAACCAAAATACAGCAGGAGTTTCTGATGCTCTAGCACGAGTAACAGCCAATTTAACCCAGTCTTGGATTGGAGCATCTTTAGCTTGGCACATTCTCCAAATATCTCCGGCTTCAACCGTATGCTCTAATAAAGTAGCACCAGAAGCATCAATAACTTTTACAACACCATTAGTTGGAATTTCAAAAGTTTTGTCGTGAGAACCATATTCTTCTGCTTTTTGAGCCATTAAACCTACGTTAGGAACAGTTCCCATAGTAGTTGGATCAAAAGCACCATGTTTTTTACAAAAATCAATAGTTGCTGTGTAAATACCTGCATAACTACTATCAGGAATTACCGCTTTAGTATCCTGTAGTTTACCTGCAGCGTTCCACATTTGACCAGACGTACGAATCATTGCTGGCATAGAAGCATCAATAATAACATCACTAGGTACGTGTAAATTAGTAATACCTTTATCACTATTTACCATAGCCAAATCTGCACCATTTTCAAAAGCAGCATCAATAGCAGCCTTAATTTCGGTTTGTTTTGCTTCTGGTAATTCTTTTAAACCATCAACTAAATTTCCGTATCCGTTATTTACATCAACCCCAATTTCATCAAAAGTTTCTCCGTATTTTTCAAAAACATCTTTTAAATACACACGAACTGCATGACCAAAAATAATAGGATCACTCACCTTCATCATCGTTGCTTTCATGTGCAGAGATAATAACACACCTTCTGCTTTAGCATTTGCAAATTCAGTTTCAAAAAACTCGATTAGAGCTTTTTTACTTAAAACAGTAGCGTCAATAATTTCTCCTTTTAAAAGACCTAAATTATCCTTTAAAACCGTTACGTTTCCGTTAGTATCGGTATGCTCAATTTTTATACTTGTTGCTTCTGATAATGTTACCGATTTCTCATTATGAGCAAAATCGCCAGCATCCATAGTTGCTACATGTGTTTTAGAATCGCTAGACCACGCTCCCATTGAATGCGGATTGTTTTTAGCGTAATTTTTTACAGCTTTTGGCGCACGACGGTCACTATTACCTTCACGTAATACTGGGTTTACAGCACTTCCTTTAATTTTATCGTAACGAGACTTAATTTCCTTTTCCGCATCTGTTTTAGGCTCATCTGGGTAACTCGGAATAGCAAAGCCTTGGCTTTGTAGTTCAGAAATAGCCGCCTTTAACTGCGGTATAGATGCACTAATATTCGGTAATTTGATAATATTAGCCTCTGGCTGTTTTGCTAAATTTCCAAGGAAAGCTAAATCATCCGAAACTTTTTGATCTTCCTTTAAAAAATCAGGAAAAACGGCTAAAATTCTTGCAGCTAACGAAATATCTTTCGTTTCAATTTCAATTCCCGCCGATTTTACAAAAGTTTGAACAATAGGTAAAAAAGAACGTGTTGCTAAAGCCGGAGCTTCGTCCGTTTTCGTGTAAATAATTTTAGACATTCGTGTGATGTTTTGTGAGTTATTATATCTAAAAAATGGATAGTAATAAAAAGATGCCATTTTTTGCGTTGCGAATATACAAAAATTGAGTTTTAAAATGCCTCATTTTTGACACGAAAGGAGATAAAGCATAGCAAATTTGTAACAATTCTTCCAAAAACCCATATTATTCACAAAATTAAAATAAAGCAAAAATATTTTACGAATACGATAATAAATCATTGCTAAAAGTGCGAGTTTTTAATAAAAATTAAAAACCGCGCTATCCACTGTATCTTTTTGAACATTTATCTTTTCCTACAAGTATTTATGCTACTCTACTCAATTACAAATAGTAACATTAAATTTAAATTAAAACTTTCGTCCAAAAAGGATGCCGTTACTATCGCTCTCGCGCCTATCAGGCAAAATCCTATTTCTATCAAAAATCACAAGCTATTTTAGCAAGAAAAATTACTTTTTTTGAACAAATTAGCGTAGCTATCGCTTAAAAATTCTTAGCTTAAATTTCAACTAAAACTATATTAATGATTTCAATTTAGCCAACCTACTAATTATACACAACCAATTATATAAAATCAATAAATGAACATAAACCCTATTAAATAAAGGTTTTATGGTGTTTATATTGCGTTTTACATATTTCAAACTTATTATTAGCGTAAATTTTATTTTCACCCAAAAACTACATTATAAAAAAAATTTTACACCTCATTATTGACCTCTTTTACACTATCTGCGAAAAGACCAAGAGTTTCTCAATTTGATACTAGTAGTAAAGAATATATAGAGCACATACCAGGTAACTTACCTATTATTATATTAGCACCACACAGCGGATTAAAACTCTAAAACTTAACAATAAATGGGTTAGCTATCCAGATAATAACACAAAAAACCAACTCTCCGTCCATTATATTTGCCTACTAGATCATGCGGTGACAACGAAAGAGACTATAACACAGATGTTTTAATTAGACTGTATTCAAAACGAAACACTCGCTAAAACCGGAGGTTATACTCACATAATAATGGATAATTTAAACACAAAAAAATTAGATATCAAGGCTTACCTAGATTTAATATTGCAATAATAAATTTTGAACATAAAAAAAGAGGTTATTTGATTTAATTCAAATAACCTCTTTTTTACTTTCGTACATCTTTAAATAGTATTTGTATACAATTATTATATACACAGCTATTAGCAGCTTAATACATTTACTTATAACGATAACTAGTTATGAATAAGTCAACCGATAAATCCAAAACGTATTAAATAAAGTCAATTTAAGTTTAATCTTAAAACTTCTACTACAAAGAACAGTATTATAAATAGATTTAGATACCCTTGGTAGACTCTATACATCAAGAATTCATATATAAGCCTATATGCTTAACTGACAGGAAAACCAAAGATCTAGATACTAAATCCCTTGAATTTAAATATATCTAAATATATTAAACAAAACTACCTTCCTTATATTTATTAATACAGTTACTTAAGGTATCGTACTATCCTTATAAAACTCTCCCTGAACAAACAGAACAATATCGCTTACGCGGAAGTATAACTAAGAATATCATTATTTCATATAATTCATGCATTCTAAAGTAAACAATCTTATTACTTTTTAAACAGTAGTATAACAAAACATAATAAGCTTAACACTTAATATATTACTTAGCTTGTAATCAATATTCAAAAATTATACAGCCATCTTATATTGAAGAAAATAAAAAAAGTCTATTTAAATCGTAAACAGCTCATTCAATACACATTACCATTGATTCTTTACGTTGAGTTTATTACAAAAAAAATCCTCAACAAATAAATGTTGAGGATTAAAAAAGGCAACGACCTACTCTCCCAC